>CAWEPX010000028.1:0-212570 GCA_963811025.1 uncultured delta proteobacterium
ACCGGCGATATCTCCTCCCCGCCATGTCTGGATACCAATTTCCTCATCCGTCCGGGCGCCGATCTGCCCTCGTCTTTCATAAATCCCTACCTTTTCCAGGTCCCTGCCTACCCCCTCGGCAAGGATCTGAGCAAGGTGCATGGCTGTACCGCTCGGGGCGTCTTTCTTGAGACGGTGATGCGTCTCGAGAATCTCCATATCGAATTCATTCCCCAAAAGTTTCGCCATTTCACCCGCCACCTTGAACATGACGTTGACCCCGACGCTCATGTTGGGGGCCATGACACAGCGAATTCTTCCCGCAAGGGACCTGGCCTCCTCCAGTTGGTCCCCCTTCAGACCGGTCGTCCCGATGACCATGGCCAATCCGCTGGAAACCGCTGCCCGGAGATTTTTCAGGGTTCCTTCAGGGGCGGTAAAGTCGATCAGGACATCTCCCTTGTTCGAAATGGCATCAAAAGATGCTTCAATACCTACACCCAGATTTCCAACACCCGCTTCCTCCCCAGCATCCTTGTGGACACTGGGGTGCTCGGGATGCTCAAAGGCGCCGACCAGGGCCATTCCCCGAGTCTGCCGGATGATGTTGATGATCCGCTTTCCCATCCGACCTGCCGCGCCTGCTACGATAGCCTTGACCATGGGTATCCTCCTGCCTGTTCTTAATGATTACAGCAACCCGTAGTCCTCGAGGGCCTTTTTGAGACGCTCCAGATTACCCCGGGCCATGGGAACAAGGGGCATCCGCATTTCAAGGCCTATCTTTCCCATCAGGGCCAGGGAGGTCTTTACCGGGATGGGATTGGTCTCGAAAAACATGGCCTGGCACAAGGGCAGCAGTTTGAAATAAAGTCTCCTGGCCTCTTCAACCCGGTTTTCCTCCCAGGCCTTCACCATGGCGGCCGTATCTCCGGGCACGATATTGGCCACCACGGAAACCACCCCCTTGCCTCCAAGGGAAAGTACCGGCAGGGTGAGGATATCGTCTCCCGAGAGCAAGGTAATCCTTTCTCCGGCTATTCTTACGATCTCCGCCATCTGGCCCAGGTTGCCCGACGCCTCTTTGATGGCGACGATTTCCGGCAGGTCGGCCAGGCGCCCCACGGTTTCCGGAAGCATGTTCACGCTGGTCCGGCCGGGGACATTGTACAACACCTGCGGCAGACTTACGGCATCCGCAATGGCCTTGAAGTGCTGGTAGAGGCCCTCCTGGGTGGGTTTATTGTAATAGGGTGTCACCTGCAGCGTGGCATCGGCGCCTGACTTTTTGGCATGCGCCGTAAGTTCGATCGCCTCTCTTGTGCAGTTTCCGCCTGTCCCGGCAATAACGGGTACCCTTTTGTTTACCGCTTGAATGGCGATATCGATCACTTTCGCATGCTCTTCCATGCTCAGCGTGGCGGATTCTCCGGTGGTTCCGCAGGGCACGATAGCGCTGGTACCACCCTGGATCTGAAATTCAATCAGTTCACGATATTTTTCTTCATCCACGTCCCCCCCTTTTAAGGGGGTGACTATAGCGACAATGGACCCTCTAAACATGATAACCTCCCTCATCACTTGCTTATGAAAAGATTTTTGGTTCCTACTGAGACCAAAGTTACCTCCTTGACCGGCTGTAATTTCAAATTACAGGGCCTCTTCGTGGAGGACGCCCTCATACACGATAGTGGTATTCCCTTCCATCCACACCTTCTTGACGGATTCACCTTCCTTTTCGAAGTAGATGGTCAGGATCTCTCCACCTCTGGTCTTTACCCCGACCGGAGATTTCACCAACCCCCTGGCAGACGCAACAAGGGCGCCGGCAATGGCGCCGGTGCCGCACGCCAGCGTCTCATCTTCCACTCCGCGTTCATAGGTCCTTATCTCCAGAGAATCGGTCCCAAGCACTTTCATGAAATCGGCATTGGTTCCCGCCGGGGCAAAATGCTCATGGTAACGGACAGTCCCGCCCTGTTCTATGACCGGGTGGTTGGAAAGCTCCTTGACCTGCACCACCACGTGGGGAACGCCGGTATTGATGAAACCCGCGTTCAGCCACCCCTCCAGGGGTTCCATACCCAAATCCAGGTCAAGGCCTGTGGACTGCGGCATGAGTACTTTGACCGTTCGACCGTTCACAGTGGCGGAAATGGGGCCGGCCAGGGTTTCAAAGGTCATTTCCGGCCCGGCAATCCCCTTTAAGTAGGCGAAACGGGAGACACACCGTCCCCCGTTACCGCACATTTCAGCCTCCCCACCATCGGCGTTGAAAAAACGCCAGGCAAAATCATATTGATCCGAACCGGTAACAAAAATGACACCATCGGCTCCGACCGATTCACGCCGCCGGCAGGACCGTTCAACCAGGAAAGACAATTCCTGCTCTTTCACCTTCCCGTCACGGTTATCAATAATGATGAAATCATTACCGCTGCCGCTCATTTTCCAGAATTCAATCGCTTCCATGTCTCCTATCCATTCATGAGGAAATCGGGAATTTGTTCTCCTTTGACGAGATCTTCATGGGTCTCGCGTTTTCTTATCGTAAAAAAACCGTCTCCCCGGACCATCACTTCCGCCACCCGCGGCCGTGAATTGTACGTTGGAGGACATGCTGAAGCCATAGGCTCCGGCGCTCATAACGGCTATCAGGTCCCCGGGATCGAAGGCATCCACATCCCTGTCTTTGGCAAAAAAATCCCCTGATTCGCAGATCGGCCCTACAACATCGGCCCTGACCTGCCTCCTATCCATTTTCCTCACCGGTTGAATGGCATGAAAGGAATCATAGAGGGCCGGCCGCATGAGGTCGTTCATGGCCGCATCAACGATAAAAAAATTCTTTTCAGCGGAGGACTTCGTGTAGAGCACCTTGGCTACGAGAATCCCGGCGTTGCCCACAATGACCCTTCCCGGCTCGAGGATAAGGGTGAGATCAACATCGGAAAGGAGTTCCTTGATGGCATCGGCATAGACCCTGGGATGAGGCGGCGCCTCCCGGTCATAGGTGATTCCCAGACCTCCTCCAAGGTCCAGATACCGAATGGGTATACCGGCCTTCTCCAGGTGCTCCAACAGTTCCACGAGTCTCTTGATGGTATCCACGAAAGGCTCCACCTGGGTCAACTGCGATCCGATGTGGCAGGAAACGCCCTGCACCTCAATGTTTTTCAGGCTTGATGCAACCGTGTATTGTTCCGGGGCTTCCCTGATATCGATGCCGAACTTGTTCTTCTTGAGTCCGGTGGAAATATAGGGATGGGTCTTCGGGTCCACGTCGGGATTGACGCGAATTGCGATCCGTGCTTTCGTACCCATGGCTCCGGCCAGATCATTCAGCCTCATGAGTTCCTGGGACGATTCCACATTAAACATCAGGATCCCGGAGGCAAGTGCCGCCTTCATGTCTTCATCCCGCTTCCCCACGCCGGAGTAGACGATCTTTTCCGGACGCAAGCCCGCCTTCAACGCCCGGTAGAGTTCACCCCCTGAAACGATATCCACACCACTCCCCTCACGGGCAAACAACTTGAGGACAGCAAGGTTGGAATTGGATTTCATGGAAAAACAGGTCAGGTGGTTGACGTCCCCGAAGGCGCCGTCAAAGGCTTTGAAGTGCTGTATCAGGGTGGCATGCGAGTAAAGATAAAAAGGGGTTCCCACGCCCTCTGCAATCCTGGAAACAGGCGTCTCCTCGCAATACAATTCTCCGTCTCTGTAATGAAAATGGTGCATGGTCTTACCCGTTCCGGGACCTCTCAAAGTATCTTCAATTCCGCCGTGTCCGAGGGGGGGGCGACATTCCCGTTTCTGTCCACAAGACGCACCCTGAAAAAATAGATGCCTGGCTTCTTTCTCAACGGTAGAGTGCATTGGAACAATCCGCTTTCAACGGCATCGCGCTCTACTTCTTCATACTCTTTAAAGGGCAAAGGACACCCTTCACATGGAGCATCTTCCACGGAATAGCGAAGGGTGTAGACACGACACTTCACGCCAACGAATTTTGCCATGTCCCTGTGTCCCTCTGGAACAAGGGTGCCCGTGAGCAGGACCTGATCTCCCTCCGCCAGGGCCTTTAAGCCCGCTACTCGCAAGGGGGTAACGTTTCCGGGAACAAAGGGGGGAGCTTTTTTTCCACACCCCGGAGAGAGGAGCAAAAGGAGCAGCAACAAGACCCGGAAAACCCGTCGTCCGTCTTTCACCCTTCAAACTCCCTTCTGGCCTCTTCGATGCGCTCCTTTACAGCCAGAGGACCTGTACCACCGGAGATTTCCCTCTTCCGGATACAGGACACCGGGTCGAGCCAGTCGTACACATCCTGCCCGATCTGCCTGGAAAACTCCTTCATTTCCTCCATGCTCAACTCTCGCAGCTCTTTATCCCTTGCAAGGGCGTGAAGGACCATCCTTCCCACCAGTTCATGCGCCTGCCTGAACGGGACCCCCTTCCTCACCAGGTAGTCGGCAAGGTCGGTGGCCTCCAGATACCCCTTTCGGATAGCCTCTCTCATACGATCCCCGTTGAAAGAGGTCTCTTTCAGGAGATGGGTCATGATCTTGAGGCACGCTTCAATGGTATCCGATGCATCAAAGAGGGCCTCTTTATCCTCCTGCATATCCTTGTTGTAAGAAAGCGGAAGCCCTTTCATGGTAGTCAGGAGTGCCATAAGATCTCCATAGACCCTGCCTGTTTTGCCCCGAATCAGCTCGGGGATATCAGGGTTTTTCTTCTGGGGCATGATACTGCTGCCCGTACAGAAGGCGTCCGAGATGGTGACAAAGCCGAATTCCTGTGTGGACCAGAGCACCAGTTCCTCGCTGAGGCGGCTCAAATGCATCATCAAGACCGAGGCCGCATAGAGAAAATCGAGCACAAAATCACGATCGCTGACCGCATCCATACTGTTCCGCTGATGGCATCAAAACCCAGTTCTTCCGCCACCATATGCCGATCCAGGTCAAAGGTGGATCCCGCCAGCGCCGCGCTGCCAAGCGGCATGATATTGGTACGCTCAAAGGCCTCACGAAGCCTGGACAGATCCCTTCTCAGCATTTCGAAATAGGCCATCAGGTGGTGGGCGAGGAGTACGGGTTGTGCCCTCTGCATGTGGGTGTACCCCGGCATAACCAGGTCTGAATGGGTTTCCGCCAGATCGAGAAGGACCCTTTGGAGGTCCCGAATGCCGGAGACGACCCTTTTGATGGTGTCCCGCACGTACATTCTGACGTCCAGGGCCACCTGGTCGTTTCTGCTTCGACCGGTGTGAAGCTTTTCCCCCACCACACCGATTTTCTCGATCAGGGTCCGCTCCACAAAAGTGTGGATATCTTCATAGTCCCTGCTGACGGGTATCCCTCCGTGGGCCACCTCTCTCTTGATCTCTCCAGGGCCTCCACGATAGCGGAGGTCTCATCCTCCGAAAGGATCCCCTGGTTGCCCATCATTCGGCAGTGGGCCATACTCCCCAAAATATCCTGTTCATAGAGACGGCGATCGAAATCAATGGACGCGTTGAACTCATCCACGAGGGCATCGGCCTCCTCCTTGAAACGACCACCCCAGACTTTTCCACTCATCGGCATTTCCTCTCAGCCACGGACGGATCCCGATTCTGTTCCAGGAGCCTGGCAATCTTCAGACGCAAACCATTGAGACGGATAAAACCCTCGGCATCCTTCTGGTTATAGACCTCGTCACTCTCAAAGGTCGCGAAGTCCAGGATGATAAAGGGACGCTTCGGATTTCCTTCCAACTACCGTGCAGTTTCCCTTGTAGAGCTTCAGGCGGACCAAACCCGTTGACCCTCTTCTGGGCTTCATCCACCATGGCCTGAAGCATTTCCCGTTCCGGTGAAAACCAGTAACCGTAATAGATGATCTCGGCGTACTTGGGCACCAGCCCTTCAGTGATGTGGACGACTTCCCGGTCCAGGGTTATGGATTCCATGGCCATGTGGGCGACCCTGAGGATGGTCCCGCCCGGGGTCTCATACACGCCCCGCGATTTCATCCCTACGAAACGGTTTTCCACCATGTCCACACGCCCGATGCCATTCCTTCCTCCCAGGGTGTTCAGATGGGCCAGCAGTCGGCCGGTGTCCATGGCCTTCCCGTCTATTGCCACCGGCGTTGCCGCTCTTGTATTCGATCTCCACATAGGTCGCTTCATCGGGCGCCTCTTCAGGTGACATGGACATGACAAAAAGTTCTTCGGGAGGTTCACACCAGGTATCTTCCAGTATCCCCCCTTCAAAACTGATGTGCAGGAGATTGGCGTCACTGGAATAGGGTTTCTCCTTGGTCACCGGGATCGGGATATTCCTGGAGCGTGCATAATCGATGAGGTCTTCCCGTCCTTTAAAGGACCAGATACGCCATGGCGCTATGATCTTGAGGCCGGGCTCCAGGGCCATATATCCCAGTTCGAAGCGCACCTGGTCATTCCCTTTACCCGTGGCACCATGGCTCACCGCGTCCGCGCCATACTTTTTCGCCGTCTCAACCTGGCCCCTGGCGATCAGGGGACGCGCCAGGGAGGTTCCCAGCAGGTAATGAGATTCATAGATTGCATTGGCCCTCAGGGCCGGGAAAACGAAATCCCTGACAAATTCCTCTCTCAGGTCTTCGATGATGATATCCTCGGCACCCGTAGCCAGGGCCTTCTGCCTGATCTCCTCCATATCATCACCCTGACCCAGGTCCGCCGCATAGGCAACGACCGGGCACTGGTAGGTCTCCTTGAGCCAGGTCAGGATAACGGACGTGTCCAGGCCTCCGGAATAGGCCAATACGATTTTCCTTATTTTTTCAGTCAATTTAAGCGCTCCTTCCCTTCATCAACCACTCCAGCAGGGCCTGATGGAGGTGCATCTTGTTTTCCGCCTGATCAAACACCACCGATCGGGGCCCTTCAAGGACCTCATCCGATATTTCCTCTCCCCTGTGGGCGGGAAGGCAATGCATGACGATGGCGTCCGGTTTAGCCAGTTCCACCATTTTCCGGGTCGCCTCAAACCCCTCAAAATCCCTGAGCCTTCCGGCACGCTCTTCTTCCTGTCCCATGCTGGCCCAGACATCCGTGTTGATCACGTCGGCACCTGTCACGGCTTCTTCCGGATTCCTTGTGAGTCGAATATTTTCCCCTGCGCCCGCAAGGACATCATCGTCCGGTTCGTAACCTTCAGGGCATGCCAGGCAGAGCCTGAATCCCATAATACGCGCCGCCTCTATCCATGACTGGGCCATGTTGTTTCCATCCCCGACCCAGGCAATCTCCAGGTCCTCCAGCGCCCCCTTCCGTTCTTTCACCGTCAACAGATCGCTCAGAACCTGACAGGGATGGTACTTGTCACTCAGGGCATTGATTACCGGGATATCTGCCCACCGGGCCATTTCTGCCGCCAGTTCCTGTGAAAATGTGCGAACGCACAGCCCATCCACATATCTGGAGAGGACCCGGGCCGTGTCTTTCACCGGTTCGCCCCGTGAGATCTGCGTATCCCGGCTGCTGAGAAACAGGGTCTGCCCCCCCAGCCTGAACATGGCGGTCTCAAAAGAGACGCGTGTCCGCGTGGAGGCCTTTTCAAACAGGAGTCCAAGGGTGCAACCGGCCAGGGGGGCCCCGAGTTTTTTGCCGGACTTTTTCATCTCCAAGGCCCTGTCGAGGAGGCAGTCTATCTCCTCCCTGCTCAAATCCCTTATGGTCAGGAAATCCCTTTTCACGACATCTCTCCAAAAATCCTGTCAAGTTCCTCCAGGAGCCGGTCGATTTCATCCCTTCGAATAATCAGGGGCGGAATAAACCGGAGCACCGTCTCCTGGGTGCAGTTGATCAAAAAGCCTTTTTCCCTGCAGGCTTCCACCACGGGTCCTCCGGGAACGTCCAGTTTCATGCCCAGGATGAGCCCAAGCCCCCTCACTTCCTGAATGAAGGGATATTTCTCCTTGAATTCCAAAAGCCTCGACTTGAAATAGTCACCCACGCTCCTGCAGTGTTCAATGACGCCCTCCTCGATAAGAGACTTCAGCACCGCCAGGCAGACGGACGTTACCAGGGGCGTCCCACCGAATGTTGACGCATGGCTGCCGGGACCGAAGGCTGCGCTGAATTTCTCTCTGGCAAGCATGGCCCCGACCGGGAGTCCATTGCCAAGGGCCTTTGCAAGGGTCATGATATCAGGAGTGACCCCGAAGTGTTCGTGGGCAAAGAGTTTTCCGGTCCGTCCCATGCCCACCTGCACCTCGTCAAAGATCAGGAGGGTCTCATGGTCGTCGCACAGTCTTCTTACCCCTTTCAGATACTCCGGATCCGGACAGATCACTCCGCCTTCGCCCTGAATCGGTTCGATAAGAACAGCGCAGACCGTTTCGTCCAGCGCGGACTCCAGTCCCGCAAGGTCGTTGAAGGGCACAAACCGGAAGCCATCCAGAATGGGATCAAAACCCTTGCGGACCTTGGCCTGACCGGTAGCCGAAAGGGTCGCCATTGTACGTCCGTGAAAGGAGTGCTCCATGGAGATGATCTTGTAACGGGACTCTCCGAATTCTTCTTTGGCGTAGTGCCTGGCCAGCTTGATTGCCGCTTCGTTGGCCTCGGCGCCGCTGTTGGAAAAAAAGACACGGTCGGCAAAGGAATTCCTGACGAGGAGTTCGGCCAGGTCCGTCTGGGGCCTGGTGTAGAAGAGGTTTGAGACATGCACGAGCGTGTTGGATTGAATGGCCAGAGCGCGGCTGACCACAGGTGAGCTGTGGCCCAGGGCGCAGACCGCAATGCCGCCCACAAAATCCAGATATTCGCGCCCTTCTTCATCCCAGACCCGGCACCCTTCGCCCCTTACAAGCGTGACGGGGAAACGCGCATAAGTCTGGAACATGTAGGTGTCGGCCCTTTGCATGGTCGTCATTTCTTCTGTCCCAACCATGGTCTATTGATCCTCCTCTATAGAGTCGCAGGGCTCAAGACGCACAAAAAATCGTAAGAATGCTCCCTGGCCACAAAACATCTTATGCCTTACGCCTTTGGCCTTAGGCCTCTTCCAACGAAGTCGTCTCATCCGCCGGAGTCAAGGAGCCAGGCGTGAGACTCTTTTTCAGACCCTTTCTCATAGTGCACTTGGCACCAAACACCGACATGGACGACTATTTGGGGTTTACGCCTCCCAAACCCCACGCGCTTCTATGAATTTACGCTAAACCCCAAATCGGCGTCCATCCCCTCCGAAGTGTTTAGAAAGGGTCTGAAAAAGAGTGTCAGGTTAGGCTCCTCTTCGTACCTCATAGGCTGCCGCTCGCGGCATAAACCCGCTTTCAATGCACGATCTCCGTGCCGACGCCCCGCTCCGTAAGTATTTCCAGCAGAATGGCGTGCTCATCGCGTCCATCAATAATATGGGCCTTCTCAACACCGCCATCCAGGGCCTTCACGCAGCAAGTCACTTTCGGGATCATACCACCACTTATGGTTCCATTTTCAAGGAGCCCGTTGACCTCTTCTATCTTAAGGCTTGAAATCAACCCGCCTTTCTTGTCCCGGACGCCGTCCGTGTCCGTGAGGAGCACCAGCTTTTTCGCATGGAGAGAAGCGGCAATGTGTCCGGCCACAAGATCGGCATTGATGTTGTAGGTTTCCCCCCCAGTCCGGCTCCCACCGGTGCGATCACCGGTATGAATCCTCTTTCAACCAGGCCGATCAGGATCCGGTTGTCCACGGCGGTAATATCACCCACCAGGCCCATATCGATGATTTCGGGCGGTTGATCATCGTTCCCCCGTTTCAGATAGGACATTTTTTCTGCCGTGATTAACTTCCCGTCCTTCCCGGACAAACCCACGGCCCGTCCACCGTTGCCATTGATCAGGCTGACGATTTCCTTGTTGACCTTTCCGGCGAGGACCATTTCCACCACATCCATGGTTTCCTGGTCTGTGACCCTCATACCATCCACGAAATGGGGCTCTATGGAGAGTTTCTCCAGGAGCGCCCCAATCTGAGGTCCCCCCCCATGGACGACGATGGGGTTGATGCCCACATACTTCATCAGGATGATGTCCAGGGCAAAATCCCTCTTGAGCTGCTCATCCGCCATGGCATGCCCGCCGTACTTGACGACAACAGTGGCGCCGTTGAATCGCTGGATAAAGGGCAGGGCCTCCACGAGGACCTTGGCCCTGTCATTGTGCGTAATCATTCAGCCCTGTCCCCTCTAACGCCATCCGGCCTCCATCCAATCGGTTGGCCGGTTCGCCCGTTGTGCCCGTTGGCCGGTTGAGCCTGTTCCCCGATTTCCCAGTTTCCAGTCTCTCGTCTCCAGTCTCCAGCGGACTGGTCAATGCCTCTATGTCGTTCGCCTTTGCCTCGAACCCTAAGCCTTACGCCTTACGCCCTATGCCTTATGCCTTACGCCTCACAGTATATACCGGCTCAGATTTTCGTCCTCCAGGATGTCCTCCAGCTTCTCGCGAACATATGCGTCGGTTATGATAACCTTCTCGTCCGGCATATCGGGGGCGTCAAAGGATATCTCATCCAGCAGCTTCTCCATCACGGTGTGGAGCCTGCGGGCACCGATGTTTTCAGTACGCTCATTGACGCTGCTCGCCATTGAGGCGATCTGTTTGATGGCATCTTCTTTAAACTGGAGTTCGATCCCTTCTGTTTTCAACAGGGCCATGTACTGCGTTATCAGGGCGTTCTGCGGCTCGGTAAGGATTCTGACAAAGTCCTCTTCGGAGAGGGAATCCAGTTCCACCCGGATGGGGAACCTCCCCTGGAGTTCCGGCACCAGGTCTGACGGTTTGCTCACGTTAAAGGCACCGGCGGCAATGAACAGGATGTGATCCGTCTTAACCATTCCGTACTTGGTGGTCACCTTTGAGCCTTCCACGATGGGGAGCAGATCCCGCTGGACCCCTTCTCGGGAAACATCCGGCCCGTACCCGGATTCGGCCCCGGCAATCTTATCCAGTTCATCCAGGAAGATTATTCCGCTCTGTTCGGTCATTCGGATGGCCCGTTCAGTCACCTTATCCATGTCAATCAATCTCTGGGATTCTTCCTGAAAAATAATTTCCAGGGCCTCCGGGATTTTTACCCGACGTTTTTTCTTTTTGGATGGGAAGATGTTGCCGAACATCTCCTTGACATTAAACTCCATCTCTTCAAGGCCGGCATTGGAAAAAATCTCCACCATGGGCAGATTCCTGTTGCTTACCTCCAGTTCCACAAAACGCTCATCCAGTTTGCCTTCCCTCAGCATCCGCCTGAGCTTTTCTCTGGTGGAAGGCGTCTCCACTTTGTCCACACGGACCACTTCCAGGACCTTTTCCTTTTCGCCTTCCCCTTCCTCCCTCGCATCATCCCTTTTCTTGGGCAAGAGGATATCCAGGAGATGTTCCTCCGCCACTTCCCTTGCCTTGACCTTGACTGTTTCCTGTTCTTCCTTTCTGGCCATGTTGACGGCAAGATCCGTGATGTCGCGAACCATGGACTCCACATCCCTTCCCACATAACCCACTTCGGTGAACTTGGTGGCCTCCACCTTGAGAAAAGGAGAATTGGCCAATCGGGCCAGACGCCTGGCGATCTCTGTTTTCCCAACGCCGGTGGGCCCTATCATGATAATGTTCTTGGGGGCGATCTCGTCCCTGAGATCGGGGGAGACCTGCTGGCGGCGCCACCTGTTTCTCAAAGCGATAGCCACCGAGCGTTTGGCATCATGCTGCCCGATAATATATTTGTCCAGTTCCGAGACAATCTCTCTGGGGGTCAAGACTTTCATGCTTTTAATTCCTCTACGGTCACTTGATCATTGGTGTAAAGGCAAATAGATCCCGCTATACGCATGGCCTCACGGGCAATGGCAACCGCGTCCAGATCGGAGTGCTCCACAAGAGCTTGGGCCGCTGCCAGGGCATAGGGCCCACCGGAACCGATGGCCGCCACGCATTCATCCGGTTCAATGACGTCGCCGGTGCCCGAGATGATGAGGGTATGCTCCATGTCCGTGGCCAGGAGAAGGGCCTCCAGTTTTCTCAGGATCTTGTCGGTCCGCCAGTCTTTCGCAAGCTCCACCGCTGCCCTGGTCAGGTTTCCGCCGTAGGTTTCGAGTTTTCCCTCCAGCCGCTCGAACAGGTTGAACGCGTCCGCCGCGGCGCCTGCAAATCCCACCAGGACGGTGTCCCGGAACATGAAGCGCACCTTGTTCGCCTTGTGCTTCATGATGGTCTCCCCGAGCGTGACCTGGCCGTCACCTGCCATGACCGCCCTTCCACCCGTCCTCACCGCAAGGATCGTTGTGGCCCTTATCCTGGGACGTCCTTCTTGCATTTTACTGCCTCCTCATGTTCGTGAATACCCACGAATGCCAAAGCACCCAATTCCACATCGTAAATCCGCGCTAATGGCTCCTGGGGTGCGCCTTGTCATAGACCTCCATCAGCCGGTCCAGGGTGACATGGGTGTATTTTTGTGTCGTGGAAAGGCTTTCATGTCCCAGGAGTTCCTGAACCGATCTCAGATCAGCGCCTCCCTCGAGCATATGGGTGGCAAAGGTGTGCCGCATGGAATGGGGACTGATCTCAGGAGAGAGGCCGCACTCGTTGACATAGCGCTTCAGTATCCTCCGGATACTTCGGGGTGAAAGGCGACCTCCCCGCTGGTTCATGAACAGGGGGCTTCCCCCATGCTCTCCGCCAACCTTTTTTCTCAGGTTTTCCGTTGCCTCCAGGTAGTGTTTGATGGCTTTCAGGGCGTGCCTGCCAACGGGCACAATTCGCTCTTTTTTCCCTTTTCCTCTGACCTTGAGGAGCCGTTCATCAGGGTCAACGCTGGAAATATTCAGACCCGTCAACTCCCCGACACGTATCCCGCAGGAATAGAGTAATTCGAGAATAGCCAGGTCTCTGAGGCCCGCGGGCGTCCCTTTTTCAGGCCTTTCAAGGAGTCTGAAAACCTCGTCGACCGTGAGGTAAACCGGTATGGTTTTCTCCAGCCTGGGCGAAGAAATTTCCTTCGCGGGGTTGCTCTCCAAAAGGCCTTCTTTTTCCAGAAAGACGAAAAATGACCGGACGGCCGAAAGCCTTCTTGCGATCGAAGTCCGCCTGTAGTGGCCGAAAAGGCTCCCCAGATAGCTCCGAATTTCCCGTGGATCTACACTGTCCGCTTCCAGCCCGGCACGCTTTCCCGCCTTTGCTTTTTCTTTGGAGCTCAGGAATTCCAGGAAATGGTTCAGGTCGGCCCGATAGCTTTTAACCGTGTGAGGCGAGTATCCTTTCTGATGCCGGAGTGCCTGGAAAAAATCGCCTGTGAGATCACGAAGATCCAAAACCCGTCGCCCCGTTTTTCGAGCCGCGTTACTGCCATACCCCCGAATTCAAACGACCGGAAAAACTCATGAAGTTTTGATGAAAAACAATAAATATATCAGGTTCGCCAGGTTTGGCAATCAAAAAATAGCCGCTCCACATTCTGCGCTTGACTTTGATTTGGTGATTGAGGTAATTTTCTATGCAAATCTGACCGGGAAAGGACAACAACGAATGGAAAAAAGAGCACAGCAACTGAGAAACACAGCACTTGTGGCTCACGGTGGGTCCGGGAAAACGTCCCTTGCTGAGGCCATGCTTTTCAACGGAAAGGCCACGAACCGTCTTGGCAAGGTGGATGACGGCTCATCCAACATGGATTTTGAGCCGGAAGAAATCAAGCGGAAAATCACCATCAACACCTCTTTTCACCATTGTTCCTGGAAAAAGCAGACGATCAATATCCTGGACACGCCGGGCGAGGACAACTTTCTATCTGACACAAATTTTTCTCTCCAGGCCGCAGACGGTGTAGTCGTGGTTCTGGACGCCACCTCCGGGGTCAAAGTAGGCACGGAAAAGGTGTGGAAATTTACCGATGAACAAGGGCTTCCCAGGATCGTATTTATCAACAAGTTGGATCGGGAACGTTCGGATTTTTTCAAGGTCATGGCTGAGCTGTCCGAAAGCTTTGATTTGAAAGCGACCCCCGTCTACCTTCCCATAGGCGCCGAGGAACAGTTCAGGGGCGTCGTGGATCTCATCAAGATGAAGGCCTATATCTGCGCCAAAGACGGCAGTGGTAAATTTGAGACCTCGGAGATACCCGCCGACATGGAGGACCTCGTCAGCGAGTGGCGTGAAAAAATGATCGAAAACATCGTCGAGGCCAATGATGACCTGATGGAAAAATACCTGGAGGGTGAAGATCTACCGGAAAAGGACGTTGAACTGACCTTCGTTGATGGTGTGAAATCCGGGCTCATCATCCCCATAGTCTGTGGCTCCGCCTTGCTCAACATGGGCGTCTCCCAGCTGATGGACGTCATAGTGGCCGCTCTGCCTTCCCCTTCGGAAAGGCAACCCAAGGAGGGGAAAAAACCCGGGCTTGACGAAACCATAGAGCGTGCTCCTGCCCCGGACGCACCCTTTTCGGCCCTGGTATTCAAGACGGTTGCCGACCCCTTTGCCGGAAGATTAACCATCCTGCGCGTCTTTTCAGGCACCCTCAAGTCGGATTCCACCATTTACAACGCCAACAAGGAGGTCAAAGAAAAGTTCGGGCAGCTCCTCCTTCCCGAGGGCAAGCAACAGCAATCCATAGAAGCTGCGGGTCCTGGCGACATCGTGGCCATCGCCAAGTTAAAGGAGACCACCACGGGAGACACCCTTTGCGTGGAAAATGATCCCATCATCTACCAGGCAGCGCAACCCCTGCCTCCCGTCATTTCCTATGCTGTCGGGGCCAAGGTCAAGGGAACTGAAGACAAGGTTTATATTTCACTGGCCAAGCTCCTGGAGGAAGACCCGACTCTCAGTCTCGGGAGGGACCAGGTGACAGCGGAGATCGTCCTGTCGGGCACGGGCCAGATTCACCTGGAAACCACCTGTGAAAAGCTCAATCGGAAGTTTGGCGTGGAGGTTACGCTGAGTCCCGTAAAGGTGCCATACAGGGAAACCATCAAGAAGTCCGTCAACAAGGTGATTTACAGGCACAAGAAACAGACGGGCGGACGTGGCCAGTTTGCTGAAGTCCACTTCGATCTCGCTCCTCTCGAAAGGGGCTCCGGTTTCGAATTTGAAGAGGCCCTCGTGGGGATGAATGTCCCCAGAAACTTTGTGCCCGCCGTGGAAAAGGGCCTCAATGAAGCGATTCAGTCCGGCACTCTGGCGGGATACCCCGTTGTGGACATGAAGGTTCGTTTCTTTGACGGCAAGTCCCATGACGTTGATTCTTCGGAAATGGCCTTCAAAATCGCCGCCAGTATGTGCCTCAAGAAGGCTATCCAGGAGGCAAACCCCATCCTTCTCGAACCCATAATGAAGCTGGAAATCATCGTTCCCGAGGAGGTCATGGGCGATGTGATGGGAGACCTGAACGGGCGTCGTGGAAGGGTCCTCGGAATGGACAGCCAGGGCAGGTACCAGGTCATCATGGCCCAGGCCCCCATGGCCGAGGTCCTCAAGTATGCCCTGGATCTCAATGCCATGACCGGTGGCCGGGGGACCTTCAGCATGGAGCAGTCTCACTACGAAGAAGTTCCGGCCCAGCTGGCTGAGAAGGTCATCGCCGCCCTTAAAGAAGCGGAATAGGCCGGCCCGGAGAGGCGGGGATGAGCCGATGGAACAAGCAGAACAGACTATCCGCGCAGGGGTCCTGACCGTCAGCGACAAGGGTTCTCAGGGCCTCCGCGTGGACGAAAGCGGCCGGTTGGTTGCACAACTTCTGGAAAAGAAGGGATATACCGTCTTGAGGCAGGACATCGTCCCGGATGAGGGTGAAGAGATAGCCCAAACCCTGAAGAACTGGGTGGACGATGAACATCTTGCGCTCATCGTCACTTCCGGCGGTACGGGACTCACGCCCCGGGATGTGACGCCCCAGGCTACCCGGAAGGTGATCGATTATGAAGTTCCCGGTATGGCCGAGGCCATGCGGGCAGCCAGCCTGAAAAAAACGCCCCACGCCATGCTGTCCAGGGCCGTCGTAGGTGTCCGAAAGCGTTCTCTCATCATTAATCTCCCCGGCAGTCCTCGCGGCGCAGGAGAGAATCTCGAAACAATCCTGCCCGCCCTCGATCACGCCCTCGCGAAACTGGCGGGCGACCCCTCCGATTGCGCCTAGGAGGCTATTCTCGGACAGTCTCCTGGTAAAAGGCCTTCTATTCCACGACCTCCCGGGTGAAAAGATCCTTCATCTCCTTCTCATCAAACCCGAGTTCCCCCAGTATTTCCCGGGTGTGCGTGCCCCTCGGAGCTCCCGGTTGGACGGCCCTGCCCGGGGTTCGTGAGAGCCTGGGAGCAGGGGCCGGCTGGGACAGACCTTCAAGCGTGATCAAAAGCCCCCTTTCCCGGTTGTGGGGATGCCCCTGGACCTCATCCAATTCCAGGATGGGGGCCACACAGGCATCCATGCCCTCAAAGACGGCCATCCACTCATCACGCGTCCTGGTTTTGAAAACCTCTGTCAATCGCTCCTTCATTTCCGTCCATTTTGCCATGTCATATTGATGGGGCAGTGAATCAGGATCCACGTCAAGGCCCTTCAACAGCTCGGCGTAAAAACGACCCTCGATGGCCCCCACTGCCAGGAATTTGCCGTCGGCCGTCTCGTAGGTCTCGTAAAAGGGGGCCCCGTTATCCAGGAGGTTCGTTCCGATATCGCGTGTCATGAGCCCATTTCCCAGCAGACCGTAAAACATGGTGATAAGGCTGGATGCACCGTCCACCATGGCCGCGTCCACCACCTGCCCCTTTCCCGATCGTTCCCTTTCAAAAAGGGCCAGGAGGATACCCATGGCGCAGAGCATGCCCCCGCCCGCAAAATCCCCTAAAGTGTTGCAGGGGGGAAGGGGTTTTTGCCCCTTTCTCCGAAAGAGCGACAGGGCACCGGAAAGGGCGATGTAGTCGATATCATGTCCAGCCATCCCTGAATAGGGCCCCTCCTGGCCCCACCCGGTGAGCCGGGCGTATATGAGTGACCCGTTCAACGCCAGGGCATCAACAGGGCCCAGACCCAGTGCCTCCATGACACCTGGACGGTACGGTTCGATCAGGACATCCGAAACCCGGATCATCCGCCGAAGAAGAGCCGTCCCTTCCGGTGTCTTGACATTGACCCTGATGGATCGCTTTCCCCGGTCAAAGGGGTTATTGCCCATAACGTTCGGGATCTCCGGACCGCCCTTGGACAGCCGATCCACCACCACCACATCGGCCCCGAAGTCACACAGGAGCATCCCGCAATAGGGTGAAGGTGCAAGCCCGGCCATCTCGATCACCCGGATACCGTCAAGGGGTCGTCGGCCTTTTTTTCCCTTCATCTCGGAAGAGGATTCCATTTTGTCACGCCTCCCTTTTAGGTTGCGTCGATCATAGGGTAAGGGGCTCGAGCTGTCAAGAAACGGCGAGAATTGTCTTTACAATTCGTGAGATGATCTCAGGAAAAATCCGAGAATACACCAAAAAATAGCGCTTCTCTTGCCGGCGATAATCAAGAGGATCCCAATAGGGGCCTGTTCCACGCCCCCATGGGACCTAAATTTGCCGTCTCATCCAACTCGATTTTGGTTCAAGATGATGCCCTGAGGGTGGGGATCAGGACCGTTTCTCTACGGTTGACATAAAGTTCTCTTTAAAATAAGAATGCCTTGACTGTCGGACTTCAACTTTCCGGGGGGCATCATGACCTACTGGCCCGTTATCGGGGCGACTCATTGTCGGCTTTGTTTTGGGGCTGGCCGTGGCCCTTGTTCTCAGAATCATTCACGGAAAATCGGCCCGGGAGCTGGCTGCCGAGCTTCTAAGAAGCAGGCGAAAAGCAGAGACAGACAAACATGGATGTCGTTCTGGGCAACTCAAGGCCAGCTTTGGCAGCCTCTCCCTGGACGCCTCCGGAAAAGCACGGAGGAGTTCTCGAAGCTTGCCAAATCGCGCCTGGACGCTGAACGGGAATCCTCCGCCCGGGAATTGGAGAGCAAAAAGGGCCTCATCGATCAGCAGCTTTCACGCATGGGACAAGAACTCCAAAAGGTCTCCCTGCTGGTCCAGGACCTCGAAAAAGACGCGTACAAAAATTCGGTGAACTCACGAACCAGATAAGACGGCAGGGCAAACAAACAACCGCCCTGATGGAAACCACCAACACCCTGCGGGAGGCCCTTTCAAGCACCCAGATGAGGGGACAGTGGGGCGAACGCATGGCCGAAGACGTCCTGCGCCTCGCGGGTTTTATTGAGGGCATAAACTATGTGAAGCAGAAGGCCGTGGAAGGGGTGGGAACCCGGCCGGATTTCACCTTCCTCCTGCCCAGGGATCTGAAGCTGAACATGGACGTCAAGTTTCCCTTGGACAACTACATCCGTTTCCTGGAAACAGGCTCGGAGGTGGAAAAGAACAAGTACAGAAACGATTTCCTTCGTGATGTAAAGGCACGAATCAAGGAGATCACCACCCGGGACTACATCAATCCCCAGCAGAATACGCTGGATTATGTCCTGCTCTTCATTCCAAACGAGCAGGTCTACGGTTTCATCCATGAACAGGACAGCAGCCTCCTGGACAACAGTATCAGGCAGAAGGTCGTCCCCTGTTCACCCCTGACCCTTTTTGCGGTCCTGGCGGTCATTCGGCAGGCCATTGACAACTTCGCCCTGGAACAGACCTCGACCGAAATTCTTTCCCTCCTGGGGGCTTTCAAGAAACAGTGGGGAAATTTTGCGAATAAGATGGAACTGCTCGGGAAAAGGATCGGCGAGAGCCAGAAGGAGTACGAGAGCCTCATGACCACCAGACGACGGCAGCTCGAAAGACCCCTCAATCGCATCGAGGAGCTCAGGGAGTTGCGCCAGGTGTTGCCTGCCGGCCAGGAAGATGAAGAGGACCCGGGCGACGAAAATCAGGTATGAAACCGGGGATCTCCTTGGTTTTATGCCTTAAACCTTGTGCCTTTGGCATATTCAGAACCCGCCGGAAAAGAAAAAATGTCGCTAAGTTTTGGAAAAAAAGGCCACAATTTCTTCCGTCAACGCATCAATGGTGTACTCTGACGGCATGAGATCCACTGAAAATCCATAGCCTTCAGCCGTTTTTGCCGTAATGGGACCTATGCAGGCGGAAGCCACGGAGGCCATCTTCTCTCTCAAGGTCTCCTTCCATGACCCGAACATCTCCACAAAATTGGTCACGGTCGATGAACTGGTGAAAGTGACCATATGGACCTCTTTCCTATCCAGCATCCCCTTCACAAACTCGACGTCATCATCCGGTCGCACGGTCTGATAGGCGGGCACCACCTCCACCTCCGCACCCATTTTTCGAAGCTCCAACGGCAGGATCTCCCTGGCCTTTACCGCCCTGGGGATGAGAATTTTTTTGCCCTTGATGCCGATCCCGCCGAGCCCTTCCACAATGGCCTCGGCCCGGTATTCCTCGGGCACCAGGTCAGGCCTGATCCCCATTTCCATCCAGGCCCCGGCCGTCCCGGGACCGATGGCGCCGATCTTCACCCCCTTCAGATCTCTCACATCCCCGCCCAGGGCATGGAGACGCTGAAGAAAATACTTCACCCCGTTGACTGAGGTAAAAAGCAACCAATCATATTGTGAAAGCTGCTCAATGGCCGAATCCATGGGTTCAAAGCTCTCGGGCGGCCTCACCTCGATCGTGGGGAATTGAATACACTCTGCGCCCAGTTGAGAAAGACGTTCCATGAATCCGCTGGCCTGCTCCCTCGCCCGTGTCACCACGATGCGACGCCCGAAAAGGGGCCTCTTTTCAAACCACGCCAGCTTTTCCCGCAACCGCACAACCTCCCCCACGACAATGATGGCCGGGGGCCTCATCCCGCTTTTTTCAGCCAGTTTTGCGATATCCTCAAGAGTGCCCACGAGGGTTTCCTGATCAGGGCCGGTTCCACGCCGGATCACGGCAACGGGGGTAGCCGGGTTGCGCCCATATTCCATGAGCCTTTCCGCAATGGCGGACAGGTTTCCCACACCCATCAGGAATACGAGGGTTCCCGCCCCGGTGGCCAGCTTGTCCCATGCGATGTTGGACTCCTTCTTTTCGGGGTCCTCATGCCCGGTGATAAAGGCGACAGTAGCCGTGTAGTCCCTGTGGGTGAGAGGAATTCCCGCATAGGCAGGAACCGCGATGGCGGAGGTGACCCCCGGCACGACCTCGAAATCCACCCCGGCCTGGACCAGTTCCTCGGCCTCTTCACCGCCCCTGCCGAAGATAAAGGGGTCTCCGCCCTTCAGCCTGACCACATTCCGGCCCATCTTCGCCCTCTCCACGATCAGGGCGTTGATACCTTCCTGCGGCACGGTGTGCTGTCCACCCTTCTTCCCCACATAGATCCGTTCCGCCCCTTCCCGGGCATAAGAGAGAAAAACGGGATTCGCCAGAAAGTCATAGATCACCACATCGGCCGAAGAGATGCATTCACGGCCCTTTACAGTGATAAGCCCGGGGTCTCCCGGCCCGGCCCCGACGAGAAAGACCTTGCCCATTTTATGCCTTGCCATCGCCCTCCGCCCCGTTTCTTTCATAAATCCGTGCCAGAATTTCTCCTGCCCCCGCATCGAGCATGCGTCCGGCCAGTTTAACACCTATTTCCTCCGGCCGGTCCCCGGTCCCTTTGATCTTGTTACGAATGACGCGTGAACCATCCAGTTCCGCCACTATCCCCTCAAGATGAAGGTCCCGGCCGTTCAAGGTAGCCAGGGCGGCAATGGGGACCTGGCAGCCTCCTTCAAGTTTTTTCAGGAAGGCCCTTTCAGCCCTCACGCACACGGCAGTGGGGCCGTGATCCATGAAGGACAGGACCTCGATGACGTCCCTGTTTTCTCTCCTCACTTCTACTCCCAGGGCCCCCTGTCCGATGGCGGGAAGGATCTTTTCCGTCGGGATCACCTGGCTGATCTGATCTTTCAGGCCCAATCTCGTCATGCCGGCGGCAGCCAGGACAATGGCATGGAAATCACCCCTTCGCAGCTTTTTTAACCTGCTGTCCACATTCCCGCGAAGGGGAACGATCTTCAAATCCGGCCTTAAATGGAGGACCTGGGCACCTCTTCTGAGGCTGCTGGTACCCAGAAGCCCACCCTGCGGCAGCTCCTCCAGGGGAACATTGTCGACTGAAATGAGGACATCGTGGGGATCTTCCCTCTCCGGGAATGCGGTGAGGACCAGTCCGTCCGGGAGCTCCGCCGGAACGTCCTTCATGCTGTGGACGGCCAGATCCACCCTGCCCGAGAGGAGCGCTTCTTCGATCTCCTTCACGAACAGGCCCTTCCCCCCGATCTTGTTCAAAGGGGCGTCCAGGATCTTGTCTCCCTTGGTCTTGATCCTGACCAGCTCCACCTCAAGTTCCGGGTGGCGCTCTGTGATTCTACCTTTGACCCATTCACATTGAGCCAGCGCCAGCATGCTTCCCCGCGTACCTATCCTGATCTTCATAGCCTGTTCCGATCTTCCCGGTCCGTGAAGGGATCCCCTTCCTTGCCCATCATGAACCGTATGACGTCGAGATCCATCGGGGTCGTCACCTTGATATTGGTTTCCGAACCTGTGACCATTTTCACTTTGACGCCCAGCCGTTCCACGAGGCCCGCGTCATCCGTTGCCTCGGACCAAGCCTCTTGCCACGCCCTTTCATGGGCATCGCGTATCAGCTCATAGGTGAATACCTGGGGCGTCTGAACGAGCCAGATGTTCGACCTGTCGAGCGTCCGGATCACTTCGCCCCTTGAATCGGTCTCCTTGACGGTTTCCCTGGCCAACATTCCTGCTGCGGCTGCGCCGCAGATCCTTGCCGCAGAGATGACCCGCTCCACCAGCGCCCTGTCTACGAGCGGGCGGACCCCATCGTGGATAACCACCAGGTCAACATCACTTCCCGCGGCCTCGATACCCAGCCGCACCGAATCCTGGCGCCGTACTCCACCCGCTACGATGTTTTCAACTTTGTCAAATCCGTACCGTAAAACGATGTCCCTTTGGCAGGCCTCGATCTCCTCTCCGGGCACAACAACGATCACCCGGTCTATAACGCCGGACTCCTGAAAAGCTCGGAGCGTCAGGGCCAGAAGCGGTATGCCGTTGACCTTCAGAAATTGCTTGGGCTTCTTTGAGCCCATTCGAATTCCGAGACCGGCGGCTGGAATTATGGCCACGATTCTTTGTTTCATTAAGGCCACCTCTTCCCCCCGGGACACGGCGTCCCTAACCCGGATAAACCCGCCGGAGGCGGACAATCCGTAAATAAACAAATGTCAAAGCTCAAATGCCGAATGAAACCCTAATGACTCAATCTAGTAAATAGGACACACTTCGTCTGCAGACAAAACAAAAACAGGTCTTCGGGGCGTTGTGTCCCCAAGACCTGTTTTGGCAAACAAGCCCTGTCAGGCCCGGGCAGCTTTCCTGGATTGTTTCTTCAATCGGTTGATGCGCCTGCGAAGGGCCTCGACGCTGTCCTTTTCCTTCGCCTCCCGGGCCTTTTTCTTCTCTACCTTGAGTGCTGCAATCTTCTGTTTGATCTCCTTGACGGTGAGAGATGCCTGTTTTGCCTTGGCCTTTTTCTTTTTTGGGAGCTTCCTCTTTTTCTCCCTTTCCTTCCTTGAGGAGCACCAGAAGTTCTTCCTTCTTCATGGCGTGTACACCGGTCAAATCGGGGATCTCTTTTGCGATCTCCCTCAGCTCTTTGACGGTCATGTTCTCAATGGGTTTTTCGGCCTCTCCTTTTCCTTCTTTTGCTTTTTCCTTCTTCACCTCGTCTGTCATAATTAGCGCTCCTTGGACATGGAAGTTTTGTGGTTAAAATTCAAGGTCATATATCAAAACGGTTTGCGCTCTCAAAGAATGGAGGAAATATTGTTCTCCTCTTTAAGATCCGTTCGCCCGTGTTTATTGCTTACCTATACCAGTAATTAACTGAAAAGTTAAGCCTTTTTTGAATTGGAGCACTGCCGCCCTATTCCGACTCCTTTTTTCTCATGAAGGGTGTGAGCAGATCGATGGGGATGGGGAAAGAGGGTGGTCGAATTGTTTTCCGCCGCCACCTCCCTCAGGGTCTGCAGATAGCGCAGCTGCAGCGCCTCGGGATGGACCTGGATGATCTCCGCGGCCTCGGCCAGAGCGGTTGGCGGCCTGGAACTCGCCTTCGGCGTTGATGACCTTGGCCCGCCGTTCCCTCTCCGCCTCGGCCTGCCTGGCCATGGCGCGCTGCATCTCCTGGGGCAGATCGATGTGCTTGACCTCCACGGTGGTCACCTTGATCCCCCAGGGATCGGTGTGCATGTCGAGAATCTCCTGCAGCTGGCATTGATCTTTTCCCTCGCCGAGAGCAGTTCGTCCAGCTCGGCCTGACCGCAGACGCTGCGCAGGGTGGTCTGGGCCAGCTGGGACGTGGCAAAGAGATAGTTCTCCACCTCGATGATGGCCTTGCTGGGATCCATGACCCGGAAATAGACCACCGCATTGACCTTCACCGACACGTTGTCCCGCGTGATCACGTCCTGGGGGGGGACATCCATGGCCACCAGGCGCAGACTCACCTTCACCATCCTATCGATCAAGGGGATGAGGATGATCAGCCCGGGACCTTTTGTTTTGATGACGCGACCGAGACGGAAAATCACACCCCGCTCATACTCCCTGAGGATCTTGATGGCAGAAGACAAAAAGATGACCAGCAAAACAACTGCTAATATGTAGAACATGGTATCCCTCCCTTACCCGGACAGGCCACCGGTGGCGGACCGCCGGAAGTTATTAAATATCTCCCCCCGTTTTCCTTCGGACTTTCAAAAGGAGTCCTTCCATTCCTGTCACTTCGACCCGCTCATCCGCTTCGATGGATTCGTCGGATCGTGCACGCCAGGACTCTCCATGAACAAAAATCAGGCCTTCCGGGTCCAGCGTTTCTTTCACAAGGCCTACCTCACCAATGAGTCCTTCCGCCCCGCTCTTTGGTTTGCTTCGATAGGCCCTGAAGGCCAGACCCGCCACTATCACAAAAAACCCCCCCACCAGGGCCACCGTGGGCATCATCAACTCCAGGGATACCCGCATGTTCTTGAAAAGCATGATGGATCCCAGGGCAAGAGAAATCAGGCCGCCCAAGGACAACATGCCATAACTCGTGACCTTGACTTCCGCGATAAAAAGAACGATGGCCAGGACGATGAGCAGGAGCCCGGCATAGTTCACGGGCAGTGTCTGAAATGAATAAAAGGCAAGGATCAGGGAAATGCCACCGACCACCCCGGGGAAAATAGCTCCCGGATGGGCAAGCTCAAAATAGAGTCCTGCAAGGCCTATCATCATGAGGATGTAGGCGATATTGGGATCGCTGATGGTGCTGAGGAGCCGATCACGGAAGCTCTGGTGGTAATAGACCTTTTCGAGACCGGCCGTCTTCAACACCACCTTTTTGCCTCCTACGGTCACTGTCCGTCCATCAACTTTTTTCAGAAGTTCGTCAACATTTCCGGCTATGAGATCAACAACGTGTTTTTTTACGGCCTCCTCGGCCGTTATAGAGACACTTTCCCGGATGGCCTTTTCCACCCATTCTCCGTTTCTCCCCTTGTCTGTGGCAATGCCCCTCGCGTAGGCCGCCATGTCGTTCACCACCTTTTCCGACATGGTCGTCCCGATGTCTTTCCCCCCTGCCATAACCGGATGGGCGGCACCGATATTGGTCCCCGGCGCCATGGCCGCGATATGGGCCGCTATGGTGATCATGACGCCCGCCGAGGCGGCTCGGGCACCCCGGGGACCGACCCATACGGCCACGGGGACAGATGAGTTCAGGATCGCCTTTATGATCGTCCGCATGGATGATCCAAGTCCGCCGGGGGTATCAAGCCGAAGCACGGCCAGCCGGGCGTCCATTTTCTCCGCCTTTTTCAGCCCCTCGGTCGCATACATGGCAGTTCCGGGATTAATGGACCCTTCCAGCTCAATGATCAGCACCTCGCCCGCCGCCTTTGCTTTTCCGGGGAACCACAGGAGAGCGACACCGACCGAAAAAACAATGATAATTGTTTTCAAGAAGCGCAAATATGTTCGGTTTCCAGACATTCGTCTACACCTCCAGGTCCAGGCGCCGCATGATTTCCTGGACATCTTCCCACACGGGTCGTTTGGCAGCTGGGTTTCTCAAAAGGTATGCCGGGTGATAGGTGGGCATCCAGGCGATGCCCATCCAGGAACGCCATTTTCCCCGTTCCTTCGTGATCTTGAACTCTCCGCCGGCCAGGCTTCCGGCCGCGACCCGTCCCAGGGTACAAATCACCTCGGGGTTAATGAGGCGTACCTGCCGCTCCAGGAAGGGGAGACAGGTCGCCACTTCGTCCGCCTCCGGATCGCGGTTTCCGGGCGGCCTGCATTTCACCACGTTACAGATATAGACATCCCGGCGTTTCACCTTCATCCCGTTTTCAATGATCCGTGTCAGGAGCTTCCCGGCCTCACCCACAAAAGGCCTTCCGGCCAAATCTTCCTCCCTGCCGGGTCCCTCACCGATCAACACGAGCCGGGCGTTGGGCGCCCCTTCGCCAAAGACGAGATGGTTTCGGCCCTGGTGCAGCCTGCACCTGCGGCAATCGCCGATATGATCCGACAAGGCCTCGAGAGATCCCGTTTCCGCCACATGGGACTCCTGGATGGAACCCTTGCCCGAAACCCCGCCTCCTACGGACGAAGCGCCGACCGGGACGGGTGGCGGATCAAAACCCATTTCCCGATAGGCCTCCAGCCAGTCCCTCAAATGGGTGACAATATTGCGGACCTCATCTTTCATGAACTACGTCGACTTCCTCAATGCGTTTATGCGGTCCAGCACGAGATCGGCCACATCCTCCTTGCTCATCAGGGGCGAATCTTCGACCCGGCCGTCCCTGAAAAACATCTTCACCTCATTGGTGTCACATGCAAACCCTGCGTCCTCACGTGAGACGTCGTTGGCAACGATCATATCCAGGTTCTTTTTCTTCAGTTTTTCCATGGCGTGGGCCATGAGCTGATGGGTCTCGGCCGCAAACCCCACCAGGAGGCAGCCCTTCCCGTTCTCTGAATGACCCAGTTCCTCCAGGATGTCAGGATTCCTGTCCAGCTCCAGGCTGAGGGATTCCGCCCCCTTCTTCATTTTCTCTTTCGCCGACCGGTGCGGCCTGTAGTCGGATACGGCCGCCGTCATGATGACAACGTCACACCCCGTGGCCTTTTTCAGCACGGCCTCACGCATTTCCAGAGCGGTTTGAACGTCTTCGACGGACGCACCGCGTGGCGGGCTGATGGATGTGGGCCCGGTGACGAGGGTGACCGATGCCCCGCGCCGGCAGGCGGCCGCGGCAACGGCGTACCCCATCTTCCCGGTGGACCTGTTGCTGATAAACCGTACGGGGTCCATGGGTTCGTGCGTGGCCCCTGCCGTGACGAGGACCCGTAACCCTGCCAGATCCTGCTTCGATAGACACCTTTTCGCCTCTTCGAGGATGTCCGGGGGCTCGGGGAGCCTTCCAGGGCCTTCCGTGCGGCAGGCAAGTTGGCCCTCTCCCGGGGACATGATATGGAGGCCGCGAGACTTCAAACTTGAAAGATTTTCCGTCGTGACCGGGTTCTCATACATCCTGGTATTCATGGCAGGGCAGGCCAAGATAGGGGCCGTTGCAGCCAGGACCATGGTGGAGAGGAAATCATCCGCCAAGCCGTGGGCCACCTTGGCGATAAAGTTGGCTGTTGCCGGGGCCAGGATGATCAGGTCCGCCTCCTGGCCCCACGTAATATGGTCCATTGCACCGGCATCCTCACCGAACATCCGCCACACGACCCGGTTGCCGGACAGGGCCTCAAAGGTGAGAGGGGTCACGAATCGTGTGGCATTGGCCGTCATGGCCACCTTCACCCTGGCCTCTTCCCTCACCAGGAGGCGCACCAGTTCGGCCGCCTTATAGGCCGCGATACCACCGGTTACACCTACAACGATGTCCTTGCCTTTCATTTTCCGAATTCCTCCAACTCCCCTTTTCCGGCCCGCGCTATCCACGAATCATCGTTCCCCAGAATCTCCCGGATCTTATTCTTGGCCGCCAGGGCCTCGGATTTATTCAGGTAAAAACCCACGCGCAGCCTGAGCCACTGCTTCCCCTTCACCTCGGCCTTCGTGATGTAGACATGAAATCCGCGCTGTATCAACTTAATGGCTGGAGCGGCAAGTCTGCCCGGGCTCCGCCATGAACGTACCGTAACGACCCAAGGCTTGGCCTGAAAAGGACTCTGAAGCTTTTCTTTGTCAGCCGGTGAAAGATAACGCAGCGAAAGCCCGGGCTCCAGGGATTTTTCCGTGATGTCCTTCCAAGTCCGGAGCATGGCCAAACGTTGCGGATTCAACCGGTAGAGCCTCGTCCATTTCAGGGAATCTCCACAGGTGTCCTTACGGGCGGCAAACGCGCTCAGACTTTCCCCTTCCCGAACGCGGGCAATACCCTTTTCCGGTTCTGGACGTTTCTTCTGCTTTGATGCTGCCGGGGAGGTGCCTGAACCCGCCGAACCGGCGATGGCGGTCTTGTTCGGTGAAGACGCCTCTTCCTCTGCAGTGGATGGTGTGACATCCTTAACTGCCACAGATGACGGGGCCACTGGTGCGGATTCCTTGGGCGGTTCGGCCTTCAATGTTGCATTTTCGACCGGTTGGTTCCCGGTGGATGCAACTTCTTCAGGCGTGACCTTTTCCTTGGGCACGGCTTTTTCGACGGGTTCTGCTTTCACCGGTGCCGGCTCCGGTGCCGGTTTCACAATCGTAACCACCACCTTGTTTTTTCCCTTCGGCGGTTCGTCTTCCTTTGAACAACCACCCAGTACCAGAACAGCTGCGAAGAAAACGGCGATACCCCTCTTGATCCCTGTCGGCCAAAATCCATTCATATGATTGCCTGATCTCATTTTGAAGTGCATAACCCCTCCCCCCGGCCGGGAAAAATTGATTTACTGGCGTGTGGGATACTGATATTATCGTTTGACTCTCGCATCCGGGCCTGTTCGGGGCCCGGCTATAAGCAAGGCTGTCAAAATGGAGATGGCTGAGATGACTGCTTCATCCGGAAATCCTTATGTATTTCCGGATGGACTCTATTTAAACCCAAAAACCGATATTTGACAATAAAAATCGAGGTTCGGCCGGTCACGGCCACGGTTTTTGGCTCCAGGCGGACACTACCCTGTTGAGGAGACGACATGAAGGAAAATGCGGAAAACGCGGGCAGAGGCTATTGGGGGAAGATCCTGCATGTGAACCTGACATCGGGCGACATCTCTCCGGAGGCCCTCGGCGACCCCTTTTACCGGAAATACCTCGGCGGCGTGGGCATCGGTGCCAGGGTCCTGTGGGACCGGATGAAACCGGGCGCCGACCCATTAGGTCCTGACAATATCCTGGGTTTCACTACGGGACTTCTGACCGATACCGGTTCCCTCTTCACAGGCCGTTTCACCGTTGTAGCAAAGTCTCCCGCCTCGGGCGGATGGGGGGACGCCAACTGCGGCGGTTATTTTTCCCCGGCCCTGAAACGTTGCGGTGTGGATGCCCTATTTTTCCACGGGAAGAGTCCGAAACCCGTGTACTCACATGGACCAGGACACTGGAACTGAAGGACGGTTCGGACCTGTGGGGTTCTCATTAAATCATCAAAGACGAGCAGCAACCACCGGCCGCCAACCCCCCGCGACGTATTGCCTCTCCTTTTTCGTTTCCCTTCTCTTCCCCTTTCCCCCGCCGGTCCCTGCCCGTCCGGCGACCTGTCCAATGCAAACCATTCCTCGTCCTTTTCCAGAACCCTGTCAGGTGAAGCGAGGCGCCGGGCGACAGGAAAAGTCCCATCATCGAAACCGCCCGGGCGGAAGCCCACGCCCCCTTGAAGGCGATGGCAAAGAGGAACAGGTCCAGCAGGTAGACGCGGCGGCCTATAATTCCGAGAAGAAGGGAAAAGGCGGCAAAACCCGCCGCTGCCTTGTAATAGAGGTACAGCCCGGTTCCCTTGACCGGCGTCAGTTCCGAAATGGACATCAGGATGGAACTTCCTCCCCCGCCGCCGCTTTTCCCCCGGGACAACAGATGGAGCGGGGTGAGGATGGCATCGTAGCCGTGCGGGTTCAGTCCGCAGACGACAAGCCCCACTCCTCCGACCAGGACGGGAGGAATGACCCAGTTTTTCAGGCAGGTCCCACCCGAGCTCCTTTCTCCAGGCCGCACGGGCCAACCCGTCGACGAAAAAGGCGCCGCACAGCACGAAGGCGATCAGATACGAGGGATGCATGTTCGCCCAGACGAGAATCAGGGGCGGGAACAGGTAAAGGAGCCTTTTTCTCTCCCCGAAATAATATTCGGCGAACAGGAAAATGGTCAGCGCGGTGAACAGGTAGGTGAAGATCTCCGGCCGGGGCTGGATGCGGATCCGCAGGAAGCCGGAAAAAGCGAAGATCGCCAAAACCGCAAGATAGGGGTCCGCGCCCCGCAGTGTCATGGACCGGTGCAGCAGCAGGTAGATCCCGAAGACGACCGCCCAGCATAAGAAAGAGACGGCGTACACGCCTCCCGCGGAGAACACGAGATAGAGAAGGGCCTGGAAGCCCCATTCCCCGTTGGGAATGTGCATCCCCAGCGAGGGGTAGTTCAAAAACTCCTTGTCCGTCACGCTCCCGGACTGGATGATCTCCCTGCCGATCGCGATGTGAGTCCCGAAATCGCTCGTGAAGATCTTCGTGAGCATCGGGATCGTGATCAGAAACAGCAGGGCGAACACCACGAGGCTCTTTCGCCGCGGGGATAGGTCCCACCAGGGCGAGGAACTATCTGGGACGGGAGGCGGTACGGCCATTCCCCTTCTTCATCTCCTTCACGCGACCCCGATGCAGGAGAGTCAAAGGAGCGCCCCGTTCAGCAGCACCTCGGCGAACTCCGCCCGGTACAATCCCCAGGCAAGCAGTCCCGCCGAGGCCAGAGCGGCGAGAAGAGAGGCGACCGCTCTCCCCCCCATAAACGCTTCCGGCGCTCCCCGTCGTCCCGTTTTACCCGCCGCCGTAGGAGTGCAGCCCGGAAAGAACCAGGTTCACCCCGAGGTAGCAGAAGATCGTGGCCAGGAACCCGACGATGGACAGGATCGCCGCACGACGCCCGTGCCAGCCCCGGGTGACCCGGGCGTGGAGGAACGCCGCATACACGAGCCACACGATGAGCGACCACGTCTCCTTGGGGTCCCACGACCAGTAGGTCCCCCAGGCGTAGTTCGCCCAGGCGGCGCCCGTGATGATCCCGGCGGTCAGAAACGGGAACCCCCACATGATCGACTTGTAGACCAGGTCGTCCAGGACCTTCGTGGAGGGGAACAGGGCGACCACCCCTCCCGTCACCTTCCTTTTTTCCCGCTTCGCCTTCATGAGGTACATGGTCGCCACACCGGCGGAGACGGCGAAGGCCGCGTACCCCACGAAACAGGTGATGACGTGCGCGTGGAGCCAGTACGACTGCAGGGCGGGCACCAGCGGCTCGATGCTGCTCTCGTTCGTGAAGGCGAACAGCATGGTGCCGAAGGCGATCGGCATCACGAACGCGCCGAATGTCCAGTTCTTGTACTTCCACTCCACCAGCAGGTAGAACAGGTTGACCGACCATGCGAAGAAGACGAGCGACTCGTAGAGATTGGTCACGGGAATGCGGCCGATTCCCATCCGGTACGACTCGGCCCAGCGGGAGCCGATCGCGACGGTCGACACGACCGCGGCGGCGATGCATACCCAGGTCCCGATGCGGGCAATCGTCTCTCTCTTACCGTACAGGGCCACGACGTAGTTGACGGAGGCAACGCCGAAAAGCAGGGTGGTGATATCAAACAGGCGAACGTTCAACATGGTGGTTGATCTCCCTACTGTTTAAGCGACAGGAAGCGCGGTCATACCTTTACCGCCTTCATATCAGCCTGTATTTTCTCAAATTTTTTCTCGAAGACAAGCCTGTTCTTGTTCGTCGATCCGGCGAGGACGACGTCTACGCGACCATCGCCGCCGCGCGAGAGACGGATCCAGAGCCTCTTGTGGGACAGGAAGAACGCGATCATGATGCCGACCACCATCAGGGTGCAGCCCACCCACACGATGTTCACCCCGGGGTCCTGGGCCACCTGGAGACCCGTGTAGAAGATCTCGTTGAGCCCCGCGAACGACAGGTAGCGCGAGTCCTGTCGCTGACGGTCGAACTCGGGGTAGGACTCGAGGAGCCAGAACTGGGCAGGCTGCTTGCCCGGCTTCTCGAGGACCACGAGCAACGCGGGACCGAGCCCCTGGAAGTTCCCCTGGTAGTCGATGGCGCTTATGGTCCCGTAGCCGGCGATTTTCGCCTTTCGTCCCGGGGACAGGGTTACGGTTTCCCTGGCTGCTGCCGTCCGGGGCGTTGACCGCCACCTTGACGGTGGTGGCGCCCGCGGAGCCGTAGCTGGCCTGGTAGAACCACACCCCCTTGTACTGCAGCGGGTCGTTCACCTCGATCCTCTTGCGGAGGACCTCCTTCCCGTTTTCGATGATGCTCAGGTCCGACGAGTATTCCTTCGGCTGCCCGTTGGGGTAGTAGTCCACCCAGAACTTGTTGCAGCGCACAGCGAACCCGAGGTCTACCTTGGTGGTTCCTCCCCGCGTCGGAATCACGCTGGCCGACTCCCCCTCAACGATGTTCGCGTACCCCTTGAATCCGAACACGTTGCCGATGATGGCCCCGATGAAGATGATGATGATGGAAAGGTGGGTCACGTAGACGCCGAAGCGCGAGATGACCCCTTTCTCGGCGTAGAGGTGGAGCGTCCCGGCGTTCTCGGTCACGCGCGGCCTGGCAAACGCATCCGTCATCGCCTCCTGGTACGTCGCGGCCAGTGTCTCGAGCTCCCCCTTCCTCTTCCACCGTTCGACAAGCCCCATCGTCTTCTCGAGGTTCTCGTCCAGGGTGGTCTTCGGGTTCCGGACGACCCTGACGACCCGCGGAAGCCGGTCGAGGGTGCAGCAGATCAGGTTGACGGTGAACAGGACCAGCAGGAGGAGAAACCACCAGGAGTGGTACATGTCGAAGAGGCCGACACTCTCGAAGATGCGGATCGTCCCGTCGCTGTAAAACTGCCGGTATTTTTCGAGCGGTTGGTTCTGCTCGATGATCGTCCCGATGATGGATGTAACCGCCAGGATGATGATGACGAAGATTGCGAGCTTCAGGGAGGTGAAGAACTCCCACACCCTGTCCATCAACGATTCGTTGCGCTTTCCTTCAGCCATGGGAATTCACCTTCAGGCGATGTATGGAGATAGTAACCAACTATTATACCCGCACCAGGGGGGGAGATGGGGACGGGAAAAAACCCGGAGAGGGGGCAATCCCCCTCCCCGGCACGTTACCGAAAATCTCCGGTTACTTCTTGTGGCAATCGTTACACTTGGTCGGAGCCTTCTTGCTGGCGTCTTTCTTGTGGCAGTCCTTGCAGGTGGTGTGGAACGCTTCTTTGAGAGAGACCACCTTTCCCTCGGCCGCGGCCTTGTGGCAGTCGGCGCACTTCTTTTCCTTGCCGGGGGGGTCCTTGTGGTGGCACTCCTGGCAGGTCTTTGCCCTCTTTTCTGCGTGGGCCTTGTGGTCGAACGGAACCGGAGGCTTGACCTTCTGGATCTCCTTGATCATCACCTTGCCCGGCATATCCGCGCTTATCACGAGCCCCGCGGAGAACATCACCGCCATCACGATGGAGATAAGAGCTGCGAACTTCTTCATTCGGGTTCACCCCCTTCCAGGCTGGATTATAACCACAGATTGCATCTCGCGTACCGCTCGGATTCCCGGCGGACGCAATCGTCGTGGTATCGCTTCTGGACTTCCTGGAACGTTCGCCGGCTCTCTTCCGGCGGGATCCGCCGGGCTTCCCGCCGGACTCTCCACTCCGGACGATCCCGGACCTGGGGTTCGGCCATTCGCCGGAACCGGTCCTGGAACCGATCTTTCCCTACCTCTTCGACGCAAAGTCGCCGTGGATATTCAACGCGGCCTCCCGGCCCGAAGCGGAGGCCTTCACGACCGTGCCGGGACCCCCTACGCAATCCCCTGTCGCATAGGCCGAAATTGTAGTTTGCTTCCCGGGAAAAATCAACCGGGAAAGATGGCGGGCATGGCCGATCCCCAGTTGCTTCCCGTCGGGAACTCGACGGTCGTCACCCGACCGGGAAGGGAAAAAATTGGCGTCCCCAGGGGGATTTGAACCCCCGTCGCCGCCGTGAAAGGGCGGTGTCCTTGGCCAGACTAGACGATGGGGACGCGTTCGTGGTGAGCCCAGCAGGGATCGAACCTGCGGCCCTCTGATTAAAAGTCAGATGCTCTACCAACTGAGCTATGGGCTCCCCGGAAACACATCATGGTAAAGACCCCGGGGCGGAAGTGTCAAGCGCGGAATGGGTTTTTCCGCATGATGGTCTGGTTCCGGTCGGCACCGACGGAGATCAGCGTGATCTCCACGCCGGTCAGCTCCTCGAGCCTCCGGACGTATTTCTGGGCGGCCTTCGGAAGATCGCCCACCTCCCGGGCGTCCGACAGGTCCTCCTTCCAACCTTCCATCTCCTCGTATACGGGCACCGCCTTCTCGTACTCGGATAGGATAAGGGGGATGTCTTCTCTCCGGACCCCATCGATATCGTAGGCGATACACACCTTGACAAGGGGGAGTCCGGAAAGAACGTCGAGCTTTGTGAGCGCAATGCCGCTCAAGGCGTTCAGGCGGTGGGCATATCGGACGACGGGGGCGTCGAACCAGCCGCACCGCCTCGGGCGCCCCGTGGTCGCCCCGTACTCGCACCCACGGTCCCTGATCTTCTCCCCCTCGTCGTCGAACAGTTCCGTGGCTAACGGGCCTCCTCCCACGCGCGTAATGTAGGCCTTGGCGACGCCGATCACACCGCTGATCTTCGTCGGGGGGACACCCGACCCGGTGCACAGGCCACCGGCCGTGGTGTTGGATGAGGTGACGAACGGGTACGTCCCGTGGTCGATGTCCAGCAGTGTCCCCTGGGCCCCCTCGAAAAGCACTTTCGCCCCCCGGTGGATCTCCTCGTTCAGGAACAGGGAGGTGTCGATCAGGTGCGGACGGAGACGCTCCCCGTAGGCGAGGTATTCGTCCAGCGTGGCCTGGAAGTCGACCTCCTCCGCGCCGTAGTAATTTTTCAGGAGGAAGTTCTTCAGTTCCAGGTTGGCGCGAAGCTTTTCCGCGAAGATTTCGTGGTGGACCAGATCGCACGCCCGGACCCCGGTGCGGGCAATCTTGTCTTCATAGCAGGGGCCGATCCCCCGGGCCGTCGTGCCGATCTTCCGGCTTCCCAGCTTTTCTTCCTGCGCCCGGTCGAGGACGATGTGGTACGGGAGAATGATGTGGGCCAGTTCGCTGACCTTGAGCTGGGCGTCGTCTTTCAGGTAGTCGCGGGACTTGAGCTTGTCGATCTCCGAGAGAAGCACCTTCGGGTCGATGACTACCCCGTTCGTGATCACGCACTTTTTCCCCGGGTGCAGGATCCCGGACGGGATCAGATGAAAAACGTGCTTTTCCCCCCGGACCACGAGCGTGTGGCCGGCGTTGTTTCCCCCGGTGGGACGCGCGATCGTGTCGGCGAACTCGGAGTAGATGTCGACGACTTTTCCCTTGCCCTCGTCGCCCCACTGGGCGCCGAGAACGATGATGTTCTTCAATCGCTCGCCTCGCTTCCTAGAAGGTCAGATATTTCGCGGCGGTGATGTTCGGAAGCTTGCTCAACTGCCCGAGGACCTTCTCCGGAACCACATTGTCCACGTTGATGAGCGAGACTGCCGTACCTCCCGGCTCCTTCCGTCCCAGATTGAATCCCGCGATGTTGATCCCTTTCTCGCCGAGGAATGTGCCGACGCGCCCGACCACACCGGGGACGTCGAGGTTCGAAAGCATCAGCATCCCCCCGGTGAGCTCTGCGTCGATCGGGAACAGGTTGATCTTCACGATGCGGGGCGTGGTCCCGAAGACGGTCCCTGAGACGGAGGTCTCTCCTTCTTCGGTAATCGCGACCACCCGGACGAAGCTCGCATAATCCTCACTCCTCGCGGCGGTCGCCTCGGCCACCTTGATGCCGCGCTCCTCCGCCACCATCCGGGCGTTTACGAGGTTTACCTCCTCGGTCTGGTACTTGAGGAGCCCCTTCAGCACGGAGATCGTCAACGGGGCCGTGGTAAGCTTGCCGACCTCGCCAAGATACTCCACCGTAAGCTCCTTGAGGGGGGAGGCCAGGAGTTGTCCGTGGAACGAACCGAGCTTCTCGCACAGGTCGAGGAACGGCTTGAGCGTGGGCAGCAGCTCCGCGGACACCGACGGGAAGTTGACGGAATTGCGGATCGTCCCCTTCTTGAGGAAATCGCAGATCTGCTCCGCGATGAGGACCGCCACTTTTTCCTGCGCCTCGGTCGTCGCGGCTCCCAGGTGCGGCGTGAGGATGATGTTGGGATGCTTGAGGAGCGGGGCGTCGGCCGGGGGAGGCTCTACCGGGAAGACGTCGAGCGCAGCGCCTTTCACATGCCCGGACTCCAGTGCCGCCAGGAGGTCCGACTCGTTTACCAGGGCCCCGCGGGCGCAGTTGATGAGGCGGACTCCCTTCTTCATCTTCGCGAGGGATGCCGCGTTCACCATCTCCTTGGTCTCGGGCGTGAGCGGAGTGTGAAACGTGATGAAGTCGGACCGCTTGTACAGCTCGTCCAGCGATACCAGTTCGACACCCAGCTTGGCCGCGTCTTCCTTGCTCACGTACGGGTCGAAACCGATCACCACCATCTTGAGCCCCAGCCCGCGCTCTGCGACCACCTTGCCGATATTGCCCAGACCCACCACCCCCAGGACCTTGTCGGTGAGCTCCGTTCCCATGAACTTGCTCTTTTCCCACTTTCCTTCCTTCATCGAGGAACTGGCCTGGGGAAGCTGGCGCGCCAGGCTCATCATCATCGCAATGGCGTGTTCTCCCGTGGTGACGGTGTTCCCTCCCGGAGTGTTCATCACGACCACGCCTTTTTTGGTGGCCGCCGCCTTGTCGATGTTGTCGGTCCCGCTGCCCGCCCGCCCGATCACCTTGAGCCGGGACACCTTCTCGAAGACCTGGGCGGTCGCCTTCGTCGCCCCGCGGACGACCACGCCGTCGTAATTGTCGATGACCGCGGACAGTTCCTCGGGCGTCATCTTCCCCTTGACGTCGACCTCGATCCCTTCCCGGGCGAACACGTCAAGTCCCACCTTCTGCAAGTTGTCGAGAGCAAGAATTTTCACTCTTCTGTTCTCCTTTACCCAGTGGTTGCGATTCAGGTGCCGGGGGGCAAAGCAAACAATCTCTATCAGAGGCGAGGGGAAAAGTCAATTGCCGGAAAACCGCGGAAATTCTCGGCAAAAAAATAGGGCGGGGGAATTGTGTCCCCCCGCCCGAGGAGTCCCTTCCCTTTTGGGGGGGCCTGCCTTTACACGCAAACCAAGAACATACCATACCCCAAAAAGTTTCGGCAACAGGTTTTTTTCTACCGTTATTTCTTGCCCGCCGCCACTTTGCCCGTCCCGATCTTTCTCACGCTCGATGCGGTGCCGCCCGAGTACATCGTCAACACCCTGTCGCCAACCAAGATCCCTTTAAGTTTCACCTTCTCGTCCGCCTTCAGGCTCACCGATCCCTTCCTTCCTTTCACGGTCAGGGTACCGGCATTCGCGTCGATCTCCTTGACGATCCCGGTGATCTGTCTCCTCTTCGCCCTTTTCCCGGCCACCGCCTTTCTTCCCGGGTCCGCCTGTGTTCCCGTCCTGGCCGATTTCCCGGAAACCGCCACCTGTGCCTGCTCTGCGGATTTCACGGGACCTGCCATCGATCCGGCAGATGCCACCGTTGTGAGCGACATGGCAAACACCATTGCCATGCCCACGGAGAAACGTTTCTTCATCTTCCTGACCCTCCTCTCTGGAGTTGTTGGCAAATCACTCCGGGGAGAGTTCAAGGATGATGCCAGACCGGGGACCGGGAAATATCGCTCGGAATCCAATTCCCCGACCGATTCCGGGACGGACGGGGTGGAATAGCGGACCGGATCCGGCACTGCCCTTCCGTACCTTACCCTGCCTCCACTTTCGGCCGGGTCACCCCTGCATGGCGGGAACCCGTGCCGGGGGGAAGACCGGAGCCGCCCCGGCGATCGCAAGCGCTGCCTCCGCCTGTCCTGCAAGGCGCGCCACCCGGGCCCGGTAGACCGCTACTGCATTCGGGGAATACCGGGTAGACTCCTCGCCGGAGGCCGAATTCTCCGCCACGGTGACCGAACCGTCCGGCGCCCGGGTTGCCGTGATTGTCCGGGACACGTGCCCGTTCTCGCGAAGTTCCGAGGTTACGGAGCCGGCGCCGTCGTCGCGGATCCGGAGCGTGGAAACGAGGGACCCCGCGCGATACGTCCCGATGGTCGCAACCGTAGCCCCGCCCTCCCGGGCGATCGTCATCTCGGCCCGTTCGTCCCCCTTCTCGTAGACCCGGGCCTGCGGTCCGGCGGCGATGGGGTTTTGCCCGCTCCAGAACTCGATCACGTTGAAGACGGCGAAGTCCAGGAACCCGGTCAACGCGTAAGGTATTACGAAAAGCCACGTCACCGCGCTCCGGAGGTACTGGTCCTTCACCGATTTGTTGAGGTCGTACAGATTGCGGGTCATCTGGAACTTCCCGAAGCAGCCCGCCGAAAATACGACTCCCACCGATACCACGAGAACGACCGCCACCACTTTCCCGACACGGCGTTTCGCCATCCCCTCCTCCTTGTCATCAGAATCGGACCAGGGTCATTGTAAATCCCCTGGAAGTCTCCTTCAATGCGGTTTGAAGAAGCACGTTATAGTACAATTTCCCGGATGGAGATCTCGACCGGGAAAAAAATCAACATCATCAAGTTCGCCGTCTTTCTTGCGTTCGCAGGCACGGTGGGGTATCTCCTCTTCTTCACACCGCTGGGGGACCGGCTTCTCACCCCGGAGGGAAGAAAGGAGACGATAGGGAGGATCAACCTCCTCGTCCGCTCCGCGGGCCCTTTCGGGCCGGTACTCTTTGTCCTGCTCTACGCGTTCGGGGTTCTCGGACTGCCGGCTACCCCCTTCAACGCGGCGGGGGCGTTCATCTTCGGGAAGGTCACAGGCACCTTTTGCAACGTCCTGGGCGCCACGCTGGGAGCCACCCTCTCCTTCGTGCTCGGACGGTATTTCCTGAGGGATTTCGCGAAAGGACTACTCTTCGGCAAGCTTAGGGAGCTCGATCGAAAAGCGGAAAAACACGGCTTTTCCCTCGTCTTCTATCTGCGCATCATCTGGTTCCCCTTCATATTCCTCAACTACGGAGCGGGGGCGACGCGGATCCGGTTCGGCGACTATTTCTGGGCAACGTTTCTCGGGACCATGCCCGCCATCGTGATCGCCTCCTACTTCTTCGGGAGCCTGAAGGAGATCATCGCCTCCTACACGAGACCGGCCGACCTGTTCCAGTTCGACGTCCTCTTCCCCGTCGGGCTCCTGCTCTTCTCCTTCTTCCTGCCCCCCCTCGTCCGTCGAATCCGGGGGGAACCGTCCCTGGACGTCGACCCTGCCCCGGGACCCGAATGACCGGTCCCGGGACCAGGCTGCCGGTCTCCGTCATCATCCCCGCGCGGAACGAGGCGGCGATTATCGTCGCGACGGTTCGATCCGCCCGTGAGGCGGGTGCCGACGAGGTGATCGTCGTGGATGGCGAAAGCCGGGACGGAACGCCCGATGCGGCCCGGCCAATCGCGGACGCCGTGATCCTTTCTCCCCCCGGGCGGGCGGTCCAGATGAATGCCGGGGCGATGGCGTCGAAGGGCGAGATCCTGCTCTTCCTGCACGCGGACACGTCGATGGCGAATGGGGCGATCGCGGCGGTCCGGGAGGCGATGGTGCGGGAGGGCGTACTCGGCGGGGCATTTCCCGTGCGCCTCGAGGTCTCGACGGGCGCGCCCCTTCTGCGAAAGGCCGCGCTTCGTCTCACTTCCCGGATGATCAACCTCCGCGCCCGCCTGTTGCGAGCCTACACCGGCGACCAGGCGATCTTCCTTCGCCGGGACGTCTTCGAAGAGATCGGGGCCTACCCCGAGATCCCTCTGATGGAGGACGTCGAACTCTCGCGGCGTCTCACGCGGCGGGGAAGAACGGTCCTGCTTCCGGTCCCGGTCACCACTTCCGCGAGACGCTGGGAGGAACATGGCACGCTTCGAACGATCTTGTTGATGTGGGGGCTTCGCCTGGCCTACCTCCTCGGGATGCCGCCCGCGCGGTGCGCGGATCTCTACGGGAGGAGGCCTGAGGAGTGAACCGGTGGTGGCGCGTAGCGGGCGGAGTATCGATGAACCTGTGCTTCGGCTCCGCGTACTCGTTCAGCATCTTTCTCGCTCCCCTCCAGCGGGAGTTCGGCTGGAGCCGCGCCCAGGTTTCGCTGGCCTTCACGATTTCCATCGCCTGCATCGCGGCCGGTGTGCTCGTCGGGGGACGGTGGCACGACCGGCAGGGACCGGCCCCGGTAGCCATCACCGGCGCGGTCCTCTTCTCCGTGGGAATCTTCCTTGCGCGGTATACCCATGCGCTCTGGTGGCTGTACACCTTCTACGGCGTCCTCGTGGGCTTCGCCAGCGGCGTCGGGTACGTCTGCCCCCTCGCAGTGGGAATGAAATGGTTCCCGGAGAAGCGCGGACTGGTCACGGGCCTCATGGTGATGGGGTACGGGGCGGGCAGCGCCCTGATCGCCCCGCTGGCCGGCTTTCTGCTGCACCGGTACGGATGGCGTGACACATTCTCCCTCCTCGGCCTCGGGTTCCTGGTGGTAACCACGGCGGGGTCGTTCTTCCTGCGGAACCCTCCGCAAGGATGGCGGCCGGAGGGGTGGACCCCCCCCTCCCGGGAGGAGGTCTCCTCCCACACCCTGCGGGATTACCCGCCCGGGGAGATGCTCCGGACGGGGACGTTCTACCGGATGTGGTTTGCCTACGCCCTTGGCACCTCCGCCGGCCTCATGGTCATCGGGCACCTGGCGGCGTTCGCGGAGGGGGCGGGATTCTCCCCGCGCGATGCGGCGCTTTCCGTGGGAGTCCTTTCCGCGGGGAACGGGTTCGGGAGGATCGGGTCCGGATGGCTGTCCGACCACATCGGCCGGACCCGCACGCTCTCCCTCGTCATGGGCGTGACCGCCCTGCTTCTCCTTCTCGAGCCCCGGGTGGGAACGGTCCTCCTGCTGTTCGGATCGGTCTTCCTCATCGGGTACTGCTACGGCTCCCAGCTCGCGGTGTTCCCCTCCGCGACGGCGGACTTCTTCGGAATCCGGAACCTGGGGAACAACTACGGGCTGCTTATGACCGCGTGGGGGACCGCAGGGATAATCGGTCCCATGGCGGGGGGGAAGATCTTCGACGCGACAAGGAACTACGAGGCGGCGTTCCTGGTCGCCGCCGCGCTGGCTTTCGTGGCCGCGATCGCCATCGCCACCGTCAGGCCGCCGCCCCCGACCTGACCGCTGTCGGCCGCTACTCCCAGGTCAGCAACAGGGGGGTCAGGGGGTTCACCAGGTCGGGATGGCGAGGAATGATACGCGCCGCAAACCCGAAGCGGCCGCTCACCTGGCAGGGGATCTCGGCGCGGAAGACATCCTCGGTTCCCTCCCGCCCTTCGTGCCTCGCCCGGATGATCTCTCCGTTCCTGACCTGGCCCGCCGGATCCAGCTTCCCGTAATAGACCTCCACCGCGACGTCGTCCGCGGAGAGCGCCCCCAGGTCGGCCCGGACCGCCACCGCGACCCGGGACCCCACGAGAAAATCGCCCGCCGGTTTGCCCCCGTCCACGCGCATCGAGACGCGGGACCACTCCGCCGCGACCCGTGACCGCCAGGCGGCGAGGTCCCGGGCGGAGGCGAACCCGTCTCCCGCCAGCCGGGTGCCGGCCCGGTGGGCCGGAAGATAGGACCTTTCCGTGTACTCCTGCAGCATCCGGCCCGTGTTGAAGTACGCTCCCAGCTTCCGTATCGAGGTTTTCATCCGGTCGATCCAGCCGCGCGGCAGACCCCCCTTGTCCCGCTCGTAGAAGAGGGGGACGATCTCGTTCTCCAGAAGATTGTAGAGGGCATCGCACTCGACCTGGTCCTGCTCCTCGGGATCCTGGTACACCTCGCCGCTGCCGATCGCCCAGCCGGTGTCCGGGGCATACCCTTCGCACCACCACCCGTCCAGAATGGAGACGTTCAGTCCCCCGTTCGCGGCGGCCTTCATCCCGCTCGTACCGGAGGCCTCCTGGGGACGCCGGGGGGTGTTGAGCCACACATCCACGCCCTGCACCAGATACCTCGCGACGTTGATGTCGTAGTTCTCCAGGAACACCAGGCGGTGCCGGATGCGGGCATCGGAGGCGAAGTGGATGACCGACTTGATGATCTCCTTGGCGGGAAGGTCCTGGGGATGGGCCTTCCCGGCGAAGACGATCTGGACGGGATGGTCCGTGCTGGCGAGCATGCGGACCAGCCTCTCGGGCTGCCGGAACAGAAGACCCGCACGTTTGTACGTGGCGAACCGCCGGGAGAACCCGATGGTGAGCGCCTCGGGGTTTAACACCTCCTCCGCCGCCCGCACCGCCGAGGCGCCGGCCCCCTGCCTCACCAGCTGGGCCCGCAGGGCCTTGCGCACGAAGAAGACCAGCCTCTCCCTCCGGACCTCGTGCGTTCGCCACAGTTCCACCGGGGGGATCGTCTCCACCCGGTCCCAAACGGAGGAGTCCGCGGGTTTTTCCCGGAATCGGGGACCCAGGTAGCGCGTGAACAGGTCTCCCATCTCGTGGCTCAGCCAGCTCCGGGTGTGGATGCCGTTCGTTATGCTGCCAATGGGGACTTCGGACTCGGGGAGGCCGGGCCACAGGTCTTTCCACATCTTCCGGGACGTCTCCGCGTGGAGCGCGGACACGCCGTTGGCGTGCGCCGCGCTGCGGAGGGCAAGGACCGTCAGGCCGAAGTCGGGGGTCTTGCCGGTCGCCAGCTGTCCCTGACCGAGGAACTCCTGCCACGGCATGCCGATCTCCTCGGCCATCGGCTGGAAGTATTTCCGCATGAGTTCCGTGGTGAACTGCTCGTTCCCCGCGGGAACGGGGGTGTGGGTGGTAAACACGTTGGAGGCGAACACCTGCTCCCGGGACTCGGCAAAGGAGAGGCCGTGCTCCGCCTTGTGCGCCCGGATGCGCTCCAGGGCGAGAAAGGCCGAATGTCCCTCGTTCATGTGGTAGACGGTCGGGGAAATCCCGAGGGCCTTGAGCGCCCGGACACCCCCGATGCCGAGCATGATCTCCTGGCGGATCCGCATCTCCCGATCTCCGCCGTACAGCGTGCCCGTGATCTCCCGCGCGCGGGGAGAGTTTTCCTTCACGTTGGTGTCCAGGAGATAGAGAGGGACGCGGCCGATCTGGACCCGCCAGATCCTCGCCCGGACCTTCTCCCCCGCCATCTCCACCTCGATCCGCAGCGCTTTCCCGGCACCGTCCCGCTCGATCGTCACCGGCATGTTGTACCAGTCGTTGTCCGGGTAAAGCTCCTGCTGCCATCCGTCGAGGGAAAGGACCTGCCGGAAATACCCCTTCTGGTACAGGAGCCCGACGCCGACGAGCGGCAGCCCGAGGTCCGACGCCGACTTGAGGGTGTCCCCGGAGAGCACGCCCAGGCCCCCCGAATAGATCGGGAGACCTTCGTCGATCCCGAATTCGCAGGAAAAGTACGCGACCTGGAAACCCGTCTCCCCGCCATGCACCTCCTGGAACCAGCCCGGCGCCTTCAGGTAATCGGCCAGGTTCTGGTGAACCCTCTGGACGTTGCCCACGAAGCTCTCGTCGCGGGCCGCTTCCTCGAGCTCCTCCTGGGAGAGGGAACCGAGCATGAGAACCGGGTTCTGGTACGATTTCTCCCAGAGGTCGGGGGAAAGGCGGATGAACAGCTGGACGGCCTCCCAGCTCCACGAGAACCACAGGTTCATCGCGATCTCCTGGAGGGGCTTGAGCTCCGGCGGCAGGTTCGTACGTACGTGGAATTCCCGGATCTTCATACGGTCATCCTTTTCTCGTGGTATCGCAATCCCGCCATATCAATAGACAACAGGAAAGGCGCGAAAACAAGTGGGAGGTGGGGACTCCGTTCCCGGGGACATGAAGGGGTACACTGTTTCATGGGGGAAGACCTGACACCGGCAAGGAGATGGCCGATGGGAAGACCCATCCGGAACGCAAAAGGAGGGATGAGGGTGCGCCGTGCGCTGTTCCTCCTGGTGTTTGGGAGCCTTCCTCCTCGCGATCGGTGCGGTCCCGGCACTCGCGGAGGAAAGGACCGTCGTCGGAACGATCGTGCGCTTGATACGGCGAACCGCACCCTCACCGTGAAGAGACGGGAAGGGGGTGCCCTGGAACTACAAGGTCGACCGGGACGCCGGGATCGACCTCGGGGAGTTCAAGACAGGCGACCGGGTGTCGGTGACGATCGGCAGGCCCACGCCCCTGAACATGATCACGGCCGCGGACCGGTTGCGCAAGGGGGATCGGGTCATCAAAATCCCTTTTTGATACATCTCTTCTCCCGTTTTCAAACAAATCGCGGACGCGAACGGGATCATTCAGAGAGTTCTACGGGTAGGACCAATCCTGTCCTGAAATATCTCTCATGTTCAGGATCGGCCCGTTCTCGTCCGATAGAAAGAGGACGGCACTTGATCCCTCCTCGCCTTCCCTGCCGAACAGACCCAGCGCCGGTTCCCCGCCGCCGGAGATTTGAAATTCGCCCGCAGCCGGTAATCGTTGTCCCAAAAGGCGATCCCCGGGTTTCCTTCATCGGAAAGCCCGAAGGTTGCGCGGTAGTGCCGTTCCTTGTCCAGGAATGTAAGGACCGGACGACCTTCCTCCTGAAGTTCGAATACGGCGCGCAGATCTCCCTTTGATATCGCGAAACGAGAATCTGGGGTTATTCTCCCGGATCGCGAGCAGGATCCCCGGTTTCCCGTTCTCGTGCAGCACCGTGATCTGCTTCGCGCGGATCTCTCCCGGGACGCCCCCTGACAGGATCCGGAAGAGAGCGAAAAGGCAAAGAACGACCACGCCGACCGCACCCGCAAGGCTGGTCATCCGTAATTCCCGAATCTGCTTTTCCAGCTGCTGAAGGCGATCTTCCGTCTTATCCACCATTTCCTGTTCCATCGAGTGCTCCTCTTCGCAACACCTTCCGGACGAACCGGATGGCCTTCCCTCCCGGGCTACTCTATTTCCATCTCGTCCGCCATGCGCTCCAGTTTCTCTCGCCATGTCCCGCAGTTCTTCTCGCCTGTGCCCTGAGCCTTTCCGCCTGGTCCTCCCCCTTGGGAGAGGTGAAGCCGAGGATGGGCTCGCCGCTTTTTTTAGAGAGCTGCACCTTCACCAGCTTCCCGGTATCCTCCCGCTCCATCTTATCCTCTTCCTCTTTTTTGCGCTTTCTCCATATCCCCATCCCCTTCCTCCTTGCACGCCCGCGCAGCCCACGAAAAGAAAAAAGGGCCGCCGGCATCCGGTCAACCCTTTCCCCATCATCTCTGCAATCCATCGATCCTCGATCGAGTTCCCAGGATTTCGCATAATTCCTCTCTTTTTTCCCCATGATAGGTCTCTGTCCCGAAAATGGCAAGAGGGTCCGTGCCCAATGAAAGAATCCTTGCCAGCTTGCCGAAATATTATTAAATTGCTAAGGCTTGGTGATATAATTAGAGCTCTTCGTTGAACATCGTCTTCTTGTCCACACACGCATACAACTATCCCGAAACGATTACTTATTCACGGCATCGTTTATACGCAGCAGATCAGACATGGATCGGCAAGGGAGGCCCAGAAAACTTGAAAATCAGGATCCTGGGGGCATCGGGGTCGGAAGTCGCAGATCGCCGTGCCCCCGCATTCCTTGTGGATGGGGAATCCCTTCTGGACGCAGGAACGATCGGCCTGTCCCTGAAGATCCGGGAAGAACAGAAAATACGTCGGATCATCCTCACCCACGCGCACTTCGACCACATCAAGGGAATCCCGTTCATGCTTGACAACCTCGTTACCCGCGGAACGGCAAATACCATTACCGTCATCAGTGGCAGGGATGTTATCCGGGACCTGAAAACGAACATCTTCAACAACAAGATCTGGCCCGATTTCACCAAGATTCCCACTCCTGACAGGCCGGTCCTGCGGTACCGGACCGCTTCCGCTTCCCGCGAGGAGAGGTTCAACGGGTACAACCTGGTCATGATCAGGGTCAACCACACCGTCCCCGCCTACGGCATCATCCTGACGAACCCGAAGGGAAAAAAGATCGCCTACACGGGTGACACCGGCCCGACCGACAGGTTCTGGAAAAAGGTGGACGAGTACAGGGTGAAGCACCTGATCGTGGAGTCCTCCTTCCCGAACCGTCTGGAGGACCTGGCCCTGAAAACGGGGCACCTGACTCCCGCACTCCTGAAAAAGGAGCTCGCAAAGATGGGCAACCCACCACCGAAGATCTACCTGATGCACGCCAAGCCGCAATATTTTCCGGAAATCGAACAGGAGATCCAGGGCATTGCCAGGGGTACCATCCGGTACCTGCGGCAGGAAGAGGTGTTGACGATCTGACCGGCGCGCCAGCAGGTCTTAATCCGGCCCGCTCCTTGCTTTTAAAAACCTTTATCCCACCAATTCCATGCGTTCGCATGTCGGTCGCGTGAGTTCCGCGTTCAGCTCCCGCAAGCGCTTGGACATCCTCTGCATGATCATGAAGGCAAGAGATGGGTCGTCGTGGATTTTAACGCAGCGAAGAAGCAAGGGGCTACCCGTTTATGGCCAGCCCCTTGCGATTATCCTTGGTGGAGCTGATCGGGATCGAACCGACGACCTCCTGAATGCCATTCAGGCGCTCTCCCAACTGAGCTACAGCCCCGCGCGATATGACAAACCACGATAGGGGATGAGCGGGGAAAAATCAATCCCCCTTTTTGCGGCGACACTCCGCCCTTTCCCTATTTTTTCCTGGCAAAGTCCTCCATGAAGCCGGCGAGCGCGTCCACCCATTCGTAGGACGCCGCGTTGTAGATGGAGGCGCGGATTCCGCCGACGGAGCGGTGCCCTTTCAGGCCGACCATCCCCTTCTTCTTGGCGTCGGCGATGAATTGCGCCTCGAGCTCTTCGCTGGGAAGCCGGAAGACCACGTTCATCACGGACCGGCTCTCCTTCTCCACGGGGGACCGGAAGAATTCCGGATTGCCGTCGATCACGCCGTAGAGGCGATTCGCCTTCTTCCGGTTCGCCTCTTCCATCTTTGCCAGTCCTCCCTGGCTTTTGAGCCACGCGAGGACGTTGCGGACCATGTAGATCCCGAAGGTGGGCGGCGTGTTGTAGAGCGACTTGTTCTCGGCGTGGGTGCGGAACTGGAAGATCTTGGGAATGTCCTTGCGCCCCCTGTCGAGCACCTCCTTCGACACCACCGCCACCACTACTCCCGAGGGCCCCAGGTTCTTCTGCGCCCCTGCGTACATCAGGCCGAACTTCGTCACGTCGAGGGGCCGCCAGAAAAAATCGCTCGACATGTCGGCGATAAGCGGCACGGACCCGGTATCCGGGAACGGGCGGGAAGCGTCGACGTTGAACTGCACGCCGTGGATCGTCTCGTTGGAGGTGATGTGCAGATAGGCCGCCCCGGGGTCGACCTTCCCCTCCCCGGGGGCGGGGATGCGGGTGTAGCTCTTCGTCTTGCCTTCCCCGACGGCGGTCGTCTGGACCGATATGCTGGCGCCGAACAGGGACGAGACGATCTTGGCCTCGCCGAGCGCCTTCTCTCCCCAGGCTCCGGTGATCAGGTACTGGGCGCTTTTTCCCTTCTCCAGGAGGTTCATCGGGATCTCGGCGAACAGCGACGTGGCGCCCCCCTGGATCAGAAGCACCTCGTAACCCGACGGTACGCCGAGGAGCTCGCGGACGAGAGCGATTGCCTCGTCGTGAACCGCCTCGTACTCCTTTCCCCGGTGGCTGTGCTCCATCACCGACATGCCGCTGCCGGCGAAATCGAGCATTTCGTCCCGGGCGCGTGTAAGCGCTGGGAGGGGAAGGGTTGCAGGTCCGGCATTGAAATTGATCGTTCGGCTCATGATCTCCCTCTTTCCGGCGCGCAGGGGATTCCCGCGGGTCGCGCCTCGAATCCGGCCGCGGGCCGGAACGGGTCGTCAGGAATGCATCAGCGGGACCGCCTCCCGTCCGAGAGGAGGTAGACCGCGTTCTCGGCGAAAAGATTCGGCCTGACCCCCCGAAGGACCCGACCGCCGCGGTCGACGGACAAATAGACGGACTCTTCGATTCTCACGTCGTGTTTCGCGCAATATTCACGGAAGTCCAGGATCGAGCAGAAGTGGATGTTCGGCGTGTCGTACCACTCGTAGGGAAGAAACTCCGTTTTGGGCATCCGGCCGTAGGCGAAAAGGTAGCAACGCATCTTCCAGTAGGCGAAGTTGGGAAACCCCACCACTCCCTTCTTCCCCACCCGCAGGATCTCCGAGAGGACCACGTCGGGCTTCTTCACCGCCTGAAGCGTCTGGTTGAGCACGACGTAGTCGAACGAGTTGTCCGGGTAGTCACGCAGTCCCTTGTCGATGTCTCCCTGCATGACGGTGAGTCCCTTGGCGATGCAGGAACGGACTCCCTCCTCCGAGATCTCGATGCCTCGGCCGGTCACGCCTTTCTGGCGGACGAGCTTCTCCAGGAGGGAGCCGTCGCCGCAACCCAGGTCCAGGATCTTCGCTCCCGCCGGAATGAAACCGAGGATGACGCTGTGGTCGATCCGGGCCCCTTCGGCCATCACCTGGACGCGGCCTCCCGGATGCCGTTGTTTTCCGCTACGTTGGCGAGAAAGTTCGTGATGATCTTGGACATCTCCCCCTCGTCGAGCAGGAAGGCGTCGTGCCCGTACCGCGAGTCGATCTCGCAATAGGTCACGTCGATCCCGTTGATCATCATCGCCTTGACGATTTCCCGGGCCTGGTAGGGGGGATAGAGCCAGTCGGACTTGAACGAGATGATGAGGAACTTCGCAGTCGTCCCCTCGACCGCCTTGACGAGTGAGCCGTCCGGAAGCGACAGGTCGAAGTAGTCTATCGCCTTGGTGATGTAGAGATACGAGTTGGCGTCGAATCGGTGGACGAAGATGTCGCCCTTGTACCGCAGGTAGCTTTCGACCTCGAAGTCGACGTTGAAGTTGTAGCCGAAGGACTTCTTTCCCCTGAGTTTCCGTCCGAACTTCTCGTGCATCGAGTCGTCGGAAAGGTAGGTGATGTGCCCGATCATCCGGGCAAGGGCGAGCCCCTCCCGGGGAACCGTCTTGCCGTAATAGTCCCCGCCGTGGAAGTTGCAATCCGCCATGATCGCCACCCGTCCCACCTCGTTGAAGGCGATCCCCTGGGGGGAGAGTTTCGACGTCGTCGCGATCGGGATCGACGCGATCACCCGGTCCGGGTACGAGACCGCCCACCGCAGCGCCTGCATCCCCCCCATCGAACCGCCCGTCACGGCAAGGAGCCTGTCGATCCCGAGGTGGTCGATCAGGTGTACCTGGGCGCGCACCATGTCATGGATGGTGATCATCGGGAAGGAGAGGCCATACTCCTTGCCCGTCGCGGGATTGATCGAGGGCGGCCCGGTGCTCCCCTGGCATCCGCCGATGACGTTCGAGCAGATGACGAAGTACTTCTCGGTGTCGAACGCCTTGCCGGGCCCGATGGAGTTGTCCCACCACCCCGGGTGTTTGTCGCTCTCGGAATATCTCCCGGCCGCGTGGCAGTCTCCCGAGAGAGCGTGCAGGATGAGGATCGCGTTCGACTTGTCCCGGTTCAGCTTGCCGTAGGTCTCGTAGGCGAGCGTGATCGGTCCCAGCTTCGCCCCCGACGACAGCTCCATCTCGTGGGGAGGCTCGCAAAAGGTATAAAACTGCTTCTTGACCAGGCCGATGGAGCCCGGCTCATTCCCGTGGAGCACCGTTCATCCCCTTGCGCCCTCCGGCGTCCGTTTCGCGGTGGAAAAGTAATTTTTTATTCTATGCCGGCAGAGGAAAACGTGTCAATGGAGGGACGATTCCCCCACCAGCTCCGCCAGCCGGTGGAGGATCCTGGCCGTGGCGCCCCAGATCGTGTGCGGCCCGTAATCGAAGAAGTAGACCCGGTATTCCTCCCCCAGGAACGTTGTTTCCGCGTACCGGTACCGGTCGTAATCCGCGAAGACCGACAGGGGTGCCTCGAAAACCTCCTCCATCTCGAAATCGTCGAGGGAGAACCGGGTCTCCCCGGGGATTTGCACGACGTACGGCTGGATGAAAAACCCCGTCACCGTCGGAACCGGCTCCATTGCACCGATCAGTTCGACGTCTTCCCTGCGGATTCCCAGCTCTTCCTCAGCCTCCCGCAACGCCGTGGCGAACAGGTCCGCGTCGCCGGGATCCCGGCTGCCCCCCGGGAAACAGATCTGCCCCTTGTGGTGGGGAACGCGTTCGGACCGGCGCGCCAGGACGACCGTCACCCCCCCTCCCCGCTCGCACAGCGGAACGAGGACTCCCGCGGGCCGCAGGCCGTCCGGGGACGCCCCGGGGCCGCCGTTTTGCGAGAGAACCTCCTTAAGGTTCCTAAAGAACGGGGCAGTCACCTTCCTGTACCCTCCACGCCGATCATTCCCCTTCCCCGGGGGAAACCTCTTTGTCCAGGATGATGAACTCCGACCGCTCGAACCCCAACCTTCGGAAAAAGGAAACCAGGCCGCCGTCGTTCCAGTTCACCATCGTCATCACCCGTTTCACGTTGTGATTCCGGAAATATACGTGGAGTTTCTCGATGAGCTCCCTTGCGACTCCCTTCCCCTGGTACTCCGGATCGACGCCGACGATCTCGATCCAGCCGCTCTTGGGGATGGCGAACTCCCATCCCCGGATGTCGCCGAAAATGAAGCCGACGACCTTCCCCTCCGCCTCCGCGACGAGACACCCCAGCGGGTTTCCGGAAAGATGGTCGATGATCTTGGACTCCCACTGCGCCTCGTGCGGCGTCCCGGTGATCTTCTCGTTTATTCGCAGAACGGCCTCCGCATCCTGAGTCCGCATCCTTCGCACCGTGACACTCATGACCTTCTCCTCTTCCGGTCCGCGACGTAGTTCCGGACCACGTCGGCGAAGACGCGGGGACGGGCATACTGACGAAAGATGTTCCGGAAGGAATCGTGCCCCGAGACCGCGTTGAACAGGGCGTCGTGCACCCCCTGGTCAACCTGTGCCATCGACACGACCGTTCCGAGCGTTCCCGCGATCTCTCCCATCTTGCACAGGTGACGCATCCACGTTCCGTAATGATAATCCTCCCGGAGCTCCCTTGTCTTCTCCTCGTACCGCCGGAAGGAGGCGGCGCCGAATCCGGTCTCCACCATCGTCTCGGCCGCCAGGATGCCGGTATGGATCGCCAGGTTGATTCCCTTCCCCTTGAAGGGGCGCATCCATCCGGTGGCGTCGCCCACCACGAGATACCGGTCGCCGGTCGCCCCGCGTGCGGGCTTTCCGGGGAACTTGCCCCGGTACACCTCCTGGCTGTCCAGCGGAAACGAAGGCAGGTGTTCCCGCACGATATCCAGCGACAGGAAGGCGAACATGTCCTCCACCGTGGCGCTTCGCCCCGCGACGTTCACGATGATGTGATCCCCCTTCGGGGTGATCGCACCGAAATCCAGGTTGGGGATCCCGGGGGGGAAGAGATACGCGTAGATGATGCTGCCGAGCTTCTTCTCGATGAAACCACGGTCCGAGGGGACCTTCACCACAAAGGTGTGCATGTACTTTCCCGGCCTCCGGTAGCGTCCTCCGGTGGCCGTCTCGAAGATGCTCATCATCCCGTCGTCCAGCCCGAACGCTCCCACGACGACGTCCGCCTTGAGCATCCCCCCCTCCGTGTACAGGTATACGCTGTCGCGCCCCTTGCGGGGGAAATCGATTGCCGTCACGCGGCTGTGCGAAACCTCCGCTCCCGCCTTCTCCGCACAGGACAGGAAGAACCGGTCGAAAAAAACCCTGCGCACGGTGTATGTGGCGCCCCCCTTGTGCTGGCCCACCAGGAGAATCTGCCGGTTCCCGGCGTAGAGGCGGTAGCCGAAGATCTGGCGTTTGAACGTCTCGTACGGGAGCTCGACGTCCAGGCGGCACTGGAGGAGTTCCTCGATCGGCGGGGAAAGGACTCCGGCGCACTGGTTGTAGTGGCGCTCGAAATCCTTCCCCTCGAAGAGAACGACGCGGAGGCCGAGGTTACGCGCGCGGGAGAGCTGCGACAGCTTGATGGCGGTTGCGCAGCCTCCCGGCCCGCCACCGACGATCGCCACCGTCTTGCCGTGGATCTCCCCGTTCGCCAATATTCGTTCTCCCGGAGACTATTGTAAATCAGGCACGGTGGGGGAGGAAACGAACCGCGTGCGATCGGTCCGCGGTCGCCTGAGGAAGGTCTTCCGGAGGGAGGACCGCCTCCCGTTACCCGATATCCTTCCCCGTCAGTATTCTCATCGCTTCCCGGTATTTCTCCGCGGTGTTTGCGATCACGTCGGCGGGAAGCCTCGGCCCGGGCGCGGCCTTGTTCCACGGAAGCGTCAGGAGATAATCGCGGACGAACTGCTTGTCGAAGCTCTTCTGCGCCCCCCCCGGGCGATAGCTTTCCGCGGGCCAGAACCTCGACGAGTCCGGCGTCAGCACCTCGTCGATCAGGATGAGCTTTCCGTCGGCCACCCCGAACTCGAACTTGGTGTCGGCGATGATGATCCCCCTTCCGCGGGCGTAGTCCGCCGCCCTGCGGTAGATCTCCAGCGATGCCGCCCGTGCATTCTCGGCCATCTCCTTCCCGACGATCTCCACCATCCTGGCGAAAGGGATGTTCATGTCATGCTTTCCCTTCTCCTCCTTGGTCGCGGGGGTGAAGATCGGTTCCGGGAGACGGGCCGACTCGGGTAGTCCGCCGGGGACCGGGATTCCGCAGACCTCTCCCTTTTCGCGGTATTCCGCCCAACCGGAACCGGACAGGTATCCGCGGACGACGCATTCCACGGGAAGCGGCCGGGCTTTCCGGCAAAGCATCGCACGGCCCGAGAGCATCTCCTCGTGATTTCTCGCCGCAGGAGGAAAATCCATCACGTCGATCGAGAGCATGTGGTTGCGGACAATGTCCTCGAGTTTCCCGAACCAGAAAGCGGAGATCTGGGTAAGCACCTTCCCCTTGTCGGGAATCCCGTCCGGAAGCACCACGTCGAACGCCGAGAGCCGGTCGGACGCCACCAGCAGCAGTTTTCCTTCCACCTCGTAGATGTCCCGCACCTTGCCCCGACCAAGGAGGGTAAGGCCGGGAAGATTCGTCTCGACTACCGCCTGCAGAGCCATATGCGCCGCCTCCGGAGGATGTTGAAAGAGATATCCTAGTATAGATGAGCCGGCGGCGTACACTTTTTCCGGTCAGCCGCTTTTCCACGCCTTGAGCGGGATCATCGCCTCGCGAACTGGAGGGTGAAAAGCCGGTGGTAGATCCCGCGTGCCGCGAGGAGTTCCTGATGGGTGCCGGTTTCCCGGATCTTCCCCCGGTGCATCACGAGAATCCGGTCGGCCGACAGGATGGTGGAGAGGCGGTGGGCGACCACGAGGGACGTCCTCCCGGCCAGGATCTTTCCGAGGGCACCCTGGATCTCGTGCTCGGTGACCGGGTCGACGCTGGATGTCGCCTCGTCCAGCACAAGGATCTTCGGGTCGCGGGCCAAAGACCGCGCGAACGACACGAGCTGCCGCTGCCCGACGGAGAGCCGCCCTCCGCGCTCCCCCACCTGCGTGGCAAGCCCCCCCTGCCAGCCGGAGGAGAACCGTGCGACGCCGGTCGCCTCCACAGCCCGTTCGAGCTCCGCGCCCCCCGCCTCCACGTTCTCCCGGATCGTGCCGGAGAAGAGATACGGGTCCTGAAGGACGAGGGAGATCATCCGGCGCAGTTCCTCTCGGGGAATTTCGCATATATCCTGCCCGAAGAGCCGGATCTCGCCCCGGGAGATTTCGTAGAACCGGCACAACAGGTTGAGGATCGTCGTCTTCCCCGCGCCAGTGGCGCCCACGATCGCCCCCGTCTCTCCTTCGGCAAGAGCAAAGGAAACGCCGCGCAGGACCATCTCCCGCTTTTCCCCCTCTTCGTCTGTCGCCTTCGGGTAGGAAAACCAGACATCCCGGAACTCGATCGCCGGCGGGGAGGAGTCCCTCGCGCCTCCCCCGTCCCCATCTTCCGTCGCCTTGGGCGATGGCTTCCTGCCGGGGGCGGGCGGCGGGTACTCGGGGGAGACTTCCATGTCGAGAATGTGGAAGATCCGTTCGCTCGACGCGAGGGCCGACTGGAGAATGTTGTACTTGTCGCTTATATCCTTGATGGGGCTGAAGAACTTCTGCGCGTACTCGAGGAACGCCACGAGGGTTCCGAAGGTAACCGCCCCCGCGATTACCCGGATCCCTCCCTGCCAGAGAAGGAGCGCCACCGCGACGGATGCGAACAGCTCCACGCCGGGGAAATACACGGAGTAGAAGTTCGTCAGGCGGATGCTCTCCGCGGCGTAATCGTCGTTGCGGGCGTCGAATCCACGCCCCGATTTCTCCTCCTGGACGAATGCCTTCACGACGGCCACCCCGCTCACGTGCTCCTGGAGGTAGGCGTTAAGCCGGGCGAGCTTCCTCCTCATCTCCCGGTTCGCCTCCCGGATGAATTTCTTCAGGAGCTCGACGAATAGAAGGAGCGCCGGGAGAACGGCGAAGGTGACGAGGGCCAGGGCGGCGTTCATCCAGAGAAGGACCGCCGAGATCCCGACCAGGGTCGCCACGGAACCGACGGTGGAGACGAGTCCGGAGGAGATCAGGTCCTGGAGCGCCTCCACGTCCGAAGTGAGACGGGTCATCACCCGGCCCGTGGGAGTGCGGTCGAAATAGGAGACCGGCAGGCGCTGGAGATGACCGAACATCTCGGTGCGGATGGTAAGGATGACCCGTTGCCCGATGATGGAGACCGTGAACATCTGGAGGTAGAGGAACCCCATCCCGCCTGCGAGCGCGGCGAGATAGAGGGCGATACGCCCGGCCATCCCGTCGAGGACCCGGGGGGTGATGTTCCTGTCGATGACCAGCTTGATGATGTACGGCCCGACGAGCTGGCAGGCCGTGCCGAGCACGAGCCCCGCCAGGGCGATCGCGATCAACCCCTTGTGGGGCGCCAGGTAGGACAAGAGGCGGCGCAGGAGCCGCATATCCATCCCCCGGGATTCCACCCGGTCCTCGTAGAAATAGAACTCGCTACCGTTGCTCAAGGCTCCGCTTCCAGTTCCCGGGCAAGCATCTGCCGGGAATAGAGATCGTAATAGGCTCCCGCGCGGGAAAACAGCTCGTCGTGCGTCCCCTGTTCCACGATCCTTCCCCCTTCGAGAACCAGGATCCTGTCGCACCGGGAAAGGGAAGCCATACGGTGGGTGCTGAACAGGACCGTCCGGGAGCGTGAAGAGAGGACCTCCCGGAAGATCTCCTGCTCCGTCTCCGAGTCGACCGCGGAAAGGGCGTCGTCGAGAAGGAGAAGATCCCCTCCGGCAAAAAGGGCACGGGCGATCGTTGCCCGCTGCTTCTGGCCCCCGGACAGGGAGATCCCCCTCTCCCCGATCACCGTGTGCACGCCGTTCGGCAGATCCTCGATCTCCGCCCGGAACCGCGCCATGGAGGCGGCGCGCAGCGCTCCCTGCTCGTCCGGGACATCCCTCCCGAAACCGATGTTCGCCAGGATCGTGTCGGAGAACAGAAACGGGTCCTGGCTCACGAGACTCACCGCGCGCCTGACCTCGTCCAGCCCGAGCCGGCTCACGTCCCTGCCCTCGAGGAAGATCGTCCCCGGGGGGGGGGGATACAGCCGCAGCAACAAAGAGAAGAGGGTGCTTTTCCCGCTTCCCGTCTGCCCCACCAGACCGACGATCTCCCCTTTCCGAAGGGAGAAGGTGATTCCCCGCAGCGCCTCCCCCCTGCTCTCCCCGCCGTAGTCGAACGAAAGATCCCGAACCTCGAGGAACGGGGCATCCGGTATTTTCCGCGGCGGAAACAGGACGGGTCCCCACGGTTCCGCAGGGACCCGCAGAAACTCGTTGATGCGTCCCATCGCGCTGCCGCCCCTCTGGAAGAGGTTGATCACCCAGCCTAGCGCCATTGTCGGGAAGGAGAGCATCGCAAGATAGGCGTTGAAGGCGACGAATCCCCCCAGCGTCAGCCTCCCCCGGATCACCAGCCATCCCCCCATCAGGAGGACGATCGCCACCCCTGCTCCCGCCAGGACCCCTATCGCCCCGTGGAAGGCGGCGGAGGTCTTCGAAACGGAGACGCTCTGCCGGTAGTACTCGCGGCAGGTGCGGTAAAATCGTTTCTCTTCCTGTCCCTCGAGCCCGTATGCCTTGACCAGCCGGATTCCGGTGACGTTCTCCTGGACGGCGGCGTTCATCGCGGAGAGGGACTCCTGCGCTTTCCGGTGATGGCGGTGAAACGCCTTGCCGTACTCCCGGGACGTATACACGATCACCGGTGCCAGCGCGAGCGAGGCGAGGGTCAGCATGACGCTTATCCGGGCCATGAAGAGGAGCGCCAGGACGTAGGAGATCGCGGTTCCGACGAGGGTCAGCATGCCGGGGCCGAGCAGCAGCCAGACCGCCGAGACGTCGTTGGTCAGCCGGGACATGACGTCGCCGGTGGGGGTCCTGCCGAAGAACGACAGGGGAAGACGGATCACGTGGGAAAAGACGTCACGCCGGAGGCGCATCTCCACCCGGCGGGCGGTGACGAGCATCCCCCGCCGGCCGAGATACCGGAACCCCCCGTGAAGGGATGCGAAAAGGACCATCCAGGAGACGGCGCGGACGACTCGCGCGTTTCCGTCCGGCGCGGAGATCCCATCGATCGCATCCCGGGTCATCCACGGGACAAGGAGCCCGAAGAGGCTCGAGACGAACAGGACAATGACGCATAAGAGGTACGCCGACCGGTGACGGTCGAGGAAGGGCCGCAGGGAGAGAAGTTCGCGGATACCCCCCCCTTATACCGGAACCGGGTTGGCCGTAAAGCAGAGCAGGAAAAGGAGAGCCGCCGCAATGCCGATTCGCCGACGGCCGGGGGTCAGGGGAACCTCGTCGAAGAGGGGCCGGGGATGCTTCGTCCCCAGGACCAGCAGCATGATGGACCAGATGATCCATCCCCCCCAGAGGAGCCCCATGGGGAGGAGGAGGAAGGGCACGGCGCGCGCGATTTTCGCGTATCTGCTGCCGAAGAGCGCGTAGGCGATGTGGCCGCCGTCGAGCTGCCCGGAGGGAAGCAGGTTGAGGGCCGTGACGAGAAGACCGATCCACCCGGCAAACGCCACGGGGTGCAGCACGAGGTCGTGCCCGTCGGGGATGGGACCGACCACGGCGTACGCCGCCGCGCGGAAGAGAATCGATTCCCCGAGCGGGATTCCCGCGGCGACCCCGGTGGTCTGGCGTACGGCCGACAGTTTAAGCCCGACGAGGAGGACAGGGATTGCCACGATGGCGCCCGCGATCGGCCCGGCGGCACCGATGTCCATCAGGGCGTTCCGGTGGGGAACGGGAGACCTGATCTTGATAAATGCGCCGAATGTCCCGATGAATGACGGGGCCGGGATGAAGTACGGGGGGGTCACATCGACTTCGTGACGCCTTGCGGCGGTATAATGTCCCAGCTCGTGGACCCCGAGGATGGACAGAAGAGGGAGGGAGAACATGAACCCGAGCGCCAGGTCCCGAGGGGTCGCAAGCGGGTTTCCCCCGGCCAGGAACGAGCCGGCGACAAGGGTGGTGAAAAATGTAAGGACGAACAGAATGCCGTTGACCATCACACGTTTTCTCCTTTTTTCCTCTGTTCAATTATAAGATAACCGGGACGGAAGAGGGGGTTTCTCCCATGAAGCCGAAAGAGTCGCCCTCGGGGGTGGACAGCGTCCTGCTTCACATCTGCTGCGCGCCGGACGCCTCCCACGGCGTCCCGGAAATGCAGAAGAGGTACCGGGTCACCGGATTCTTCTTCAACCCGAATATCCAGCCGGGGGAGGAGTATGAGCGGCGTCTGTCCGCCACCCGGGCCCTTGCGGTTCCCGTTCCGTTCCCCCTGGAAGTTGAGCGTGGGGGGGAAGAAGAATGGGAGGAGGCGGTGCGGGGACTCGAGTCCGAGCCGGAAAAGGGCCGCCGGTGCGAGGCGTGCATCCGGATGCGCCTGGCCCGGACTGCGAGAGAAGCGAAATCGTTGGGGTTTCCCGCGTTTTCCACCGTCCTGACGGTCAGCCCGAAAAAAGACGCCGCGATGGTGAACCGGATCGGCCGCGAGGAGGGTGAGAAGGCCGGGGTACTCTTCCTCGAGGAAAACATGAAGAAAAACGACGGGTTTCGAAAGAGCGTGGAGGCCACGAAGCGGCTCGGGATCTACCGGCAGAATTACTGCGGATGCCGCTATTCCCTTCGTCCCTAAAGGTATTCCCTCAAACTACCGAAAATCATTTGCATGAGGGATGGAATGGATTGGCGGAAGCGTGAGGGAATCGAACCCACCGGAGACATTGCTGCCTCCCGACCGGATTTGAAGTCCGGGGGGGCCACCAGCGCCCCATCCGCTTCCGTCCGACTCGTTTCCCCCGCGTTGGATCCCGCCGGAAGAACACGCCCCCGGCCTGTGCGCGGGGATGGAACCTACTTCTTCTCCGCCTCTTTCCGCCGGCGCTTGGATGCCTTTTCCTTTCTCTTTCTTCGGCGCCGGATTTCCCGTTTGCGTTCCGTCGTCATTTTCGCTCCCTCGTGTCCCCGTGTCGAAATCGAGGGGACAGTATACCAGAAGGCAAAGGAGATACGATGAAACGATGGGCCTTCCTCCTCCCCGTCCTGCTCCTTGCTTCCCTCGCCTCCCCCGCGTCGGCCCTGCCCGGATTCGAGGCGGGCGTCCGTGGGATGTACTGGTTCCCGGATCTTTCCGCCACGGCGCAGACCGTCATCGCCGGCATGCCTGAAACGAAGTTCAATCTGAAGGACGACCTCGGGATGGACGACGAGAATTTCCCCTCGGGCGAGGCATTCCTCCGGTTCGGAAGGTTTCACTTCCGGATCGGTTATATCCGGATCAGCTACGACGGGAGCGAGACACTTTCCCGGGAAATCGAGTTCAACGGCCGGATTTTCCCGGTCAACGACAATGTCATCTCCAGCCTCGACCTCAAGATGCTCGACGCGGAGGTCCAGGTCGACATCCTCCGGCCGGACTTCGTCGCGGCCAGTTTCTATCTCGGCCTGATCGGAAAGGTAAAGTACGTAGACCTGGATTTGGAGCTTGCCAGCACCGCCCTGGCGGAAAAAGCAGATTTCCAGCTCCCGGTCCCCATGGTCGGACTGGCCATGGGTGCCGGTTTCCTGAACGACTCCCTGCGGTTCGACGCGCGAGTGAGCGGAATGGCCTATTCGGGGAACCACATTTACGAGGCTGACGCGTTCGCCTCCCTCGTCCCGTTCCCTTTCTTCCGGATCCAGGGCGGATACCGCTACCTCGAACTGAAGGCGGACGAAGACGACCTTCTGGCCGACGTCGAACTGAAAGGGCCGTACGTCGGCGCGCAGCTTTCCTTTTGAGGGAAAAATCGCTTGAAGCGTTCGGGGGGATAGGTAGAATAGGAATTCCCGCGGGCGCTTAACTCAGCGGTAGAGTGCCACCTTCACACGGTGGAAGTCACAGGTTCAAATCCTGTAGCGCCCACCATCGACACGCACCGGGAGGCCCATCGGGCCTCCCGTTTTTCGTCTGAGGCAATCCCCGGTTCGATTCCCGCTGCCCGCTCCCCGGATCTTCAAGCGTGCGGGGTGCGGAACCTCATTCCCTGCACGTGAAAACCAGGTCCCGGCCGTCCTGTTTCGCCCGATACAGTGCCCGATCGGCGCTCTGGATCAGGGCATCGCGTTCCGTGCCGTCCTCGGGGAACGTGGCCACGCCGATGCTGACCGTCAGGTTTCCCGACGGCTGCCTCTCTTCCCCCGGGAACCGATAATCCGCAACATGCTGGCGGATATTCTCGGCGACTTTCATGGCCCCGTCCTTCCCGGTCTCGGGCAGCAGGATGACGAACTCCTCTCCTCCGTACCGAGCGATCGTGGACGTTGCCCGCAGCCCCTCCCGGAAAATGCGCGCAAGCCCCTTGAGAACCGAGTCGCCCGCCAGGTGGCCATTCGCGTCGTTGTACCGCTTGAAATGATCCACGTCCAGGAACAGCAGGGAAAAGACGCGCCCATGGCGCTTGGCGCGCGCCACCTCGGTGCTGAGCGTGTCCTGGAAATACCGGTGATCGTGCAATCCGGTGAGGCCGTCCCTTACCGTCATTTCCCGAAGCTTCAGATTGAGCTCTTCCAGCTCCTCCTTGCTTCGGCGGAGAGATTCGATCAGGGACTGGTTTTCCTGCAAGAGGGAATTCTTCTCCACCGCCCGGCCCACTACCGTCGTCACAAGATTCAGGTCCTCGAACGGCTTGAAGAGATAGTCATATGCCCCGTAACGAAGAGCCTTTACCGCCGTCTCCATGGAACCGTAGCTCGTGATGATCACCACGAGCGAGTTGGGATCGATCTTCTTGATCTCCTGCAATAGCCGGATGCCGTCCATTCCTCCCAGAGAGATGTCCGTGATCACCAGGGGAAAGGGGTCCTCCCGGAAGAGGTCCAGCGCGTCCTCTCCGCTCACTGCCAAGGTCACCTCATGGCCTTCCGCTCCGAGAAGCCGGACCATCACCTCACGGATGGATGCCTCGTTATCCACGACCAGAATGCGAAGGCCATTCTTCATCTTTCCCCCGTCTACCAGTCATCGGTATAAGGACAAAAATCTTTAACGGAGACAGTATCGCGTTCAGGTGTGCGCCGAGACGATTCCTACCCCCCGGATGTCGGGTTCGCCCCGGGTCACCCGCCGGTACCCGGCTGCCTTGAACATCGCCGCGACCTCGTCCGCCGTGTAGGCTTTTCCCCCTTCGGTCACCGCCACCATGTGAACGGAGAAAAACGCGGGGCCGGGGGGAAACGTTCCGCCCTTCTCCAGAAGGAATTCCTGGACGGCTACCCGCCCTCCCCGTGCGACCGCCCTGCGGACCTTGCGCAGAAGAAACAGGCAATCCTTTTCCGAATAGGCATGGAGGATCTGGGAGATCCAGACGAAGTCGTACGGCCCCCCGATCCGGTCGCGCAGAAAATCGCCCTCCTTCAGGGCGACCAGCCGGGATGCGCCCTTCTCCCTCAGGATCTTTCTCGTGACCGAGAGCGTTTCCGGGATGTCGAACACCGTCACGCGCGCACCGGGATAGCGCTTCGCCCACTCGACCGCGTAGGTTCCGGGGCCGCCCCCAAGGTCGAGAACCCGCTCCCCCTCCCTCAGGGGAATCTGCTTCGCCACGAAAAGGGCCCGCTCCCGGGCGTTGTCCTCCATCCCCCGGATGAAATTCTCCTGGTATCCTTTCCCCTTTCCGGGCGCTTTCCTGCCGGCGCGGATCTTTCCTGCCAGGATCGTCCAATCCGGCCAGCAATCCAGGTGGTGCAGGAGGATGGATGCCTTGGACAGGGGGCCGTCCGCGAGGAAGCGGTCGGCAATCTCGCTGTTCCGGTAGGAATTACCGCGTTTCCCGAGAAGCCCCACCCCCACGAGGGCGTTCATGAGGATGGAGAGGCGGCGCGTATCCGCGGAAAGACGGCGGGCAAGCCGGGCGGCGTCGGCGGGGCCATCGGCAAGGGCGGAGAACACGCCGAGGTCGAGCGCCGCGAAAAGGACCATGGAACGCTGGTATCCGTGGGCCATCTCCATGAGGTCGTCAATCGTCCTGACCGGCACAATAGGCTCCTTCTTCAATGATTTCATCGTTTCGTAAGCCTCGCGGGTTTATCCTTCCTGTCGATTACATCATACCCGGCTTCCCGGATCTTTGCGCGCAGGGCGTCCGCCTCCGCGAATCTGCGCTCGCGCCGGCAACGGTCACGGCGATGCGCCAAATCGACCACCTCTCCCGGGGCAACCTCCTCCGGCGGCGATCCTTCTTGGACCGCATCCCCGGAGGCCGCCTCGAGAAGCCCCACCCCGAGTACCTCGTCCCACTCCCCGGCAAGATTCCTCAACAGATCTCCGGGGAGGCCCGATCGGGCCGCTTCGTGGACCACGGCAAGGGCACGGGGTCCGTTCAGATCGTCCTCGATCGCGGCGCGGAAGCGGCGTCGATACTCCTTCGCCTCCCCCTTTCGCCGCCCGCGACCGCTGATCCCGTTTTCACGGCAAACATCTCTTTCAGTCGCAGAAGCGCCTTCGATGACGCCGACTGCGCCTCCCAGGTGAAGTTCATCGGCGTCCGGTAATGCAGGGTGAGGCAGTGGTACCGGAAATCCATCGGGCTTACTCCCCGCGCCTCGAGATCGTCCAGCGTGTACTCGTTCTTTTGCGACTTGGACATCTTTTGCCCCTCGACAAGCAGGTGCGCCGCGTGCATCCAGCAGCGGGCGAACCGGCCTCCGGTGGCCGTCATCGCCATCGCCCGGGAGTTCTCATGGTGGGGGAAACGAAGGTCCACGCCCCCGACGTGGATATCGAATTCCGTACCCAGGTACTTCCCCGCCATGGCCGCGCACTCGATGTGCCACCCGGGCCATCCCAGGCCCCAGGGGCTCTCCCAGCAGAACTCGCGCCCGGGTTCCGCCGCAAGCCAGAGCGAGAAGTCCTCCGGACGTTTTTTCCGAAGATGGATCGACTCGTCCGTGCGGCCTGCCGTCTCTCCCTTCCCCAGGACCGCGCCGGACAACTCCCCGTATCCCTTCGCCTTCGTAACGTCGAAATAGAGGTACCCGTCCCCGCCGTACGTGCTACCCTTCCTTTCCAGCCCCTCGGCCATTGCGATCATCTCGGGTACGTGGGACGACGCGCGCGGGTAGACGTCGGAGGGAAGGAAGTTCATCCTGCCGCAATCCCGGAAAAACGCTTCCGTGAAGACTTCCGCGATCTCGCCGGCCGTCTTTCCCGTGGCCCGCGCGGCGGCGACGACCTTGTCCTCCGTACGCTCGAGCTGCTCCTCGTGCATGTGCCCCATGTCCGTGATGTTCTGGACGGAAAACGGCGTGAGGCCTGCGAACCGGATGGCCCGGAGAAGAAGGTCCGTCAGCAGGTAGGTCCGAAGGTTTCCGATGTGGACGTACCGGTACACGGTGGGACCGCAGGTGTAAACCCCGACGCGATCCTGCCGGAGCGGAGCAAGCGGTACCTTCTTCCTGGAAACGGTGTCGTAGAGGGAAAGCATCGGATCATCCCCCGTTGCCGTTCGCCCAAGCCGCTGTCCCGGCAGTGTCCCCCGAACTTCGATCGGAGGATGCGGACCACCCCGCTGTCCCTGCGCCGCTTCGGTTTACCGTCGCGGCAATGGCGCGAATGCAGGCCGCCCCTGCGGCAATACGGCCCTACATCTCCTGATTCTGCTCCCGGTCGATTTCGTCCTCGAGGAGCTTCACGTGCTTTTTCTCCTCCTCCGCGAGGTAGACGAACATCTCCCGGATCGACGGCTCCTCGGCCGTCTTCGCGAATTCCGAATAGTCCCGGACCGCCATCTTCTCGCGTTCCAGCGCCATCCGCATAACGTCAAGGGGATTCGATGTCTTCATTTCCGCCTCCGGAACGGTGATTGCCCTGCGGGGCTCCTACAGGTCTTTTAGGTGTGCCTCGATCTTGGCGAGATGTATCCTTTCCTCGGCCTCCAGCTCGGAAAGCATGTCCTGCGTGTTTCTGTCCTCGACAACCTTCGCGGCCAGGTGATAGAAGGCAATGGCGTGCGATTCCGCCTTTTTCGCGATGGAGAGTCCCTTCCGCAGCGCCTCGGGCCCCTCGGCGCCTCCCGCGTCGACCCCCTCCTCCCAGGCGAGCCGATCCAGATCGATGAGGTACGGCAGGCACTTCTCCTCCCAGCCCGCCTCGAACTCGGGGATCCCGTGCCTTGCGGAGAGTTTGCGGATGTGCCCCTGCTCCTCCTCGGCGAGGAAGGCGAACAGGTCCCCCCCCGGCGTGTCCCCCTGATGGCGTGCCAGCCGCTCATAAAACGTTCTCGCCTGTTTTTCGTGGGCCAGGGCCACCTGCAGGATTTCGATCTCGTTCAAGTCGAGCATCGCGATTTATCCGCCTCCCTCAGGCGGGGTTCTTCTTCCGGTAATCGTCCAGGGCGGACTTCACCGCTTCCTCGGCCATGACCGAGCAGTGGATCTTGACTGCCGGGAGCCCATCGAGGGCATCGGCGACGTGTTGGTTCGTGATGGCCTGCGCCTCTTCGACCGTCTTCCCCTTGATCATCTCCGTCAGCATGGAGCTGGAGGCGATGGCGGCCCCACAGCCGAACGTGCGAAATTTCGCATCCACGATCTTCCCGTCCTCGACCTTGAGATAGAGTCGCATCATGTCCCCGCACGCCGGATTGCCTACCTCGCCCACACCGCTTGCGTCCTCGATCTCACCGACGTTCCTCGGGTTCATGAAGTGATCCATCACCTTCGCGCTGTACGGTCCGCTCGCCATAATCGTTTACCCTCCCCGCAGGACCTTCTTCTGGTAGTCGAGATAGGTGGGGGACATCTCCCACAGGCGCCGGACGATCCCCGGCAGGACGGACAGTACCTGGTCCACATCCTGCTCCGTGTTCCCCTTCCCCATACTGAAGGTGATCGACCCCGTGCAGATGTCGCTCGGGACCCCGATCGCCCGAAGAACATGGGAGGCTACCAGGTCCTCCTCGTCCCGACCTTTCAGGTTCGAGCTGCACGCAGACCCCGAGGCGGCCATCACGCCGTGGAGGGCCAGGAACAGCAGCAAGGACTCCCCTTCCGCGTATTCGACCCAGAAGCTCACGTGGCCGGGGAGCCGGTCGGTGGGGTGGCCGGTGAAGTGAAGATGCTCCACCGAGGAGGCGACGCCGTCGTGGAGTCTTTTCTCCAACCGACGCAGGCGGAAAGACCATTCCCCCATCTCTTCGGAGGCGATTTTCGCCGCCTGCCCCATCCCGACGATTCCGGGGACGTTTTCCGTCCCGGCGCGGTAGCCCATTTCCTGGAAGCCGCCGTCGATCTGGGATTCGAGCCTGACTCCCTCCCGCACCACGAGAGCCCCGGTTCCCTTGGGCCCGTAGAAATTGTGCGCAGACAGCGTCACCAGGTCCGCCCCTGCCGCCGTAACGTCGAGCGGGATGTGACCCGCCGACGCCGTCGCATCCGTGTGAAACAGGACTTCCCGTTCACGGGCTATCCGACCGATCTCTTCGATCGGTTCGATGGTTCCGATTTCCGAGTTGGCGTGCATCACCGAGACGAGTACCGTGTCGGTCCGGATAGCTTTTCGGACATCGTCCGGGTCGACCTTTCCGTCGCTGTCGGCTTTCACGGTGGTGACCTCGTATCCCCGGTTGCGGAGAGGCAGGAGGGCATTCAGGACGGAAAAGTGCTCCACCTCGGATGCCACAAGATGCTTCCCCTTCCTGCCCCACGCCTCCGCAGCTCCCTTTATGGCAAGGTTGTTCGCCTCGGTTGCGCCGGAGGTGAAGACGATTGCCTCCGGTTTCGCGTTGACCAGTCCCGCCACCTCCGTCCGGGCGGCGTCTATCGCTTTCAACGCCTGCTGGCCCTGGTCGTGAATGTGGGACGACGGGTTCCCGTACCGTTCGGTGAAATACGGCATCATCGCCTCGAGCACGCGCGGGTCGATGGGCGTTGTGGATATATGGTCGAAGAAGATGTTCGCCAACGTCGTTTCTCCCTACTCCTTCACCTTGAATTCCGCCATCTTGTCCCGGATGAGCTTGATGTGATTCCTCTCCTCGTCCGCCAGGAACTTGAACATCGCTCGGATTGCGGGATTCTCCGTTTCTTGCGAGGCTTTATTGTACGCACCAAAATTGTCCATCTCATGCCGGAGCGCCAGGCGCAGCACTTCCTCCATCGTCCATTTTGCCATCTTGCGTCCCTCCCGGTCGGGATTTGCCTTGAATTCCGTCCCTGCCGCTGCCCTGCTTTTCGATTAGAGCAGCAGACTTTTCGTTTCATCCTTATATCTCTACAATAACACGGTGCACAACCCCCCGATAAATCCCCGGGCGAAAGGGGGGCAGTGGCGATTCGCGGAGGTTCCCCGATGAAAAAACCCTACCTGGCGCTAGCCGGGTTGCTGGTCCTTGCGTCCACGGTGGCCCTGTTCCTTCACTTGAACACCGACCGCGGAAGACAAACCGGCGGGGAAGGGAGGTTCCTCCCTCTCAAGGGATCGGCCGCACCGGATTTCTCCTTGCGAGACATAAACGGAAACGTCGTCGTTTCCTCGCATTTTCTGGGAAAACCGACCGTAATCAACTTCTTCGCCACCTGGTGTCCCCCCTGCGTCGAGGAGATTCCGGGATTCGTGGATGTCTACAACAAGTACAGGGACAGGGGATTCGAACTCGTGGGGATCTCCTTTGATACGGACCCCCGGGAGAAACTTCCGGCCTTTGTCAAGACGCACCGGATCGAGTACCGAATCCTCTTGGGGGACCTCGCCACCGCGAGGGTTTACGGAGGTGTCTCTTACCTGCCGACCACCATCTTTATCGGGAAGGACGGCAGGATCCGGAACGTTCACGTGGGGTACCTGGACCGTAACGCCTTCGACAGCGAGGTGAGGAAGCTTCTCTAAAGAGCACGACGGCCCGGGGAAACGCAACGGGGAAAAACGAAGGGAAGCGGAAAGGTGTTCTTCCGCTTCCCTTCTTCCGTATCCCGTCCCGGTCAGCGCGGTGCAGGGCTCACCCGGCGTGCCGCGGTGACCGTGAATCGATCGCGCGTCCGGTCAGGCCGGTACGCACGACGCGGTCGGGCACACCCCCGCGCAGGACGCACAGTCCGTGCACTTGCCTGCATCGATGATATAGATGGGATCTCCCTCCGCGATGCACTGTTCAGGGCATTCCGGAACGCATGCGCCGCAGGCGATGCATTCCTCATTGATCCTGTAAGCCATTCCGCCTCCTTGTGTGTTTGGACTATACGGAGATCACCTGGTCAACCGAGGGAATCTCCTTTTTCAACAGCGCCTCGATACCGTTTTTCAGCGTTACGGTTGCCATAGGGCATCCTCCGCACGCACCGGTCAGGCGCACCTTCACCACGCCCCCTTCGACGTCGACGAGTTCCACGTCTCCCCCGTCCGCCTGCAGGGCCGGGCGAATCTTTTCCAGCACCATCTCCACATCCGTTCTCATCCGCAATACCTCCTTCAGGCGGTAACTGCCTGACTGTAATAAGATGCCTTTCCCGTCTCTCCGGTTCCTTGACCCCGGTCAATCGGCAGAGAGAATATCATACCCGCTCTTCCTGAGTGCCGTCTTGAGCACCTTGTAGTTTTTCGTCTCGATTCGCAGGATGAGGACCTTCCTCTCCGGGTCGTCGTAGGAAGTGGTCGCCAGGGACACGATGTTCGCGTCGAAGTCCTTGAGGAGTTTGAGCAATTCGAAGAGCGCCCCTCCCTTGGTGGGCAGGGCCAGTTCGATCCGGTGCCCCGGTCCGCGGACACCCATCGACTCGATGAACGCGTCGAGGATGTCAGTCTCGGTCAGGATGCCGACGAGCCTCCCCTCCTCTATGACGGGAAGGCATCCGATCTTCTTGTTCCGCATGACCATCGCCGCATCCTCGATGGGAGCGGTGGGAGAAATCGTGTACGGGCGCTTGGTCATGATCTGCTTCACCTTGATCTTGTCGAGAAGGTAGTACACCTCTCGGATCTCGAGGGCCGTGGCGGTAGAGGGAGAGGCCTGCTTGATGTCCGTTTCGGTCAGGATCCCCACGAGCTTTTCCCCTCCCTTCAGCACCGGGAGGTGCCGGATCTCCCGGTCCTTCAGGATGTCCATCGCCGTCTTCATCGAGTCGTCCTCGTCCAGGAACACCGGGGTCCGCATCATTCTTTTGGCAACGATCATCCCGTGTCCTCCTTTCGGTCCCGCCGGTCCATCCCCCGTCAGGTGAAATACCGCCTGACCAGGTCGAACGCACGCTCCAGGTCGGCATCCGTCACAACCAGATACGATACCCCCTCCCGCTCCCAGAACACGTAGGCCATTCCGTCCTTCTCCCCGGAGAGGAAATCGGATTGCGAAAACAGGGAATCGGGGGATCCCGCCCTCCCGATCATCTCCCGGCGAACGACGAGAAGGAGGTAGCGCTCCCCCGAGAAGGACAGGCGAATGACCGCCGCCACCTTCCGCCCCACCTTCTCCCGGGCGACCCCGGTGTACGTAAACAGTTCCTCGTCCCGGGGGAGGACAATCGGTGCACCCGTCCATTTCCTGACGAGCGCCTCCACTTTCCCGGGATCCCGGGGTTCCGCCTTCTCCTTCTGCGGAACTGCGAAAGCCCGCTGGGCACCCCGCACCAGAGCATTCACTCGCCGAATCCCCGAATCCCGCGAAATACGGATTCCCACCACGGCGACGATAAGCGTCAGGACGAACAGAACAATAACCACACGAGGCTGGAAACTCGCCAGACCAAAGATGGACATTTTCTCGGGTAGCCGGCCCCCCGGACTATCCTTGCCCAACGCTACCACCCCCGCTGCCCCGGAAGCCGATGAACGCTCACCCACATCTCATCGTACGGCTACCGCCCCACAATTTCCACTCCGATACCCCTCATCAGTTCTCTCGTGGCGGAGTCCACCTTCCCCCGCACAAGAACCGCCTCCCGGATCTTTCTTCCCTCGAGCCAGTCGCGGGAGGTCAGAAACGTTCCGGTCGCACGAATCTCGAATCCCTTTTCCTTTCCTCCGGCAAGCAGGTACTCCTTTCTCTCCTCGTAGGGAATCCCGGCGGCGTCAAGAACTCGCAGGAAGACCGACCTGCCGGGCTCGTTCCCGCCTACGGTGAATACGCTGTACCCCGAGTTCCGCATGATGGTCAGGAGGGAGGCAGACATCCTCCCGGTGTCCACGACGAACTGCTTCCTCCCCGTCTCGAAAATCCTCTCCGGCTGGACAGTCAGGAGGAAGGACTCGTTTTTCCCGCCGATGCGTATTCGTTTCCCGTCCTGGTTCGGAATGCCCAGAAGTTCGAGTGTGAAATCGAGCGCCTTGAGGCCGCTTTGCGGGAGCGGGTCCAGGGGACGTACCTCCCCCGCCTCCTGCACCGGGTCGAGCCCCACGAGAAACCCTTCGTACGCGGAAGGGTCGTAAGCAAACGGCAGAACCCGGATCCCGACGTGCTCGGCATATCGCAGGACCATCGAGAGGTCGTGATCCGGTTTTTCGGGAACCTCCTTGATCAGGATGATCTCCCCGTTCAACAGGCTCTGGCTCGTCCGAAGGATTACCCAGCGGGCGGGGAGAGTCACCGACAGATCCTCCCCGATGACCGGAGGGTGGGCGAATCCTTCCTTTACGGAATAGTACCCGGAGGCGTCCAGCAGACGGCCGATCATTTCCAGCGCGCCTTGTGTCCCGTCCATCGGGACCACGCGGTAATTCTTCCACGTCTCCGTAATCACCCGGCGAACCTCTTCCGGCAGACCCCCCCGGAAATCGATCAGCGCATGGATTCCCCCCGAGAAGCGGACGACGGGGTACTCCTCCAGATTGAGCACAACCTCTCCGCCCGACGGAATCGGAAGGTAGAGCGTCCCCCGGTCTACCCACTTTTCCCCCAGCCCGACAACCAGGTCCGATAGCAGACCGCGGTAGGGGGATTTCGGTTGAGGGAGCGGGGAAATCGACGGCTCCCCGGCCTTGCCCGCGGTCATCACGGCGTCCGAGTCGGCGGGTGGCGGGGAGGGCACCGCTACCTGGGATTCTGGTATCGCCGGTTGCATCGCCGTGCTGCCCGGCTCCTGTGGTACGTCCCGCGTCAGCGCAACCTCGGACGTCCCGGTCACAGGGGGCGTCTCGGGTGCAACCGGAGCGGGAGCGGCGGCAAGGGGTCCGGGGGGAGCAGGCGGCGCCTCGGCGACTTCCACAGCCTCCGCAAAGTATTTTTCCGTGGGGATCAGAATGGCCTTGCCGGCCCGGATCACGTTCACGTCGCGAACGGATTGGTTAATCTCCGCTACGGCGGCCAGGTAGCGGGAGAGGTCCTTCCGCACGACTCCCCGGGAGGTCAGGATTCCCGAGAGGGTGTCCCCCTTCCGGATCTGGTAGGCGACCGATCTTCCCGTCTGCACCAGGCGGGCGGTCCTCATACCGACGCTGGCCGGGACAAGGATCTCCTCGCCGGGGCGGAGCCTTCCCGGATCCTTCACCTCGGGATTGGCACGCCGGAACGCACGGAGCAGGGCGGGATAATCCTGGGGAAAGAGCGGTGCCTTTTCCCGGAGGATCTTCCACAGGCTCTCCCCTTTCGCGACCGTGTGCACCTCGTAGAAGCTTTTCTTGCCTGCCGAGGATTCGGCGAAGATCTTCTTCTCGAGGAAAATCTTGGGCCGGTCCGCCTCATCCCCCCGGGAACCGGAGGCCATGAGGAGAAGCAACAGGACGACTGCCATACGCCGGAGCATCAATATCCCTCCCCCGTAAAGGTGGAAACTCCCCCGTAGACCCCGATCGTCTTGTGCATTTTCGGGCTCTCCCACGGTTCGTCCAGGATCCCGTCGTGGATCGCCCAGCTTCTTCCCCTCACCGTCCTCTCCTGGCCGGCCAGGCGGAACGGCGTGCTTCCGTCGAGACGGGCATGGAGAACGCCGCCAAGGCGGAACTCCCGGTCGATCTCCCTCATCTTCTCACCGCCGCGCAAGTACGAAAAGCCGGATCTTTCATAAAGGATCGCGCTGTTGTAGGTCAGCGGCTCGAGGAAGAAGAAGGAGTGCCCGAGGGCGCCGAAGACCGTCTCCCAGCCACCGACGATCTCCCTCATCGCCTTCAGCCCTCGCCGGACCTGTCCGGGGGCCAGGCCCGCCTTCATCGCCCGGATCTCCTCGGGTATGTTCCGGCGGGCCGTCCCGAAATAGGTGTCCTGCCCGTGCTCGTCCACGTCGATGTTGAATCTCTCGCCGTCGGGGTCGTTCACGATGACGAAGGAGATCTCTATCTGTCCGTACGCCGAGGTGGAAACGTCGAGGAAATACGCCGCATCCCGGTCGCCCGGATCGCGCCGGAGCTCCAGCTGAAAAAAGGGCATTCTTTCGGGGCACACGAACTTGACGCACCGGCTCCCCTCGTCGTTCCGGAACGTCTCCGGGTCGATCGAGAACATCTTCAGGAGACGGCGCGGAAGGAGGGGGGAGAGAAGCGTTTCGCGCTCCTTTTCCGGCATGCTGTTGATTTCGTAAACCGAGGTGGGCAACGGTTCCGTCAGTCTTTCTCGTACAGGGCATCCAGAAGGTTCCCGTACTTCCTGATGACCACCTTTCGCTTCACCTTGAGCGTGGGTGTGAGTTCCCCCGTTTCCTGGGTGAAGTCGGCACCGAGCAGGACAAACTTCTTTACCTGCTCGAAAGTAGCCAGTTGGCGGTTGATCCCGTCGACGCGCGACCGCATCATCGCTTCCACCCTCGGGTTCCGGGAAAGAAGAACAAGATCCCTCTCCGGGATGTCGTTCAGCTCCGCCCACTTCACGATATCCTCGCAGGAGAGGGTGAGGAGAGCGGTAAGATACTTCCGCCGGTCGCCGTAGACGAAGGCCTGGCTGACGAACTTGTCGTTCTTGAGCATGTTCTCCACGTTCTGGGGTGCGACGTTTTTCCCGCCCGACGTCACGATGATGTCCTTCTTCCTGTCCGTGATCCGCAGGAACCCGTCCTCGTCCAGTTCCCCGATGTCGCCGGTGTGAAGCCACCCCCCGGAGTCGATCGCTTCCCGTGTCGCTTCCGGGTCGCGGAAGTACTCCTTGCACACATGGGGGCCCCGCACGAGGATCTCCCCGTCGGAGGCGATCCGGATCTCAGTGCCGGGAAGCGCCTTCCCCACCGTTCCGAATTTGTAGGAGTCGTACCGGTTGACCGCGGTGACGGTGGAATCCTCCGTAAGCCCGTATCCTTCGAGGATCAATACGCCCAGAGCATGCAGGAACTCGGCGATCTCCGGCGAAAGGGGCGCGCCCCCGGAGATGGCGAACCGGAACCGGCCGCCCATGCGTTCCCGGATTTTCCGGAACACGAGCCTGTCCGCCACGGCGAACTTGAGGGCGAGGATCCCGCCGACCGCTTCCTTGTGCTGGCGGCACCTGGACACCTCGCGCCCGATGCCGATCGCCCAGTGGAAAATCAACCTTTTCAGCCCCCCGTCCTCCTCCACCTTGGCGAGCACCCTGGCATAGAACTTTTCGTACAGGCGGGGGACGCTCACCATGATCTCGGGCCGTACCAGCGCAAGGTCCTCCCCGACCGTCTGGATGTCCCGGGCAAACGCGGAAATCGCCATGGAGTCGAAGGTGAGGAAGTGCTCAAGCCTGCCCAGGGAATGCGCCAGGGGGAGGAACTGGAGAAATGTTTCTCCCTTTCCGATGGCGACAGCCTCGAGGCTGGACGTTACGATGAAGACGTAGTTGCTGTGCCGGGTCACCACCCCCTTCGGCGGGCCGGTGGTCCCGGAAGTGTAGATAAGCGTCAGGTCGTCCTCGGGGCGGATCTCCTCCGTGCGGCGGGAAAAATCCTCCGGGTTGGCCGCGGCGTATTCGATCCCCTTCGAGCGAAGATGCGGAAGGTCGATCGTTTTCTCCTTCCCTTCCGAAGGACCGGTGAACAGAACCACCGTGGACAAGGAGGGGAGATCTTTCCAGACACCTGCGACCTTGTTCCACTGCATCCCGTCCTCCACAAAGACCACGCGGGCTCCCGAATGCCTCAGGATGTACCCTGCCTGGTCGGGAAGACTGGACGGGTAGATCGGAACCGTGACGAAACCTCCGAGGATGACGGCGATGTCCGCAAGGCACCACTCCACGCGCGTGCCGGAAAGAATCGCCACTTTGTCGCCCCGGGAAAGGCCAAGGGCCATCAGCCCGCTCGCCATCTCCCGCACTGCGGATCCGACCTCCCGGTAGGTCATCGGATCCCACTTCCCTTCGTGCGGAACGAGATACCGGACGGAATTCCCCCCTTCCTCGATCCGGTTCAGAAACATCCGGTTCAGCGTCCGTTCTTTCATGCCCCTCCCCCGGTGCCCGAGCAGGCAAGGGTAGTCGCACTTCCCATCGCGGTCTCCTTCCAGTTCCTATCGGAAAAACGGCAGGACATCCTCGAATGTCACCATCCCCCGCCGCAATAGATCCTCCACCGAGGAGAAAACAGGCTGCGAATTCTCCTCGACGATACGCGCAAGCCTCTTATCCACGTGCGTATCGGAAAGGATTGCGTTCTGGACGCCGGGGGCAAACGGGAGCAGATCGAACAGGGCCATTTTCCCGGAAAACCCCGTTTCGTGGCAACGGGAACATCCGGTCGGGACGTAGAACGTGACCTCCCGGACCATCATCCGGAGCCTTTCCCGGTGACTTTCCCCCGCGAGTTGAAACGAGGGTACGGCCGGCACGGCCCGGCGGCAATCGGGGCAAAGGAGGTTGACAAGACGCTGGTGCATTACGAGCCGCACGACGCGCACAAGGAAAAACGGATCGATCTCCAGGGAGAACAGGGACTGTAGCGTTTGGACGAGGTTTATCCCCTGCATGCCGCAGAACACGGGCACGCCTCTCCTGGCGATGTGGACCAGATCAAGAAGTTCACTCGGCCCTGTGACGGACTCGATCATCAGGGCGTCGGGTGCGAGCGTCTCGGCGAGGCGCGCCCACTTCCCCCCGAATCGCTTCTCGACCTCCGTTCGTTCCAGCTGGAGGTACCCGTCGTTCCGGAAACGATGGATCTCCTCGACGGTGACGACACGACTTCCCGTCCGGTACGATTCCCTGAGCATCGCAAAGATCGTGGTCGCCACACCCTCGGTTCCGGGGGAGGAAACGAGGCACAGACCGTCCCGCATCGAAAGAAAACGTCGGGTAACCTCGGTCTGATCCGGGAGAAACCCGATGGAATCCAGTGAAATGGCCGAGCGGAGATCCGGCAGAACCTTCACGATCGCCTCGACCCCGGAGAGGCCCCGCAGAAAATTGATCCGGAAGGCACGGATCCCGGTGGCCGTTTCCAGCTGGAAGGTGGTTTCCAGCACGGACTCACGGCTTCCGGAAACCCCCGCCAGTTCAAGGAAGGAGCTTACGAGAGCCTCACGGAAGCGCAGCGGAAAGGAGAGAAGGAGCGATTTCCGGCTCCCCGAGTCTCCATAGACCGCAACGCTCCTGCCGGAGGGGGATATCCGGACAGTGGAAATCCCGGTCTTGACGGCGTGAAGGAGGACCTTCTCCGCCAGCCGCCTGACCCGGCCCCGGGCAAGCCACTCCTGGGCTTCCTGCCGGTCGATCGCTCCGCCGGACACCTCCTCGAGGGAAAGCGGAAGAGCCTCGGGGTAGAAACGTTCGAGGATGCGCGTGATCGAGTGGACCGGACATACGACAAGCCTTACGACCAGTCCCGTCATTTCCTCGATCCGGGAGAACGCCTCCCGGCGGAACGGGTCGGCTACCGCGAGCGTGACTCGTCCTTCCTCCCGGAACACGGGAACCGCCATGTTCTCGCGTGCTATCGTCTCGGGAAGGATATCGCCGAGGGAAAGCGGCAACGCATCCGGATCGACTTCGAGGAACGGTATGCCCAGCGAATTCGCGAGGACCCACCCCTTTGCGGCGGGATCAAGGATGCCGGAAACGAGCGCCGCTTCCACCGCCGGTACCCCTTTCCTCGTGCCGCTTGTCTTGAGTTTATTCAGCGATTCGGGGGACAGATAGCCAAGCTTGAGGAATGTGTCGAGGAGTTCGGTCTGGGAACCACGCACGTCGGCCCGCCTTTCCACAAACCGCCCCGGGTAGTTCGGGGAAACCGGTTTATTTAGAACTTTATAAAAAAGGGGGGGGAAAGTAAAATGATTCATGCCCTGGACAAACAGGCTTTACCCGGGAAAAGGGTTGCGGATAAAGGGATTCTGGATGGTTGTCCCCATCGTGGCGTTCACTCTGGGGACAGGCGGTTGCGTCGTCACCGCATCCAAGTACGAAGCCAAGACGAGGGAAGCCGACTCGCTGCGGGATGCTCTGGCCTCCGCCAGCAAGGAGAAGAACGCCCTCGAGGCGAGGTACGAGGCGACCCGGAAAGAGCTCTCCGATGAGGAAAAGAGCAACACGGCCCTTTCCTCACGGAACCGGGAACTCGAGGAGGATCTCGGAAACGTCAAGGAGGAGCTCGCCTCGATATCCGGGAAATACGAGGGGACGCGAATCACGCGGGAAGAGCTTATATCGGAACTGCTCGCAAAGGAGAAGGCGACCGGAAAGAGGATCCAGGAACTCGGCGCAATGGCCCAGCAATGCGACATGGAAAGGGAGAGACTGCAGAAGGAGGCCATCGAGCGGCAGGATACTATTTCCGCCCTGGAAAAACGCATTGCGGAAACCGCCGACAGGGAGACCCTCAGGCGGGAGCGGGACATCCTGCTTGGCCGGATCGAACGCATCAAGGAGGAGCGCCTCCAGGAGGCGAGGCGCCGGGACCTCCGGTTCGCAGAGCTCGCAAAGACGTTTTCCGACATTTCCTCCCGGATTGAGTCGGCGCGGGTAGGCCCCGCCATGGTCGTTCGGGTGCCCGACACGGTTCTGTTCCGAAAGGGGAAATCCAGCGTGAGCAGCGCGGGGAAGAAAGTGGTCCGGGAAGTGGGAAATACGGCAACGGAGTTTCCCACGGCGGCGATCATCGTCACGGCAGGGGAAAAGTCGAAGGCCGAAGAGATTCGGACCCTTCTGACCAAGACCCACTCCCTGCCCCGGGAACGGGTATTCGCGGACGCGGCGAGCGGAACCCGGGTGACCGAACTTTTGCTTGTAATCCCCTGAGAGGACAACATACCGACCGCCGGGGATCGCCCGGCCGGTCCGCAAACATTCCGCGAGGAGGAGCATGAGGATGGACGTTTTCAGTGCCATGAAGGAGCGGCAAAGCATCCGGAAATTTCGCAAGGATCCGGTTCCACGGGCAAAGATTCTCAGGATGGTAGAGGCAGCCACCTGGGCACCGACCGCCGGAAACGCCCAGAACGTCCGGTTCCTCATCGTGGAGGACGCCGCCCTTCTCTCCCGGATGAAGGGGATCGTGGACGAAATCCTTTCCCGTATCACGGGGAAGGAGATCGCCCCGGACAAGATAAACTACCACAACCTTTTCGCCGCGGCGCCCGCCGCGGTCTGTGTCATCGGTAAACCGTACGAATCAGCGACGGACCGGCAACTGCGGGAGAAAGACCCGGAGAGGCATAGGATGCGGCGCTACCATGTGAACGCGGGCCTGCAGAGCGTCGCCTCGGCCGTCACCCAGTTTCTTCTTGCGGCCCATTCCCTTGGGTATGGCGCGTGCTGGATGACCGGTCCCCTCGTGGCCAAATCCGAACTCGAATCCGCCCTCTCCCTCCGCCCCCCCGAGGAACTCCTCGCGGTGATCGCCTTGGGGAGCCCGGATTCGCCGCCCCCGAAACCCCCCCGGAGACCACCGGAAGAGGTCACGGAGTTCCGGTAGGTGCCGTTTTCTCGATTCGGAGACGCTTGATCCGGAACTGCTCGGTTTCCGCAACCGTCACCCGGTACCCGTAGGCAAGAAATGTCACCACCCCCTCCGGGACTCCCTGGAGACAGTCCAGCGCGAACCCTCCCGCGGTCTCGTAGGTATCCCCCAGGGGGATGTCGATCCCGTACTCGTCGCGGAGGACCCGGACCGGAGTCGTCGCAGGAACCGACAACGCCCCGTCCTTCTCCCACTCCGGTACCTCGGGAAAATCCGATCCCCCCGCCAGCCTTCCCACGATCTCCTCGAGTAGATCGTGGATCGTTATGATGCCGCACAGCTTGCCGTGCTCGTCGATGGCGACGGCCAGGTGAACTCTCGTCCTCTGGAACTGGCGGAGCAGATCCGACACCCGCATCGATTCAGGCACGTATACGGGTTTTTCGATGAACCGCTCCCATTTCTCGGCCCCCCCCGGCCGGAAGAAGCTCCGGGAGGAAAGAATTCCCGCGATGTCCTCCCCGTCCCGGCTCAGCACGGGATACCTCGAGAAGCCGCTGTTCCCGACGGTGGCCGCCGCATCCGCGTACGCCGTTCCCTTCCGCAGGCAAACGACCTCGGACCAGGGGGTCATCACCTCGTTCACCACCGTCTCTCCGAATCGCAGGACCCCCTCGATCATCCTCTCCTCCGTGGGATCGATCGTGCCGTGCTCCGCCCCCTCCTCGATCACGTCGAGAATCCCTTCCTCCGATCCGAAACGTATGTCCATGAGGGCCTCGGGGACATACCCCTCCCCGAACAGACGTCTGCCAAGACGGTCCAGAAGCCTCGCGGGAGCAGCTGCCCCGCGCAGCAAATGCAGGGACGCCTTTCCTCCGCGCCGCAGGAATCGCCTCGGGTGGGACATCGCACCCCGTGTGGAGAGGTTCTCCAGCCAGAAGAGCATAAGCAGGAAGAAAAGGACCCAACAGGCAGCCGATGCGGCCCCCGCCCAGCCCCGCAAGCGGCTGAAAAGGGAAAAGGCCGCCCCGCCCGCGCAAAGTCCCGCAAGAGCCTTGCAGACCGACGCCGCGACCCAGAGGGAGAAGGGGTGACGGACGCGGGGGTCGCGAACGGCGGAGAGCAGATCGGGGGCAAGTGTTTCTCCCGCCGATGCGTCTTCCGCCAGTCCCTCCTCACCGACAATCAGAAGGGAGGAACGAAGCGCGGTCACCGCAGCTCCCGCTGCAGCCAGCAATATCGCAGCCAGCGCCCAGCCCATGGGAGTCCACATAGTACTAATATAGCCGATGTGATAAAATTATGTTTCAGGGTTCCGATGAAAAACGTCGCGTATGTCTACCATCCGGACTATCTGCTCCATGCCTCTCCTTTCGAGCATCCGGAATCCCCGGACCGCCTGAACGCAATCAACAAGCGTCTTGAGGACGTGGGACTTTTCGAGACGTTGATGCCGGTTACCCCGGACTATCCGGACAACGGCGATATACTCCGCGTACACGACCCCGACTATCTGCGAACGCTGGAGTCCGCCTGCCGCCGGGGGGACCTCACTCTCGACTCCGAGGACACGTACCTGAACAAGAACTCCTACCTGATCGCCCTCCTTTCGGCGGGGGGGGCCATCGCGGGAGCGGACGCCGTCGCTACGGGGAAGGCGGACAGGGCATTCTGCACCTTGCGCCCGCCGGGGCACCACGCCTCACGCGCCAAGGGAATGGGATTCTGTCTCCTGAACAACGCTGCGATCGCCGCCCGATCCCTCCAGGCGTTGCACGGGATCTCCCGGGTGATGATCATCGATTGGGACGTCCACCACGGGAACGGCACGCAGAACATCTTCTGGGAGGACCCGTCGGTGTTCTACTTCAGCATTCACGAGAACCCCGCGTTCCTGTACCCCGGGACGGGGCGACGGTGGGAGACGGGAGGCGGGGCCGGAGAGGGGACGACCCTCAACTCCCCGATGCCACCCGGCGCGGGGGACGACGAGTACCGGCTGGTCTTCGAGCAGCTGCTCGCTCCCGCAGCGGAAAGATTCCGCCCCGAATTCCTTATCCTGTCCGCCGGTTTCGACGCGCACCACAACGACCCGCTGGCCGACATGCAGCTCACGGAAGAGGGATATCGATTCCTTTCGGAGTTCGCCGTCGCGCTGGCGAACCAGCACTGCGGAGGAAAGATCGTCTCGGTTCTGGAGGGCGGTTACGAAAGGGAGTCCCTCGCGCGCTGCACCGAAATCCACATCCGGGAGCTCCAGAAGAACTGACCCGGCGATACGGAGGAGTGTTCCATGTTCGTAACCCGAAGGATGCAACGCAACGTCGTCGTGATTTCCCCGTCCGCTTCCCTGCAGGATGCCCGACACCTGATGCGCGGGCGGAATGTTCGCCAGCTTCCGGTTACCGCCGAGGACAACAAGCTCATCGGTGTCGTGTCGGACCGTGACATCCGGGAGGCTATGCTTCCGGTGAGGCTCCTCCCCGGCTCTTCGGAGAAGGAGATGGAGAAGATGCTGGAGAGCACCTTCGTGGAAAAGGTCATGACCCGCAAGGTGATTACCGCCACGGTCAACGATTCCCTCGAGGATGCGATCACACTGCTGCATGATTTCCGGGTCAACTCTCTCCCCGTACTGGACGACGAGGGCAAGGTGGCCGGGATCATCACGAGAACGGACGTACTCAAGGCGTTCATCGAGGCGCTGGGGATAGGCGAGATCAGCAGCCGCCTGGAAGTCGTGGTCCCCGACATCCCGGGCTCCCTTGTTGGGGTCATGACCATCATCAAATCCTTCCACGTGAATATCACGAGCATCCTGACCACCGGCTACACCGAGCCGGACAAGCGGGCCGTCTTCTTCCGTATCGCCACCCTCAACGTGGGGCCGATCCGGAAGGCTCTCCAGGAGGCAGGGCACCACATCCTCGACCCGGGGGATTTCCGCCCGTGAAAGCGATGTTGCTGCGGGAGAGAGGGCCGATCGAGACCTCTCCCCTCCTCATGGCGGATCTTCCGGACCCGTCGCCCGAAGCCGGTGAGATCCGGGTGAAGATTTCCGCTTGCGGGATCTGCCGGACGGATCTGCACGTCATCGAGGGAGATCTGCCCCCCCTCCGGTCCCCCGTGATTCCGGGCCATCAGATCGTAGGGACGGTGGACGCCTGCGGGGACGGGGCGGGCCGGTTTCCCCGCGGAAGCCGTGTAGGAATCGCGTGGCTTGCGAGAACCTGCGGGGAATGCCCCTACTGCGCCGCGGGCAGGGAAAACCTGTGCGAACGGCCGCGGTTCACGGGGTACCACCGCGACGGCGGATTCGCCGAGTACGCGACCGTGCCGGAGATGTTCGCCTATCCCCTCCCTTCCGCCTTCCGGGATGCCGATGCCGCCCCGCTTTTATGCGCGGGGATCATCGGGTTCCGCGCATTGCGGAGGGCCGATCTTCCCCGCGGGGGAACGCTGGCGATTTACGGCTTCGGGTCGTCCGCCCATATCGTGATCCAGCTGGCGCTGCACCGGGGGTGTTCCGTCTTCGTGTGCACTCGCGGGAAGGAGCACCGGGCACTCGCGAAACGGATGGGGGCGTTATGGGCGGGGGAGAACCCGGAGGAGATGCCGGCGCGCGCCGACTCGGCCATTCTGTTCGCCCCTGCGGGGGAACTGGTTCCGCGGGCGCTGAAATATCTGAAAAAGGGGGGAACCCTGTCGCTCGCGGGCATCCACATGAGCGATGTCCCCGCGATGAAGTACGAGGAGTGCCTGTTCCACGAGAAGAACGTCCGAAGCGTCACGGCCAATACTCGTCAGGACGGGGAGGACCTGCTACAGGAGGCGGTGGAGATCCCCCTCCGCCCGAAGGTCACCCTCTTCCCCCTCGAAGAGGCCAACCATGCTCTCCAGATGCTCAAGGCGGATAGACTCCAGGGAACGGGCGTCCTGGTGGTGGGGGGATGATCCTCCCGGCCCGCAAAACCCTAGCCCGCATATCTCACCGGGCTCCGTCGCGAGGGGGTGGAGACGGGCGTGGATACAAGGCGCGTGAACTTCGGGCACCGCAGACGTAGTTGACACTACGTCGAGGAGCACGAAGGAGCGCAACGCAGTAGGCATGCCCGTATCCGCCGCCGCAGCAGGAGGCTGATGAGATACGCGGGCTAACCTTTCCCCTCCTTCCGCAGAATCCCCTCCCCGGCGAGGATGCCGTTGAGCGCGGCGCCGACGATCCCCGGGATTTTCCCACGCCGTCCCCGGCCACGAATAGGTTCGGGACATTCGTTTCGAGGAAGCTGTCCGTGTCATACTTCGTGTCGTAGAATTTGATCTCCGGCACGTATACCGTCGTGGAAGGGTGCGCCACTCCCGGAATGACGCGCGCGAGAAGCAGCAGGCTCTCCCTCAGGTTGTCGACGATGCGCCCGGGGTAGGCATAGGAGATGTCCCCCGGCGTCACGCCCGGCCCCAGGGGAAGGCTCGGAGTCATCTTGTCGTAGCCGAGAGCGGACGAGTGGAACGTCTCGGCCTTGGAGCGTCTCCCTTCCGTAAGGTCCCCCCACCGCTGGACGACGAGGCTGTCCCCACCGCCCCAGAAGTTGGCGAACTCCATCACCTTCCGCCCCATCTCCGTCGTGTCCTGGATCGGTTCGGTCATCGAGACGGTGTTGAGAATCGCGAAATTGCTGTTCGGCATCTTTTTCTTCTTCAGCGCATCCCCGTTTACCAGCCGGTACCCGTTCCTCATTTCAACCCGGACCCTTCCGCCCGGGTTGGTGCAGAAGGTCCGTGTCCGGTCGCCGTGGGTCGGGGTGACGAACAGGAACTTGGGGTCGTACAGGACCTGCGTAATCTCTTCGTACACGGTGCGGGCCACCTCGACCCGGCACCCGATGTCGATGGCCCCGTACCGGGTTCTTGCGCCGATCCCGCGGGCGACCTCCCGGAACCAGTAGGCGCCCTCCCTGCCCGGGGCCGCCAATACGTACCGGGAGAGGAACTCCCCCTTCGGACTTTGCACGAGGAACTTTCCGTCGTCACGCGGCCGGATGTCTGTGATCCGCGTCCGGAGCGAGAAGACGACCCCTTTCCCGGCGAGGGAGTCGGTCATCCGGGCGACGACGCGGTAGGCAAGATCGGTCCCCATGTGCCTCTGCTTCGCGGGAAGGAGAGTGATGTCCCAAAGCCCCTTGGCGGTCCTGTGCCGCACCCAGGAGACCCGGTCCAGCCAACCCCCGATCCGCAAGGCGTCCACTCCATAAAGGGTGCGGTCGGCCCCGTGCGCAAGAAACACCTCGTCGATCACAGCGATCCGCTCTTCGGCCTCGGCTTCCGACATGCCCAGCTCGGAGAGGTCGATACCGATATGGGGGGAGAGGTTCAGTTTGCCGTCGGTCATCGCTCCGGCCCCGCCGGTGCGGCCCTTCTCCTCAAGTACGAGTACGCGCAGTCTCCCGGCCAGCGCCCGCGCGGCAAAAAGTCCGGCAGGGCCCGCCCCGACGATAACGACATCCCAGACCGCAGAGTGCTCAGCGGGCAAAGATTCCCCCCGCGCGCGTTATGCGCGGCCCGGCGGAGATCCGGAACGGAAAGGGGGAGAAGCCGCGGTGCTTGAGGACCTCCTCCATCGCTTCCCGGTCCCCCGGCTCGCGGAGCAGACCGAACACCATCCCTCCCCCTCCGGCACCGCAAAGCTTCGCCCCGGACACCCGCCTGCGGAATTCGGGCGAGGAAAACAGTCCGTCCACCGACCGCAGGGAGATGCCCTGCGCGATCGTCCTTCGGATAGCCCACTCCCTCGCGATGGCCCCCCCGATCCTGTCGATTTCCCCCGTGGACAAGGCCTCCCACGCATCCCGCGCAGCCTGCCCGATTTTGTGGAATCTCCGTAGGGCCTCGGGATTCCCGTCGATCGCCCCCCGGATCATCCGCCAGTTCAGTCCCGCGGAGAAGTGGGACTTCCCCGTGCTTGCCAGGAACCCGTGCGCCGCGAGCTTCCGCCCCGCAGGGCTCCTCGGTGCGATCCTCTCCGCCTCCGTCCGCCCCGGCAGGTAGCGGATACCCTGGATTCCGCCGCGCAGGGCGGCGATGTGGTCCTGGGATCCGGTGAGGTTGCGGAGATGGGCGGCCTCGATCTCCATCGCCACCCGCGCGAGCTCCCTCCAGCCCTTCCGCCTTCCAAGGTGGCAGCTCATCGCCAGCATGGTGGCGATCAGAAGAGCGGATGACGCCCCGATCCCGGAACCGACGGGGGCCTCGTTCCGGAACCGGAGCTCGATCCCGGTCTGTGGCGGGAAGTGCCGCAGGGCCCTGGCGACCAGTCCTAATGCCCCTCTCGTCGAAAAGCCGTGCGTGTCACGGGCTTCCGCCCGGCGGGAGAAATTATCGGAAACCAGGCGGGAGGCCCCCCGAACGGGATGGACAGAAACGACGCTGGCGACACAGATCGCCGCATTGACGGTCATCGCCCCCGGAACGAGAAGATAGAGCGGAAAAATGTCGAGTGTTCCCCCCGCAAGATCGACCCGGTTGGGCACCACTACCTGGACCAGAGGCTTTCCTCCCCGGCGTTTGGATCCGGCCATGACTCCCCTTCGGCGCGATGCGCCGTCCAGGTTTTATCTTACACGGCGGCGGAAGAAGGGAAAGGCGTCATTTCTTTCTTTACGTCCCGACGCGCCCCCCTGTATAAGGGATAAAAACGCTCGATTCGCCCATCTTCGGAAAGGAGGCCCCCGATGCCACGCGTCAAGATCCGCTGGTTCGGCCATTCCGGTTTTTCCCTCCAGGACCCCTCCGGAAAGACCGTCCTGGTCGACCCGTGGTTCCAGGGGAACCCGACCGCTCCCTCCGGGCCGGAGGACGTGAGGAAAGCGGAGTTTCTGCTTCTCACACACGACCACTTCGATCACGCGGCCGATGCCGCCTCGCTTGCCCGCCAGACCGGAGCCCTCGTGGTCGGGATTTTCGAACTGATCGGCGACCTGAAGGCGAAGGGGGTCCCCGAGTCCCAGCTTTTGCACGGCGGGATCGGGATGAACGTGGGCGGCACGGTAGTCCTCGACGGCTTTTCTCTCACCATGACGGAGGCGAAACACTCCTGCACGCTCGGCGCGCCCGTGGGATACGTCATCCAGACCCCCTCCGGCCTGACCGTTTACCACTCGGGGGACACGGGCATCTTCGCCGGCATGGCGCTCCTCGGCGAACTCTATCCCATCGACGTGGCACTCCTGCCGATCGGTTCGGTTTTCACGATGGATTACCGGCAGGCGGCGAAGGCGGCGGAACTGCTTAAGGCGAAGACGGTCATCCCGATGCACTTCGGAACGTTTCCGATCCTGGAACCGAATGCGGACCGTTTCGTCGCGGAGATGAAGAAAACCGCCCCCGGGACACGGGTCGTCGTCCTCGCCCCGGGGGAAGAGATTTCCCTCTGATCAGCCGATCCGTTCCGCCACCGCCGCCATGAGAAGGGGAAAGAGGATCTCGTGGGGCCCGATCAGGTGAAATCCTTTTCCGCCGTTCCGGGTGGGCCGCAACACGACGTTGACGTCCGGACGGTACAGCTTCTGGAAATCCATGTTCACGGTGGTGATTCGGGAAAGGGGCTTCCCGAGGTTCCGGACGATCGACACGGCCTTGAGAAAGACCTCCGGGAGGACCACGGCCGACCCGACGTTCAGATACACCCCCCCCTGCAGACGTGCGACCAGTCCGCAGAAGGAGCGGAAATCCCGAAGCGACGCCTCCCCCATCAACGCGCCGTCCGCCTCCGGGTGCATGTGCGTAATGTCCGTGCCGATGCAGACGTGGACGGTCACCGGCACCCCCCGTTTCCACGCCCCGGCAAGAAGGGAACGACCTCGGTGGGGAGCGCGGGACATGGCAAGAGCCTTCCCGACGGCTGCCCCGAAGCCAAGCCCTTCCCCGGACCCGGAGACCAGCGCGGAATGAATGAACTGGGCTGTTTCGCGGGCCATCCCGAAGGATCCGTCCGCCAGCTGGGATTCCACATCCTCCGATGTCTTCCCGGCCAGGGCGAGCTCCACGTCGTGAATCACCCCCGCGCCGTTCATCGCGACCCCGTCGAAAATTTGTTTCGATAGCCCCTGCAGAAGAAGGGGGGAAAGTCCCACCTTGATGAAATGGGCCCCGATCCCGAGCAGGACGGGCGCATCCCGACGTTTCGCCCGGACCACAGCGTCGACCACCGCGCGGAAATCCTTCGCCGCCAGGTAATCGGGGAGCCCGGCGAGAAACGCGCCGAAGGACATTCCTTTCCGGACGGGGGTCGCAAATCCGCGGAAGGAGACCTTGCTTTTTCGGGAATGGAGGGACGTGCGTCGGAGCCGGGAGAGATCGAGCTCCCTCATCGCTTCCCGACCTCGCGGAACAGCAAGGTATCCGTGAGTTCGCACAGGACATGTCCCACCACCACGTGTGCCTCCTGGATCCTCGGGGTAGCCTTGGAGGGAACGCACAGAGCGATATCCGCGAGGGAGGCCGCCTTCCCCCCATCCCCCACGAGCACGATCGTGATCAGCCCCTGTCTTTTCGCCACCCGTAACGCCTTGAGCACGTTCTGGGAGTTCCCGCTCGTGCTGATCCCGAACGCGATATCCCCCTTCTTGCCCAGGGCCTTGATCTGCTTGCTGAACACATCGTCGAAGGAGTAATCGTTCGATATGCTGGTAAGAATGGAAGTGTCCGTGGTGAGGGCGATGGCGGGAAGAGGCGGCCGCTCGATCTGGAATCGGTTCATGAACTCGGCCGCGATGTGCTGGGCGTCCGCGGCGCTCCCCCCGTTGCCGAAGAGAAGAACCTTTTTCCCCGCCTTGAAGGCCTCCGCGATCGTCTTCGCCGCCTCCAGGATGTCGCCGGTCATCGTCTCGATCATCCGGAGGCGCAGTTCCACCCCCTCCTTCAGCATCTTTTCGATCGCTTCTTTCACGCGGGATCCCCTCCGGAATGGTAGAGAAAATTGAATCGCGTTTCGCCGGGAGTGTCAAGGAACCTGAAAGTGCGCACTTTCCTTTTGGGGAAGAACCAAGGTAGCATGGATCGCATCTAAATTTTCATGGATCGCATCTAGATTTTCCCGGCGAGAGGCATTTCTTGGAAGACGTGATCGATACGATCCTGGACGGGTCAAAAACCGTAGCCGTCGTGGGACTTTCGGATAAAACCGGTCGACCGAGCCACGTCGTGGCGCACTATCTTCAGGAAAGGGGATACCGGATCATTCCGGTAAACCCCAACGTACTTACGGTGATGGGAGAGATGTCCTACGGATCCCTGTCGGAAATTCCGGGCGAGGTCGACCTCGTCAACGTGTTCCGGAAATCGGAGTATGTGCCCGGGATCGCGGATGAGGCGATCCGGGTCGGAGCGCAATTCTTCTGGATGCAGGAGGGCATCGTAAACGAGCAGGCCCGGAAGATGCTCGTCGATGCGGGGATTCCCGTGGTGATGGACCGTTGCTTGAAGAAGGAGCTTGAAAAACGGGGAAGGTAGCCATATCAAATTGCCCGGCCCTGCGATCCGGGGAACCCCTTCCGCCGACCGGCATCTCCCCGGCGCGCCGGCGGGAGAGGGAACGGGCACGGAGGTAACGATGGCGGAAAACATAGTGGAACTCAACAGCGGCAATTTCAAGACAACGGTCGATACCGGCCCCACCCCGGTGCTTGTCGACTTCTGGGCTCCCTGGTGCGGCCCGTGCAGGGTTATCGCGCCCATTCTCGAAGAGGTGGCGAAGGAGTTCGAGGGAAAGGTGCGGGTGGCCAAGCTGAACGTGGACGACAGCCCGGACATCGCATCGCAGTTCGGTGTACGCGGGATCCCCACCCTCATCCTGTTCAAGGAGGGGCAGATCAAAGGGCAGATGGTCGGAGTCAACCCCAAGAACAACATTATCCAGCTGATCCAGAAAAACCTTTGATTTGACCGGAAAACGGGACCCAAGGGGGGGAAGAAAGCACGCGACGAAAGCTCTCTTCCTCGCAGCGGTTCTTTGCCTTTCCACAGGGTGCGGAGCGAAGAGCATCACAACCGGTTCCATCCCCTTCCCCACGGAGAAACCGGTACTGCGCACCGAAGGAGGGAAGGAGACGGCGGCCCTTCCTCCGTCGCCCGAACCCGTCCACCTGGTTTTTTTCGATTCCCCCTGGTGCCCGCAGTGCGGCGATGCATGGGACGCCATCGGTTCCGCCGCCTCGACGTTTCCTCCCGGATCCGTTCACGTGTACCGGATCCGCTTCGACCAGGAAAGGATCTACACGGCGGGGGGCAGCCGGGAAGTTCCCCCCCTGTCACGCAAGTCCACGACGGCCGGGACGTCCCCCCCGCCCGATTCGCCACCGGTCCCCGTGACGACCCTTGAGGCGCTCCCCGGACCGTTCCGGAAGCAGCTCCGGGTCGGCCAGGTGCCCGCTCTCCTGCTCCTGGACAAAAGCGGCAGGGTCGAAAAACGCTGGACCGGCTACTCCCCCTCCCTGCGCGACTCGCTGGCGGAGGAAGTCAGACGGATATCGACTTCTCCTCCCCCGTCTGGAAAGTGAACCGCGTCCGGGAAAGGTTGGCGAGAATCCCCAGCGCCATCATGTTCGTGAGCATCGAGGAGCCGCCGTAGCTGACGAACGGAAGAGGTATCCCGACCACCGGGAACAGACCGCACACCATCGCAATATTGATCACGATGTGCGCGAGGAAATAGGAGGCAAGTCCACCGCACGCGAAGGATGCAAAGCGGTCCTGGGACTGGGATGCGAGGTAATACATCCGGTAGACCAGCGCGAGAAATAGGAGTAGCAGGACCATCGAGCCGACGAAACCCCATTCCTCGGAGAACACGGCAAAAGCGAAGTCGGTATGCTGCTCGGGGAGAAACCGGAGCGATCCCTGGGTCCCCTGGAGATACCCTTTCCCCAGCAGTCCCCCCGATCCCACGGCAATCTTGGACTGGATGACGTGGTAGCCGGCCCCCAGGGGATCCCTTCCGGGGTCGAGGAAGGTGAGCACCCTCTGCTTCTGGTAATTTTTCATCAGGAACCAGAGACCGGGAACCGCCACCGCTCCCGCTGCCCCCACGAGCAAGAACACCTTGGCCCGGACGCAGGCGATCACCATCATGGCGGCGAGGATAATCAGAAACACCCCCGCGGTCCCCAGATCGGGCTGCAACGCCACGAGCAGGAACGGAATCAGCGTGATCCCCACCGCCGGCGCCAGGTCGCGGAACCCGATCCCTTCGTAGCTGTACCGGCGGGAAAAGTAGCTCGCGAGAGCGAGGATGAGGGCGATCTTGGCGAATTCCGAAGGCTGGAAGGTGAAGATGCCGAGTGACAGCCACCGCTGGGCACCTCCCCGGACCTTGCCGACGAGGAGGACCACCAGGAGAACGGCGACAACGGCAAAAAAGACATACCAGGCAATCTCCTCGATGAATCCTCCGCTGAGGAAGCAGAAAAGGAAAAAAACGGTCATCCCGAGCAGGATCCAGATCATCTGCTTGTAGAAAAGGGGGATTCCGGAAGACGGGAAGACCCTCGTCCCGCTGTACACGTTCAGAAGGCCCGCGCCGCACAGGGCGAGGACCAGGAAGAAAACGGGCCAGTCAACCCGGACGAACTTTTTCCGGACGTTCATTGGTCTCCCCTCTTCTCCGCGTCCTGCTTCAACCGGAAAAACTCCTGCATCACCGCCTTGACCAGGGGGGCGGCCGTCGATCCCCCGTGCCCGCCGTGTTCCACCAGCGCCACGACACAGATCTCGGGATCCTGGACAGGAGCAAAGCCTACGAACCAGGCGTGGTCCCGTATTTCATAGGGAAGATCCTCGGTTTTGATCATCTTCCCTTTGACGGTGACTATCTGCGCCGTCCCGGTTTTCCCCCCGACAACGATCCCGGGCAGTCGGGCTGCCCCTCCCGTCCCGTGATCGTTGACCACCCCCGCCAGCGCGCGCCGTATTACCTCCACGTTGTTGGGGTCCCACGGGAGCTCCCTCTGCAAGACGGGAGGAAACTCCTCCGATGTACCGTCCATCCGGACCACCCGGCTCACCAGGCGGGGGCGCATCACCTTCCCGCCTGTCGCGATCGCCGCATAGGCCGACAACATCCCAAGCGGAGTGACGTGGATCGCGCCCTGTCCGATGCCGAGAAGGAGACTTTCGTAACTGTGCCACCGACTCTTCATCACCTCGCGCTTCCAGAACGTGTCGGGAACCAGGCCGGATTTCTCCCCCGGCAATTCCAACCCGGTCAGAACACCGAGGCCGACGCCCCGTTCCAGGGAGGCGACATGGTCCGGGTCGAGCTTCAGACCCAGGGTGTAGAAATAGACGTCGCAGGACTGCACGATGGCCTTGTACATGTCCACCCATCCGTGCCCCCCCTTTTTCCAGCAGCGGAACGTCCGATCGCCGAACTTGAGGGACCCCTCGCACCGGACAAGCTCTTTCGGGGTCTGTATCCCCGTCTCCAGCGCGGTGAGCGCCAGAAAGGGCTTCACCGTGGATCCGGGCGCGTACGTCCCCTGCAGGCCCTTGTTCTGGAGGGGGGTTCCCGGATCCGCAAGCAGCCGCGCCCATTCCTCGTTCCGGAATCCCCGGGAGAAGGCGTTCGGATCGAACGCTGGCGCAGAAACGAAGGCGAGAATATCTCCGGTCTTCGGAACCATCGCGATCACGGCGCCTGCCCGGTTCCCCATCGCCTTGTACGCCGTCATCTGCATGTCCGCGTCGATCGTGGTCTGGACGGATCCCCCGGTCCGCGGCGGGACTTCGTTCACCAGCCGCTTGTCGCGGCCGGCGGCGTCTACCTCCACCTGCCGCCCCCCGTTTACCCCGCGAAGAACATCGTCTCTCGATTTTTCGAGCCCGTACTTGCCCACGACGTCCCCCAGCGAAAGCTCTTCCCCCTTCGCCGCCGCCAGTTCCTTCTCGCTCGCTTCCCCAACGTACCCCAGGACATGGGCGAATTCCGGCCCGAACGGATAGCTCCGTTTCGCTTCCACCAGGATGGAAAACCCGGGAAGAGCTTCCCGGTTGAACTCGACCACCGACACCTGTTCGAACCGCAGGTCGCGGGCAACCGTGATACTCCGGTAAGGGTTCGCCTCCTTCGCCCTGAGAATCTTCTCGCGGATCTCCCCGGGATCGAACTCCATCACCTCCGAAAGGAGCTGAAGCTCCCCATCGAGGTCCCCCACGTCCACCGGGGTGACGATAAGATCGTAGGACCCCTCGGTCACGCCGATCAAGGCCCCTTTCCTGTCGAGGATGGCGCCTCGGGGGGCCCGTACGACCCGGATCCGTATCCGGTTGTTCTCGGAAAGTGTCCGATATTCCTCGTATTTCACTACCTGGAGCCAATAGAGGCGCCCCAGGAGCAGGAAAAACAGGGCCAGACCGACGCCCTGAAGGATGCGGACCCTCGATGCGATCCAGGGGTCCTGTTCCCGCTTTCGGATTCTTCCCTTCATTCCTGTATCCGCTGCCACCGCCCCGAGAGATCCATAAAGAGGAAGACGGCGAGAAGCGATGTCCACGCGACCCGGACCGCCTCCTCCGCCCCCCAGAGAAAGGAGAACGGGTTCCCTCCCTCCAGGACCAGCAGGAGGACCACGGAGATCGACTCGGCCGCGAGCAGCCCTCCGACGATCAGCAGAATGAAGATTTCGGCCCGGAGGAAGATACGACGGCCGATCTCGCTCGCGGCGAAATAGACCGCCATCGAGGCGAGAAAAAACGAGCCCGGCGGGCCGGAAATCGTCACCTCGCGGAACAGCGCGGGAGGGAGGGCGACGAGGAACCCGAGCGGACCGGAAAGGAACAATCCGGAGTAGACAATCGCAAGGAACGAAAAATCCGGCAGGAGAAACCATGGGAGGAATCCCGAGAGCAGCCACACGTTCAATGCCGACCCGGCGAACGAAAGCGCGAGGAGCACGAGGAAGGGCCTCACGGTTTCCCTCCCCGAAACGGAATCGCGGGACGGGACAGTACGACAAGGACTTCTTCCACGGACTGGATGTTCACCGCGCTCACCACACGGATATTCAGGAACAGCCCGTCACGGGGACGGTCCACGCTTACCACGGTGCCCAGCAGGGTTCCCTTCGGCATGCTCCCGTCGAACCCCGAAAAGAGAATCCGGTCTCCCGGGACCACGTCCTGGGTCTGGGAGACGTACTTCAACCGGCAGAGGTTTCCCCCCATTCCCTCCGCGATCGCACGGACCCGCGTGCGCTCGATGATCACGTCCGCGGCGAAGCGGCTGTCCGTCAGGAGGAGGACTTCCGAAAGATCCGGGTAGGTCCGGTGAATGCGCCCGATCGCGCCTGCGGGGGTGACAACCGCCATCCCCGTCTCCAGTCCCTCCCCGGTGCCGCTGTCGATGAATATTCCCTGGAACCAGGGGGACACGTCGTGCCCGACGACGCGGGCGCCGACCAACCGCTTCTTCTGGGTCTTCGAGAATCGCAGCAGCTCCTCGAGGCGCCGGTTCTCCAGTACCGAATCGCGGCTCTCCTTGAGCTTTTCTTGCAGCACCGCCACTTCCTTTCGGAGCTTCGCGTTTTCCCGGGATGCGTCCACCAGCTCGATATACCCCGACCACACGGAGGAAACCCTTTGCCGGAGGAAATCGACCGACTCGTAGACGGGGCGGAACAGGGAGGTTACCACCTCTCCGGCGAACTGACCCAGGGGAAGCCCGGGGGGACGCACGAAGAACTGGATCGCGGCCGCCAGAAGGACGACCACGAGAAGAATGCGCCACCACTTTCGCAGGAAATTCACCACCATCAGCCGATCTTCCCGGCGGGGACTACGCGCAAACCCTGCTTATCGGAGGGCAACCTGGCGGAGCAGGTCCAGTTCATCGAGGGCTTTCCCCGACCCGAGCACGACGCAGGACAGGGGATCTTCGGCGACGGTCACCGGAAGCCCCGTCTCTTCCCGGAGCAGGACATCCAGGTTCCGGAGAAGGGCACCGCCGCCTGCCAGCACGATTCCCCGCTCGTAAATGTCGCCGGCGAGTTCCGGAGGGGTCTCCTCGAAAACCCCCTTAACCGCGTCCACGATCACCCGAACGGTTTCGGAAAGGGCCTCCCGCACCTCATCGGAGCTCAGGATCAGCGCTTTAGGGACGCCGCTCACCATGTCAAGCCCCTTCACCTCGACGGTATCCTCGTAGCCGGGGAAGGCGTTTCCGATGGTCACCTTGATGTATTCGGCGGTGGGATCCCCGATGAGAAGATTGTATTTCCGTTTCACGTACTGCAGGATCGCCTCGTCCATCTTGTCCCCGGCAACGCGGACAGAGTAGCTCTGGACGATCCCGCCCAGGGAGATCACGGCGACTTCGGTTGTCCCGCCCCCGATGTCGACGATCATGTTTCCGGAAGGCTCCGTGATCGGGAGGCCGGCGCCGATGGCCGCAGCCAGGGGTTCCTCGATCAGGTAAACCTCCCGGGCCCCCGCGCTCTGCGCGGACTCCCGGACGGCGCGCCTCTCTACCTCGGTGCACCCGTAGGGCACGCAGATGATGATCCGGGGGCGGACAAGGGTCCGGTGCTTGTGAGCCTTGCGGATGAAGTATCGCAGCATCGCCTCGGTCACCTCGAAGTCGGCGATCACCCCGTCCTTGATGGGGCGAATGGCGATGATGTTCCCCGGCGTCCGCCCGATCATCCGCTTCGCCTCGATCCCGACGGCGAGGACCTTCTTTGCGCCCCGGCGATCCCGGTGCACGGCCACGGCCGAAGGTTCCGAACAGATGATGCCTTCGCCCTTGACGTACACAAGGGTCGTCGCCGTTCCAAGGTCGATCGCAAGGTCGTTCGAGAACAGACCGAGAAATCTGTTGATGAGCATCGTTTTCCTCCGGCATTCCCGTTCCCGTCCCGGGACACACGGGTAACGCCGTATCTTAGCAAGGCAATCCCCCCATTGCAAACATTTGGACGGAAGCGGCGGATCCGGTTGCATTTCCCGGAAGAAGCGGAGTAGAGTAAAATGTTTTTATCCGACGTATTCATCCCGACGGGAGAAATCACCGCCATGCTCGACGTGCTTCGCCGGAACGCCGGCTCCTGGGCCATCAAGGGAATCCTCACTTTCATCGCGCTCACCTTCATCTGGTGGGGAGTGGGTTCGTACTCCCAGAGCAGGCGCGACGTGGCCGCCACCGTCGGCGAGGAGAAAATCTCCATGGCGGAACTATCCGAGGCACAAGCGGGGCTGGAGAAAACGTACCGCGACGTTTACGGAAGTGAGTTCACTCCGGAGATGGCCAAGACGCTCAACCTTCGCAAGCAGGCGTTGGACAGCCTCGTCCGCCGGAAGCTGATGCTCGCCGAGGCGGCCGCGATGGGCCTTACCGCGACCAACGAAGAGGTGCAGCGGGAAATCGCGTCGACCCCGGCGTTCCAGGTCGATGGCACGTTCCGCGAGGACCGGTACCAGAGCATTCTCTCCTACAACCGGGTTTCCCCGGCCGAGTACGAGGCCTCCAAGAAGGAGGAGATCACGATCCGGAAGTTGGAGGGCCTGTTCTCCGCCTCCGCCCGGGTCTCCGACAGCGAGGCGCACGACCTCTTCGACCTGACGTTCCGGAAGATCCGGCTGCTCGTGGTCACCTCCGACCCGGCGAAGGTCAGGGGAATCGCTTCCGCGACGGAGGGCGAAATCGCGGCGAAATACGAGCAGACCAAGGAGAGCTACCGGGTCCCCGCCCGAGTCAAGCTTCTCGTTGCAGGGTTTTCCCCGGAGACGTTCGCCCGCAAGGAAGATCCCTCCGAGGAGGAGATCCAGGCGTTCTACGAGGGAAACACCGAAATGTTCCGGACCGAGGAGTCCCGTCTGGCATACCCCGTGATCATCCCCTATACGGCCGGCACCAAGGAGGCGGCCCGAAAAAAGGCGGAGGAGGTGGTCGCGGAAGCAAGGAAGGGGAAAACCCGGTTCGAGGAGATCGCAAAGAAGCTGTCGCGGGGCAAGGGAGGGGCAACCTGGGTCACGCGACGGGAGATGCAACCCGAGCTTGCCGACATCGTCTTCTCCGCGCCGGTGGACGACGTCGTCGGTCCCGTGGACACCGGGAAGGGTTTCGCCATCGTCCGCGTCAATCAGATCAAGTTTCCCGAAAGCCTTCCCCTGGAGCGGGTCCGGGACCGGGTGATAACGTTGCTCAAACTCGAGAAGGGCAGGGACACGGCGGTCATCCGGGCCTATGAGGCGCACGCGAAAGCGATGGAGTCGCAGGACCTGGAGGCGGCGTGCGCGCCGTTTGGCGTCACCCTACGGGAGACCGGTTGGACAAGCGACGGTAAGGGCACCGACGTACCCCCCGCGATCGTCCAGGAGGCGCTGGTTCTTATGGCAGGCGAGATCGGTCCGGTCAAGACGGTCGGCGACACGCACTATCTTTTCCGTGTCACCGCCAAGGAGAATTCCCGCATTCCGCCCTTGTCGGATGTGCGCACCCGGGTCGCCGCCTCCGTCGAGAAGGAGAAACGGAATGCCGCGGCACGGGAGGAACTCGAAAACGTCCTTGCGGACGCCAAAACGGCGTCCGACCTGAAACGAATTGCCACGCGGGCCGGCCTGGCCGTCGCGACCACCCCCTTCTTCGCGCCGATTTCCGGATCCCTCCCCGGGGTCCTCGCATCGGCGGGCGATATCCGAAAGGAGCTGCTCGGTCTTTCCCCGAAATCTCCCGTTATCCCCAAAATCTTCCCCGCCGGGGCGAAATTCCTCTCCATCGCTCTCGTCGCGGAACAGCCCGTGGGACCGGAGGAATGGAAAGCCGAAAAGGATTCCTTTATCCAGGGGCTTGCGGAGCGGAAACGAATGGGCGCCGTCGATGCGTTCCTCGCCGAGCGCATGAAACAGGCCAAGTTGACGATCAACCCTGAAGCGCTCAAGTAAACGTACCCTCCCAATAATACGCCAGACGAAAAAAGGGGCCCCCTTGCGGGGGCCCCTTCCGGTTGTTCCCTCCTATATCCTGACGTTACCGAAGAAATCCTATGGCGCATCCCGGCAGAGCATCCAAAATCCCCGGCCGGGTCGTCCGCCTCTTACCCGCGGGCCTTTTCGGGATCGGCCGGCAGCTGCTCGTCTTCCGCCCCCCCGGTCTTGATCCGCATCGAGTAGAAGGACCGCCAGACGAAGACGACCGCCACGGCGAAAAACGCCGCGGCCGCGATCCGGCTCGTGGCCACGGGAAGCTCGATCGCCAGTTCGACCGCCAGGAGACCGAACAGCGTCGTGAACTTGATGATCGGGTTCATGGCGACCGAGGAGGTGTCCTTGAAGGGGTCCCCCACCGTATCTCCGACGACGGTGGCGTCGTGCAGGTCGGTCCCCTTCATGTTGAGCTCGGTCTCGACGAGCTTTTTCGCGTTGTCCCAGGCGCCGCCGGCATTGGCCATGAAGATGGCCTGGAACAGGCCGAAGACGGCGATGGAGATCAGGTAGCCGATGAAGAAGTAATGGTTGACGCAGGCAAAGGCGAGCGTGGAGAAGAAGACGGCCAGGAAGATGTTCCACATCCCCTTCTGGGCGTACTGGGTGCAGATCTCGACCACCCGCTTGCTGTCGGTCACGGAGGCCTTCTCCGCGCCCTCGTCCAGGTTGATGTTCGCCTTGATGAACTCGACGGCCCGGTAGGCCCCCGTGGTGACGGCCTGCATGGATGCGCCGGTGAACCAGTAGATCGTCGTGCCGCCGGTGATGAGCCCCAGCAAAAAGACCGGGTTGAGGATCGACAGCCCGGCCGACACCGCCGGTCCTCCGAACATCCTGGTGAGGACCTGGATGATGGAGAAGATCAGCGTCGTGGCTCCGACGACGGCTGTGCCGATCAGCACCGGCTTCGCTGTGGCCTTGAACGTGTTGCCCGCCCCGTCGTTCTCCTCCAGGTACATCTTGGCGTTCTCGAAGTCGGGTGTGAACCCGAACTCCTTCTTGATGTTTTCGGAGATATTCGGAAGCGTCTCGATGGTGGAAAGCTCGTACACCGACTGGGCGTTGTCCGTCACGGGGCCGTACGAATCCACCGCGATGGTGACCGGTCCCATCCCCAGGAACCCGAAGGCGATCAGGCCGAAGGAGAAGATCGCCGGGGCCGCCATGATGCTCGCCAGGCCCATCGTGCTGACGCTGTACCCGATCGCCATCAGGAAAATGATCGCCATCCCCAACCAGTAGGCGCTGAAGTTCCCCGCCACGAAGCCGGAAAGGATGTTCAGTGACGCGCCGCCCTCCCGCGAGGCAGTGAGGACTTCGCGCACGTGGCCCGAGTTGGTCGAGGTGAAGATCTTGACCAGCTCCGGGATCAGGGCCCCGGCGATCGTGCCGCAGGTGATGATCGCGGAGAGCTTCCACCACAGCGTCCCGTCTCCGGAAAGCTCCGGCACCAGGAGGTACGACAGCACGAAGGTCATCCCGATGGAGATCAGCGATGTCAGCCAGACCAGGGAGGTCAGCGGGTGCTCGAAGTTGAACTTTGCGGCCTCACCGTACTTCGCCTTGGCGATCGCCCCGTTGACATAGTACGAGAGCGCGCTCGTGACGATCATCCCGATGCGCATCACGAAGATCCAGACGAGGAGCTGGACCTGGACGATCATATCGGGCACCGCGAGGACGATGAAGGCAATCAGGGCGACGCCGGTGACACCGTACGTCTCGAAGCCGTCGGCGGTCGGTCCCACCGAGTCCCCTGCGTTGTCGCCCGTGCAGTCGGCGATGACTCCCGGGTTGCGCACGTCGTCCTCCTTGATCTTGAAGACGATCTTCATGAGGTCGGAGCCGATGTCGGCGATCTTCGTGAAGATCCCGCCGGCAATCCGCAGTGCCGCCGCCCCAAGGGACTCGCCGATCGCGAAGCCGATGAAGCAGGGCCCCGAGTAGGCGCCCGGGACGTAGAGCAGGATGAAGAGCATCATGACGAGCTCGACGCTGACCAGCATCATGCCGACGCTCATCCCCGATTTCAGCGGGATCGCCATGGTCGGGAACGGCTTTCCCTGCAGGCCGGCGAAGGCGGTCCGGGAGTTGGCGTACGTGTTGATCCGGATGCCGAACCACGCCACGCCGTAGCTGCCCAGGATGCCGATGATGCTGAAGACGATGATGATGACGACCTGGATGGTCGCGTAGTGGAGCAGGAAGCCGAAATAGACCACCATGATCGCCGCGATGAAGGCCCACAGGATGGCGAGGAACTTCCCCTGGGTGATGAGATACGTCTTGCAGGTCTCCCAGATCAGTTCCGAGATCTCGCGCATCGCCTGGTGGACGGGGAGGTTCCGGATCTGCGTGTACTGGACGAACCCGAAGACCATCCCCAGAAAGCAGACCAGAAGCCCCCAGACCAGGAGGTTGTGCCCCGTCATCCCGAGGAACGACACGGTGGTCAGGTCGGGGATCTTAAGCTCCGCTTCGCTTGCCATGGCGCCGGAAGCGAGAAGCAAGGTGAACAGGAGGACCGCCGCGGACGCCAGTTTCGGCGAAATGCGGTTCCGCGGAACGGTACCGTCCCTGCCCGGTTCCCGCGATGTCCGGAACCAGACAAGAACAACGCATGAGAATACGATCACGAGCAAAGGACTGACCATAACCCCTCCCTGTATGGAAGATATGAAATGTGACGAGATTCCGCCGGGAACCATTATGGCTTCACGAACCCCGAAGGTCCGTTCGCTTCCCAGGACGATGAGATAAAACGGATTGTAAATAGCACGGACTTCCGGGCAGGTCAAGAGGAAAGAGGAGGCGTCCCGCCTCTCAGGAAGAAACTCCCAGGTAGCCCGTAAGTTCCGCGATCACTTCGAGAATCCCTGGGGACTCGGCGGTCTTCCGTCCAAGGAGGGCCTCGAGGGTGGACAGTTCGCTCCGGATGGCCTTCCCCGCCTGGCCGGCCAGGCGGGCGATCTCCGCGGCGGTGCTTTCCCTCCACGCAGCGGACAGGCGGAACAGGTTCTTCTCGGCTTCGAAGCCGACGTGGTGCAGGAAATGGCGCCGGATGAGCGGTCCGAACACCGTGGTGGGGATCAGGAACCAGAGGATGTCGAAGTGCGAGTCGAACACCCTGCCGCACGATGTGTCGGGCATGCGGGGGACGCTTGCGCCCAGCGACACGGGGGACCTGTCGAGTTCGATCCCGAGAACGGCCCGCACGTTTTCCGCCAGTCGTCCCTGAAACCCCTCCACCAGGCGTTCCATACGGTCCCGGACCTCCGCAAGCAGCTTCCCGAACCCCTCTTGCTCGGCATCGGACAGGACGGCAATCTCCCGGGCGAAGTGGTCCTGCGCCCACTGCTCGTACCGGCGGGTGAGTCGCCAGAGGTTTCCCCGCCAGGAAGGCATCTCCTCCGCAAGTCTCTCCCGGGTCTGCCGCAGAAGCATCCCCTGGTGGCGAAGGATCCTCTCCTCGATCCTCTTCCGGGCGTCCTCCCGGCACTTGCCGGCGATCAGCGAGACCTCTTCCAGGACGTTTGCGAGCTGCACGCGTTCGTTCAGGATCCGCCCGCGTAGGCTCTCCCGAAGGGAATCGTTAGCGCTTGCGGCTTCCCGGGCGATCCGCAGGTACTGAAGCTGTTCCTGCATCAGGGTGCGCATCTTGTGGGTGAAGATGACCTTCCTCTCCTCCCGGCTGCGGGAAGCCAGCGGCGCGAACAGGCGATCCGCGATCTCCCCGCGCCAACGGTCCGCCCCGGAGCGGCAGGAAAAAGGAAAGAGCGGGAGACTCCGTCCCCAGTTCCCTGTCAAGGGTGGTCCGGACGTGCCGGGTCACGGCCAGAAGGTCGGATTCGCTCAACAGGTCCACCTTCGTAAGGAGGATCACGATCCGGGGGGTGTGCCGCGCCAGATCCCGCAGGAGGGAGATGTCCTGCTCCGATACCGGCTGGTCCGCGCTGATGGCGACCAGGGACGCGGCGGCACGGGGGAGCCACTCCATCGTCACCTGCGTGTTGTGGCGAAAGGCGCTTCCCAGGCCGGGCGTGTCGAGGAACCGGGTGTTGGGATACCGGCCCAGAGAGGGAAGGTCCACGGTCACCTGGACAACGGACTTGCGGTTCTCCGGGTTTTTCTCTTCCGTAACGAAGTCCGGCAGCTCGGCGACGCGGACGACCTGTTCCTCACCGTCCGCGAACCGCACGCGTGCCTGTTCCCGTTCTCCGAAGCAAAGGACCGTGAGGACGGAGGTCACGGGGATCGCTCCGACTGGCAGGACGTCCTGCCCCACGATACAGTTCAGGAAGGAACTCTTCCCCGCCTTGAACCGGCCCAGTACGGCGACGTCGATGATCCCGTCCTGCCTGAGACCCTGCCGGCATGCCTCGATCTGCGGATCGAGGCTTTGCAGACGGTAGTGGTCCCGGATCTCGACGAGCCGCTCCAGGAGCCGTTCCGGATTTTCCTCGCGTATCATCACATTGTGCGCCACGATGCCCGGAAACCCCTTCTCCTTCCTGCCGGACGCCGGAAAACGAAAACGCCCCCCGGGATCTCCCGGCGGGCACCGTTTCCCTTTCTCCGTCATGGCAGCGCCCCGGCCGGGCATTCTCTCTCCGCGGTCAGGGGTCATCAGCCCGGACGGGCGGTTAAAGGCGAACCCCATCGCCTTTCCTAACCAACGCTCGCACTCAGGATATCACATCGTCGGGGGCGCAAACCCCCGTTTTTTTTGCCTTCCCGCCGGGGCGGACACGGGGTTTCCGCTCCCGGCGGCGGTGATATAGTAGGAGATCATGGATTTCAGGAAAAAATTGATCCTCGCGCCCCTGGCCGGAATCACGGACAGCACGTTCCGGCTCCTCTGTCGGGAAAACGGAGCCGACGTGACGGTGACGGAGATGATATCGGCCAAGGGGCTGCTGATGCAGCCCGGAAGGACGGAGCGGTATCTCCGGTTCGGTGAGGGGGAGCGCCCCATTGGCGCGCAACTGTTCGGCGCAGTACCTGAGGAGATGGGGGAAGCAGCCGCGGAGATCGATCGGCTCGGGTTCGACTTCGTCGACATCAATATGGGATGTCCGGTACGCAGGGTAACGGCAGGCGGAGCGGGCGCGGCTCTGCTCTCCCACCCCCGCCTCGCGGGAAAAATCGCAAGGGCCGCCTCCGATGCCGCGAAGATCCCCGTCACCGTCAAGATCCGGTCGGGCTTCGGCACGCAAACCGACTCGTATCTCGCGGTGGCGAGGGAGGTCTTTGACGCGGGGGCCGCAGCCGTCACCCTCCATCCCCGGACGCGGGGACAGATGTTTTCCGGCAGGGCCGACTGGAGCCAGATCGCACGGTTGAAAAAGGAATTCCCCGACCGGGTCGTGATCGGCAACGGGGACGTGGGACATCCGGAGGACGCCTGTCGCATGGTTTCGGAAACCGGGTGCGACGCGGTGATGATCGGGCGGGCGGCCATGGGAAACCCCTGGATCTTCTCCGCGATCCGTGGAGAGATTGCCGCCGCCGCGTGGCCCGGCACGCCGGGGGCATCGCCGGCCGGCCCCTCTCCCGAAGCGCGCAGGGCGCTGATCCTGAGGCACGGAGAGGAGATGCACCGCCGCCACGAAGAGGCCGGGATCCGCGATATGCGGAAGCACCTTGCCTGGTACAGCCGGGGAATCCCGGGCGCTTCCGCGTTTCGGGGCCACCTCGTGAGGGTGGGAACCCTCGACGATTTCCGCCGTGCCGTAGCGAGATTCTTTTGAACGACCTCTTCCAGAAGACGCTTGAATCCGTAAACATCGGGATCCTCGCATTCGACGGGACGGGAAGGCTCGTCTACGCGAACCCGGCCGCCGAGGAGATTCTCCACGGGTCGTCACGGGCATTCACCGGAAAACATTACCGGACAATCTTCCGGGGATCCCCCGGCGCCGCACGGATCCTCCGGAAGGCTATCGAGGACAACACGGCCGTCACCGGATACGACGTGGAGCTCAGGATCCCCCGGCGGGCGCAGGCGGCGGGCAACCCGCCTCCCCCGTCGGTCACGGTCATCATCGGGGCGTCCCCCATGCCCGGCCTCGCGGGAGATCCCAACGGGGCGGTGCTTTCGATCAAGCCCGCCGAGATCCTCAGCCTGGTCGGGCAGGAGGAGAGGGCCTCCGGGAGCGCGGAGGAGATGCAGACGCTTGCCTACGGAATCGCCCACGAGATCAAGAATCCACTGGGCGGGATCCGGGGGGCGGCTCAATGGATGCTGCGGGGGGAGGCGCCCGAGGAGGAGCGCCGGGAGGGAACCCGTCTGATCCTTCGGGAGGCGGAGAGAATCAACGGGCTCGTGGAAAAAATGCTCGAGATGGGGAGGGTCCCTCCGCCGGCCCGCCCCTTCCCCGTCCACTCGATCCTCCGGGAAGCCGAGGAGCTCATGCGCTCGGACGTGCGGGCCCAGGGAAAGGAGATCCGTTTCGAGCTCATCGCCGATCCGAGCATCCCCGACGTGTCCGGACACCCCGACACCGTGTTCCGGGCGATCGTGAACGTTCTCAAGAACGCCATGGAGTCCATCCCGGGAAAGGGGACCGTGCGCATCAACACCCGGATGAACGTAAACTACCGGTGGGGGCGGACGAGGGGAAGAATGCACTCCTTTGTCGACATCTTCATTACGGACGACGGCACCGGAATGTCGGAGGAGGAGGCCCGAAGGGCGTTTTTGCCGTTCTACACGACGAAGGCGAAGGGGACGGGACTCGGCCTCGTGATGGCAAGACAGTCGATCTCCCGATACGGCGGGAAGCTGGAAATAAAATCGGTGCGAGGAAGGGGAACGACGGTTACAATATCCCTTCCAGTCTCCACAGGAAAGAAAAAACGCCCGTGAACAAAGTCCTCATAGCCGACGACGACGAGAGCATCCGCTGGGTCCTGAAGAAGACGGTCGCGGGGATGGGGTTCACTCCGGACCTGGCGGAGGACGGGGAAAAGGCGCTTTCCCTGCTGACCCGGAACACCTACGCCGCTGCCTTCATCGACATCCGCATGCCCGCCATGGAAGGGATCGAGGTCCTCGAGAAGGTCCAGGCGAGGAAATCCCCGACCCGGTTCTTCATCATGACAGCCGTTCGACGGCCGGACGCCGCCGCCCGCTCCACCCGCGCGGGGGCCGCGGAATTCATCACCAAGCCGTTCGACATCGCCCATATCGAGAACCTGCTGCGGGAAGTGTCGAACGAGGCGACCTCCCGCGAGCGTCCGTTCCGAACGGAAGACCTCGAGGAGTGGAAGTCGGCCCGTATCGTCGGGCGGAGCCGCGCCATCCTGGACGTATTCCTGGGTGTGGGAAAAGTGGCGGACTCCGACGCCACCGTCCTGCTGCTGGGCGAGCGCGGCGTGGGGAAAGAGCTCGTCGCCCGATGCATCCACGAGCTGGGGACACCCGACGGACCCTTCGTGCCGGTCAACGCCTCCGCCATCCCGAAAGATCTGCAGGAGGCGGAGTTGTTCGGCTTCGAGAAGGGGTCGTTCACGGGGGCGGAAACGGCCCGGGAAGGGAAGCTGGAGGCCGCCTCGGGGGGAACTCTTTTTCTTGACGAGGTCGGGGACATCCCGACCGACCTCCAGGCGAAGCTTCTCCGCGTGCTGCAGGAGAAGGAATTCCCGAGGCTTGGGGCAAGCCGGAACCGGCTGTTTCGGGGACGCATCATCGCGGCGACCAACCGGGACCTGCGGCGGATGGTTGCGGACGGCAGGTTCCGTGAGGACCTCTTCGACCGGCTGAACGTCTTCCCGATCCGCGTGCCCCCCCTTTCCGAGAGGCGGGAGGATATCCCCCTTCTCGCCGATTTTTTCCTCCAGAAGTACTGCACGATCCTTTCCCGCCCCCCCCGCTCGTTCTCGAAAGAGGCGCTTGAGGTGATCGCTGCCCATACCTGGAAAGGAAACGTGCGGGAGCTGGAAAATTTCGTCCAGAGGCTGGCCGTTCTCTCCACGGGAAAACTCCTGCGACGGGAAGAGGTGGCGCGGGAGCTGTCCAAGGCGGACGGGGCGCTTGACCTGTCCACCGCTCCGCTGGAGCAGGTTATCGAGGAGCGGGTCAGGGAGTTCGTGGGGCGCCTGGGGGATGCCATCGATGGCGAGGACGATCTTCATGGCTACTTTCTCCGCCAGATGGAGAAGCCGCTCATCAAGGTCGTCATGGAGGCATGCGGCGGGAACCAGGTGAAGGCCGCGCAGGTCCTGGGGATCAACCGGAACACCCTGCGGAAAAAACTGTCGTCCCTCTCCCTTCTCCCCCGGAAGAAGAAGTCCCGATGAGCGGAAAACGGACCGGTTTCTCATCCCCCCGGATCGAAGGGCTCTACGGAGTTCTGGACCCCGCCGTCGTCACCATCAACGCGAAGGACACCGGGGAAGCACTGGAAATCGCGATTTCGGAAGCGATAGAGGGAGGATGCCGGATCCTCCAGTACCGGGACAAGCTGTCCTCCCCCCGGACGGTATTCTCCCGGGCACGCAGGCTGGCCGGTATCTGCAGGGATGCGGGAGCCCTCTTCCTCGTCAACGACCGCCTCGACGTGGCGCTGATGGCGGAGGCGGACGGCTGTCATCTCGGGCAGGACGATCTCCCGATCCCCGAGGCGCGGAAACTGGCCCCGCCGGGGTTTCTTCTCGGATCGTCCACGCACAATGTCGTCGAAGCACGCAGGGCGGAGCAGGAAGGCGCGGATTACATCGGCGTGGGGGCTGTCTTCCGGACGATGACCAAGGACGACGCCCTCGTGCCTCGGGGCCCGAAGCTCATCGCGGAGGTGGCGGAGGCCGTATCCCTCCCCGCCATCGCCATATCCGGGATCACACGGAAGAACGTCCGGGAGGTGATCCGGGCGGGCGCATCCGGGTTCGCGGTGATCTCGGACCTGTTCGGCGGCCCCGATATCCGGGAGCGCGCCAGGGAGTTCCAACGGATATGGGAAGAGGAAACAGGCCTCCGGTGATCCTGGCCTTCGGGGGGTTCGACCCCACCGGAGGAGCAGGCGTTCTGATGGACGCAAAGGCGATACATGCGGCGGGCGGGTACGCCGTCGCCGTACCATCCTGCCTCGCGATCCAGACCACCGTCACATTCGACCGGACCGTCCCCCTCCCGCGGACTGCCCTGGAGCGGTCACTCTCCCGGGCCGCGGAAAGTTTCCGCCTCGGTGCGGTCAAGATCGGGATGGTCGGGACCCGAGCAGCCGCGGAAAGCCTGCTCCGCTTTCTCGGGGAACACCGGGGGTTGCCGGTCGTCCTGGATCCGGTGCTCCGGTCCTCCTCCGGCATGCCTCTTCTCGCGGGAAACGCCTTGCCCGTCTATCGGAACCTGCTGGCCCGGGCGACGGTCCTGACGCCCAACCTCCCGGAGATCGAGAAGATCCTTGCCCGGAGCGTCGGGGGGTTCCGGGATGCCGTGGCTGCCGTGCGGGACCTCGCCCTCGCCTCGGGAGCCTCCGTCGTTCTGAAGGGAGGACATTTCCCCTGGCCGGGGAAACGCGGCGTGGACATCCTTTTTGAAGGAGGAACGGTCACGCTGCTTCCGCCGGATCGCAGATTCCCCCGCCGCAACCCCCACGGGACCGGATGCACCCTGGCGGCCGGCATCGCCGCGCGGCTCGCGGCCGGGGACCCCCTCCCGGAGGCGGTGAGGATCGCGAAGTCGATATTGGCAAGGCACGTCGAGGAGGGGTTCGCCTCCGCCGAGGGGCGGTGGACCCTCTACGCTCCCGGAAGCTCCTTCTTCCCCTCCGGGAACTCCCGCCGGCGCGCGAGGTAGACACCCGGCCCGTCCGGACTCCCGGGGGACGAAGCAGGGAAGCCTACTCGTAGTCCCTCGACATGTCCTCGAAACGGGTGTACTGGCTCAGGAAGGTGAGATCGACCTTTCCCATGGGGCCGTTGCGCTGCTTCCCGATGATGACCTCGGCGACCCCCTTCTTGTCATCGGGGACTTCCCCCTTGCTGTACATCTCCTCGCGATAGATGAAAAGGATCAGGTCGGCGTCCTGCTCGATCGCTCCCGACTCCCGAAGATCGGACATCTGGGGGCGCTTGTCGTCGCGTCTTTCCAGGCCGCGGTTGAGCTGGGAGATGGCGATGACCGGGACGTTGATCTCCTTCGCCAGGGCCTTGAGCGAGCGGGAGATTTCCGAGATCTCCTGCACGCGGTTATCCGCGCTTCCCCGCGACGTTACCCCCCGCATGAGCTGGAGGTAGTCGATGATGACCATCCCGATGTTCTTGTCCTTTTTCAGGCGGCGCGCCTTCGCCCGCATCTCGAGGGCGTTCAGCACCCCGGAATCGTCGCAGTAGATCTGCGCCTCGGAGAGCTTTCCCACGGCGGCGACGATCCGGTTGATCTCGTCCTGGGCAAGGTACCCCGTCCGTAGCCGCTGGAAGTTGACTCGCGCCTCCGAGCAGATCATCCGCAGGGCAAGCTGCTGGCGGCTCATCTCCAGCGAGAAGATCGCGACCGGCAATCCGTTGCGAAGAGCGGCATGGAGGGCGACGTTCAGGGAAAAGGCCGTCTTCCCCATGCCGGGACGGCCCGCGACGACAATCATGTCGGACTTCTGGAACCCCGCCGTCAGCCGGTCCAGATCGCGAAAGCCGGAGGAGACCCCGGTGATCAGCTCTTTCTTCTCGTAGAGCTTCTCGATCTCCCGCATCGCCTCCTTCCCCATCTCGGCCATCGAGTAGTAGGAGGGCTTGATTTTCTCCTCGGCGATCGAGAAGATCGCCTGCTCGGTCTTGTCGAGGAAGTCGTCGACCTCGCCCACGCCCTGGAACGCGGAATTCGTGATCTGCTGGGCCACGACGATCATCTTCCGGAGAATCGCTCTCTCCTTGACCAGCCGTGCGTAATCGGCGACGTTTGCGGTGCTGGGAATGTTGTGGATGAGTTCGGAGAGGTAGGACAGCCCCCCCACTTCGCCTGCCACGCCGCGGGTGTTGAGGGCCTCGGAAAGCGTCAGCTGGTCGATCGCGCGGCCCCGCTCGTAGAGATCCACCATCGTGGAAAAGAGCGTCCTGTGGGCGCCCTGGTAGAAATCGTCCGGACGCAGGATCTCGACCACGTCGTTCATCAGGTCGTTGTTCAGCAGGACAGAGGCGAGCACGGCCTGTTCGGCCTCGAGACTGTGGGGAGGAACCTTCAGGAGAGGAGTTTCCGCCGCTCCGTGCGTCGTAACCCGCGGACCGCTCATGTCGACCTCCTTCCCCGGAGGATGGCCGCTATTCCGCCACCACGCTGACGGAAATCTCGGGAGCGATGTCCGTCCCCGCCTTCACTTTCACCTTGTACTCTCCGACCTGCTTGATCGGCTCGGCCAAGAGCACCAGCTTTCGGTCGACCGTTACCCCTGCACTGTCGAGAGCCTCGGCGATGTCGCGCGAAGTCACCGCCCCGAAGAGCTTCCCCTCCTCCCCCGCCTTGGCCGGGATGGTGAGGGAAAGGGTGGACAGCTTCGCGCCCAGTTCCTCGGCGCTCTTGCGGGTTTTTTTCGCGCGGGCCTCGATGACCCGGCGGTCGTGCTCGAGCGCACGAACGTTTCGCACGTCGGCCTGGACGGCCAGACGTTTCGGAATGAGATAATTTCGCCCGTACCCGTCGGCGACCTTGACGATGTCGCCGGCCCTCCCGAGGCTTTCGATGTCCTCCCGCAGGATTACTTTCATCGGTTCCCCCCTACCTTACCTGGGTTGCCGTGAACGGTACCAGCGCCACGATGCGTGCCTTCTTGATCTCCACCGTCAGCTTGCGCTGGTGCGTCGCGCATGTCCCCGAAATCCTCCGGGGAACGATCTTGCCCCGTTCGGAGATGAAGTGCTTGAGCAGGTACACGTTCTTGTAATCGATCTTAAGGTCCTTCTCCGCGCAGAACCGGCAGAACTTCTTCCGGACGTACCGCCTTCTCGGTCCGCCTCCGGGTCTTCCCGGGCCGGACCTCGGTTTCATCGGGGTGCTCATCGTTTTCCTTTCGCCTCCTGGTATGGTTACTCGTTAAAACGGAATGTCGTCTTCCTGGGCGTCGGTCGGCTGCCCGCCCTGGTCGCCTTCGACAGCCCCCCCGCTCTTTGGCCCTCCCCCCAGGAACTGGACACCCCCCGCCACCACCTCGATCTTGCTCCTCTTGGTCCCTTCCGTTTCCCAGCGTCGCTGTCGCAGACGGCCTTCCACGAGCACCGGCCGCCCTTTGGAAAGATACTCCGCACAGGTTTCCCCCAGTTTCCCGAAGACGACGACGTCGAAAAAGGAAACCTCCTCCTTGAGCTCGTTGTTCGAGCGGTAGCGGGAGTTGACCGCAATGGAAAAACTGGTCACCGACAGTCCGGAGGGGAGATACCGGATCTCCGGGTCCCGGACCAGGTTCCCGGCAAGGATCACACGGTTGAAAGCAACCATCGCTTCTCTCTTCCCCCTACGCGGGGGGAGCCTCGTCCGCGGGCAGGGGGGTTTCGGGAGACTCCCCGCCGTTCTCCGCGCCGGAGGGTGCTTCCTCCGGGACCGGCGCCGCCGCAGCCGGCTTGACCTCGAAATCCACGCGGGACGTCATGTGGCGCATCACGCCGTCGAAAATCTTGATGTTGCGTTCTACCTCCTCGACCACGCCCTGCTTCCCGGAGTAGATCAGAAAGGTATAGTACGCATTTTGCTTCTTGTGGATATGGTAGGCAAGTTTCCGGATTCCCCAGTCGTCCTGTTTGAGGATTTCCCCCTCGAACGAGGTGATGATCCCCTCGATCTTGGCCAGAAATTCCTTGCGACGCTCCTCGGGAAGTTCCGGATCGAACAGGATGGCAGACTCGTACTTCGTCATCGTGCGAAAGCCTCCTTTCGGCTTATCGAGCCCCCGGTCTTGGCCGCCGGGAGCAAGGAGTATGGTCCCTTCCGCTTTCGGGGAGGGAGTTTACGCGTGCCGCGCATTCCAGCGCGTCATCGCCCTGTCAAACCCTTCCCGGAAGATGTCCCCGACAGCTTCCGCAGTGGACGAAACACCTTCGTGGAACCGGTCCCGCAATTCCCCGGGAACCGGCCGGAGAACAAAATCCGCCGGGTCGACCCCTTCCGGGGGACGGCCGATCCCGATCCGGACTCGCAGGAACTCCCGGGTTCCGAGTTCCTCCTGCAGCGAACGGAGCCCGTTGTGCCCTCCCGTCCCGCCGCCCCGTTTCAGTCTCACCACGCCAAGGGCCAGGTCGAGATCGTCGTGAAGTACCAGCAGGTCTTCGGGAACCCCCGCAAACCTTTCGTATAGGGGGGCCACGGCCCTTCCGCTGAGGTTCATGTACGTCCTCGGCCTGCCGAGGAGAACCCACTCCCCGTCCAGCGGCCCCACACCGTACTCGACCTCCCCGGAAGCCTTAAGCCGGATGCCGAGGGAAACCGCCAGGAGATCGACCGCCATGAACCCCGCGTTGTGAAACGTTCCCGCGTAGCGGCGGCCGGGGTTCCCGAGTCCGAACACAAGACGAGACGGGGAGCGGTTACTTCTCCTTTTCCTCAGGTTCCGCCACACTGGCGCCTTCCGCTGTGGCCACCGCCGCCTCTTCCTCCTCGGGCACCACGCTCACCACCTCCTCGATTCTCGGTGCGTGGACGGAGACGATGGTGGCCGCCATGTCCTTTTCCACCGGCTGCACGCCCTCGGGGAGAATCAGGTCCTTCAGGTGGAGCGAGTCGCCGATCCCGAGCGCCGTCACGTCCATTTCCAGAAACTCCGGCACGTTTATCGGGAGGCATTCGACCTCGAGGGTACGGGTCACCTGCTCGACGATACCCCCCTGCTCGAGCCCCGCCGCCTTCCCCTTGACCCGGATGGGCACCTCGATGCGGAACTTCTTTCCGAAAGCGACCTCGTAGAAATCGACATGGATTACACGGTCCGTCCGGGGATTTGTCTGGACCTCCTTGAGGACCGCGTATGCCTCCTTCGTCTCGGCATCCTCCTTAACGTTCAGGCGGACGATGACGGTCCCCCGGCGGGCGACGCCCAGAAACTTCTCCAGGTCCCGGCGATCGAACTCGACGGAACGGCTTTCCCGACCCTTTCCGTACATGACCCCCGGGATCTTTCCCAGGGACAGCAGTTTCCGGGCACCTTCTTTCCCGGACCCGTGGCGGCAAACCGCCGTCAACTCCATCATAGCCATATCGTCATCCTCCCGCTACACAAAGAGCGAACTTACGGAATCGTTGAAATGGATCCGCTTGATGGCCTCCCCGAGAAGCCCCGCCACCGAGAGGACCCGGATCTTCGTGCACTCCGCTTTCTCCCCCAGAGGGATCGTGTTGGTGACCACGAGCTGCTCGATCGTGGACTTCTCCAGACGCTCGATCGCCGGTCCCGACAGAACGGGGTGGGTCGCGCAGGCGAAGACCCGCTTCGACCCGCTCTCACGCAACGCGTCGGCTCCCTGGACCATCGTCCCGCCCGTGTCCACCATATCGTCGAGGATAACGGCCGTCTTTCCCTCGACGTCGCCGATGATGTTCATCACCTTGGACTCGTTGGGCCCCGCCCGCCGCTTGTCGATGATCGCCAGCGTGGCGTTCAGCCGCTTGGCGAAGGCCCGTGCCCGCTCCACTCCCCCCGCGTCGGGAGATACGAACACGATTTCGTTGCCCCAGTTCGCCTTGATGTATTCGAGCATCACGGGTGCGGCGTACAGGTGGTCAACGGGAATATTGAAGAATCCCTGGATCTGACCCGCGTGCAGGTCCACCGTAAGAACCCGGGAAACGCCTGCTGCCGTCAGCAGGTCCGCCACGAGCTTGGCGGTGATCGGCGCGCGGGGGAGCACTTTCCGGTCCTGCCTCGCATACCCGTAATAGGGGATGACCGCCGTTACCCGCTTGGCGGAGGAGCGCTTCAGCGCGTCCATGAGGACGAGGAGTTCGACCAGATGGTCGTTCACCGGGGGACAGGTCGGCTGCACGATAAAGACGTCCGCCCCCCGGACATTCTCCCCGATGTCGACGTTGATCTCCCCGTCGCTGAACCGCTTCACCAATGCGGCTCCCAACGGGACGGAGAGAAAAGCGCAGATCTCCCTGGCCAGATCGGCATTCGCATTGCCCGCAAACAACTTGAGCCTGGTCAAACCATTCCCCTGCTCGGAAAATCATCCGATGAGTAAAGAAAAAGACATTATACCGATTGGTTGTCCCTTGGCAAGGGGAAAACGGAAACTGGCTGGGAGGGAAGGGGTCGAACCTTCATTAGAGGCTCCAAAGGCCCCTGTCCTGCCGTTAGACGACCTCCCAGCGCGAGGTCCGCGGACCCTCTTCCCCCGCTCCGAATCCCGCACGAAACCCCGCCTGCCGGCCAGGCCGCCCCCCTGCGGAAAGGAAGATCCGGTCCGTGGAAATGTTAACGGGCCAGGGCGATACCGTCAAGCCTGCGGATTTCGCTCTCGTATTCCCCCAGAACCGCCCCCTCGATCATCTGGCGAGTCTCGTTGTTCAACGGGTGCGCCGTGTCGCGGTATGTGCCGTCCTTCTTCTTCTTGCTGGGCATCGCGACGAACAGCCCGCTGTTGCCGTTGATGATCTTAAGATCCCGGACAACGAAGCAGGCGTCGAAGACAATCGTGGCGTATCCCTTCAGTTTCTCGTCGTCGGTCACGGGATAAACCTTCACCTCGGTGAGCTGCATCTCCCCCCTCCTTCCGGGTCGTCAAACGTTGCGGACGATGAAGAATCTTCGCCCCTTCCCGTTCTCCATTGCGTTTTTCGCCCGTTGCGCATCCTTCTCGCTTTGGAACAGCCCGAACACCGCGGAGCCGCTCCCGGTGAGGGCGGCAGCTTCCGCCCCCGCCTCCCTCAGCTCCCTCTTGATGGCCGGGATCTCCCGCCGGTCGTGTTCCCAGGCGCTCTCGAAGTCGTTCCCCACGGCCACCACGAGATCCTCCCATTCCCGGAAGGATGGAGGATCCTCCCTCCCGGGAGAATCGTCCGCCTCCCGGCAAAGTCTTTCATACCCTTCCCGCGTCGGCAGCCCGAACGGAGGCATGACGATCACGGCAAAGAAGGGAACCTTCCATTCCACCGGGGTCAGCAGATCTCCGGATCCTTCCACGAGAGCGGGCATGCCCAGCATAAAGAACGGAACGTCCGCCCCGACGGCTGCCGCGAGAGACAGGAGGGTCTTCGGGAGAGGAGACTTCCCGGTCAGGGCGATCAGCCCCTTCAGCGTAGCGGCGGCGTCGGAACTGCCGCCACCCAGCCCCGCCTGCACGGGGATGGTCTTGCGGACCCGAACCCGGACCCCCTCCGGGACACCCGCCCAGTCGCGGAAAGCAACCGCTGCCCTGTGGCAACTGTTCCGTTCGTCGCCCGGGACCATGGGGTCGTCCATCTCCACGGAGATGCCCGCGGAGACCTGTTCCACGATAACCTCGTCGTAGAGGGAGACCGGAACCATGACCGAACGTATCTGGTGGAGCCCGTCGGGACGTTTGCCGAAAACCCGGAGGGAGATGTTTAATTTGGCCGGGGCGAGGAAAGAAACTGCCAAGGTTGCGCTCACACTTTGCCCATTTCAAACAGTGTTTTTAACCCACTTTACCCTCCAAAACCCCGTTTGTCAAGTCACCCTCGATCGACATGCCCCTACTCGGATTTTCGGAAGGAAAACCCGGAATTTCCGTCCACGTCCACAACGATTGAATCCCCCTCACGATATTCCCCCTTGAGGATATGGAGGGCCAGGGGGTCCTGGAGGTGCTTCTGGATTGCACGACGCAACGGCCTTGCCCCGTACGTGGGATCGTAGCCGATCGTCGCGAGCCTCTCCCGGGCGGAATCGGTAAGCGTTACCGAGATCCTCCTGTCGGCGAGCCGCGCGTTAAGCTCCCGGAGCATGATCGCGATGATCCTCGCAAGATCCTCCCTTCCGAGGGAACGGAACAGGACGATTTCGTCGAGGCGGTTCAAAAATTCGGGCCGGAATTCCCGGCGAAGCTCCTCCATGACCTTCCCCCGGACGGCATCCTCCCCTTTCCCGGAGAGTTCCTGGATCCAGTGGGAGCCGATGTTCGAGGTGAGGATCACAACGGCGTTGCGGAAATCGACGGTCCGTCCCTTCCCGTCGGTAAGGCGACCGTCCTCGAGGACCTGCAGGAGGATGTGAAACACGTCAGGATGCGCTTTTTCCACCTCGTCGAAGAGTATCACGGTGTACGGTTTCCGCCGCACTGCCTCGGTCAGAGCCCCGCCTTCCTCATATCCTACGTATCCGGGCGGCGCCCCGATCATCCGCGCGACGGAGTGCTTTTCCATGTATTCGGACATGTCGAGTCGCACCATCGCCGCCTCATCGTCGAACAGGAATTGCGCCAGGGCCCGGGCCAGCTCCGTCTTCCCCACTCCGGTGGGGCCCATGAACAGGAAGGACCCGATGGGGCGCAGGGGGTCTTTCAGTCCCGACTTGGCGCGCCGGACGGCGTTCGCAACCAGCCGTACGGCGTTGTCCTGCCCCACCACCCGCTCCCCCAGCCGTTCTTCCATCCGGACGAGCTTCTCGACTTCCCCCTCGACCAGCCTCGAAACCGGAATTCCGGTCCAGCGCGACACGATCTGGGCAATGTCCTCTTCGTCCACCTCCTCCTTCAAGAGGCGCCCTTCCGAATCGTCGGATCCCTTGAACGCCAGCGCCTCCGCCTCCCGCTGAAGCTCCGGAATGACGCCGTACTTGAGCTCCGACGCCCGACCGAGGTTCCCTTCCCTCTCGGCCCGCTGCATCTCCGAGATGGCACGTTCGATCTTCTCCTTGACCTCGCGGCTCTTCCCGATGCCTTTCTTTTCCTCTTCCCACCGGGACCGGTACCCGGCAACCTTTTCCTTGAGGGCGGTCAGCTCGTCCTGGATGCGGGCGTGACGCTGTCCCGAGGCGGCGTCCGACTCCTTCGACAGAGCCTGCTTCTCCATCTCAAGCTGGATGATCTTCCTCTCGAACTCGTCGATCTCGGTGGGTACGGAATCGATCTCTATCTTGAGCTTCGAGGCAGCCTCGTCCACCAGATCGATCGCCTTGTCGGGCAGGAACCGGTCGGAGATATACCGGTTCGACAGGGTGGCGGCGGCGATGAGGGCCGAATCCTTGATCCGGACACCGTGGTGCACCTCGTACCTCCCCTTGAGGCCCCGCAGGATCGCGATCGTGTCCTCGACGGACGGCTCCTCCACGAGAACGGGCTGGAACCGCCTCTCCAGCGCCGCGTCCTTCTCCACGTACTTGCGGTACTCGTCCAGGGTAGTCGCCCCGACACATCGCAGCTCCCCCCGGGCGAGTGCGGGCTTCAGCATGTTGGACGCATCCATCGCCCCTTCCGCCTTCCCGGCCCCCACGAGCGTGTGCAGCTCGTCGATGAAGAGGATCACCCGCCCCTCCGCGGCGGCGATTTCCTTCAGGACGGCTTTGAGCCGGTCCTCGAACTCGCCGCGGTACTTCGCGCCGGCAATCAGCGCCCCCATGTCCAGAGCGAGAACCCGTTTGTCCCGAAGCCCCTCGGGGATATCCCCGGAGATGATGCGCTGTGCCAGTCCTTCGGCGACCGCTGTCTTGCCCACTCCCGGGTCTCCGATCAGTACGGGATTGTTCTTCGTCCGGCGAGAGAGAACTTGTATCACCCTCCGGATCTCGTCGTCCCTCCCGATCACGGGATCGAGCTTCTCCCGGCGTGCCAGCTCGGTAAGGTCCCGGCAGTACTTGTCGAGCGCCTGGTACTTCGCCTCGGGGTTTTCGTCCGTCACCCGCTGCGTTCCGCGGATGGAGGTGAGCGCCGAAAGGAGACCCTCCCGCGTCACACCGTTCTTGCGAAGCAGATCCGCGACGGCTCCCGGTTCGGATGTCATGGCAAGGAGGATGTGCTCCGCGGAGAGATATTCGTCCCGGAACGCGTCTGCCTCCGAGAGCGCCCGGTGGAAGAGGGGCTCCATCCGCGGGGAGAGCCCCCGGGTCACTGCCCCCGAAACCTTGGGGAAGGAATCGAGCAGGGAGGTCGCCCCGGACAGAAGACGGTTGGCCGGTACCCCCGCACGGGCAAAGAGATCCGCCGCCACGCCCCCCTCCTGGCGAAGGAGGGAAAGGAAGAGATGCTCCGGCTCCACCTGCCCGTGGCCCGCCTCCGAGGCGATGCGAACGGCGTCCTGCAGGGCCTCCTGTGATTTCACTGTCAGCTTGTCCAGGGAAATCATTCCCGCCTCCGGTGGTCCCTTTGTCTGGATGACGGCCCGCCCCCTCCCGGGGGGAAGAGGCGGGCCAGACGGATGTCTACCGGTTCTTCACCGCGAGGAAGATCCGTCCCTCCCCCCGCTCCACCAGGAACAGGACGGTCTTTTCCTTCTTTACCTTCGAAATCTTCTTTTCGAAATCACTGGAATCCTTGACGGGCGTCCGGTTGATCGCCCGGATCACGTCCCCCTCGCGGAATCCGGCATCGTCGGCCGGGCTTCCGGGTTCGACCGAGGTGACCAGCACGCCCTTGGGATTATCGAGGTTCAGTTTCCCGGCGATTTCCGGCGTGATGTTCTGGACCGTGAGTCCCATCCCCTTCGAGAGATCCGGCCCTCCGGCGCCCTTCTGCTCGACTTCCGACTCCATCTCCGTGATGGAGACGGGAATCTTCACTTCCTTGCCGTCGCGGATGACGATCACCTCCACCTTCTTCCCTGGCGTCGTCGAGGCGACGATCTGGGGAAGATCGTGCTCGCTTTCCACATCCTTGCCGTCGAAGGAGACGATCACATCCCCGGATTTGATACCCGCCTTTTCCGCCGGCCCCCCCTTGGTGACGTCGGCCACCAGGGCGCCCTTCTTCCCCGGTATGTTCAGCGACTCCGCCATGTCCGGAGTCAGCCGCTGGATGTAGACGCCGAGCCAGCCGCGGGTTACCTTTCCCTTCTCCTTCAACTGGCCGAGGACCGATTTGGCCATATGGATCGGGGTCGCAAAACCGATCCCCTGTCCCCCCTGGATGATCGCCGTGTTGATCCCCACAACCTCCCCTTTCAGGTTGAACAAGGGCCCTCCCGAGTTCCCGGGGTTGATCGACGCGTCGGTCTGGATGAAATCGTCGTACGGACCGGAGCCGATCACCCGTCCCTTGGCGCTCACGATTCCCGCCGTGACGGTATGCCCGAGCCCGAACGGGTTTCCGATGGCCACGACCCACTCCCCGATCTCCAGCCCCTCCGAGTCCCCAAGCGGGACGTACGGGAGCTTCTTCCCCGCCTTGATCTTGATGAGGGCAATGTCGGTCTTGGAGTCGGTGCCGACGACCTCCGCCTGCAACTCTTGCTTGTCCAGCAAGGTCACCGTGATCTCGTCCGCTTTCTCTACAACGTGGTTGTTGGTGAGAATGTACCCGTCATCGGAGATGATGAACCCGGACCCCAGGCTCCGCCGCTTCTGCTCCCTGGGGAGGTTCCCGAAGAAGTTGTGGAAGAACTCCTCGAACGGATCCTGCTGACCGAAGGGGGAGCGCATGTGCGGCCTGCGAAGGTGGACCACCTGCGTCGTGCTGATGTTCACTACCGCCGGCGACACCTCTTTCACGAGGGCGGGGATTCCCTCCAGAGAGAGGGTTTTGCCGACAGCAAGGGGCTTCACCTCGCCAGCCTTTTCTTTCTCGCCGCCGCCCCAGAATGCGTTGGTGAGGGGAGACAAATTCAACGCCGCAGACAGAACCAGCCCTGCGGCCACCGCCGCGAGCAGAAGAACGAATACCTTGCCTTTTCCGATCATGTTTTCTTTCCTCCCGGTTCCTGCCCCGGTTTGGGTGCGGAAACCCCCGCCTTGAGCGCCGCCACGTACGCCATCCGGAGGTGGTAGAGCCCCTCCGAGAGAACGCTCGTTTCCTCCTCTGTCAGGTTCCCCTTCGTCTTCTCCTTGAGGATGTCGAGGAGGTCGATGGAATCCTTGGCGGCCGGGAGGTTCACCGGGGATTGTCGGCCGTCGCCGGCCTGGACCATCCCCAGGTTGACCATCGTTCCCATCTGGAGCGACATCACGAGATCGAGGAACGACGGCCCTCCCACGGGCGATTTCTTGCTCCCAGGGCCTCTCTCCTCATGGACACTTCCCGGGCCTTCGCGGTTCCCGGGATCGGCGGGAGGTATCGGCGGGGAGGGCGCTTTCTCCTTCTCCCGTTCCTCATCCGGCATGCCGCGCTTGTCGACGACCTTGAATCCCTTCTTCTCCTGTTCGGACATTAAATCGGCACCCCCTCTGCGATTACGACCACCTCCCCGCCTTCCTCCTCGACGAAGAAGCGATCGGACTCCTTCCACTTGAGCGTGATCGGCATCTTCACCTTCTCGTCGATGTGCCGCTTGAGGAAACGGGCCCCGAATTTCACGCTGAAGCCCGTCGAGGACAGGGCGTTCAGGGAGGCGTCGGAGAAGGAAAGCGTCTTGCCCGAGGCGGCCATCGTCTTCTGCACCGACTCGAGGTAGATCGCCGCGATCCGCTTCACTTCGTCGAACGTGAGGGGGGAGAAGACGATGACGTCGTCAAGACGGTTGATGAACTCCGGAGTGAACCGGTTCTCGACCGCCTTATGGACGCTTTTCTTCACCGGCTCGAAGTCCTCGGTGCCCGTCGCAAATCCCAGGGGTCGGGTAAGCCTCGAAAGTTCTTCCGCCCCCAGATTGCTCGTCATGATGATGATGGCGTCCGAGAAGTACACCTTTTTCCCGCGGCCGTCGGTAAGCCAGCCTTCGTCGAAGACCTGCAGGAAGAGGTTGTGCACGTAGGAATCCGCCTTCTCGATCTCGTCGAGAAGAACGACCGTGTAGGGATTGTCCCTCACCTGGTTGGTCAGGATCCCCCCCTCTCGGAGCCGACGATGCCGCGCGGCATTCCGATGAGCTTGTCCACGGCGAGGGCCCCGTCCCGGTACTCGGACATGTCCACCCGGACCATGAGACGATCGCTCCCGAACAGGTATCCTGCCAGGGCCTTGGCCATCTCCGTTTTTCCGACGCCCGTGGGGCCGAGGAACAGCAGGACGCCGTCCGGCCGGTAGACGTTCTCCTTGAGCGGGCCCTTGTTCAGTCGCAACGCTTTCCCCACGGCCCGGATCGCCTCATGCTGGCCGACCAGACGCCTGGCGATCCTTTCCTCCAGGTCCCCGAAACGGTCGAGGACATCGCGCTGCACGATATCCGCAGGAGTCTTCGTCTCCTCGGAAATCACCCCGAGGACGTCCTCGCTCCGCACGGACTTCTTCCCGTCCCCGCGTATCTCGACCCGGACGCATGCCGTGTCGATCCAATTGATGATCTTGTCGGGAAGCCGCAGCGACCTCGCGTACCGGTCGGACATGGAGAGGGCGAATTCGATCGCCTCGTCCGCTATCTCCACGGCGTAATTGTTCTCCAGCCTGGGCTTCAGGCCGAACAGGATCTCCCGAGTCTCCTCGATCGTGGGCTCCTCGATCTTGACGACGCGGAACCGGCGCGAGAGCGCCTCGTCTTCCTGGATGATCTCCTTGAACTCGGTCACGGTGGTGGCCCCGACGATCTGGACCTCCCCCCGGGCAAGCGAGGACTTGAAGATGTTCGCCGCATCGGAGGGAACGCCCATCGCGGAACCGGCCCCGATCAGGGTGTGCGCCTCGTCGATGAACAGGATCAGGTTCCGGCGGTCCCTGACCTCCGCGATGACCTTCTCGATCCGGTCCTCGAACATCCCGCGGAAGACCGTTCCCGCCACCACCGTGTTCATCTGGAGGTTGACGATCTGGTGGGCCCGAAGACGCTCCGGAACCCTGTGAGGTTCGTACTCCAGCCGCATCGCGAGCCCCTCGACCAGTGCGGTCTTCCCGACGCCGGGGTCCCCGACGATCATCACCGAGTTGCTGCGGTCCTTGTGGCAGAGATATTCGATCACCCGGTCGATCTCCCGGTCGCGTCCCACGATCGGCGGGATCTTGCCCTCCCGTGCGAGAAGGTTCAGGTTCACCCCGAACGTCCGCAGGTTGGCGGGCAGTTCGTACCTCTTGCGGAACTCCTCGACCTTCTCCTCCCGGCTGCGCAACTGGGTCGAAAAGCGGGAAAGGGCGACGGCGGGGTCCACCCCGTAGTTCTTGAGGATCCGGGCGGGTATCGAGTGAACCTCGTGAAAGATCCCCAGGAAAAGATCCGCGGCGTCGATCTGGGGCCGGCGATTCCTCTGCGCCGTCTCCCAGGCCACCCGGAAGACCTGCTTCGTGGCCGGGGGGACCTTGAGACCCACGCCGAGGTACTGGCGGGAGATATTTAGGTGCTCGTTCACCGAGTAGAGCACCGCCTCGACGGAAAGGCCCACGGACGACATGAGCTCCCGGAAAATAATCTTCTCCTGTTCGGCGAAGGCGATGAACAGGTGCTCGAGACCGAGATAGTAGTGATGCCGGCGCTGCGACTCCTCGATGGAGGCGTTCAGCATCCGGTGCCCGGATTCAGACAGCTTTTCCCGGTAGAACGATATCTCCATCATGGGATTCGCGACTCTCCTCTCCCGCCTTCCGGCGGTCCGGCCATCAGGCGCCCACCCGCATCGCGCGCAGTCTCTCCACCCTCTTCTCCATGGGCGGATGCGTGCTGAACAGCGACATCATTCCCCTGCCGGACAGCGGGCTCATGATGAACATGTGGGCGGTTGCCGGAGTGGACTCGAGGGGAATCCGCTTCGACGTGCCGGCGATCTTCTCCAGCGCACGGGCAAGCGAGTCGGGCCGTCCGCAGAACCGGGCGCCGCTCGCGTCAGCCTGGTACTCCCGCGACCGGGACACCGCCATCTGGACGAGCATGGCCCCGATCGGGGCGAGAATCGCCATCGCGAGAAGCCCCAGGCCTCCGCCTCCTCCCTCCCGGTCCCTTCCGCCGCCGAATATCGCGGCGAACTGGGCGAAGCGGGCCAGCATCATGACGGCTCCCGCCAGCGTCGCGGCGACCGTCCCGATCAGGATGTCCCGGTTCTTCACGTGGGCCATCTCGTGGGCGAGCACCCCTTCCAGCTCGTCCTGGGAGAGAATCCTCATGATCCCCCGGGTCACGGCGACCGCGGCGTGCTCCGGGTTCCTCCCCGTGGCGAAGGCGTTGGGGGAATCACTGGGAAGGATATAGACCTTCGGCATCGGAACGGACGCCGCCGTCGCCAGCCGGTGGACCATGGCATGCAGCTCCGGCGCCTCCGCCTCGGAAACTTCCTGGGCACGGTACATCTTGAGCACGATCTTGTCGGAGAACCAGTAGGCCCCGGCGTTCATGAGCACGGCGAAGGCGAACGCCATGACCATCCCTCCCCGGCCCCCCACGTAGCTCCCGATCGCAACGAACAGGACGGTCAATAGAACAAGCAGGACCCCGGTCTTTAACGCATTGCCCATATCTCTCGCACCTCTCCTCTCATGCGTATTGATTCCATTATATCCATATCAGTTCCACCTGCCTCGCAAATTCGGGTCCTCGAACGCCGCCAGCCGCTCGACCAGCGACAAAAGCTCCTCGGATTGTTCTTTCGGTACGGCCACTTGCAATACCACGTACTGGTCTCCCCGCGACGAGGTTCCAAGCTTCGGGACGCCCCGCCCACGCAGTCGGAGCTTTCTGCCGCTCGACGACCCTGCCGGAACCGAAACCGCCACCGGGCCGTCGATCGTAGGTACCGATATCTTCGCTCCTTTCACCGCCTCGGAATAGGTGACCGGGACGTCGAGGTATATATCGCTCCCTTCCCTGCGGAAATACGGGTGGGGAATCATCCGGAAACGGACGATGAGGTCACCGCTCCTCGCCTTTCCGACCCCTTCCGCCCCCTTTCGCGCCACGCGGATCGTGGAACCGTCCTGCGCCCCGGCGGGGATCCGGACCTTGATTCGCTCGACCCCCTCCGTCATCCCCGCTCCCCCGCACTGGCTGCACGCCCGGCGCCCCGACAGGCCGGATCCCTGGCAGGCCGTACACGCCCTCGGCCGCCGGTATTCCAGGGTCCGTACCGACCCCCGCGCCATGTCGAGGAAATCGACCGGGAGTTCCATCGTAAGGTCGGCACCGCGGGCGGCAGGGGAAGCGAAGCCGCCCCCGGAAAACAGGTCCCCGAAAACGTCCCCGAGATCGAAGGACTCCCCGGAGGAATAGCTCCCTCGGTCGTAATGGAATCCTCCCGTCCCCCGGAACGGCCCTCCTCCGGTGAAGACCCCTTTTCGAAGCGCATCGTATTCCTTCCGTTTCTTTTCATCACCCAGAACCTCATGTGCCTCGTTGATCTCCTTGAACCGGTTTTCCGACGCCTTGTCTCCGGGGTTCACGTCCGGATGGTGCTTCTTCGCCAGCCGCCGGAAGGTTTTCCGGATTTCGTCCGCGGAAGCGTTTTCCGGAACGCCCAGCACCTCGTAATAGTTCTTACTGGCATCCATCCCCTGTACGGTCATCCCCTCCCCGGGAGAAAGTCGCTGGGAACCGCTTCGCTCCCCGGCACCCGGATACTCTCATTATTTTACATCCACTTCGATCTGCTTCGGCTTCTCCTGATCCTTCTTGGGCAGCTGCACCTCAAGGACACCGTCCTTGAACCGGGCTGTCACTTTCTCCTGGTCAACGGATACCGGCAGGGAGAATGAACGCTGAAAACTCCCGTACGACCGCTCGATGCGGTGATAGCTCTCCTTCTTGAGCTCCTTATCGAACCCTCGTTCCCCGCGCAGCGTGAGGATCCCTTCCTTGACCTCCACCGAGATCCGATCTTTCTCCACGCCCGGGAGCTCCACCTTGACCACGACGAAATCGTTGTTCTCGTAGATGTCCACGGCGGGAGTCCACATCCCTGTCCGCAGACCCTCTTCCCGCCCTCGGGAGCGCGCAAGGGCATCCTCGAAAATCTGGTTCATCCGGTCCTGGATCACCGACAGGTCCCGGAACGGATCCAGCCAGCGTACGATCGCCATTTTCCTCCTCCTTCTCCCTCCCCGGCCCCAGGGAAGGGGCCGGGAAGAATGCACGATAGATTTGCGTAGATTACGAGGAAATCCTGATCTGCTTCGGCTTTGCCTGCTCCATTTTCGGCAGGTCCACCTGCAGGATACCATCCTTCATCCGGGCGGAGACCTTCTCCCCGTCGACCGAAGAGGGCAACGCGAAGGAGCGATGGAAGGTCCCGTACGACCGTTCGATCCGATGGTAGTTTTCCTCCTTTACTTCCTTCTCGAACTTGCGCTCCCCTCTTAGCGTGAGAACGCCGTCCTTGACCTCGACGCCGATGGCGTCCTTGTCCACGCCGGGAAGCTCCGCCCGGACGCAGATCGCATCCTTGGTTTCATAGATGTCCACGATCGGCATCCAAGCGCCGGTTCCCAGTCCTTCCTCGCGGCCAGGACCGTGGGACTCAAGGAAGTTTCCGAAGAGCTGGTTCATCCGGTCCTGAAGGGTCGTGATGTCCCGGAACGGGTCCGTCCAACGAATGAGTGTCATGATGTGTCCTCCTTTCCTCCGGCCCTGACACGAAGCCGGCATGTTTACGTTTTTTGTCCCGAAATCGGGCCTCGTGCTCCCCGCTATTTCTTCGCGGGGTCTTCGTACTCCGCGTCTACCACTTCCCCTTCCTGCTCCTTGTTCTCCGCTTCGCCTTCCGGCGGAGGCGGGGGAGCGGAAGAGGACGCCTCCTTGTACATCTGCTCGGCGAGGCGGTGCGCATGCTGTCCGAGTTTCTCCGCGGCCTGCTTAAGGACCGTTTCGTCCTCGGATTTCATCGACTCCTTCGCCTCGGCGACAGCGGCCTCCATCTCGGTCGCAAGATCCCCGGGAATCTTTTCCCGGCTCTCCCGCAGCGTCTTCTCGGTGTTGTACACAAGGGAGTCGAGGTGGTTGCGCGCCTCGATGACGGTCTTTCGCTTCTTGTCCTCGGAGGCGTGCACTTCGGCTTCCTTTACCATCCCGTCGATCTCTTCCTTGTTGAGCCCGGTGGACGCCGTGATCGTGATCTTCTGTTCCTTGGCGGTCGCCGTATCCTTTGCGTTGACGTGAAGGATGCCGTTGGCGTCGATGTCGAAGGTCACCTCGATCTTGGGGATGCCGCGCGGAGCGGCCGGGATCCCCTCGAGGTGGAACCTCCCCAGGGTGCGGTTGGCGCCCGCCATCTCCCGTTCTCCTTGCAGGACATGGACCTCCACGCTCGTCTGGCTGTCGGCGGCCGTCGTGAAAATTTCGCTCTTCCGGACGGGAATCGTCGTATTCCTCTCGATAAGCTTCGTCATTACGCCCCCGAGCGTCTCGATTCCGAGGGAAAGCGGGGTAACGTCCAGGAGCAGCATGTCCTTCACCTCGCCCCCCAGTACCCCCGCCTGCACGGCGGCGCCCGCGGCCACCACCTCGTCGGGGTTCACACCCTGGTGCGGGTCCCGTCGGAAGAAATCCTTCACCATCTGAATGACCTTCGGGATCCTGGTGGACCCGCCGACGAGGACGACCTCGTCGATCTTGTCCACGGTGACCGACGCATCCCGGATCGCCAATTCGCACGGCTTGAGCGTGCGGTCGAGGATGTCCTGGATCATCTGCTCCATCTTGCTGCGCGTGAGCTTCAACTGCAGATGCTTCGGGCCCGTCGCGTCCGCCGTGATGAACGGAAGACTGATCTCCGTCTCCATCACGGAGGAGAGCTCGATCTTGGCCTTTTCCGCGCCTTCCTTGAGCCTCTGCAGCGCCGTCCGGTCCTTGGACAGGTCGATCCCCTGGTCCCGCTTGAATTCCGTCACGATCCACTCGATGATCCTCTGGTCGATATTGTCGCCACCCAGATGCGTGTCCCCGTTGGTCGACTTCACCTCGACGACGTTGTCCCCCACCTCGAGGATCGAGATATCGAATGTGCCCCCCCCGAAGTCGAAGACCGCGATCAGCTCGTTCTTCTTCTTGTCGAGGCCGTAGGCGAGCGCCGCCGCCGTCGGCTCGTTGATGATCCGCATGACCTCCAACCCCGCGATCGCACCGGCATCCTTGGTCGCCTGGCGCTGGGAGTCATTGAAGTACGCCGGAACCGTGATGACCGCCTTCTTCACTTCCTCGCCCAGGTACGCTTCCGCGGCTTTCTTGAGCTTGCCGAGCACCATGGCGGAGATCTGCTCCGGGGTGTACTCCTTTCCTACTGCCGACACCGTGGCTTTCTGGCTGGGACCCTTCGTCACCTTGTAGGGGACCAGCTTCATCTCCTCGGCAACCTCATCGTACCGGCGCCCCATGAACCGCTTGATCGAGAAGACGGTGTTCTCGGGGTTCAGCACCGCCTGGCGCTTGGCCACCTGGCCGACGAGGATCTCTCCCCCCTTGCCGAAGCCCACTACCGAAGGCGTCAGCCGGTTGCCCTCCTCGTTGATGATGATCTTGGGCTCCCCGCCCTCCATCACAGACACCACGGAGTTTGTGGTGCCGAGATCAATTCCGATAATCTTCGCCATGTTGCTGCACTCCTCTCTCCCGTATTATGTGGTCTAGTACTTTCCCAACACCTTTGCGATGAAACGCGCGAGCGCCTGCCCGTCCACCGGTTTGGTGACGAATCCCAGCACACCCGCCTCGACCGCCCACATCCGCCGTGCCTTGCTGTCCTCGGCAGACAGGAGCAGGACCGGGACCCGCGAAGCAATCCGCCCGATCTTGACCAGAGAATCCAGGCCGCCGAACGAAGGCGTGTCCATGTCGATGACGATGAGATCCGTCCCCCCCCGGACAGCGCTCAGCAGGCCCGCGGAACAGTCGGAGAAAAGCTCGGTCATCGCCCCCACATCGGAGAGGACCCCCAGAAGCGGGGTCATCATTCCCCAGTCGTCTCCCTGCGCATCCGCTATCAGAACCACCCTACGGGCCATTTTCTTCCTCCTGCTGTCCCCCTTATGGAACAACATCCATGCCAAAGGAGGCGTCCTTGCGCCTTCCATATAACAGTCCTGTTTTCATTTAATTATTCCTAGGGAGATCCGGAAAAGGGAATGCCAGGGGGAAAAATGTGCGCCAAAATGGCACATATCATCCCCCGCCCGGCAATGCCAATGTGGCACTCCTAAACCCCGCCGGGAGGAGGAAGTTTCTTGCGGGCAACGCCGATCAGGAAATTCCGTATTCCTTCACCTTCCTGTGGAGGGTGCGCAGCCCGATCCCGAGCATTTTCGCCGCCTGGGTCTTGTTCCCGTCCGTTTTCAGCAATGCAGCCACGATGGCTTCCCGCTCGGTCTCCTCGAGCGTCCGGGACGGGGGAAGAGGAATCGGCCCGGAGGGAGAGGGAGGGAGGATGTTCTCGATGATTTCCGGGGGAAGGTCCCCCCACTCGATCGATTCTCCCTTGGCTACGAGCGAGGCGGTTTCCATGGCGTTGCGCAACTCCCGTACGTTTCCGGGCCACTGGTACGCAAGGAGGGCGATGCGCGCGCCGGGCGACAATTTTCTGGGTGCGACGCCGTTCTCCCTGGCGATCTCGCCCAGGAGCTGGGCGGCGAGCTTCGGAATATCCTCGCGCCGTTCCCGCAAAGGGGGCACCGTGATGCCGAACACGTTCAGACGGTAGAAAAGGTCCTCCCGGAAGGTCCTTGACGCCACTTTCGCCTTGAGATCCTGGTTGGTCGCCGCGATGATCCGGACGTCCACCCGGATCACCTCCGACCCGCCGACCCGGATCACCTCTTTCTGTTCGATCGCCCGTAACAGCTTGACCTGCAATGCAAGGGACATCTCGCCGACTTCGTCGAGAAACAGGGTCCCCCCATCCGCGATCTCCATCATCCCCGGGCGGGCGGCGACAGCTCCCGTGAACGCGCCCTTTTCGTGCCCGAAGAGCTCCGACTCGAGAAGGTTTTCGGGAATGGCCGCGCAGTTTATCGGAAGGAAGGAATTGTCCCACCTCGGGCTTTCGTCGTGGATCGCCCGTGCCACCAGTTCCTTTCCCGTTCCGCTCTCTCCCAGGATAAGGACGTTCATCCGGGTCTGGGCGACGGTGTGGATCTTCTGGATCATTTCCTTGATCTTCCTGGAATCGCCGGTGATCCTGCCCAGGCCTTGCTTCCGGGTCTTCTCCTCCCGCAGGCGCCGGATCTCCCTGTCCTTTTTTTCCAGTTCCACGTTCTTGCTCCGCTCTTTGGCCGCCTTGAAAACAGCCGCCCGCAGCTGCGGGATCCCCACCGGCTTGAGGAGGAAGTCGGACGCCCCCGCCCGGATCGCCTCCACCGCGCTCTCGACGGTGCCGAAAGCGGTTACGACAACGACCGGGACGGCCGGATAATCCTGCACAACGCGGCGGACCACCTCCAACCCCGTAATCCCCGGCATCTTGAGATCGGTCAGCACCACGTCGCCCCCCGCGGAGGCGAGATGCGAGAGCCCCTCCTTCGGATCGGCGAAGGGATGTACCTCGAACCCGTCTCGCCGCAGCGCCGTGGCGATGCTCGCAAGGCTGTCCGCATCGTCATCGAATATGAGAACCTTCGCCTTCTCTTTCACCGGCTTACCGAACCTTTTCCGGAAGGGACCTGCCCGCCGCCTGCAACTTGATCCTCGCCTTGGACTGCACCTCCGAGGGGAGGGATATGGTCACCGTCGTCCCGCGCCCCTCCCGACTTCGGATGCCTATCTTCCCTCCGTGCTCGCGCACGATCTTCCGGACGATGGGAAGCCCCAGTCCCGTACCGTTTTTCCGCGTGGAGAAGAAGAGCTGGAAGATCTGTTTCCGGTCCTCCCGGGGGATCCCCCGGCCGTTGTCTGTGATGCGCACGAACGGCCGTCCCCGCTCCGAGCCCGTCGTCACCCGGATGACCTTTCGCTCCTTGTCCATCGCCTCTTCGGAATTCAGGAGAATGTTGAGAAGGACCTGGCGCAACTGTTTCTCATCGGCGAAGAGAGGGAGCGGTTCCGGGTGAAAGGAGGAGTCGAGCTCTATCCCCCGGCGCGCGAAATCGACCTCGAGAAACCGGAGGGTGTCGGCGACGACCCGATTCAGGTCCGCCACCACGAACTCGATCGCCGTCGGCCGCGCAAACCGGAGGAACTCGGAGAGGATGTCGTTCAGGCGCCGGGTGACCTTCATGTTGGCGCGGGCGAGCGAGAGGAGCTCCTCCTTCCGGTCCGTGTTCTCCGGCAGCGCGGTGAGCATCTCCGCCAGGATCTGACTGTTGATGTACAGGGAATTGAGCGGATTGCGGATCTCGTGGGCCAGGCCCGACGCGACCGCACCGAGGTCGGCTAACCGTTTCCTCGTCCCCGTGGCAGACACGAGAAGATTCTACAACAATTTCCGTCGATTCCGCGACCGGGACGTTGCAGCGCCGGCACCGTTCCCCGGCGGCAACTGCGCTCGCCGGGGGGCGCCCTTGCGTGAGGGCACGTTCTTCGGACTTCGCCCGCCGCTGCCGCTTCCGCCGACGCGTTCCTTCGCCTCTCTCCACAGGCCGCTACTGCGGATTACCTCCCGCATCGCTCCGGGGCCCGGTGAGCAGTGACGCAGATTTCAGGCGCTAACCGGACGGGCCAATGCGCCGCGGCATCGAGGCCGCTGGTGGCCGGTTTCCCCGCAATCGAGTTCTCCGAGGGGCTCGACGGTCCCCGCATCTCAGTCATATTTACGCCGCAGGACGGGGGCCGTAAGCGGTAACGGACGGCCTGCCGTCGATTCTACGACCCGAAATCGGTGAGCGGAAATCCGGATCTGCAAACGAGCCTGAAAGTCGGACATCAGAAGCCGCTGCGCCTCCCGCATGAGCGGGGTGACGTCGATCGCGACGAAATTCCCCTGGTCCGCGAGTAAAAATTCAGAGATCTGAAACGACAGCGGCGGAGAACTGAAATCCAGGGCGGCTCTGGCCAGACCCGATGATGGGATACTGGATGAGGTCGAGCAAGGTCGGAACCGTGGTCGCGAAGCTCACCTCCGTCGATGAAAACTTCGAGCGTGGCGCAGACACGATCCGCGCGTCCGAGCGGGACAACGTCCCCTCCCGTCGATCCGTCGAGAGGAAAGATCCAGAAACGCCCTGATATTCCGGGAAGGTCGGATCGTTATCGTCGATGCCGAAGAAGAGGGTGTCGGCGCCCGTTCGTGATGGTGAAAAGCTTGCGCCGGTCGAAGGCAATGTCCCCGTCCGCCGCGGTCGCTGAAGATAACAGCCGTTCCCGCCCAGGGGTCATGAGGTCACATGAGAAGATGGGCCTGTCCGCGCGAATCCCGGCCGGTGATGGCATCCATGCCACCCCCTCCGCATGACGAAAGGGCGATCGCCAGAATCGCCGCAACTCCGAGACATAGCAGTCTTCTCATGGGGCCCTCCTCCCGGTTTTCGCTTGGACGCATGTCCAGTATAAGATATTCACGAGGCAAAATCCGCTTTCCGCGTCCGCGGGCACCGGTGACGGGTCACCGTCGGTCGCAAGGGAAGGCGATACGGTGAGGTCGCACCCCGTGCCCGGGCACGGGATCAGAAGCATGACGACAGCACGCGGTCTCATTTTCCACGCTTTCCTCGGGACGTTTGCTTGTATCATAATCAGTAGACCATGAAAGATCCCGCGGAACACGAATGACATCCCAGGTTCTCTCGCTTGACAAGGATCCGGGGGGCCGCCCCCGGAGAAGGCCGTTTCTCCTTGCGGCCACCCTTCTCCTGTGCTTTCTCCTGGGCACGGGAACCGGTCTCGTCCTCCTGGCGAAGTTCGGATCGTTTCCCTCCTTCGATTCCGTGCAGGAGTACCGGCCGAGCGTATCCTCCAAGATCTACGACCGCTATAACCACATGATAGGGGAACTCTATATCGAGAAAAGGACCCTTGTCCCGTTTGACAAGATCCCCCGCCATGTCGTGAACGCCTTCGTCGCCGCCGAGGACGCCAACTTCTTCAATCATCGGGGAGTCGATTTCACCGCGATCGCCCGCGCCGCCGTCAAGGATCTCCTGGGGGGGAGCTTCGCCCAGGGGGGGAGCACCATCACCCAGCAGACGGTGAAAAATCTCTTCCTCACCCGCGAAAAGAGCATCAGCCGCAAGCTCAAGGAACTGATCCTCGCCTACCGGATGGAACGAAAGATGAGCAAGGAGGAGATCCTGTACCTGTACCTGAACCAGATCTACCTCGGGGAGGGCGCGTACGGGGTGGAGGCTGCCTCGCGGTCGTATTTCGGGAAAGGTGTCAGCGAGCTCGGGCTGGCGGAGGGGGCGCTGCTCGCCGGCCTTCCCAAGGCGCCCACACGCTACTCGCCGAGGATTCACCCCGACCTCGCGAAGGGAAGGCAGCGATATGTTCTCCGGCGGATGGTGGAGGCGGGATTCCTCTCCCAGGCCGAGGCCGACAACGCCTACGCCGCCAAGATCGTCCTCGCGCCCCCGTCCACCTTCCGGTCCAAGGCAGCGTACTTCCTGGAACAGGTCCGGATCGTCCTGGCAGAGAAATACGGGACGGAGCCCCTGTACCGGGACGGCCTGCGCATCTACACGACGATCGACACGCGCCTGCAGGAGGCGGCCCACGACTCGCTGATCGAAGGGATCCGGGCAACGGAGGAAAAGAACAAGTACGAAGGGCTCCAGGGAGCGGTCCTGGCCCTCGATCCGCACACCGGAGCGGTCCTTGCCATGGTAGGGGGAACCGATTTCGCGCAGTCGCAGTTCAACCGCGCGCTGCATGCGAGAAGGCAGCCCGGTTCGGCGTTCAAGCCGATCGTGTATGCCGCGGCTCTTTCCGAGGGAAAAACGCTCGTGTCGATGACGGACGATTCCCCCATCGAGTTCGACAGGAACGAGGAGGAACTCTGGAAACCGAAAAACTACGACGGAACGTTTTTGGGACCTATCCCGCTTATCGAGGCCCTGGCCAAGTCCCGCAACCTGGCCACCATCCGGCTCCTGAACGAGGTGGGCGTCAATTCCGCCCTCAGGACGGCGAAAGCCCTCGGCATCGCCTCGCCGATCGCCAGGAATCTCTCGATCGCCCTGGGTTCCTCGGGGGTGACCCCGTTGGAGATGTGCGTCGCATACGCAACGTTCGCCAACGGAGGCCTGCGGCCCAAGCCGTATTTCCTGCGCGAGGTGCGGGACGCCCGGGGAAATGTCCTCGAGAAAACGGCGCCGACGGCCGAACAGGCGATTTCGCCCGACACGGCCTACCTCATGGTCCGCATGATGCAGGAGGTCATACGGAACGGTACGGGCAGGTCCGCCAGAAAACTCGGACACAACCTCGCGGGAAAGACCGGCACCACGAATGAGAACACGGACGCGTGGTTCATCGGCTACTCGCCCGACCTCGTGGGGGGGGTCTGGATCGGGTTTGACACGCCGCGCCCCCTGGGCGACCGCCAGTCGGCCGCAGTCGTGGCCCTTCCCATCTGGATACGTTTCATGGGGCAGGTCCTGCCTCTCTTCCCCAACAGAACCTTTCCCGTACCGCCGGGGATCACGTTCGCCCGGGTCGACCCCGATACCGGCAAGACGCTCCCTTCCTCCTTCTCCGGGGGAGAGCTTCTTCCCTTCCAGGTCGGGACGGTCCCCGAACCGTCTATTGCCGGAACCGGGACCGAACCGCCGCCCCCCCTGAAGGACGACCTCCTGTAGGAAATCCACACCCGGTGAGGGGCATGTGTTCTATTCCTTCACGGACACGACTACCATCCGGCCGGAATCGTCCGTGAAGGGATCCCCCGTAAGGGAGCCGTAGATATTCCTCACCCGCATCCCGGCATTCCGGAGTATCGCCTCGAGCTCCTCGATAGAGTAGACACGAACGTCGAAGGTGGAAGATATCCGGATTCCGTCCTGACGGGTCAGCATATGCTCCGCGGTGGCGCGCATGGTGCGGCGATCGAACCGGATGGACATCCGGAGCATTCCCGAAGGAACGACGACCGTCTGCTCCCAGTTCTCGAGGCGCGACAATCCCTTCCCGGCGTTCCTCAGATCAAGAAGAAGGGTACCCCCCTCCTTCAGGCTCACGCCCACGTTGTCCAGGACCATCTGGTTCTCTTCGTCCGGGAAGTACCCGAAGGAGGTGAACAGGGAGAGACAAAGATCGAACGCGGCGGGGCGGCGGAAGACCCGCATATCCTCGCGCACCCATTCCACCCGGACCCCTTCCTTGCGCGCGCGCGCGCGTGCCAAGTCCAGCATCTTCCCGGAAAGGTCGACACCGGTAACCCGGTGTCCCTGCCGGGCAATCGGGATGGCGTGCCTTCCCCGGCCGCACCCCAGATCCTCCACGGTCGACCCGGGCCGCAAGGCAAGGAAGTCGAGGATCTCCTCCACCTCCTTCTCGGCGTTCCCCTCGAGCGGCCCAAACAGTTCCGGGTATCTCTCGTCGAAGATCTCCTCGAACCACGCGCCCGACATCTCCAGGCCCCCTATCCCTTCACAACCGCCACCGGCCGGAGTCTTGCCACACGTTTGGCGATCCCCGCATCGTGCACGACGCCGACAACTTCGGACACGTCCTTGTACGCATCCGGGATCTCTTCTGCGAGAGTCTTTTGGGATGCGCAGGCGACGATCACGCCGCGGTTCTCCATCTCCTGGATAACCGACTTGCCCCGCATGCTTCCCCTCGCCTTGGTCCTGCTCATCCTGCGGCCGGCTCCGTGGCAGGTCGATCCGAACGATACGCGCATCGCCTCCGGAGACCCCGCGAGGACATAGGACGCGTTGCCCATATCGCCCGGGATGAGCACAGGCTGCCCGACATGCCCGTACGATTCCGGAATCTCCGCATTCCCCGCGGGGAAACAGCGGGTCGCGCCCTTCCTGTGGACGAGGACGCTTCGTTTTTCCCCGTTTACCTCGTGCTTCTCGAATTTGGCATTATTGTGTCCGCAGTCGTATACCAGCCGCATCCCCAGGTCGCTCGGTCCCTTCCGCAGGAACCGCAAGAATGTCTCCCGGGCCTGATGCGCGAGAATCTGCCTGTTGGCGAAGGCGTAATTGGCCGCGGCAGACAGCGCGGACAGGTACCGTTTCCCTTCAGGGGAGCGGATGTGCGCGCAGGCGAGCTGACGGTCGGGAAGAACGATTGCATTCCGGCGCATATAATCGGCCATCGTCACCAGATAGTCGTCGCACACCTGGTATCCCAGGCCCCGGGATCCCGAATGGATGAGAACGGTTGCCTGCCCCGGGAAGAGGCCGAACGCCCGGGCGGCTTCTTCGTCGAACACCTCCGCGACCTCGTCGATCTCGAGAAAATGGTTTCCCGAGCCGAGCGTCCCAAGCTGGTCCCGCCCTCTCTTTTTCGCTACGGCGGAGACCGCGCCGGGGTCCGCACCCGGAAGCTTCCCCCCGCTCTCGGTGCAGGCGATATCCTCTGCGGAGGCAAGACCACGGGAGGCCGCCCAGCGTGAGCCTTCGGTCAGGACGTTCTCCTCATCCTGTGCGGTGAGACGGATGAATCCCGTCGATCCGACCCCCGAGGGAACTTCGCGGTGCAAGGCGGACACCAGTTCCCGCAACTTCGGGCGCAACGAGTCGACGGTCAATTCGGAACGGAGGAGCCGAACCCCGCAGTTGATGTCGTACCCCACCCCTCCGGGAGAGACTACTCCCTCCCGGGTATCCATCGCGGCCACTCCCCCGATCGGGAAGCCATAGCCCCAGTGAATGTCCGGCATCCCGATGCTGTATTTCAAAATTCCCGGGAGGTGGGCCACGTTCATGACCTGGCGGACGGCCTCGTCGCCCAGGATTTCCTCCATCATCTTCTCCGAGGCGAAGATGAGCCCGGGGACCCGCATTCCGCTTCCTCGCGGAATCTCCCAAGTCGTTTCGGACAATTTCCGGATTTCCACGTCCTGGAACCGCATGTCTGGTACCCCTTGCCATGCGGATCTTCCCACGCACCCGAACGGGGGAAGGAAGGCTCACACGTCGACAACGAATCGGGCGAGGTACCCCCCCGGTGAGCGCTCCACCACCATGGCGTGCGCCGTCACGGCCTTGATTTCCCTCAGGACGGTGTGCCGGGAGGAATCGAGAGGCTCCCCCGTAACCGTCAACATCACCTGCTTACCCTCTATCGTAACATGCGCGGTGCGGGCGAGAAACGTTTGGGCGGCAAACAGCTGGAAGGCTTCGCGCAGCAGGAAAAAAAATTGCTCCTCGACGGTGTCGCCGGTCACCTCGGCAGATCGCGCCTCGGCCTCCCGCACGGTCCGTCTGTCCACGAGGAGCGAGAAAAGAGCGAGAATGCAAGAGGAAAACAGCCCGGGAAGGTCCTCGCCGCGAACCTCCATCATGAGGTCCGCCGTATGAGGGAGGAAGCGGAACCGGCGCCTGCTCACGTCCCGTTCGCCAGGCGCGCCGCGAAATACCCGGGAAGTCCGGCGGCGCGAACCTTCTGTTGGCAGGACTTCACGTCATATGGCACCCGGATCCAGAAGACCTCGCCGCTGCCGGTGTCGAACACCAGGAAGGAGGAGCGGGGGTTCCGGTCGCGCGGCTGGCCGACGCTGCCCGGGTTCAGCAACGCCGTCTCCCCCTCCTCGATACGCAGCCCTTCCAGGGGAGCGGAAACGGTGCTCCCGTCCTTCTTCCTGACGTAAGCGACGGGGACATGCGTGTGCCCGAAGAACACCACACGGGGAAGATAACCCCTGGGCAGCATATCGACCTCCTCCTCCGCATCCTCCAGAAGGAAAAGGTAGCGGTCCGGGTCGGAAGGAGCCCCGTGGGCGAGAAGAATCTCCTCGGAAAACCTGTGGCTTTCCGGAAGCGCAGAAAGGTACGCCACAGATTCCGGCGAGATATGCTCCGCGGACCACCGGGCGGCAAGAAGTGCCGGCGCGTGAAAGAATTCCCCGCTCGCCTTGCCCGTAACGACAGCGTCATGGTTGCCCATGACCCCTGCCGCGGTGTGTTCCCTTGCCCACCGGATGCACTTCTCGGGCTCGGCGTTGTACCCCACGAGGTCGCCCAGGTGGAGCACCCGGTCGACCCGCTGCCGATCGATTTCCCGGATGACGGCGTCGAGGGCATCGTCGTTGGAGTGGATATCCGATATGACCGCGATCCTCATGCCGCTTATCGCCTCCTCGCCTTAGCCGCAGGGCCGGACCCGCGCAAGTCGGCGTTGCGGTCCCAGCGATGAGGGGGGACACTCTTGGCTTTTTCCATCCCATACCGCAAGAGTGTCCCCCGCCATCTTACGTCGCGCGCCGTCGCCGCGGCGCATCGACGCTCCCGGTGCAGATCCCAATTATGACATGGAATAGGTAGCCCGCAATTCTCACCGGGCTACGTCGCGAGGGGGTGGAGACGGGCGTGGATACAAGGCGCGCGAACTTTGGCACCGCAGACGTAGTTGACACTACGTGAGGAGCACGAAGGAGCGCAACGCAGTAGGCATGCGCGTATCCGCCGCAGCAGCAGGAGGCTGGGGAGAAATGCGGGCTAGGCGCCGGTCGCCGCATCCGCCCCGAAATCCTCCGGCAGGATGCGCTGCATCCGCTTCCGGAAGGAATACTCCCGGACGAGCTCCATGTAGATCTCCAGCTCGTACCGGCGGTCCACGCGCGTCCCGTCAAAGTACAGCACGCGGACCGGGAGTCCATCGCAATCGCGGGACACGCGGGGATACACGGCCTCGGAAACGATACCGTTCATGCACGAGAAGGGGTTGATGTCGAGGATCCCGTCTACCCCCTTGCGGTACAGATATACCGACTTCCCCACGGACAGCAGCATCTCCCCCAGGGTTCCCTCGGGCACCAGGTAAGGGCGGGCGAGTTCCATGACCTCCCGGATGTCGTGCGGTTCCTCGTAGCCGCGGAAATCGTTTCCGAACACTTCGAGGAGGGCGTGCTCGTCTTTCCTCTGGAAGTGCCACTTCAGCTTTGCACCAAGCATTTCGAAACTCAGGGTTTTTCCGTACCGTTTGAGATCCCTGTGGTGGTCGGCGTTGGTGTACCAAATCCACTCCGTCACGTCGGAAATCCAGCACTCCCCTCCTGTCTCCTCGACCTTGCGAACCACATCGTCGTTGCTGAAGGCGTTGAGCCGGCAGAAGATTTCCCCGACGATCCCGATCAGGGGCCGCGGCGAGGAGAAGTCCGCCGGCACGCGGCGGAACAGCTCGCGCCCCTCCCGCAGGGCCGAGACGATCCGGGCGAGCTTCTCCCCCTTCTTCTCTCCCGGGATCTCCACGGCCCGGCACAGTACCTCCACCGCTTCGTCGAATGCACGGTCGGCCGCTCCTTTCTCCGTCTCGTAGGGGCGGATCCGGAGGAGAAGCTTCTGGAGGAGGTCCCCGCCGACCATGCCCCGCCACGCGGTGCGGAGAAGTTCGTCGGCATGCTCCCCCACTCCGTCGTACCCGTCCGCGCACGTGGGGGAGACGAGCATGACGTCGCCGTACCCCATTTCCTCGAGAACCATCTTCATGAAGGTGCCGTACTGGCCGAACCGGCACGGTCCGTTGGAGGACGGCATGAAGAGCGCCATCTTTCCCGGGGCGATTTCCCCGTGCACCAGAAGCTTGAGCGTGTCACCCAGCGTCACCTTCTGGGGGAGGCACTCCTCCCCCGAGGAGAATCGTCCTCCCAGGAGAAGCGTCTCCTCATCCGAGGGCGGCATGGGCCTGGCGTCGATCCCGACGGAACGAAACGCCGCGGCAATGGTACGCACCCCCGCCTCGGTCATCGGGGGAAAGAACACTGTCCTTTCGGAAAGTGGCGACCCGCTCACGCTTCCGCCCACCATCGCAATACCCCCTTGCTGTCGAGATATGCCTCGCACCGGGTCATGTACCCTGCGTCATTGGCGTGGCCGTCGAACTGCAAGGTCAGGTGCGGGGCGCCGGAGGCCTTCTGGATGAAATGCCGTATGAAGGAGTCCGGCCCGCACTTGAAATTGGTGATGTAGATGATGTGGTACTTCGGCCGGTTCCTGCACCACTTCGCCGCCGCGATGATCTTCCTTCCGTAGTTCCAGAACATGTTGTCGTGAATCTCCCGGATGTCGATCCCGTCCACGGGCAGAAAATCGATCGGAATCACGTTTGCGCCGTACTGGTCGCGCAGTTTCGCGGGGATGTTGAGATTGACGTCCCGGTCATAGAGATTGTACGAGCGCCCGATCAGGATGACGGCGTGAGCGCCCGCCTTCTCCACCTCCGATACCGCCACCGCACCGCGGTCGATGAGAAACTCGCCGAACCGGCGCTGCTCCTTCCAGCCCTCCCGGGTCGCATCCCGGATTTCGCGGCGGGAGATTCCCAGCGGACCGAAGCACTCGAAGAGGTCCTCGACCAGGAGACGCTCGTCGTCCCGGAAGCGGACGGTCGGGGAAAGGAGCTTCTGGCGTACCTCCTTCTCCCAGCCGGGGACCGATGCGAGGACGAACGGGAGAGTCTGCCCCCACGGGCAGAAGTGGGACTCGGTGTGGGTGTGGACAGTCTCCGCGTTGATGACGTTGGGGACGAACAGAAAATCGATCCTGTCCCGCAGGAGTGCGGCCACGTGGCCGTGGGCGACCTGGATCGGGTAGCACGGCTCGGCCACGGTCTTCTCGGACCCTTCCCTCGCGATCGCCTTGTCGGTACGCGGACTCACCTTCACCCCAAACCCGAGACAGGAGAGGAACGTCTTCCAGAACGGGAACCGTTCGTAAAAGTACATCGCCCGGGGATACCCGACGATTCCGCGGGTACCTTTCGTCTCCTCCCGGAGTAAAGACTCGAGCCACTCCGCCCGACTCGCGAAAAGGTCCTCGATTACCGGCTTTACGTCTGTCCGGGCGCTCTTCCGGTATCTCTCGGAGCACTTGTCCCCCCAGTAGGTGTTCGTGCCGTCGATCCGGATCTCCTGCATGTCACAGAAGTTGCTGCACCCCTTGCAGGTGAACTCGCGCCTGCGGTAGTCCACTTTCCCCATGTCGAATCCGCGGAAGCGGGTACTCTCCCCCGTCGCGTACATCTTGTCGCGCGCGAGGAGGCCCATCCCGATCGCCCCGATGACCCCGTTGTGCGGCGGGACGATGACCTTCTTCCCCAGGACGTAAGTGAAGGCCGCCGCGACGGAGTCGTTGTACGCGGTCCCCCCCTGGAAGTAGATCGTCTCCCCGATCTTGCGGCCCCGGACGACCCGGTTCAGGTAATTGATGACCACGGAGTAGGCAAGCCCCGCCACGATGTCCACCTTGGAGGCCCCCCGGTTCAGGTAGGTGTTCAGGTCCTGCTCCATGAAGACGGTGCACCGCTCTCCCATACGGATGGGGGCCCGGGAGGAGAGGGCCATCTCCGCGAATTCCCCCTTGATCCGGATGCCGAGCCGCTCCGCCTGCTCCTCCAGAAAGGATCCCGTTCCCGCGGCGCAGGCGTCGTTCATCGCAAAGTCCACGACCACGCCGTTTTCCAGGCTGATGAACTTCGAGTCCTGCCCGCCGATTTCGAAGATGGTGTCCACCGGCTGCCCGAAGTACCGCTGGCTGATGAAGGAGGATCCGGTCTTATGGGCGGTGATCTCATCCTGAACGGTATCGGCACCTACGAGCTCCCCGATAAGCTCCCGCCCCGACCCCGTCGTGCCGACTCCGCGAATCCGGATTCTCTCCCCGAACTCCTCCCACAGGTCGCGGAGACCCTCCGTCACCACCTGCACCGGCCGTCCCTGCGTGCGTACGTAGATTTCCTTCAGGAGGTTCCCTTCCCCGTCGACAAGGGCGAAATTCGTGCTCACGGATCCCACGTCGATTCCGAGGAAGACCTCGTGCCGGTCCTTGAGGGTAGGCGGACTGGCCACCCTGTCCCTCAGGAATACGACATTCCCGGTGGCGAGAGGGGGCCAGGAGGGGAACGACCACTCCCCTTCCCCGTGGGCGTTTGCGGAAAGGACGAACGCCTCACCTTTCGGGTTCCCCTCCGTCGCCGCGTCATCCGCAGCAAGCATCGCCGCCCCGACCGCCCCGAGGTGCGCGTATCCCCAGGGAATCACCAGGTCGTCAGGGGAGAACCCGAACACGTTTCTGACGGCGTGCGCCACCCCCTGGTTGGCGAACAGCCCCCCGACGAGCGCCACCCGGGGGACAGGGTCCTTTCCCTTGTTGATGCTGCTTTTGAAATTGCGGGCGACCGCCTCGCACAAACCCTTGAGGATCTCCTCGGGAGAACACCCCTTCTGCTGGGCGTGGATCATGTCGCTCTTGGCGAACACCGAGCACCTACCGGCGATCCGGGCCGCACTGCCGGCCCGTGCCACCATTTCCCCGATGTCCTCCACGGCCACCCGCATACGGTTGGCCTGCTGGTCGATGAACGAACCCGTGCCCGCCGCACATTCTCCGTTGGTATCGTAGTCCCGGATGCGGAGCGGTCCCCCCTCGGTCGCCGCGTCGAGACGGATGACCTTCGCGTTCTCTCCCCCCATCTCGAATATCGTCCGCACATCGTGCTGGACCGCGGTCACACCCCGCACCAGACATCGAAAATCGTTCTCGTACCGGGCTCCCAGATTCTGTGCCAGCCGCGCGCCGCTTTTCCCGGTGAATGCCACTCCCCGGATCCTCCCGGCCCCGATCCTGTCGATCCACTCTCCCAGGCGCTCGGGAACTTTCCGGTTCGGGTCCCCGAGGAGGCGGTCGTAGGAGAGGAGATAGGCACGCGCCTCTCCCGGAAACGCCGCCGGTTCAGAGGAGAGAAAGGTGGTGCGGATCTCCTCGGGAATATGGGAATCCGAAGACAGGGTGACGAGCGCGAACTTCACGCTGATCGAACCGACATCTACACCGATATACAATATCGTGGCTCCTTGTGCAGAGGGTGAGACTCGCGTCTCCCGAAATGAGACACCGGAATATGTATCAAAAGCCGTGCCTCCCTTATTATATTTAGTAAAGACAACCGGATACGCCCCCTCTCCGAAAACGTCCGCGGAGGAGAATCATCCGATCGGATAGGAGGGTTATCCTTTCGGATAGCATGGATTTGGACGCAGACCCGCGGTATAGTATTTCTGTACCTCAAGGAAGAGAGGTCGGGAAATGTTCGGAATCGGTTTCCAGGAGATGCTCGTCATCCTTGTCGTGGTCCTGATCTTCTTCGGGCCGAAGCGTCTCCCGGACCTCGCCAAGAGTCTCGGAAAGGGAATCGCCGAATTCAAGAAGGCGTCCGAGGAGGTACGGAAGGGGATCGACGAAGCCGTCCGCGAATCGGATAACGAAGAACCGGGCACCGACCCTCCCCCTCCGGCGACGTAAAAGACGGCAAAAGGTACCGACCCTCCTGCTCCCGGCGACGCAAAAGGCACCGATCCTCCCCCGTCCGCCGCGAACGAATCTCCTCCGCCCCCTTCCGCCCCCAAGGGATGAACGGAAAAGGTCTCCCATTCTAGATGAAGCCGGAACCGGAAACGGACTCCGAGGTCCGGCTGCCGCTCACGGAGCACCTGGATGAACTGCGCCAGCGACTGATCCGCTCCCTGATCGCCATGGGGCTGGGAACCGTCCTTTGCTATTCCCGCGCGGAAACCCTCTATCAGATTCTCCTTGCCCCCCTGACGGAACAACTCCCCGTGGATTCCCGGCTCATCTTCACCGAACTCACCGAAGCCTTTCTCACCTATTTCAAGCTGGCGCTCTGGGGAGGGTTCGTTCTGGCAAGCCCCGTGATCTTCTACCAGGCGTGGAAGTTCGTCAGCCCCGGCCTCTTCCGGAAGGAGAGAAGGGTCGTTGTTGCGTTCTCCGCCTGTTCGACGGCGGCCCTTCTTTCCGGGATGGCGTTCGGATATTTCCTCGCAGCCCCGCCGATATTCTCCTTCTTCCTCGCTTTCGGGGGATCGACCATCGTCGCGATGCCGTCGATGAAAGAGGCGCTTTCACTGATCCTTCGCCTTCTGCTGATTTTCGGAGTGATGTTTGAATTGCCACTGGTCATGTTCCTCGCAGGACGGGTGGGAATTCTGTCCCCGGGCCTTCTGCGCCGCGGGAGAAAGGTGGCGATCGTCGGCGTATTCCTGTTGGGAGCGGTCTTAAGCCCCCCGGATGCCGTTTCCCAAATCCTCGTCGCGGTCCCTATCTACGCACTGTACGAAGTGGGTATCCTCCTGTGCGCCCTCGGAGCCAGGCGGCATAAGGGATGAAACGGGGTTGAGAGGTCACCGCGAATCCATTATAGTCGGGTAGAAGTAACGCCGGACACGAATCGGGAGCGGAGGGGAACGATGATTATCGAGTGCCAGTCTTGCCAGGCGCGTTTCCGATTGGATGAAACCAAGATCAAGGGGAAGGGGGCGCGCATCCGATGCCGGAAGTGTGGCGAGTCGATCATCGTCATGAAAAGCGATGTCCCGCAACCCCTGAAATCCCCACCTGCAGAGAAAGAACACTTCGATCTTCGGGCAGTTCTCCAGGAGCCGGAAAAGAGACCTCCCCTACCGCCACGGGACGAGGTCGACACCGCTTTCGAAAGCATTTTGGGCAGGAAGCGTGAGGCGGAACAGGCGCAGTCTCCGGTCCCGGAAGAGCCGGCGGATCCCTCCCTGAAGCAAGACGAGGTCGACGCCGCTTTCGAAAACATGCTGGACGGGAAGCGTGAGACCGAACAGATGCCCGCGCCTGTCGCGGAAGAACCCGCAGCCCCGGTGGAAGAGGCACCGGAGACGTTCGCGCAGGAGCCGACCGAACAAATCCCGACGCCGGACGAGGCCGCCGCGGACATCGAAAGTCCCCTCTTCCGCGAGGAGGAGGAACAACCCGCGCCTGCCGCGGAGGAACCGGCGACCCCGGAGGAAGAGGCACCGGAGACGTTCGCGCAGGAACCGACCGAACAAATCCCGACGCCGGACGAGGCCGCCGCGGACATCGAAAGTCCCCTCTTCCGCGAGGAGGAGGAACAACCCGCGCCTGCCGCGGAGGAACCGGCGACCCCGGAGGAAGAGGCACCGGAGACGTTCGCGCAGGAGCCGACCGAACAAATCCCGACGCCGGACGAGGCCGCCGCGGACATCGAAAGTCCCCTCTTCCGCGAGGAGGAGGAACAACCCGCCCCTGCCGCGGAAGAACCCGCGCCCCCGGAGGAAGAGGGACAGGAGACGTTCGCGCAGGAGCCGGCCGGACAGATCCGGACGCCGGAAGAGGCCGCCGCGGACATCGAAAGTCCCCTCTTCCGCGAGGAGGAGGAACAGCCCGCCCCTGCCGCGGAAGAACCCGCGCCCCCGGAGGAAGAGGGACAGGAGACGTTCGCGCAGGAGCCGGCCGGACAGATCCGGACGCCGGAAGAGGCCGCCGCGGACATCGAAAGTCCCCTCTTCCGCGAGGAGGAGGAACAGCCCGCCCCTGCCGCGGAAGAACCCGCGCCCCCGGAGGAAGAGGGACAGGAGACGTTCGCGCAGGAGCCGGCCGGACAGATCCGGACGCCGGAAGAGGCCGCCGCGGACATCGAAAGTCCCCTCTTCCGCGAGGAGGAGGAACAGCCCGCGCCTGCCGCGGAGGAACCGGCGACCCCGGAGGAAGAGGCACCGGAGACGTTCGCGCAGGAGCCGGCCGGACAGATCCCGACGCCGGACGAGGCCGCCGCGGACATCGAAAGTCCCCTCTTCCGCGAGGAGGAGGAACAACCCGCGCCTGCCGCGGAGGAACCGGCGCCGCGCTGGGACGAAATCGCCTCCGATCTGGACGCGCTTCTCCACGGGAAACGGGACCCGGAGACGTTCGCGCAGGAGCCGACGGAACCCACCCTGACGCGCGACGAGGTGGACGCCACCTTCGAAAGCATTCTGGGCAAGGAGCGGGAGACCGAGCAGGAAACCCCTCTTGTCGCGGAAGAAGGAGCGCTTCCGCGGGATGCTCAGGACATCTCATCCCCGCTTGAGCTTGGGAAGGAGGGGGATATCTCCTCTCTCCAGCAGACAGGGGAAACGCCCGTCCGAAGTCCGGAGGATTTGGCGGGCGGGGAATCGCATCCGCCGCCATTGGCGGAAGAAGGAATGGATCAAGCGGACCAGCACGCGACGGGGTTCCTGGACCTCGACACCGCCCTCCCCGATTTCCTGAGGAGAGGGGAAGCGGCAAGGGAGCCAGGGAAAACAATTCGACATCTCCGAACGACTGAGTGATGCCCCCATCGGGGCCGAGGGAGAAGATGTCGCTCCCGTTTTCCCGGCAGCGGACTCCCCCGAGTCCCTCCCCCACAGCTTGGACCCCGCCGATTCACGTGCGGAAACGATCCAGGACCAATTGTCCGATCTTGTCGAAAGCACATCGACGGAGGAGACCTCCGTCCCGGATTCGCCCCCTCCGGAGATCCCGTCGCCAGAGCCCATGGAAACCGAGAGGAAACCGGCGATCCGCCCAAGGCCCACAGCCCCTTCCGGGAAGCCGTCCGTCGCGCTCCTGGCGCTCCTGTTTGTGGTTCTGGCGGGGGGAGGCGCGTACCTCGCCTTCACGGGAACCGGACAGCAAACCCTGCGCACGCTCATCCCCAGCATGGAGTCGTTATGGCTGGGCGGAAAGGAGTCCGTCAAGCCCTACAGCATAGGCAACCTGATCGGGTACTACGAGACGGGCGACAAGGCGGGGAGGATGTTCGTCATCAAGGGAGTGACCACCAACCAGGGACGAAAGAAGAAAAGCGGAATCCGGATCCGGGCGGAGCTGCTGGACGGCAATCACCGGACGATCGCCGAGAAGACGGTGTACGGAGGGAACATCATCACCGGGTTGCGCTCCGCGGAGCAGGAGGCAATCGAAACCGCCATGTCCAACCGCTTCGGGGACAAGCTGAGCAATGTGGACGTCGCTCCGGGGAAATCGGTTCCTTTTATGGTGGTGTTTTTCAATCCCCCGGAGGGAATCGAGGAATACCGGCTGGAAGCCCTGGACGGAGACTAAAGAAGGTGCCGCCGGAGGAGCGGGACTCCGGGCGACCGGCAGAAAAAAACCCTACTTGTCCTTATTCTCCGGATTTTCCGGCTTCGTGGGAGTGACGTCGACTTCGTTCTTATCCTTCATCGACTTTCGGAAGTTGCGAATTCCCTCCCCGAGGCCGCTTCCGATCTGCGGAAGTTTGCCCGCACCGAAGAGCAGGACGACAATCACGAGAATGATTAGGAGTTCCGGTATCCCGAGTCCGAACATGCATCCCTCCTGGCCGACGGCCGTTTACCCATCCATCATACCACCCGGATAGGGTTCCCACCTCAATTTTCCCGGATCGTCTCTTCCACCGCCACCCCGAAGTGTCTTCCCGCCCTCTCCTCCGCGAGGAGAACGGAATCCCCCACGGACAGCTTCGCCACGGATACAGTGCGGCCGGAGCCATCAACCAGCCGGATCGTCTCCGCATTCTGCAGGATAACGGAATGGCGGGCGCCCCCGGGGCCTTCCGCCCGGACGAGCAGCAACGGCCTCCGCTCCACCTTCACCCGTCCGACGGCGGCCAGCTCCCCTTCCCCGTGATCGTTCACCAGGAGCACCTCGGAACCGGCCGCCAGCTCCGACAAGTACCCCGTCCGCCCCGCGGGCAGCCGACAATAGGAATGTACCGCCCCCGCATTGACGCGGAAGGGCCGGGAGGAGACGTACGGATTTGGAATATTTTCCGCGCACACGAGAAACATCCCCGCGCTCGAGTTCCCTACCAGCATCCCGCGGCTGCCTTCGATCAGGGAGCAGGTGTCAACGCATACCCGATCCCCGATCCCGAGGGAAGTTACCTCGGTTATCCGCGCGGAGACAAGCGGCACCGTCCCCGCCTCGACGCGGGCCGACGACGCAAGTTGGCGCATCACTCGGGGAGAGTCCGTCTCGAGGACGATGCCATGGACTCCCTGTTCCAGCACCCCCCGGTACAAGGCGACTTCCTCGGGGGTACGGGCCACCGCGAAAATCTTCCTCCGGTGGGCCACGAGGTTTTCCAGAGGTATCACTTCCCTTTCTTCCGGACGGATCACCCAGATCATCTCCGCGGGAGAGGATAGGACCGCCGTCTCATCTTCCTTTCCGCGCATCCGGGTGACGCGAAAATCCCTCCCCTCGCGCAGGTCCCCTTCGGAACATACCGCCGTCAACCGTCCGAGTTCCCTGGCGCTGGTTACGCAACCATCGGGAACCCAAAGGGTCTCCACCCCCGACTCGAGCGCCGCGATCGCAACCTCCTTCTCCCACGGGATGACCCGCGCCCACAACTCCGTGCCCATCACTTTCCCGCCTGATTCAGGATCTCCACCGCATCTTTCGTGGTCGCCCCACCGTGAATGATCGCCGCAATGGCCCGGACCATCGATGCCGGAAACCTGTGCTGAAACACGTTGCGCCCGATGGAGGCACCGGCCCCGCCCGCTTCCATCGCGCCCTTCACCATTTCGAAAACTTCCCCGTCGCTCCCCATTTTCTCGCCCCCCGCGATGACAACGAGGGAGGCGCACCCTTCCACCACCTCGCGGAACGTCTCGGGGCTTCCCGTGTACGGCACCTTCACGATGTCCGCCCCCATCTCCGCCCCTACGCGCGCCGCGTGCCGGATGTACCGGACGTCGAACTCGTTACGGATCTTCGGTCCCCGCGTATAGATCATCGCGAGGAGGGGCATCCCCCATCTCTGGCAGGCAGTGGAAACCGTTCCGAAATCCCGAAGCATCTGCGCCTCGTCCTCGGCACCGAGGTTCACGTGGATCGAAACCGCATCGGCCCCCATCTGAAGGGCGTCCTCCACGGTGGCCACCAGCACCTTCCGATTCGAATCCGGAGAAAGTGCCGTGCTGGCCGAGAGATGGAGGATCATCCCGAGGTCTTTCCCGTATCCCCGGTGCCCGAACATGGCGGCGCCCCGGTGGACGACGGCCGCATTCGCTCCCCCCTCGGCGATGAGATTGGCTGCGGGAGGGATCTGGATGAGCCCGGGGATGGGCCCTACGGTCATGCCGTGGTCAAACGGAACGATGACCGTTTTCCGTGTGTGCCGGTCGACGATTCTTTCCAGCCGTACCTTCTTGCCGATCATCCTCGTCCTCTGTCGCCCGTCCGGCCTTACCGGTACGCTCCCTTGACCTTGAGCAGTTCGTTCAGATACGTGTGGCTGTCCGCGTACTTCAGCGCCTCCTCGTACTTCACCTTCCCTGAAGATACGAGCTCCGCGAGGGTCCAGTCGATGCTCACCAGTTCCTCGACATTGGTCTGCATCATGCCGCGCAGGACGTGCACCTTCCCCTCGCGGATGGCGTTTCGGACACGGAGGGAGGAACTCATCTTCTCCCACGCCAGAATGCGTCCGCCGCCGGACGCACGCCGGAGCAGGCGTTGCGAGAAAACCACCTGGAGGCAGTCCGCCAGCTGGGCCCGAACCTGGGACTGTTGGACCGGAGGGAAGATATCGATGATCCGGTCCACGGCGGCGGTTGCATTATTGGAGTGCATCGTCGCCATAACGAGATGGCCGGTTTCCGCTGCCGACAGGGCGATGGAGAAACTTTCGAGGTCCCGAAGTTCCCCGATCACGATGACATCGGGGTTCTGCCGGAAGATGTGACGGAGACCGTCCCCGAACGAGAGGGTGTCGGTCCCCACCTCCCGCTGGTTCACGTTCGAGTTCTTGTGCCGGTGCGTGTACTCGATCGGGTCCTCGATGGTGATGATGTTCGCCTTCCGTTCCCGGTTGATCGTATCCACGAGGTTCGCCAGGGTCGTGGTTTTGCCGTGCCCGTTCGGCCCGGTGATCAGGATGATGCCTTGCTTCCGCAAGGCGTACTCCTGGATGAACTCCGGGAGACCAAGCTCGGCGGCGGGAGGAATCTTGTCCACGACGTGACGAGAGGTGAACGCGAGAGAGCCCCGCTGTCGGTAGACGTTGCAACGGAAGCGCCCGATCCCGTCGAGGGAGAAAGCAAAATCCAGTTCGAGGTTATCCTGGAAAATCCGCTTCTGTGCCGGAGTGAGGATTTCCTGGACCATCGATTCGATCTCGGCGGACTTGAGTGCCGGAATGTCCATGCGCCGGATTTCCCCGTCCACCCGGATGGACGGGACGGCGCCGGAAGAGAGGTGGAGGTCCTGGCCGTGCCAGACGACCAGCGTCTTGAGAAGGCTCTTGATGTCGCTCTCCGCCGGCATCTGCTGTGGCAGTTTTTCCGCCGTGAGGCGAAGTGGCTCCACCCCGTACCCGTGGATCTGGAATTGGCCGAGCGCCTGATCGAAATGGGTGGCGGACAGGATCACCGGCTTCGTGGAATGCCCCGACTGGAACTCCACATCGGAAAGAGCTGTCAGGTCCGTCGGATCGACCATGCCGACCACGAGTCTCTTCCCCTCGAATCCGATGGGAAGCAATCGCCGGGACCGGACGGTGTCCAGCTTGATGAGGCGCTGGATTGCGGGGGGGACCTCAACCCGGGTAAGATTGATGTGCTGCAGGCCCGTCTGTTCGGACAGGGAATTCAGCAGCACCTCTTCGTCGAGGTAGCCCAGCCGGATGAGGTTCTCCCCGACCGTGCCCCCGAGCTGCCTCTGTCCGTTTAGCGCGGCAGCCAGTTGCTCCTCCGTGATCAAACCCGAAGAAACGAGAATTTCCCCGATTTTCAATTTTTTATTCGGCATTTTCCCTCCGCTCATCCCGTGGCGCCGGGGCAAGAAGGTATCTCCCCAAATCTATCCCAGCGGAGGAGGGTGGGCAACACCATTTTCTCCCCGGGAGACCCCTCGTACTACCCGCGAAGGGAAAAAGCCGTCGTCGCTCCCGAGCAGGCGGGGGCAAGCGGGCATCGGGAGCAGGTCCCCCGGGACGCGTGAGTGCAGGCCTTCAGGATCCCGATCCGGGTAAGTACGAAGTCGAACCGGACGGGATCCTCGGGGCATACCGCCCGGAACGCATCGGTAATCTCCTCCGCCATCCCCCAGTCGGCGCTATTGCGGGCGGTGAGGCCCAGCCACTTGCCCAGTCTCGCCATGTGCGTGTCGACGGGGACAATCAGTTGCCGCGGTGCAAGAACCGTCCAGAGCCCCAGATCCACCCCGTCTGCCTCCCGCACCATCCAGCGCAGGAACAGGTTGTGCCGCTTGCAGGCAGATCCCTTGCGCGGGTCGGGGAACAGAAAATCCCTTTCCCGGGGGATCGCGTCCCCCCACGCCTCCCGGAAACGGGAGAGAAAGCCGCCCAGCCACACGCGCGCCCCGCCGTCTCCCCGCTCCCTGGCCCGCCGGTAGAGGGCTTCCAGCGAGCCGTGCGCGAGAAGAACCGCCCGAACGCAGAAAAGAAAACGGTGGACTCCGGCCGGGGAGATGAACCGGTGGGAAAGATCCGCGACACGGGACCGGGGGACGGGGCGGCCCCCCGTCAGGGCCGCATGGGGAGACGGGCCAAGGACCCGGAACATCCTCTCGAGAAACGTCAGGATCCGGGTCACATTGCCGAAGGCGAAGGAGGCCGCCACGAACGCCGCGACCTCGGCGTCCGCGCGGTCCGCGAACCGGTGGGGAAACCGGACGGGGTCGGTCGACAGGTCGGCTGCCCCGTACGCAAGAAGAGAGGATGCGAGCGCATTCCGAAGATGCGCGGCTTCGCCTACGGAATCACCTTGTTGAGCGGGTACTCGACGATGCCCGAAGCGCCCGAATGCTTCAGCACGGGAATCAGTTCCCGCACGGTCTTTTCGTCCACGATGACCTCGAGGCTGAACCACCCCTCCTCGGATAGCGACGACATCGTGGGGGTGTGGAGGGCGGGGAGGACCTTCAGCACCTTGTCGAGATTGGCGCGGTTGACGTTCATCTTCACCCCCACCTTTTCCTCCGCCCGAAGGGCGCCGGTGAGAAGCATCGCGATGTTTTCGATCTTTTTTCGTTTCCACGGATCTTTCCATGCATCCCGGTTGGCGATCAGGACGGTCGTCGATTCCAGGATGGTGTCCACGATCCTCAGATTATTCGCGCGGAGGGTGCTCCCCGTCTCGGTCAGTTCCACGATCGCGTCGGCCAGACGCGGGGCCTTCACCTCCGTCGCTCCCCACGAGAACTCGACGTTCGCCTCGATCCCCCTATCCCTGAGGTACCGGCGGGTGTACTGGACAAGTTCGGTTGCCACCCTCTTGCCGCCCAGATCTTCGATGCGCTTGATGGGGGACTCGTTCGGAACGGCCACCACCCACCGGACGGGGCGCAGACCCCCTTTCGCGTACTGAAGGGGGCAGACCTCCTTCACCCTGGCGTTCTGCTCCATGACCCAGTCGCGTCCGGTCAGTCCGAGATCCAGGATGCCGTCCTGCACGTAGCGGGCCATCTCCTGGGCGCGGATCAAAAGACCGGAAAGTTCCTCGTCGTCGATGGACGGGATGTAACTGCGGGATCCCACCGATATGGTGAACCCCGCCTTTCGAAAGAGCTTTATCGTGGAATCCTGCAGGCTCCCCTTCGGAAGACCGATGGTCAGGATTCTCCCCTTTTTCTCCCTCATGGCGCTCCTCTCATGCGATAAATGGTAAGGGCAGATATAGTACCCGGGGATCGGGTTTCTGGCAATCGCTTGTCGACAACCCGATACAAAGGATCCCCGTTCCAAGCGATTCCACAGAAAGGGAATCCCCCTGATGGAAAAGGACGCGGTGATCCTGATGGCGAAGGCTCCCCTCCCGGGGTTGGTCAAGACGCGGCTTTGCCCACCGTTTACGAGAGCGAATGCGGCCGCTCTCTACGCATGCCTCCTGAAGGACACGGCGGAGGAACTGTCCCGGTTGGCTCGGACCCGACGCTACCTGTTTTTCTCCCCGCCCGGAAGCGAGGGGCTTTTTCACCAGGATCCGTTTTCCGGCTTCGTGCGGGTTCCCCAGACGGGGAAGGACCTCGGCCAGCGTATGGCTGCCGCGTTCGAAACCGTCTTCGCCCGGGGCTGCACCCGGGTCGCGCTCGTCGGCGCGGACTGCCCGACGCTATCCGCACCGCTCGTGCGTGCTGCTTTCCGGGAACTCGCTTCCTCGGCCGGCGCCGTTTTCGGCCCATGCAACGACGGGGGGTTCTACCTGGTCGCCCTCTCCTCCCACGCCCCGTCCCTGTTCCGGGGAGTGACCTGGGGGACGGACACGGTTCTTTCCGAGGTTTCCCGGAGGTGCCGGGCCGCGGGCATCGCCTATTCCCTGCTCCCCGCCGGGTTCGACATCGATGATGCGGACGACGTGGCTTCGCTGGCCCGCTGGGCCCGGACCCGCTTTCTCCCCGCCTGCCCGAGAACGCGACGGTGGCTCACCTCCCGCGGGGGCGGATGAGCTTCCGACCCATCCCCAGGTCCACGATCTCGCTCCGGAGAACGATCTCCCGGAGATCCTTTGCCGGACCTGCCGCCTCGAATCTCCCCGTCTCCCCGCGGAGGAGCGCCCCCTTCCCCCGGAACTCCGTCTTCGGGAACACCGTCTTCTTCTGTCTGCGGCCGTCCCGGTAAACGAACTCCACGATGACCGCGACCGATCGGAGGGAGAGATCGGGGACGTCGTCCCCCCGGTTGGTCACCGTTCCCCGCAGGACAAGCGTATCCCCCTCCCTCTCCTTCTCGACCTGGATCGGGAGCGAGGGATTCGGCTCCAGCTTCACGTTGTTCGCGGTCCATCGCTGGTACACGAATGCAAGCAGGAGAACGGCGAGGAGAGCCGGTCCCGCCAGCTTGATCCACTTGCCGTGCCGGTCCCACAGGGCGGCGAGATCCGGCACCCCCGCGGAGACAGAACGCCTGGGCTCCTCGCGCTCCTCCGGAAAGACGATCTGCTGGCAGTGGGGACAGACGGGGACATTCGCGGAAATCTGGATCGTGCAGGACGGGCAGGCGATGTACTCTTCCTCTTTCGGCGATCGCGGCGGTTTGTCGGGCATGCTCTCCCCCGGGGGACCGGGCGCTACGTCCCCTCCCCTTTTCTCCTCAGGAATTCCACCAGAAGCCGTACCGGCACCCCGGTCGGACCGGGGGCATACCCCATTTTCTCCTTCTCCCTCCAGGCCACCCCGGCAATGTCCATATGGACCCAGGGCGTATCCCCGGCGAACTCCTTCAGGAAATAGCCTGCCGTGATCGCGCCCCCCTCCGGCCCGCCGATGTTCTTGATGTCGGCGATGTCGCTCTTGATCTGCTCGAAGTATTCCTCGTGAAGCGGAAGCTCCCAGGCCCTCTCCCCCGAGGCCTCCGAGGCCTCGCGCATGCGGTCCAGGAGCTTCGGGTCGTTCCCCATCATCCCCATCGTGACGCTTCCCAGCGCCACAACGCACGCGCCGGTCAGCGTGGCGGCATCGAGAATGACGTCAGGCCGATACCGTTTCCTCGCGAAGGTGATGGCGTCCGCCAGAATCAACCGCCCCTCGGCATCGGTGGAGAGCACCTCCACCGTCTTCCCCGACATCATCCGCAGCACGTCGCCGGGGCGGTAGGCGGTTCCGGAGGGCATGTTCTCCACGGCGGGAACGATCGCCACGATGTTTTTCCGGACCCCGAGGGCGGCCGCCGCCCGCAGCGTGGCAAGCATCCCGGCCCCTCCCGCCATGTCGTACTTCATCTTCTCCATGCCATCCCATTTCTTGAGGGAGATTCCGCCCGTGTCGAACGTCACCCCCTTGCCGACGAGGGCCGTCCAAGGGGTACCGAGTCTTCCCCCCCGGTACTCGGCGACGATCAGTCGCGGGGAGACATCGCTCCCCTTTCCGACCGCGAGCAGCCCCTCCATCCTCCACCCCTCGGCCTCCTTCTTCCCGTATACCTTGACACGCACCTTCCCTCCGCCAAGCGACCGGGCCGCCCTCGCCAGTCCGTCCGGGCGAAGGTCTCCCGGCGGAGACGCAACGAGGTCCCTCCCCCAGTTGATCGCCTCCCCCAGTTTGGTCCCCTCGGCAAGTCCCCGCGCGATCGCAGCCGCTCCTTCCCTGTTCCTCTCGACCACCTGGAACCGGGACACCCTTCCCTCTTTCTCGGATTTGTACCTGTCGTACTCGTATCCCGAAAGGACGGCCCCCAGGCCCAGGAACCGGGCGGCTTCCTTCGGGTCGAGCCCGCCTGCGCCGGCCCCGTGGAGAACGGACGCCACGGTGGCGATTTTTTTCTTTTTCGCCAGGCGCAGGACGGGCAGGGCGGACTGGCGAACGAGGTCCAGGGTGAACTTTTCCTGCTTCCCGAGCCCGACCACCAGAATGCGGGGGGCGGCAACCCCTTTTGCGGGACGGAGGTACAGCGTCTCCCCCCACTTCCCCCCGAAATCGCCGTCGCGGATCGCCGCCGATATGTCCCCCCCGATGGCCTTGTCGACGGCACCGGTCGCGCCACCGGGAGACGTGATCCCCTCGAATAGATTCACGACCAGGAGATCCGCCCGGTGCTTCCGGATATCTCCGATCACCAGTCCCGTCTTCATCGGTTTCCTCCCCGTCTCCCTGTCCTGCCACTGAACCATATTGGCGGAACGGGATACTTGTCAAGCAGGCCATTCTCCCGTTCGGATATCGTCGTTATGTTACTATGGGTCGATTTTATTTTCCCTGGAGGCTACCGGAATGTCCCGCCCCTTCTATACCAGCACCGATCTCAACAACTATCCCGATTTCAAGGAGTACGCACCGGCGGCCTTCGAGGCTTACAACGCCTGGTCCTCCGCCGCATTCGCGGAGGGAGCGCTCGGAAAGAAGACCAAGGAACTGATCGCTTTCGCCGTTGCCCATGCGATCCAGTGTCCGTATTGCATCGACGTCCACGCGAAAGGGTCCTCCTCGGCGGGCGCCACGAGGGAAGAGATGGCCGAGGCGATCCACGTCGCGGCCGTCATCCGGGGGGGCGCGTCCCTGGTCCACGCCGTGCAGGCTTTGCAAACGCTGGACGAAGAGTAAGGAGAATTCGATGGCGTTCCCGATCACTCCCGGAGGCCGTTTCTTCGCACCCGACTTCATCGTGCGGGAGAAGGACGGCGCATGGGTCGCCATCGACCGGGACCGGGCGAACTGGATTTGCCTCAACAGGAGCGGAATGGAAATCCTCCAGACGCTTCCGGGAAAAACGGGCCCGGAGGCCGCTTCCGCGTGCGTCGCCGCCGGGATCCTGCCCCCCGAAGAACCCGAAAACGCGCTGCGCAAGTTCACCGAGACCCTTGCGAGGAAAGAGTTCCTCTCCACCGAACCGATCACCAGGGAGCTCGTCGCCCGGGCGCGGATCCTCAGCACCGAAAAGCTCCACGAGGTCTGGATCGTCACCAACTTCGAGTGCAACATGGCGTGCCGCCACTGCTACACCTACGACCGGGTGGAAAATGACCGCAGCCGGGTGGGCAGGAACGCGTTGCTTGCGATGATGGACGAGTGCCGCCGGCTCGGCGCGGAGGTGTTCTATCTGACCGGGGGGGAGCCTATGCTGCGGAAGGACCTCCTCCACCTGATCGAGGCGGCGACGTACCGTTCGCGGGCGATCCTCTTCACCAACGGCACGCTCATCACGGCCGAACAGGCGAAACATCTTGCCCGATACCGGGAACGGCTCGTTGTCCAGGTGAGCCTGGAGGGTCCGGACGAGGCGACCAATGCGATTCTGCGCGGCAAGGATTCGTTCGCCAGGGCCATGGATGGGATCCGCAACCTGCTTCGGGAGGGAATCCGGGTCGGCGTGAGCTCCACCCCGACCCCGCAGACCGCATCGCGGATTCCCGAACTGACCCGTCTCCTGGCGGGGATATCGGAAGGGAGGCACGGCGTCGATTACCATCACATCATCTATGTCGTGCACGCAGGCAACGCGAGGGAGGGAGATACGGCCAAACTTTCCGCCTTGGATCTCATCGATGTCGTCACCAGGTGCAAGGAGGCCATCCGGCAGGCAAAGCGGGAAGGAGTAAAGACAAGGCTCAAGATCACGAACGACAAGATCTTCGAGGCGATCGCGTCCAACGGCCCCCGGAAGGACATGTGCGGGGCCGGGTATACCATCCTGGGGATCAACGCCGACGGGATGCTGCACCCATGCGCCACCACGATGCACGACACCTCCTTCAACCTGGGAACCCTGATCGACGAACGGGGGGATTACATTCCCGGAGAGATCGGCAGGTTGTGGCGCGAGAGCGCGGCGGTCCAGAGGATCCGCTCCTTCACCGTCCTGCCGCCGGACGGGGAAAACGTTACCGACCTCCGATTCTTCCATGGCGGGGGGTGCTGGTACCACATGCAGGACCAGCGGGGCGATATCTCGACGGAGCACCCCTTCTACACCGCCTACGAGTCCCTGACGGAGAAGGCGATCCTGCACGTGGCCACGAAGGACATCCCGGAAAGCGACAAGGCCGTGGGGGCGAACCGGCCGAAGGTCTACTCCTCGATGGCGAGAACGCGGATCGCCTGCGCAGGCGTCAGGAAAACCCGGGACGAATCGGCGCAGGGTATTGACAACGGCTATTGCATTTGCTTCGCTTAAGCGGTTGCCGCCGAATTCTGTCTCCGCAGAAAGAAAGGACACCGATGACCATCCTGTTCCCCGCATCCCTGGATTCCTTCCCGCGACGACTCGTTCAGCCTGGCGTTGGACACCGCCCGTTCCCTTTCCTCCGGAATACGGATTCTCTTCGTGGTGGATCACGACGGGATCCGGCGCATAGAGGCAGGAGCTCCCTCCGGGGCGATCCACATGGCGCAGGAGGCAGAAGAAGAGATCGTAAGGAGGGAATCTTCCGCCGGTTCGGAAGTCGTGGCGGGGCTCGGCCAGAGATGCCGGGATGCCAACGTCCCCTTCACGGCAGAGGTCAAGGTGGGGAACCCCGGCGAGGAGATCGAAAAGGAAGCGTCCCACTGCGACCTGTTGGTAGCGGGTTTTGCCTCGCAGTACGAATTCGACCGGCAGGACACGCCGGGAAAGCTGGTCCTCTCGTTTATGAAGGAAAGAATCATCCCGATCCTTTTGGGAGCGTCTCCGTTCCGCCCCGTGAAAACGGTGGTCGTGGGCTGCAGCGGCGCCACTCATGCGACGAGGGCGGTCGGCGCGATGGCGCGCCTGGGGCTGTACAAGGATAACTGCCGCCTCATTCTCCTTGCCGTGGACGACTCCCCCGAGGAGGGGGAGGCCCGCCTGGCGGAACCGCGGCAGATCCTCAAGGACGCCGGATACCCCCCCTGGGAGGAGAAAATCCTGCCGGAGCCGAAAACGGAAACGTTTCCGAAGTTCTGCGAGGAGGCGAAAGCCGACTCCGTCGTTCTCGGCGGATGGGGAAAACATCACTGGGACGAGATCCTGGGCCATTCCCTCACGGGGAACTTCCTTTCGACACAGCGCCATCACCTCTTCCTCTACATGTAGGAACATCAGGAGCCGCTCGTGGAATCACACGCCCTCGGAAATACCCTGCCGCTCTGGTCCGTCCTCCCCTTTGCGGGAATGCTGCTGGGCATCGCCCTGATCCCGCTCATCTCTCCCGATTTCTGGGCACGGCATTTCGGGAAGGTCAGCCTGGCGTTCGGAGCTCCGGTGGCGGCCTACTTCCTTTTTGCGGCTCCCCGCGAACTTCTCCACACGGGGCTCGAGTACGTCTCCTTCATCATCCTGCTGGGAGCCCTTTTCACCATTTCCGGGGGAATCCTCCTGAAAGGGACGATGCGGGGCAGGCCGGCGGTAAACTGCGCCTTTCTCGGAGTGGGGGCGGTGATCGCGAACCTGCTCGGGACAACGGGGGCGGCGATGCTGCTCATCCGCCCGCTTCTGCGCGCCAACGCGCACCGGAAGAAAAAGAGCCACGTCTTCATCTTCTTCATCTTCGTCGTCGCCAACATCGGGGGGTCGCTCACTCCGATCGGGGACCCGCCGCTTTTCCTGGGATACCTGAAGGGGGTCCCGTTTTTCTGGACCCTGAAACACCTCTGGCACTTCTGGCTCCTGACCAACTCCCTGGTCATCGGCGTCTTTTACCTGTTCGACCGCCACGCGCTGCGTGCGGAAGAAGCCGAAGGCGATGGCATCGACGAGGGGGTCGGCGAGAGGGTTCCGCTGTCCCTGGATGGGGCGTGGAACTTCCTGCTGCTGGGCGTGGTGATCGGTGCGGTGTTCCTCCCGACGCCGTGGAGAGAGGTCGCCATGGTAGCCGCCTCAGGCGTCTCCGTGTGGAAGACGCCGAAACCGATCCGCGAGAAGAACGAGTTCACGTGGCACCCGATCGAGGAGGTCGCCATCCTGTTCGCCGGGATCTTCGCCACGATGATCCCGGCGCTTTTGATCCTCAAGGCCCGGGGCGGGGAACTGGGCGTGACGCAGCCGTGGCACTTTTTCTGGGTGACGGGGTCGCTTTCCTCCTTTCTGGACAATGCCCCCACCTACCTCACGTTCCTGAGCCTTGCCCAGGGACTTTCCGGTCCGTCGGACGTCGTGGGCGTGGCGGCCCCCATCCTCCAGGGGATCAGCGCGGGGGCGGTGTTCATGGGGGCGAACTCCTATATCGGGAACGCGCCGAACTTCATGGTCAAGTCGATCGTGGAGTCGGCCGGAGTGCGGATGCCGTCCTTCCTGGGATACATGGCGTACTCCGCGGGCGTCCTGCTGCCCATTTTCGCCCTGGTTACCTGGTTATTCCTGTGAGCGAAGCCAAGAACCCCGGATGCCGGCGGATTGGAGGGATGGGCCCGGAGAAGGGGATCTGAGGGTCCCTCAGATCCCCAGATAGGCCTCCCGGATATCCTGCGATTTCTTGATCTCTTCCGGTTTCCCTTCGGCCTTGATCCTGCCTTCGTGCATGACGTACACGTAATCCGCTGCGTTTAGCGCGGCGTCCGCGTTCTGCTCGATGAGCAAAATGGTAAGGCCGATTTCCTCCTTCAGTTTGAGGATGGCCTCGAACATCTCGAGCACCAGCTTCGGGGCAAGCCCCTGGCTCGGTTCGTCCAGCATGATCAGCCGGGGCTTTGTCATAAGCGCCCTGCCGATCGTCACCATCTGCTGCTGTCCGCCGCTGAGCGATCCCGCAACCTGCTCCTTCCTCTCCTCGAGAATCGGAAAGAGCGAGTAGACGAGCGCCAGCGTTTCGTCGAGATGCTTCATCGCCTCCTGACGATAGGCGCCCATCGTCAGGTTCTCGTAGACCGTCATCCCCTTGAAGAGATGCTTCCCCTCCGGCACAACGGTGATCCCCATCTCCACCTTCGCGTGGGTGGGCGCCATCGTGATGTCGACTCCATCGAATTCCACTTTCCCCTTCCAGGGAACGACCGAGCCGAAAATGGTCGATATCAAAGTGGATTTTCCTGCGCCGTTCGGGCCGAGGAGGGAGGTGATGGTACCCTTTTCGACCGTAAGGGACGGCTGCCACAGGATCTGCATCGTGCCGTAGCCGGACTCGAGATGTTCAACGGTCAGCAACGCTTCCCTCCGGGGGGCGGCCGAGATATACTTCGATGACGCGTGGGTCGCTGAGCGCCTCTTTTGTCGGCTCATCCACGAGCTTGGCGCCCTGGTGCATGACCATGACCCGTTCCGCGAGCCCTGCGACCGCTCGCATGATATGCTCGACCATCGACACGATGGCGATCTTTTCGGTCTCCCGTATCTGTTTGATGAGTTCGACCATCTGGTCGATGTCCCTCGGGTTCATCCCCGCCATCGCCTCGTCCATCAGGAGGAGCTTCGGCTTCATCGCCAGGGCTCTCGCGATCTCGACGAGCTTTTTCTCGGTGGGGGTTAGACCCCCCGCGGGCTTGCCGCTGTGCCCCTTGAGGCCGATGAGGTCGATATAGCGATCCGCCATTTCCATGCATGCATCGACGTTCATCCTGTGCCCCTGGGTCCCGAACATTCCCCCGATGGCGACGTTTTCCCGCACGCTGGCAGACCCGAAAGGCCGGGGGATCTGGAAGGTCCTTCCGATTCCGAGAGGAGCTCTCTTGTAGGAGGGAAGGTTGGTGATGTCTTTCCCTTCGAAGTATATTTTCCCGCCGTCGGAAAGAAAGACCCCGTTGATGACGTTGAAGAGAGTCGTTTTCCCCGCACCGTTGGGCCCCACGATCGCGATAATCTCCCCGTGTTTGACCTCCAGGCTCACGTCGTCGACGGCGACCAGGCCCCCGAATCGTTTCGTCACGTGTTCCAGCCTGAGCAGCGGCATTTCTTCCCTCACACGATGATCTTGGCTAAAAATGTGCCCTGGACCCTCTTCTTGAGCACACCGACGGTTCCTTCCGGGAACAGGACGATGATGATGATGATGATCGGGGCGAAGATGAGGAGCTGGAAGCCGGGCAGGATGACGGCAAGATAATATTTGGAAAGGCCGTAGATGAGCCCCCCCACGATCGGCCCGAGGAGCGTCCCCGCCCCGCCGAGAAGGACGATGATGATCGCCTCGACGGTGTAGTGAATCTCGAACACGTCGGGCGGGAAGACGTACGTCAGTTTGAGGGCCCACGCCACGGCCCCGATCATTCCCGCCAGCGAGGCGCTCGTGATGAACGCGATGATCTTGAACTTGGTGACGTTGATCCCCATCACCTTTGCGGCGTCTTCATCCTCCCGGAGCGCCGTCAACGCGTAACCGATCTTGCTCCTCATGTAGAAAAGCGTCAGGAAGGCGGAGAACGCGGCGATGACGAACAAGGCCACGTCCGCCCAGTACGTGGCCAGAACGTTCGCGAACTCCCTGCCGAAGGCCTCGTTGAGCTGGGCGGTAAAGATGATCCCTTCCGACCCGCCCCACAGCCGGGCGCCTTCGATCAGGTATCGGAATCCTTCGTTGACGCCGATGGTCGCAATCGCAAAATAGGCTCCCCGCAGGCGCAATGCGACCGCCCCGACGGCAAGCGACAGAAGGGTCGCCATCCCGATCGCCAACAGGAGGCCGATCACGAGGAGCCAAAGCCCCAGTCCCTTGTCGGACAAACGGGATATGACGATGGCCATCCCGTATGTGCCGACACCGAGAAAGGCGACGTATCCGAAATCGACGTATCCCGTCATGCCCATGAAGAGGTTGAACGCCTGCCCGAGGGCGCAATAGAACGCGAGCATGGCGATGAGCTGCCACTTCCCCTCCAGGTTCTCGCCCACGAGAAAGAGGAACAGGTAGCCGGCCAGGACGGGAGCCAGGGGAAGATATTTTGTCAATGTGTTTTTCATCGGGTCTCGGTCTTATTTCGTCCTGATCAGTCCCGTCGGCCTGATAAGGAGAATGACGAGCAGGATCACGAAGGAGAAAAACCGGGTGAGCGCGAACGGTTCGACGTGCGGGAGCAGCGCAAACAGGGTGTAGGAACCATTTTCGATGAGCCCGAAGACGAGCCCGCCGAAGAAGGCGCCGTACGGGGAGGCAAGCCCCCCCAGGACCGCGATCACGAACGCCTTGAGGGTGTACTGGCCACCCATTTGGGGGTTGATCCCCACCGGGATGAACATCGTCAAAAGGACCCCGCTCGCCACGGTGAGCCCGAGACCTATGGAGAAGCTGAGCGCGTATTGCCAGTCCACGTTGACCCCGCACACCCGGGCGCCCTCGCTGTCTTCCACGACGCTTCGCAGCGCGGTGCCCGCCCGGGTCCTGTTGAACCACAGATACAGGAGAACCGCGATCAGAATGCTGCCGAAAAAAGCGATCAGCTTGGTGTAGGGAAGAACCGTGAAGGGAATCTTGATCTTCCCCAGGGCCCAGTTGTATCCCCGGAACTCCGATCCGAAGATCAGCTTGACCGTCTCCTCCAGGATGACCCCGACGGAAAAGGTTGCGAGGAGGGAGGCGAGTTCCGGGCCTTTGAGCAGTCTCTTGACAAAGCTGTAATAGCAGATGAACCCGAGCAGCATCCCGATCAGGAAGGCGAGGGGAATGGCGAGGATGGGGCTTGCGTGCAGGGAGTTGAACATCCAGAGCGTGGTGAACGCTCCCACCATGATGAACTGCCCGTGCCCCACGTTGACGACCTTCAATACCCCGAAGATGAGGCTCAGGCCCATCGTCATCATCCCGTAGATCCCGCCGAGAATCAGACCCTGGATCAGGTTTCCCATCAATTGGTCGAAGACCATACCGTTCCCCCGCACGGCCCGAGAAAGAACCGCGATATGGCAGACAGAAAAATCTCCCCGGGGGTGATGCGACCCCCGGGGAGAGAAATCATCGGGACGTGCGGAACGTTTCCCCCGTCCCCTCCCGGCGTTACTTCTTGGGTACCGCCTTTACGCCCTTGGCCTTTTCGGCGAACGTGGGCATCGGGTATACGAATTCGCCCGTTTTCGCGTCCTCGGGCCACACGATGACACGTTTTGCGTCCTGCCACTGGACGTCGACCATGGAATGTCCGACCTGCAACCCCGTGTCATCGATATCCCATCCGCCGTAGAACGACATGAACGTAAGATCCCCGAGGGCTTTCCTCACCGTGTTGGAATCGAGGCTGTCGGCCTTCTCGATCGCCATGACGAGGGCGAGGATGGACGCTCCGGCCTCGGCGGCATGATAATCGGGAAGGATATCCTTCCCGACGGCTTTCTTGAAGAGCGCCACGAATTCATCCTGCGACGGCCCGATCCATGCCATGCCGGCCTTCTTCGCGGCTTCCGCGGAGAACTTCACGCCGTATTCCCAGTGGGAGGGACCCATGACGCCTTCCGCGTTGGTCGTGAGCGCCTCGTAGAATGCGGGCAAGGTGGCGGACGCGATAAGGGAGAGAGCTTTCGGATTAATGTCCAGGTCGGCGAGCTGCCGGTTCAGGAGCTGACCGTCCTGGAAGTGGCCGCCGCCGATGAGGAAGTCGGGTTTCGCCGCGTTCATGGCGGAAAGCAGTGGGGTCATATCGGTTACGCCCTTCGGATACGTCCGCTTGAAGACGACTTCGAAGCCGAGCTCCTTGGCATGCGCCTCGGCCCCAGCCATCACGTCCCGGGCGAATTCGTCGTCTTCGTACACCAGGGCGACCTTTTTCGCGGTCGGATCCTTCTTGTGGATCATGTCGAGGGTCCCCCGGTGATAGTTCGTCGCGGGACCGATCGTCTGGACGATGTATTTGAACCCCTGCTTGAAGATCTTGTTGCTCGCGCCGCCGTGATCCAGGTAGACCATCCCGTATTTTTCGGCGACGGGGGCGCCGGCGAGGGTCAACCCGGAAGTGTAGGGGGCCAACGTAAAGTTCACCTTATCGACCGTGATCAGTCTTTCCAGGAGACTCGTGACGGCTTCCTTCTTGGATTCGCAATCGTATTTGATGTATTTCAAGGGTACCCTTTTCCCGCCGAGCTTCACGCCCCCGTAGGTGTTGTTGACCCAGTTGACGATTGCCTCGACCCCGTTTACCGATTGTTCCCCCGCTTTTGCGTGCTTCCCCGAGATGGTGGCGGCCTCTCCGATGAGGATTTGTGCCGGTGGTGCCGCGAAGGTCGATGGCGGAAATATAAACCCGACAAGAGCAGCGAGACAAAACACTGTTCCGAAAATCCGGTTTTTCATTCTCTCCTCCCGTATAAAATTGTTTGCCTGCCTATGGTAAATCAATCTGCCGTCTTGCCATGTTTAGACGACAACTCCATTAAAACATCCGGTTTTACTTCACTGTTTTGCCAAACGAAATGGATGGATTCCTTATCCAAAATAATGGATGGCCCGACGCGGTGTCAAGCGAATCATTCCCGCCAGGAAGAAGCGATCCCCTCACCCCACCATGTTCAAACCCCCGTTCACGCTTACCACCTGGCCCGTGATGTAGGAAGCCTCGTTCGAGGCGAGGAACCGGATGGCCGAGGCGATTTCCCCCGGGTCCCCCAGTCTCTTGAAGGGGATCCCGCGCTGCATCGCCCCGATGATCTTCGCCCCCTCTTCCCCCTGGAAGTTCTCCGCAAGGAGGGGGGTATCCGTCGGACCCGGACAAACGCAGTTGACCCGGATTCCGTGCCGGGCGACCTCGCGGGCGACCGCCTTGGTAAACGCGATCACCCCCCCCTTCGCAGCGGAGTAGACCGCCTCCCCCGAACTTCCGACGCGTCCAGCGTCCGACGCGACGTTCACGATCGCCCCCCCGGCACCCCCGGCCTGCATCCCCTCGAGGGCCACGCGCGTGCCGTGGATCGTCCCCATCAGATTGATTCCCAGGACCTTTTCCCAATCCGAAGGGGACGTCGAGAGAAACGGGGCGATCCGGTCCCATCCGGCGTTGTTCACCCAGACATCCAACCTCCCGAATTCCTCCCGGACCTTTTCTCCCGCCTCCCGGACCTGCCGATAGGAGGAGACGTCGGCCAGGAGGGGAAGGAACCGGGCGTCAGCCTTGTGCGCCACCACGGCCATATGCTCCGCCGCCTCGTCCCGGATGTCGAGGACCGCCAAATGCACCCCTTCCCGGAGGAACCGGACCGCCACCGCAAACCCGATTCCCCTGGCTCCTCCCGTGACCACCGCAACCTTTCCCTTCATGAGAATCCCCCTTCCGCGACCGCCGTCTTTCCCGGCAGCGTCGAGAGGAAACAGCCTAACATTGACATTTCCGGATGGCTATACTACCGTCATCCCCATGCGGCGGACGCTCCACCTCCTCGCCATTCTGACGGTCGCCGCCTTCGTCTTTCTCTCCTGTTCAGGAAAACTGTCAAAACAGACAGGGCTTACGGCCCCGGATCTCTTCTCTCGCGGACAGCAGAAGCTGGCGAAGAAAAAGTACGACAGCGCTATCGAGCATTTCCAGGTGCTTCTCGAAAGGTTTCCTACCTCCGCCCTGGCGCCACGGGCGCAGCTCGCCCTCGCGGACGCCTACATGGAAAACAAGGACAATGTGGAGGCGGAAGTCGGCTACGACGATTTCCTGCGCCTGTATCCGGCAAGCGACAACGTCCCCTACGCTCTCTACCATAAAGGGGAGCTCCTCTTCCGGCAGATGGGCAAGCCCGGCCGGGATCAGAGCAAAACCATCGAGGCGATCCGGACCTACCGGCTTCTCCTAGAAAAAAGCCCCTCCGGCCCATACGCGGCCGCTGCCGCCAGGCGGATCGCCGAGCTTCGCAACCGGCTTGCGGAAAACGAAGTCGGCGTGGTGTCTCACTATCTCACTCGCAAAAAATACGAAAGTGCGGAGGCAAGAGCAAGAAGGGCCGTGTCCGACTACCCGGACACGGCCTCCCTCCCGACCCTGATGTCCCTTCTGGGGGAAGCGCTTGATCGACAGGGGAAAAAGGAGGAGGCCGCCGAGGTCAGAAAAAGCCTCAGGGAGAAATTCCCCGGGGGGGGGGACAAGAAACGATGAACAGCGATCTGTCCATTCTCATTACCATCGGAAAGCGAGCCTACGCGGAAAAGGACTTTCGTCGCGCGGAAAAGCTGCTGCGCGAAGCGATGGCGGGCGGGGCGGACTATCCCGACATCCACTATACCCTCGGACTCATTTATCATTACTGGGGAAAGCTCGAGGAGGCCGTGCGGGAGTTCGAAAACAGCCTCTCGCTGAACCCCGAGTACACGGAAGCTCTCATGTCGCTGTCGATCACGCTGAGCGAACTGGGCAGGTACGAGGAGGCCAGGGACGCTCACCAGAAGGCCGCCGAATCGCTTGCGCGGCCGGGTACGACGGCGCCGGGAGCCCAGCCTGCCGGGAAGATCGCCAACCTCCACGCCGAACTGGGGCAGCTCTACCTCGCCCTCGGGAGTACGGAGGAAGCGATCACGGAGTACCGGAAGGCCCTCCTCGTCGCGCCCGGGTTCGCCGATCTGCGGATCCGGCTGGCCTACGCGTTGCGGGAGGCGGGACGCCTCGAGGAAGGGCTCGCGGAGCTGGACATGGCGATTGCCGACCGGCCCGGGCTGGTTTCGGCCCACGCGCAGCGGGGCGTCATCCTGTACCTGTTGGGGAGGAAGGCGGAGGCCCGCGAGGCCTGGGAAAAAGCCCTTTACCGGGACCCGCTCAACAAGCTGGTCCAGCTGTATCTGAACACCCTCGAACGGGAGACCGACCCCGGTTAGGAACTTCGTTCCGCGAGCCACACGGAGAGTGACGACAACGCGGAGGCAAATCCCTCGGTCTTCGACCCCCCCGCCTGTGCCATGTCCCTGCGCCCCCCGCCGCCGCCCCCGACGAACCGGGCGGCGTTCCTGACGATATCGGTAGCGGAATAGGAAGAGGTCAGGTCCGGTGTGACCCCCGCGACCAGGTGACAGCGGCCTTCCTCCATGGTCCCCAGGAGCAGGAGGCCGCTTTTCAGCCTTCCCTTGACCACGTCGGCCAGTTCGCGAAGCGCCGCGGGGTCCATCGGCTCCACCTCGCCCTCCACCACACGCACGCCCTTCACGTCCCTGGCCTTCGCAAGCATCTCGCCCACGAGGTCCCGGGCCGACCTGCGCCGTGCCTCCTGGACATCCTTCTCCAACGCCTTTACCTGTGCCTGTAGCTTGCGGATCCGCTCGACGGAGTCGGCCGGCGAGACCTTGAGATCCTGTGCGATCCGGTGAAGCCGGTCCGCGTCCTCCCGGAGGTGGTGAAAGGCCCCGGGACCGGTCAGCGCCTCGATGCGCCGGACGCCCGCGGCCAGCGCCCCCTCCGAAATGATCCGGAACAATCCGATCTCTCCGGTATGCCGGACGTGGGTCCCGCCGCACAGCTCGCGGCTCACGCCGGAAACGGTCACCATCCGGACCACGTCGGCGTATTTCTCGCCGAAAAACGCCATCGCTCCGCTCGCGATCGCCTCTTCGTACGGAAGCTGCTCCCAGGACACCGGCCTGTCGGAAAACACGGCTTCGTTCACCTGGTCCTCGATCGCCCGAAGCGCCTCCGCCGGGACCGCCTCGAAGTGGGTGAAATCGAACCGGAGCTTGTCGGGGCCGACGTAGGAGCCCGCCTGCTTGACATGGGTTCCCAGGACCTTGCGCATCGCCGCCTGCAGAAGGTGAGTGGACGTGTGATTGGCCTGGGTCTGACGCCTGAGCGAGGACGCCACCGAGAGATCCACGACCGTTCCCTCGCCTACCGTTCCCTCCGCGATCTTCGCCCGGTGGATGACCAGGTCGGCGGCCGGCCGACGGGTGTCCGTGATATCAAGGCGGAACCCCTTGCCTGTCCCCTCTCCCACGTCGCCCACCTGCCCCCCCGATTCACCGTAGAAGGGGGTGACATCCGCCACCAGGTCGACCTCCTCCCCCGCGGACGCCGACAGGACCCTCTCCCTCTCCCGGAACAACGCAACCACTCTCGCCGCAGCCTGGAGCCGGTCGTAGCCGACGAACTCTACGGTGACACCGTCCCGCACAAGTTCCCCGGCGACCGCGTCGGAGACGCCCACCTCGCCGCCCTTCCAGGCTTCGCGGGACTGCGCGCGCTGCCTCTCCATCTCGGTCTCGAATCCCCCGAGGTCCAGCGTAACCCCCCGTTCCCTGCACAGGTCCGCGGTCAGGTCGACGGGGAACCCGAACGTGTCGTACAGCTTGAACGCAACGGGGCCGGCGAAGACCTTGTCACCCGCTTTCCCGATCCGGGTGAACTCCTCTTCCACCATGCGCAGTCCCGCATCGAGCGTTTCGAGAAAACGCCGTTCCTCGTTCAGGGCCACCGTGTCGATGAAGGAGGCACTCTTCTCAAGCTCGGGGTAGGCGGGAGAGAACTCCCGGACCACGGCGGCCGCCACCTGGTGCAGAAACGGGCCTTCGAATCCGAGCTTCTTTCCGTGGCGCAGGGCCCTGCGCATGATCCTGCGCAGGACGTACCCCCGTCCCTCGTTGGAGGGGAGGATGCCGTCGGTGATCAGGAACGCCGTCGCCCGGGAGTGGTCGGCGATCACCCGGGTAGCGGCGTCCAGAAGATCGGATCTCCCGTACGGCACGCCGCTCAGGCGCTCGATCTCCTCGATGACCCTCCGGAAAAGATCGGTGTCGTAATTGCTGTCGACCCCCTGTACGGCCGCCGCCAGCCGTTCCAGCCCCATCCCCGTGTCAATGCTCGGCTTCGGGAGAGGGGTTTTCCGACCGCCTTCTTCCTGGTTGAACTGCATGAACACCAGGTTCCAGATTTCGAGGAACCGGTCGCAGTCGCAGCCCACGGAGCAAGAGGGTTTGCCGCACCCCGTGTTCTCGCCCTGGTCGTAGATGATCTCGGAACACGGCCCGCATGGCCCCGTGGGGCCCATCGCCCAGAAATTGTCCTTTTCGTCCAGCCGGACGATACGGGATGCGGGGAGCCCCATCGTCTTATGCCAGATCTCATAGGCATCGTCGTCCTCGCGGAACACAGAGACGGTCATCCGTCTCTCGTCAAGTCCCATCTCGCGCGTCAGGAAATCCCATCCGAAGAAGATCGCCTCCTTCTTGAAGTAGTCCCCGAAAGAGAAGTTCCCCAGCATCTCGAAGAGCGTGTGGTGCCGCGATGTGTACCCCACGTTCTCCAGGTCGTTGTGCTTCCCGCTCACCCGAAGACACCGCTGCGACGTGGCGGCCCGCTTCCAGTCGGCGGACGCGAGCCCCAGGAAGTATTCCTTGAACTGCACCATGCCGGCATTGGTGAAGAGAAGGCTGGGGTCGTTCCCCGGAACCAGGGAGGAGCTGGGCAGCACCTTGTGTCCGTGCTTCTCGAAATAAGATAGAAATGCGGCGCGAATCTCGGCCCCAGTCATGGGATTTCACCCTTCTCCTTCCACGATATCGTCCGACAGCTCCCGGATTGCCTGTCGGCAGGTCCCCGGGGAAAACCCCCTTTGGGAAAGGAAGCGGTACGCCTTCGCGGCCCCCTCCCGGCCCTCCGGGATTCCGCCGCGGAACTTCTTCGCAAGCGCTGCGGCGGCGGCGACCTGTTCCTCCTCCGGGCGGGACACCGCACGTACCGACTGCTCGACCAGTTCCCGGGGAAACTTCCGGACAAGGAGCGCCCCGGCAATCCTGCGCGGCCCCAACCGGCGGACATCCCGGTACCTCCGGGCCAGATTCGCACAGAGGGCGGAGTCGTCCACCAGGCCGAGCTCCCGGAGCCGGATGAGAGCGGCGGTTGCCTGCGCTTCCGTGAAGCCCTTCGCCGCAAGCCGTGAACGGATCTCCCCCTCGCTCAGCGCTCGCCGGGAGAGCATGCTCAGGGCGGCGGACAGCGCCCCTCTCTGCGGGGACGATTCTCCCTCCCCTTCACTCCTTCGGGATCGTCCCGTCCTTGTCAAAGTCATCCCAGGTAAGGTCGGAAGTCGATGAAACCCCGCGGACACGGAGGGCGAAGTCGTCGGGATTGCTTGCCTGCCGAAGCGCCTCCTCCATGGAGATCAGGTTCTCCTTGTGAAGCGCCATGAGGGACTGGTCGAAGGTCTGCATCCCGTAGCTCACATGCCCCTGGGCGATCGCCTCCCGGATCTTCCGCGTCTTGTCCTTGTCCTCGATGTACTCCCGGATGCGCGTCGTGTTGATCATCACCTCGACCGCCGGGACGCGGCCCGCGCCGTCCATGCGAGGCACAAGCCGCTGGGAAATGACCCCCTTCAGGATCGATCCCAGCTGGATCCTCACTTGCTTGTGCTGATAGGGGGGAAAGACGCCGATGATCCGGTTGATCGTTTCCGCCGCATCGAGGGTGTGGAGCGTCGACAACACGAGATGCCCCGTCTCGGCCGCCATGATCGCCGTCTCGATCGTGTCGAAGTCGCGCATTTCGCCCACGAGGATCACGTCCGGGTCCTGGCGCAGGGCGCTCTTGAGGGCCCCGGCGAACGAGGAGGTGTCCGCACCGATCTCCCGCTGGTTGATGACGCTCTTCTTGTCTTTGAGAAGGAACTCGATCGGGTCCTCGATCGTGAGTATATGGCAGCTACGGTGGTGATTGATGTGGTCGACGATAGAGGCCAGGGTCGTCGATTTCCCGCTCCCCGTAGTACCGGTGCAGAGGACGAGGCCCCTCGTTTCCATGGCCAGTTTTTCGATCACCTTGGGCAGGTTCAAATCCTCGAAGGAGAGGGCCCCGATCGAGATGACCCGGATGGCGACCCCGACCGTGCTGCGCTGCAGGAACAGATTCACGCGGAACCGCCCCAGCCCCGGCACGCTATAGGAGCAATCGACCTCGTGGTTCCTCTCGAACCTTTCCTTCTGCTCCTCGACGGAGAGGATCCGGTCGCTTATCGCCGCCAGGTCCTCGGACCGGAGAGGCTGCGGCACCTTGATGGGCACAAGCTTTCCATTGATCCGCAGGATGGGGGGAAGCCCCACCTTCAGGTGGATGTCGGATGCCGAGTTCTTGACCGCTGTCTTGAGTATGTCATTGAGGTCCAATTACGCCTTCCCTTCCTGCGCGGTCTTGGGGGCTTCCGCCATGCCGGTTTTCTCGAAAATCTTCCTGCCAAGCCCCTCCAGGACGTCCGGATGGTCCTTGAGGAAGACCCGCGCGTTCTCCCTCCCCTGGCCGATCCTTTCGCCGTCCAAGGAATACCACGAGCCGCTTTTCTCCACGACCCCCAGGCCGACGCCCATGTCCAGGACGTCCCCCTCGCGGGAGATCCCCTCCCCGTAGAGGATGTCGAACTCCGCCTCCCGGAAGGGGGGCGCGAGCTTGTTCTTCACCACCTTCACGCGGGTGCGCGCCCCGATGACGCCGTCGTCCTTCTTGATCTGGCTTATGCGCCGGATGTCCATACGGATCGTTGCGTAGAACTTCAGGGCGTTGCCGCCGGTGGTCGTCTCGGGGTTGCCGAACATCACCCCGATCTTCATTCGGATCTGGTTGATGAAGATGACCGCCGTCTGGGATTTGCTGATCGTCCCGGTCAGTTTCCTGAGCGCCTGGGACATGAGGCGGGCCTGGAGCCCCATGTGGGAGTCTCCCATTTCCCCCTCGATCTCCGCTTTCGGCACGAGCGCGGCCACCGAGTCGATGACGAGTACGTCCAGGGCGCCGCTGCGCACGAGCATCTCGGCGATTTCCAGCGCCTGCTCCCCCGTGTCCGGCTGTGAAACGAGGAGATCGTCGGTGTTCAGGCCGAGTTTCCGGGCGTAGTTCAGGTCGAGGGCGTGCTCCGCGTCGACAAACCCCGCGATCCCGCCCTGCTTCTGGGCCTCGGCGATGATATGCAGGGCAAGCGTGGTCTTGCCCGAGGACTCCGGCCCGAAGATCTCGATCACCCGCCCCCTCGGGATGCCGCCGATCCCCAGAGCGATGTCCAGCGAAATCGCCCCCGTCGATATGGCGGGAACATCCTTGGCCTGGACATCGCTTCCGAGGCGCATGATCGCGCCCTTTCCGTAGCTCTTCTCGATCGCCGCGAGGGCCATGTCGAGCGCTTTGCGCCGGCTTGCGTCCTGGCTCATTCTTCTGCTCCTCTCTCTTCCGTTCTGTCCGCTTCTCCCCCGAAGGGAACCTCGCGCAGGACCGAGTAGTGTGCCCCCAAAGGGGACAGCCGGCTTTCGTACACCCTGTACGAAGCCACGAAAACGGTGTCGAACGCCACGCCGGAAACTGCAGAGGCGAACGTTTCGCCCCACCCCGGCGCCACCCTTCCCCTGACGCGGCCGACCGTCACGTGCGGGTGGAACGGCCTTTCGTCGCGGGGAAAACCGGCTCCGGAAAGCGCGTTCTCCATATTCTGGTGCAACTTCCTGACCAATTCAAGCGGTTCCCTGATTCCGATCCACAAAACCCTCGGCGACCGAAGAGTAGGGAAAGCCCCTGCATCCTCGACGCGAAGCAGGAACGGAAGGAAGCCTCGTGCCGCCTCCGCCATGAGCCCGGCCAGTTCGTTCACCCGGGAAGCCGGGGTCTCGCCGAGAAACTTCAATGTCATGTGCAGGTTATCCTCCGGGGTCCAGGAAACAGGGACCCCCTTCTTCCTGAGGGGGGACACCGCCCCGGCGATCGCCCTGCGACACTCCGGGGAGAGTCCGATTCCGATGAACAACCTCACCGGCTCCCGCCCTCCTTCCCCGAAAGAAAGGAAGCGAGCAACTCGAGAACCCGTCTGACCGTCGCCCTGCGGACAGCGTCACGGTCGCCCGGAAGGAGGAGATGGTACGAAAGCCGGACCTCCCCGGAAACGACCGCCACGTAGACGGTACCCACGGGCTTCTCCGGGGTGCCCCCCCCGGGCCCGGCGATCCCCGTCGTCCCGATGCCGATATCCGCCCCGAAGCGCCGCGCGACTCCGGCCGCCATCGCCTCCGCGACTTCCCGGCTCACCGCTCCCCGGGACGCCAGGAGATCCGGCGGTACGCCGAGTTCCCTCGTTTTCGACTCGTTCCCATATGCCACAATCCCTCCCAGGAAGTACGCGGAACTCCCCGGAACGGAAGTCAACGCCTCGCACACGCCGCCACCCGTGCACGATTCGGCCACCGCCACGCTGCGTTCAGCGGAGACGAACGATTCCCCGGCCCGGGCGGCGATCTCGCTGGTCACCCGGTCAGCCACAGGAATCCCCGGTATGCCAGATTGGCATACACGCCTGCCACGAGGTCATCGGCTATTACGTATACCGCTCCCTCGCGGGAGTCCATCCATGCCGCGGGGCCGAACTTCACGATATCGAACAGGCGAAAGAGGAGGAACAGCGAGACAGCGGATTTCCATCCCCAAGGGATCCCCGTCGCCGCCAGGAGCATACCCGCGATCTCGTCGATCACCACGGAGGGCGGATCGTTCCGACCCGTGACCTGCATTTCCACCCTCGTGGCGGGGAGAGACAGGACCAGGACGGCGGTCAGCAACCCGAAGTGGATCGCCCCTTCTCCTCCCCCCCCGTACCATAGGGGAAGGGCAAGAAGAGCTCCGAGCGTTCCCGGGGCCAGGGGAACGTATCCCACCCCCAGCCCGGACGCGACACCTCTCCAGACCAGACGACCGGCAAAACGATTGACTTGGGGCATTATGACTATTAGATTATATATTTATTTGAATTATCAATTAAATAAAACTATATTTTCCAAATGGACGTAAAGCAGGAATCATCACTGGACGAAACCCGGGAAAAAGTCATACTGGCGGTGGCGGAACTTGCCAAGGGGATAAAAATCGTCAGTTTCTATCCCCCTCGCCACCCCGCTCTCACCCAGGCTATCTGGAAGATCATTTCCGCCATCGAGGCGATTCCTCCCCCCGAAACGGGTATAGAGATCGATGTGACCAAGGACACCCTCCTCTACCAGGAGGAGCCCCTTCCCGCGGGAAACAAGGCGATCGCGGACCTGAACCGGGAGCTGTACCACCGGCGCGCAAGCAGGATCATTCTTCTGCCCAACCAGAAATCGGACGAGATGATCACCTTCCTTGGCACCCTGAACAGCGACATCCAGGATCTGCAGGACGAAGGCGGACTGGAAAAAGTCCTTCTCCGGGAGAAAGTCTCCCGGATCTGGGTCAACCGGGTCGACTACGAAGGTCTCACCGAAATGCTGAAAAAAGAGGAAGAAACGCCTGCGTTGGAAGAGGAGGAGGGATTCCGGTCCGGCGATCCCTCCTTCGATTTCGAAGACCGGCCACCGGAGGAGCGGGAAATCGGGGATCTCCTCCGGAGTCTGGAAGAGGAAACCGACCCCGCAGCCTACCGCGATCTCGTCATCTCCCTGACGCGCGCCCTGCTCCGGGAGGGCGACGACCGGCGAATCGAATATTCCGGCCTTGCGCTCTCGATCTACGTGGCCCACATCGAATCGCCACCGAGGAGAAACCCGGAGATCGCCGACCTTGCCCGCATGGGGATCAAGGAGCTCGTCTCCGACGATCTGGTGTCCCACTTCGTCCGGCGCCTTCAGCAGCAGGGAGGGCGCAACCGCAAGGAGGTGGAGACGATCCTTACGGCGTTCGGCGAGCGAGCCGTCAGGTTTCTGCTTTCCGCCCTGGCCGAGGAGGATGATCTCCTGGTCCGGAAGTCGATTGTCGACATCATCGTGCGAATCGGCCGTCCCGCGGTACCCGCGATCCTCGACAACCTGAACGACGCGCGGTGGTACGTCGTCCGCAACATGGTCACGATCCTCGGGAGCCTTGGGATACCGGATCTCGCTCCGAACATCGCCGCGTCGCTTCCCCACCCGGACCTCCGGGTGAAGAAAGAGGCGATCAAGGGATTGTCCAAGCTCGCGCACCCTTCCGCCGTGACGGCCCTGGGGGAACTGTGCTTTTTTCCCGAGGAGACCATCGCGCTCCTGGCCACCGCCGCCCTCTCCCTGAAGAAGGAGGAGGAAGCGGTCACAACTCTTTCCCGGAGGGCCGTCCAGAAAAAACTGTTCTACCCGCACTACCGCCTGGCTCATGAGGCGATCGAATCCCTGCGCTCCATAGACACCGACGCGGCGCTTACCGCGCTCGTTGACATCCTGCGCATCAAGACGATCTGGGAAACGTCGAATTTCCGCGCACTGAAGAGACACGCGCTGCGAAGCATCTCAAGGATGTCGGGAGAGCGGCCGAAGGAGATCGTCCTGAAGACACGGGACGCCCCCGAGTCGTACCTCCGGTTGGAGACGGAACGGATCCTGAAAAAGACCGGCTGGTAAAGGAGCACACCAATGGACCGGCGGCAGCAGGAACAGACAATCGTCAACCTCATCCGCGCCCTGGGTACTTCCCTCAAGAACCGCAGGCTGTACCCTCCGTCCCACCCGCTGGTCCGCTCCGCGGTGGAGAAGTGCTTCTCCGATATCATCCTCTTCTTCACGGAACGACAGGAGCTCGCCCTGGCGATCTCCGACGGAACGTTGGTGTTCGAGGGGGTCCCGATATTCAACCTGACCTCCTCCGTCGACCTCTTCATGGCACGGCTTGCCACCATCGGGATCCCGGGGATCGTGTTCGACAAGGGGCTTGCCCCCGAAGACATCGAGCGATTCATCCTGTTTCTCCACGAAACGAAGGAGGAGGGGCTTTCCCTCTCCGACGTCCAGGAACGGATTGAGAAGATGGGCGTCACCCACATCCGGGTGAAACCGCCGACGGAAGACGAGGAGGACGACTACTCCCTCGCGCGGGACACCTACGACAACGCGGTCAACACTTTGGTCCTGCTGATGCAGGAGATCCGTACGGGGCGGATCCCCTCGGGTGCCGAGTCGGAGCGTGTCGTCAGGGACATCGCAGGAATGCTCCAGCGGAACCGCGACGCCATCATGGCCCTCACCCTGATCAAGAATTTCGACGAATACACCTACACCCACTCCGTCAACGTGGCCGTTATCTCTCTCGCGATGGCCGATGCGCTCTCCCTCTCTCCCCAGGAGAAGACCGAGGTCGGGGTGGCCGGCCTCCTGCACGACATAGGGAAGACCCAGCTCGCCCTCGACCTGATCCGGAAACCGGGAAATCTCACCTTCCAGGAATTCGAGGAGATCAAGAAACACCCCGAAGAGGGGTTCGTTCTCCTGGGGAAGATGTCCCACATCCGGCCCACCTCCGCCTACATGGTCCGGGAGCACCACCTGCGGTACGACCGGAAAGGATACCCGGCACTGGGGCCGGATTACCCCATGAACCCGCAGTCGCAGATCATCGCCGTGTCGGACTGCTACGACGCCATGACAACGATGCGGGCGTACCAGAAGGCGAAGCAGCCGCTCGAGGCGCTCGAAATCATGGGGAGGCTTTCGGGGAAATCGCTCGACGCGAATATTCTTACGGTCCTGAAAAGCGTGATGGGAAGCTACCCGATCGGGACGATGGTGCGACTGAACAGCATGGAGGTGGGAGTCATCACCGGGACCGGTCCTGCCGGTCAGGGTCCTATCAAGATCCAGGTCCTGTTCGACCGGCAGGGGAACCCGCTACCCCGGCCGGAGGAGGTGGAACTCGCAGAAATCGCCGCCCGGACACCCCATCCTCGCCGATCAATCCTGGGCACGGTCAACCCCCTCCTGTACCCGGACGCACGAAAAGGGGCGCTACTGTCAGCACCGCCCTCCTAGAAGAAAAATCCTCAGGATCCTGCGGAACTACGACGAATTCCACTCCCCGAATGCCCGGGCTGTGGCGGCCCGGATCGTCTCGTCCTGCTCGGTTGCGTGCGCGAGGATCTTCTCCCACCCGTCGTCCTCCGCCACCCGGGCGTACGCCTGGATCGCCTTCCCCCGCACCTCGACGTCCGGATGCCCCAGATACGTTTCGATGGTGGGAGCCAGTTCTTTCTGCCGGGATTTCCCCAAGACCTCCAGCAGGTTGCCGAGCACTACGCCCTCTTCCCCCGGAAGGCAGGCCACCATCGCCCGGAGAACGTCCCCGGTCAAGGTGGACTCGAGGGCGCGGACCGCGGCCCCTTTTACCTCCTGCTCCTTGTCCGACAGGGCGGCGAGAAGGAGGGTCCGCCCTTCCGGGCCGCCGATTTCCTCTGCGGCGAACACGATCCGGACCCGCTCTTCCAGCGTGCCCGTCTTGAGAATCTGGAGATAGGACGGCACCGACTTTTTTGCCCGCATCCTGTCGAGAGCGTCGGAGGCCGCCAGCCGAACCGCGACGGAAGGGTCCGACAGCATTCCCCTCAGGGTCTCCTCGATTCTGCTTTCCATCACGGGTTTTCCCTCCTGTGCATGTCCCGGGCCGCCGGCAGGCCGTGCCCCCCCGCAGCGAATCTTACGGCGTTCACGATCGATTTCTCGAGGGCCCGTCCGGCAAGGACCGACGTCTGCATCGGGTTCCCTTTTCGCCCCGATGCGCCGGTGGAAAGGGCCACCACGATATCGCCGTCCATGGGCGTGTGAACGGGCCGGATGGACCGGAACAGCGCCCCGTGCGACATCCTCGCTACGGCGGCCAGTTCATCCCGGGAAAGGTCATCGGCGGTGGCAACAACGCAAAGCGTCGTGTTCTCAGGGGAAAACGGTTCCCTTGCATACCCGTCGAGAAATGCTTCTTCGCTCCCCGCCCGTCCTTTTCCGTCCCCGGTCCGCGCTCCCGCGAGCCACTCCCCCGAGATGGGGTCGAAGACGTCCCCGAATGCGTTGACCACGGCACAGGCTCCGACGATCGCCCCTCTCCCGCGCTCGCTCGCTGTCCCGAAGCCGCCCTTCATCGCGCGTTCACGCCCGAAAATCTTCCCGACGGTCGCACCGGCCCCCGCCCCCACAGACCCTTGCGCCGGAGATCCCGCGGACGCATTCATCGCGGCGGCATACGCCATTTCCGGAGTCGGGCGGAACGTCGAATCCCCGAAGCCCAAGTCGTAGACCACCGCCGTAGGCACGATCGGAACCACCCCCGCAGGGGTTGCGAACCCGACGCCGTTTTCCTCCAGGAGTCGCATCACCCCCGCCGCGGCGTCGAGCCCGAATGCGCTTCCCCCCGACAGGACGAGCCCGTGGATGCGACGGACCGGGTGGGGGCGAAGCAGCGAATCCATCTGCCTCGTCCCGGCGGCCTCACCCCGGATGTCGGCGGCCCCTGCCGCCCCCCGGGGGAACAGGAGTACCGTGATCCCCGATCCGCGCCCGAGATCATGCTCGTGCCCCACCAGAACCCCGGGCACGTCGGTGATCGATCCCCCCATCCTTCCTCCGCGATTCGTATATATCTACCGGACTACGTCGGCTTCGTCAATCGTGTTGACGTTGGCACAACGCGAAACGTACACTTTTTCCGGGGGGATGATCGTATGCCGGAGCAAAAGGACGACAGGATCCTCGGACTGGATTTCGGCAGCCACAGGATCGGAGCGGCCGTCTCCGACGGCCTCGGGATCACGGCCCAGCCCCTGGCAGCCATCAGGCGCCAGGGGGACAACCGGGATATCGAGACGATCGGGAGGTTGGTACGGGAGTACTCTATCGGAACCGTGCTGATCGGCCTTCCCCTTCAATTGAGCGGCGAGGAGGGGATCCAGGCGAAGAAGACGAGGCTCTTCGCGGAAAAGATCCGGACGCGTTTGGGGTTACCGGTGGAAATGTGGGACGAGCGAATGACAACCGTGCAGGCGGAGCGTCACCTGATCGCATCCGGTGTCAGGCGCGACAAGCGGAAAGAGCAACGGGACAGCCTCTCGGCCATGTTCCTGCTGCAAAGCGCCCTCGACTGCAGGAACCGGAAGTAGCCCACCCGTGATCGCACGGAAATGGAGCATCGCCGCTGCCGCCTTTTTCACGGTCGCCTACCTCTTCCTCTTCCTCGTATCGGCCCGCCCGCCCCTTGACCAGTGGCGCGTGACAAAGGTGTTCATCCCCAAAGGGAGCACCTTCCCGGAAATAGAGAAGATACTTGCCGAGAAGGGGGCACTCCGGTACCCTCTCGCTTTCCGGATCCTCGTGATCGGGACGATGACCGGCACCAAACTCCAGCACGGGGAGTACGCCCTGCCTTCTCCCCCTTCCGCGATCGAGTTGTGGAGAAAACTCGTGAGAGGCGACGTGGCCAAATATCAGGTGACCATCCCCGGAGGGTCCACCCTCTCGGATATCGCCGAGACCCTCGGGACACTGGAGCTTGCGAACCCGTCCGAGTTCCTCACCGCGGCCGTTTCCCCCTCCCTGACCAGCCGGATGGGAATCCCGGGAAATACCCTGGAGGGGTACCTGTTCCCGGACACGTACATCATGGTGAAGGACATGTCCCCCGAGGAAATCCTCGGCGTCATGGTGCGTCGGTTCCGCCGGAAGTTCACCCCCGAAATGGAGAGCAAGGCAGCGAAGGACGGGTTCACGCTGCACCAAATCGTGACGATCGCGTCGATTATCGAGAAGGAAGCCGGTCTTGCCCAGGAAAAGCCTCTCGTTTCCGAGGTCATCCGGAAGCGGCTTTCCATCAATATGCCCCTTCAGATGGATCCGACGGTCATCTATGGGCTAAAGAAGTTCGGAGGGGATCTCACCAGGAAGGACCTTCGGACGCCCAATCCGTACAACACCTACCGGAACCGGGGTCTTCCGCCGGGCCCCATATGCAACCCCGGGCTGTCCTCCCTCATCGCCGCGGTCGAGCCTGCGGAAACCGACTACCTCTACTTCGTGTCCCGCAACGACGGGTCCCATCAGTTTTCCCGCACTCTTCAAGAGCACAACCGGGCTGTAGCGGTCTACCAAAAGGGGAAAAAGATGACCATGGGGCAAACCGAAATGCCGGCGGGGGAAATCGAAGCCGGAGCGAAGGACCCTACTCCTCTGCCTCGGCCATAGGAACCTTCTTGACCGCCTCCTCGGGTTCCTCCCGGGAGTACCTCTCCTCGCGCTCGATCGCTTCCTTGCACTCCACGCAATACTTGGCGAACGGAACGACCTTGAGGCGTGCCCGGGGAATCTTGACACCGCATTCCTCGCAGAGTCCGTACGTGCTCTCCTCGATCCTGTCGAGGGCGTCGTCGATCTGCTTGAGCTTCTGCTTCTCCCGGTCCGTGAGAATCATATCCAGTTCCCGGGTCCGCTCCTCGGAAACGGAATCGAGAATGTCCCCGATGTCCGAAACTCCGCTTACGGCCGTCTCCCTGGACCTCCGGGCGATCTCCCGTACGAGTTCTTCCCGCATTTTTAGGAGCATCTCCCTGATCGGTTTCATCTCTGTTGAGCCCCCCGCATCTACTGAAAAATTACGTTAGTATACTCGGTGTCGAATCGCTGTCAACCCGTTTTGCGAGCAGATCCCATTCCCGCGCGCCCGTCACCCTCGCCCGGCAGAAACGCCCCTGCCCCCGGTATCCCGAAAGGAGCACGTTCCCGTCCACTTCCGGCGCCTGGCCCCGGTGCCGACCGACGACCCGGCCCCGACCCCGCGTCTCCTCCACGAGGACCTCGATCTCCTCCCCCGCCATCCCCGCATTGCGGGCGGCAAGGATGTCGGCCTGCGCGTCCCGGACCCGCCGCGCCCTCTCCCGCTTGACCGCCTCGCCTACCTGGCGCGCCATCGCATAGGCGGGGGTCCCCTCCTCCCGGGAATAGGGGAACACCCCGAGATAGTCCCACCGGGAGGCGTGAACGAACCGGAGCAGCCGGTCAAACGCCGCGGCGGTCTCTCCCGGGAAACCGACGATCAGCGAGGTCCTCAGGAAGATGCCGGGGACTTGCTCACGCACCCTTTCGAGGAGGGCCCATATGTCGTCGGGCCCGTAGCGGCGATCCATCCTTGCGAGGATCTCCGCGTCGATGTGCTGGACGGGGATATCGAGGTACCGGCACACCTTCCCCCCCGCCGCCACCAGCTCGATCAGTTCCTCATCCAGGCGCCCCGGGTAGAGGTAGAGCAGCCGCACCCAGCGGACCCCCCGGATGCCGCAAACGTCACGGACGAGGCGGGGAAGCGCCCTTTTCTCTCCCCGGTCCGCTCCGTAGGAGGTGATGTCCTGGCCGACAAGGTTGATCTCCCTGGCTCCCTGCCGGACCAGCATCCGCACTTCTGCAAGGAGAGAGTCCCGGTCCCGGCTCCGCAAACGCCCCCGGATGTCCGGAATCGTGCAGTAGGCGCATCGGTGGCCGCACCCCTCCAGAATCTTCAGATATGCCGACGCCTCCCGCGACTCCCGGCGACGGTACCGGTACGCATCCTCGGGCAAGGCCCCCGTTCCCACGACCCGGCGCGGGTGGGCTCCCCCGGCCAGCCTTCTGACCAGTCCGGGCAGCGCCGGAATATCCCCGGGCCCCACGAACAGGTCCACCTCCGGCAGGGCCCCCGGCAGCTCGTCCCGGTACCGCTTCGCAAGACACCCGGCCACAACAAGATGCCGGATGTTCCCCCGCTCCTTCTCGCGCGCCAGGGCGAGAATTTCCCCGATCGACTCCTCCTTCGCGTCCCGGATGAACCCGCACGTGTTGACTATCCCCACGTCCGCGGTCCCCCGGGAGACAATTCGGCACCCATCCTCGGCGAGAAGCCCGGCCATCACCTCCGCGTCGACGGAGTTTTTCGCGCAACCAAGCGTCAGGATGCGCACGTCGATCCCGGCTTTTCCCCTTTTGCTCATCCGTCCACCATTTTGCTCCCGGGCGGTTTCCGGAACCGGAAGAGGTCCGCAGGAAGCGATGGGTCGATCACGACGTCGTCGAGGTACAGGTGGTTCGATCCCCCCAAACGGTCGTAAAGGTGAATTTCCCGGATCGTCAGGTCCGCATCGTCCACCACAAGGTCGATTCTCCTCACTTCCGGCGCCTCTTTCCCTTTCGGAAGCAGGCGGATCGCCGTTCTCTCCCCCCCCTTGACAGGGACAGCCTCCTCCACGCGAAAGTACTTCGTGATGTCGCCTTTTCCGAACAGGAGCAGGAGAGGGACCTTGCCCCCGAGCGCCTCCTCGTCGATCGGGCGCCGGAACACCTCGAGCGAACCGGGGGGCCGGAAATAGAAGTACTTCCCGTCGGCCAGGAACAGCTGCTCCCGGGGCACCCGGTAATCCCAGCGCATCCGCAAGGGACGCCGGAAGTAAACCCGGCCGGCGGCCTTTCTCACGATCCCGACGTTCTGCAGCGGCACTTCCTGCCGGAACCGGGCGGACAGGGTTGTGGCATTCTGGTACTTCCGAACAACACGGCGAAAGAGGATCTCGCCTTCCGCCGCCCCACCGGAGGCGGCCGAAAGATACGCCACGATGAAAAGAAAGAGGGCCGCTGGCGCGGCCCGGTACAAGGTGCGCACGGGAGAAAGCTCCTCCTTCCCTTCAGGGAGATGGCGGGTCCCGACCCGCATTTCTCGCCGGGGAACCCGTCGCGCCTCCCGCGTTTACTCCCTGTTCGCCACGTAGACTTCCCGCGGCTTTCCGCCCTCGGACGGCCCGACGATTCCCTGCCTCTCCATCTCCTCGATGATGCGGGCAGCCCGGTTGAACCCGATCTGAAGACGCCTCTGGAGCATCGACACCGATGCGCGCCCCGCCCGGACCACCTCCTCGACCGCCTCGTCGAACTTCTCGTCCCGCGAGGGGTCCCGCTCCTCCTCTTCACTCGGCAACGCGGTGATGGAGGGCTCGTACTCGGGCGTCCCCTGCGTCCGAAGATGGGCAACGACGCGTTGGATCTCCCCCTCCCCCACGAAGGGACCGTGGACCCTGACGATCCCCCCGACCCCGGGCTGGAGAAAGAGCATGTCCCCGAACCCGAGGAGGGTTTCGGACCCCGACTGGTCGAGAATCGTCCGGGAGTCGAACTGGGAAGCGACCTTGAAGGAGACGCGTGACGGAAAGTTCGCCTTGATGATGCCGGTCAGGACGTCCACGGAAGGCCGCTGGGTCGCGAAGACGAGGTGGATTCCCGCGGCCCGGGCCATCTGGGTGAGTTGCGTGATGGAATCCTCCACCTCCCGCCTCGATGCGCTTGTCATCATGAGGTCGGCCAGCTCGTCGATGACGATCACGATGTAGGGAAGGCGCGCCATCTCCTCGGCTTCCCCGTCCCGCGCCTTCACCCGAAGGACGGAACGCGACCTCCTGTCGACAAGCTGGTTGTAGGCGTCGATGTGCCGGACGCCGTTTTCCATCATTTCCTGGTATCTCCCCCGCATCTCCCCGACGGCCCACTTCAGCACCTGGGCCGCCTCCCGCGGCTGCGTGACGACGGAGTGAAACAGGTGGGGGATGCCATCGTACAGAGTGAGCTCGAGCATCTTGGGGTCGACGAGAATCAACCGGACGTCCTCGGGGGTGGCCCGGAACAGGATCGAGAGGATCAGGCTGTGCAGGGCGACGCTCTTCCCCGACCCCGTGGCCCCGGCGATCAGAAGATGCGGCATCTTCGAAAGGTCCCGGATGACCGGCTCCCCGAAAATGTCTTTCCCCATGACAAGCGAGAGCATCGCCTCGGAATCCGCGTACGCCTGGCACCCGAGAAGCTCCCGGAGCGAGATGAACGCCCGCTTCTCGTTGGGGATTTCGAACCCCATGACCCCCTTGCCGGGGATATTCGGGACCACGCGGACCGACTCGCACCGCATCGCCAGTGCAAGGTCCCCCGCCATCGCCACGACCCGGTTCGCCTTCACGCCGGGGGCCGGCCGGAACTCGTACGTGGTAACGAGGGGGCCGGTCCGGATCTCGGTGATCTCGCCTTCGATGTCGTGCTCGGAGAGCTTCTCGATGAGAGTGGCCGCGTTCCGCTGCAGGGAGGCCTCGTCCGCGCCGTTTCCGTTGTCGGCGGGAGCCTCGAGGAGAGCAAGAGAGGGAAGGACGAATTCCCTCCCCTCGCCCCTCGGGGCGGGGGGAGCCTCGGGAACAGGCGGGGGAGCAACGATCCGGGGAGAGGAGGCGTTGCGGCGCCCTGCGGGGGCGGCTTCCCTTGCCGTCTTCTCCCCGCCCCAATCCTCACGGGATACCATCTTCTCCTTGACGATAGCGCGGACCTGTTCCGTGGTCTTCTTTCGCCGCCACAGGGAGGGCAGGCCGCGCAGCGGCAACCCGGTAAACAGCATAAGGGAAAAGAGGAACAGGGCGACGAGGACGATCAATCCTCCCACCTTGCTCAGCAGCTTTCCGAAGAAGTTGACGCCGAGCAGGTGCCCCACGACCCCGGGAAGGAAGATGTCCGCGCCGAACCACTTTACATGACCCGTGAAAAAGCTCGCGATCCCGAGCAACGAACAGACAGCGAGCAGTCCGCCGGCGGCCCGGCTCCACTTGCCCGCCATCCTTTCCCCGCGAAACGTCCAGTAGGCGAGCGCCAGGCAGAGGATCGGAAAAGCCACCGCCCCCACGCCGAACAGCTGGAGAAGGAGGTCGGATACGATCGCCCCCACTGCCCCTCCCCAGTTGCGGACCACGGCCCCCTTCGAACTCCAGGCGGACAGGGAGGGATCCATCTGGTGAAAGGAAACAAGCGCAACCGTGAGGAAGATTCCCACGGTGAGAAAGAAGATGGCGAGGGCGTCCCTCCGGATTCCGTCTCCCATCCTAGTGTACCTTCTCGTAAATAGCTTGACGCACCGAGAGCGTCGATGCGCCGAGCCAGCGAGGCGCGGGACTGAGGCGTACTGAAACTAAGTACGGCGCAAGGAGCGCAACGAAGCCGGAGCGAGGGGCCTGGCCCCCTGCAGCGGCGCTCGAATGCCAAGATATTTGCGAGACGGTGCACTATAACTCCAGAAGTAAGGGTATGATCATCGGTTTCCTGTCGAGGCGCTTATTGAAAAATCGGCGCAGGGCCCTCCGGATTTCGGTCTTGATCTCCGCCGCGTCCTTCCTCGTTTCCGGACCCGCCTCCTTCCACGTGGAGATGACGGCCTCCCGCGCGTCCCCCATTATAGTATCGGAAGCGTTTTCGGAAACTACCCCCCTGGTCACGATATCCGGCCCGTACACGATGTCCCCCGTGGCCTGGGCGAGGGCCAGCACGACGATGACCAGGCCGTCGTTCGAGAGGTGGAACCGGTCCTTGAGAACTACGCTCTCTACTTCCCCCACCCCTTTCCCGTCCACGAACAGGCGGCCCACCGGTACCTCCCCCTCGCGGGTCATCACCCCTTTTGAAAACACGAGGATTTCGCCGTTCCGTACGAACTCCGGATGAGGAACCTCCAGTTCCCGTGCGAGAGCCTTGTGCATCAGAAGGTGCCGGGGCTCGCCGTGAACGGGGATGAAGTACTCCGGGCGGAGGAGACGGACCATGCTCCGGAGCTCCTCCCGGCTGGCGTGGCCGGATACGTGGATCTCCGAGATCTTTTCGTACCGGACATCGGCTCCCGCCAGGAAGAGGTGGTTGATCACGTTTGCAATCGCCCGTTCGTTCCCCGGGATGAACTTCGAGGAGAGGATCGCCGTGTCCCCTTCCCGGATCCGGATGTGCTTGTGCTCCCCCAGCGCCATCAGCGTGAGGGCAGACCGGGGCTCCCCCTGGCTTCCCGTGGTAAGGACGGCAACCTCGCGCCCGGGCAGGATCTCGGTTTCCTCCACCGGAAGGAGGATGTTCGGGTGCGGAAGCTTCATATATCCCAATTCGATAGCCGTCCCCACGTTCCCCACCATGCTCCTTCCGCAGAGCGCCACTCTGCGGCCGTTGCGGGCCGCTGCGTTGACGGCTTCCTGGATCCGGAGGATGTTCGATGCGAACATCGCAACGATGACCCGCCCCGCCGACCCGCCGAAGATTTCCGAGAGGGCCTCGCCGACGAATGCCTCCGGGAGGCTTCGCCCCTCCCGCTCCACGTTCGTGGAGTCGGAGAACAGGACCGTCACCTTCTCGCGCGAAGCCATCTCCGCGAGCCTTTCCGTGGCGGTAGGGACGCCATCCAGCGGCCGGGTATCGATCTTGAAGTCCCCCGTATGGACGAACACGCCGTCCCGGCATCGCAAAATGAACCCGAATCCCCCCGGGATGCTGTGGCAGACCGGGAATGTCTCCAGATCGAAATCGCCGATGCGGAACCGGCCGGCCCGGTCTATGCTCACGAGCCTCGCCACTCCGTCCAGGCCGTGTTCGGCAAGACGGTTTCGCAGGAGACCAAGCGTCAACGGGGTTCCGTAGACGGGGAGGTCGATCTCCTTCAGCAAGAACGAGACCGCCCCGATGTGGTCCTCGTGCCCATGCGTGAGCAGGAGCGCCCGGAGACGGTGGGAGATCTCCCGGAGATAGCCGAAATCGGGGATGACAAAATCGATTCCCAGCATCGTGTCGTCGGGAAACATGAGGCCCGCATCCACGAGGATGGCGGACTCCCCATCGTCGAACAACAGGGAGTTGAGCCCGAATTCGCCCAATCCCCCCAGGGGGATGATACGCAGCGGCATTACGGCTTTCCCCTCACGCGTGGACCGCTTCGGACGACTGATTCCCGCTGTCGCGCCGGGCGGAAAGGATCCGTCTGCGGGATTCCTCCGCCATTTCCTCCCGGGTCAGGGCACACCCTTCGTCCTCGGCCACGGCGGGAAGGATTCTTACCACGAGCACGGCGGGTCGGAAGAGGAGCGATCCCCGCGGGAGGGCCGCCTTCCCCCCGTCGAGGAGCACAGGCAACAGCGGGATCCCCTTTTTTTGCGCCAGGTAGAACGCTCCGGGCTTGAACTCCCCCACAGCCCCGTCCCGGCTGCGCGTTCCTTCCGGGAAGATAACCACCATCTGTCCCCGGTCGAACCGCTGCGTCGCCTCGCGAACCAGGTGGACGGCGTCCCGCGGGTCCTCCCTGTCGATGAAGAGGTTCCCGGCTTTCCTCATGGCAAACCCGAAGAGAGGAATCCGGCCGAGTTCCCGCTTCGCGAGAAACCGGACCTCCCGGGGGACAGCGGCGATTATGAGGGGGATGTCCACCAGGCTCTGATGATTCGCCACCAGGATCGCCCCGCCCGACGGCAGATGTTCCAGCCCCCCGACGCGGACCTCCCACCCCCCGATACGGATGAAGTTCTTCCCCCACCACCGCATGATCCCCGAGGGGAATCGGTCCGACCTCGAGAGAAAACCGGCCACCGAGGCCCCAATGGAGGAAACCACGGTGAGGAACAAGATGGCGGCGGTCCTGAAAACGCCTGGTATCACCAATCCGCTTCCTCCCGGAAACTGTAAAAAGCGCAATTTCCTATTATTACATGGTCCAGCACCGGAATCCCCACGATTCTCCCGGCGGACCGGAGTCTTTGCGTGACCTCCCGGTCCTCCCGGCTGGGAGAGGGGTCTCCGCTGGGATGGTTGTGCACGAGCACGACTGCCGCCGCGCGCTCCGCGACCGCGGAGGCAAATACCTCCCGCGGATGAACGAGGCTCCCGTTCAGGATGCCGACCGAGACACGATCGCACCCCTGCACGCGGTGCTTGACGTCGAGAAGCACCGCAAGGAACACTTCGACGGGGGAGTCGGCGAGGAGATATCGATACTTCTCGAAAATATCGACAGGAGACCTCACCGGTTCGGTCCGCGGGGAGGGAGGGGACAACGCGCGACGGGCGATCTCGAGAACCGCTTCCCACTTCTCCCGCAGGGGGCCGTCGACGGATTTCTCTCCCGCGGCGGCCTGCCGCATCCTCTCCCAACATTCCGGAAAGGCGGCGCGGAACAGGGTCTCCTCGTCCACTTCCTCGAACGGACGCCCGGGGAGGCCCACCCTTCTCCTCATTTTCCCCCCGTTTCCGATGATGCCCGGAAGGCGGTTCAAATTCCATTCCAAAAATTCCGGAAAGGTCCGGGGGACTTTGGGCGATAATATCGGTATGGATTCCCGAGAAGCCCTGACGCTCGTCTCCCGTCTGCGTTCCAACATCGAGATCGTCCTCCTGGGCAAGAGCCGGGAGGTGGAACTTGCGCTCGCCTCTTTCCTCGCAGGGGGGCACATCCTGCTCGAAGACATTCCCGGCACCGGGAAGACAACCCTCGCGCGGGCGATTTCTGCCAGCATTTCCGGGACGTTTCGCCGGATCCAGTTCACGAGCGACCTTCTGCCGCAGGACGTGCTGGGGGTCCACATCCTCGATGGGGCCAAAACGGGCTTCACCTTCTCCCCCGGTCCGCTTTTCGCGAATATCGTGCTCGCCGACGAGATCAACCGGAGCAACCCCCGGGCGCAGAGCGCCCTGCTTGAGGCCATGAGCGAACGGCAGGTATCGGTCGACACGAAGACGTACCCTCTCCCCGATCCGTTCCTCGTCATCGCCACCCAGAACCCGTTCGAACTGCACGGGACCTATCCCCTTCCCGAATCGCAGCTGGACCGGTTCAATCTCAGGCTCCGATTGAACTACCCCGACCGGGAATCGGAACTGCGGCTGATCCGGGAGAATACCCTGGCGGGCACCCGGGACGGTCTTCATCCGGTGATCGTCCCCGAGCAGATCCGCCGGATCCGCACTCTGGTGGAACAGGTCACCGTCCGGGATTCGATCGTGGCGTACATATACCGGATCGTGGAGGCCACGCGGCGGCACCCCTCGGTGCGGCTCGGAGCGTCCACCCGCGGCGCCATAGGCGTCAAGAGCACCTCCCAGGCACTCGCTTTCCTTTCGGGCAGGGACTTTGTCACCCCTGGAGACGTACGGAAGACCGTAACAGCCGTCCTCTGCCACCGCATATTCCTCGCGGGGGAAGCCCCGGAGACGGAGGCCGGGGAGGCGATCCTGTCGGAGATCCTCGAGGCCGTCCCCGCACCCGTATGAGGAACTTCCTCCGGAAGCTCCGCCTGCCGCGGAAGCTCCGGGTAACCTTCCCGGGGAAATGGTTCCTCGCGCTCACCATCGGCGTAGGCGCCGCGGCCATCAACACACGGAACAACCTGCTCTACCTGGCCCTCAGCATGAATCTCAGCCTTATCATCCTCTCCGGCATCCTGTCCGAATGGTGTCTGCGCGGATTGCGCATCCGGGTGGGGCATGCCTCGGAGGCATTCGCCTCCCGGGAATCGCTCCTCACCGTCACCTGCTCGGCCGAAGGAAAACGGTTTCCGGCGGTTTCCCTCTCCGTTACGCCCAAGCTCCCCGGAGTCCGGAAACCGGCCTGGTTTCCCGAGATCCCTCCGGGAGGAGCCGATTCGCGGGTCGTTTCGTTCCTGCCCGATCGGCGGGGCCCGCTTCCTCCCATCGCGTGCACCGTCTCTACCCGGTTCCCCTTCGCCCTCTTTGAAAAATCCGCCGAAGTGATCCCCCCGGGGAGAGGGCTTATCGTGTACCCGGAACCGGGCCGACCGGAAGAGGCATCCTCCCGCGAAGTGTCCGGCGACCATGACGGGGGGAAAGCGGCCGGAGGAAAAAAAGGGACTTCGATCCGCGGCGTGAGGGCCCACACCCCTTCCGATCCGGTCCGGGACATTCACTGGAAAGTTTCGGCCCGTCTGGGAAAATGGATGGTAAAGGAAAGGGAGGGGGATCCCGTGCGGGCGGTCGATCTCCTGTTGCCGGTCCCTTCGCCCCCCCGGGAATTCGAACGGCTCGTTTCGCGGGTCTGCGCCCTCGTCCTCCGTTGCGAACGGGACGGAGTGCCGTACCGCCTCCGGGTCGGCGACCGGGTCTTCGTCGATCCCACGGAAGGCGGACGGCGAAAGAAGGCGCTTTCGGTCCTCGCGAGAGTCCAGGCGGACGGCTCCCTTCTCCCGGGGAAGGGCAAGGAGGGCCGGTGATGCAGCCGGGGGGACGAGTCCGGATTCCGGGGGTCCTCTGGTTCTCGCTGCGCGCCCATTGGGCCTCCGGGCTGCTCCCGCTCGTCTTCCTTACGGATATCTCCCGCCCGGCGCTGGCCGTTGCCACTGCAGCGTTTGCCGTCGGAGCGTTCCTGGACTGGACAGGAAACCTTCGACGGGGATGGCACCGGGCCGCCTCCCCCCTCCTGGTGGCGGGGGCCCTCGCGACTGTCGCCGATCTCGTCTTCGGAAACGGCGACCTGCTCGTCTCCGTATCCCTTCTCCTGCTCGGCGTGCAATCGATCAAGTTCCTCCTCCCCAAAACCTTCGGGGACGGGTGGCAGTTGTGCGCGATCTCGTTCCTCGAGTTCCTCGCCGCGGCCGCAAGCACAACGGAAATCCAGTTCGCGGGATTCCTTTTCCTGTTCCTGGGACTGTCCGTCGGGGCGATGTGGGCCCTGCAGACCGAAGAATCGGCGGAAGCGGGAGGGGCCGTCCCCCGCGCGCAACCGGGATTCGCCTTTGCGATACTCCTGCTGTGCGCATTGGCGGGTTTCCTTCTGACGGCGGTACTGTTCGTGGTCACCCCCCGCATCGGAATCGGGCAGTTCCTGAATCGCCAGGGGAACCGCGGAGGGCTGACCGGCTTCTCCGATGCGATCTCCCTGCGAGACGTCACCTCCGTAAAGGCCGACCGAAGGGTCATCGCCCGGATCGAGTTTCCCGAACTGGCCGCGGGGATGTCACCTACCGGCCTCTACCTGCGCGGGGGGACGTACGCCCGTTTCGACGGAACGAAGTGGAGCCGGGTGAAAACGGCGCTCGCCCGGGTTCCGAGAACCGGGCTCCACTATTTCCTCTTTCCGCAGCCGGCGATTCCCCTCTCTTCCGCGGAAATCTACCTGGAACCGACAGGCCACTCCGCCCTGTTCGTCTATCCGGGGACGGTTGCGGTCGAGGGAGCCCTGGGGGAGATCCGGACCGATGGCGGGGGAAACTATCAGCTGTCGGCGGGCAAATCCGCGGTCCGCTACCATCTCCGTTTCTCCCCGGAGGGGTCGCCGCGGGGGAGTCGCCTTTCCGGCCCCGGCAACGAATACCTCGCCCTGCCGCCCGGTGCAAACGAAATCCGGGAGCTCGCCAGGCAAGTAACGTCGCGTGGCAGGTCGGACGGGGAACGGGCCGAGCTCGCGAGGCGCTTTTTTCTGGACGGGTTTCGGTACAGCCTGACCGACGTCGCATCCTCGGTCGAGGAGTTCCTGTTCCGGAAACGCAAGGGGTTCTGCGAACATTATGCCGCCGGCCTGACCCTTCTCCTGCGGGCGGCGGGGATTCCCGCGCGGATCGCGGCGGGATACCTGGGCGGCGAGTGGAGCGATGTCGGGAAATACCTCATCGTCCGCCAGTCCGACGCGCACGCCTGGACGGAAGGATGGATCGGCGGCAGGTGGGTCACATTGGACGCGACGCCGTCTCTCGGCGAGAGCAGCCCGTTTTTCTCCCGGACGGGAAGGTTCGGCATCTACATCGACTGGACCATGCAGCAGTGGAACAAGTACGTCGTGAATTACTCGCTGCGGATGCAGGCGGAGGCCGTGTCCGGGGGATGGTTCGCGCTGCGGCGGTCGGGAAAACGGATCCGGGGGACGATCAGGAGCGCGGGCGGAGCCAATCCCCGGGTGGCCGCGGGCTTCGGCCTGGCCTTGGCGGTGGTCCTGCTCGTCTGGCGCTCCCGCGGACGCGGAACTTCCCGGTATCCCCGCAGGCCCGGGGAGGGGGAACTCCCTCTCCCCAGACCTTATGCCCGGCTCCTCCGACGCCTGTCGGCCACCTGCCGCCGGAGATCCGCCGGAATTCCCTTCGAGGAATTGCTCCGGGAATCGGCGGAGAGAACCCCCGTTCTCCTCCCCGAGACCTCCCGATTCCTCTCCCTGTACCACCGCGAACGCTTCGGGCCGTGCCCCCTCACCGCGGAGGAGTCGGCCGAGTCATGCAGACTCGCGGACTTGCTCCGGCGGAGGCTTTCCCTTCCCGAAACCCGCTAGAACAGGAATTTCCCGGGCACATGGATTGCAGTGGCTGTGAGTAACCGGTTCGGGACCTGAGGGTTTAGGGCACCGGGATCCCGCAGGATGTCAGGGAGGGCCGCCCCTTGCTCGTTCGCGTGCTCGCATCCACCATCGCGGGGATCGACGCGGTCCCCGTGGAAGTGGAAACCGATATTTCGAAAGGGCTCCCCTCCTACACCATTGTGGGGCTGCCGGGGGGAGCCGTTCGCGAGAGCGCGGACAGGGTGCGCGCCGCGATCCGCAACTCCGGCCTCCCGTTCCCGGGGCGGAAGATCACCATCAATCTCGCCCCGGCCGACGTGAAAAAGGACGGGGCCCTCCTCGATCTCCCCATCGCCCTTGCCCTCCTCTGCGCGGAAGGAGTCGTCCCGGCGGATTCCCTGGGGAAATTCCTCGTCGGTGGCGAACTCTCTCTCGACGGGACCGTCAAGCCGGTACGGGGGGTTCTCTCGCAGGCCCTTCTCGCCAGACAGAAGAGACTTCCGGGAATCATCGTCCCGTCCGCCAATTTCGGGGAAGCCGGTCTGGTTCCCGGACTCGAGGTCATCCCGGCGGAGACCCTCCGGGATGCCGTGGCGGCCCTGTCGGGCGACCTTCTTCCACCACGGGAAGGCCGGCAGTGTTCTCCGCCCGGCCCCGCCGATCCCGGCGGGCCGGACCTCGGGGACGTAGTCGGCCAGCCGGTGGCGCGAAGGGCGCTGGAGATAGCGGCGGCAGGAGGTCATGCGCTTCTTCTCTCCGGCCCCCCGGGTTGCGGCAAGACGATGCTCGCGGAGCGTATGCCGGGGATCCTGCCCGACTTCGAGGAAGACGAGGCGCTTGAAACGACAAAGATCTACAGCGCCGCGGGGGAGAGCCCCTGGCCACGCCTCATAACGCGTCGCCCCTTCCGTACCGCCCATCACTCCGTGACTCCCGCCGGCTTGATCGGGGGAGGCAACCCGCCCCGCCCCGGGGAGATCACCTTTGCGCACGGCGGGGTGCTTTTTCTCGACGAGTTCTCGGAGTTCCGGCGTGAGTCCCGGGAAGCCCTCCGGCAGCCTCTCGAGTCCGGGGAGGTCCGCATCGTCCGGGCGGGGAGCTCCTACCGGTTCCCCTGCCGGTTCCTGCTCCTCGCGGCGACGAACCTGTGTCCGTGCGGAAGCACGGGGCATCCGAGACGGATCTGTCGATGCTCTCCCCCCACCCTCCTTCGTTTCTCGCAGAAATTTTCCGGCCCCCTCCTGGACCGTTTCGACCTCTCGGTTACCGTCGCCCCCCTTTCCGCCGACGACTGGTCCGCGTCGTCGGGGGGAGAGGGGTCGGCCGCCGTCCGGAGGCGCGTCACGGAGGCACGGCGCGCACAGTCCCGACGCTTCGCCAAAAACCCCTTTCGGACGAACGGGACGGCACGAATCCCCTATGCCGAGATGACTTCCTCCTTCTTCCCCGAGGCCCGCACCTTCCTCGTGCGCGCGTCGGACAGGATGGGCTTGTCCGGAAGGGGAATCGGAAAGGCGGCCCGCGTGGCCAGGACAATCGCCGACCTGGCGGGGGAAAAGAACGTGTCCCTCCCGCATGTCGCCGAGGCCCTCCAGTACCGTCTTTCCGTTTTTACCCCTCGGAGCGGGAAAGGAGCCGGGAGTTCCTGACCGCAGGTGTGATCCGGGTGCGGAAGGTATATCCGGGATGCCGATACGGGGGTTACAGCCGGTCCGCTATATCCCAGAACACCTTTTCCACGTAATTGCGGAATCCGTGGATGAAGGCGCAACGCCTGTTGAACCGTGCCAGCGACCCGCAAAAGTACAGTCCGGGGACGGAGGACTGACCCGTGGGAGAGATCACGGGATACCCTTCCTCATCGGTTTTCACATCCCCGCCTTCGATCGGAATCCACGCCGGTCGATACCCCGTGGCGCAGATGATCCAGTCGAACTCCTTCTGCTCACCGCTTTGGAAACTGACCCGTCTGCCCGCCAGGCGGACCGCGAAGTCCGCTTCCCGCAGCGTGATGATTCCGAACCGGATGCACTCCTTGAGCGCGCTTTCCGACGATCCCCGGATGTCCTCCAGGTCCCCCGTGTCGCTGAAATAGCGCATAGGCCCGCGGGTGCAGAGCGTGACCCGGGCGGTCCCGGCCATCTCGAGGGCGATTTCCGCGGCGGAGTTCCCGCCCCCGATGATCAGGACCCGCCTCTCCCGGTACGCCATGCAATGGATGAAGTCGCAGGAATGGAGAACGAAAGGGTTGGAGGCGATTCCCGGGATATCGGGAAACGCCGGCTTCGAAGACGATCCCGTCGCTATCACCAGGAACCGGCAGGATATTTCCCCGTTCGATGTCTCTACGGAGAATCCCCGGGGGGTGACGGCGGACCGGACCGCGGAGGTATTCTCGGCAATGCGCAGCATGTTCTCCCGGGCGAAGGCGTCCACGTAGCAGAGAAAATCTTCCCGGCTGGGGAACGGCTTCCGGACGCCTGGAATCGCCCACAGAGGGTGCTTCAGCGTCAGGGACGTCCAGTCGGTGCCCGGGACGGAGGGGGACAGCAGGGTCATACCCGGACGCATCATGCGCCACGACTGTGCCGTCTTTCCCCGCTCGAGAACCTGGTAGTCGATCCCGTGCTCTTCGAGAAGATGCGCCAGGATGAGCCCACCCGGCCCGCCCCCGGCGATGATCACATCCCTCATCGGGTTCCCCCCTTTCCCTGGGAATCCCCAGTATATATCATCCGGAGGACGCCGATTTCCGTGTTGACAGGAAATCCGGTCTTTCCTATAGTGAATGTTTCTTATCGTTGCCTGCGGAGGGTCAAATAGATGTATGCTGTGGTGCGCACCGGGGGGAAACAGCTTCGCGTTTCCCCCGGAGATGTGGTCAAGGTGGAAAAACTCCCGCTGGAGCCCGGGGAGACCGTGGAACTCTCGGACGTACTGCTCGTTTCCTCCGGAGAGAACACCGCGGTAGGAACCCCCACGGTTCCCAACGCCCGGGTCATCTGCATGTCTCTCGGCGACGGGAAGGAAAAGAAAATCATCGTCTACAAGTACAAGCGGAGGAAGGGGTACGCACGCAAGCAGGGCCACCGCCAGGTGTTCACGAGACTGTCGGTAAAGGAAATCCTGGTCGGCTGAACGCACGCCGGGGGAGAAGGTTCCGAAATGGCACACAAAAAAGGGGTTGGGAGCTCAAGGAACGGACGGGACAGCCAGAGCAAGCGTCTCGGCGTGAAGGCCTACGGCGGGGAGATCGTGACCGCCGGGTCGATCATCATCCGCCAGCGGGGCACATCCGTGCACCCGGGACGGAACGTAGGCCTGGGAAGGGACCACACCCTGTTCGCCCTGATCGACGGAATGGTTCAGTTCGAGCGGTTCGGGAAGGACCGCAAGAAGGTGTCCATCCTCTCCGTTACGTAAGGTTTCCCCTCTCCATGCATTTCATCGACGAGGCCACCGTCACCGTCCGGTCCGGGGACGGAGGGCGCGGATGCGTGAGCTTCCGCCGGGAGAAATACGTTCCCCGCGGAGGCCCGGACGGCGGCAACGGCGGTAACGGCGGCAGCGTCATCCTCCAGGTCAGCCCGAACCTCTCCACGTTGCTCGACTTCCGGTACCGGAGGGTCTTCAAGGCCAGCCGGGGACAGCACGGGATGGGGAAGAACATGCACGGCAGGAACGCTCCCGACCTGGTGATCCCCGTGCCTCCGGGCACCATGGTGTACGACGGCGAGACGGGGGCGCGGCTGGCCGACCTGATCAAGGAGGGAGACTCTCTCAAGGCGGCACGGGGAGGGCGCGGCGGACGCGGGAACACCTCCTTCGCCACGTCGACGAACCAGGCCCCGGACACCGCCCAGCCGGGGATCCCGGGAGAGGAAAGAATCCTTCTTCTCAAGCTCAAGCTCATCGCCCAGATCGGCCTCGTCGGGCTCCCCAACGCGGGGAAGTCCACCCTTCTCTCCCGGATCTCCCGGGCAAAACCCAAGATCGCCGACTACCCGTTCACCACTCTCTCCCCCGTTCTGGGAGTGGTCACCCACCACGACAAGGAGTTCGTCGTGGCCGACCTCCCGGGGCTCATCGAGGGCGCCCACAGGGGGGCGGGCCTGGGGCACCGGTTCCTGAAACACGCGGAGCGCACGGAGGTGCTGGTCCATGTCCTGGACGCCGGCGGGACGGCGGAGGAAATCGCGGACGCGTACCGGGTCGTTCGTCAGGAGATGGAGAGGTTCCTCCCCGAACTCATCACCCGCCCGACGCTCCTGGCCTTCAACAAGATGGACCTCCCGGGCTCGAGGGAATCCGCGGAGCGCGCCCGCGCGGAGTTGAATTTCCCGGAGAGGGATGCCTATTATATTTCCGCGGTCACCGGGCAGGGGATAGAGGAGTTGCTGAACGGCCTGGTGGCCCTTCGGAGACGCCCACCACATGAGCTCTGAATCCGTGACGCACCGCGAATCCGTGTTTCTTTCCCGGAAGATCCGGCGGATTGTCGTGAAGCTCGGCAGCGGGGTGCTCGCCGACGCGGAGAAGGGCCTGCGCAGCCCCTTCATCCGCGCCCTGGCCGCCCAGGTGGCAAGAGCCTGGGAGGGGCGGGGCATCCAGTTTGTCGTCGTCACCTCGGGGGCGATAGCGGCGGGCCGGAAAAAAATGGGGATGCGGGAAAAACCCCGGACCGTGGCGCTGAAGCAGGCGGCCGCCGCCGTCGGGCAGACGAGCCTGATGTACTCCTACGAGCGCGCCTTCGAAAAACGGGGGCGGCAGGTGGGGCAGCTGTTGTTGACCCACGAGGACTTCGAAAACCGGGAGCGGTACAACAACGCCCGCAACACCGTGGAAACGCTTCTCTCCCGCGGAATCGTGCCGATCATCAACGAAAACGACACCGTGGCGACCGTGGAGATCCGGCTGGGGGACAACGATCACCTGGCCGCGCTTGTGACCCAGATGATCGGGGCGGACCTTCTGATCCTGCTTACCGACAACGACGGGGTCTTCACCCGGGATCCCCACCGCTACCCGGACGCACGGCTCATCCCTCTCATCGGGACGATCGACGAGGAACTGCTGCGGTCGGCGAGCACGTTGCGGACGCAGGCCATGGGAACCGGCGGCATGGTGTCGAAACTCATGGCGGCCCGCGTCGTCAGCGAGTCGGGTACGCCTGTCGTGATCGGGTCGGGGCTCAAGCGCCGCTCCATCGACGACATTCTCGCGGGAAAAGAGGTGGGTACGCTCGTCATCCCCGTCGAACGAAACAGGAAGAGCAGCCGGAAGATGTGGATCGCCTATGCGAGACATCCGCACGGCACCATCACGGTCGACGACGGAGCCGTCCGGGTCCTGCGGGAAGGGGGAAAAAGCCTCCTGCCTGCAGGGGTGGTATCCGTGCAGGGTAGGTTCCGCCGGGGGGACGCGGTCTCCATCAGCGACCAAAGGGGGCAGGAGTTCGCCCGGGGAATCTCGGCGTGGACAAGCAAGCAGGTGGAGCGGTGCAAGGGGAAGAAAAGCCCGGAGGTTCGGACCCTGCTCGGCGAGGGGATACCCGCCGAGGTGGTGCACCGGGACGATCTCATGATCATCGCCCCCCCGCAAACCCCGGGGGGAAGAAAAGGAGCCCTGTCGTAGATGGCCAGGACGACCACGACCAAGGATATCGTCGACGCGGTCTGCCGCGCGGCCCGGGAGGCTTCGGCGCACATGGGGCGGGCGGACACGGCGCAGAAGAACGCGGCTCTTGCCGCCATGGCGAAGGGATTGCGCAACCGCGCGAAATGGCTCAAGGAGGAGAACCGGAAAGACGTCGAGGCGGGGTCGGCCAAGGGACTCTCCGGCGCGATGATCGACAGGCTCGCCCTTACCGACGCCCGGATCGAGCAGATGGCCGCAGGGATCGAGGAGGTCATCGCTCTTCCCGACCCCGTAGGGGAGATCGAGAGGATGAGGCGGCGCCCCAACGGCCTCTCGGTGGGGAAGATGCGCATTCCGCTCGGCGTCATCGGGATCATCTACGAATCGAGGCCGAACGTCACCGCGGATGCGGCCGCGCTCTGCATCAAGTCGGGAAACGCCGTCATCCTGAGGGGCGGCTCCGAGGCGATCTTTTCCAACACCGCCATCGCGCAGATCCTGCGCGAGTCGATGACCCGGGCGGGTCTTCCCGCGGACGCCGTGTCGGTAATCGAACGGACGGACCGTGAGGCCATCGACCATATGCTCGCGGCCGAGGAGTATATCGACCTCATCATCCCCCGCGGGGGAGAAGGGCTGATCCGGAGCGTGGCGGAGAAATCCCGCATCCCCGTCATCAAGCATTACAAGGGGGTCTGCCACATCTACGTGGACGAGGGAGCGGACCTCGCACAGGCGGTCGCCATCTGCGTCAACGCGAAGGTGCAGAGGCCCGGGGTGTGCAACGCGATGGAAACGATGCTGGTGCACGAGAAAGCCGCCGGGGAATTTCTTCCCGCCGTCTCGGCCGAACTCCGGAAACAGGGCGTGGAGATCCGCGGCTGCCCGCAGACCCTTTCCCTCGTGCCCTGGGCCGTTCCGGCCTCCGAGGAGGACTGGGGAGACGAGTACCTCGACCTCATCCTCGCCGTGCGGGTGGTTCCCTCGATGGACGAGGCGATCGGGCACATCCGCCGGTACGGGTCGCTGCATACGGAAGCGATTCTCACAAAAGACCACGAACGTGCCATGCGTTTCCTGCGCGACGTGGACTCCTCCCTCGTTCTGGTGAACGCGTCCACCCGGTTCAACGACGGGTTCGAGCTGGGGCTCGGGGCGGAAATCGGGATCAGCACCACCAAGATCCACGCCTTCGGCCCGATGGGCCTCGTCGAACTCACGACGACGAAGTTCATCGCCTTCGGGGACGGCCAGGTCCGGACGTAATTGGACGCGAAGCGAACAACCTCGGCGCTGTTCGGAGGGACCTTCGATCCGTTCCACAACGGTCACCTGCGCATGGCGATCGAGGTCAAGGAAGCGTTCGGACTTCCCCGGGTAGTGCTCCTTCCCGCCCATCACCCGCCTCACAAACCCCGCCAGCCGGTCTCCGATGCGGATCACCGGCTCGCCATGGTGTCCGCCGCCGTAGCCGGGCTTTCGGGGTTTACGGTTTCCGACCGGGAGATCCGCCACGAGGGACCTTCCTACTCGCTGACCACGGTTCGGGAATTTTGCCGGGACGAGCCCGGGGTCGACTGGGTCTTCGTGATGGGAGCCGATTCCTTCGGGGAGATCGCCACCTGGCACCGGTACGAGGAACTCCTCAACGCATGCGACTTCGTACTCCTCCCCCGGCACGGGACACCCCGCAGGCCCGTTCCTCCCGAGGGGATGCGTATTGAAAAAGAGGTTCCGCATTGCTATAGTTGGACGGGAGAAAGCTACCGCCTTCCGGGAGGGCGGATGCTGTACTGCCCCGCCCTGCCGACCCTGGATATCGCTTCCCGCTCCATTCGGGAGAAGGTCCGGAGCGGCCGTTGCATCCGGGGTCTTGTCCCGCCGGAGGTGGAAAAGTACATCACCTCGCGCAGCCTGTACCGCGGAACCGGGGAGGAAGAGCAGCCATAACGACAAGAGATACGGTGATCCAGTGCGCGCGGCTTGCGGAGGAGAAAAAAGCCGCCGGGATTCGCGCTCTGGACGTCCGTGAGAGTGCCACCTTCACCGATTACTTTCTCCTTTGCTCGGGAACGTCCGACCGGCAGGTTGCCGCTGTCGCCGGCCACATCGAGGAATCGCTCAGGAAAGAAGGTGTCCGCCCGCTGGGAATGGAAGGCATGCGCGAGGGGCGGTGGGTCCTGCTCGACTACGACGATTTCGTGGTTCACGTCTTCCTGGACAGCGTCCGGGACTTTTACCAGTTTGACCGGTTGTGGGGATCGGCGGCGGAAATCCCCATTCCCGAGGACAGTTAGACAAAGCGGAGGAACCCCAAGCATGGCGGTCCGACTGCTCTTCCTCCTGTTCGTCGTCATCCTGGTCGCCTTTTCGTACATCTCCCTTTTGAACGGCGAGCACATCCAGTTCTTCTACTCCGCCACCCGCCAGATCGAGGTGACGGTCAGCGAGCTCGCCATTCTGGCCTTTTCCCTCGGAGCCGCCATGGTGATTCTCGGCTCGATGGTCAAGGATGTGACCCTGGCTTCCAAAAACTGGAAGGAGAGGCGGGATAAGCAGCGCCGGGAAGCCGCCCGGGCCCGTGTCGCAAAGGCGACGGGGCTGTTCCAGAGGGGACTGCTCGACGACGCCGCCGCGGAATCGAAAAAGAGCCTTTCCGTCAACCCCGACGACCGGGAGGCGCTCGCCCTCGTGGCCGACGTGGAAATCGAGCGGAAGAATCTCCTCGAGGCCGTCAAGGCACTGACGAGGATCAAGCAGATCGACCCGTCGGACATCACGGTCTACTTCCGTCTCGCGGGGCTGTATCGCGAGATGAACGACCTCGAGAATGCGCTGTCGCTGCTCCGGAGGATCGAAAACTCCGACGGCGAGAACCTGCGCGCCTGGGAAGGAATTCGGGACATCCACATCGAGCGGAAGGAGATGGTGCCCGCGTACGCGATGCAGAAGAAGATCGTCAAGCTCCAGGGGAAAACCGTGTCCGCCGGGGACAAGACCCTGTTCGACGCTCTCCGGTACGAGAAAGCGGTCCGCCGCATGGCGGAAGGGAAGACCGACGACGCCGAGAGACGCCTTCGTGAGCTCATCAAGGACCAGCCCCCCTTCACGGCGGCCTACCTCGCCCTCTCCGAGCACCTCCGGGAGCGGGGAAGCCTGGAGGAGGCCACGGCTACCCTCCTCTCGGGATTCCGGGCGACACGCAACGCCGTCTTCCTGATCCGGCTCGAGGACCTGGGGGTGGAGACGGAGAAGCCGGAGGCGATGATCGAGCTGTTCCTCGACCTTCTCCGGGAGGGCCCGTCCTCTTTCGATGTCAACCTGTTCCTGGGGAAGTTCTACCTCCGCCTGGAGATGAACGACGAGGCGCTGGAACAGTTGTTGAAGGCGGAAATGCTGGACCCGGAGCGCGAGTCCGTAAACGTACTGCTTGCCGAGGCGCTCCGTCGGAGGGGTCGGTATGAGTCGGCCTGCCAGCACTACCAGCGCGCCTTCGGGTACAAGCGCCGGTATCTCATCCCGTTCCGCTGCACCGGATGCGGCCAGACCACGATCAAGTGGGCCGCCCGCTGCTCCTCCTGCGGGATCTGGAACAGTTACACCATCTTTCACGGGCAACAGGAACACGCCATCCCCGCCACCGCCCGGTGATTCCCCCGGAGCCCCAACGCGTCTGCGCACGGCCTGGAAGACCTTGTATCGGACGGTTTCCGGCGAAATTGCCCTTCTGCGATCACTTCTTCCCCCCCCAACGCCCGACCTCTCCTACGACGCGGTAGGAGCCTGGCCCCCCTGCCGGGAGGAAACGACTGTCTCCCCCGGCGCCCTTGCCACCACAGGAGCCGGCGGGCCCTTGCCGGTCGAGCCCCCGCCCTGCCCCCGCCCCCGGCCGTTTGAACTCGCCCTTTCCCTTTTCGCCTACGAGGAGAATGTCCGGGAGGGGATCCGGGCCGCCAAGTATGCGGGGAGAAGCGACGTGGCGCGCATCTTTGCGCTGCGCTTCTTCGAGGCGATCCGGGGAGGTTGGGCCGACCGGTTCCCGGCCGGATTCCGGCCGACGGTCGTCCCTGTTCCCATCCGGCCGGGGAAATATTTCCGGCGAGGGTACAACCTCCCCGCGCTTGTGGCTCTCCCCTTAAGCCGGCTCGCCGGATGGCCCTGCGACCCGCTCCTCCTGCGGAGGACCGGGGAACGCCGGCCCCAGGCGGGATTGCCGCTCGCCGCCCGGAACGAAAACGTCCGGGGGGCGTTCACCGTCCGGTCCGGCGCGCAGGTTCCCCGGCAGGTGCTTCTCGTCGACGACGTGTACACCTCGGGGGCGACCGTCGCGGCGTGCGCGCGAAAGTTGAAAACGGGCGGGGCGGAGCATATAGTGGTCCTGACGGTGGCGCGCGCCATCCTTTGAGTCACCCGATGCCCATCCCGTGCCAGGCGATACCCCGGGAGACCGTATGATTTCCGCGTTCCAGGCAGCCGCCCTGCAGTTTCCCATCCGGATGGGCGACGTGAAGGCGAACGCCTCCCGGGCCTTTGCGCTCCTTCGGGGCGCCGCAGAGGCGGGGGCTGCCCTGTGCGTCCTCCCGGAGATGTGGAGCACGGGATTTTCCTACGACAACCTGAAGACGCTCGCCGGAACCACTCCCGAGATCCTGTACGATCTCCGCCGCTTCGCGGCCGACAGACGCGTCGTCATCGCCGGCTCGCTCCCTGAGCGGTCCGGGAGGTCCGTGTACAATACGCTTCATGTCATCAACTCGACGGGGGTGATAACGGGCGAATACCGGAAGACACACCTGTTCTCCCCTTCGGGGGAACACCTTCACTTCCGGAAGGGGACGTCCGCCTCGGTGGCCCATACCTCCGTGGGAACGATCGGGCCGCAGATCTGCTACGACATACGGTTCCCCGAGCTGTCCCGGAAATATCATGCCGAGGGAGCCACCCTGTTCTGCGTGGCCGCGCAATGGCCATCCGCCCGGCAGGCCCACTGGGACCTGCTCACCGCCGCCCGTGCCGTGGAGAACCAGCTCTTCGTGGTGGCGGCCAACGCGGTCGGGAAGTCGGGGGAGTTCCGGTATTCGGGAGGATCGGTCATCGTATCCCCGTGGGGGGAACGGCTGGCCCAGGGAGGAGAGGACGAAAGCATCGTAATCGCGACGATCGATCCTGCCCGGGTCGAGGACGCCAGGAGGAGAATCCCGTGCGCGCAGGACAGGAACGAGCGGGCCTACCGGAAGACCCGGCCAAAAAGATAATCCCCCGGCGCGCGGTACGCGCCCTCTTTGCCCGGTTGCGCCGCCAGGGGAAGAAAATCGTCTTCACCAACGGGTGCTTCGATATCCTGCACGCCGGGCACGCACGGTATCTGCGGAAGGCGGCAGCCCTCGGGGACGTCCTGGTAGTGGGCCTGAACAGCGACGCCTCGGTGCGCAGGATCAAGGGGAAGGGGCGTCCTCTCCAGACGGCAGGTGACAGGGCCTATCTCCTGGCGTCTCTATCCTGCGTATCCTACGTCGTGACGTTTGCGCAGGACACGCCGGCGGTCCTGATCGGACAGGTGATCCCGCACGTGCTGGTAAAGGGCGGGGACTGGAAGGGAAAAGAGATCGTCGGATCCGACATCGTGCGATCCCGGGGCGGTACCGTCCGGACGATCCGGCTCCTTCCCGGGAGATCCACCACCTCCATTCTTCACCGCGCCGAGAAAGTAAAGGAAAGACAGTCGTAACGACCGATTACCGCCGGGACGCGGCGATCTTCCGTAAGGCCTGGAGAAACCGGGAGATATCCTTCCGGGTGGTGAACGGGCCCGGGCTTACGCGCACCGTCCCTTCGGGGAAAGTTCCGAGCGTCCTGTGGGAGTTGGGAGAGCAGTGGAGTCCCGCCCGCACCAGGACGCCGAATCCCTTTTCCAGGCGACGACCCACCTCGCCAGGATCCATCCCCTCGACGAGAAACGAGACGACCGAAGCCCGGCGTGACGGCTCCCGGGGACCGTACGAGGTCACGCCGCCTGTCCGGCCCACCCCCTCCACCAGTTCCTCCAGGAGATCCGTCTCCTTCCGGCGGATCCGGTCGATTCCCCTCCGCAGCAGCCAGGCGAGGGAGAACGAAAGACCGGCGATCCCCACGCTGTTCAGGGTCCCGGACTCGAATGCGTCGGGGAGGAAGTCGGGCTGGCGGTCCGACTCGGAGCGGCTGCCGGTCCCTCCCTCGATCAGCGGGACGAGCGGAACGCCCTCCCGGACGTAAAGAAAACCCGTCCCCTGGGGGCCCAGGAGCCCCTTGTGCCCGGGGGCCGCCACCAGGTCGGCGGAAAGACCGGAAAAGGAGAGGGGGATCGACCCCGCGGTCTGCGCCGCGTCCACGAGCGTGTAGGCGCCGACTTTCCGGGCGATGCGCAGAATCTCCTCTACGGGCTGGATCGCACCGGTCACGTTCGACGCGTGGACGACAGCCACCAGCCGTGTTTTCTTCCGGATGGCGGCCGCTACCGCCTTCGCCTCGACGGCCCCGTCGGGGGATGCCGGAACCACGGTCACGCTGACGCCCGCTTTTTCCATGCGACGGAGCGGCCGCATCACCGAGTTGTGCTCCACGGAGGTCGTGACGACGTGGTCGCCGCGTCGCAAAACCCCCTTGATCGCCTGATTCAGCGCTTGGGTGGCGTTTCCCGTGAACACGAACCGGGAACTGTCCTTCACGCCGAAAAGCTCGGCGAGCCTCTCCCGCGCCACGAAAAGATCCCGTGCCGACCGAATGGCGAGCGCATGGCCCGACCGGCCCGGATTTCCCGCACGACGGATCGCCCCGGCAACGGATTCGGCGACACCTTTGGGCTTGGGCAGGGAGGTTGCGGCGTTGTCCAGGTAGACGAATGAACGCGGGTCGGGCAGCTTACGACTCCGTGGGGATCCGGAGGACGCGGCCGCTCCGCAGCGATTCCCGGGGAGTCATGTTGTTGCGCCTGGCAAGCTGGTCCACGGTGATACCGTGAGCCTTGGCGATCGACCAGAGGGTTTCCCCGCGGCGGACGACGTGCCGGGTCCCGTGCCCGGAGCTCGATACGGCGCCCGGGATCCGGATGATCGCGCCGACACGGAGGACGCTGGTGGTCTTCATCCTGTTCGCCCGGGCCAGCGATTTGACGCTCACGCGCGCCCTTCTGGCGATTCGCCACAGGGTGTCCCCCCGGCGCACCCGTATCCTCTGCCCCCGCCGATACCCCTCGTCCACCCGCATGTGCGCCATCCGGAGCATATCGGGGGACACTTTCGTCCCGGGAGCCGCCTCCTTCCCGGAAAGACCGGTGACCGGAATGATCAGGCGGGACGTCCGGCGGAGGGAGTTGCCCCGGAGACCGTTTATTTCTTTCAGGATGGCCACGGGCGTGTTGTACTCCTTCGCAAGAGAGACGAGCGTGTCCTTCTTGTTGACCTTGTGAAGGAGGAACGTGACTTTCGCTTCCTTGCGGATCTCCTCCATTCGCTCCTCGGCAACCGAGGCAAACCCGCTGGGGAGGCGGATTTCGTACGCCTCTATATTGGGAGGCGTGCAGAAGCGCTTGAGCGCCGGGTTCCATTCCTTCAGGGTTTCCAGGGGCACATCGATCAAGTCTCCCAGCGCGGCGAGGTCGATCCCTCCGGGAACGGAAACCTTGTCGAACTTCAGCGGATCCTCGTACAGCACGTCTCCGAACCCGTACTTTTCCGGGTCCTTCGCGATCGTAAGCGCCGCGAGCATCTTGGGGACGTAGTCCTTCGTCTCCCGGGACAGGTAGCGGTAGCGGATGAGCTTGGCGTAATCCTCCGTCTTGTAACGGGATACGGCGCGCATGATCTTTCCTTCGCCGGCGTTGTAGGCCGCGGCGGCAAGGGGCCACGAATCGAACATCCCGTACAGATCCTTAAGATACGACGCCGCCGCATGGGTCGATTTTTCGTAGTCCCTGCGCTCGTCGGCCCACCAGTCGATCCGGAGGCCGTACCGGCGTCCTGTCCCCGCGATGAACTGCCAGGGGCCCGCCGCACGGGCAACCGAATAGGCCTGCGGGGAGAACCCGCTTTCGATCAGGGCAAGATAGACGAGATCGCCCGGCATCCCGTACTGCGCCAATATCTTGCGCATCATGCCCGCGTATTTCCCGGACCGGGAAAGCCAGACCTCGAACCTGTCGCGCCCCTTGGTCTGGAAATACCGGATGAACTTGTCGATCCGGCGCGTCAGGCCGGCGTAGCTGCCGTCCTCACCCTTTTCGAACTCCTCCGCCGCATTGACGAAATATCCCGCGTCCAGCGCCACCACCGGTTCCCCTTCGACATCCCCGTCCAGCCGGCCGTCGATATCCCGGGGAGAGAGCACGAGATCGGCATCCTTCTCGTCCCGAAGAGCGATCAGGTACGGGACCGCCGCGGCAGAAGGATCAGCCGGTGCGGCCAGCGGAATCCGCACGTCGCCCGCGGACGGAAGCACTCCCCCGACACCCTCCGCCGGCACGGGGAGGCTTTCGCCTGCCAGTACCCTCGAGAACACCGGGATCTCCCCCGGTTGCCGGAGCGATTCCGTGTTCGTTGCATACAGCGCCCGTGGCGAAACGGCGGCGGGAAGGTACGGCGGAAGATAAGGAGGATTGGGAACCGATATCGCCGGAGACGTCAGGACAGCGGGGAATGCGGAGAAGATGGCTGTTTCCGTGGCGAAAGCCCGGACAGGACTTGTCAACAGGCTTCCGAAAATTGTCACTCCCGCAAGAATGACCGCCCAGCGATAACCGCCCACATTTCCCCCGCGAGAAAACATACAAGTGCGTATATTAGTTGGCAAATCTCCACGTGTCAATGCCAATTTCCTCCTGGCGGAAAGACCTGTTTGCCTAAAAGGGTTCTTCCTCGTACACATCTCCTTCACGCAAGATATGTACCGACCGCGGGAGAATGCCCGATCGGGTGAGGACCTCCCTGGCGCGGTCCCTGTCGGGAAGGAAAACGCGGATGGCAAGTCCGCAATCCGAGGAAAGCCGCCTCGGGACGGGGATGAGCCTCATCGGCACACCGGCTTTCTTCAGGTTTTTCTCCGCCGACATCACCTGGTGCGTTCCCCGGAAGATGAGAACGATTTCCGGGGAAACGGGTTTCCCCATTCGCTTTCTCCCTGCCGCCTGTTCTCCGAAAACGGTTTTTCCATTATAATCGGGTGCAGAATCAACGGGCGGGAAACCATCATTCTGGACAGCCACATCCTATTTCTCATGGGCGTAATCGGTGTTACCGCACTGGTCCTCAATATCCCTCTCGGATACCTGCGCGAAGGGAAGCGGAAATTTTCCTTCGCCTGGTTCGTCTACGTTCATCTCTCGATTCCCCTGATCGCCTATCTCCGGATCGCCAACCATGTCCCCTCGTGGCTCATCCCCTTCTTCATCCTCTGCGCAATCGGGGGGCAGGTCGCGGGAGGCAGGGCCCGCAGGCGCGCGGAAAAGGGGGGCCGGTGAGCGTCAGGAACCTGTCGTCGATCCTGGAATCGATTCTCGCAGACACGCTCCGTCTGCCCGCCGCCGCGATCCAGGTGCGTCTTCTTCGGTCCTGGGAGGAGATCGTCGGCCCCCTCCTGAGCGACAAGACGGCCCCGGGCAAGGTCCGAAACGGCGTGCTGACGGTCTTCGTCCGGAACCATTCGTGGGCCCAGGAACTCCAGCTGTCCGCACCGGCGTTGCTCGAGAGAATCCGGACCGTCACGGGCGAGGAGAAGGTCCGGGAGATCCGTTTCCAAGTGGATGCCGGGAGCTGCCCTTCCGGCGACCCGGCAGCCGGGGAAAAAATCCCCGGAAAGGAGAGGAAAACCTCGAGGAGGGAAGGAGATGCGGGCCACGACCGCTCCCCTACGCTCGAGCCGAGCGGTCTCGAGGAGGTCCGGGATCCCGAAACCCGGGAGATCCTTCGCTCCATCTGCCGGAAATCCTCCCGCCGGAAGGGCTAGCGTGCCGGAAAGGCCCGAACTACCCGCGGGAAAAATTCGAGAACATCCCCTCGACTTCCGGGTGGTACCGTCTCCGGGACGAATAGACGACGAGGGGGGGCAGGACGTCGACCTCCTGTGCCTTCCGCCTGCTTCCCGCCACCAGCACCCGGTTTGCCGGCTCATCCGCATGCGGGTGGATAAACCGGACGGTCTGCGGCGGAATCCCCGCGGCGGCACCCAGCGCGAAGGCCTCCGGCAGGCGGGGCGAGGGGCACACCAGGGCGAACCTGCCCCGTAAAGCGAGGTACTTTCGCGCGGCGGAGAATACGTCCGCCAGGGTGCACGCCACCTCGTGGCGGGCGATCTCCTTGCCCCGGTCCGGGTTCCTTCTGCCCTCGCCGATTTTCCGATACGGGGGATTGGCGACAACGAGGTCGAAAGACCGCGGGGAGAGTCCGGGGACGTCGTCCCGGAGATCGCCCAGGACCGCGGACAGGCGGTCCCCGAGCCCGTTCTCCTCGATGTTCCGGCGGGCGGACTCCCACAACGGTCGCTGGATCTCCACGCCCACTCCTTTTTTCAGAACGGCGCACTGCCGGGCAAGGAAAAGGAGAACAACCCCCGACCCGGTGCCCAGGTCGAGGACCGACCTGCCGCACCAGGGAGAGGCGAAATCGGCGAGCAGCACGGAGTCGATGGAGAACCGGTACCCGCGCTCCGGTTGATCCACCCGGAAGGGGAGGATCGATTTCTCTCTATCCCGGCAGCGTTTCATCTCCCCGCACGGAATGGATCAGAAGCCCCGTCAGGATCTTCGGATAGAAGAAGGTGGTTTTCTGGGGGAGGACGTGGCCGGAGAGGGAAACGTCCCGGAACTCCTCGACGGTGACGGGGTTCAGGAAAAACGCCGCCTGGATCGAGCCGCCGACCAGGTCGGCCGCCGCAAGGGCGGGATCCTTGTAATACCTTACGTGCTGCCCGGCGGTCACCGCCTCCGGGGTGATGCCAAGGACCTGCTCGAAGAGGAAACCGTGCAGCATCACCACGTCGAGCATGCGCAGCGAAGCGGGGAATCCGGACAGCCGTTCCTCGCAGAACCGCGGCAGATCGGGAAAGGTGATGAGGTGGAACCGGTCTCCGCCGGCACTCCAGGCGATGGCCTTTCCTTCCCGCCCGGCCGCCTCCACCGCGCGCATCGCGTCCTCCGGGGAGCCCTTTCGGGTTTCCATGGGAAGAACGGCCCTCACCTTTTCGGCGAACGAATTCTCCGAAAATCCTGCGAGGGAATGAACGCCCCGGTGGGTGGGAAGGATCACGATCCCCTCGTCGTCCATGTTGCACAGGAACATGAGGACGTGTTCGTACGCCGCCGCCTCCCTCATGCCGTGTTTTTCCCGCATCTCGTCCCGGAAGGCGAGCGCCGTCTCGTACCTGTGGTGCCCGTCCGCGATGAAGATCTTCCTGTCCCGCATCCGCCTGGCAGTGGCGGCGAGAACCGCCGGGTCGTCCACCGTCCACACGCGGTGCTTCACGCCCAGATCATCGGTCGCCAGAAAATCGGGGGCCCTCTTCGCCTTTCCGATCAGCGGGCTCGCCACCTTGTCGGACGGGTCCGAATAGAGCGCAAAAATGGGGCTCATGTGCGCCTGTGTCGCCCGCATGAGCCGGAGCCGATCCTCCTTGGGGCGGGAATGCGTCTTCTCGTGCGGGAACACCGTTCCTTCCCCGAAAGCCGAAAGCCTGAGAGCGCCAAGGAATCCCTTTCGCACGAAGGCCCCGCGGCCCGGGATAGCGAACTCCTGCTCGTAATAATAGAGAGCAGGGGAACTGTCGCGCACGAGAGTCCCCTCGGACTGCCACAGCCGGTAGTAGCCGGCTGCGCGGGTATACTTGTTCTCCGAGGGGCCGTCGCCCTCCTTCTCCAGGCCGAAATCGATCCAGACGATGTTCCTGAGGTTACGCAGGTGGAGCCGGTTCTGTTCTTTCGGGGAGATCACATCGTAAGGCGGGGCGACGACCTCGGACAGGTCGCCCACTTTTTCCCCATCGTAATGAATGCCCCGAAACGGCGACACGATGGCCATGTTCTATCCCTTCTCGAGAAAGTCGGTTATGGTCCGGAAGGGGATCGCCCCTTCCCTCAGGAGGAGAATCTTCCCCTCCCCGGCAAGCACGACGGTCGAACCGGGCAGCGACGGAGAAAGGGAGGGTTTCCCCGGCAATGCCGGCACCGGCCCGTCCCAGAGAATCCAGTCCACCTCGCCGGCGAACTCGTTCTGGATCTCCTCGGGCGTTCTCCAGGCTCCGGGAGTCCCCGACCGGTTGGCCGACGTCCCCGTGATCGCCCCCCCGACCGCCGCAGCCAGCGCCCGCGGGACCGGATGGTCGGGCACGCGCAGCCCCACCGTTCCCGTTCCCCCGGTGACGGTTTCCGACAGGCCCGGAGAGGCGGGGAGAACGATGGTCAGCGCTCCCGGCCAGAATCTCTCCATCAGCCGCGTCGCGTCCGCGGGAACTTCCCGTGCCAGGGAAAAAACCCTTTCCCGCTCGTCGAGAAGAAGGGGGATCGGCTTTCCTCCCTCCCTCCCCTTCGCGGAGACAAGACGCGCGATCGCCTTCTCCGAGGAAGGGTCGCCGGCGAGTCCATAGAGCGTATCCGTCGGACAGATCAGCAACCTTCCGTCGCGCAGCGAACCTACCACCCCCGGGGGCAGGAGAGGAGCGGTCCCTGCCTCCAGGCGGACTACGCGGGCCACCCCGCCTTCTCTCCGTCCAGCACGACGAGGTCCCCTTCGGGAACCCCGAGCCTCCGTGAGACGACGGGGCACTTGCAACGGAACAGGAAGTATGCGCGGCGAACGCGTCCGAAAAGGGTTTCGAAATTCGCCTGTCCTTTCGACAAGATCAGGTCGGACCCCTCGATCCTGTCGCGGAACGATTTCGGGCAGAGCCCGAGGTCGGTCCCCACCCCCCGGTTCCCGTTCGACACGACCTCGCCGTAGGCGGACAACCCGATCCGGAGTGCCTCCGCCTCGGTCAGGTCGTCGATGACGGCCTGCCCCTTTACGCCGATCCAGACGGTCTTCCCCTCCCCCGCGAGCCGGGCCAGGAGCGGAACGTCGAAGGCCACCTCCCCCGCATTGTCCAGCAGGACCCCGATCGTCCGGGAACGGAGAATCCGGTCCCGGAGCCCCTCCGGAATCTGCCGGGCCCCGTCCGCCGCCGTGAGCCGCCCCACCTCGCTTTCCATGGATTCCTTTTCGATGATCCCGGAGTCCATGATATTGCCGAAGACCGACAACCAGACGGCTGCCGCCATCGGGTCCCGCGAGGCGGCAACGAGAGACTCCGCCCGCGAGGAAGTCTCCCCGAACCGGGCGATCTCCCGCTCCTTCACGCCGTGAAAGGGGTCGTCGGTTCCCAGCTCGTGCCGGACGGCCTCGTGCAGCCGGGTGGCGACACTCGCCGGGATCTCTCCTTCCGAAGCGTCGGATAATATGCCGGTGATGCGCGCCGCCAGGGCCATCCGGGCGGACCCGGAGGCGCCGTGCGCACGGGCCGCAAGGTCCGCCTGCCGAAAAAAGCAGGGGTAGCACTCGGGGGAGAGAGCGATCATCGTGCCTCTTCCGCCGAGGCGGCGACCTCCTCGGCCATCCGCCGCCTGTGCTCCTCGACCTTCTTCCTCAAGGCCGGGTCCGCCAGGGCGAGAATCTGCGCCGCGAGGTGTCCGGCGTTCTGCGCTCCCGCCTTCCCGACCGCCATGGTCGCCACGGGGACCCCCGCCGGCATCTGGACCGTCGAGAGAAGGGAGTCGAAGCCGGAAAGCGGGGAGCTTGCCAGCGGCACACCGATCACCGGGAGGACGGTTTCCGCGGCGACCACGCCCGCGAGGTGAGCGGCGGCGCCGGCGCCGGCGATGATGACCGAATACCCCTCCCCCTCGGCCTGGCTCACGATCTGCCGGGTGCGCCCGGAAGACCGGTGCGCCGACGCAATGGTCATTCTGCAGGGGATCCCGTACCCGGACAGGACGCGGGCGGCCTCCTCCATCACCTCCCTGTCCCCCCTGCTCCCCATAAGGACCAGAACCTTGCCGGCCATCGTCATGCCCCTTCCCGCTGGAGCGCCCGTTTCCCGATGTCGGTCCGGTAGTACGCCCCTTCCCACCGGATCTTCTCCACGGCGCGATACCCTCGCTCGATCGCCTTCCGGATGTCGTCGTCCACCGCGGTGACCCCGAGCACCCTTCCCCCGCTGTTCACCAGCTTCCCGTCGCGAATCGCCGTCCCGGCGTGGAAGACCTGGACGCCGCCCAGCCCTTCCGCCTCATCGATGCCGGTGATCGGAAACCCCTTCCGATAGGCCCCCGGGTATCCGCCGGAGGACATCACGATGCAGACGGTCGGCCTCGGATCGATCTCCATGACCGCGTCGGTGATCTTTCCCCGGGCGCACTGCATAAGCAACGGCACGAGGTCGCTCGAAAGACGCATGAAAAGCGGCTGCGCCTCGGGATCCCCGAAGCGCACGTTGAACTCGAGCACCTTCGCCGCTCCCCTCTCGATCATCAAGCCCCCGTAGAGAATGCCCCGGAACGGCATCCCCTCGGCCCGCATCCCGGAAAGGAGCGGTTCGAAGATCTCCTTCTGCACCTTTCGCTCCACCTCGGGGGTCAGCACCGGTGCGGGAGAGTACGCGCCCATGCCCCCGGTGTTCGGCCCCGTGTCGCCGTCGCCGATCCGCTTGTGGTCCTGGGAGGAGGGAAGAGGGACGAACGTTTCCCCGTCGGTGAACACGATATAGGACGCCTCCTCGCCCGTTAAGCACTCCTCGATGACGACCCGCTCCCCCGCGGCGCCGAACACCCGCTTCTCCATCACGTCCCGCAGGAACGCGGTCCCCTCCTCGTACGTTCCCGCCACCGACACTCCCTTTCCCGCCGCAAGTCCGTCGGCCTTGATCACGACCGGAAGCCGGTGCGTGAGAAGATACTGTTCCGCGTCGTCGTAGGAGTCGAATACCCGGAAATCCGCCGTCGGGATCCCGTATTTCGCCAGGATGTTCTTGGTGAACACCTTGGAGCCCTCGAGCTGCGCGGCGGCCCGGCTCGGCCCGCAGACAAGCAGCCCGTGCTTCACCAGATCGTCGGTGATTCCGCCGGCAAGGGGCGCCTCGGGCCCCACCACCGTCAGGTCTATGCGCCGTTTCACGGCGAAATCGACGATCCGGGCGGTCTCGTCAACCGGCAACGGGACCTGCTCCGCAATATTCGCCATCCCGGGGTTTCCCGGGGCGGCGAATATCTTCTCCACCAGAGGACTCTGCGCGATCTTCCAGACGAGGGCATGTTCCCGCCCCCCGCTCCCCACGACCAGAACCGTAAGACCCACTAAGCCTCCTCCTCCCTCCGCACCTTGCCGGCCGGATCAGTGACGGAAGTGACGCACCCCCGTGAACACCATCGCCATCCCGTGCTGGTCGGCTGCCGCGATCACCTCTGCGTCCCGCACCGACCCCCCGGGCTGAATGACGGCCGTCGCCCCCGCCGCGGCCGCCGCATCCAGGCCGTCCCGGAAGGGGAAGAAGGCGTCCGAGGCCACGACCGTCCCAGCCGTCGGCCGCTGGGCCTTCATCACCGCGATCTTCGCGGAGTCCACGCGGCTCATCTGCCCCGCCCCCACGCCGACGGTCCGGTCCTTGAGCGCGTACACGATAGCGTTGGATTTCACGTGCTTGCAAACTTTCCACGCGAAGAGAAGGGCTTCCCTCTCCTCTTCGGTGGGAGCGCGCTTCGTCACTACCTTAAGGGACGCGGGGTCAAGAACGTGACGGTCCTTCCCCTGCAGGAGAAGACCCCCGCTCACCTTCTTCATCTCGTGCCCGGGCTCTCCGCTCCACCGGAAGATCCCGCCCGTCTCGAGGAGACGGAGATTGGCCTTCGCCGAGAGGATCTTGCGCGCCTCCTTGTCGTAGGACGGCGCTACGACGGCCTCGAAAAAACTCGAGGCGACTTCCCTCGCCGTCTCGCCGTTTACCGCCCGGTTGAACCCGATGACTCCCCCGTAGGCCGATACCGGGTCGCACTCCCTCGCCTTCTTGAACGCGTCCACGAGCCGCCTCTTGGACAGCCCCACGCCGGAGGGGTTCGTATGCTTGATGACCACCGCCGCGGGAATCGCGAACTCCAGGGCGAGCTGGAGCGCCGCGTCGAGGTCCACGATGTTGTTGTAGGAGAGCTCCTTCCCCTGGAGCTGTTTCGCCCCGCCGAGCGTCGGTTCGTCGGGCAGGCGGGAATCGGTGTAGAACGCCGCGCTCTGGTGCGGGTTTTCCCCGTACCGGAGCGACTGGGTCTTGTGCCACTGGGCGGTGAAGGTCAGCGGGTACTCGCCCTCCCCTCCCTCTCCGCGCCCGAGGTAGTTGGAGACGGCGGCATCGTACCGCGCCGTGAGAACGAAGGCCTTCCGTCCCAGGTCCGCGTGGGTCCCGGGGTCGAGGTTGCCGTTTCCCTTCTTGAGTTTTCCGAGGATCCCGGGATAGTCCGAGGGGTCGGTAACCACCGCCACGTCACGAAAGTTCTTGGCCGCGGAGCGCAGCATCGCCGGCCCGCCGATGTCGATGTTCTCGATCGCCTCCTCGAGCGTACAGTCCGGCTTCGCGATCGTCGATTCGAACGGGTAGAGGTTTACCACCACCATGTCGAACGGAACGATGTCGTGGGACGCGATCGTCTTCATGTGGGAAGGGTTTTTCCGAACCGCCAGCAGTCCTCCGTGGATCTTCGGGTTGAGCGTCTTCACGCGGCCGTCGAGCATCTCGGGGAAGCCCGTGTATTCCTCGATCAGCCGGACCGGGACCTTCTTCGCCCGGAGCAGCGCGGCCGTCCCCCCCGAGGCGAACAGCTCCACCCCCAGGCGGGACAGTCCCCTGCCGAACTCCGCGACTCCGGATTTGTCGGAAACACTCACGATCGCCCTGCGGATTCTCGCCATGGCCCCTTGTCCTTCCTTTTTCCCGAGAAATGTGGATACGGCTACGGCTTGATCGGTACGGCTCCCAGCACGGTCTTCAGATCCTCGTCCTCGAACTTGATCCCGAACCCGATGAAGAGTGTGCGCAGATTATCCTCGTCGTTCAGGACATCGTCCACGCCGCCCGTGATGAAAAAGTTTTTCACGATATCATAGGTGCCGAACAGTTTCAAATGCGGCGGCTGGTCCTCGCGGGTGAAGTCGTATACCTCCGCGCCGAGGTTCATCCGGTCCTTCATCAGGGCGTAATCGAGCCCCATCCCTCCCGTGGACTCGATGACGCCGCCCTTTATCGTCACGTTCGAGAACCGCTTCGCCACCAACGCGGTGAACGTCAGGTCGTTGGTGTAGGACTCCTGCTCCGTCGTCACCGTCCCCCCGGGCGAGGTCGTGGTCGTGGTCGTGCTGGAATTGAACTTCCCCCTCGGGTCGTCCACGATCCCGATCTGGTAATACTTGTCGACCGAGGGCTGGAGGCGCAGGTTCGCGTAATGCTTGAATTCCGACGTCTCGAACTGGTACTCGGCGTGATAGTCCAGGAAGGTCTTGAGCTCTTCGTTCCGCTGGATGTAACGGTTGATCCCACCGAGCGCGTCGTCGATCTTGGTGACGGTCGTGTTGTCGTTCACCAGCTTGCCGATCGTTCCCTCCCCGCGCTCGATCCGCGCCATCACCTTGCCCGCCGACTCCAGGGTGTTGTCGAGCTTGGCGGAGGCGCTTCGCAGGTTCTCCATGCTCACCCGGATGTTCTCCCGGTTCTCCCCGACCACTCCGCTCACCCGCTCGCTCATCTCCTCGAGCTTGCGTGCCAGCCCGGGCGCCTCGGTCTTCAGCGTCTCGGAAAAGTCGCGCAGGTTGGCGATCGTCACCCGGAGGTTCTCCTTGTTGGCGGAGGAGATATCCTTGAGATCCGTGGACAGGGTGTCGACGTTCGCCAGGATCCGGTTGAGCCGCTCCTCGTTCCCCGTAACCACCTTCCGGAGAACCTCGGTCGTCTCCCGGGTGTTCCGGATGATCTCGGTGAGCGCCTGCCTCCCCTCCTCCGTGCCCAGCGTCTGGGAAAGGGTATTGGTGAATTTCTTCACATCGTCCGAGATCATCGACACCTTTCGGATGATCTCGTCGAGGTTGGCGGGAGGAATGGTTTTGGCCACCCGCCCCCCGGGGGGGAGCATCCGGTCGGTTTCCTTTCCCGGCAGTATCTCCACATACTTCTCCCCGAGCAGCCCCTGGGTCTGGATGGTGGCCACCGAGTCGATCGGGATCCGCACGCCGTCCCGGACCCGGAGCACGAGACGGGCGTTGGTCCCCTTCAGCCGGATATCCTCCACCTTCCCGATCGGAACACCCGCCATCTTCACGTTCGCCTTCGGCTCGAGCCCGGCCGCCGACTCGAAGTCGACGGTCAGCTTGTACCCTTTCGCGCCGATGCCGCCCATCTTGCTGATGCGAAACGTGAAAAAGGTGAGGATTACGATCCCCAGCAGAACGAAGATCCCCACCTTCGCCTCTTTCGACATCAATGGCCTCCCTGGCTCCCGCTTTCCCCCGAACGGTGGACAAAGCGGATGAAGTCCTCGTGCTCCGCGGTGATCGGTCCCTCCGCCCTCCCCTCGACGAACTGGGCGACGACGGGGTTGTGCGTGTTCCGGATCTCCTCCGGCGTTCCCACCTCGATGATCTTTCCCTTATACAACATGGCGATCTGGTCCGCGATCTTGTAGGCCGAAGCCATGTCGTGCGTGATGGAGATCGATGTCACCCCGAGCGACTCCCGCAGGGAGACGAGAAGATCGTTGATCACATCCGCCATGATCGGGTCGAGCCCCGTGGTCGGCTCGTCGTACAGCAGGATCTCGGGCTCCGACGCGATCGCCCGGGCGAGCCCGACGCGCTTCTTCATGCCTCCCGAGAGCTCCGCCGGCATCAGGTGCTGGATGTCCCGCAGGCCCACCATGGCGAGCTTCTCCTCCACCACGTCCCGGATCTGGCGTTCCGGGTAGAGGCGGAGTCTCCGGAGGGCGAACGCGACATTTTCCCCGACGTTCATCGAATCGAACAGGGCGGCCCCCTGGAACAGCATGCCAAACTTCCTCCGGACCCGGACGAGCTCGCGCTCGTCCATCTTCGTCACGTCCTCCCCGTCGATCAGGATCTCCCCCCCGTTCGCGGGGAGAAGTCCCATCACGCACTTGATCAGGACCGACTTTCCCGTCCCGCTCCCCCCGATGACCACGGCGTTTTTCCCCCGGGGGACGGTCAGGTCCAGCCCGTCGAGGATGACCTTCTCCCCGAACCTCTTCTGCAGGCCCCGAATCTCGATCATCTCCGGCTACGCGCTCCCTCGTTCCACCAGGCATCCACCCCCCCCCGAACGTTTCAGAACATGAGAGACGTCATGAAGTAATCGGACACGAGCACCGTCATGGACGAAGCCACGACCGCCCGCGTCGTAGCGCGGCCCACCCCTTCGGCGCCCCCTTCGGCGATGAACCCGTTATAACAGGAGATGAGCGCGATGAGAAACCCGAAGACCGCCGCCTTGATAAGCCCCGTGTAGATGTCCCGGAACTGGAGATACTGGTACGTCTTGTCGGTGTAGACATAGGAGTTGGCGCCGAGCAGGTACACGGATACGAAATACCCCCCCAGGATTCCCACCAGGTCCGCGAAGATGACCAGCACCGGGAGAACGAGGGTGGAGGCCACGACCCGCGGAACGACAAGGAACTTGACGGGGTTCGTGGCCAGCGTCACCAGCGCGTCGATCTGCTCCGTGACCTTCATCGTCCCGAGCTCGGCCGCCATGGAGGCACCCACCCGTCCCGAGACCATGAGCCCGGCGAACACGGGACCCAGCTCCCTCGTGATGGAGAGCGCGACCACCGAACCGACGAAGCTCGTCGCCTGGAATCGCTGGAAACCCGCCCAGCTCTGGAGGGAGATCACCATCCCCGTGAACGTCGCCGTGACCAGCACCACGGGCAGGGAGTTGATCCCCACCTCCTCCATCTGCTTCACGATGCTGCGGAATTCCGAAGGGGGCCGGAACACCCACGTAACGCACTGGAGGAAAAGGGCGAAGACGTTGCCCAGATCCTCGATCGCCCGGTAGACACGGGTTCCGAACGTCTCCAGGAGAACGGAAATGCCGTTTTTTTTCGGTATGTCAGTCAACGACACGCCTCGGGACGCGTTTCCCGACCTGCGTGAGGAGTTCGTAGGGGATCGTCCCCGCGATGCGGGCGAGCTCGTCCGGGGACTCGCCGCCCTCCCCCATCACGACGACGTCCGTCCCGATCGACACCCCGGGAACACCGGTGACGTCCAGCATCGTGTGATCCATGCAGACTCTCCCGGCCACCGGCACCTTGTGCCCGTTCACCCACATCGAGGCGGCGTTGGAGAAGGTGCGGCGGTAGCCGTCCGCGTATCCCAGCGGGACCGCCGCGATCTGCCGCTTCCCCGCACAGTGGAATTGCCTCCCGTAGCTCACCGGGTGCCCGTCGGGAAGCTCCTTGAGCGACACGATCCTGCTGACCAGCCGCATGACCGGTCTCAGGCCCAGGTCGGCCCCCACCCCTTCCGCCGGCAGGGACCCGTAGAGCGTGATGCCCGGGCGCACCATGTCGAAGACGTGATCCCGGTACATTATGACCCCCGCGCTGTTCAGCGCATGGGCCTTGACGGCATCGCCGAACGCTTTCCGAACCAGGGGGACCTGTTCACCGAACGCGGAAAGCTGCATCCGGGTGTACTCCCTGTCCGCCTCGGCGAGTCCGTCCGCCGAGGAGAGGTGGGTCATGACCCCTTCGACACGCAGGCCCTTCCCGGACCCGATCGCCTCGATCACCGCCTTCGTCGCGTCGCGAACAAGCCCGAGGCGCCCCATCCCCGTGTCGATCTTTATGTGGACGGGGAAAGGGGTCCCTCCCTTTTCGGCCGCCCGCGCAAGATAGGGAATCTGCCCCCTGTCGAACAGGGCGACGGACAGACCCAGGGCCAGGGCTTCCCCGGCCTGTGCCTCGTCCACCCCTCCCAGCACGACGACCGGCTCGTGGATCCCGGCCTGGCGCAACTCGACCCCCTCCTCCATCGTGGCCACGCCGAACATGCAAGCCCCTTCCTCGCGAAGCGTCCTGGCGACAGGGACCGCCCCGTGGCCGTAGGCATTCGCCTTTACAACCGCGAGGATCGACGTCGAGGGGGGGAGAAGGGCCCGGATCGTCCTGACATTGTGGCGAAGCGCAGGGAGGTGGATTTCCGCCAAGGTGGGTCTTGCCAAGCGGGCGCTCCTTTACACGACCGGAATGGGCATGATCTATCCGCAAAGTCTACTTGAACCCCCCAGGCAAGTAAAGACGGACAGGCTTGGCACCAGGTCCTCCGGCCGCGCG
>CAWEPX010000029.1:0-4610 GCA_963811025.1 uncultured delta proteobacterium
AACAGGGCGACGGACAGACCCAGGGCCAGGGCTTCCCCGGCCTGTGCCTCGTCCACCCCTCCCAGCACGACGACCGGCTCGTGGATCCCGGCCTGGCGCAACTCGACCCCCTCCTCCATCGTGGCCACGCCGAACATGCAAGCCCCTTCCTCGCGAAGCGTCCTGGCGACAGGGACCGCCCCGTGCCCGTAGGCATTCGCCTTTACAACCGCGAGGATCGACGTCGAGGGGGGGAGAAGGGCCCGGATCGTCCTGACATTGTGGCGAAGCGCAGGGAGGTGGATTTCCGCCAAGGTGGGTCTTGCCAAGCGGGCGCTCCTTTACACGACCGGAATGGGCATGATCTATCCGCAAAGTCTACTTGAACCCCCCAGGCAAGTAAAGACAGACAGGCTTGGCACCAGGTCCTCCGGCCGCGCGCTTGACAATAAAACAGGGGAAGGGATATCATGGGGTCAAATCCGCCAGGGGTGCTCTTCGCTGAGAGCCCGCGCCATGCGCGGGCAACCCGTTGAACCTGATCCGGATAATACCGGCGCAGGGAGCGTGTTTCTCTTCGGACCGTACCTTTCCTGGTGCGGTCTTTGTTTTTCTACAAGGGGGAAAGAAGACGATGCTTCCAAAGAACAAACCCTTGAACGGCGACCTCCTCCCCGTCTCCGCGGAGGAGATCTCCCGGCTTCTCGCCGATGCCGCACCGTTCCGCCGGCGCGAGGCGTTCTCCCTGCTCCGGTCCCTGTCCCCGAAACGCAAACTCTCCCTGCCGGAAGCCGCCCGTCTGCTGACCACCTCGGACCCGATGATCTGGGAAACGGCGGCGGGGATGGCAAGGGCCGTCCGCGAGGAAGTCTTCGGGCGGCGGGTCGTGCTGTTCGCCCCGCTCTACCTCTCGAACGAGTGCGGCAACAACTGCCTCTACTGCGGTTTCCGCAAGGACAACCGGGACGCCGGCAGAATCACCCTCTCTCCCGCGCATGCGGTCCGCGAGGCCCGGTTCCTGGAAAGGAAGGGGTTTCACCGTCTCCTGCTGGTAAGCGGGGAAACCCCGGGAAAGACCGACGCGGGGTACATCGCGGACGTCCTGAAAGCGATCTACCGCGAGACGGGGATGCGCATCCTGCACGTCAACGCCGCACCGATGGTCGAGGAGGACCTCCGGGTCCTCAAGGAGGCGGGAGCGGGCGTGTACCAGGTATTCCAGGAGACATACCACCCGGAGACGTACGCGACGATGCACCCTTCCGGCCCGAAAGCGAACTACGCCTGGCGCCTCACCTGCATGGACCGTGCGATGCGGGCGGGGTTCGAGGACGTAGGGGTAGGCGCCCTCCTCGGACTCTACGACTACCGGTTCGAGGTCCTCTCCGTCATCCGGCACGCGGAATCCCTTCGGGAGTCCTACGGGACGTTCCCGCACACGATCTCCGTGCCGCGGTTCAAGTCGGCGTTCGGATCGCCGCTGCTCAAGGCGCCCCGTCCGGTCTCCGACGAGGAATTCGAGAAAATCGTGATCGTCTACCGGCTCTCCGTCCCGACGGCGGGCGTCGTCGTGACCACGCGGGAGCCGGCGGCGTTGCGCGACAAGGTCCTGAGCATCGGGGCGTCGCAGATCAGCGCGGGGTCGAAGACCGACCCGGGCGGGTACGAGGAAGGGGTCCGGCGCGTCGACGCGGAGCAGTTCAAGCTGGACGATACGCGCCCGGTCGAGGAGATCGTCCGGATGATCCTCGGCCGCGGATATCTTCCCTCCCTCTGCACCAGCTGCTACCGGCGCAGGCGGACGGGGGAAACCTTTACGGAGATGGCGGCCGACGGCCACATCAAGGGGTTCTGTCTCCCCAACGCGCTCCTGACACTGGCCGAGTACGCGGTCTCCGCGGGGGATCCCCTTCTGCGGGAGGAATGCCTCGCCGCGGTTTCGGCGGGAAAGAAGGATATGGAGAGCTCTCCCCTGGCCGGGGAGTTCGAGGAGAAGCTGGCACGGGTGATCGCCGGCGAGAAGGACCTGTTTTTCTGATCCGCCGGAGGAGCGCATGGAGATCTACGTCAACGGGGAGAAACGGAAGATCGGCGAGGGAGCGACGGTTCTCTCCCTGCTCCGGGATCTCTCCCTGCCGGATACGCGCGTGGCGGTGGAGCGAAACCGGTCCCTCGTGAGAAAACCGGAGTTCGCCGGGACGGTCCTGGACGAGGGGGACCGGATCGAGATCGTGACTTTCGTGGGAGGAGGGTAGACGGATGGACACTCCGCTTACGCTGGGCGGAAAGACGTTTCACTCCCGATTGCTGGTGGGCACGGGGAAGTACCCGGATTACCCGACCATGGTGCGGGCTTTGGAAGCCTCCGGCGCCGAGATCGTGACGGTCGCGGTCCGGAGGGTGAACCTGGACAGGAGCAAGGAGTCCCTCCTGGACCACGTGGACCTGAAAAAGTACACCCTCCTTCCCAACACGGCCGCCTGCTACAACGTGGAGGACGCGGTGCGCACCTGTTTCCTCGCCCGGGAGGCGGGGATGTCGAACATGGTGAAGCTGGAGGTGATCGGGGACGAGAAGACCCTCTTCCCCGACACGGAAGGATTGCTCAAGGCGTCGAAGCAGCTCGTGAAGGAAGGGTTTATCGTCCTGCCGTACACCAACGACGACCCGATCATGGCGAAGAAGCTCGAGGACGCGGGATGCGCCGCGGTGATGCCCCTGGCGGCGCCGATCGGCTCCGGCCTGGGGATACGCAATCCCTTCAACATCAAGATCATCCTGGAGACCGTGAAGATCCCGGTGATCGTCGACGCGGGAGTGGGAACGGCATCCGACGCGGCGGTGGCGATGGAGCTGGGGTGCGACGGCGTCCTGATGAACACGGGGATCGCGGGAGCGAAGGACCCGGTGCTGATGGCCGAGGCGATGCGGGAGGCGATTTCGGCGGGGAGGAAGGCGTTTCTCGCCGGCAGAATCGCGAAGAAGCTTTACGCCACGGCGTCCTCGCAGCTCGACGGGACGTTCTTTTAGCAGGAGGAAGCGCCCGTGCAGGTCGACTTCCGCGTCTACCTCATCACCGACCGCAGGCAAGCGCCGGGAGGTGACATCCTGCGGGCCGTCGAGGGGGCCCTGGACGGCGGGATTCGCGCCGTGCAGCTCCGGGAGAAGGACCTCCCGGGGAAGGAGCTGTACCTGCTTGCCGGACGGATGCGCGAACTCACGGCAAGGCACGGGGCGCGGCTGCTCATAAACGACCGCGTCGACGTCGCACTGGCGGTCGGGGCCGACGGCGTCCACCTCGGGGTATCGTCCTTGCCCGCGTCGGCCGCCAGAACGCTTCTCGGCGAGGAGGCGCTCATCGGATGCTCCACGCACGGCGCGCGCGAGCTCCGGGAGGCGGCTACCCAAGGAGCGGACTTTGCCACGTTCGGCCCGGTATACCCCACCCCGTCGAAGGCGGTGTACGGACCGCCCGTGGGGGTGACGGCCTTTTGCGAGGCGTGCCGGGGAACCGCCATCCCCGTGTTCGCCCTGGGCGGGGTCGGGCCGCACAACGCAGGGGAAGCGATGGAAGCAGGGGCGTTCGGAATCGCGCTGATATCAGGGGTGGTGGCCGCTTCGGATCCACGGGGGGCCGCCGCCGAAGCTTGTTACCCGGATCGGGAACACCCGTACCGCCGGACAGGCGGGGGGCCAGGCAGCAAAGGAGGGCAGGTCATGACGCTGTTGCATAAGGTGAGAAACGGTGTGCTGGTGCCGCAGGTGGCTCTCGCTGCCGCGGAGGAAGGAATTTCCCCGGAGAAGCTCAGGGCGCTCATCGCCTCGGGGAAGGCGGTCATCCCCCGGAACATAAAACGCAGGGAGATCCGGCCGGTCGCCATCGGCGAAGGGCTTACCGTCAAGGTGAACGCCAACGTCGGTTCCTCGCGCGACCGGGCGGACGTGTCGGTAGAGCTCGAGAAGATGCGGGTCGCGGTGGCGGCGGGCGCCGACGCGGTGATGGACCTGTCCACCGGGGGCCCGATCGACGAGATCCGCCGGGCGATCCTCGCGGAATGCCCGGTTCCCATCGGGACCGTCCCTCTCTACCAGGCGGCCGCGGACGCCGTCGCCAAAGGAAAGTCCTGGGTGGAGCTCACGCCCGACGACTTCTTCGAAGGGATCCTGAAGCAGGCGGAGGACGGGGTCGATTTCATGACGGTTCACTGCGGGGTGACGAGAGAGGCCCTGAAGCGGCTGGTCCGGGAAGGCCGCCGGCTCGACATCGTCAGCCGGGGCGGGTCCCTCCTGGCGGAGTGGATGGAGTACAACGGCCAGGAGAACCCCTTCTACGAGCATTACGACCGGCTGGTCGACATCTGCCGGGAGTTCGACATCACCATCTCGCTGGGAGACGGCCTGCGGCCGGGCTGCCTGGCGGACGCGACCGACCGCGCGCAGGTCCACGAGCTGATGATGCTGGGCGAGCTCACCGAGAGGGCCTGGGAGAAGGACGTGCAGGTGATGATCGAGGGGCCGGGGCACGTGCCGCTGGACCAGATCGCGGCCAACGTGGTGCTCCAGAAGCGTCTCTGCCACGGGGCGCCGTTCTGGGCAACACGTAATGCATGAGCAAAAAAAAAAAGGCACAG
>CAWEPX010000030.1:0-11651 GCA_963811025.1 uncultured delta proteobacterium
GGCGGGGTCTGCCGGGCTGAACGCCACGTCCTGTCCGTTGGCGGAAAGCGTACCGGATCCCGCCGCCGTCGTCCGCGGCCATGTTCCCCTGGACCAGGTTCCGGTTGATGGTGACGTGCCCCGTGCCGGGGGTCAGGATGTTCGGGTCGGCCCCCGCCGGGACCAGCTCCCCGGCCACGATGATGCCGCCGCCCTCGTCGAACGCTTCGTTGAAGATGATCTTGTTGTCCTCGATCAGCCCGTTGTCGCTCAGGCCGAAGTGGGTGATCCCCCCGCCGTACACCAGGGAGAAGTTCCCGCAGATCCAGTTCTCCGTCACCCGGTAGTCGTCGCTGCCGTTGAACAGCCCGATGCCACCCCCGGCGGCCGGCTCGCCGACGCCGCCGTTCTGGTCGATGTGGTTGTGGTGGATGTTGATGTTGTCGTTTGGGGCGCTCTTGTATGTGGATCCGTACGCCTCGCCCCGCGGGGTCGACGATCGACTGGTGCCCGATGCACGGATATCTCCGAGCACCCGGCTCTGGTTGCTCTGGACCTTGTTGTTGCTGATCTGGAGGTGATGCGCGAAGGCGTTGACGAGGATCCCGCCGCCGCCGCCGCCGTCCCCCATGGACCCGGTGACGAGCAGCCCGTCGATCCGGGCGGGATCGGCCGCCGTGAAGAAGTTCGGGTTTCCGGCGGTGTTGTCCGCGAAGACCGAGATGACCGCGCCGTGGTCCAGCAGGAAGTTGAACGTCTCGCCGGGGACGTGGTCGATCTCCCCGGGCATCGAGGAGCGCCTGGAGCTTCGCGTCCCAGGCCGCCTGGTTCGCCGGGGAGAAGAAGGAGCCGTCGACGACGGTCGACCACGCCCCGGTTCCCTGCAGCTTCACCGGCTTCCACATGATGAGGTTCTCCCGGTAGACGCCGGGCGTCACCAGGATGATGTCGCCGGGGGAGGCGGAATCGATCGCGTCCTGGATCTTCTGTCCGGGATAGACGCGCCTCACCGACCCGCCGACGTGAAGGGTGATCCCCATCCCGGTGGAGAGGCCGTTGTCGACAGCGCGTTACAGCCAGCTGCCCGGTGGATACTCCCTGCGGGACCCTTGCGGTAACGGCGGTGTCCGTCCAGGCGAGGATCGGCAGGGGAACCCCGCCGACGGTGACAAGGCCCGTATTGTCGCCGAACCCGAAGTCTCGCGGCACCCCGGCGACCGAGACGCCCTGCAGCGAGATCAGTCGGATGATCTGCCCCGCCCGGTCGACGTACGGACCTCCGCCCGGCCCGTCCACCTGGGAGAGGACCGGCGTCCCGTCCGGGAATTCGCACCCGGTTCCCCCGGGTTGGACTGGAACGCGGCGATGGGGAGGACGGGCGTGTCAGATCGTCGTGGTCCCCGGTTGCAGGTTGAAGGTCAGCGAGAAGACCGAGTACGCGGGATTGTAGAACGGATCCCAGATCGAGAGTGCCGGAACCGGGCGGCGATTCGACCGGCCCGGGACTGTTCAGGACGATGGTCACCATCCCGTGGGACACCCCGGACGGGGCCGGGAAGTTGATCCGGTACGTGGACGGAAGCAGGACGTTGTACCCGCCGAACTGGTCGCTGTAGATGCGGGCGATCTCGGTTCCCTGGTAATCCTGGAACCCGATGGGGATCCAGGAGCGGCGAGCTTCGACCCCACACACGGAATCGGCACGCCGCCCACCGACGGGGCGAACGTGTCCGTGATGTCGTTGGTGACGAGGCCGACGAACCGGCCCGCCTTCGAACTTCCGTGAAAAGGTGAAAGTCCGCGGCGGCGTTCGTTTCCGCATTCAGCCGGACCTGTTCCTGTCGCAGAGCGGCCGTGTCGCACCGGCGTAGAACGTCTCGATGCCGGGGAACAGGGCCAGGTTGTCCGGCACCACATGCCAGTCGCCGACGCACGGAGGCACGGTGGTGGGGACGGGGGTTTCCAGCGCCAGGAGACTCGGGGTGAACGGGTCCCCGAAATCGACGTTCTTGTCCTCTTCCTTCACCGATGGCGTATCCGGGAGAGGGATTCACCTCGACGATGTAGGTCCCTACCGGAAGTCCCTCCACCTCGGGGCTCCCGGAATCGACTCCGCCGGGGAAGTACGGGAGCCCCCGTAACCGCCGTCGAACAGCGCGCCGGGCGGACCTGGTTCCACAGGGGGATGATCTCCGCGCACTCGATGAAGGGGCCGATCGGCGAAGTCGTGTTGTCGGCGGGGTTGATGCAACCCGTAGGAAGGTTGTCTTCGAAACTGTCCGTATGGACGATGCTGATCGCATCGGCGCCGTCCAGGATGCCGTTGCCGTTCCGGTCGATGTCCTCGGGGCCCGGGAAGTTGTCGAGCGGATAATTGTCGACGTCGGCGAGGGTGACGACGCCGTCTCCATCGACGTCATCGATCACGCCGTCCGCGTTCCCGTCGGCGTACAGGTTCACCTGGACCCTGGGGATCCCCGGCTCCCACGGCTCGCCGGCGCCCAGCGTGGGATGTTCTCGGCCCGCGTCGTCGAGTAGAAGACGATCCCGGTGATCCCGCCGTTCCAGCCCGGAAGATCCCCGTCTTCCCCCATTCGATGACACTGGTCTGGTCGCCGTACGGGCTCCCGCCGAAATGCAGCAGCCCCTCCAGCAGGACGGGAACGGTCCGCGTGGACAGCTCCGTCCGGTACAGCAACCCGCCGTTTTCCGGTTGCGGCTGGGGGTTCAGGACGTCGTTGTACCACGTGTTCGGATCGCCCGGGAAATTGACGGGGACCGGGTCATCTGGTCGACGGGGAGCGCACCTCCGGCGTCGACCCAGATCGTGGCTCCGGTCGCTTCCAGCGTGGCGAAATCGACCTCGACGATGAGCCACTTGAAGAAGGGAAATACCTCGCTGAATTCATATTCTCCGGCGTTGTCGGTCGACGTGGCCTGGTAGATCGTCCCGTCCTTGAACCGGAGGTTCACGGCCTGGTTGGCGATCCCGGGCTCTCCCGGGTCCCGGAACCCGTTCCGGTTCAGATCGTTGAAGACCATCCCTTTCACCGTACCGAACCATAACGGGACCGCGACTCTCCCCAGCGCTACCGTGTTGCCGATCGTGTTGTCGACCGGGTCGGTCGGCAGAATGGTGACGGACTGGAAAAACATGATGACGTCCTGGCGGTTGTCCCATGCTGCAAGCTGGTAAAGACCGGGGGGAATGTTCTCGATCGTGAAGGTGCCGTCTTCCGCGGCAGGCGCCGCGTAGATCATCTCGTCCGCGCCGTTCAGGTTGGTCAACGCCACCCAGGCCTCGCTGACCGGGTTCCCCGTCGGGATCTCGAGGCCGGGCAGCGGGCGGGATGCGACGGCGGAATGGTGCTTGACGATTTGCCCTGTGATCGTACCGTACTGCTCCGCGGTGTTATCCACGGGCGGATTCACAAGCCCGAGCGGCCGCCATGCGGCGTTGTCGACCGGGTTGATGAACCCGATGAAGACGTGGTCGGAGAAAAAGCCCGCCTCGTTGAAGACGGCCGGCTCGTTGGACTTGACCCATGCGTCGATCCCGGGCGTTCCTTCGAGCGTGGTCGTCTGGACCCAGACCTGGTTGTCCAAGGCGGGACTGCCCGTATACCGTACTTGTTCGGTGCGAGGTTCTTGATGTTGAGCGTTCCGTCGGCCATGACGGCCTTCCCGTCGGCGTTCGTGAAGATCCCCTGACCCGGGATGGCCACGATCGGGGCACCGTCCGCGTCGAGCACAAAGGTCCCGTCCGGGTTTTTCTGGTACGTCGTCCCCAGGTAGTTCCCGAAGGTGTCGGTCACCACCTGTCCCGCCTGCTCGAACACGAGGATCTTGAACCCTTCCAGCCCCCCTCCGTCGGCGCATCCGGGGCGGTGTTGATGGCTGTGTCCCGGAAGATCCAGCACCGAGATCTGCGCGGTGGGAAGCGGGTGCGCCTGGCAGATGACCCGGACGAAGTCCTGGCCGGCCGCGACGTTCGTCCCGCCGAGGGAATAGTCGCTGTCCGGCAGGACGGAGATGACGTACCGCTTCGCCGGGTCGATCACGTCGGGGTCGCTGAGCGGCGAAAGGTCGGCGGACGTGCCCTTGGCCACCACCGGCGCGTAGCTTTTATGGATGCTCACGCCGATGCTGTTGTTGTCCGGGACCCCCGGCGTCACCGGGTGGGTGGTGTCTTCCTCGACCAGCCAGCGGTAGGGGACGCCTATCGGGTTTCCGTTCCCGTCCTCCACGCTCAGATTCAACCCCCACGTGATGTCAGGAACCATTGCGACAAGCGCCGCTGCAAACAGCCCGGCGAGCAACGTTACGTAAACTTTTCCCCGGAGTCGATCTCCTCGATTCATCTGCGACCTCCTCGGCGGCGCTGGGACAGCGGTATGAAACTGTATTTTATTTCTTTTTTTCGCTTCGATTCCCGAAATCCCGGGAAGATTCGCTCCCTAGGAACAAATCTTATTATCGTGCCATTAATAGTTGGGGCAGCTTCCCTGTCAAGTTATTTTTTTATTTTTCGTTAATTTTCAAGGTTTACCCATAAAAAGAATCTTCTGATCCTCCCTGGCCTCCTCTCTTCGGCGGGAAAAGGGGAGATATTGAATAAATTAAAATGCATCAAACAATAAACTATTGCATATCGACTTCGTCTGGCTGATTATGTTCAAAAATCGTTCCTGATTACTCCATCCCTCCTTGCTTCAAAGGGAGGATTATATATAACGCCTATTTAATCAAGCCTGTACTCTCACGAAACCATGTTCCGGGACAACGATGGAATTCATGAAATCGGGCAACCCAGGAGCATGGATTTCGCAATTATTCAAACTCCGGTAGAAATTTTCCGACTTTTCCTGCACCCCCGCAAGGGAGAACGAAGGGCAGAGCGCTCCAATTTCCCAATCTTCAACGGAATAAAGATCGTGATCTTTTCGGAATGATTATTGCTAACTATGGGCTTGCCCCGTTACATGGGCCGGAAGTTCCATGTGGAATCTATTTGGAAGATACCCCAGGAAGCAAATGGCCAGGAGTACTTCCAGATCTGTTCCGACCAGTTTCTTCCGTTATCGTCTCCTGTTACATTTTTTGGAACGATTTTGCGGAAAAACAGGTACTGAGAACCAAGCACCAGTACGACTCCCATGGCATAGCCGACCATGGCCACGATGCTGGTGGCACCCAGTAGAACCATCAAACCAGCAGCTATCAGATACCGCGCCCATGATTCGATTCCCTGATGGAGCGCCACCATGGATCGTTGGCGAGCGGCATTCTGAATCCCGTTGAGGATCGAGTTGTGGCCGCTGAGCAGTGCGAATACGAGCGCTGGTGCAGCCAAACCGAGCCATTCCGTATGCTTGGTGATCACGAGGCCCACGATCAATAACAACCCCGCCAGAATGATCCCGGTGGAAGCCGATAACACCATGCGGCGCACGGCAGTCAGGTAGCCTGGCAGATCATCCGCCTCACAGGCCGGGGCGTAATAACGGGTCGCACCGTTGCCCAGGGGAGCCAGTACTACCTGGTTCACCAAGGTTGCCACGGTCATACCCAAAGCAAGCTCTCCGTAAGCCGCCGGCTCCATCAATTCCGCAAGCAGCCGCACACCGACCAGCGCACCAGCAACAGCGGCAGCTTGCCCAATCGTGACCCACAAATCTTCACGGCAGAGACGCCGGAAGCGTTCCGATTGAAACATGGTGAGATCTTTCATCGGATAATCCAGGGACGAATGGGTGCTAAAATAAAATTCCACGCAAGATGGATGCCCGTCCCTTTCGGAGCCGCCGGGTCTTACCTCTAATATCGTGGTCGGAAGGAAAATGAGCGGATCACCCAGCAGCTGACGATCAACTTCTTGAAGATGGCGATCCTGCGGCGCTGTCCGACGCGAGGGTTGATTCATTCTTGCGAGGTTTGTTGCGCGTAATGAAAAATACACAACCAAAGAAAAAGACAATGTTGCCAGCACCGCATCTCGACCCCTACGGGGACTGAACTTCCGGTCCGGCACCCTTGGAGAGTCGATAATCCTGAAACCGAACTGCTCCCGGTTTCGTGCCATCATTTCCCGTTCCACCTCCTGACCATACAACGTGTACAAGCGGTCGCGGGTCGATGCATCGACAGTTTTTCCGATCTGCTCCTCGATGAATTTCTTGTTTTTCACGGCCCGATCGAAAGCCTCCTCCTGGAGGCGGTTCTTTGTTTCATCGAGATAGTATTGGACGATGTTTGCGGATCCCTCTACCGATGGATCGGGGTGCAGCCGATCACGGGAATGTGGGGCAAACCCTTCCTGATGTTCTCACTGCATCCCATGGATTTGTCCGTCTCCACATAATCTTTATATTATAACGGTGACTGAAACCCAGAGGAAAAGCGAAAACGCAGGTTTCCCTGATTCCGAAAATCCTCTGCGTGCATGGATAAATCGATCGGGGGAACAACGATTACAGGACAAGAGTGAGAAGAGGAGAGCGGGGGTGCGACACGCGGCCGCTTCCCGCGGGATGCACGCCGGAGCGCATTCTAGTCGTTGCAAGTTCCCGGCTACACCTTCGGGGCCAGCAATCCATCCACACGGTCCCCGGAGTCACGTCCCTTTCCCAGCACCTCGGCAAGGGCCGATTCCAGCTCCTCGCCGGTAAAGGGCTTGAGGATGAAGCCGTCCACGCCTTCCGCCAGCGCGTCGGTGGCCAGGTCGGCGGTCGGGCCGGCCGTGATCAGGATCCGCAGCGCCTCCGGCTGCTGTTCCCCGACCCGCTTGAGCAACGTCAGGCCGTCGGCCCCGGGAAGCCAGTGGTCCGAGATGACGACCCCGAAGGTCTCCCCGTCCAGGACCGCGAGCGCCTCTTCCGCGTCGGGAACGTGCCGCAGGTCGCACCCCTTGATCCGGAAAAACACGGAAAGGGCGTCTCCCAGCATCTTGTCATCCTCGACAAGAAGCATCCGCATTCCGCGCAATCTTGCGTAGAGTCCCACCCGTTCCTTTCTCTCGGTCCCGGAAATCTGACCGGTTCGTTGCACAGGGGGTGCCATGGGAGGCCACCGGAACATTCGATAAACATTCCAGCCAGTTACAAGATCCGGAGGCGGCCCGGGAGGAAGGAAATCCCTCCTTCGTTCGAAATTATTCTACCATCTTCGCAAATTTTCGAGGGGCGTGACGGAAGATTTGGCCTACCGGTCCAGTTTCCGTTTCCGGTAGCGAAAGGTGTGGTGGTTCATGTTCAGCAGGGACGCGGCCCGGCTTTCGTTGCCCGCCGTCATCCGCAGGGCGCTCTCGAAGTAGTATCTCTCCAGGGAGGCCTGCACGGAAGCAAAGTCGATCCCGTCCGGGGAAAGGGGGGGGTGCGAGAAGCCTCCGTCGCCCGTCCCATCGCCGCTCCGCGCCGACGGGTCGCCGAGCCCCAGGTCCGTCTCCCCCAAAACGGGGCCCTCACTTGAAAGGACCGCCCGCTCCATGACGTTTTTGAGCTCCCGCACGTTCCCCTTCCACGGCCACCGCGCAAGCGCGCCTTCCGCTTCCGGCGAGAAGCCGGTGAAGGGCTTGCCGAACTTCCGGGAAAACTCGAGCAGGTAGTGCCGGGCGATCGGCAGGATGTCCCCGGCCCGCTCGGAGAGCGAAGGGACCTTCACCGAGACGACGGCCAGCCGGTAGAAGAGGTCTTCCCGGAAGAGCCCTTTTTCGATCTGCGACCGGAGATCCTTGTTCGTCGCGGAGACGACCCGGGTGGAGACGGAAAGCCGCCTCGTACCCCCCACCCGGTAGAACGCCCCCTCCTCGAGAAACCGGAGCAGCTTCGCCTGGGCCTGGAGGCTCAAGTCCCCCACCTCGTCGAGGAACAGCGTCCCGCCCGCGGCCTCCTCCACCCGCCCCTTCTTCCCCGAGGCGCTCGCGCCGGTGAAGGCCCCCTTCTCGTACCCGAACAGCTCGCTCTCGATCAGCTCCTGCGGGATGGCGGCGCAGTTCACGCCGACCAGCGGCCCGCGGAAGTTGGGGCTGCGGAAGTGGACCGCGCCGGCGATCAGCTCCTTGCCCGTTCCGGTCTCCCCGAGGATCAGGACCGGGGTGTCCGGGCTCTTCGCGATCGAGTTCACGAACTCCATCACGTCCTGGATCGTGTCGCTCTCCCCGATGAAGCAGGGGAGATTCTCCTGCAGAAGACGGTCCTGGAGAAGCCGGACCTCTTTCTTTAGCCGGACGGTTTCCAGGGCGTTGCGCACGCAGACATCGAGGGTTTCCATCTGGAGCGGCTTGACCACGTAGTCGTGGGCGCCCCCCTTCATGGCGGACACCACGGTGCGGACATCCTCGAACGCGGTGATGACGACGACCAGGATCTCCGGGTCGAGCGCGCGGATCTCCCGGAGGGCGTCGAGCCCGCTCATGCCGGGCAGGCCGATGTCGAGCAGCACCAGGTCGGGCGGGTCTTCCCGGACGGCCGCAAGGGCCGACTCGGCGTCGGGAAAGGTCCTGACCCCGTACCGGGACCCGAAGGCGGCCGCGATCCCCTCCCGTATGGTGTCCTCGTCGTCCACCACGAAGACGGTATAGGAGATCAACCCTTCGCGCTCCCTTCCCCGAGCGGGAGATCGATCCGGAACTCGGCCCCTCCCAGCGGGCTCGTCCCGACGGACATGCTCCCGCCATGCTCCGAGACGATCCGGTGGCTGAAGGAAAGCCCGATCCCGTGCCCCTCCCTCCGGGTGGTGTAGAACGGGTCGAAGATCCGCTCCCGCTCCGCGGCGGGCACCCCCGGGCCGGAGTCGGAAACCTTGAGGACGATGCTTCCGTTCATCGCAAAGGAGGATACCTCGATCCGCCGGGGCCGGTCGATCTTTTCCATCGCCTGGACCGCGTTCGTGATCAGGTTCACCATCACCTGCTCCAGCAGGCGGGGGTCGCCGCGGCGCCTCGGAACCTCCGGGGCGAGCGCGGTGGAGATCACCGCGCCGCTTTTCCGGACCGTGGCCCCGGTGAACTCGACCGCCTTTTGGACCACCGCGTTCACGTCGATCTCGACCAGGGAGGGGGGAACCGGCTTGGAAAACTCCATGACGCTGCGGACCACCGATCCGATCTTGTTCGAGGCCGCCTGCGCCTGCTCCACGATCCCGCGGATCCGCTCCTTCTCCTCCTCGTCCATGGTCGGCGACTCCCGGCAGAGATGGGCGAGCGTGGACAGGTTCAGGTTGGCCCCGGAGAGGGGGTTGCGGATCTCGTGGGCGATCCCCGCGGCCATCTGGCCGAGCAGGGAGAGCTTGTCGCGGACCGTGACGATCTGCTCGAGGTGCTTCATGCGGGAGATGTCGACCATGTCGATCAAAAGGGACGCGCGTCCCTTGAACGTCACCGGTTGTCCCTGGCATTGGAGCCAGCGCACCCCCTTGCCGCCGGATTCCCCCTCGGGGAGGAGGAACCGGATGACCACCGCCCTCCGGTCCGAACCGTGAGGGGTCCGTCTCGCATCCCCCAGCCGCTCGAACGTTTCTGCGTCTTCCGGGTGAACCGTTCCCATCTCCCGGAGCGGCAACCCTTCCGAAATCCTGCCAAAGAGCTGTTCCTGCCGGGGGTTATGGAAGACGATCCGCCCGTCCTGGACGATGAGGATCCCGACGGACGACTTTTCCACCAGCGACCGGAACCGGTCCTCGCTCTCCTCAAGCGCTTCCTGGGCAAGCAGCCGCCCCAGCATGCCGGCGACGTTCTCGGCGATTCGCTCGAGCTGGGCCAGCCGGTGCGGCGGGAACTCCCCCTTGCGCCGGTCGTTCACCTGCATCAGGCCGATCGTTTCCTCCCCCAGGCGCAGCGGGACCAGCGCGATCGATTCGTACCCCTCCTGTACGCAACGGCCGCGCGTGGCGATCGCCCGGGCCCATTCGCTCGTGGCGACAAGATCGGATGCGCAATTGGTGAAGAACGATCCGTGGGGGGTGACGAACGGAAGGGACGGATCGATGGTTCCCGCGATCACCGCCCCGCACGTACCCTCGTAGTTCGGCACCTCCCGGCAGGAATCGCACAACCGGCCCCACTCGACGGAACGGGTGCTCATTTCGGCCTCGACGAAATCCTGCGAGAACCCCTGTGTCGCGAAATAGGGGTAATCGTCGTTCGTGCGGTACCGGATCCCGACCGCGTCGCACCCGAAGCGGTCCTTCAGGAACGAGGTGAGCGCGGACAGGAACTCCCGGGGGGGTTGACCCGGGTGGGTCAGCTGCAGGAGATCGAGGATCAGCTGGCGCATCTCCACTTCCCGCTGCCGCTCGGAGAGCTCCTCCTCCAGCCGGAGATTCGCGGCCCGCAGTTCCGCCGTCCGCTCGGCCACCCGCAGTTCCAACCCGTCCCGGGCCGCCCGGATCTCCTGCTCGCTCTGCTTGAGGTCCCGGAAGAGAAGCCCGTACGGACGGAAGAGGCCGGTCACGATCAGCGCACGGTAGAAGAGGAAGAAGGAGACGATCTGCAGATAATGGCCGAACAGGTTGTTGTAGAAGTCAATGTCCCGGGACAGGTGGAAAGCCAGCCCGGCGCCGATCGACAGCAGGATGGCGAAGTGGAGAAGCCGGAGCACCTCCGCGTCGAACCGGTCCCGGTGGAGATGAAGAGCGCCAATCGATGCCAGCAGCAGCAGGACGACCAGGTAATCGGACACGGTCTTGAAGGTCGTGACCCGATCCCCTCGACGTAGGCGGCGGGGAACACCCCCCACAGGAAGATCGATCCGAGCAGCAGGAGAAAGAGAAAGAGGTACCCGAGAAGAAGGCTTCGGTCCTGACCTTCCGGTCGCAGAAAAAGGGGGCGGCCAGGAGCGATCCGGCCAGCATGTATTGGGCGGCGTACCAGAGCTGGCTCGAAACGTTGTCGCTGTCCACCCGGAACATCCCCTCGTAGGACATCATGTGGATGTAGTCGAGGGCTCCCACGAAGAGGAAGGAAACGCCGATGAAGAGGTAATAGCGGTTCTCGAGAAAGCGGCGAGCGTTCCACGTGAACATGAAGATGGCGAACGCGACGACGATGCTGAAGATCTCGGCGATTTCGTGGGTGAAGGCGTTGTTGTACCGGTGGATCGCGTACAGAACGGGGAGAACAAGGATCACGAGGAGGACCCCCATCCATTCTTTGCGCAAATCCTGCAACCCTGCCGTCACGATGCGGACCCGGTTTCGGGGAGCCGATAATTGGCACCGAATCCATGCGGAATGCCGTTGACTGACCTGTTTCGCAACGATTTCCCCCGTTTTCCCGCGAACAAATTGATCCGGATAGATATTCGGCAATTTCCGGGCCAAGAATTCGCTGGAAAATCGTTCACAACTGCCCGTTTCGAAAAACAAAATCGTTATCAAGAGAAACCGGGTTCAGCGGCAGGAAATAAAAATTACCCGGTTTTTGAGAAAAAAGTATCCCTTGTTAGGTCCCCGATAGCAACAGTCCCACTCTTCTGTCGAGGTCCGACAGGATCTTCCTCGCCTGCGCTTTCGTGACCTTTCCCGCCACCCCGAAGTGGAACCCGTTCATTGACTTAAGCCAAGACGTACCGGAGGGGAGATCGGCCCGGGCCAGATCCTTTTCGATCGGGGCAAACCCGGGGAGGGACGCGGGAGAGTCGCTCGCGGAACCGCGGAGCGGGGCCGGCGTCCTCCGG
>CAWEPX010000031.1:0-293259 GCA_963811025.1 uncultured delta proteobacterium
TATGTTTACTACCTATTCGTTCAGTTACGTATTGTTGGAGGAATAGCGCGACTTTAGAAGCGCGTCAGCCGCCGAGGAGGCTGGAAGGCCGATGTCGAAAACGACGAGGCCCATCGGTCGAATCCCTCAGGGCGCGCCAGTTTTTTCCCGCCACGCGAAAGCGGATTCGAACCCGAGCTCGCGCCATTAAAATCAAGGGGTTGCGGCATTTGCCGTATCCCCTTGTTTTCCTCCAGTTGCCAATCTGTTGCCAGTCAGCGCCTGCTTCCCGGCGGTTTTCCCCTTCTTCCAGTCCGGGTCGTCCACCCGGTGACCGCCCGCCGGTTGCTCCCGCTCCGTCGTGTGGTCTGCGGGGTTTCCGGGCGAGAAGTGTGTACCGTTCGGTTCAGGTAATCTATCCTCTAAGGGGTTAGTTATTCAGTCTATGGGTGCCATAATTTGGCAGGCAATAATATTGTTCTCCTACGGTAATCGAAGGAGGTGTGAGATGAAAGGTGCCATTGGCCTGTTCGTCGTTTTTTTTGTTGCAACGCAGGGATGTGGACCGGAACGGGTACTCTACAAACCCGACGTGGATCAGGCGCAGATCCAGGCAGACAAACAAGCGTGCAAGGAAAAAGCGGAATTTTACACAGGGGGCGGGCCCATGATTGGGAGGAGAAGAAGTGCATTGGATGAAAATTATGAAGATTGCATGGAAGCGAAAGGGTACAAGTGGGTGGAGGAAAAAGACGTTCATAAATAGAACGGGCCATAGTGGTTCTCCGATTGATGGTGATGACCCGGGGGGAGGGCCCGTCGGAGACAATGGGTATTCGGGTCGCGTACCCCTCCCCAGGAGCAGTCAATTCCAGTTGCCATTCTGTTGCCCGATCATCACATTGCGCGTGACCAGAATACATTGCACTTCCGGGCTCTGCAACCCGTAACTCATTGAAACTCTGGTATTTCCTGGTTTCCGAACCATCTTCGGATCAGGCGGCTGAGGGTTCGAATCCCTCGGGGCGCGCCATCGCAAAAGAAAAGGAAACTGGGTCGGCACCTGATTCCCTTTGTTTATTCTCTTTGTAAAGGTGGCTAATTTGGGCCGCAAATGCCTCAGTCGGCGTTTCCGGAAGAGCCAAAACACTCTTCTGGATGTCTGGATCGAGGATCTGCATGCTGCCCTCTATTTGGCAGTTGGGGGCACGGCTACCGTCATGCCATGACGCCGGAAAATCTCCGCCATCTTCGTGCGATCGGGCGGCCCGCCGCCAGCCGCACCGATTACTTCGGCGGCATCACGGAAATATGCAGGGCCCATTACCGCAGGGGTTATGACAGCGAGCTGTTTCACATCCTCGCTGCCGAAGTTATCGAAACGGTGCACCGCGCCTCGAGGGATGCAGAGAGCCTGCCCGGGACCAACCTCGAAAGGTGTGCCGTCGACTGTCCAGGTAAGGACGCCCTCGATGCCGTAGAGGATCTCCTCGTAGGCGTCGTTCTTGTGAGCCGGTGCCGCCAGTTTCTGCCCGGCGGGGACGAAAACCTCGAACACCGACACACTCCCGTTGGAATCTTCACCTGTGAGAAGGAACCGGATCCCCAGCGGGCCAATCGTGATGGTTTCTTCGGAAGGATTAACCTTCGTAGCGCGTTGCTGCATCATTGCCCCCTCCTACAAGAGGTAATTTGCTCAATTGATTAGAGTATTGTTTCGTGAGGAAGTTTTCGGGAAGTCGGCAGATTGATCAGAAATGCATATTCGCACGCCCACCAACCGTTTCCAGCAGGTGCGCCAGACGCCACGCTACTGAAAGCGAACGTTCTATCGCTCAACCGACCGTCATCTTTTCTATCCATTGCCCGCTTTCTTCCGAGTTGGCGCGCCAGTCTTTTCCCTCCCCGCGAAAAAAGATTCGAACTCCGCGGCGGGCGTGAGCCGGTTCGAATCTTTCAAGGCGCCAGAAAATCCGATCCGGGCATCCTTTTCCGTGTGCCCGGACCTTTTTTCTCTCCGAAAGGAACCAAATTGATTGCCTGCAGAATCTTATCGGGAAACGTCTATCGGTTTCCTGCGCGTATCCCGGTACTTGGGGGTTTGGCCGGAGCGGGAAGCTGACGGTTTGCTGGTTGGTTTCCAACCTCATACCATATTCACAGGAGGCGACAAGCCATGACGACATTGAGCATTCGGCGCAGCGACGGGGACTCCATGACGCTGGACGGACGGCAATCGAGAGCCTTAAAGCCGATCTGCGCGGGACTTTGCTATTCCCGGGAGACGTCGGGATACGACGCTTCCCGCACCGTGTGGAACGCCATGATCGACCGACGACCAGCTGTGGTCGTCCACTGTGCGGGAGTGAATGACATCAAGCGGGCGGTCGACTTCGCCCGTACCCACGGTCTGATGACGTCTGTCAAGGGGGCAGGGCATAATATCGCCGGAAGTGCTGTATGCGAAGGGGGACTGCTCGATCGACCTTTCCGGCATGCGTTCGGTCCGCGTCGATCCGGAGGCGCGTGTCGCACATGTCGAGCCCGGAGCGACCCTCGGGGACTTCGATTCGGAGGCGCAGGCCTTCGGACTTGCCACGCCCCTCGGCATCAATTCCACGACCGGTGTCGCCGGTCTCACGCTCGGCGGTGGGGTTCGGATGGTTCTCGCGCAAGCATGGAATGACGATCGATAATCTTCTGGCGGTGGATATCATCACCGCCGAGGGCCGTTTTGTGAGGGCCAGCGAGCGGAGAACTCCGACCTGTTCTGGGCCCTGCGGGGAGGCGGCGGGAATTTCGGTATCGTCACGCGGTTCGAATTCCGGCTTCATCCCCTCGGCCCCGGCGTGCTGAGCGGACTGGTCGTTTATCCGCTGAAAGAGGCAGCCTCGGCACTCAAGCAATACCGTCAGTTTGCCAAGGAACAAAGCGACGAGACGCACGGTCTGGGCGGTACTGCGCAAGGCCCCGCCGCTTCCGTTCCTTCCGCCGGCGGTGCACGGCACCGAGATCATCGCGTTTGCACTCTTTCATGCCGGCGACCCGGAAGCCGGACGGAAGGCGATCGAACCGGTGCGGCATTTCGGAAAGGCGCTCGGGGAACACATCGGCGTGCAGCCGTATCGCTCCTGGCAACAGGCGTTTGACCCGTTGCTGACCCCGGGCGCGCGCAACTATTGGAAATCGCACAATTTCGCGGATCTAAGCGATGGAGCCATCGAGACAATCATCAAGTACGCCGGCAACCTCCCGTCGCCGCACTGCGAAATCTTTTTCGGTCAGATCGGCGGAGCCACAATGCGGCTTGCCGCCGACTCCGCGGCGTACCCCCATCGCGACACGATGTATGTGTGCAACGTCCACGGCCGCTGGGATACCCCGGCGGAAGACCGGAAGGGGATGGAGTGGGCGCGGGGGTTCTTCCGCGACGTGGCGCCGCACGCCACGGGCGGGGTGTACGTCAATTTCCTTACCGATGACGAATCGGACCGGGTCAAGGCGGCCTACGGTCCGAACTACCGGAGACTGGCGGAGATCAAGAAGAAATACGACCCGCAGAATCTGTTCCGGGTCAACCAGAATATCCGTCCTGGCATCCGTCCTGCGGGATAAGGAGGTCTGGACTCAACGGAGCTTTGATATACCACTCACCTTGAATCAAGCGGCACTCCAATTAGGAGGTATGCCGGATCACCTTTGCGGAGGTGGTACGTATCGCCTTGTGGAGCCATGGTTCGATTCTGATTAGGAATTAAGGTAAAGGAAGTGTTTCCTCCCAGTAGTGCCCGTTTTCATCCGATATGGCGCGCCATAACCGACGAAACTGGGCACCAATGGATGGAAACTCTGTCCTTACGCTAATTCTTTATCTTCCTCGCATCATTGCCCCCGGGCAGGATAATTCTGGGCACTTCTCACTCGCTTGGTGGCGCTCACTGTTCCTCATTGAACTGGAAGTCTTCTCCGGGAAGGGCAGGCGGCATGGAGAGCCGTTCGCGTATGGCGTGGAATTCCCTCTGAAGAAAAAGCGGCGTGGCCATCGAGGCGGCCAGCTCGTTCGCACGCTTCTGCAGTGCTGCCACCTTCTGGGCATTCTGGGCGGCGAGGTTGTTCTTTTCGGACGGGTCCTGTGCGATGTCGTACAGCTCGATTGCCGCGGTAGCGGCACGCGCCAGACGAGCTTCCAGTCGCCTTCACGCACCCCGGCGCGGAACAGCTCGACATTGTAGATGAGCTCGGTGCGCGGCGAGGGTTGGCCCTCGCTGATGGTCGGCCACACGTTCATTCCATCCAGCGGCTTCTTCGATTTGGCAGTCGATCCGCCGGCGAGGGCGACAGGGTCGGGTACATGTCGACCACGTGGATCATGCCGTCCACGATGGTGCCGGCCTTGACGTGGCCGGGCCAGTTGACGACGGCGGGCACACGCGTGCCGCCTTCATAGAGCGAGCCCTTGCCGTCCCGATAGGGGCCGTTGTCGCAGGGGATGACTTGATCCTGGACATGTCGTGCTTCGCCTGCGAACATGGCGTTGCTGGTGCCGCCATTGTCGCTCGTGGAAGACGATGAGGGTATTGTCGCGCATATTCTTCTTTTCAAGCGCGTCGAGGACGCGGCCGATCTGGTCGTCCATGGCGGTGATGCATGGCCGCGTAGGCGCGCCGGCTGGGGTCGGCGATATTTTTGTATCGGTCGAGGTATTCCTGCGGCGCCTGATAGGGCGTGTGCGGAGCGTTAAAGGCGAGATAGAGGAAGAGCGGTGTGTCGCCGGTCTGCTCGTCGATGAGTTTCACGGCCTCTTTGCCGAGAAGGATCGTGGAATAGCCTTCCTCCTTCACCGGTTTGTTATTGCGGTACCAGTCCAGAACGCCGTGTTGCTTGTGAGTGAAGTAATCGATTTCGCCGATCAGCGGGCCGTACTGGTAATCGAAGCCTCGCTGGCGGGGCCAATACCTGGGGTCGCGTGGCCAAGGTGCCATTTGCCGATAATAGCGATCGTCGTAACCCGCATCCTTTAGGGCCTGCGGCAGCAGCCACTCGTCGGTGGCGAGGTCATACGTGGCGGACGATGGAATGACAGCAGTTTGAAGACCGTAGCGGAAGGGGTAGCGTCCCGTCAATAGGGCCGCGCGGGTCGGTGTACACATTGGCTGGACATAGAACTGTTCTAGCCGCACTCCTCCTTCAGCGAGCTTGTCAATATTCGGGGTCAGAATATCGGACCCGTGGAATCCGACATCTTTCCAACCGAGATCATCCGCCACGATGTAAAGGATGTTGGGCTTGTTGGCCTCCACAGGAGAGACGGATGCGAATGCGAAAGTTGGGAGCAGCAGAACTACAGTGAAAATGATTCTCTGATAAATTCGCATTTCCCACTCCCTAACCGTAGAGATTACATACGTTTAGCAGCTACTTTGATGACACGAGGCCTCTAAAGGTTCCAGTTGGATTTGAAACAAATTAACAATTTTGGGCAGCGTTGAATAAGGTGGAACAAGCTGGCGCGCCAGTTTTTTCCCGCAACGCGAAAGCGGATTCGAACCCGAGCCCGCGCCAGTCTTTTTCCGCTTGATCCTCGACGGTACCTGGAAGCCCCCGGCGGCGACGGGGGTGCAACAGGCGACCGCAGGGGTTGGCGGAGAAGCCCGTGGGGGTTCGGTTTCCCTATTTCCCGAAGAGTTTCTTGACCGCCTCCTCCGCGCCCTTTGCCGCCTCCCCGCCCGGGGCACCCAGCTTTTCCCGCGCCTTCTCCTCCAGCGCTTTCCTCACTTCTCCCACGTCCTTACCCAGGTATTGCCCCACACCCGCACGGGAGGCTGCAACAGCGACCAGGTTCAGCAGGGGGCCCAGCACCTGGACGGCGATCTTGGAAGGGGTGCTTCCGCCCTTGCCACCGACGTTCTTCAGTTCCATCCGGGGAAGCGAGGCGGAGAGGGGTTTTTCCGACAACGCCGCGACCTGGACGGCCACTTCACCTCCCTCGATGACCAGGGACCGGATGAGGATCTTTTTCCCCCCTCCCCGGCTCCTTTCCCGGCAGCCTCCTTCCCCCCAACGGCCGCCGCAGTCTTCCTCGTAAACGCCTCTACGTTCTTTTTTATCTCGTTGATGTTCGCGATGCCGGACTTGTTGATCTCGTAGGTGAAGCGGGGAGCCGATATCATGATCCTGTCGATCACGACCGGATCCTTGGTGATCGACCCGGTGTCCAACGCGATGGCGATGTTGCCCAGGCTCATCGCCTTCGGCGTGGAGAAGCCGCCGGGGTTCCCTACGCTCAGGTTGCTTATGGAGCCTTTCCCATCCTTTAGTTGTATCCTCACGGAAGAAACCTTCACCGGGGTGCCGGTGGCATACGATCCGTACTTTTCGATGGCTCCCGCCACGAACCTGTCGAGGTTCGAGAGAAGGTAGAACACCGCAGCGGCGAGGATCACGCCTACAACCCCCAGCGCAATCAGGACCTTTGCCTATCTTCTTCATGACGTTCCTCCCTTCCCGGTTCTTTCGTTGCCGGCCCCGCGGGGTTTTTCGAATCGATCGCTTCCCGGACCGGCGCAGGGAAAGCCGGCGTGGTCCACTCGAGCATCACGAAGGCATCTCCCGGGAGATCCACTGTCTCCGGGAACCGGTTCCCGGAGTACACCCGTTCCGGCCCCGCGACCAGGGTCTTGTTCGTCGCGCGCGCGATCCCTTCGAGCATCCCGGAAAAGACGAGGCGGTGGAGAGGATCCACGGCGTGCCAGTACAGGATGCCCGCAAGACCGCGAGGGACGAATTCGGAGATCTGGTGAAGCCAGGTGATCCGGTCGTTTTCCGGTTCGAGCCGGAACTCCAGGGTGGCGCACCCGGGCAGCTTCATCTCCGCCACCAGCTGAAGGAGACGGCGGGGTTGGACCGCGGCGACCCGAAAGAAGTCGATCGGGTCCCCGGGAGAAAGGTCCTCGTCCTCCCGGCGACCCTTCCGCATCCCTTCCCCTCCCGCGAGGCGGTCCAGAATCCCGCGGAGTTTCCATAGCGCGTCGCCGTAGTACCAGCCCGTTTTTCCCCCGATCCTTACGACCGGACGCCAGACCTCCTCCGGAGTCGCAGCCAGGGCGACCCTGAGATGTACGCCGTAGATCGTTCCTCCCGCCCAGGCAGGGTCCCCCGGCAAGATCTCCGCTTCGGGGAATCCGTCGGCCTGCGCCGCATCATCCGCATACGTTTCGTCCCGCCGGGTGTGGCGGATTGCCGCCCGGATCGCGCTCCGGCAATCCAGGAGGTCCACCGGAACCAGGCCCCGGATCCGGTCATCCAGGCACAGGAGCCTGCTGGACAGGCCCTCGGCAAGAGGCCTTGCGAGCGAAGCGGGTGCGGGGGTGATCAGGTCGATCCAGTAGGAGCTGAGCCGCGGAGTGAGGACGGGAACGGGGACGATCCGGCGTTTTGGCAGATATGCCTCCTCCGCGTAGAGCTCCATCATTCGCCGGTATGTCACCACTTCGTGGCTGCCGATATCGTAGGTCTGGCCGACGGTGGCGGGAGTATCGAGACAGCCGGCCAGATAATCGAGAACGTTCCGGATCGCGATCGGCTGCGATTCCGTTCCCACCCAGCGTGGCGTGATCATGATGGGGAGCCGGTCCACGAGGTACCGGAGAATCTCGAACGATCCGCTGCCGGCGCCGATGACCATCGCCGCCCGCAGGGTCGTGACCGGGACGGGACCCGAGGCGAGGATATCGGCCACTTCCGCCCGTGACCGAAGGTGCTCGCTCATTCCCGTACCCGGCTCCACCATCCCTCCCAGGTAAAGGATTCGGGAAAGCCCTTCCAGCCCGGCCGCCCGTGACATGTTCTCCGCGCCCTCTCGGTCCGTGGCCGAAAAGTCCGACTGGCCGGTGTCCATCGAGTGTACGAGATAGTATGCCGCGGAACAACCGGCGCAGGCCCTGCGCAGGGAGCCGAGGTCGAGCACGTCCGTCTCCACCAGTTCGACGCCGGGGTCCGCCGCGAACGGGCGCAGGCGAAGCTTATCCGCCGACCGTCCCGCCGCCCGGACGGGATATCCCCTCTTCCGGAGGCGCAAGACCAGCCGTGCGCCCACATAGCCGGTTGCGCCGATGACGAGAACTGGGTTCATGCTTCAAAGGGGGTGCGGTTACCGGCCCGGCACCTCTTTCCTATGTGTCATCTCGCTGACATTGTCGATAACGGATTTCAGTTCCCGGTTTTCGTTTTCCAGCACGGAGATCCGGGCGTTCAGCTCATCGATGGTCGCCCCGAGTTTCTTCTGGTCTTCGGACTGGTTACCCGCATCGCGTTCCTTCGCCCTTACCTCCGCCAGGGTACTCTCCAATTCCTGTTTTTGCTGAAAGGCATTCTTCAGCTGGTCCTTGAGATCCTGATTCTCCTTCCGGAGTGCTTCCGATGCGTTGATTGCCTCCCGGGACGACTCCAACGATTCGGTCAGTTCCTTGTTCTTCGATTCTATGAGAGCCACCTCGTCATTCACCTGCTGTAACAGTTGCTGTATATCCGTTTTCCCTTTTTCTGCCGATCCCCATATTCGATATCCTCCGAACATGCCCGCGGCAAATCCCAGAGCGATGAGCCCGACGATTACCTTGTAGCCCTTCATTCCCTGCCCCCTCTTCGCAAGACTGTGTCGTTACCCACTGGAATGGTCGATTCGGAAGCTTTCGATCCGTTAGTTGCCGGGTGCCCAGGGTATTTACTGGCTCGTCTGGAGTACGGGCGTGATCACCACGTCGATCCGCCGGTTGACGGCCCGTCCCTCCTCGGTGTCGTTGGTTGCCAGGGGCCTGCTGGAACCGTAGCCGACCGCGAAAATCCGGTCCTCGGGAAGGGTTCCGTTGGCCACGAAATAGGAGCGGACCGCCTCCGCCCGCTTCTGGGACAGATGGTCGTTCAGGGCCTTTGTCCCCGTGCTGTCCGTGTGCCCCTCCACGGTGACGTCGGGCTCCCCGAACGTCCGGATGGCCCGCTGAACCTTGCTCAGCAGTCCGTAGTTCTCCGGCATGATCACTTCCTTGCCCACCGGGAAGCGGATCGCACGCAGGCGGATCACGAGGTGGTTCCCCTCCTTGTAGACTTCCGCCTCGTCCGGGGCGAAGAAGGTCCGGACGTCGTTGTACTTGAGCTGGAACTCCCGTTCGGCGGCAAGACGTTCCTTCTCGGCACTGGCCTGCGCGGCCTTGTCTTTCAAGGCGGCGATCTGCTTCCGCGAGGCCTCGTCCAGTGCGGCGATCTTCCTCTGCGTGGCTTCGTCCAAAGAGGCGAGCTGCCTCCGCGTCGACTCCTGGAGATCGGCAAGTTCCTTCTTTTTGGTCTCGAGTTCCGCCTGCTGGGTCTTCACCTTTTCGGCCAGGAACTTCTGGTCCTTCTGCAGCCCGTCGATCGAACCGAGGATGTTCTCCTCCTGAACGTGGAAGCTCTCGTTGCGCATGTCCGGCGCGGCGAGCTTCCCTGTCACCCGGCTGAGGATCTTCTCCACCCAGAGGGTGATCTGCTCGGGTTGCATGTTCTTCACCCGTCCGCTCTCCCGGGTCACCTGGAACAGGCGGCGGGCGTAGAATACCGCATCGGAAGCGACCTCCTGCACCTTCTCCTTCTGATATCGCTGCCCGGAGATGAACGCATCGGCCTCCGCCAGTTTTTTCTTCGCCACGCCAAGCGTTTCCGGGGCCAGTTTCTTCGCGCCCTCGTTTTCCGCCTTTTCGATCAGATCCCGGGCTTCGCCCAGGGTCTTCTCCTTGATGGCCCGCAGTTCGAGCTGGTCGAATGCGTTCACGACCCTGCCCTGGTGTCTCTGGGCCCAGCCAAGGTCGTTGTTCTCGATCGCCTTCGTCAGGTCGAGGAACGAATCCTCCACCTCGCCGAAATCCCTCCCGAATTCCGTGGCGCCCGCGGCCAGGGCGCGATCGCGGGCCTTGATGGCGTCGGGCAGCGTCGTTTTGCTCACCCTGGCCATTTCCCCGGCTTTTTGAAGCTGGGCCCGCCCGACCGCGACGTTCCGCAGGATCTCCGACAACGATTCCCCGCGCTTCAGCCCTTTCTTGGCATTGGTAAGCGACGTCTCGGCCTTGGCGAACCAGGTGGGGGACAGCACGTTGATCTGGTCTTTCCGGGCGGTTCCCACGTCGTTTTCCAGGGAATTGATCTGTGCCGTGGGGTTTTCCGTCGTAGCGATCGGCTCCACCTTCAGTTGGGCCGGCCCCGCGCATCCTCCCAGGAAAAGGACGGCCAGGGAAAGCGTGGCAAGGAAACCGGGGATTCCTTCTCGTCTCATTCCTTCCTCCGTTGGTCGTCGGGTTCGAATACGTAACGACAGGGTTGCCGCGTGAGGGATTCTTCCGCAAGTATATCCTTTACGCTCTATTTCCGGAAAATATCCTTGAAAAACGCTTTCATCTCGGCCCAGGATTTCTTGTCCGCATCGGCGTTGTACCCGATCGGCATGTTGAATTTCTTCGCGTAACTGTCCGCCTCGGGATTGGTGAAGGCATGGAGTGCCCCCGGGTAGGAGATGATCCGGAAATCCGCGCCGGCCGCTTTCATCTCCTTCCGGAACGCCTCGACCTGGCTGGGAGGGACGAACTTGTCGTCGGCGCCGGTCAAAACCAGGATCTTCGCCTTTACGCTTCCCGGCTTCGCCGGGGATTCCGTCGCCAGTCCCCCGTGGAAGCTCACCACCCCGGCGAGGTCCATCCCGTCACGCGCCATCTGCAGGACGACGCCTCCGCCGAAACAGTACCCGATGGCGCCGATGCGTTTGGGGTCGGTGAATTTGAAATCCTCCAACACTTTCCGGGCGGCCAGAAACCGTTCTCGCCCGAGGGGCATATTCTTCCGGATCTCGGCGGAGAACTTTCCGGCATCGTCGGGGTGCCGGGCCAGCTTTCCCTCGCCGTACATGTCCGCCGCCAGGGCGACGTACCCCAGTTCGGCCAGCATCCGGGCGCGCTTTCTCGTGTACTCGTTATTCCCCCACCACTCGTGCACCACCAGAATGCCCGGTCGCTTGCCCGAAAAACTGTCGTCGTAGGCCAGATACCCCTTCATCGTCGTGCCTCCGGCGACGTACTCCACCGGCTCCCCGCGGACCTCCCCGTGGGCGGTCACCGCAATCGTCAACAGCAATAGGATCGTCCCGATGATGCGCACGATACTGTCCTCCTGATATGGTTTCGTTCCGCCCACTTGAGATGAACGAACGTGCCCGGAGATTCACCGCGCCGCCTGCACGTGGCGGAATCGGGAGAGTGCCATGAACAGGGGTTGCGCGATGCCATTGTCGTCGCACGCTTTCCCTCTGTTGACGGTGAAAGTGGGCGGGAATAGCATATAAGCCTTGTATCAACTGGCCCTGCAGGCCGAGACGTACAATGGAGTCCCGTCATGTCCTGGTTCCCGCGGGCCAAGCGGTTACTTTTCGGCCCCCCCCGCAACATTTTCGACCCGAAGGTATTCCACCAGATCTCCCTGATCGCCTTTTTTGCCTGGGTCGGTCTCGGCGCCGACGGCATATCCTCTTCCGCCTACGGCCCGGAAGAGGCGTTTCTGGCGCTCGGGAACCATACGGTCCTGGCGATCTTCGTTGCCCTCGCCACGATGGTGACGGTATTCATCATCTCCGGCAGCTATGCGCAGATCATCGAGGCCTTTCCTTTCGGGGGAGGTGGCTATATTTTGGCCTCCAAACTCCTGGGGGAGAAGGCGGGAGTTGTGTCCGGGTCGGCCCTCGTCATCGATTACGTGCTGACCGTGACGATCTCCGTGGCCGCAGGCGTCAACGCGATTTTCAGCATCCTGCCGCTTACCTGGCAGTCCCACAAGTTCCAGTCTATAGCCCTTGTCATCCTGTTGCTGGTCTGGCTCAACCTGCGGGGTGTAAAGGAGTCCATCCAGGCTCTCACCCCCATCTTCATCGCTTTCCTGCTCACCCATGTCCCCCTGCTCCTCTATGCGATCACACGTCATTTCTCGGACATGCCGTTGCTTGCCACCCGGGTGTCGACGGACCTTTCCTCCGCCGTTACGGAGGTGGGGTGGTTCGGGGTGGCCGTACTCCTGATGCGCGCCTATTCCATGGGTGCCGGGACGTACACCGGGATCGAGGCGGTGAGCAATTCCATGCAGACGCTTCGGGAGCCCAGGGTGCATACGGGGAAAAGGGCCATGCTGTACATGGCCGTCTCCCTTTCCTTCATCGCCGGGGGGATCATCCTGGGCTATGTGCTGAACGACATCCGGCCGGTTTCGGGGAAGACGCTGAACGCCGCCCTGTTCGAAGACCTTATCGGGGATTTCGGAGGTATGAAAACAGGCGCGATCCTCGTCGGGTTCGTCATGGCGACGGAGGCGGTGCTGCTTTTCGTTGCTGCCCAGACAGGGTTCCTCGGAGGGCCCCAGGTCCTCGCGAGCATGGCGGTCGACTCCTACATGCCCCGTCGGTTTGCCCACCTCTCCGACCGTCTGGTGACCAAGTACGGGGTGTACTTCATGGGGGGCATGGCATTCCTCATGTTGTACATCACCGGCGGTTCCGTGCAGTACCTCGTCATCATGTACTCGATCAACGTGTTTTTGACATTCACCATCTCCCAGTTCGGGATGTGCGTCCATTGGTGGAGGGACAGGCACAGGGAAAGGAGGTGGAAGCGAAAGCTCGGCCTCAACGGAGTAGGTTTCCTGCTTACCTCTTCGATCCTGTCGGCGACGGTGTGGATCAAGTTTCCCGAGGGGGGATGGATCACCCTGCTCATCACCGGGGTCTTCATCGCCCTTTCCTTTCTCGTTCGCCGCCATTACCGGGAGACACAGGAAGGGACCCGGCGGTTGGACAGTCTCCTCACACACCTCCCCGCGGAGGAACGGGAGGCACCTCTGGCGCTGGTTCCTCACCGGAATGCCCCCACGGCTGTCATCCTGGTTACCGGCTACAACGGGATGGGCATGCACGTGTTTTTCTCGGTTGCGAGGACGTTCCCGGGCATGTTTAATAACTTCGTCTTCCTGTCCGCGGGAATTATCGACTCGAGCCGGTTCAAGGGGGCGGAAGAAGTGACAAATCTCGGATCGGACCTGAAGGACCAGCTGCAAAACTACGTCGACTTCGTTACGGCGCACGGGAATTATGCCGAAGCTCGCTACGAAGTGGGCACGGATGTCATCGAGATCATCGATCGCCTTGCGGAAGGCGTGCGCCGTGACTTCCCCAACATCACGATTTTTGCCGGCAAGCTTGTCTTCCGGGAGGAAAAGTTCCTCGGTCGGCTGCTCCATAACCAGACCGCGTTCCTTGTACAGAAAAAACTCGTCTATCACGGACTGCCGATGTTGATCCTGCCCGTCCGGGTGATGTAGCTCCCGTGTGCGGTATGCGGTTCCCGTCTTTTCCCATGCCCGCGGCAGGACGCGACGGACCCGCGGGGACCGGAGAGGTCGTTTGAACGACATTCTGCCCTCGATCGCCGAAGACCTGTTCGGCTACCTCGGGAAGGCCTTCCCCGTGTGCTGCGGAAGCGACGAGTTCTATTTTTTCCCCCAGGTCGTTCCGCAACCGGACAGCTGGCCCGGCTGGGACGACTTTTCCCCGGGAAAGATCAAGGAGGTGAAAATACGGCTTTCCCGTGCGGAGACCGAGATCGGCCGCTTCTCCCGAACCACCGGAGACCCCGATCGTCTCGCCGACGCGGAAACCCTCGGGCGGATGGCGCGTACACTCCGGGAACAGCTTTGCGAAGTCCGCTTCCACCGGACCCAACCGACGTTTCACCTGACGATCCTTTGCACCGCGCTTTCCTCCTCCCTGGGAGATCCCGACTCCGGTGCGTGGAACATCCGGGCACAGGCCGTTCCCGCGTTCCTTTCCACGGCCAGGGAGGCGCTCACCGATATGCCGCGGCTCTTCCGGGACCAGGGCCTGGCAATGGTCCGGGACATACAGGCGTGGCTCAAGTCGCTCGCAATGGAGGCGAGTGATCTGGCTCCCGTCGTTTCCGCGATCGGGCGGTTCGAGGATTTTCTGCTGCACGCCAGGACGAGGAGCGATTACCTGCTGCCTCCCGAAATCGTGGCGCGGATTGTGACGGAACATATCGGGTGCGGCGTCGGCCCGGCCGAGGTTCGGGATGCCATCCGGCGGGAGATCGGCGAGACGGACAGGTTCATGGAGGATGTGTGCCGCAGGTTCTTCCCCGGGAACCGCTGGAGGGAGGCGATCCGGAAGATCCCCTCCCCGGCCATGCCGGAGGAGGGGCCGCTGACGATATACCGGGAAGCGGCGGATGATCTTCTTCGCCATTGCATCGGGGCGGGGATCGTGCCGGAAGACCTCCCCGGAAGGTGCCCCCTGCGCGTTGCGGCACTCCCTCCGTACCTCAGGGCGATCCGGGCCGCCTCCGCGTACAGCTTCACTCCCGGGAACCCGACGCAGAAGGGGACGTTTTACATCGTGCCCCCGGACGGCTCCTGGGATGACAGCCGGGAGGATCTCGCCGATTACCGGATGCTCACCGCCCACGAGGCGTATCCGGGACACCATCTCCTCGACAGCTGGCGATGGCAATACGTCTCCCCGGTGAGACGACCGGTCGAGATGCCCCTCTTTTACGAGGGGTGGGCCTGTTTCGCGGAGGAGCTCATGCGGCTTACCGGGTACTTTTCCGCGCCGGGAGACCTCCTGATGCTCGCGAAGAGAAGATACCGGAGAGCGGTTCGCGGCCTGGTCGACCTCGACCTGCAGACGGGGGAACAGGACCTGCGCTCCGCCGCCAACCTCCTTGCCGAATCGGGATTCACGAGGGATGCGGCATCCGCCGTAGTCGCGAAGTACGCGCTCAGGCCGGGATACCAGGTGTGCTACACTTTCGGACTCGGGAGATTTCTCGGTCTGTACGAACGGTACGGCACGCAGGATGTAACGAGGTTCGTCGAAACGGTCCTCTCCGGCGGGGAGATCGGTTTTGCCCACGTGGAGACGGCGCTTCGCAGGCGGTTCGGCTGATTTTCCCGTGGCCCGGCGCCGCCGGCAGGGGAAACCATCACACGATAAGGAAGAGGATTTGGAAAATTTTCTCGGCTACCACTCGGAATGGAACCTGGGAAGCCCCGGAGGATGGGACTATCAGCGAATCACCCAGGTGATCGGCAAGGAAGTGTGGAAGAGGCTGAACGAGATAAAGCCGATCCGGGTGGACCTGGACTTCGACCATCCGCTCCTCTATCCCATCGACGGGTTCGTGGAGATGCTTCTCGAGGCGCATCGCGCACGCGAAGGGAAAAACCCCGGAATCATTGCCGTGGTGGCGGAGGCGGAGACCTTAAAAGACGTTACCGAGAATATCAATCTGGCCAAAAGACTCAACGATATCGATGGGATAACGGGAGTCCTCCTCGCGCCCCACGAGCTGGAATCGAAAAACGGCAGGGCTTCCTATCGCGGCAGACCCGTCTCCCTGATCTTTCTCGATTTCAACACCGATATCCTCCTTTCCCTGCACCGGAAGCAGGACCTTTCCCCCCTGCTCGCGGCGGTCAGGGAAGGGCGCGTCATCAACCCCCGGGGCACCGAACCGATCAATGTGAAAAGCACGTTCGAGCTCATCACGGGTTCCATGCGGGGCCGGTTTCATCCCGAAACCGTGGCGCGCACCCCCTGGACCCGCAAGTTTTTCCCCCGGAAGACGGACGGGCCGTCGGGGGAGGCGATCGGCGACCTGATCGAGTGGACACGGACCCACTGGGACGAACTTGTCCTCAAGCCCGAACGGGGATACTCGGGGAAGGGAGTCCGGGTGGGAGGGGTCCACAGGAACGCGGATGAGGCGGTAGGGGTCGCGCTTGCCGGAGGCGACTACATCGTACAGGAGAAGATTCCTCTTCCTCTCTGGGGGGAGGACAATCCCCTATTGGACAGGGAGAGCAAGCGGGCCTACCTCGTGCGGTTCCAGACCGATTTCCGCTGCCTGTTCGGCCCGCAGCGCGTCTTCGGGTTTCTGGTCAGGTACGGCGGAGTCCCCACCAACGTCGGAAGTGGCGGAGGAGTACAGCCCCTGGCCGTTTTGCGATCGGATATGACGGTGAGGGACGCGGTCGACCGGATCAACGAGACCGTCCTCTCTCTCGCGTACGGCGACCTCCTTGAGGTGGTCGAGATGCAGGAAAAGATGGCTCTCGACCACAAGTTCACCTACCTTCTCGGCCCGATCAAGATGGCCCTGCGGCCGAGGGTGATGAGGCCCGGACACATAAAATCCCTGCGCGCCTACTGTGCCGCGGTCTGGTCCGATTGCCTGACGCTCGAGAAGATGTGGCTTTCGGGGGAAATCGACCAATTCGTGGACATCGAGGAAGAGGAGCTCGCGATCGCCCGGTCGCAGGTCTGGGGCGGGTCCCCCGCCGTGTTCGCATCGGACGGGCTCTTCAGCTTCGGGGCGCACCCGGAGGGGAAATGAGTTTCGAAGTCGATCCCGAATGGTGGAAGGACCTCTTCGACGAGGTCTACCTCACCACCGATGCGCGATCGGTATGCGATGACGAGGTCACCCGGAAGGAAATCGATCTCATACAGGAGTTGATCCCCCTCTCTCCGGACCAGGACATCCTCGACCTTTGCGGGGGGCACGGGAGGCACAGCAGGGAACTGGCTCTGCGCGGATTCGGAAAATGCACCGTTTTCGACTTCTCGCAATTCCTCATCGACCGGGGAAGGGAGGAGGCGAAAGAAGCGGGGATGGCGATCCGATTCCTCCAGGGAGACGCCCGGAAGACCGGCCTTCCCCAGGAACGTTTCGACCACGTCCTGGTCCTGGGCAATTCCCTCGGATACATCGCCTCGCCGGACGGCGACCGGGACATTCTCTCGGAAGCGATGCGCCTGATGAAACGCGGAGGGCGGCTCCTCCTCGATGTCGTGAACGGCGGGGTGCTGAAAAGCGGATTCCAGCCCGTTGCCTGGCACGAGATCGGTGAGGACATCGTGGTCTGCCGGAGGAGAAGCCTGGAGGGGGACATCGTGTACACGCGGGAGCTGGTGGTGAGCAAGGAGAGCGGGCTGGTCAAGGACAGCGCCTATTCCCTCCGGATCTACGATCCGGACTCGATGCGGCTCCTCCTGTCGAAGCTCGGCTTTTCGAACATAAACGTCATCCGCGATTTCTCCCCCTTCCGGAAAACGGGGGATTTCGGGTTCATGAACTTCCGGATGATCGTCACCGCAGCGAAGCCATAGACGACGCCGTCTTTTGCCGGGAGGCTTCGCGAATCCAATTCAACCGGTGGACATCAAAAGGAAATTCCCGGTAAAAAGGAGGAGATTCCAGCCATGAAATCACGGGTTCCGGCAATCGACCGACTGCGGCTTTCGGCCGTCTCATTCTCCGTTCTCCTGGTGCTTCTGCTCGGGATCCTCTTGCCGAAGGTCATCCATGCCGCAACGGCCCGGGAGATCGACGTGAGCGTGGACGTCGCCCTCGAGCGCTTCAAGAAGGAGATAAAGGGTTCCCAGGAGGTGCTTGCGATCGCCAAGGGCGTTCTCGTCTTCCCGAGCGTCTACAAGGCGGGGTTCGTGGTCGGAGGGGAGTACGGCGAGGGAGCCCTGCGGATCGGCGGGAAGACGGTGGATTACTACAATACCGTGGCCGGGTCCTTCGGTCTCCAGCTCGGGGCCCAGGCGAAGACCATCATCATCGTCTTCATCCAGCAGGATGCGCTCGACAAGTTCCGCAAGAGCGAGGGGTGGAAAGCCGGGGTGGACGGCTCGGTCGCCCTGATAAATGTCGGCGTCGGAGGGGCCCTGGACACGGAGAACATCAAGGACCCCATCGTCGGGTTCGTGTTCGGGCAGAAGGGCCTGATGGCCAACCTGACGCTCGAGGGAGCGAAAATCACCCGGATGAACGTGGAAAAGTAGGACGCCGGGAAACAATAAACCCGGTCATGACGCGGACCAACACCGGCATCGTGTATCATCCGTCCTATTCGCGGCGCAGCTACCTGACCGTCGGGGCGCGGCTGGCCGATTTCCCCATGGCGCTGGACAAGATATTGGAGAGCGATCGGGTCAGGCTCTATGAGCCGGGGCCCGTCCCGCGGGAATTGCTGCGCAAAGTCCATACCCCGTACCTGATCGAGGGGGTCAAGGCAGATCCCCTTTGCTCCACCGCCTGGCACTCGGCGGGGGGCGTGGTGATGGGCGGGAGAAAAGATCGCCGAGGGGGAAATCGGCAACGCCTTCGTCTTCATCGGGGCCGGCGGCCACCATTCGGGGCGGGAGTATTTCGGCGGCTACTGCTGCTTCAACGACGTGGCCCTTTGCATCGTCAACCTGCGGGAGAAATACGGCCTGCGGCGGTTTGCGATCCTGGATACCGACGCCCACCACGGCGACGGCACTCGCGATCTTTTCCGGGACGACCCCGATGTTCTCCATGTCTGTTTCTGTGGCACGAATTACGAATCCCCTGACGGGACGAAAGTGGATGTGGCCTGTCCCTCCCCCGGGGGATGGGGGCAAACCGATCGGTCCATGAACGAAATCTATTTCGACCTGGTGGGGCGGCACATTTCCCCCCGGGTCCGGAAATTCCGGCCCGACCTGGTGTTCTGGTATTTCGGCTTCGACACCCACCAGGGCGACTACGGCGACATCGGCCTTACCGGACCATGCTACTGGGACATCGCTTCCCTGATGCGGGACCTGGCGGAAGAGGTCTGCGGGGGGAGACTGGAGGTCGTCCTGGGCGGCGGCTCCCACACGCAACTGGCCACCTACCTGATCCCGCCGATCATCGAACGGTTGGCGGGGATGACCGAAGACCCGCGACCGGGGGAGAGGAATTGAAACGGCCTCAGGATATTCGGACGTTCTCCAACGAGTCGGTGAGGTAATCGGCTTCGGCCAGTTGCTTCCCGCTGTAGCTGTTGGTGACCGCCAGGACGTTGAGCCCCGCGAGTTTCGCGGACCGGATGCCGGCGGGCGTGTCCTCGATGACGAGGCACCTGTCCGGTATCGAGACAAGCAGGGGGTGCGCTCCTTTAAGCCTGCGAAACGCAAGCGAGTAGCATTCCGGGTCGGGTTTGCTTTTCCGGACATCGTCGGCGGAGATGACGTGGGGGAAGCAGCGGGTGATACCGAGAATGTCCAGGATGGGGAGGATGTCCGAACGAAGCGCCCCGCTGCTGATCGCCAACGGAAGCCCCAAGGCGTCAAGGGATGTGATCAGGGAGACCGTTCCGGGATACGCACGAACCCCGTTTCTGATGATACCCAGAAATATTGCGGACTTGGAAGCCACCAGCTGCTTGAGTCTTCGGTCGTCGAGATCCTTCCCGTGGGCGCGAAAGGCCTCGAGAAACGCGTCCCGGTCGTCGAATCCCATGTAGGTGTCGACGTATTCCTGCCAGGGGAACCCGATGCCGAGCGGTTCGAGAACTTCCTGGAACGCCTTGTAGTGCAGCGGTTCGGAGTCGACGATGACCCCGTCGAAGTCGAATATCACCGCGTCCGGCCTGGGTAACGTCAGGGTCTCCATCACCGGCCACATTACCGCATTTTTCCCTTCGGGAAAAAGGATGTTTCGTCAATTTCCCGGGCGCGGGATATAAGGAAGAAAGGGAAACCGGAAGGTTCCGGATTCTGGTCAGGAGAGACTTCGCATGTCCGGTCGATTCCGTCGCGCCGTTCTTTTCCTTTTCGCGTTCGTCGTCCTTCTGGGGGCCTCTGTTCCCTCGTGCGCTTCTCCCCGGACGGTGGAGGGGGAGGTGAGCCGGGTAATCGATGGCGACACCGTTGCCCTGACCACCCGGGAAGGGACGAAACTCCGGGTCCGGCTGTACGGGATCGACGCTCCGGAGGTCCGGCACGAGAAGACGGCGGGGCAACCGTACGGGAAGGAGGCCAAGGAAGCACTTACGGCGTTGGCGCTCGGCAGGAGGGTGACGGTGGAAATCGTCGATATCGACGTTCACGGAAGAACGGTGGGTATCGTGCACCGATCGGGGGTGGACATCAACCTCGAGATGGTCCGGAGCGGGTATGCCTGGGCCTATCGGCGCTATCTTTCCGCTCCTTACGCTTCCCGGTACCTCGACGCGGAGAGGGAGGCGCGAGGGAGGCGCCTGGGGTTATGGAAGGATGCCAATCCGGGTCCGCCCTGGGAGTTCAAGAGGAGGAACCGGTAAGCGGAGGAGTGCGAAAACAAAGTCAGCTGCGGTTCCGGAAGAAGGCCCCCAGGCGGTCCAACGCCTTCCCGATGTTTTCCGGAGAATTCGCGTACGAGAACCGCAGGAAACCTTCCGCACCCTCCCCGAAGTCGATCCCGGGAGTGACGGCCACCCCGGTAGACTCGAGGATCTCCCTGGCCAGCGACCGGGAATTTGCGCTTATGTGCCGGGCGTCGGCCAGAACGTAGAAGGCCCCTTCGGGGATTTTTCTCACCCCCAGTCCGAGGTCCCGCAAGCGACCAACGATCATTCGGCGGCGCCGGTCATATTCTTCGCGCATCCGGGCAACGTAGGCGCCGCACTCGCGCAGGGCGGCGATGCCGGCGAACTGAACGAAATTGTTGGCGCTTATGAGGAAGTTCTGGTGCATGCTCTGAAGGACCCGGATGCTTTGCGAAGGGGCGATCAGAAATCCCAGCCGCCAGCCGGTCATGGCGTACGCCTTGGAAAACCCTCCGAGGACAAAGGCATCGGGTGAAAACTCCAGAGCGCTGTGTTCCTCTCCCTCGTAAGTCAGTCCGTGGTAGATCTCGTCGGAGATCAGGGGAACCGGCAGGGCCGCCAGTTTCGCGAGCCAGGAGGTAGGGATCACGGACCCGGCCGGGTTGGAAGGGGAATTGATCAGGACGCCCCGGGTGCGGGAGGAAATCCACGCACGGACTTCCGTGGGGTCTGGCTGGAATCCGTCTTCCTCCCGTGTCCGCAGGAGCCGGGGAACGCCTCCGACGAACCGGATGAAATTGGGGTAGCAGGCGTAGCTCGGATCCGGAACGATGACCTCGTCGCCTTCGTTCAGCAGGGCGGCGAACAGAAGCAGCATGAGCGGGCTGGTGCCGGAGGAGACGATGATCCGTCCGGGGTCGATGGTAAGTCCGTACCTCCGCCGGTAGAACGCCGCGATCTCCTCCCGCAGCTCGATGTGCCCAAGGGAGTGGGTGTAGGTAGTCTCGCCGCTTCGCAACGATCGGATGGCGGCATCGATCACCGGCGTCGGTGTGGGAAAATCCGGTTCCCCGAGGCAGAGGTAGACGATATCGTGCCCCTGTGCCTCCAGAGCCTTGGCCCGTTCCATGATCTCCATGGCGAGGAAGGGGGTTACTTCCCGGGCCCTGCGGGAGAGAGGGATCGTGCGTGGGATCAGTAACCTCTTCTCGGCTTCCACCAGTCGAAGTTCCGGGACGGGCCTCTCCTGGTTGCCAGTTGGGAATCCAGCCGGTCCAGGAACATGGGCTCGAAGATCCCCTTCGAGAGACAGGGGAACCAGCCTGTGAACCGTTCCTCGGAGTACTGGGATGCCCGGAACGACGCGTTGATGCTCACCGATATCCGGACATCGGTTTCCCGGGTGACGGAAATCGTGTAATCCCCGATCAGTCCCTTGAAGAAGTGGTATCGTTTGGGGCTTCCGCAGAAGCAGTATGCCGAGTCGAACCTCCCGGGTTCGTACTGGCGCAATACGATGGTGTTATCCTCCGCAACGATAGTTCCCGACTCTTTCTCCATGGTTTTCACCTGGATGTTCAGCTCGGAAAGCGTCGCGAGAACGGATTCCCACACGTCATTGTAGCCGTATGCGTAGATCCGGGAGTTCGGGATCGTCTCCTTGGGGGGAGGGAACGAGGCGCACCCCCCCAGGAAAAAAACCCCCACCGCTATCGTCACCCCGACGGCGAAAACCGTTGGCGATGTCCTCATCGCAGCCCTCCGGTCCATTCTGCCCGCCTCCCCGAATACCGGTCCGCCATGTCCCGGTTCCATGCCCTAAAGCGTATTGAAAACGGGGGAAAAGCACAAGCGCCCGAAAGGCGCCCGGCGTTTTCGGGAAACTATTCCTTCACCTTTTTCTCGCGATACTGGGAGTAGGCGTCCCGAACGGCGACGTACGGGTCGATGGCCGATTTCGTTAGGTCCTCGTACTCGCCGATCCGCAGGGACACCTCGTTCTCCGCCTTCAGCACGTGGGCGCCGATGACGATCCTGTCGTCGTCTACGTAGTTGACGGGATCGAGGAAGGAATCCCCGGCAAGCCCCGCCGTGTCGCGCAGGCTCGAGGGCCCGAGCAATGGCAGGACGAGGTAAAAGCCGTGCCCGAGACCGTATTTTCCCAGGGTCTGGCCCAGATCCTCCTCCCGCGGTTCGATGTGCCAGTCGTTCTTCGCAGGGTCGAAGAGCCCCCCGATTCCCGCCGTGGTGTTGATGAGGAACCGGAGCAGCTCAACACCGGAGTTCCGGATCTTCCCCTGCAGGAGGTTGTTCACGAAGCGGACGGGCATCGTGATGTTCCGGAAGAAGTTCCTGACGGATACTCGTGCCGTCTCCGGGACGATCGCCGCATACCCCTGCGCCACGGGCTTCATCACCCAGTAGTAGGCCTTGTCGTTGAATACGAACAGGGCGCGGTTGAGCGGCTCGAGCGGGTCCGCCAGGCGGGGAGGCGGGGATTCCTCCGCGAAGGGATCACTTGCGAAATCGGTCTCCGGGGGCCGTGAATCGGGCGCCAAGGTTTTCCCTGGTTCCGGTTCCGGTATCGCCTCCACGGCTTGCCCGGCGGTATCCCCGGCCTGGTTGCTACCGCCGGCATCCTCCGCGAATGCCGTTGCCGGGGATACGAGCAGGAGAGCGACGAAAAGACAGGAACAAAGGGAACCTTTGGTCATTTGCCTCTCCCGGTTACGCTGCGGAACGAAAATCGTCGGCTATATGTTGCCAGAGATCTCCGAAAGTTTCACGCCGGAAAGGCGCAGAAGGAAAGGGCGCCGGGACGTAGCGGCCCTCCGGTGAGCCAAGGAAACGCAACTTTTCCGTAAAAATGTCTATCATAAGGTTCGGAAGTCCTCGAATCCGGCCGAAAGTGACGGAATTCGACCCGCCTCCGTCAGGGGGAAGCGATGGCATTCTTGGTCGAGACGATCGGGAAACGGACCCTCCGGGCGGTCAACGGCATGGGGAAGATGATGATCTTCCTCTACGCTACGATCGCTTCCCTTGTCTTCCCGCCCTACCGCGTTTACCGTGTTGTGAAGCAGGTCCACTTCATCGGGGTCAAGTCCCTGTTCGTCATCGTCCTGACGGCGGCGTTCACCGGAATGGTTCTCGCTCTGCAGGGATACTACACGCTTCAGAAGTTCGGATCGGAGGGCCTGCTCGGGTCCGCGGTGGCCCTTTCGCTTATCCGGGAGCTGGGCCCGGTCCTGTCGGCGCTCATGGTAACGGGGAGGGCCGGGTCCGCACTGACCGCGGAGATCGGGATCATGCGGATCGGGGAGCAGGTCGACTCGCTGGAGTCGATGGGGATCGATCCCGTCAAGTTCCTCATCTCCCCCCGGCTCCTCGGGGCCGTTCTGTCCGTGCCTCTCCTCACGGCGATATTCGACGTCGTCGGGATTCTGGGGGGGTATCTGGTGGGGGTGAAACTCCTCGGGGTGAACGCCGGTATCTTCTTCGGGCAGATGGAGGCCAGCGTGGAGTGGAATGACGTTGCGAACGGGCTCATTAAATCTCTTGTCTTCGGGCTGATCATCGCGTGGGTCTGCACGTTCAAGGGATATTTCACCGGACGGGGGGCGGAAGGCGTCAGCCAATCGACCACGTCTGCCGTCGTCCTGTCCTCCGTGCTGGTTCTGGTGAGCGACTACATTTTGACCTCGGTGCTCCTGTGAGCGAAACTTCCTTTGTCTGCGAACCGTGCGGTCTCGAAGAGCTTCCCGCGCCGGACGGGAAACCGGTCATCCGGTTGGTGGGCGTCGAGAAGACCCTGGACGGGAAAAAGGTGCTGGACGGAGTAAACCTCGACATCCCCAGGCAGAGGATCACCGCGATCATCGGCCTGAGCGGGGCGGGAAAAAGCGTGATGCTCAAGCATATGATCGGGCTCATCCGGCCGGAACGCGGTCAGATCCTGATCGACGGGGTGGACATCTCACGCCTCTCCCGGAGGGAACTATACAAGGTTCGTCGCCGATTCGGGATGCTCTTCCAGGGGGGAGCGCTTTTCGACTCGCTCACCGTCTTCGATAACGTGGCGTTTCCCCTGCAGGAGAAGACGGACATGGGGGAGGAGGAGATCCGGGAGAAGGTCCTCGGCCGACTCGCGCAGGTGGGGCTGGAGGAAGCACAGGGAAAATTCCCCGACGAACTGAGCGGAGGGATGGTCCGGAGGGTCGCGTTCGCCCGCGCGATGGTGACGGACCCGGAGATCATCCTGTTCGACGAGCCGACAACCGGCCTGGACCCCATCATCCGGAACTCGATCCTGAATCTGATCTGCCACACGTACCACCAGCACGGATTTACGATGGTGATGATCAGCCACGACATCCCGGATATCTTCCAGTGGAGCCACTATGTCGTGGTGCTCCACGACGGGAAAGTGGTCGAGGCGGGTCCCACGGCGGAGGTGGTGAGTTCCGTCAACCCCTTCGTCCAGCAGATCATCCGCGGGGACATCACGGGGCCGGTCCATCTCATGTAGGGGGAAACGATGAAGCGACTGAACATCGAGACGGCCGTAGGCCTGTTCGTCCTTCTCGGGATCGCATGCCTTGCCTGGCTTTCCATAAAGCTCGGAAAGCTGGAGATCGTGGGGGGGGACTACGTGCCCGTGCACGCGGAGTTCGCCTCGGTTTCGGGGCTGAAAAAAGGGGTGAGCGTGGAGATCGCCGGGGTCGACGTCGGAAAGGTGGAGTCGATTACGCTTAACGACTACAGCGCCGACGTCCTGATGAAGATCCGGACGGGGGTCAAACTGCCGGAGGACACCATCGCCTCCATCCGGACCCGGGGGCTCATCGGGGACAAGTATGTGTCCCTGTCCCCCGGCGCGTCGGGCCACATGATCCCTCCTAACGGGAAGATCCGGGATACCGAGTCCGCCGTGGACATGGAGCAGCTGATCGGGGAATTCATCCATGGCAGCGCCAAGTAGGTCGATCGGCAAGACGGCGGGAAAGGGCAGGCTCCGTCTCCCGGCGGCGTCGGCGGCCCTGGTCTTCGCCCTGTGTCTGTTTCCTTCGCTGTCACAGGCCGGAAACGCCACCGAACAGATCCGGGGGACGATCGATCGGTCGATCAAAATCCTCAAGGACCCGGCGCTCGCCGCGAAGGACAAGAAAGAGGAACGTCGCGACCTTCTCAGGAAGGAGATCGCGCCGGTCTTCGATTTCGCGGAGATGGCAAAGCGCTCCCTGGGTCCCCACTGGCGAGGCCGCACTCCCGAAGAACGGAACCGTTTCGTCGCCCTTTTCCAGAAAGTCCTCGAAAACTCCTATCTCGGGAAGATCGAGTCCTACCACGGGGAGGAGATCCGGTATGGTAAGGAGACCGTCGACGGACCGTATGCCGAGGTGAAGACCCTGGTGGTTACGGGCAAGGGACAGGAGATTCCGGTGGATTACCGGATGCTTGAAGAGGGCGGCAGATACCGGATCTACGACGTCTCCATCGAGGGGATAAGCCTGGTGAGGAATTATCGCTCGCAGTTCAACAGCATCCTGCAGAATTCGTCCTTTGGCGAGCTTATGGAGAAACTTCGTGCCACGATCCGCGATCAGCAACCGTAGCCATCCTTTCCCCCGGTTCTCGTGAAGAATCGATCGCCGCGAGATTATAAACCCGTCCGGGGGAAAGGCCGATGACGCGCAGGATGTGCCATATTGTGGCGCTGGGAGCGTTTCTGCTCGCGGGAAACGCGGCGCTCCACGCCGGCGACCGGTCGTGCGAAATGCCGTACCCGCAGAAGGAGCTCCCGAAGGCGGAGGATATCGTTCACCTCCCCACGGGGCTCAAGCTCTCTTTGGACGGGATGATGGACATGATCTCCGGCGCAACTCTCGTCTGCGTGGGGGAGACGCACGACAACATCGACGCCCACCGGGTCGAGCTCACCATCATCCGGGAGCTGTTCCGCCGCTTCCCCGGCCGCATCGCCATTGGGATGGAGATGTTCCGCGAACCGCAACAGGGGGCTCTCGACCGCTGGACGAAGGGGGAGCTTTCCGAGCTCGCGTTCCTGAAAGCCGTGAAATGGTACGACAACTGGGGTTCCGATTTCGGCTATTACCGGGGCATCCTGGAATTCGCGAAAGAGAACGGAATCGACGTCGTTGCGTTGAACCCGTCGAAGGAGATCCAGGAGGAAGTACGCCGGGGAGGCCTGGACAACGTTTCGGTCGATCTGAGGGCAAAGCTTCCCGGGATCGGCGAGGTGGACCCGTACCAGCGGGCAGCGATGAAGGCGGTGTACGGAAGCCACCTTCCCACCGAGGGAATGTTCGAGTCCTTCTTCCGGGTCCAGATGCTCTGGGAGGAGACGATGGCCGAACGCATCGTCGACTACCTGAAAAGCCCCCGCGGGAAGGGAAAGAGGATGGTGACGATCACGGGAGGCTGGCACGTCCGGTACGGCTTCGGTCTTCCCAAGAAGGTGGTCCGCAGGATGCCCCTGCCCTACGTTATCATTCAGCCCGTGGAGATCGAGATCCCCGAGGAGAAAAAGGACCAGCAAATGGATGTGGACCTGCCGGAAATTCCCCTGCTCCCCTACGATTTCGCCTGGTACGTCCCTTACGAGGGGCTGGAAGGAAAGCGTGTCCTGATGGGGGTCCTCCTCTCCGGGAACGAGGGGAGGGTTACCGTTAAAAGCGTCGAGGAGGGATCGCCTGCCGAAAAGGCCGGTGTCCGCCCCGGTGACGCCTTCGTTTCGTTCGACGGGGAGCCCGTGGAGGACATGACCGATATCTTCTACCGCATGGGGAAGAAGAAAGAAGGGGATACCGCCTCGCTGGTTCTTCTCCGGGACGGGGCCGAGACGCCGGTGGAGATCACCTTTTTCCGCATGCCGAAGAAAAAAGCCCATTGAGCGCCGGGGGCCGGGAAGACTGCGGAATAGGAGGAAGCCGATGCTCAGGATCAAGCGGGTGTACGATCCTCCGGATCCTTCCGATGGATACCGGGTTCTCGTGGACCGGCTGTGGCCGAGAGGCCTGGCAAAGGAGAAAGCGCAGCTCGACGACTGGCGTCCCGATATCGCCCCGACCAAGGCCCTTCGGGTCTGGTTCGCGCACGACCCGCAGAAGTGGGAAGAATTCCGGGTGCGTTACCGGAGCGAACTGGACGCGTCCGGGAGGATGGCGGATCTCGCGAAGCTGGCGGCGAGGGCAAGGAAAGGGAGGGTCACCCTCCTGTTCGGCGCGCGGGACCGGCAGAGAAACAACGCCGTTGCCCTCAAGGAGATTCTCGAGGAACGAATGTAGGAGATTTCCCCGGAGATGCCGCGCGGCTATTCCGATCGGAGAAACGATTCCAGTTCTTTCCTGTTCACGAGGAAGAAGCGCCCTTCCCGTTTCACCAGTCCTTTTTTGCGGAACCGGTTGACCTGCGTCGTTACCGTCTCCCGCGTCGTCCCGATCAATTTTGCCAGGTCCTCGTGCGTCAGGCGCAGCGGAATCCTCGTTCCCGCGGGCGTTTCGACCCCGTGCTCTTCGGCAAGCGCGAGCATGACCATTGCGAGACGGTTGTAGGACCACGTATGCCCGAAATCGGCAATCTCCTTCTCCACCTTGGACAGGCGCCGGGAAAGGAGGCGGATGAAGTTTTCGGCGACAACGGGGACGGATCGCAGGATCTCCAGGAAGTTCTTCCGCGGGATGACGGTTACGACCACGTCCGTTCCCGCGATAGCCGTCAGGGCCCTTCTGTCCTCGGAGAAGAGAAGCTCCCCGAAGATCGCGTCCGGTTTCAATATGTGCAGGATTGTCTCAGCCCCCTTTTCGGATACGGAACAGATTTTCACCACTCCCTCCTTGAGAAGGAACAGGGAGTCGCCGGGGTCTCCCCTGGCGAATATCGTCGCTTTTCTCGGGTAGCGCCGGTCGACGCAAAGGCGGGAGATTTTCTCCCTGTCCCGCTCGGGAACTCCGCGGAAGAGCTCGACCGCCGTGAGAACGGAAAGAGGCATGAGATTGACTCTATCTCCGTATTTCCCCCGTTTCAATCGTTCCCGGGATGCCGGTATCGGCCGGGGGGGGCCATGGGTCCGCCCCCCTGGTTTCCGATCCGGACAGAACCTTCGCACCTTCCTTCCGGGGAATCAGGAATGCGGCAACACCTTCCTTCCGTACATTCCGTTTACGAGGATCGCGGTTGCGATATACCATGCGACCAAACCGGTCAGGAAGATCTCCCAGCCCGTCACCACCGCCGAGATCCTGCCGATCAGGACGCCGTCGAGCATCACGAATGCAAGCAACAGCAGACCGAAGAGAACCGCGAGATGATTCCCCGCCTTGAACGAGGCGACGAAGAAGGACAGCGTGAACAGGGTCCACATGAGGAAAAACCCGAGCAGCGCATTCGGATCCGCGGGGACACCGGTCTTCGGGAGAACGTAATCGATGACGAACAGGGACCACCAGAATGCCCCGTACGCCATGAAGGCGGAACCCCCGAATAGGCTGCCCTTGCGCAGATCGACGACACCGGCGATGAATTGTGCGGTTCCGCCGAATGCGATCGCAAGTGCGAGCGTCGCCCCTGCGCCCCAGTACCCGACGTTGTGCAAGCCCGTCGCCATCGTGGTCGTGGCGAACCCCATGAGGCCCACGACCGCCGGATTGGCCCACCATTCCCGGTTCATGCCCGGCTCCGGGGTCATCCTTGGCGATTCGTGATATTCGGGCTCTTTGTGCCCAACCTCTTTCCTGAGTACTTCCAAGGGTTGTGCCATTTCGATCTCTCCTTTGGGCAGACGGTTCTTTCGGTCTGCCCGGTTTTACGGTTGGTTGCCTCGGCGGCTAGTTTCCGGAAAAACCGCCGGATGCCTTTTCTTCTGACTTCGACTATAGAAGGAGGGGCAGCAATTTGATGTGAAAGGTTTCACCGTTTCCGCTGGCGAGTCCCCCCCGGGGCGATGTCTCCTTCTCCAGTCGGCGACCGGCATTCGGAGGCACCGTACCCGGGGGTTTCCTTCACCCTCCCTGCAGGATCATGCCGCCTTCCGAATCTGCCCCTTCTCTTCTCCCGGACGCTCGCTCTTCTCCGGTTCCGGCGGAATGGGCTTTTTCGTTTCCGGTACAGGCCATTCCGCCCAGTAAACCCGTCTGCCGACCGCTTCCGAATCGGAGGCGTGTCCCAGGGCGATTCCTACAACCCCGCAACCGAGCACGAGCAGGCCCAGGAGGATGGGCATAATGGTGGAGAATGCCCCGCTCCCTAACAGGATTCCTTCCATTGGTCTCTCACCTCCCTTTCTAATCCCAAGGTAGACCGGGGCCGGGGGGATTTCCGTGTGACCTTTCACGGTGTTCCGACTCGCTCCGACGGGATCTTCCGGGCCGGAGGAATATCGTCGACGGGAGAAGGGAAGAAACCCGACGTTTGTCAGGGCGGTGCGAGAGGCGATATACTCTTCTCGCGCCGGCAGGCGGCCGGCGCGATTTCATCGGCAATAAATATTCGAAACCGGCCGGAAGGGAAGCGGGATGCCGTTCGCCGTACGCATGGGAGCCAACGCGATCGCGATCCTGCTGATCGCCTATCTCCTTCCGCAGGTGATGCTGGCCGACGGAGCGCTGTCCGCGCTGGCCGCGGCGTTCTTCCTGGGACTGGTGAACGCCGTGATCCGCCCGATCCTCGTTCTCCTCACGCTCCCGGTCACCGTGCTCACCCTCGGGGTCTTCCTCCTGGTGATCAACGGGTTGCTCCTGTGGTTCGTCTCCGGGATCGTCCCCGGGTTTCACGTCAACGGCTTCTTCGGGGCCGTCGCGGGATCGGTGCTGGTGAGCATATTCTCCGGGATTCTGACGAGCGTAATCCGGTGAGCGTGCAGATCCGGTTCCTCGGAGGGGCGAGGGAAGTTACCGGCTCCAGTATCCTGGTGCAGACGGGCCGTTCGAGGTTCCTCGTGGACTGCGGAATGTTCCAGGGAGGAGGGGAGAGCGACCGGAAAAACGCGAGGACGTTCCCGGTTCCTCCCTCCTCGATCGACTTCGTCCTGTGTACGCACGCGCACATCGACCACACGGGACTTCTTCCGAAAATCGTCCGGGACGGCTTTCGCGGCCCGATCCACGCGACCGCGGCGACGGCCGATCTTCTCCGTATCATGCTGCCCGACTCCGGCCACATCCAGGAAAGGGAAGCGGAATGGAGGAGCAGGAGGCGAAAACGCGCAGGCCGGAAAGAGACCCCGCCCCTCTACACGGAAGCGGATGCGCAAGCGGTGCTTCCCCTCCTGTCTCCGGTCGGGTATGGCGAGACGATCACCCCCGCTCCCGGAATACGGGCTTCTTTCCTGGATGCGGGACACATCCTCGGGTCGGCGGTCCTTCGCATCTCCGTTAAGGACGGCAACCGGGAGCGGATCCTGGTATTTACCGGTGATATCGGCCACAGGGGGCTTCCCATCGTGCGCGACCCCACGCCGGTGGAACGGGCGGACGTGGTGGTGATGGAGTCCACCTACGGGAACCGGCTGCACAAGGGGATGGCGGAAACCAGAGAGGAATTCCTCCACGCCGTGACCGACACATTGGGCCGCAAGGGCGGCAACGTCGTCATCCCGGCATTTGCCGTCGGACGCACGCAGGACATCATCTACCTGCTCGCGGATCTCACCCGGAAAGGTCTGGTGTCGGGCCTCACCGTCTACATCGATTCGCCCCTGGCCATCGAGGCCACGCGGATTACCCTCCGGCACCCCGAGTGCTTCGACAAGGAGACGATTGCGGTCTACGAGTGGCGGGAGAAAAACCCCGACGCGCTCCGGGTCGTCGTATCGAGGGGCGTGGAGGATTCCATGGCGCTCAATTCGATGCGCGGCGGCGGGATCATCCTGGCCGGCAGCGGAATGTGCGAGGCGGGGCGGATCAAGCACCACCTGAAGCACAACCTCTGGCGAAAGGAATCCAGCGTGATCATCGTGGGATTCCAGGCGCCGAGGACCCTGGGGCGAAGGATCGTGGAGGGGGCCAAGCGGGTCCGTATCTTCGGGGAGGAGATAGGCGTCGCCGCCGACGTCTACACGATCGGTGGGCTGTCCGCCCACGCCGACCGGAACGACCTTCTCGCCTGGGCCGGGGCTTTCCGGACCCCTCCCGACAAGGCTTTCGTGGCCCACGGCGAGGAGTCGGTGTCCATCGGTTTTGCCGGACTTCTTTCCGGGCGGCTCGGCTGGAACGCCTCGGTCCCGTATCCGAACCGGACCATCGAATTATGAGAGAGGCAGGATGGATCCGCTTCGCCGCGGTCGCGTTCCTTGCCCTGGTCTGGGTGACTGCACATCCCCTCTCTCTCGAGGCGCATGCCGTCCACGACCCCCAGGACGACATTCTCAAGTCGATCGGCGTGGACGAGAAACTCGGCGGCGCGGTCCCCCTCGATGCCCACTTCCGGAACGAGAAGGGGGACGAGGTTCGCCTGGGAGACTACTTCACGGGGGGGCCGGTGCTTCTGACCCTGAACTACTACACCTGCCCGATGCTGTGCCCCCTGACGCTTCGCACGCTTCTCGGGACGGTGGAGAAGCTGAAGGGGGTTGACCTCGCGCGCGACTTCCGGATCGTTACGGTAAGCTTCAACCCGGAGGACAGCGTCGATACGGCCCGCGCGCCCGCCGGAGAGATACACGATGTGATGGAGGGGATACCCGACCCGGCAGCGCGGTGGCCGTTCCTGCTGGGCGATGCGGAGGCGGTAGACGCCCTCACCGGCGCCGTCGGATTTCGGTACCGGAAGGTGGGAAACGAGTTTGCCCATCCGGACGTGCTCGTCGTGCTGACCCCCGAGGGGAGGATCTCCCGCTACCTGTACGGGGTCGAGCAGGACCCCCTGGATCTCAAGATGGCGCTCATCGAGGCCTCGGGGGGGAACATCGGGAAGTCGACCGCCCTGAACCAGGTCCTGTTGTTCTGCTTCCAGTATGACCCTGTGGGGAAAAAATACGCTCTCTACGCCCGAAACATCATGAAGGCCGGCGGGGTCCTGACGGTCGCACTGCTCGGAGGCCTGTTCCTCGTTTTGTGGAAGCGGGGCCGGAGATAGTGTACCGTTTCGTAAATAGTTTCACGCACCGGGAGCGTCGATGCGCCGGCCTTGCTACGACGCGCGGCTGAGGCATACCGTTTTCGTATGGTGAAGAAGCGCAACGAGGCTGTCGCTGCTGCTGCGGCGCTCGAATGCCGGGGGATTTGCGAGACGGTGCACCAGGCCACTTCGTAGCGATAGCGACAGGGGGAGACGATGGCGAATGCATACACCCTGGGGGAGGCGGCATCCCGGACGACGGGCGAGGTGGATGCCCTGTTTCTTTTCATCACGGTCGTCTCCCTGTTTTTCTTTCTGCTCGTCGAGGGACTGCTGATCTACTTCGCGATCCGGTATCGAAGGAGAAAGGGGGGCGAACCCTCCGAGACCCCCGACATACGAGGCAACCTGTTACTGGAAACCATCTGGATCCTGATCCCCACGATCGTCGTCGCCTCCTTCTTCTACTACGGGTACCGGGTGTTCCGGGACATCCGGACGCCACCCCCTGGAGCGACCGACATCCACGTCGTGGGCAGGCAGTGGCTCTTCGAGTTCCGGTATCCCGACGGCAGGTCGTCGATCAACGAGATCCGGGTGCCCGTCGGCAGGCCCGTGAAGCTCATCCTGTCTTCCGACGACGTGATCCACAGTTTCTACATACCCGCGTACCGGCTCAAGCAGGACATGGTGCCGGGTCGGTACAATACCCTGTACCTGCATCCCGACAAGGTGGGAACGTACGATATTCTGTGCGCGGAGTATTGCGGCGTCGGCCACTCCACGATGCGCGCGGAATTGATCGTGATGGAACCCGCCGCCTATGCGGCATGGCGGGAGAAGAAAGGGGCGCCGGCCGGCCTGTCGCTCGCGGGACAGGGGAAGGCGCTCGTGGAGAAGTCCGGTTGCCTCGGATGCCATGCGGTCGAGGGAAAGGAGAAGGTCGGCCCGAACCTCGGCGGGGTTTTCGACAGGAAGGTCCTTCTCTCGGACGGGACCACGGTGACCGCGGACGAGGAATATCTCCGGGAGTCTATCCTCGATCCCAAGGCAAAGGTGGTGAAGGGATACCCGGCCGTCATGCCCACCTTCAAGGAGAGCCTTTCCTCCGACGACGTGGGCGCAATCATCGCCTACCTGAAATCCCTTTCCGGGGTAAAGGAGAAGGAGACGGAGGAGGAGAAGGAAGAAAAAGAGGGGAGGGAGGCCCCTCCGGGGCAGAAAGGGAAAGTGCTGGTCGAAACTCTCGGGTGCCTGGGGTGCCACTCCGTCGACGGGTCGGTCCGGGTCGGACCCTCGTTCAAGGGGTTGTTCGGCGGGCAGGTCGAGCTCGAGGGCGGTGGGAAGGCGACAGCCGACGAGGCATATCTCAGGGAATCGATCAACCGGCCCAAGGCAAAAGTCGTCAAGGGCTTTCCCGACGTTATGCCGGAATTCGAAGGGAAAATTTCGGAGGAGGACCTCTCCGCCATCATCGCCTACCTGAAAACGCTGAAACAGTAGGTTTTTTTTTAAGCATCCAACTCCCCCCTCCGGTCATCGCATGGGGGAAAAACGGAAGGAGAGACGGAAAAACCGATGCGGGAAACGACGGGGAACGGGGAACAGCCGCAAAACGGTAACGCTTCCCCGAGGGGCTACCTCGAGGCGAAAGGGTTCCGGTCATGGGCCTACACCTTGGACCACAAGCGGATCGGGGTGATGTACCTGTACACGACCCTCTTCTTTTTTCTGGCGGGTGGAGTATTCGCTCTCCTGATCCGCCTCAAGCTGATGTATCCCGGGCAGCACATATTCACCAACCAGACCTACAACGTGTTGTTCACCATGCACGGGGCCCTGATGATCTTCCTGTTCGTCATCCCCGCGATCCCCTCGGGCCTGGGGAACTTCTTCATCCCGCTGCAGATCGGTGCGAGGGACGTGGCGTTCCCCCGGCTGAACCTGATGAGTTACTGGATCTTCGTGGCCGGGATCGTCGTGATCCTTTTCTCCCTCGGCCGCCCGATGGACACGGGGTGGACCTTCTACACCCCGTATTCCGCGAGGACCTCCGCCGACGTTACGGTCCTCTCCTTCGGGATCTTTCTCGTCGGAATGTCCTCCATCCTCACGGGCCTGAACTTCCTGGTGACGATCCACAAACTCCGTGCGCCGGGGATGACGTGGCACCGGATGCCGCTTTTCATCTGGTCGATGTACGCCACCAGCATCATCCAGGTTCTGGCGACCCCGGTCGTGGGGATCACCTTCCTTCTGCTCGCCATGGAGCGGCTCTTCGGAGTGGGATTCTTCGATCCGACGAAGGGGGGCGATCCGATCCTGTTCCAGCACTTCTTCTGGTTCTACTCTCACCCGGTCGTCTACGTGATGATCCTCCCCGCGATGGGAATCATCTCGGAAATCATCCCGGCCTTCTCCCGGAAGCCGATCTTCGGGTACAAGGCGATCGCCTACTCCTCTCTGGCGATCGCCGGCTTCGGGTTTTTCGTCTGGGGCCACCACATGTTCGTCACCGGGATGTCCGCCACGGCGGCGATCATCTTCTCCCTCCTGACCTACTCCGTGGCCATACCCACGGCGATCAAGGTCTTCAACTGGCTCGCCACGATGTACCGGGGATCCATCACCTTCGAGTCCCCCATGCTGTATGCTCTGACCTTCATCTTTCTCTTCGTCGTCGGGGGCTTAACGGGGATGTTCCTGGGAGCCCTGGGGGCGGACATCCACGTGCACGACACCTACTTCATCGTCGCCCATTTTCATTACACCATGGTGGGGGGGACGGTGATGGGGCTTCTGGCCGGCCTGCACTTCTGGTTTCCCAAGATGACCGGCAGGATGCTCAGCGAAAAGATGGCGGTTCCTGCCTGGCTGCTGATATTCATCGGCTTCAACGTCACCTTTTTCACCCAGTTCATCCTGGGGTTCGAGGGAATGCCGAGGCGCTACGCGCAATACCCCGCGCAATTCCAGGCGCTGAACATCGTGTCCACGGTGGGGTCGTGGATCCTCGCGGCGGGGATTTTGATCATGTTCGCGAATTTCGTCCACGGGCTGTTCCGGGGCGCCCTCGCCCCACCGAACCCCTGGAACGCCCTATCCCTGGAGTGGCAGACGGGGTCGCCGCCGCCGACGGAGAATTTCGAGAAAATCCCGACGGTGACCGACTGGCCGTACGGGTATGCGGGGAGGCAGACGTAGGGAAATGAGCGGACGATCCACGCACCACGGGCCCGGGGCGGCAGGGCACGAAGCCCACATGGACCCGACCACGGCCCGCGAGGCCGCAACGCTGGGGATCTGGACGTTCCTCGCCACCGAGGTCCTTCTCTTCGGGGGGCTGTTCACCGCCTACGTCATCTTCCGGATCAAGTACCCCCAGATGTTCTACGAGGACCACCTGGAGCTGAACAGGGTTATGGGCGCGGTCAACACCGTCGTGCTGATCTGCAGCAGCCTCACCGTGGCGCTCGGCATCGCGGCGATCCGCAAGGGAAAGGTCATGCTCCTCCGTTTCTACCTTTTCCTCACCATCCTTCTGGCGGCGACGTTCCTGGTGATCAAGTACTTCGAATACATGGAGGACTTTTCCAAGGGACTCTATCCCTCCACCGACATCTTCTTCTCCCTTTACTTCATGATGACCGGGCTGCACGCGGTCCACGTGACGGCGGGGATTACGGCGCTCGCCACGATGCTCGTCCTGGCCTTTCGGGGAAGATTCTCGGCGGATTACCATACGCCCGTGGAAGTCACGGGGTTATACTGGCATTTCGTCGATCTCGTGTGGATCTACCTTCTGCCGCTGTTGTACCTTGTCGGGTAGGTCGTCAAGGGGGACCTTATGAAACCGGAACACGGCGGATACGGCATCTACCTCATGGTCTGGGTCGCACTGCTGATCCTGACGGGTCTCACCGTCGCGGTTTCCTACGTGCACCTGGGGATGATGAACGTCGTCGTCGCCCTTCTCATCGCTTCGGCGAAGGCGTCACTCGTCGCCCTTTTCTTCATGCACCTGCGGTACGAAAGCCGGCTCGTCTGGGGGTTCGCCCTGACGCCGATCTTTTTCCTGGCCCTCATCATCGCGGGGACCCTCTCGGATACCTTGTTCCGTTGACGCCACGGCGGGTGTCCCCGCCGGGGAAAAAGGGGGGAGAATCGATGCTCGGAAGAGTTACCGTGGGGCTCTTCTTCGTTCTGCTCATCTGGGGCAATCTCGTCGCGGGGCTGAAGGCGGGGCTGGGCTGTCCCGACTGGCCCCTCTGCCATGGGAAGGTTCTTCCGCCATTCCGCTTCGACATCTATATGGAGTTTCTCCACCGGGTGATCGCGGCGGCGGCGGGAGTCGCCCTTGTCGTTCTGTCGTATCGACGATTCCGGGATTACCGCGGTGGGGCCAGAACCGTGCCCGCGCTGGCGGTGGCCTTGCTGGCGTCCGAGATCATCATGGGCGGGGCTGTCGTGCTCCTCCAGATTCCGGTCCGGCTCACCATCATCCACTTCACCACGGGCATGGTCGTATTCCTCTTCGCCTATTACATGATGGTTTTCGACGGAGTCCAATCGCCTCCCTCCTTCTCGGTGCGGGGGTACCCGGGCCTGTTCTTCGGGATGGGGATCCTCGTGTTTCTCCTCGCGGCATTGGGGGCCTACGTCCGTCATGCGGGCGCGGGACTTTCCCTTCCCGACTGGCCGACCTCTCTGGGAGGTCTCGTTCCGGACGTTCTGTCCGGAGCGGTACTCATCCAGTTCTCCCATCGGGTGGTCGCCGCGCTCGTCGCGCTCACCGTCGTGGCGCTCTGGGCGGCGACGCGCCTGGACGAGCACCTCAGGAAGCACAGGCGGATGGCCGGGGGGCTTGTTCTCCTGATCCTTGCGCAGGTCGCGGTCGGCGGCGTCGTGGTTCTGACACGGCTCTACTTCCTCTCGACCGCCCTGCACCTGGCCGTGGCGCTGGCAATGCTCATGATACTGGCCCGAATGTGGGTGAGAGAACTTTCCCCCGGAGGGACGTCGTCATAAAGGCGACCGCCCTGCCGAGAAAACCCGCCGAGGGAAAGGAGGGGGGATACCCGGCGGACCTGGCCGGCTCGGCCCTTCTGATCTCGAAACCCGGCATCGTGTCGGGCGTTGGACTCGCCGGCCTGGCGGGGATGGTCCTGGCCGAAAGGGGGATGCCCGCCGCCGGCATCGTCATCCCCTGCCTCGCAAGCGTCATCGGCGCAGCCTCCGGGGCCGCGGTCATGAACGGCATCCTCGACTCTCCGCTCGATGCCCGGATGCCCAGGGTGTCGGGACGGGTCGAGGCGATGAGAAGAGTCGGCAACGAGGGAGCGCTTGCCCTATCTCTCGGTCTTGTCCTGGCCTCGCTTTTCCTTTCCTACCGTTATTTTCACGGGATGACCGCCGCTCTCGTGCTCGCCGCCGTCCTGTCCTACACGCTCCTGTATACTCTCTTCCTCAAGCGGCGTTCTCCCTACGGGACGATTCCGGGGGGCATTCCGGGGGCGCTTCCCGTTCTCATCGGGTATTCCGCGGTGGCCGGCCGTATCGGGATGGACGGGATCATCCTGTTCCTCGTGATGATCCTCTGGCAGCCGCCCCACTTCTGGACCCTGGCGCTCGAGCACAGGGAGGAGTACCGGGATGCGGGAGTTCCCGTTCTTCCCGTCGCCCGGGGCGAGCCGTACACCAAGATCCTCATCTTCCTCTATGGCGTGAGTCTTTTGCCGGCGACCCTCGCCCTCTGGGCGTTCGGATACTGCTCGGCGGTGTTCGGGCTGGCTGCCTTCCTCCTCTGGTGCTTCTTTCTTCTTTCGTGCTATCGCAACGTGGTCGGCCGGCGCAGGTATCGCCGGGCGTTCGGAGCCTCCATCCTGTACATGATGGGAATTCTGCTCGCGGTGATCGTGGACGTCTCGATGCGGGTCGTATGAGGCGTTAACGGCTTCCGCGCTCCCTTCGAAAGACGCCCGGGGCGTCCGTGGGCGGCTTTCGCATCCTCGGAGGGGGAGCTCCGTTCGTGGCTCGCCGTGCGATGAACCCGCACGGCTGCGCTTAACCTCACTGCGCCCCCCCTTCCTCGGCTGCTCCGCCGATGACGTTCCGCCGCAAGGGTGTATTGCCAACGCCCCCCCGCGCGGTAGTAGGATAGGACCATGTGCCTTGCGGGAAAGGAGCTTGGGGAATGAGTCTTCTGGTCGTCGGCTCGATGGCGTTCGACAGCATCCGGTCTCCTTTCGGGGAGGTCGAGAAGGTGGTGGGAGGGTCCGCCATGTACTTCTCCCTGGCGGCAAGCTATCTCGCCCCGGTGCGCCTGGTTTCGGTTGTCGGGGAGGATTTCCCCCCGGAGGTGATCCGGATGCTCGGCTCCCGGTCGATCGACACGAGGGGCCTCACGGTCGCCGAGGGCAGGACCTTCCACTGGAAGGGATTTTACGAGTACGACCTCAACACGGCCCACACCGTGACGACCGAACTCAACGTCTTCCGCGACTTCGCTCCCGTCCTTCCCGAGGAATACCGGGACACCCCTTACGTCTTTCTCGGCAACATCGCCCCCTCCCTGCAGCTGGATATCCTGAGGCAGATGCGCCGGCCGAAACTGGTCGCGCTGGATACGATGAACTACTGGATCGAGAGCAGCCCCGGGCCGTTGCGGGAGGTCATCGAAAAGGTGGACATCCTGATGGTGAACGAAGGGGAGGTCCGGATGCTGACCGGGGAGTACAATCTGGTCAAGGCCGCCCGGATGGTGATCGGGTGGGGTCCGAGCCGGGTGGTGATCAAGCGCGGCGAGTACGGCGTCCTTCACCTGTCGGACAGCACGATGTTCGCCGCTCCGGCGTATCCCCTGGAGACGATTTTCGACCCCACGGGCGCGGGCGACAGTTTCGCGGGCGGATTCATGGGGTACCTGGCCGGTCGCGCAGGAGAGGACCTCGTCGACAGTGACTTCCGGCTGGCCACCATGTACGGGAGCGCGATCGCCTCGTTCACCGTGGAGGCGTTCAGCACCGAGAGGCTGCAGAACCTGACGCCGGAGGATATCTCGGAACGCCTCGGCTCATTCCTTACGCTTACCGAGTTTCGGGTCTAGGCCGCTTACATTCCCACGAATTCCCGGTAGCGGGCGAGACAGCTGCGCTCGATCGACACGAGGCTGTCGAACGTTTCGGGAAACGACTCCCCCGCGCAGAAGACGCCGTGTCCGTAGACGATGACTCCCCGCTTTCCCCGGATCGCGGGCGGGACCGTGCGGGCCAGCGCGTATTCCCCCGTTCCCACTTCCCCGGGGACGATCGGAATGTCGCCGACGCTTCGGGGAACCGGGCACGTCCGGCTGCAGGCGTCGCCTTGTCGGCAACCGGTTTCCGTACAGTACATCGAGAGGATGACCGAGAAACGAGGGTGGCCGTGCAGGATCGCCCGGGCCCCTGTTTCCCCGTAGATGGCCAGGTGAGTGCCCGTCTCGGAAGATGCGGACAACCCCGCGGTGGAGGAGCCGTCGAGGGGGATCCGGTCGATCTGGCCGGGGAGTTCGTCCAGGGAGGAGCCCGTTTGCGATATACAGATCTCTTTCCCGTCGCACCAGGAGATGTTTCCGAAGAAGGAGTCGACCAGGCGGGTCTCCACCGTTTTCTTTCCGCAGGCGTCCATCGCGGCGGCGATCTCCCGCGCCGTCCCCGTCGGCATCGGCGCGAGCAGTCCAGCGACAGGCATCGGCGGTACCGTCGACAGGAGGAACAGGGCCCGGCGGGCCCGGGACGGGGAAAACGGTACGTACCGCCCGTTCCGCGTGACGAAGTTCAGGAAATCGAGAAAGTACTTCACGAACGTGGCAAAGCAGATGGAGCTGGCGGTGACGAATGCCTCCTCCATGCTCACCGTGCCGCGGGAGACGATGCGGCCGTCCCGAAGGGCGCATCCTTTCCGTCCGGCGAGCGCTCTTCGCAAGGCTTCGGAGTCGTGCGGGTCCACCACCGGGATGTCGTGGAGAAACAGGGCGGTCTCGCCGTCCTGCGGTTCGATGAGGTTTTCTCCACCGGCGCACAGCTCGACGAGGATCTCCCGGTAGGGAGGGGCCGGGGTAAGGACCAGCAGGAAGGTGATGTTGAGGCGATCGAACAGCTCCCGCGTCCAGGTAACCGATCTCCGGACGGTTCGAGACGATCTCGTCGTCCTGGCCGTAAAGGGCGGCGTCCCCGATCGAGGCGGCCAGGCCGTGGGAGAGAAGCTTCGCCCCGTATTTTTCCAGGTGGGACTTCACGGCGTCTTTTCCCCCCCGAGGCCGAAATCGGCGAGTTTTTCCGGAAGCGGCATGCCCGTCCCGTCGCACCCCCGGTTTGCGTAGTAGCGGGAAAGGGCCGCCTCGAACGCGCCGCGCTCGATCGGCGGGATAACGATCCCCTCACCCGCTGTTCCCGGCTGGGAGAAAAATCGCGCCGGGAGGTCGTCGTCTGCCCGCGTGAACCCCGCCCGGCGGTTGAAAAGCCTCTCCGAGAGACAGATCCGCTCCCCGTCCCGGTGAAGGTCTCCCGCCTCCTTGGGGAATCCCGTCACCGCGCGAAAGGCGCGGGCGTACCCCTCGAGCGGGTTCCCGAGGGCGGACAGGCGGCACACGGAAAGGGAATCCAGGACCGCGACGAGGTCCTCCGATACCTTTACGATCCTCCCCTTTCCCGCGAAGGAGAACCGGTCGGTGGCGACCGGTCTGCGAAGCACCTCGTGAACGAAGCTTGCCGACTGCATCCGGCAGGCTCCCCGCGTCGAGGTGGCGTACCCGAGGGCGACGCCGTATGCTCCCCTTGGATCGAGCGCGGGCAACTCCATCTTCTTGACCGACATGGAGAGGCCGGGAGAGCCAAGGAAGTCCGCCGCGCGCGCCGAGCCTTCCGCGAGGAGGTCCCCCTCCTCCCGGCGGCAGGCGATTTTCCGGAGGAGCGCCGGCATCTCCCCGGAGGGAATGTCGCGCCCGGTGATCTCGGCGTAGCAGGCGATGGTCGCCGCGGCACTTACGGGGTCCATCCCCGCTTCCGCGCACAAGGCGTTCGCGCGTATGATGGAATCGAGGTCCGCATTCCCGTTGAGTGCCCCGAAATGGGCCAGCGCATCCGCCTCGGGAAGTGGAGTGCCGTCCCTGGAGACCTTCCGGCAAAGCAGGGGACAATCCTTCGTTGCATCCTCTCCATCTCCGCAGCCGGTGCCCATGATGCCGTACTTCGTGTCCACGGCCGTCGCCGAAAGCGCGTGGCATTCCTCGAAAAAGGTGCTGCGGAAATTGCGCGTGGGGAGCATCCGGCGAGAGGCGATCAGGTCCAGAAGCGTTGCGGTTCCGTAGCGGGCGATGCCGTATGGTCCCGAGAGGGAGGGGGAAGCCATAATGGAGCGGAGGATCTCTTCCCTGGCGAGGGACAATTCTTTTCGGTCCGCAACCGGCACGCACCCGGTGCCGAGCACCCGGATGCGGTAGAGTCCCTTTTCCGCCATGATGCTCCCCATTCCGCCCCTGCCCGGGGAAGGGTCACCCCCGAACAGGATCGAGGCGTACCGGCATCGGGAAAGGGCGGGCGTCCCGACAGACGCCACTCCTCCCCGGGATCCCCGCCCCGGTTCCCCCTTCCCCGGACGCCACGAGTCGGGTGAGAGGGAAACGGAATCGTTTTCGATGGTAAGGCTAACGGGGCGTCTCGAGACGCCGGTGATCCTCAAGTACAGATACCCCGCGCGGCGCAGATGGATCGGGAACGCCCCCACGGCTTCTGCGTCGAAAAGGGTTCCCGTTAGAGGGGACCGGGAGATGACGGAGATCGCTCCCGCACCGGGGACCCCGGTACCGCAGAGAGGACCCGCGGCGAAAACGAGCGGAATGTCGGGGGAACCGGAGGGGTGTGCCGCGAACGGGGCGAGGAAATAGGCCCCCAACCCCCTTCCGCCGAGGAAGGCAGCGACAACGGGACCGGGGAGCGTCTCTTTTGTCACTGCGCCGTCCGTGAGATCCACATGGAGACCGGCGAACTCGATGTCGCGCATAAGGAGTATATTATCAACCTTGCTTTCTTTCCGGCGGGGAAAGAAAAGTTACATTTGCGAAATCAAAAGAACAAAATTGGAATTTCTCTTTTCGGGAGGGGAAGGATAAACAGGGTAATTCCTTGGGATTATTACAATATCGGAAAGGCATGAAACTTGTAAACAAGGCTGACATCAAAGTTCCGTGAGAGCGGAATCTTCCCCCGGGGTACCCCTCACTCCGGGCAAGAGCAACGGCCCCGCGTCCCTCCTCGCGGGGCCGTTCCCCTTTTCACAAGAATGCTTTTTCGGACCGTCGGCATCCGTTATTGACCCGTTCTCGGCGGGAGGAATAGAATTTTATTGCATGTCCCGTCGTATTCGTTCTACGTCGCCCCGGACACTTTGGTCCACATCCGCGTGAAGGAGACGGTAATGAAAAAACTATCTGCAGCCGCCGGCCTTGCCTGGCAGATTGCCGCCGCGGAAGCGGGCATGGCAAGGCATCCTCAAATCGAGCGCGAGCATCTGCTGATCGGTGTGTGCAGCCTTCAGAAGACGATGAGCGTTATCCGGTTCGTCAAGGCGCAGTCCCTCCCGCTGGAGGAGATACGCGCAGAGGCGGACCGCGTCGAGGAGATCCTGTCGACCATGGGGATTTCCGGCAGCGCCCTTCGAAGGGGGGTACGGTCCCGGTTGCGGCCCGGACATGCCCGGCAAACCGACCAAGTGGTGCATAGAAGCGATGCGTGCAAGGAGATCTTCCGTCGGGGGGAGGAGATATCCGAGAGGAAAGGAAGCGCGGATACAAGTGCTTTCCACCTGCTGACGGCAATCCTATCCGACCCGGGGCCGATCGTTTCCTCCGTGCTGACCGGCGCGGGGATCCAGCCGGGCTCGGTCCCGCCGGATCCTCCTTCGTCCCCGATGCGTGAGGAAGTGAAGGAACCTTCACGGACCGAGGACGTCGGCACGATGGTTTCCGAACCGGAAACGGTGGAGGCGAACACCCCCGTACTCGACCGCTTCGGGCGGGACATCACCCGGACGGCCCGCGAGGGGCGCCTGCTGCCGTTCGTGGATTCCGAGAGGACGCGGAACACTCTCCGTCAGCTCCTCAAGGTCCTTGTGATGCCCACGAAAAACAACCCGGTGCTTGTCGGGGAGGCGGGCGTGGGGAAGACGGCAATCGTCGAGGCGCTCGCCGAGCGCGTTGCCTTGGGACGGGACAGGCGTGTGCTCGCGGGGAAGCGGGTCGTGGAGCTTTCCATGGCGGAACTGGTCGCGGGGACCAAGTACCGCGGAGAGTTCGAGGAGAGGCTTACCCGCGTGATAGAAGAGATCCGGGCCCATCCCGAGGTGATCCTGTTCATAGACGAGTTCCACACCGTGGTCGGCGCGGGACGGGCCGAGGGCGCCCCGATGGATGCCGGCAACATCATGAAGCCGGCGCTGGCGCGGGGTGAGTTGCGTTGTATCGGCGCCACGACAATCGCGGAATACCGGCGCTGTGTGGAGAAAGACCCCGCGCTCGAGCGCCGCTTCCAGCCCATCCAGGTGGCCGAGCCGGGCCGGGACGAGACGCTGGATATCCTCGTGGGGCTGCGGGCTCACCGCGAGTCTCATTTCCACGTCACGATCACGGATGAGGCGCTCGCCGCCGCGGTGGATCTCTCTCTCCGGTTCGACCATGGACATTTCATGCCGGACAAGGCGATCGACCTGCTGGACCGCGCCTGCGCCGAATGCCGCGTTCCCCTCCTCTCGCTGATGATCGAGGTGGACCAGGATATCCCGACGGGCGTCGCCGTCGTGCGGCCGGACACCGTTGCCCGCGTGATGGCCGAGAAGTCCGGCATTCCCCTCGAGGTCGTGCAGGGCGGGCTTGCAGGCCTCACGGAGTCGAGGATCAGGGGACTCGAGGAGCATCTGAACCTCCATATCGTGGGGCAGAAGGAGGCCGTTTCCCGGGTGTGCCGGCGCCTGCTGCTCGCACATGCGGGACTGGGGGACCGGCGGCATCCCTTGGGGGTGTTCCTGTTTCTGGGGCCCTCCGGCGTGGGGAAAACCGAGGTGGCCCGGCAGATTTCTTCCTACCTGTTCGCGGAGGAGCGGTCGTTCATCCGGCTGGACATGTCGGAATACCAGGACAATTCGAGCGTCACCCGCCTGCTGGGCGCTTCCCCGGGATACATCGGCTACGAGGAGGGCGGGCAGTTGACGGGAAGGCTCCGGACAACGCCGTATTCCGTCGTCCTCCTGGACGAGATCGACAAGGCGGCCCCGCGGGTGTTCGATATCTTCCTGCAACTGTTCGACGAGGGGAAGATCACCGACAGCCAGGGACGGACCGCCGATGCGAGGAACGCGATCTTCGTGATGACGGGAAACATCCGTATGGGGAAGGAGATCGGGTTCCACGCGCAGGACGATGCCGCCGCGGCCGAGGCGGCGACCAGCGTGGCCCGGCAGAGGTTCCGACCCGAATTCCTGAACCGGATCGACGAGCAGATCGTGTTTCGCCCCTTAAGCAGGGAGGACGTCCGGAAAGTCCTGGATATGCAGCTTTCCGTCCTGGAGAAGAACCTGATGGAAGTGTCGGGTCTTGCCCTCCGGGTGGAACCGGAGGCCCGCGAATGGCTTGCCGAGACCGGGTACAGTCCCGAATACGGGGTCCGCGAACTGGCGCGGGTGATCGACCGGTGGGTCCGGGGCCCCATCAGCGACCTGAGCGCCCGGGGGCTTCTGGGAAGCGAAAAGAGCAAGGGCGCCCCCGTCGTGGTGAGGAGGACGGAGGAGGGTATCGTCGTCGAATAGCTGCCATCCGGAACCTCGTCCGCAACGAGGAGAGGAGGGCGATGGCGTTTAATCCCCTCGCGCGGATCATCATGCTCAAGGAGGACGAAAACGGGTTCGAGGTTTCGACGACCGCGGAGAAACTCGCCCAGCGAATCGGGCGGGAAGTTCACAAGGCGTGCAGCGGAACGGTGGAGTACAAATGGTCCGAGGATTCGAAACTGCTGCGGGTAAATTGGGTGCGGGAGGCATGAGGCCGACCTCCCTTCCGGAGACCGGCCCCTAGACATAGCTCGAATCCGACGGACCGTACGGGACGAGCCTCTCAGTGCCCGTGCATCTTCTCTATGACCGCGTCCACTTCCTTCTGTGACAGATATTTGTCGAAATAGGGGAGAAGATCCTCCTCTTCTTCCTCCAGGTGGACGGAGAGAAGGAACTCCAGCCGGATAGCTGCTTTCCAGAACGCGGTGCGGGTTGCGGCCGGGACGGGCCCCTTCGCCGAAGCGATTCTTCCCGCAAGGCGGCAATACGTGGCGATCTCCTTTTTCAGGTGGACGTGCTCCCGGCTCATCGTTGCGGTCGGTCGCCCGTACTTGCGGATCAGTCTGTCCGCGGCCGGGTAGAGCCCCGTTTCTTCCCCTTCCGCGTGGGGGACGAGGTCGTTCCGCAGGAACTCGATGTCTCTTTTCAGGGCTTGGCGCACGGCTCCGCCCGGCCTGCTCGGGAGGGTATCGGCACGCTTGACGATCGCCTTGAGGTTCTTCACGATCCCTTTATGGTGGTTCCGAATCCGACTGGTCTTCCGTGGCATGCCAGACTCCTTTCTAGAAGAGAATCTTGCGGACGACGTTCTCGTTGATGTCGGTGAAGTAGATCGTCCCGGGCGATCCTGTGATTCCGACGGGGGCGTTCATCAGTCCGTCGGTCGAGTCGCCGTTCCTCATTGTCGCCGCCCCGGAATTCCCGACGAAGGTATTCACTTTGCGCAGCGTGCTGATCGTGCGTATGACGTGGTTGCCCGTGTCGGCCACGTACAGGACCGAATCGACCGCCGCTATGCCCCGGGGCGTATCGAACCTTGCCGCCGTCCCCGTGGTGTCGTCGGCGAACCCCGGCACACCTGCGTCGCTTCCGGCGTAAGTGGAGACGAATCCCGCCGGAGTGACTTTCTGAATCGCGTGGTTCCCCGTGTCCGCCACGTAGAGGTCGCTGCCGAGAACGGCGATCCCCTCGGGGCTTTTGAAGACGGGACGGGGGTGTCCGTCGGCATGACCCGGACAATCCGTCTCCCGCAACCGTAGTGACAATCCCCGTGCCGAGTTCGATCTTGCGGATCGCGTGGTTTCCCGTGTCGGCGACATAGAGGAACGAACCGTCGGTCGCCACTCCTTTTGGCACCCGGAATCGGGCCGCCGTGCCGGTACCGTCGGCAAATCCTTCCACTCCGGCATCGCTTCCGGCGAAGGTGCTGACCACGCCGGCCGAGGTGACCTTCCGGATCGCATGGTTCTCCGAATCCGCCACGTAGAGATCGCCTACCCTGTGCGACGATTCCTTGCGGGGCGCTGGAAAGGACGCGTCCCGTGAACGGGGGATTGGCCACCCCGATGGTGGTGGAAGGGCTGTGATTTTTCGGATCGTGTCATTCCCCTGGTCGGAAACGAACAGGTCGTCCCCTATGACGGCGACCCCTGCAGGGGCCCGTCGAATCGTGCACTCTCTCCGGTCGCATTGACCAGTCCCGCCTGCGGGGGATTTCCCGCCACGGTCGTTACGCTACCCCCGAGAGTAACGCGGCGAACGGCGTGGTTTCCCGTGTCCGCCACGTAGAGGGAAGCCAGGGAAAGACCGTCCGACGTGATCCCTTCCGGGGAATCGAAGCGGGCAAGCCCCCCGGTACCGTCGGCGGACCCGGCGATCTGGGGGGAGCCCGCCAGCGTGGTGGTGAAGCCAAGATTCGTCGTATTGACTTTCCGGACGACGTGGTTTCCCGTGTCCGATACATACAGATCGCTTCCGACGGAGGCCAGGGAGACGGGGGAGGAGAACCGGACGGAGGCACCGGACGTATTGTCGACGTGAATCCGGGAGTTCCGTCGCCGGCCAGCGTGCTGACGCTTCCGACGCTTCCCGTCAGGATGATCTGCCGAATCGCATGGTTTCCCGTGTCGGCGACGAAGATCGATGATCCATCGAATGTGACACCGCCGGGGAGAGTAGAAGCTTGCGCTTGTGCCCACCGCGTTGTCGAAGCCCGGTGCCCCCGAACCGGCATAGGTAACCGTAGCCCCGAGTGAGAGATACCCTCCGGATGCTGTGGTTGCCCGTGTCCGCGACGATGAGGGTAGGTTTCCCCAATCCGATCATGCCGACGGCGATTCCCCCGGGGGACGGGAACAGGACATTATCCGGCCCCGCGGGGTTGTCGGAAAATCCATCCGGATTCCGGGGGTGCCGGCAAGCGTAGTGACGATGCCGTTTGCGGAAATCATCTTGCGGATGGTGTGGTTTCCCGTGTCGATATGTAGAGGGACGTGCCGTCGGCGATGATTCCCGTGGGTTTGTTGAACCGGGCCGCGAGCCCCCGTGCCGTCCGCGGATCCCGACACCCCGAATGCGCCCGCGAAGGTCGTGACGTTCCCCGAAGCATCGATCCTCCGGATCACGTGGTTTTCCGTATCGGCGACGAAGCGGTCCCCCGTTGTGGTGACGGCCACGGCCGAGGGAGAGTCAAAGCGGACCGGGTCCGACGGGGAGCCGTCGAAGAAGCCGGGGCCGCCCGCCGCGCCCGCGAGGGCGGCGACCGACTCCGCATTTCCGCCGACATTGTTGTCGCCGCATCCCGCGAAGGCCGCGCAGACCACGAAAATGATCACAAGAACCCTTGCGAAGCGAATATGCACGGGAAACGGTGTCATCGCGTTCCTCCTCGTCCAGGGGTTGCGCCTGCCGTGGATCGCCTTTATCTTACCTTTTCGTTTTCCCCCATTGTACCCCGGTTGGAAAATCGTCTATCGTTTTCGGGTGAGGCTTCCGCGCGGCGCCCGGAGCCAGGTAGCCGACCAACCTACAAGTCACGGGAGGAACCGATGAGAGACACTCTGAAGGTCGGGCTGGAGCACGTCCACAAATACCGCGTTCCGGAAAACAAGACGGTGCCGTTTCTGTACCCGGAGGCGCCGGCGTTTCAGGAGATGCCGAAGGTGTTCGCCACGGGCTTCATGGTAGGCTTGTTCGAGTGGGCGTGCATCGAGGCAATGGCACCCCATATGGATCCGGGTGAGGGAAGCGTCGGGACGCTTGTCAACGTGACCCACACCGCGGCGACCCCGCCGGGGATGGAAGTCTCCGTCCACGTCCGGTGCATCGGAGTCGAAGGACGCCGGACTGTGTGGGAGATCGAGGGCAGGGACGAGGTGGAGGTGATCGGGAAGGGGACCCACGAGAGGTTTACGGTCGACTTCGCCAAGTTCAACGCCCGCGTTGCCAAGAAGACCGCCGGACTAGCCACCGCCGGGAGGGACGGCGCGGATGACACGCCGGCGCGTCATGGGACCCCGCGGGGAGATGTGGCGGGACGACAGCGCCTTGTGTCTATACTGTTTGCGGACGATGCGTCATCAATACAACGGAAGGAGACAACATTGGAGATCGACGTAAATGTCCGTGTGGCCGGCGGCGCCGGTCAGGGGGTGCACACCGTCAGCAACCTGATCATGCGGATGGTCGTGGACGCGGGGTACCATTTCCACGTCACCCAGGACTATATGAGCCGGATCCGGGGAGGGAGGAACTCGCAGACGGTGCGGATCGGATCCGACCCCGTTCGCGCCGGAAGGGAGACGGCGGACATCCTCCTCGTCGTCAACCCGGATCTTCTGCCGCATTTTCTTCCCGCGGTCGGTCAGGGCGGGTTCGCCCTGGCCGATTTTCCTTCCGCCGATCCCCCGCTGTTCTCCGTCCCGCTCAAGGAGATGGCCGGGCGTGCGGGAAGCCCGATCCTGGCGAACGTCGCGGGGACCGGCGTGATCGCCTGGGCGCTGGGGATTCCCCTGGAAACTGCGGACGCCGTTTTCCAGGCCGATTTCAAGGAGGATTTTTTCGAAAAGAACCGGCAGGCCCTCCGGTTCGGAGCGGATTGGGCAGAGGCTCATCTCCCGGGGGAGATACGGGAAAGGTTCCGTCTTCCGTCCCGGCCCCCCGTGCAGCGAATCATCCTGTCGGGGAACGAGGCACTTGCACTCGGAGCGCTCGCGGGCGGATGCAAGTTCGCGGCCGGATATCCGATGACCCCGGGCACCTCGATCCTGTCCACCCTGGCGAACGATGGTCCCTCGGTCGGTCTGCTGTTCGAGCAGGCGGAGGACGAGATCGCGGCGCTGAACATGGCGATCGGGGCGGCCTACACAGGGGCGCGCGCCCTGGTCGCCACCTCGGGAGGCGGGTTCGCGCTGATGGTCGAAGCGTTGTCGCTTGCGGGGATGATGGAGATCCCCGTGGTCATCGCCATCGGCATGCGGCCCGGCCCGGCGACCGGGATGCCGACCCGGACCGGGCAGGAAGACCTCGCATTCGCCCTGTCCGCCGGCCACGGCGAATTCCCCCGGCTCGTGCTCACCCCGGGGTCCCCCGAGGAGGCGTTCGACCTCGCGCAGCGCGCGATGGACCTGGCAGAGGAATTCCAGGTGCCAGCCCTGCTGCTGACCGACCAGTACCTGGCGGACACGATCGTGGATATCGACCCCGAGGTTCTGGGCGTTCATCCGGTCCGCCGGCACATCGTCCGCGGCGATTCCGTTCCCCGCTCGGGGGAGGAACCGTATCTGCGCCACGCCTACACGGAAAACGGCGTCTCGCCGATGGCGGTGCCCGGGGAGCCCGGGATCACCGTCGTGGTCGACAGCGACGAACACACGGAGGACGGACATCTCACGGAGGACCACGCGACGCGGAACCGGATGGTGGAGAAGCGGCTTCGCAAGGGGGCGATGCTGGCCGGAAGGATCATCCCTCCCCTCGTTGCCGGGCCGCCGAACGGGGACCTGCTCCTGATCGGCTTCGGATCGACGAAAGAAGTGATCGGGGAGACCCGGCAAATCCTCGCCCGCGAGGGGCGGACCGTGGCAACGGTCCATTTGCGGCAGGTGATGCCGTTTCCCGCGGAGGAAGTCGCGAGGATCGTTCCCCGCTACGGGACGGCGCTCACAGTGGAGAACAACGCCCACGGCCAGCTCGCGCGGCTGATCCGGGGAGAATGCGGCGTGAAGGTCGACGGGACGATCCTGCGGTACGACGGGCTGCCGTTCACCCCGGCCGCGCTGGCCGAAGACGTCAGGAGGAAGGTATGGTAGGCCGATTCGATTCGGAATGCGAAAACGCATGGTGTCCCGGGTGCGGCAACTTCGGGATCCTGTCCGCGGTCAAGAAGGCGCTGGAGGAGACGGGAAAGCAGAAGCACGAGGTCGTCCTCGTATCCGGGATCGGGCAGGCCGCAAAACTTCCGCATTCCGTGAACGTCAACGTGTTCAACGGGCTGCACGGCAGGGCCCTGCCCGCAGCGGCGGCGATCAAGATGGCCAACCAGGGACTCACCGTTGTCGTGACAAGCGGCGACGGCGACATCTACGGAGAGGGGGGCAACCATTTTCTTCACAACGTGCGCAGGAACGTCGACATTGCCCTCTTCGTCCACGACAACAAGGTCTACGGGCTGACAAAGGGGCAACCGTCCCCCACGAGCGACCCCGGCTGGACCGGTTCGCTGCAGCGGTCCGGGGTGATCTCGGGGCCGTTCCCTCCCCTGGCGGTCGCCCTGGCGCTGGGCTGCGGCTTCGTGGCACGGGGGTATTCGGCCGACGTGGACTTTACTGCCGGCCTGATGCTCCAGGCGATCCGCTTCCCGGGTTTCGCACTTGTCGACATCCTGCAGCCGTGCGTTACGTTCAACAAGAAGAACACGTATGACTGGTACGGCAGAATGACGTACAAGCTGCCCTCCGACCACGACGTGACGGACCGGGAGAAAGCCTTCACGCTTGCGCTCGAAGGGGAGGGAAGGATCCCTCTGGGAGTTCTTTACCGGAAGGAAAAGCCTGCGTTCGGGGAGAGGCACCCGCAGGTTCCCGGTCTTCCGCTTGGCGAACGCGAAACACCGGAGGAGGCGGTTCGCGCTCTGCTCCGGCGACGGCTGGCGGCCGCCGGATGATATAGCGCACCGTCTCGCAAATACCTTGGCATTCGAGCGCCGCTCCTGCCGCCGGGACGTCAGTTTTTTTTCGGAGATTTTCTTTTTTTCGTCGTTTCCGCGAGGGACGGGGTTTCGTTTGTGCTTCGCGCCTCTTCCGCGTTGCGCATGTCCCACTGTCTGCCGAAGTAGCAGATCCCGACGATGCAGCCGATGGCGGCCAGGGCGTAGAGAGCCGAAGAGAGAAGGGACCCGGGCGGGGGCTTCCCCTCTTTCGAGTAGATCATCAACCCGTACACGCAAAGCCCGATGAAGATGGATGCACTGAGGTTGAATCCGAAGATGGCCAGTTTCTTGGGAACCCGCACTTCTCCCCCTTGGCGCAATTTCTTGTGCTACTCTTCCAGATAGTCGCCCCGCGCCGTCGATACGGTCTGAAAGGGAAGATGGCGTCACGCTGCGGGACGGGATCCGGTAACGAGCCAGAGGCAGACATCTTACCATGGAACTTCTCCCCGTACTTACCCTGATCGCGGCGGTCGCCACCCTCGTCGTCGTTCTGCTTCGGCGGACGGCCCCCTTGCAGGAACGGCTGGACCGGCTGGAGAGGGCGTTCTCCGACGCGCTGCGTTCGAGCACCTCGGATCTTGCGCGGGCACAGGCGGATGCGCTGGCCCGGATACGCCAGGAGGTCTCGGAAAACTTCCTCCGGGGACTGGACGGCATTTCCCGGCGGATCGAGGAGAAGCTCACCGAGATCCGCGGGGAAATGGCGCGTGAGCTGTCCGAGACGGCGGACCGGAACGTCAAGGGGTTCGACCAGGTGGCGTCGCACCTAAAGGAGCTAGGGGCTGCGACGGGGCAGATGGTCCTTCTCTCGCGCGACATCGGTCAGCTCAACGTCCTGCTCACACAGCCGAAGGCGCGTGGCGCCTTCGGGGAGCTGACCCTGTCGCAGATGCTCTCCGATCTGTTCGGTTCCCACACGGAAATGTTCGACCTGCAGTACCAGATGGAGTGGGGGGAGAGGGTCGATGCCGCAATCTTCGTGCGCCCCGACAGGAGCCAGTTCGTCTGCGTCGACGCCAAGTTTCCCATGGCGAACGCCTTGCCCCTCCTGGAAGGAGAGGGAGATGAGGCGGCGCGCAAGGAGTACGAGAAGGCCTTCGCCCGCGACGTGCTGACGCAGGCCGAGTCGATCCGCGCCAAGTACATTCGTCCCCCGAAGACGCTGGACTTCGCATTTCTCTTCGTCCCTGCGGAATCGGTGTACTATCTCCTGCTCCGGAACCGGACGCTTCACGAGCAGCTCCTGCGGCTCCAGGTGATCCCGACCTCCCCGAACAGCTTCTTTGCCTACCTGCAGGCGCTCGCGTTCGCGTTCCGCGGATTCAAGATCGAGCAGAAGACCCGGGAGATCCAGGACCTGTTGGAAAGGGTGGGAAAGGACTTCGAGCGGTTCGCCGACAATTTCCGCATTTTCGGGAGGCACCTGGACAATGCCCAGGCAAAGTACATGGAATCGGTCAGGGATGTCGAGAGATTCCGGGCGCGAATAGGAAGCTTGCGCAGCGGAGAGGAGAAACTCCCGGAAGATTGATGTCTCCCTTCCGGGCTCCTACTTTTCCCATAGGGAATTAAGTTTTCCCCGCAGCCGAAGGGTGGCCTGTGCGTGCAACTGGCATATCCTCGGCTCTCCCAGGTTGAATATCGTGCCGATTTCCTTCATCGTAAGGTCTTCGTAGTAGTACAGCGCGAGCAGCTGCTTCTCTTTTTCCGGAAGTGTGTCGATCGCTTTGGCGAGCACCTCCCTGAGATCCCGGAGAATTTCGTCCTTGGCCATGTCGTTCTTGGCGGCCTCGTTCAGGACCTTCTGGACGCCAATTGCGGCGGTGCTGGGTTCGTCGTTCTGGGGTTCATCCAGCGAAAAGACGGAAAGCCCGGAATAGAGGGAAAGCTGTTTCTGAAGTTCCGCGACCGAGATATTCAGTTCCGCCGCGACTTCCTCCTCCAGGGGAGGCCGGGCCAGGATGCCCTCCAGCCTCGCGTAGGCGTTCTCCAGACGGTTTGCGTGTTGCCTTGCGGCGCGTGAGAACCAGTCCATCTCGCGGAGGTAGTCGAGCATGGCGCCGCGAATGCGGAACTCGGCATACGTTTTGAACTTGATCCCGCGCGTGGAATCGAACTTTTCGGCGGCATCCAACAGGCCCACGACCCCCGAGCTTACGAGGTCGTCCATCTCGACGCTTGGCGGGAGACGGAGTTTCAGCGCGCTGGCGTGGTATCGGATACCCGGAAGAAACTCGTTTACCAGGTTCTCCCGATCGGGGAAAGGCGGAGGTTTAACCGGAGATCTTTCCGCGGTTCGGAGAGCGATGTTGCGTTCCATCGTGTCCCTCCCATCTGATTTCGTTTCTGCGAGAAAGAGGTAGTCACAGAGGAAGCAACATGCGTGCCATGCGGGGGAGATATGTAATCTATTGAAATACTGTGGGAATTTCTACGAGCGGTTTGCGGGGTGTTGGCTCCACGTGTCAAAAAATTGGCAGGGGGATGTCCGTATGACAATTATGGGCTATGAATTCCCTTTCTCTTGAGCATTTCCAGGAGCGTAGTCCGTTTCAGTCCGAGAAGAGCCGCCGCCCTGTTCCTGTTCCCTCCGCAAAGGGCGAGAGCTTCGCCGATGAGCTTGTTCTCGAAATCCTCCCTTGCTTTCCGAAAATCCAGCCCGCCGCTTCGCAGCCTCTCCGCGCCCTTCCCCCCGTCCCTGTCCTTCCGGGGGAGCATCGCCGCCGGCAGGTCCCTTTTCTCGAACCATCCGTCCCGGGAAAGGACGATGAGCCGCTCGACGAGGTTCTCCAGTTCCCTCACGTTCCCGGGCCAGGAGTGCCGCTCCATCGCTTCCATGGCATCCGCCCGAAATCCCTGGATCCTGCGCCCGCTCCCCTTGGCGTACTTCCTGATGAAATGTCCGGCAAGAACCGGAATGTCCTCGACGCGTTCCCGCAACGGCGGGACGTGGATGGGGATGACGTTGAGCCGGAAGAACAGGTCCTGGCGAAAGCGGCCCTCGGCAATTTCCTTTTCGAGATCCTTGTTGGTCGCCGCGATGACGCGGACGTCCACATTCACCGGTTTTGATCCCCCCACCGGCGTGAACGACTGTTCCTGGAGCACCCGAAGGATCTTCGCCTGGAGGGGGGAGCTCATCTCGCCGATCTCGTCCAGAAAGATCGTACCCCGATGGGCCGATTCGAACCTGCCGGTCCGTGCGGTGTGGGCACCGGTGAAGGCGCCCCGTGCGTGTCCGAAGAGTTCGCTTTCCAGAAGTTCGGCGGGGATGGCGGAGCAATTCACGGGGGCGAGGATCCGGTCCGCCCGGTCGCTGTTGTAGTGAATCGCCCGGGCGATGAGTTCCTTGCCCGTGCCGCTCTCTCCCAGGATGAGGACCGTCGAGTCGCTGGCTGCCACCTTCGAGACCAGGGAGAGCATTTGCCGAACCTTCTCACTGATCCCGATGATGTTTTCGAACTGGTAGCGCCCGATGGCCTGTTTTTTGAGGTGGATGTTCTCCTTCTTCACCCCCGTCATTTCCAGGGCACGGTCGACGAGATGGACGATTTCCACCACCTTGAACGGCTTCGTGATGTAGTGAAAAGCGCCCAGTTTCATGGCATGTACGGCGTTCTCCACCGTTCCGTACCCCGTCATGAGGATGACCTCGCAGTTGACGAAAGACTTCTTTGCGTGCGAGAGGACCTCGATGCCGCCCCCCTCCGGCATGACGAGATCCGTGAGAACGACGTCCATTTCGTGCCGGTCGATAAGGCTCATCGCCTCCGCCCCGGAACGGGCAGGATGGAGTTCCAGATCCGGGCGGGAAAAGACGTTCAGAAGAAGCTCGAGGATATTTTCGTCATCTTCCGCTATAAGGAGGGTTTTTTTCATGTGGGTAATTTTACCCTCCGGGCGGCGCGGGACGGAAGGTCAATGTTTCGGGGCCGGTAAAGTTTCCCGAAAAAAGGGTCGATAAGATTCTCATGCGGATACCATCTCGGGAAGTTATCCCGTGAACAGACCGGGTGCAGGCGGGAAAAAGGGAAACGGATCGGGCATCGACGGTAAGGCGTCGATCCGCCGGAAACGGGTGGAACTCCTCAAGGAGAAGGTGGAGAAGGGGACCTACCGCGTGGAACCGATGAAGGTGGCGGAAAAGATGATAGAAAACGCCGTCTGCCGGATACGCTCCCGGGACGGTTCCGGGTAACTCCTCTCTTTCCCCTGCGTCCCGTCGACGTTTGGGGTACTATTTTCATAAAAGGACACAGAAAACAGCACGGGGACGCGCGATGAGGCGTGAGACATCCGCGGCCGCTTTCGATAACGTTCTACGGCAGGTCCTCGACGACCTTCCCGGGATGTTTCGCGAGTCGATCCGGAACGTGGCGATCGTGGTGGAGGAACGCCCCCCGGACTGGCTTCTCGACGAGCTCGGGCTGCCTCCGGGGGAGAATCTCTACGGGTTCTATCACGGCGTCCCGCTGCCCGAACGGTCCGTGCTGGACTCCGGGAACCTGCCCGACACGATCTCCGTCTATCGCGGTCCTCTGATGGAGGATTTCCGGGACCCCGGGGAGCTTGTCCGCCAGATTCGTACGACCCTGCTGCACGAAATCGGGCACTATTTCGGGATGGACGAGGAGGACCTTGCCCGGCTCGGGTACGAGTGATAGTGATATATAAAAACGGGAAAGGCGTGGGAAACCGAACGATCGGCGCCGGTGATCCCAGCGGGTGATCCCGGCGAAGGGAGGGTGGCAATGTACGTATTGCGCCGCTTGTTCCACGATGGCCCCGACCGGCCCGAACTTGCCCTGATCCATTACACGGCTTTCCCGGAGAGCTCCCCCGGAATCGTCCTCGCCCGTTCCACCGTCGTGATGACACCGTCGGGGGTCCCCGGGATCCGCCACGGGCACCTGTTTCTCCCCCGTCCGCAAGGCGATGGGCGACTTCGGGTGCGCTATTTCTTCTCGACGGTGGGGAGAGGGAGAGAGTGGTTCTCTCCGCAGTACGAGGATCTTCTCCCCGGACCCGCTACCGAAGGCGACGTGAGCGTTATCGAGGAGGAGGGAGCGGGGAATCTTCCGCCGGCCCCGGGCGGCGGGTGGTTCCGTCTCGCGTTGCCCCTCCGGCCGGAAGAGCCGCGTTCGGGAACGGTCCGGTACGGGTTCGGCGCAATGCGGAAGAAGCCGTCCCCCTCCCTGTGCTGCGCGCGGGTGCCGATCGAGGAGGGCGCCGCCCCGGTGGTGGAGATCCCCGAGGCCCTGTCGATCCTGAAGAACCGCCCGATGCCGTTCTTCCTGTACCATATCCCTGCGGGAGAGGACGTTCCCGTTGCCGACAAGATCAATTGCGCGAGGATCACGGTCCGGGACGAAGAGGGGGACATCGTCTGCGCGCGCGCCCTGTGGGGAGACCGGTCCTGGGCCGCCCACAACCTTGTCGCGATGGAAGTAAAGAACTACGCGTCCGCGGGATCCCGGGCGTCCGAGTACTTCCATTCCGGCGACCGGGATGAATTCCTGCGGGCAAGGTCGGCCGCCCTTGCAAACCACCCCCTTCCGCGGACATTCGAGGGGTTCGTGTTCGGTCCTTCGGGTAGTGTCGTCGAGTACTGCTTCCAGGTCCTCCGGCTCCGCGCCGACGGGGCCGTTACCTCCTGGATCAACTCCCCCTCCGGCGCGAACTGGTCGATCACGCTATAGCATCGTTTCCAGCGCCGCAAGGAGCGCCGCGATTTCGTCATCGGTGCCTACCGTGATACGCAGGCATCCGGAGAGGCGGGGCGTATCGAAGTACCGGACGAGGATCTTTTTTCGCTTGAGTGCCTCGTAGACCGGTTTTGCCGACCTTCCCCGGGAGCGTTTCGCGAGCACGAAGTTGCTCTGCGACGGGAAGGGAGAGAACCCGAGCGACGGAAGCGCGGAGAGGAGGGTCGCCCGCGTCTTGCGTATCTTCGCGATGTTTTTCTCCATCCAGCCGATGTCCTTCAGGGCGGCCTCCCCGGCCGCTTGGCCCAAACGACCGAGGTTGTAGGAGTCCCGCACCTTGTTCATGCCGGCGAGGATCGCAGGCGGGGCGAAGCCGAGACCGACCCGCATCCCGGCCAGGGAGAACGATTTGGACAATGTGCGAAGCACGATCACGTTCTCTTTCTCCCGGGCGAGGGACAGGGCGGTCTCCTCGGCGAAGTCCGCGTAGGCCTCGTCGATGACGAGGATGCCCGCAACCCGGTCGGCAAGGTCGGCCAGCGCGGCCGTGGGGATCGACGTTCCCGAGGGGGAGTTGGGGGTGGCGACGATCGTGACCTTCGCGCGCCTTGCGGCAAGTCCCGCCGGGAGGGAGTAGTCCTCGGGGTAGGGGATCCCCGCAACCTTGCCTCCCTGGATTTTGACCAGCGAGTCATAGAGCGTGTACGTCGGGGTCGGACAGCACAGCGTGTCTCCTTCTCCGACAAGGGCGCGGGCGACCATCGCAAGCAGGTCGTCCGAGCCGTTCCCCGCGATCACCTGGGAGAGATCGAACCCGTACGTCAGCGCGGCCTGCCGCCGGAGGTTCGTCGCATCCGGATCCGGATACAGGCGGAGCGAGGCGTTCGCTTCCGCCAGGAGGGCCTTTCGCACCGTCGGGGACGGGGGATAGGGATTCTCGTTCGTGTTGAGTTTGATGAAACCCGCTTCCTGGGGCTGCTCCCCGGGAACATACCCTTGCATTCCTCGCGATGTTCCTGCGGAACGGTATTCTCATCGGGCCGCTCCTGTCCTGCTCTTCGGGAAAAATCTTCCGCCGAGCCGTTTCCAGGCGGGAAGAGACCTGGCAACGATGTCGGGGGGGACGCAGAAGGCGATCCGGAAATGTCCTTCCCGCCCGAAGCCGCGTCCCGGGACCACGAGGATGTTTTCCTCCCGGGCCGCCGCGACGAACTCCATTTCGTCCCCGGAGGGGGACCGCGGAAACAGGTAAAAGGCCCCTCCGGGCGGGACGACGGAGAAGCCGGCTTCCGCGAGGGCCGCGACGAGGACGTCCCGGTTCGCCCGATACACGGGAAAGTCCGGCTCGAGGTCCTGGACCCCGGCGACGGCCCGCTGCATGAGCGAAGGCGCGTTGACGAATCCGAGCACCCGGTTGCAGAAAACGCATGCGTCGGAAATCTCCTCGGCGTCCGCGGCCCGTGGGCTTACGGCCAGGTACCCGATCCTCTCCCCGGGGACGTTGAGGTCCTTGGAGTGGGAGTAGGCGATGAGAGTGTTCCGCAGGGCGGACGCAGGGGGGAAGAAGGCGTACCCCGGGTACACGATCTTCCGGTACGGTTCGTCGGAGAGGACATAGACGGGGTTTCCCGTTCGCTTCTCCTGCTCGCCGAGCACTGCATCGAGCGCGAGAAGGGCGTCCCGGGGATAGACGGCTCCCGACGGATTGTTCGGCGTGTTGAGAATGACGGCCTTGGTCCTGTCGGAGAGCGCTGCCCGGATCGCCCTCATGTCCAGCTGGAACTCCCCCGAGGACTCCGCCACGACCGGGACGCCGCCGACGGTCCGGAGATAGAAAAGATACTCCGCGAAATACGGGGCGATGACGATGACCTCGTCTCCCGGCGAGAGGATCGCCTGCAGCGCCACGTTGAGCGCCCCCGCGGCCCCCGTGGTCATGATCACGAGGTCTCCGGTGAAAGGAAGGCCGATCGTGCGCGTAAGCGATGCCGCAATCCTCTTCCGCACGTCCGGGAACCCGGCGTTCGGCATGTACCGGTGCAGATCGTCGGGGGGGGCAGCCAAAAGCTTCCGCATCTCTTCCAGGAGTTCGTCGGGAGGCGCCCCGTACGGGTTCCCGAGGCTGAAATCGAACACGTTGTCCGCCCCCTTCGCCGACTTCAGCCGGGCGCCCTCCTCGAACATCTTTCGGATCCAGGATCCCTGCCGTATCGCCTCGCGGATCTCCGGGGATGTGGGCATGGCCTCTCCTTCGCCGTCCGCCTTAGGGACAATCCACGATACGGCAACGCGGAAGATCATTTCAAGTCGAGGGGGGGCGAAAAGCACGTTTGACCACGGCGGAGTCTTAACGTAGTAACCTAGGAGGGGAAAAATGCCGGTGATGAATGATCCGGGAAGGGAGACTTCAAGGTGAATCGATTCCACGTCGTCCAGGTGTTTCTCGCGCTTGCCGCGTTCGTCGGGGGTTCCGGCTGCGTGACCGGGAAGGTTCTGACCCTGCCGGGGGATTTCGCGCGCCCCGAAGCAAGGGGGGCAGCGCAGGCGACCGCGTCCGGCCCCGCGGTTGCCGTGCTCGACTTCACATTCGAGGGCGCCTCCTCGCACGAGATCGGCCGCGATTTCGACCATGCAAGGGCGATCGTCTGGAATGGGGACCCGGGGAAAACGATGCCGGACCTGATTGCCGGCGTGTTGAACGAGAAGGGGTTCCGCGCCGTGCGCGTTTCCTCGGGGGCGGCGGTTCCCGCGGGCGCAATCGCCCGGGTGTGGGGCGCCGTCAACAAGTTCCGGGTGGAGGCCAGGAAAACGGGTTTCCTGAAAATGAAGGTCGAATCGGCGGCCACCGTATCCCTGACGGTGTACGGCACGGGGGGGAGCGCCCCGCCGAACTGGAACAGCACCGTGATTTCCGACTACTGGACGGAGGAGCCGCTTTTCGTCACTCCCGAAGGGGTCCGGAACGCGGTCAACGGCGCGACCAACGCGGTGGCCGAAGAGACGGTGCGCCGACTGGTCGCGGCCGGCGTCATTCCGGGTCGGGTATCCCCCCCGGAATCGGAAAAGGGAGGGAAGTGAGCGTGATTGTCCGCCGCCAGCGGTGACGGATGGGACTTTCCTGGACAGACCGGATGGAGGACATTTCCGGGGAGGAGTGGGATTCCGTACTTTCCCGCTCCTTCCGCCCCTCCCCCTTCCTTTCCCGCCATTTTCTTGCTCCGTGGGCGAGTACGTTCGCTTCCCGCCACAGCAAGCGAATCTACCGGTGGGTCCGAAACGGGGAGACCGACGGGTTCCTGTTCCTCTGCCTGTGTGACGACGCGAAGGGGTGGGAGCTTCTCGGGGGGGAACAGGTGTCCGATTCGCTGGACGCCGTCGTCGTCTCCGGGGGGGAAGCCGGCTTCTGGTCCGAGTTCCTTTCCCGCTCGCGGGACCTTCTCTCCTCTCATCCCCTTCTGCTGCCGAACCTCGTCGACGGGTCCCCTTCTATCGCCTGCCTGCCCCGCGTGTGCGCCGAGCTCGGCTACTCTTTCCGTCTCGAGGAGATGGACCGGTCTCCGTATGTCCCCCTTCCTTCCTCCTTCGAGGAGTATCTCCGCCTGCTGGGGACGAAGGAGCGGCACGAGCTGCGACGGAAGATCCGGAAGGCTTCGGCTGCCGCGCCGGGGTTGTCCTTCCGCGCAACCCGGACGAGGGAAGAGTTCGAACAGGACTTTCCTTCGTTTATCGCCCTCCACCGGCTGAGCCACACGGGAAAGGCGGAGTTCATGGACGACAGGATGGCGGGATTCTTCCGCGATATGGCGGAGGGCTTCCTTTCCACCGGGCAGCTGCGTTTGGTGTTTCTCTCCGGGGAGGGCGCAGTCATGGCGTCCGCGCTCCAGATCGTGTGGAACGGCACCCTCCTCCTGTACAACTCCGGGTTCGATCCGAACTACCGGGAGGTGAGCCCCGGTCTGGTGCTGCTGGCGCGCTGCATCGAGGACGCGATCCGGCAGGGCTACCGGGAATACGATTTCCTCCGCGGCAGGGAGCGGTACAAGTACGACCTCGGGGGAAAAGACCGGATCGTATACCGGGCGATCATCCGCGTATCGTGAAGCACCTGCTTTTTTCCTATCACACCTGTCCCCTGGAGGAGCCCGGCACCGGCCTTGCCGGCGGGATGAACATCTTCCTGCGCGGTCTCCTTTCCGGGCTTTCCCGCAAGGGGATCGAGACGGACGTCCTGACGAGAGGAAAAGGGGAGCGGGTGGAGACGACCCGCCCGTACCGCGGGGTCCGTGTGTACCATCTCCCTTGCGGGTGGGAGGAGCCGGTGAGCCGGGAGGGGGCCCTCCGGGCGCTCCCCCGGTTCATGGAAACCGCCGGGAAGCTCCTCCGGGCACGCCGTACCCCCCCCGATGCGCTCTCGGCGCACTACTGGATGTCGGGGGTGGCTGCCCGGGAGGCGGGAGCGCGGGTGCGCTCCGGCGGGATGATGTTCGCGTTTCACACGGTGGAGGCCCGCAAGCCGATGCCTGCGGGATACCGTCCGGACGCGCTCTCGATCGCGAGGAGGGCCGCCGAGGAACGGATCGCCCGGGAAGCGTACCGGGTGGTGTTTTTCTCGGACCACGACCTCGCCGCGACGACGGGGACCCTCCCGGAGGTGGCCGGAAAGGGGGTGGTGATCCCCCCGGGAGTGGACGACTCGTTCCGCAGCCCGCCGTCGCGAGAGGAGAGCAGGCGGGCATTCGGCATTTCCCCCGGGGCGTTCCTCTTCCTGCTGGCCGCCCGCCCGGAAGCCGGGAAGAATACCCTCGCCGCCGTGGAGGCGCTTTCGGCGATTCGGGGGAGAAGGGACCGTGAGACGTTTCTGCTCATTGCCGGGCAGAATCCTCCCTCGGGAAGCGTTCCTGCGGGAGTGATCTTCACCGGGCCGGTTCCCCACGCGAAGATGCCCGCTCTTCTTTCCGCGGCGGACGCGGTGCTCAGCCCCTCGACTTACGAGTCCTTCGGCCTGGTTCCGCTGGAGGCGATGGCCGCCGGAGTGCCCGTGATCGTTCCCCGCGACGGCCATTGGGGGGATACGGTAGCAAGGGAGGGAGGGGGAGTGGCCTATTTCCCGGACAGTCCCCGGGGGCTTGCCGACGCGATGGCGGATATGACGGGAGATGCGGCGGCGAGAGACCGGATGGCGGGTGAAGGGAAAAGGATTGCGGCCCGCTTTACGTGGGAAAGGTGCACCGATTCGTGGGCGCGACTTCTTTCGTCCGCCGCCAGGCGCGATAATCGGCGATGAACTCCTCGAGCTCCCGCCGGGCATCGTCGTCCGTCATCTGCACCGCGGGGTGCTTCATGAAGTAGGCGGACGGGGCCATGAGCGGACCCGCGAGCTCCATATCCCGCCCGAGGCGGCAGAACCGGATGGCGTCCATCCCCACGCCTGCGCTGTTCGGGGAGTCGGTCACCGAGAGGCGGAGTTCCAGTTCGATCGGAAGCCCCCCGAAACCCTCTCCCTCGATCCGCAGGAAGCAGAGCTTGTTGTCTTTCTGCCAGGGGACATAGTCCGATGGGCCGATGTGGATCTTGTCCTGCGCGATCCCGCGGGGCATCACCGAGGTCACCGCCTCGGTCTTCGAGATCTTCTTGGAACGGAGCCTGTTCCGGCTCAGCATATTCAGGAAATCGGTGTTCCCGCCCGTGTTCAGCTGGTACGTTTGGCGCACCGTGATCCCCCTTTCGGAGAAAAGGCGTGCCAGGACCCGATGGACGATGGTGGCGCCGAGCTGCGACTTGATGTCGTCTCCGATGATCGGGATTCCCCTGCTGCGGAACCGGGCTGCCCACTCCGGGTCGGAGGCGATGAACGACGGGATGCAGTTCACCAGGCTTACCCCGGTGGAAAGACAGGCCCCCGCGTAGAACCGCGTGGCTTCTTCCGAGCCGACGGGAAGGTAATTGACCAGGATCTCCGCCCCGGTATCCCGGAGCACCGCCTCCACGTCGCACGGGGTCTCGTCGGAAGGAAGGAATGTGCGGTCCTCCGGGTACTCGCGCATGTGGGGGGCGACGCCGTCCAGCACCGGCGCCATCCGTACAATCGCCCCCGTCCCGGGGACCGTGTCGACGAATTTCGGGGTACTGTTGGGGGGGGAGAAGATCGCCTCCCCCACGGGCCGTCCGACCTTCCTGCGATCGATGTCGAAGGCGGCGACGATTTCGATGTCGCCGGGGCGGTACCCGCCGATGTCGAGGGTCATCAGCCCGGGGATGTCGCTCCCGGGGGGTTCCCCCGCGTTGCGGTAATATTCGATTCCCTGAAGCAGCGCGCTCGCGCAGTTTCCGACGCCGGCCACCGCGACGCGAATCTTAGGCATTTTCTCGGCTCCCTGGGGTGATTCCCTTCCCGGTGCGTTTCTTCGATTCCTCCTGCGCGGGAACAGTTTCACCGGGAAGGGGGAGGATCTCTCCGCATTTCCAGCATCGCGGGGGGATATCCCGCGCGGATCGCCGTTCGTCCGAGATGAAATTCTGAGATGAGCAGGCGGTGCAATCCAGAATCATGCGCGGTATTTTACCTTTTTTCCGAATAGTTTGACAAAAATCGGTCCATGAATATAAGATGCCCCCATGCAGATAGAAAAGGGAATAGACAAGGAAGTAAAGAAAATCCGCGTGCTGATCCTCGACAAGCCGGGGTACATGGGCAAGGTTGCCACGGCCATCGGGAATGCGGGTGCAACGATGGGAGACATCCGGCTCGTCGGGGTCGGCCTCGAGTACAACACCCGCGACATCACCGTGTATGTGGACGACGAGAACCATCTCGAAACGGTTCTCGCGGAAATCGGGAAGGTCGAGGGCGCGGTCATTTCCGACGTCATCGACCCGGTTCTCGAGCTGCACCGCGGCGGGAAGATACGCGTCAAGGCCACTATGGAGATCGAAGGGATATCGACGGTCCGGAAGATCTACACTCCCGGCGTGGCGAAAGTGTGCCGGGTCATCCGCGAAAATCCCGAGAAGGCGCACGACTACACCGCGATCTACAACACGGTCGCGATCGTTACCAACGGAACGGCCATCCTGGGCCTGGGGGACATCGGAGCGGTCGCGGGAATGCCCGTCATGGAGGGCAAGGCGGCATTGTTCGACGTGCTCGTCGGAGTCAACGGCGTCCCGATCCTCATCCAGTCGAAAGATCCCGAGGAGATCATACGGACCGTAGCGGCCATATCCCCCACCTTCGGCGCCATCAAGCTCGAGGACATCGGGGCGCCCGAATGCTTCGAGATCGAGGACCGGCTCTCCGCCATGCTGGATATCCCGGTGATGCACGACGACCAGCACGGCACGTCCGTCGTGGTTCTGGCGTCCCTTCTCAACGTAAGCAAGTACGTCGGCATGCTGGTCAGGAACGACGTCGTCGGGCTGGTGGGCCTCGGCGCGGCGGGGATGGGGATCTCGAAGCTCCTCAAAGCCTACGGAGTCAGGAAGCTGCTGGGGACCGACATCAACCAGACGGCGATGGATATCTTCGCAAAGATCGGGGGACATCCGATGTCGCTGCCGGAGGTCATGAGCGCCTCCGACATCGTCATCTGCACGACCGGCGTGCCGAACCTCATCAAGAAGGAGATGGTCAAGAAAGGACAGGTGATCCTGGCCCTGACAAACCCCAATCCGGAGATATCCGTGGATGACGCGCGCGCGGCCGGCGCCGCTTTTGCGGCCGACGGGCGGGGGGTGAACAACGCCCTCGCCTTTCCCGGCGTGTTCCGGGGGGCGCTCGACGCGAGGGCCCGCAAGATCAACAACCGGATGAAGATCGCGGCGGCGAAGTCCATCGGCGCGTTCGCCCATGAGGGGGAACTGGTTCCTTCCCTCCTCGACATGGAGATGCACCGGGCGGTTGCCGAAGCCGTGAAGCGGGCCGCGTTCGAATCCGGCGTGGCCCGGACGACCGAAGAGGAGGCCGAGGAGACCTGACCGCGCAAGGCCCGGATCCCTTTCCCCCGTCCGAAAATCCCCTCCTTCGCCCCCCGCGTGTTTCCGCAACGCCGCTCATCGCAGCCTGTTCTGGTATAATCCGGGAAGTCCGATACCCGCCAGGAGGAAACGATATGGTCATGGCCGAATTTACCCTGGTCCCCGTGGGCAAGGGGGAGTCCCTGTCGCCCTATGTGGCCCGGATAAGCCGCATCATCCGCAGGAGCGGGCTGCGGAACCAACTGACACCGATGGGGACCATCGTGGAGGGGAATTGGGACAATGTGTTCGGCCTTATCCGCGCCTGCACGAGGGCGCTGGAGAAGGATTGTCGCCGGATCTCGCTCAGCATCAAGGTGGACATCCGCAAGGGAGGCAAATGGCGGATGGACCGTAAAGTCAAAGTGGTCGAGGGACTCCTGGCCAAAGGGCGATAATGAACCCTTCCGTGGTCCGGGATGTCTCCTTCGTCGCATTCGCCTATTTTCTGGGATCGGTCCCTTTCGGGATCCTGGTCGCTCGCCTGTTCGACCCGGGAGTTGACCTCCGGGCGGTGGGTTCGGGAAACATCGGTGCGACGAACGTGGTCCGCGCCGTCGGGAAAGCGGGGGGAATCCTGACACTGGCTCTGGACCTCGGCAAGGGGATCTTCGCCATGAGCCTTGCGAATGTTTTCCTCGAGGGGCGCGTGGACCTTTGGCTGGCCGCCGTGGGGGCGGCCGTGTTCCTCGGTCACGTGTTCCCTGTCTACCTGAATTTCCGCGGGGGGAAGGGGGTGGCCACCGCGCTGGGAATCATCCTGTTCCTCTCTCCCGTCACCGCGTTCATCCTCGTCGTCCTCTTCTCCCTCGTCGTCTACTTCTCCCGGTACGTTTCACTTGCCTCGCTTTGCGCGGCCCTGGCTCTCCCCCCGCTGATGGCGCTCCTCGCCACGTCCCGACACTACGTAACCCTCTCTCTCGGGATGACGTTCCTGGTTTTTTACACCCATCGGAGCAACATTTCGCTGCTGGTGGCGGGCGAGGAGAAGAAATTCGGCTAGAGGTTTCGCAGAAGTCTGTTCCGCGCGCGTTCCCGTTTCTTCTTTTTCTGCCCTTCGCCTTTCTTTCCTCTCCTTCGCCCTTCGTCCGGTTCCTCGCCGACGGGCCCCTTCGTCTCCTCCATCTGGAAGGCGGCCAGGCGGCCGGCGAACTCCTCGCAGGAGACAACGGTCGCATCGCGCCCCCGCAGGGTCCCTCCCAGACCCCTGTCGGAGGTGACCACGATCGTGCCGGCGGGCGCGCCCCGGGAAAGGTCCCGGATCACGTCGTCCGCGCTTTCCGAGCGAGAGGAGAACACCGCGGTTCCGCCCTTGAAGGATTGGCGGCTCCGATGCGGGCCTTCCGCCCCCCGGCCGTCGAAGACGACCGTCAGCCGGAATCCCTTCGCCATGGCGTACCCGGACAATACGGCGCACAGTTCCTCGCGTCCCTCCGGCCCGGCGGGATCTTCCGAGAGAAAAAGTGCCCCCGAACGGGCGAGGTTGTACCCGTCTACGATGAGGTGATGGCCCATGGACCCTCCCTTCGGGGCATTGGTGCCCAAATAACAGGCACAGGCTGACAACGGAATGGGCAGAAATTCTATCACCGTACGCCGGATCTTGCCACCTCTCCCCTGGGCAAGACGTGGTGAACTCTTCCGGAATGAAAAGGGATTTCCCTGTGATTTGCCTTGTTGAGGACGTCGATTGGTCCGTTGGTACGCCTATTGCTCCGCATCAGAAGATGGGAGGTGAGCCATGAAGAAGGTCGAGGCCATTATCAAACCGTTCAAGCTCGATGAGGTTAAAGAGGCCTTGAACGACATCGGCATCCAGGGGATCACCGTGTCGGAGGTCAAGGGCTTCGGTCGCCAGAAGGGACATACCGAGCTCTACCGGGGAGCGGAGTACGTCGTTGATTTTCTGCCCAAGATCAAGCTCGAGGTGATCGTGCCCGACGACCTGGTCCCGCAGGTCGTGGAAACGGTGGAGAAGTCCGCGCGAACGGGCCGGATCGGCGACGGAAAGATCTTCGTGACGAATGTGGAGGAAGTGGTACGGATCCGGACGGGGGAGCGGGGAGTGGACGCGATCTGATCCGCCGGGAAGAGACGTAATCAAACCAAGGAGGGAGACATGACCCCGAAAGAAGTGCTGGAATTCGCCAAGACCAAGAAGATCGAGATGGTGGACCTGAAGTTCATGGATTTCGTCGGGACCTGGCAGCACTTTGCCGTTCCCATATACGAGCTGAAGGAGGACAACTTCGAGGAAGGGTTCGGGTTCGACGGGTCCAGCATCCGCGGGTGGCAGCCGATCCACGCCTCCGACATGCTCGTCATTCCCGATTCCGACACCGCCATCGTCGATCCCTTCATCACGCGGCCGACGCTGTCCCTCATCTGCAATATCGTGGACCCGATCACCAAGGAGTCCTACTCGCGCGACCCGCGGAACATCGCCCGGAAGGGCGAGGCGTACCTGAAGTCCACGGGGATCGCCGACAACATATTCTTCGGACCGGAAGCGGAGTTCTTCATCTTCGACGACATTCGTTACGGGACGGCGTCCCACTACGGGTTCTTCTACATCGACTCCGAGGAAGGGACCTGGAATACCGGCCGGGAAGAGAGGCCCAACCTCGGCTACAAGCCGCGCCACAAGGAGGGGTACTTCCCCGTCCCTCCCGCCGACTCCCTCCACGACCTCCGCGACGAGATGGTGCGGGTGATGGAACTTGTCGGCCTGAAAATCGAGGCCCAGCACCACGAGGTCGCCACGGCCGGGCAGGCGGAGATCGACCTCCGGTTCGATACGATGGTGAAGTGCGCCGACGCTCTGCAGTGGTACAAGTACATCGTCAAGAACGTCGCGAGGAAGTTCGGCAAGACCACCACGTTCATGCCCAAACCCCTGTACGCGGACAACGGGAGCGGGATGCACACGCACCAGTCCCTGTGGAAGGGGGGGAAGCCCCTCTTCTCCGGAGAGGAGTACGGGGGGTTGTCCAAGCTGGCCCTGCATTACATCGGCGGCATCCTGAAGCACGCGGGCGCCATCTGCGCTTTCTCCAACCCGACGACGAATTCCTACAAGAGGCTCGTCCCCGGGTTCGAGGCGCCGGTGAACCTGGCGTACTCGAGCCGTAACCGTTCCGCCGCCGTCCGGATTCCGATGTATTCGGCCTCCCCGAGCACCAAGCGCCTGGAGTTCCGGACGCCCGACCCGTCCTGCAACGGATACCTCGCCTTCGCCGCGATGCTCATGGCCGGGCTGGACGGAATCCAGAACAAGATCAACCCGGGAGAGCCGCTGGACAAGGACATCTACGCGCTCTCCCCTGAGGAGCTGGCAAACGTGCCGACAACGCCCGCTTCCCTCGAGGAGTCCCTCAAGGCCCTGGAGGCGGACCACGACTTTCTCCTGAAGGGCGACGTGTTCACCGCGGACGTTGTGGAGAAGTGGATCGACTACAAGATGGACGCGGAGGTCAATCCGATCAAGATGCGACCTCATCCGCACGAGTTCTTCATCTATTTCGACTGCTAAAACCGACGATTCCGGTGAGCGGGCGGGTCCCCTTCGCGGGTCCCGCCCGTTTTCCCCCCTCTGCCGGAGATTCCCCCTTTTTTTCCCGAAGCAGTGGGAATATCCTATTGCGCATGCGGATGATCCCGGCAATCCTCGCTATCGCGCTCCTGGTTCCGTCTGTCGCTGCCGGGGGCATGTCGGCACAGGGGAATGGGGACCTCCCGGTTCCCTCCTCCGTTTCCCTGTACGAAGCGGTGCGGCACGCCCTGGCCCACTCCCGGGAGGGCCGCATCGCCGAACGGGATGTGCTGACTGCGGAGGAAGGGAGGACCCAGGCGACCTCCGGCAGGCTTCCCCGTCTCGATGCGGACGCCGGCTACCGGACCTATTCCGACGCGCCGGCCGCCCTGATCCAGGGCATGGAGGTCCAGACGATGGAAAGCTCCGTCGTCAATGCCCGGGTCACCGCCCGCCAGACGATCTTCGATTTCGGGAAAACCGGCGCCAGGGTCTCCCAGGCGGATGCGAGGATCGATGCCGCAACGGGGAAGTCCGAGGCTACGAAGGAGCGGATCGTCTTCGGGGTGATCGCCGCCTTCCTGGACGCACGGCGGGCGGACCAGCTCCGGCAGGTCGTGGAGGAGTCGCTCGCGGCGGCGAGGGAACACCGGAAGGTGGCGGGGGATCTCTACGACCTGGGAGTGGTGGCACGAAACGACGTGTTGGCCGCCGACGTTCGGGTCGCCCGGGAGGAGGGGCTACTCGTCACGGCGGAGAACCGGGTGGAGCTTGCGCGGTCCCGCCTCGCCCTGCGGATGGGGTTTTCCGGGGAGAAAGCCGTCGCTCCGGAGCCGGGCGATTTCCCCGTCCCGGAGGAAGAGCCGCCACCGCTTTCCGAAAGCGTGCGCATCGCCATGGAAAAGCGCCCCGAGCTCAAGGCGCAGGGGGCCGCCGTCCGCGAGGGGGAGGCGGGTGTTTCCGCGGCGCAGGCGGAGTTCGCCCCCACCTTGTACGGAGAGGGAGGATACCTGTACGACAGCAACTCGTACAACCCGAACCCGAACACCTTCACCCTGCTGCTCGGGGGGAAGATCAATCTCTTCTCCGGTTTCTCTGACGAGGCGGCAAAGCGAGCGGCGCTTCTTGGCGTGGAGCGCCGGAAAGAGGAGCTCGCTCTTCTGCAGGACGAGATCGCGCTTTCGGTGAAACGTGCCCATCTTGCCGTGGTCGAGGCCGAGAAGAAGAAGTCGATCGCGGAGGTCGCCGTCGGGCAGGCGGAGGAGAACCTGCGGATCCAGAACAACCGGTACCGGGAGGGTCTGGCCATCTCGACCGAGGTGCTGGACGCGCAGGCCCTGGTTACCGAGGCGAAAGTGGTCCTGTTCAACGCCACGTTCGACCTGTTCGAATCGCGCTACAAACTCCTGGTCGAGCGGGGGGAACTCCTCGAATTCCTCGATCCCCTCCTGGGGTCCGGCAGGGGGCAGGCCATGTCCGCCCGGGAGGAAACGGGGAAGGGGAGGTGACGACAAGGATCCGACGTCTTCCGTGGTGGGGTTCGGCGATCGTCGCCATTATTCTCCTTGGGGGATGCTCCGGAACGGATGACGCGTCGCTCTCGGTGCGACTGACCTACCCGCAGGACGGATCCGCCGCGGCATCCTCGGCACCGGTGGCCGATCCAGGGGCTCGCGCGGCGGGAGCAGGGGAAGCTCGGCCAACCTACTTGAAGAACCCCGACAACCGCATCCTTGTTCGCGTTCTCGCCCCCCACATCCCGGCCCCGATCGAGGTCTGGTTCGACCGCTCCCAGGGGCGCGGGAAGATCTCCGGAATCCCCCCGGGGACCGGATCGCCGTCGAAGTGGACGAATTCGACAATACCGCCCTGACCCTGGGGGCCAACGCCCCCCTTCTTGGCCGCGGCTTTGCCCACGGAGTGGCTCTTGCGGCCGGGGAGAGCAGAACCGTCGCGGTTCCGATGTACGACAGGGGAACGGTCGTCCGCGTGTGCGGCGCACCTCCTTCGGGCGGGGCGGGGACGGCGGGGGATACGGGGGACGACGGACTGGCGATCGATGCGCTACTGGGGCAGCCGCTCGCCGTTACGGTCGGGCCGGACGACTCGGTCTACGTTTCTTCCGCCCAGTTCAACCGGATCCGGAGGATCGACCGGTACGGGTATATCTCCCATTACGCAGGGAGCGGCCCTTCGGGGACCCTTACGGAAGGGGAGCCCGCCGACGCGGCCCCGATCGGCCCCGTCTACGACCTCGACATGGGGCCGTCAGGCGACCTCTACCTTATTACGTTGGACCAGCAGATCCTCCGGGTCGACCGGGCGACCCGGGCGATCTCGATCAGATACGACGGGCAGAAAGGGATCTTCAATCCCGCCGCCAAGCCCGACCTCGCCGTCGTGGACGACGACACGATCTATTACACGAACGGGATGGAGAACCGCGTCTACCTCGTCTCGGGCGGCGTCCGGACGGACTACGTGGCGGACAACACGCCCGCCCAGACCCAGGAAGGCGCGGATCGTTTGTTCTATCCCGTTCGTAATCCGTCAAGTATTAGTTTTTCAATCCAGTCAAATGGGCTGTTGTTGTGTGATATGGACAATAATAAAATCAAGCGAGTTAACCTTGCTATAGGAAAATTATATACGGAAGTTGGTAGTTCTACAGTTCTTCCTTTTACTGAGGGGATGGATCCTCTATCAATGACTCCTTTATATCCTGTTTTTAACAACTATGATTTTCAGACCGGAAGACTGTTTTTTGGCGAAGAAGGACTTAATAGCATTAAATTTATAGATTATTTTGGAAAAGTCAGAACATTTGCTGGTATTGGGATAGTAGGTTTCTCAGGCGACGAAGGTCCCGCCACCTCGGCCCAGCTCAACGACCCTCTTTCCGTCGCCGTCGACTCCCGGGGGAACGTCTACATCGCCGACACGGGGAACCACGCCATCCGGATGGTCCTCGGCGGCGCGCTCCCATAGAGATGTAGGGGGGGTATTATTCGAAAACCGGTGGCGAATCGCCACCGGTTTTTACAAAAGACCCCCCCTGTACTCATCGGTCGTTTCCTGGTTGGCCCCTCGTTTGCAGAAATTCCATCCCGTCCGACAAGGGAATGCAGGGAAGTGGACGGAGGCGATCGTCAACCATGATCGAGAGACTGTTTTCATCGAGGGCGCTGTACCGGACGCTCGCCCTTTTTTTCCGGTATCCCGATGAACCCCTGAACCCGAGGCTGATCTCCCGACACACGGGGACCGCTACGAAGAGTGTCCTTCGTGAGATCAGAAAACTGGAGGAAGCAGGAATTATCCGCGGCTGGTCAGCAGGGCAATACAAGTTTTATCTGCTCGACAGGGACCATCCCGCCCACGAAGGATTCCAGTCCGTATTCGGGAAGGCCGTGGATCGAACGGATAGGGCCGGAAGCCGGCCGAAGAACGGAGGTGAGAAGGGTATCCGGATGTGATGGTGAAGGGGTCGCCCCGGCAAGGATGTCTGATCAGGGGGCGGTCCGAGGCGACCCCGGAGAAACGGTTCGTGTTACGGCATCAGGCCATGCCGTCCGTGTGAAAGTGCTCCTTCACCTTCATTACCCAATCCTCTCCGTACAGCGCCCGGGCGATCCCCGCGACGGGGGTACCGCCGTCCTGATGCACGGGAAGCGTGGATCCGCCGTCTTGATAGAGAGGTCCCAGGGTTCCCCCCATCGTGAGACGGAGACCGTGGAGGGCCTCTTCCGTCCACCGCTTTGCGAGCCGTCCCGAAAGCAGGCCCGTACGGTTCGCCGCGAGCCTCCCGGGCCGGACCTTCAGCAGCCAGCCCTTTCCGAACGGGTCCTCGTTGACGATTTCCGGGGACCGCACGGCCTCCTCGTTTCTGGCTACGACCTCGCCGTCAATCGGGGAGAGCATGGGAATGGCCCGGGAATCCGCGGTGAGGACCCATCCCTTCTCCCCCTGGGAAAGCCGTGACCCGACGGGGGGCAGGTCGATGGAATCGACCCTCCCGACGAGTTTCTGGGCGAAGTCGTCGATTCCCAACCGGGCGACGTTATCCTCCCCGGTCTTCACCCAGCCGTGCCCCTGGTGGAAGTGGAAATCCCCGGGGACCCGGAACCACTCGACGAACTCCACGGGGCCCTTTTTCGACCCGGGCTCCTCGGTCCGGAGCGCCAGGTACCGGCAGAAGAACACGAACGTGGCAAGGAACCCGATGACGATCAGATACTCGATGCCTTTCGTGGCATAGATGTCTACGAAGCTGAAGCCTTCCATTTCACCACCTCCCCTACGGGGCTGATTTCTTCACTAACTTCCGTTGCTGCCGGGTGTTCCTTGAAGACCGGCATCCTGTTGATTACCCACCGGAACGCCCAAAGTTCCATGCTGATGACGGCCAGCGTCACCCAGATCTCGATCCAGGAGGGGTAGTACCGAACCGGCGCATACCACTTGAACGCGATGACGGATACGTTCAGCCGGTTGAGGATGATCCCCAACGCCGTGAGGAACGCCGTGAACTGGACGAGTTTCACGTTGCGCTTTTGAATCGCGGCGCCGAACAGGAAGATCGGGAGCACCACGAATCCCAGGACCTCGAACAGATACCAGTATCCCATCGGCGTGGCGAGCAGGTCCCAATGTCCGCCGTGGACCAGGACGATGACCTTCAGGAACAGGTATGCGAACAGTGCGCCGATGCACCCCTTGGCGAGACCGAGGAGGATATCGTCGTGGGAGGCGCGCAGCCTGGGTCCGATCCGGTCATGGAAGATCTTGTGGGTGAATGTGCTCTCGATGATCACCATCGACAGGCCGGCGAAGATGCTCGACACGAAGAACAGGACCGGGATGAAGTGCGAATACCACAGCGGATGGATCTTGGCGGGCGCCAGGAGGAAGAGCGCCCCCAGCCCGGACTGGTGGAGCGTGGAGAGGGTGATGCCGAAGATAACGGCCCCGATCGTAAGCTTCTCCACGACCCGGCGGGCCTTTTCCCAGTTCAGCCACTCGGCGACGGCCGGGGAGAACTCGAGGAACTCGCAGATCATGTACAGGAGAAAGTGCCAGGCAACCAGGAAGAGGACCGAGCTCAGCCCGAACGAGTTGCCGATGATCGGGTTGACGACGTTCCAGGGACGCCCCAGGTCGAGGAGCAGCGCTCCTGCGTAGAACACGTACGCGAGAAAGCCGTTCAGGACTGTCACCCGGACGATCGGCTCGTATTTCTCGAATTTCATGATGTGAACGACGAAGGTCAGCACGTAGGCCCCACCGGCGAACGCCACGCCCGTGATCACGTCGAACCCGATCCAGATCCCCCAGGGATAGTCCTGGGAGAGGTTCGTGACCGCTCCGAGCCCCAGGTAGAACCGGATCGCGATCAGGACGATGCCTACGGCGATAATCGTGCCGGTGATGACGTTGAAGGGGGTCAAGACCTTTCCCTTCGGCTTCATCTCGGCCGCGAGGAACCGCGCGAATTCGCGGACGCCATGAAGGGCTTTCTGCGCCCTTCCCAGGTCGTTACTCTTCCTCTTCATGGGTTTTCTCCTTGTTTCTGTCCTCGGTAAGGTAGTTGAGGCCGATGAGTATGGACGGCCACAGAACGAATACCAGGGGGACGCCAAACAGGAATCCCGACGTGTGTTCCGGGTAGGGCGTCGTTCCCAGGTCGGTCCGGAACCCGAGCTTCTCGAACGGGACGGCGGAGAGGTACATGGTCCCGCTGCCGCCGACCTCGTGCTCCCCGTAGACGTGGTGGACGTACTTGTCGGGATTCTCGTAGATCCGGGAGTTTGCGATCTCCAGCAGTTCCCTCCTCGTCCCGAAGATGGTGGCGTTTTCGGGGCATGCATCCACGCAGGCGGGGCGCTCCCCCGCTTTCAGCCGGTCGTAGCAGAAGATGCATTTCCGGATGTACGGAAAGGCGCTTTCGTACTCGAACTTCGGGATGTCTTGAGGGCACGCGATCATGCAGTACCGGCACCCCATGCAACGATCCTTGTTGTAGATGACCGGCCCTTCCTTCGTTTTCTCCATCGCTTTGGTCAGGCATGCCGAGGCGCAGGCCGGCTGGCAGCAGTGCAGGCACTGCCTCCGCACGAAGACGGGGTTGTCCGGGTCCTTCTCGTTCGGGAACCGGTTGAGGACGGTGAACGCACCGGGGGAGGTATCCCGTTTCTTCTCGAAGACGCTGTCGCTCGAGAAGGGAACCTCCGGCGCGGGCAACTTGTTCTGCACGTTGCACGCCTCCTCGCAGCTGCGGCAGCCGATGCATTTCGTCGTGTCGATCAGCAGTCCGTAGAACTCGATGCTTTTTACCGCGGCCTCCGACCGCCGGGGAGCGCCTGCGACCAGGCTGCAGCCCGTCATGCCGGCAAATTTCAGGAAATCCCGTCGGTTCACACTCATCGGTTTGCCTCCTGTCGTTATGGGGCCTTGTTCGGCCGGGGCCCCTACCGGAAAAACTTCCGAACCAGGAGCTGCAGGAGCTCCCCATCGATCTTTTCCATGACTCCCTCGATGCAGTGGCCTCCGTCCTGCATCGTGATCCCCACTTCCGCCGGCGTTGCCCGGTGGAGCGTGATGAACTCGAGGAAGACCATCAGTTCCCTCTCGAGCCAGTTCGCTGCGTCCTTCGCGATCCGCAGCTTCTTGATGTTCTGCGTGATATTGGTCGGCATCACGGCGAGAAGCCACGACGCCTGGTACGGGTCCTTCTCAATCATGCCGATGTCCGCGTTCACGTCGTCGTTCGCTGCGTTGACGATCCCGTCGACGGGGGAAACGAAGTCGATCTTCTTCTTCCCCTGGACCACGGAGAACGCCTTCTCGCCCTGCCGGAGCAGTGTCCCGGGACGCGGGAGCTCGATCCGATCGATCTTCCCGATGACCCCCTGCGCGAAGTCGTCGAGGCCGATCTGCGCTTCGCCCGACGGCGTGAGGTGGGCCCACGTATGCCCGCTGTGGTAGAAGAATCCTCCCGGAAGACGGAACTCTGGCAACGCAACCGGCAGGAGGGTGGTCCGCATCGCCGGAACGGCCTCTCCGGCCTGTTCTTTCGCCCTTCGGCTCCACATCCGGTACGCGAGTTCGATGAGGAGGAAGGCGGCGATCGTAAGAAGTACGAGAATGGGTACCATTTCCATCACCTCCCTATCCGAGGAACAGGGCGACGATCCTGCCCCATTGCGCCTCGTTCAATCGGCTGCTGATGTCCGCGAGAGTGTCTCCCCCGTCTGTCGCAGTGATCCCCAGGTCGCTGCTGAACAGCCGGTGGAGCCTCTCCACCTCCCATTCGAGCCATTGCTTTGCGACGCCTCCGTGGTACAGGCGGGGGATGTGCTCCCCGGCAAGGTGCAGGGAGAATATCCACCCCTCTTCGTACGGGTCGCGGTTGATCGTTCCCGGCTCGTCGACCACCTTCTTGTTGATCGTCCCGACGATACCGTCCCCCGGCGCCACCATGCGGGCCGTCCTGTCTCCGGAGTGAAGAAGGAAGCAGACGTTGTTTTCCCTCACGTGGGATCCTTCCGGGGGGAGGGAAACGCGGTCGATCTTCCCGACGAGCCGCTGCGTGAAATCGTCGATCCCCACCCTTGACTCTGTCTCCGCCTCTTTCCCCGGGGAAACCCACAGATGCCGGGGATGGTAGTAGTAGTCGGGGCGGAGCGAAAACCCCCGTATGGTATCCGTTGCGCTTTCGTGGCCGTCGATCTCCCGGAAGGCGGGGCAGAGGCGGTATTTCCCTGTATGGCAAAGACCTTTCTCCGAGGTTGACCGGTCGACCGGGATCATCTTCTTGACGGGAACCGCCTTGCAAAACCTAACCGTTGTCATTTCCAGAAATGGACACTTTTCCTCTCCCATCGGCGCACTCCTTTGCTTCGCGGCGAGATTCATCATGCCGTCCGGAGACTGACACACGCCCAAACGACGAGGTAGATGAACGCGAGAATAATGTATGCCATTTTTTCCACCTCCTCTCTTGCCTCCGAATATGGCAACGATCGTGCCATCGTGGTCGAGAAGGGGTGGAATGGCAATATATGCATCGGAAAACCTGGTGTTTTTCGACAAGAGGAGCGAGGCGGATGGTCGATCGGCAGGGGAAGGATATGTAGAGAAACGTCTACGGTTTCCCTGTTGAAAAATTATCTCCTGTTTTTTCGATAGGTTAGTATGTTGAATATAGTTACAGCCAGTTTAGGTATTCAACACCGGTTCCTTCTTCAGTTCGTATTTCCGGATCTTGTTGTAGAGGGTAACGCGGTCGATCCCGAGAACCTGGGCGGATCGGACGATGTTCCAGCGGTTCGCGGCGAGGACCAGGCGGATATGCTCTTTCTCCATTTCGGATAGGGATTTGCCACGATTGTCCTGCGTCCGCGGATATCCCGGAGGCTTGCGGAAGGCTCAGGTCGGCGTCGACGATGATCCTCCCCTTTGTGACGACCATCGCCCTTTCGATCACGTTCCGCAACTCGCGGGCGTTTCCCGGCCATCCGTAGTCCATGAGCAGACGCATGGCGGACTCGGCCAGCCCGTCGACGGTCTTCCCCATCTCGATGTTGAACCGGTCGAGGAAGTGCTCCACGAGGAGCGGTATATCCTCCTTCCTTTCCCGGAGAGGCGGGATATGGACGGAGATGACGTTGAGCCGGTAATAGAGGTCCTCCCGGAACTTTCCCTCCTCGATGGCCTTTGCAAGGTCCCGGTTCGTGGCGCCGATGATCCGGGAGGTGATGGGGATGAGCTGGGTTCCCCCGACGCGCCGGAATTCCCTCTGCTCGATGACGCGCAGAAGGTCCATCTGCAGTTTGAGGCTGATGTCGCCGATTTCGTCCAGGAAGAGGGTTCCGTCCTTGGCGAGTTCGATCTTCCCGCTTTTTACCTGGTCCGCCCCGGTGAAGGCCCCTTTCTCGTGCCCGAACAGTTCGCTCTCCAGCAGAGTCTCCGTGAGGGCGGCGCACGATACCGTCACGAAGGGTGCGTCCCGCCGGGGGCTCTCCATGTGGATGGCGCGCGACAGAAGCTCCTTTCCGGTTCCGCTTTCGCCCTGGACGAGAACGATCGAGTTGCTCTTCGCTACCGTTTTGACGAGTTCGAAGATCTCGATCATCTTGTGGTTCTTGCTCACCAAGTCGTGGAGCCGGTACTGTTTCTTCAGTTCCTTCCGGAGATAGATGTTCTCCTTCACCAGCTTCTGGTGCTCGATGATCTTCCGGATCGTCATCGACAGGTCTTCCGGGTTGAACGGCTTCACGATGTAGTCGTAGGCGCCCTTCTTCATTGCCTGAACTGCGGTGTCCACCGTTGCGTAGGCGGTCATGATGATGACGATCGTTTCGGGCTTTACCTTCCGGATCTCGTCCATCAGTTCAATCCCGTCCATGCCGGGCATCTTCAGGTCGACCATGGCCAGGTTCCAGTCCTTCTCGGGAAGACGCTCCAGAGCCCGGGTTCCGTTTTCGGCGACCCCCACGTCGTACCCGTCCTCCCCCAGCCAGCCCGCCAGGGATTCCCGGACGATCTCCTCGTCGTCTACGATCAGGATGTGTACCTTCGGTTCCATGGTCATACCCTCCATGTTTCGCTTTTCAGATACAACGCGGTGTCGCAGCTTCCGCAATAGACGGTCTTCTTCCTGTCGACGTCCCGTACGGTGTTGGACAGATACATGACGCACTCCCGGTCGCTGCAGTGAATGAGCCCGAAGTTGTGACCCAGTTCGTGAAGAGCCTCCTTCACCAGACGTTCGAACAGGATCCCGTCGTCGGGGGAGAGCCCGTGGAATTCCTGCCGTAGTCTGGCGATCGAAACGATCGACGCCACCCCCCCCAGCTGGGCTTCTCCGAAGACGAAGGTCAGGATCGGTATGCACAGGTCCTTGTCGATGATCCCGACGATCTTGATCGCGTCGGCCGGAGCCTGCCTGAGGATCTCCCCGAGGATCCGGGTGGAATTGTACTGGTTCCTGTTCCTTTCGTAGCTCCCGTCCGGCACGGGCATGTTCCTCGTTACCCGCACCGGGAGAGAGAGATAGTCATGCAGGTGGTCCCGCAATTTCCGGAGCATGGCATCCGGGATCATCCCCACCGGCCGTATGTAGATGGCGTCGTAGATTTCTCCTGTCCTTTTTCAGGTCACAGGAAGGGTGACGATCATCTCCGTCCCTCCCTCGGGACGGTTTCTGACATCGATCCTTCCGTTGTGCCTTGTGACGATGCCGTAGACGACGGAAAGCCCCAGTCCCGTTCCCTTCTCCTTGGTGGTGTAGAACGGGTCGAACACCCGCGGCAGGTCCTCGGGGGATATCCCGGTGCCGGTGTCGGCGAATGAGATCGTCTCCGTGTTCCGGGTCCCGTCGTGCCGGGACGTGATGGTGAGTGTTCCTCCTCCCTCCATGGCCTCGCAGGCGTTGATGATGAGATTGATGAACACCTGTTTCATCTGCGCGGAGTCCGCCTGGATCTCCGGCAGGGAATCCATCCTCATTTCCACCGCGATGTTGGCGATGGACAACTTGTTCCTGACGATATTGAGCGATTCCTCGACGAGAGCGTTGATGTTGACCATCTTCCTGCTCGGTTCCTTCGGGCGGGTAAAGTCGAGCAGGTTGTGGACGATCGCGCTCGTCCTCTGGACTTCCCGGCTCATGGTGGAGAGGTACTCCCGGAACTTCTCCATGTCGTGAGGCCCGTAGTTCCTCTCCTCGATCCTCCTCTCCATCAGCTTGATGTAGGTGAAGACTCCGGTCAGCGGGTTGTTGATCTCGTGGGCCACCGTCGCCGCGATCTTTCCCACCGCGGCCAGCTTCTCCGTATGCAGAAGCTGGAACTGGGCGTCCTTGAGCTCCTTGGTTCGTTCCTCGACCTTCTGTTCCAGGGTCCGGATCCATTCGTGGATCTCCTCGTTCGCCCGCTGCAGGCTCTCCGTCATCTTGTTGAACGACCGCGCGAGGTGTCCCAACTCGTCATCGGAGTCGATGGGGATGACGTGGTGCAGGTCTCCCCGGGCCACCCGGTTGGTCCCGTGGACAAGCTGGCGGACCGGCTTCCCCACGAACACCAGCAGGGAAATTACGGCGATGACCGATATCGACAGGATCGACATGAGGTTGAACACGATGGTCTGGCGGCGGGCGGAGAGCATCTCGGCATCCACCCCCGCCAGCGACATCGTGATGTCGATCACGCCGAGAACCTTCTGGGACGCCGGATGGGCATGACATTCCGCGGAGGAGCAGTCCTGGTCGTTGTACATCGGGTTGATCATACCGAGAATCCGGTATCCCTTTCCGGAAGAGAAGAACCGGTTCCTCGACGGTGTGGCGAGTCTCTCGATGGGGGTGTTCTTCGCATGGCACGCGTAGCAGGCCTCCGCCTTCTTGTCCACCATGGTTCCCCGCTCGCTCTTGTCGGTCGAGAAGAGGATCGCGCCTTCGCTCCCGTAGATCCGGACTTTCTCGATCCCTTCCTGTTCCGCGATGGTCTCCATGATCCGGTACGCGTTCTCCTTGCGGTTCACGAGCATGTCGTACTGGATCGACTTCCGGATCGTTTCGCTCAGCTGGGTGGCGTTCTTGAGGATCGTCTCATCGAGGTGCCTTGCCTGGACATCCAGATACAGGAAGGTGAATAATCCGTTGACCGTAAGGGTGGTGATGGCCACGGAAAGTATGATCTTGAATTCGATGCTCTTGTACCAACGCACGCCCTTGGGAACGACCCGCTGGGAGTTCGTCGGTGCCGGAACGGTCGGGTCAGGCCCGCGCGAGGGGTGCGCGGAAGCGTTTCCTCCGGGGAGGGGTGTCCTGTCTGCGTGCATTCTGCGGCATCACTCCGAATGGTCCACACGGCTTTCTGAGTCTGTATGCAGTATACACATCGCGGGGGAGAGGCACAAGCGGGGCGCGGGGCGCCGCCTCATGCAGGATGGGTCGTGTTCTCGTCCTCTTTCGACCAGTACAGCAGGTCCAGGATCAGGAGGAAAACGCCGACGGTAATCCCGATGTCGGCCACGTTGAAAGCCGGCCAGTGATGCTGGTACCAGTGGACGTCGAGGAAGTCCACCACGTATCCGAGCCGGGCGCGGTCGATCAGGTTTCCTATCGCTCCCCCCAGGATAAGACCCAGACCGATGGGCGCGGGACCCCGGCGCGGGAGGAAGTAGATGTAGGCGAGAATTGCCATCATGGCGAACACAGTGGCCGCGACAAGCAGAGGGTGCACCCACTTGGGATTGAGGCGGGACAGGAGCCCGAACGCGGCTCCGGTGTTTCGTACGTGAACGATGTGGAGGAAGTTGGTGAGGACCGCTCTCGCCTCGTGCAGGTTGAAGCAGGACACGACCCAGGCCTTGGTGATCTGGTCGGCAAGCGTAAGCCCTCCGGCGGCCAGGGCGGGGACGGCGAATTTGCGAAGGCCGTGCAAGGTGGCTCGTCAGGCGCGGGTCGTGGCGGCGCATCGGCCGCAGAGCTCGGGTGTGGCAGGCACGGTTCCGACCTCGGGAGCGTGGTTCCAGCACCGCTCGCATTTTCTCCAGGGGGATTTCTCCACCCGGACGGCGAGTCCCGGGAAGGCCGTGCTCCGGTAGGCATCGGGGCCGGAAACTTCGCCGACCGTAACGCCGGACACGATCAGTGCATCCCGGATCTTCGGCAGATGGTTTTGGAAGAGGTCGGAGAACGGCCCGGGAGAGATGGTGACGAACGCGTCCTGGTCGCTTCCGATACGCTTCTCCTTCCTCGCCGTCTCGAGCGGCTGGGCGATCTCGGTTCGAACGGCCAGGATCCGCTCCCACCGATCCGCGATCTCGTCCCCGCCGGGCAGATCCCTGGCCTCCGGCATGTCCGTGAGGAAGACGCTTTCCGGCTTGTCGGGGTAGACGGGGAGAAATCCCCAGGCCTCCTCCGCCGTGAAAGAGAGAACGGGGGCGATGAGGGACAGGAGGTCGCGCCCGATCGTAAACAGCGAGGACTGCCCGGACCGGCGGACCGGATCGTCCGCATGGGAACAGTAGAGGCGGTCCTTGAGGGCATTCAGGTAAAAGCTGGACATGTCCACCGAGCAGAAGTTGTTCACCGAGTGGAAAATCGCGTGGAACTCGTAATTTTCGTAAGCTTTCCGGACCTTCCCGACGAGCCGGTGGAAGAGGAGGAGGGCATACCGGTCCATCTCCTCCATGCGGTCGTACGGGACAAAATCCCGCTCGGGGAGAAAGTCGTGCAGGTTCCCCAGCAGGTAGCGGATCGTGTTCCGGATCTTCCGGTATGCCTCCGTCAGGCGGTCGAGGATGTCCTTCGAGATCCGGATGTCGTCCCGGTAGTCTTCGGCGGCTACCCAGAGCCGAAGGATCTCGGCACCGTGTTTCCGGATGATCTCCTCCGGGGCGACGACGTTCCCCTTCGACTTGTGCATCGCCTCCCCCTTGCCGTCCACGACGAACCCGTGGGTGAGGACGGCGAGGTACGGCGCGACGCCCCGCGTTCCGACGGACGCCAGCAGGGAGGAGTGGAACCACCCGCGATGCTGGTCGGAGCCTTCGAGGTAGAGGTCGACCGGCACGCCGAGATTTTCCTTCCCCTCGCACACGCAGGCGTACGATACGCCGGAATCGAACCAGACGTCGAGGATATCGGTCTCCTTTCCGAAGGCGGACTCCCCGCAGGAGGGGCAGACCGTCCCGGCAGGCAGCAGATCCGGCACCGCGCGTTGGTACCACGCATCGGCGCCCTCCTTCTCGAAGATCGAGGCGACGTGTTCGATCAGCTTCCCGTCGAGGAGGTGGTGTCCGCACGACTCGCACCGGAAGATGGCGATCGGCACGCCCCAGGTCCGCTGACGGGAGATGCACCAGTCCGGCCGGTTCGCGATCATCCCCTCGATTCGTTCCTGCCCCCATGCGGGAATCCATTTCACCTTCCGGATCTGGGCGAGGGCATCCTCGCGCAGTCCGGTCTCGTCCATCGAGATGAACCACTGCTTGGTCGCCCGGAAGATGACGGGATGCTTGCACCGCCAGCAGTGCGGGTACGAGTGGGTCATCCGGTCCTCCCGGACCAGCGCTCCGGCCTCGGCGATCTTTTCGCACACGCGCGGGTTCGCCTCGAACACCTGCATTCCCCCGAAGAACGGGACGTCGGGGGTGAACCGCCCCTCGTCGTCGAGCGGTGCGTAGACCGGAAGCCCGTACCGGAGGCCCGTCTCGTAGTCGTCCCGCCCGTGTCCGGGAGCGGTATGGACGCATCCCGTGCCGGCGTCGAGCGTGACGTAGTCCCCCAGCACCAGGAGGGAGTCGCGCTCGATAAAGGGATGCCGGCAGCGAAGCCTCTCCAGGTGCCCTGCCCCGAAGGTCGCCAGGCGCGTCACCTTCGGCAAACCCGCCTCGCTCGCGAAACGCTCCGCGAGACCCTCGGCCACGACGTACGCTTCGCCGTCGGTTTCGATCGCGACGTAAGGGTATTCCGGGTGGAGCGCGATCCCGAGATTCGCGGGAATCGTCCAGGGGGTGGTCGTCCAGATGACGAACGATACCTTCCTGCCGGCAAGCGCCGGGTGGATCGATTCCGGTGAATCCGCGAAGGGGAACTTCACGTAGATGGAGGGGGAGGTGTGGTCCGCGTATTCGACCTCGGCCTCCGCAAGGGCCGTCCGGCAGGTCAGGCACCAGTACACGGGTTTGGTCCCCTTGTACACCGCACCGGTCTCCACGAACCGCCCGAACTCCCGCAGGATCCCCGCCTCATAATCGAACGTCATGGTCCGGTACGGGTTTTCCCAGTTGCCCAGGACCCCGAGCCGCCGGAACTCCTCCCTCTGGATGTCGATAAACTTCGTGGCGTAGTCGCGGCAGAGGCGGCGTTTTTCCGCGGTGGGGATCGACGCCTTCCTGCTCCCCAGGCTCTTGTCCACCTGGTGCTCGATCGGCAGGCCGTGGCAGTCCCAGCCGGGGACGTACTCGGCCCAGGCGCCGGACATCCCGCGGTATTTGACAATGATGTCCTTCAGGATCTTGTTGAGAGCGTGCCCGATGTGGATGTGCCCGTTCGCGTAGGGGGGGCCGTCATGGAGGACGAACTTCGGGTTCCCCCTGTGTCTCTCCACCATCCGGTGGTACAGTTGCTCCGTTTCCCAGCGGGAGAGGATTTCCGGCTCGCGCTGCGTCAGGTTCGCGCGCATCGGGAATCCGGTCTGCGGGAGGTTCAGCGTGGTTTTATAGTCCATCGGATCTCCGCCGGCTTTTCCTCGAAAAAATACCTTATATCACAACGAAGCCGGCCGTGTCCCTCTTCACCGGAACAGGGAATCGATGAAATCGCGGAGGCCTCGCCACCCCTTGCGCACCGTTTCCACGATCGGGTGGGAAGGATGGAGCGGGCACGTCTGCACGGGCACCAGGTCGTCGGGGAACGCTTCCGGAAACGATTTCGGGCAGGCGTATGTCGCCAGGTATCCGGATTCCGGGTCGATTTCGGCGATGGTGATCCCCGGGGGGGTCGCGAAGTCGTATCTTCCCCCGGCCGGATAGACCGATTTCATGAACCTCGTCCAGATCCGAAGCGCTCCCGAGGAGCCGGTAAGCCCCGTCGGGTTCCCGGAGTCGCGACCCACCCAGACCGCGCACACCAGGTCGGGTGTGTACCCCACGAACCACGAGTCGCGGTAGGCATCCGTGGTTCCCGTCTTGCCCGCCGCGGGAAAATCGATCCCGGCCAACCGGGCGGCATGCCCCGTCCCGCGGTCGAGGACCCCCTCCAGGGCGTAGGTGACGAGATAGGCCGCCCGGGGATCCACGGCCTTCTCCCGCATCGGGACCTCCTCCCGCAGGAGATCTCCCTCGCTGTCGGTCACCGCCCGGAGCGTGAAGGGCCGGAACCGGATCCCGCCGGAGGCGATCGTCGCATAAGCGTAAGCCAGTTCGAGCGGGGTGACCTCGAAGCTCCCCAGCGCAAGGGAGGGAACGGGACGGATCGGGCTGGTAAGCCCTGCCCCCCGGGCCGCGGCGATCACGTCCGGAAGGCCTACGTCGGATGCCAGACGCACCGTTGCCGTGTTCACCGACTCTTCCACCATCCTGCGGATCGAGATCTCCCCGTATTCCTTCCTCTCGAAGTTCGCGGGCGTCCACAGGCCGTTCGGGGTTTTGACGGAAATCGGCTCTCCCGAGATCCGGCTGGCGAGCGTGATTTTCCCCTTGCCGTTCACGGCCTGCTCCATGGCCGCGAGGAGCACGAACGGCTTGAAGGCGCTGCCCGGCTGGCGCCTGGCATCGGCGGCGCGGTTGAACTGGGTCTCCCCGTAGCCGCTCCCCCCCACCATGGCGGTAAGTTCGCCGGTGGCCGGGTCCACGGCGACCAGCGCGGCCTGAAGCGGGTCCTCTTCCTTCCGGGGAAGGGCCTTGCCCCCTCTCAATTCCGCCAGCCCCGCGGTCACCGCCCTTTCCGCCGCTGCCTGCTGCGTGAGATCGAGAGAGGTGTAGAACCGGTAACCGGTCCGGGAGAGTCTTCCGGGCCCCAGGGTCTCCCCGGCTGCCCGCTCGATGTAGTCGACGAAGTACTCCGCGATCTTTACGGGGACCCGGCGCGGGTTCGTCCGCAGCGGCGTCAGGCGCGCCCTTTGCTCCTCCTTCTTCGTAATCATCCCGAGAGCGGCCATCCGGGAGAGGACCCAGTTACGGCGGCTCCGTGCGGCATCCGCCATGCGAAGAGGGGAGTACCGGTGGGGGGACCGGATGATCCCCGCAAGAAGGGCGGCCTCCTCCAGGGTCAGGTCGCTGACGCTCTTGGAGAAGTAGAAATCCGCCGCATCCTCCACCCCGTATATCCCGCGGGGGCCTTCCTGGCCGAAGTAGATCTTGTTCAGGTATGCCGCGAGGATCTCCTCCTTGGAGAACCGGAGTTCGATGAGTATCGCGAGTTCGGCTTCCCGGATCTTCCTCCAGAAACTCCGTTTCGGGGTGAGGAAGAAGTTTTTCGCGAGCTGCTGGGTGATGGTGGACCCCCCCTGGACGATTCGCATCTGCCGCAGGTTCTCTCTCAGGGCCCGCGCGACCCCGATGATGTCGATTCCGAAGTGGGTGTAGAAGCGGGAGTCTTCCGCCGCGAGCACCGCGTTCCTGAGGTGCATCGGTATGGCCGAGAGAGGGACCAGGCGGCGCGATTCCATCTTCGGCCCGAGGATCCGGGCGATCTCCTCCGGTTCGAGGACCAGCTCGTCGAGTGGGTCGCCGGACGACGTTTCCAGGGTGGCGACGCGTCGCTCCGACAGGCCGATTGCGACCTGGACGGCGGGGCGGTCAACATCACCCGCCTGGAACCCCCGGGTGTGGATCGTGATCCGGTCCTGTTCCTCGGACCAGGTGCCCGGCTTGTTCGGGGAGCCCGGAACCTTCCGGTAGGAAAGACGGTCCAGTCTGCCCCGGAGTCCCAGGTTGTCGACGAGGTCCCCCGGCCGGATGACCGCCGCCCGGCCGTACAGGATCGACGGGACGTCCCAGGCATCGCGTGCGAGCCCGGCTCCCACCTTGACGTAGAGGTATGCCACGTGCAGGAGAAAGAGCCCCGCAAGCGCAGCAAGGAGGGTGCGGCGGCGGAAGAGGGATTTCATGTACGCACGGCGAGGGGTGTGTTCAGATCGTCCTGCCGGCCGCGGCGATGAAGGGGCGCAGCGTTTCCATCAGTGCTCCGAAATTCTCGAAGGTCAGCGACTGGGGGCCGTCGGACAGGGCATTTTCCGGCGAAGGATGGACCTCGATCATCAGCCCGTCCGCTCCCGCCGCCACGGATGCGCACGACATCGAAGGGACGTATCGGAAATGTCCGGTTCCGTGGGACGGGTCGACGATGATGGGAAGGTGGGTCCGCTCCTTCAGCACGGGTACCGCCGAGAGGTCGAGCGTGTTCCGGGTCGCGTCCTCGAACGTGCGGATCCCCCGCTCGCAGAGGATCAGCCGGCGGCTTCCCTCCGAGAGACAATATTCGGCGCTCATGAGAAACTCGGTGATCGTCGTCATCATTCCCCGTTTGAGGAGGATCGGCAGCTTCGATTTCCCGATCCGTTTCAGAAGGGAGAAGTTCTGGACGTTGCGGGCCCCCACCTGCAGGATGTCGGAGTACCGGGCGACCAGCTCGACGTCCATCGGGTTCATCACCTCGGTTACGACGGGCATTCCGGCAATGTCCCCGGCCTTGCGAAGGATCTTGAGTCCCTTCTCCTCGAGCCCCTGGAACGCGTAGGGAGAGGTGCGGGGCTTGAACGCTCCTCCGCGCAGCACCTGGGCCCCCGCCGCCTTGACCGCCTTCGCCGTTCGGATCATCTGCTGCTCGCTCTCCACGGAGCATGGTCCTGCGATGACGAGGAGTTTCTTCCCCCCCACGCTCACGCCCGGTGCGAGTCTCACCTCCGTGGGTTCGGGTTTCACTTCCCGGCTGGCCAGCTTGTACGGTTTGAGGATCGGGACCACCCGGTCCACACCGGGGAGGGACTCGAGCGACTGGAGGACGGATTTTCCTCTCTCGTCCCCGATCGCTCCGATGACGTTGCGGGTCTTGCCATAAATCGTGTGGGGGGTATAGCCCATTTCCTTGATTTTTCCGATGACGGTCCGGGTGTCCTTCTTGAGTGCCCCCGGCTTCATGACGATGATCATGAATATCTCCCTCCCGGTGCTCGTATAGACGCTTTGGAAATGTAATTATAATCAGATTGCCCTCTTTATTTCCATAAGGGCGGAGGGTAACCTGAAACCGTTTCCCGAAATCCAGTGGGAGAGAAGGAGGGCGAGCAATGAGGAGATCGGCATTGCTGTTTCTCGTGGGGCTGTTGTGCGCGGGAATGACATCGACCGTCTGGGCCCAGCAATACGACCGTTATGAAAAATACGGCAGGCAGCCGCCACCGCGGAGTGCGCCCGTCCCTCCACCTCCGCACGCGGTGTACGGGCAGACGTACCTCTTCGGGCATCTTGGGATCTTCGAGCCGAACGACGACTCCGGCGGTCTCGAAGGCTACGACACGGGAGGGGCCTTCGACATCGGCATCGGGTCCCGCGTCTCCCCCATCCTGGCGGTCGACGGCACGTTCGCCGCGTATTCCGCGGATCGGGGTCCGGACGACGTTACGGTGGCGCCCCTGACCTTCGGGTTACGGCTCATCCTCCCCCAGCCGGTCGTGGAGCCGTATGTCGGCGGCGGGCTGGGGCTCTACTTCGCCACCCTCGATGAACCCTCCACGGGGATCAACGATGACGACACGGCGATCGGGGGCTATGTCTCCATGGGCGTGGATGCCTGGCTCAACCCGCGGATTGCGCTGAACTTCGAGGGGAAGTACCATTTCGCCAAGCCGGAGTTCGACGGGGTGGACGTTGATGTAAGCGGATGGACGATCGGCCTCGGGGTGCGGGTATCGTTCTGAAAAGACGAGCAAAATCCCCGTCCCCCCCGCGGTTCTCCTTCTCGGGGGGTCGGGGGCGTACTCCCTGCCGGAGGGAGCGCTGGGCTCCCGGCTGGGGACGCGGCGCGTGCGAACCCCGTACGGCGTCTCCAACCCCGTCCACCTGCACGAACGGGAAGGGTATCGCTATTTCTTTCTCTCCCGCCACGGGGAGCGTGGATACGACAGGACTGCGCCGTATGTGAATTACCGCGCGAATATCTTTGCGGCCAAAGCCCTCGGTGTCGAGCGGATCATCGCCTGGTCCGGCCCGGGAATCGTTTCGAAAAGGATGCGCCCGGGCGACCTGGTTCTCCCCGATGATCTGCTCGATTTCACGCGGAACCGCCCCTCGACGTTCTTCGAGGGACGGGGAATCGGCTTTATCCGGCAGTTCCCGGTGTTCTGCGGGACGGTCAGGAAGTCCCTCCTGGACGCCGGGAAACGCGGGGCGGAAGACCTGCGGCTCCTCGACGGCGGCACGTACGCCTGCACCGAGGGGCCCCGCCTGGAGACGCCGGCCGAGGTGCGGTTCCTTGCGCGGGCGGGGGCGGACATGGTCGGTATGACCCTTTGCCCCGAGGCGTTCCTTGCGCGGGAACTGGAGATCTGCTACGCGCCGGTGGCGTACCTCACCAATTACGCGGAAGGCTTGCGGCCGATGCCCTACCGGCGAGGGGTCCTCTTCGAGGGGATGCTGGAGAAGGCGGGGGAGGGACGCGTCGAGAGGGCGAAGAACGCCATCCTTCCCCTGGCGCTCGCCGCGGCCCGCGCGCTGGCAGGAAAAGAAAGGAGTTGCCCCTGCGCCGTCTCGATGGAAAGATACCGTCGCGGGGGATTGATCGGTTCCGATTTCCGGACGTGGGTTTCCCCCCCGGAAAGGAGGCGGGGATGAAGGTCAAAGAGGAGGACATCCGCCGGATCTGCCGGACCGTCCTCTCCCGCTGGAAGGAGAAGGGATTGATCCGGCCGAAAGCCGACGAAGACGTGCTCCTGGGAAAGATGGTCGGCGAGGTGATGGCGGATTTCGGGCGCGAAGAGGAGCTCGACCGGGAGGTTACGAGTATTCTCGAGAAGCACTCCGGGGAGCTGGCGCGCTCGCAGGCCAGTTCCCACCTCATGTTCCGGAAAATCAAGGAGCGCCTCGCCCGGGAGCGGAAGATCGTACTGTGAGGAGGGACGTATGCGCCTGAGCGAGGACCGTATTTCCCATCTGTCGCACCTCGTGCTCGACAGGCTGTACAAGGACGACATCGCCGATTTCCCCGACGAGGCGCAGGCGCTTCGCGAGGCGAAGAGGACCTTCGGCCACTATGTGCGGATCGAGGCCGAGGCCGACACCTTCGCCCGGCAGAAGATTGCGAAACTCTCCCGCCGAGTCCCCGAAGGGGGGAGGGAGTGGGATATTCTGTATCGGAAATACTTCGAGGAGGAGATGGCGAAGAAGAAATTGTAACTGCTTGACAGGCAAAGGATTTTAAGGTTTTTTCGTTTTCCCTCTTGACACCAATTCCCCAGGGCAGTATATTTTCTGTTAGCACTCGAATCGGGTGAGTGCTAACCGCCGCAAGGCAAACTACCCCATAAGATTCATCAAGGAGGAGGTACCATGAAGGTCAGGCCGTTGCAGGACAGGATTCTGCTCAAGCGTGTCGAGGAGGAGGCGAAGACCAAGGGAGGGATAATCATCCCCGACTCCGCAAAGGAAAAGCCTCAAGAGGGCCTCGTGGTGGCGGTGGGCCCCGGCAAGGTGACCGACAGCGGCAACCGTGTGGCTCCCGAGGTCAAGGCGGGGGACCGCGTCCTTTTCGGTAAGTATTCCGGGACCGACATCAAGATCGAGGGTGAAGAGCACCTGATCCTTCGCGAGGACGATGTCCTCGCGGTTATCCAGAAGAAATAACCTGCGGAACAAGGAACAATAAAAAGGAGGAAGTAAAAGATGGCGAAAGAACTGAAGTTTGACGCGGAAGCCCGCGCCGCGATAAAGGTCGGTGTCGATGCCCTGACGGATGCTGTCAAGGTGACGCTGGGACCCCGTGGACGGAACGTGATCATCGAGAAGTCGTTTGGCTCCCCCCTCGTCACCAAGGACGGGGTTACGGTCGCAAAGGAAGTGGAGCTGTCTGACAAGTACGAGAACATGGGCGCCCAGATGGTGAAGGAAGTCGCCTCCAAGACGAGCGATGTCGCGGGCGACGGGACGACGACCGCAACCATTCTGGCGCAGGCGATCTACCGGGAGGGCTCGAAGCTCGTCGCCGCCGGATACAACCCGATGGATCTGAAGCGCGGCGTCGACAGGGCGGTCGATTCGATAGCGACGGAGCTCAAGAAGATGTCGAAGCCGACCAAGGACCCGAAGGAGATCGCGCAGGTTGGGACGATCTCGGCCAACAACGACGACACGATCGGCAACATCATCTCCGAGGCGATGTTAAAGGTCGGCAAGGAAGGAGTCATCACCGTCGAGGAGGCCAAGGGGATGGAGACGACCCTCGAGATCGTCGAGGGGATGCAGTTCGATCGCGGCTACCTCTCCCCCTACTTCGTCACCGACCCGGAGCGGATGGAGGTCATTCTCGAGGACCCGTACATCCTGATCCATGAAAAGAAGATCTCCAACATGAAGGACCTGCTGCCCCTGCTCGAACAGATCGCCCGTTCGGGCAAGCCGCTTCTCATCGTGGCGGAGGAGGTTGAAGGGGAGGCGCTGGCCACCCTGGTCGTCAACAAGCTGCGCGGGACACTCCACTGCTCCGCGGTGAAGGCCCCCGGTTTCGGTGATCGCCGGAAGGCGATGCTGGAGGACATCGCGGTTCTGACCGGCGGCAGGTCGATTGCCGAGGAGATGGGGATCAAGCTGGAGGCGGTCCAGCTGACCGATCTCGGCCGGGCCAAGCGGGTCGTCATCGACAAGGACAACACCACGGTCATCGACGGTGCGGGCAAGAAGGCCGACATCGAGGCGCGCGTGAAGCAGATCCGGGCGCAGGTCGAGGAGACCACCTCGGATTACGACAAGGAGAAACTGCAGGAACGGCTGGCCAAGCTCGTCGGCGGAGTCGCCGTAATCAACGTCGGCGCGGCCACCGAGAGCGAGATGAAGGAGAAGAAGGCGCGTGTCGAGGACGCCCTCCACGCGACCCGCGCGGCGGTGGAGGAGGGAATCGTCGCCGGCGGCGGCGTTGCCTACATCCGGGCGGCCAAGGCGCTTGACGGCGTGAAGCTCGCTGACTCCGACCAGATGGCCGGCGTCGAAATCGTTCGCAAGGCCCTCTACGAGCCGGCGAAGCAGATCGCGATCAACGCGGGGCAGGATGGGGGCGTGGTCGTGGACAAGATCAAGAGCGGGAAGGGGAACTTCGGTTACAACGCGGCCACCGAGATGTTCGAGGACTTGATGGCCGCCGGGATTCTCGACCCGACGAAGGTGACGCGGGTCGCCCTCCAGAATGCGGCGTCGGTCGCCGGGCTCATGATCACCACGGAGTGCGCGATCGTGGATAAGCCGGAAGAGAAAGAGAAGATGCCCCCGATGCCCCCGGGCGGCGGCGGGATGTACTAGAACGATATGTGATAAAAAGGTATAATGAGGTTTGTCCATAGCGGAGGGGGGCCGGGCGACCGGCCCCCTTTTTTAAAGGAGAGACGGACGTGCCGATTTACGAGTATCAGTGCCGCAAATGTCACGAGGTGAAGGAAGCGATTCAGAAGTTTCAGGACCCGCCCCTGCGGAAATGCCCCTCCTGCGGGGGGAAACTCGAGAAGATGATGTCTCACGGAGCCTTTGTCCTCAAGGGGACCGGCTGGTACCAGACCGACTACGGGAACAAGGCGAACGGCATCGGGAAGAGCGCCGCTCGCGGGAAGAGCGAGGAGAAGAAACCGGAATGCCCCGCGGCCGGCGAGGCCGGTGCGCCGGCCTGCGCAGGGTGCCCGAAGGCCGATTAGTTTCGTATTTTCCGCGAGAGGACTTCGTAAATGGCGGCGCATCTTATCGATGGGAAGGCGATCGGTGCGGTCGTCCGGGCCGAGATCAAGGAAAGGGTGGAGGAATTCTTTGCCCGGACGGGGATCAAGCCGAATCTCGTGACGGTACTGGTGGGCGATGACCCGCCCTCCCGGATATACGTCCGGAACAAGGGAAAGGCGTGCCACGAGGCCGGCATGCTCTCCCAACAGATCGATCTGCCCGCCACTCTCCCCGAAAACGATCTTCTCGCCCTTGTCGCCGAACTGAACGCGGACCCCGCAGTCCACGGAATCCTCGTGCAGCTTCCTCTTCCCGACCATATCAACGAATCCCGCGTAATCGAGGCGATCTCGCCGGACAAGGATGTGGACGGGTTCCATCCCGTGAATGCCGGGCGGCTCCTTTCCGGGGGGCCGTGCTTCGTCCCGTGCACCCCCCTCGGGATCATGAAGATGCTTGACCACGAATCCGTGTCCCTCAAGGGGAAACATGCGGTCGTGGTCGGGAGGAGCAACATTGTAGGGAAGCCCGTTGCGCTGCTCCTGCTCGCGAGGCACGCAACGGTGACCATATGCCATTCCCGCACGAAGGATCTCCCCGCCGTGGTGCGGTCGGCGGACGTCGTGGTCGCGGCGGTCGGGAAGGCGGAGATGATACGGGGGGACTGGCTTTCGCCCGGTGCCGTGGTGATCGACGTCGGGATCAACCGGCTTTCGGACGGGAAACTGGTCGGGGATGTGGCATTCGAGGAGGCGAAGGAAGTCGCCGGGAAGATTACCCCGGTGCCCGGCGGGGTCGGCCCGATGACGATCACGATGCTCCTTCACAACACCCTGGAGGCGGCGGACCGGCAGGCCCGCGGCGGTGTGACCCCTGCCCGTCCCTGAAGACCGCAGATACGCTCGCACCCATATGTGGGCGCGTCCGGAGAACAATAAGGACATCCGTGTGGGGTTCACCCACGTGCCGTGCTCTTACCTGGGGGACGTCGTCTTTGCCGAACTCCCCCCGCTTGGAACCGACGTTCGGGCAGGCGAGCCGGTCGGATTGGTGGAGTCGTCGCTTGCGGTCTGCGAAATCGTGGCTCCGGTTTCGGGGATCGTTGTCGACGTCAACCCCCTGGTGGAAAGGGCGCCCGAGAAGATCACCGGTGACCCGTTCGAAGAGGGGTGGCTGCTCGCCATCCGTTCATCGGATCCCGCGGAACTGGCCACCCTCCTGACCGGCGAGGAGTACGACCGGTCTTTCCCGCTGGAGGAGTAGGCGGCCTCCTACCGGATCTTGAGCGTGTGCATTTGGTAGATGAAGTGGGCGCGAATGCGCAGGTTAGGGATCGTGTAGTTCTCGGGGATCGGGTTGTAGGGCGCAGCGATGCGGATCGATCCGACCGCCTCGTCGTCCAGGATCTTGTAGCCGGAACCCTGCAGGATGTGCACGGATTCCAGGCTCCCGTCCCGCGCGATGATGAAATCGATGGTCAATTCCCCCTGTATCCCCGCGTTCGCCGCGTCCTGCGGATACTGCCATACGAGCTCGATCTTCCGCTTGATGCTGGCGAAATAGGAGATGTACTGGATTTCCGGGGCGTTCAGTGCGGTGAGGCGTGTGCCGCCCCCTCCCTCCTCGGAGATCGCCCCTTTCTCCACGGCTTTCCCGCCCGTTCCCACGGCGCTTCCCGAAGACGTCTCCTCACCCCGTCCCGCCTGCGGCGTCGCCTTTGCCATGACCATCTCCCCCAAAGAGGGGGTCATCTCGCGGAGGGATTTGGGCTTGGCCGAACGGGGCGGAGGAGAAGCTTCCCGGGCGGGTTTTGCCTCTTCCGCACGGGCGACCTTGTCGGAGGGCCGCGGGACAGGGAACTCCTTCTCGGGCGGAAGTTCGGGGTTAACGGGCAGGTCGGGGACGCGGTTCACGAGTTCCCGAGGGGTGGGCATGCGCGGCTTCTCTTTCCGGGGCGGTTTGGGAGGAGGCGGCTGCGGAGGCTTCGGGCGGGCGCCCTCCACGATTCCCGGCTGGGGGCGGAGAAACTCGGTCGAGCGCGGCAGATCGGCCAGGTCCACGACCATCACGTTATCGGCTCGATGCGGGGTCCAGCGGATCACCGATGCCAGCACCAAGAAGATCAGATGGAGCAGGATGGACAGGGCGATGCAGTTTCTCAGCAACCGGTCGCTAGGCATAAATTGTTATTATCCGACCATCCTCTCTACTTTTCAATTTCCGTTGCTCCCGCTACCATAATATGACATTCCCTCGACGAGGAGCGTTCCCATCATACCCCTGAAGGACACGATCCCTTCCTTCCGGACGCCGGTTGTCAATTACGCGCTGATCGGCCTGAACTCCGCCGTCTTTTTTTACCAGCTGACCCTGAACGGCCGGATGGCGGATTTCGCATATGCCTACGGAGTCATTCCGTTCCGCTTCGTGCATATGTTCCCCGGGGATCCCTGGGAGCTGCTGACGCCCCTGTCGGCCATGTTCCTTCACGGCGGGTGGGGACACCTGCTCGGAAACATGCTCTACCTCTACATTTTCGGGAACAACGTGGAGGATACGCTGGGCCGGGGCCGGTATTTGCTGTTCTATCTGACGTGCGGCGTCCTCTCCTTCCTGGCCCAGATCGTGTTGCAATCGAACTCCATGGTCCCCAACGTGGGGGCCTCCGGGGCAATCGCGGGCGTGCTCGGGGCATATTTTCTGCTCTTCCCCCGGGCGCGGATCCTGACGCTGGTTCCGCTGTTCTTCTTCTTCCCCCTGGTGGAGATCCCGGCATTCTTCTTCCTCGGGATCTGGTTTCTCATGCAGTTTCTCAGCGGTGCGGCGACGATCGGCCATGTGTCCGCCCTCGCGGGCGGGGTGGCGTGGTGGGCCCACATCGGCGGATTTCTCGCGGGCATGCTTCTGGTGAAACTGCTCCTGCCGCGCAACGCCGCGCGGAGGACCGTGATCGTCTGATCCTTCCGGAAGGCCCGAAAATAAAGGCCCGGCGGGAGGGCGAAGTCGGAAAAATGCCTTGACACTACCGTGTCCTTCGGCATTCAATGGGATAAAATTTATGCCGTTGGTGGATAGCCCAGTTACCTTTCATCCGGGGATCAGGAATCTTACCCCAAACCGACAGGAGGGATAGCGATGACGAAGGCGGAACTGGTTGGGTTCATGGCGAAAAAGGCTGGCATTCCGAAAGGCAAGGCCGAGGGGGCGCTAAACGCGTTTACCGACGCTGTCACGGGCGCCTTGAAGAAGGGGAACAAGCTTGCCCTGACGGGATTCGGAACGTTCAGCGTCAGCAACAGGAAAGCCCGGATGGGACGGAATCCGCAGACCGGTGCGCAGATCAAGATCAAGGCGACGAAGGTTCCCAAGTTCACGGCCGGCAAGTCCCTCAAGGAAGCGGTCGGCGGAAAGAAAAGATAGCGAGTTTCCGACAACGGTAAACAGCGACCCCCGGCCGGCCACGTGCTCGACCGGGGGTTTTTTTTCTGCCGGAGGGAGCATGTTCACGAAGATCCTGCTGCCCACGGACTTCTCCGAATGTTCGGCAGGGGCCGCCGAAGCGGCGAGGCTCCTGGCGGAAAAGTTCGGCTCGCTCGTCGTGTTGCTCCACGTGCTCGACGAACCGGCAACTCTCGACCCGATGTCCCGCGGGGAAGTTCCGCTCGAAACGCTTCGCAGCCGGATGGAAGAATTCGCCCGGGAGAACATGAGTGCGTTCCTCGCGCGCCACTTCTCCGGGTTCCGGGACTTTGACACAGTGCTCGCCACGGGGATACCATACAAGGAAATTATTGGAAAGGCTCGGGAAGTCGCGGCGGATCTCATCGTGATCGGGACGCATGGCCGCACGGGGGTGGAACACGTGATCTTCGGCAGTACGGCGGAAAAGGTGGTTCGCATGGCTCCCTGCCCCGTCTTGAGCGTCCGACGGGGAGGAAAGCAGCTTGTTGATCCTTGACCTATCCCCGATGGGAGGAACTTTCTTATGAGCATGATCATGGACGTGCACGGTCGACAGGTGCTGGACTCCCGGGGAAACCCCACCGTGGAAGTCGAAGTGCACCTCGAGTCCGGAGCCGCGGGGCGGGCGATTGTCCCCTCGGGAGCGTCGACCGGAACCCGCGAGGCGGTGGAGCTCCGGGACGGCGACCCGAAGAGGTACCTCGGAAAAGGGGTGGAGAAGGCCGTCCGGAACGTGAACCGGGTGATCGGACCCAAGCTCGTCGGTTTTGACGCCACGGAACAGGCGATCATCGACGGGATGATGATCGACCTCGACGGTACGGAGAACAAGGGAAAGCTCGGAGCGAACGCCATCCTCGGAGTCTCCCTGGCCGTCGCCCGGGCGGCGGCGGAAACCTGCGGCCTCCCTCTCTACCAGTACCTGGGAGGCGTTGGGGCCCGGACGCTGCCTGTCCCGATGTTGAACATCCTCAACGGCGGTTCCCACGCCGACAACAACGTGGACATCCAGGAGTTCATGGTGATGCCCGTGGGGGCGAAATCGTTCTCCGAGGGGCTCCGTATGGGTGTGGAGACGTTTCACCACCTGAAGAAGGTGCTGAAAGGGAAGGGACTGAACACCAACGTCGGCGACGAGGGCGGCTTCGCCCCCCTGCTACGGTCAAACGCCGAGGCGATCGAGGTGATCCTCGAGGCCATCGGGAAGGCGGGATACAAGGCGGGGAAGGAGATCGGCATCGCGCTGGACTCCGCCGCTTCCGAGTTCTACGAAAAGGGGAAGTATTTCTTCCGGAAATCGGATGGGTCGAAACGATCCGCCGACGGGATGGTGAAATTCTACGAGGGGCTGTGCCGGCAATACCCCATTCTCTCCATCGAGGACGGATTCGCCGAGAATGACTGGGAAGGATGGAGGTTGTTCACGCAGGCCATGGGGAAGAAGATCCAGATCGTCGGCGATGACATATTCGTGACCAATCCGAAGATCCTCCGGAAGGGAATCGACCAGGGGATCGCGAACTCCGTTCTCGTCAAGCTGAACCAGATCGGGACCGTCAGCGAAACGATTGATGCCGTGGAGATGGCCAAGCGGGCAGGATGGACGGCCGTCGTCTCCCACCGGTCCGGCGAGACGGAGGACAGTACCATCGCCGACTTCGTGGTCGCCCTGAACACGGGGCAGATCAAAACGGGCTCGGCTTCGCGGACCGACCGGCTTGCCAAGTACAACCAGTTGCTGAGGATCGAGGAGGAGCTGGGGCCGTCCGGGAAATACGAGGGAAGAGGAGTGTTCTATAATATCTGATATGAAGCAGCGGTTCGTCGCTCTCGTCGTGCTGGACGGGTGGGGGTACAGGGAAGAGACCGAGGCCAACGCCGTGGCCCTGGCCCACACGCCGTTTTTCGACAGGCTCTGGGCGGAATTTCCCCACACGCTCATCCACGCCTCGGAGGAGCGCGTCGGGCTTCCCGCCGGTCAGATGGGAAACTCGGAAGTCGGTCACCTGAACCTGGGCGCGGGCCGGGTAGTCTACCAGGACATCGTCCGTATTTCGAAGTCGATCCGGGACGGCGAGTTCGTGAAGAACCCCGTTCTCTGCCATGCGATGGACACGGCCCGGGAAAACGGGAAGGCGCTCCACCTCATCGGCCTTCTCTCCGACGGCGGCGTTCATTCCCTCCCCACGCACCTGTACGCCCTTCTCGAAATGGCGAAGGATCGTGGGCTTTCGCGGGTGTTCGTCCACCCCTTCTTCGACGGGCGCGATACCCCGCCGACCAGCGGCGTCCACCATCTTCGCGACCTTCTGGCGAAGATGGAAGAGATCGGTGTGGGAAGGGTGGCGACGGTGGCGGGGCGATATTTCGCGATGGACCGGGACAACCGGTGGGACCGGACCGAACGGGCTTTCCGGGCATTGGTGCGCAGCGAGGGGGAGGAGAGCTCCGATCCCGTGGCCGCCGTGTCCCGGTCGTACGAGGCGGGAAAGACCGACGAATTCATCGAACCCGTCGTCATAAGGCAGGACGACCGGCCCGTGGGGCCCATTTCCGAGGGGGATTCGGTCCTGTTCTTCAATTTCCGGGCGGACCGCGCCAGACAGCTCTCCCGCGCACTCACGCAGGAGGATTTCGACCGCTTCCCCCGCCCCGAGCGTCTGGATCTCACGTTCGTCTGCTTGACCTCCTACGATGAGACCTTCTCCCTGCCGGTCGCGTTCCCGGCGCAGGCCCGGAACAATCTCCTCGCGGACGTCTTCGCCTCCCGGGGAACCCGGAACCTCCGGATCGCGGAGACCGAGAAATACGCGCACGTGACCTACTTCTTCAACGGGGGCGTGGAGAAGGTGTTCCCGGGAGAGTCGCGGATCCTCGTTCCGTCCCCTTCGGTTCCGACCTACGACCTGCAGCCGGAGATGAGCGCATACGAAGTCGCGGAACGGGCGGTCGTCGAGGTGGGTTCGGACAGGCACGACGTGCTCATACTGAACTTCGCGAACGGGGACATGGTGGGGCACACCGGGATCCTGTCCGCGGCGATCCGGGCGATCGAAGCGGTGGACGAGAATCTTCGCCGTGTAGTGGAGAAGGTCTGGGAGGTGGGAGGCGTGACGCTCGTGACCGCCGACCACGGAAACGTCGAACAGATGGTCGACCCCGATACGGGGGGGCCGCACACAGCCCACACGACCAACCCCGTCCCGCTGATCCTCGCCGATCCGCAGGGAAAGGGGATGACGCTTAGGAGCGACCGCGCGCTGGAGGACATCGCCCCCACGATTCTCATGATGCTGGGGATATCCGCACCGTCCGAGATGACCGGCGAGGACGTCCGGCAGGCGGTGAAGGCGGTATAGAGAGAAGATGCAGAAATCGGTCCTTACCATCAGCAACGAGGCAAGCGTCCGGGACATGCTGGCGAACCTCTTCACCGACGCGGGCTACCGGGTGTCGCTCGCGGGCTCCGGCGCGGAGGCCATAAAGATCGTATCCAACTCCGTCCCCGATTTCATCCTGTGCGAGCAGTTCCTCCCCGACTGCTCCGGCGTGGAGCTGAAGCGGCGTATTCTCCGTCTGTCTCCGAAATCCCGGGTGATCATCCTTTCCTCTTTCACGATCATCCGGAGTTCGGACGACGTCCTGCGGTTCGGGTCCTCCGATTTCATCCTGGACCAGCGCGAGCTCCTCGACATCCTCGAGGCGGCGGGGGAGGACAGGGCCCCGGTGGCGCCGCCGGTGACGGACGAGCATCTGAAGAAGTGCCTCATCGAGACGATCGATGTCCTTGTCGGCCTGCTGGAGATCAACGACCCGTTTTTCGGAGGGAACTCGCACATCACGATGGAGTACGCCCGCACCGTCGCCGAGGAGATGAAACTGACGAAGGAGATGGTGGACGAGATCGTCGTGGCGTCCCTGCTGCACGACATCGGCAGGGTCGGTATCCGGAACGAGATCCTCAGCGGGAAAAAGGAGATTTCCAAGGAAGAGTACAACACGGTGAAATCCCATTGCGAGAACGGTTCCAAGATCCTCGAGACGATCGACTTCCCCTGGAAGATCAAGCCGATCATCGTGCACCATCACGAGAGGTACGACGGGAAGGGATACCCGGGAGGGCTCAAGGGTCGGGAGATCCCGCTGGGCGCGCGGATCCTGTCCGTGGTCGACGCCTACGCGGCGATGACCGCCAACCGTCCGTACCGCAAGAGCCTGCAGAAGGAGGAGGCCATCGAGGAGTTGCACCGGAACGTGGGGACCCAGTTCGACCCGGAGGTCGTCGAAATTTTCACGCGCGTGGTGGAGCAGAAATTCTCCCACCACGGCGTCGGGGCAAAGCCGAGAATCCTCCTGGTCGACGACGAAGTCGATTATCTGACGCTCCTCAAGCTCAAACTCGTCAACGAGGGGTTCGAGGTGGTCGTCACGGACAGGGCCACCGAGGCCCTGGAAGTCATGGAAAAGGAACAACCGGATCTCGTGATCGCCGATGTCGTGATGCCGGAGATGGACGGCATCGCGATGTACCGGAAGATGCGGGAACTCCCCGGGGCCGGGGACACGCCCCTGTTGTTCCTCTCGGGGAAGGATGAGACGAACATGAAGGTCGAGGCGCTTCACCTGGGCGCGGAGGATTACCTCATCAAGCCGGTGGACCTGAAGGAGCTTGCTGCGCGGATCCGGAACATCATCCGGCGGGACAAGCGGAGGAAGACGGGGGTCGGGGGCGGCCCCAGCCAGGGCGTCGTGGGGGATCTCAGGAACCTCGGAGTCCCCGATATCGTCCAGACGCTTCACCTCGGCCTCAAGACCGCATGCGTGGTCCTGAAGGCGGGGCAACGCGACGAGGGGCGGATCTACTTCACGAACGGGCGCATTTCCCATTGCGAAACCGAAAATATCGCGGGAGAGGATGCCTTCTACCGGATGTTGCGCCTGCAGGAAGGGGCGTTCGTGATCACGCACGGGCAGACGACCAAGAAGCGGACGATCGACATGGACGAAATGCAGTTGATTCTGGAGGGATTCCGCCGTCTCGACGAGGAGAAGAAGGAAAACGCGCCGGGATGACCCTTTTTTCCAGAGAACGAAGACGAAGAGAGAGGAAACGGCGTATGGCTACGGTTGTGTTCACGGTGAAGAGCGGCAAGCAGCCGGTTCGGGTGTCGTCCCCCGTAACGGCGACCGCGAGGGATTTTTCCTCCGCGGGGATGTCGGTCGTGACGCCGAAGATCAGTCCGGACGGGATCCATGTGATGTACGACACGCTCATGACCACGCGGAACCGTGTGGACGCGACGATCTTCCCGGAAGGGAAATCTCCGATCCGTGTATCGGGAAAGGTCGTCTGGTTCCGGGCGGCCGAGAACCCGGAGGGATCCTATATTTTCGGAATGCTGTTCGACGAGGCGTCGGAAGACCTGAAGGAATGGCTCTTCCTCGAGTAGCCTCTTGAGAGCAATCGACGTTCACGCCCACCCCAGCACCCGCCCCTGGTACGAATCGATGCGACCGTATCTCGAGGCGCTCGAGTCCTATTACCGGACGCCCTTCCGTGTCCGCACGGACGAGGAGATGGCCGGGGAGTTCCGCCAGGCCGGAGTGGGCGCGATGATCCTGGCCTGGGATGCGGAAACGACCACGCGATTGCCGGCGACGACCAACGATTACGTGGCCTCCGTTCGGGACCGGTTTCCCGGTTCGGTTATCGGCGCCTGGGCCTCGGTCGATCCGTGGAAGGGGGAGGAGTCAGTCCGGGAGCTCGAGCGCGCCGTCCGGGATTTGCAGCTTGCGGGGGTGAAGTTCCAGGGGGTCGCCCAGGCGTTCTTCCCGAACGAACGCCGGTTCTACCCGCTCTACGAGAAGTGCGTCGAGCTGTCCGTCCCGGTGCAGTTCCACACCGGAACCACCGGGTTGGGGGCGGGGATGCCGGGGGGGATGGGGCTCAAGCTGAAGTACACCCAGCCGATCCATCTCGACGATGTCGCGGCCGATTTCCCCGGCCTCACCATCATTGCGTGCCACCCCTCATGGCCGTGGCAGAGCGAGATGATCGCCATTCTCCTCCACAAGGCAAACGTCTACATGGAGACGTCCGGCTGGTCTCCGAAATATTTCACGCCCGAGCTGAAGAAGGAAATCGCCGGGCGCCTTCAGGACAAGGTCATGTTCGGGTCGGACTACCCCGTGCTTTCCTACGAGCGGCTCTTCCGGGACTGGGATGCCGAGGCGTACCCGGCCGCCGTCCTCGACAAGGTCTTCCTCGCCAACGCGCGCCGGATCCTCCGCCTTCCCTGAGATTCCCCTCCTGCGTCCGCTCCGCCGCATGCTCTTGTCACCGGGGAGCCCGGATCGGGGCTCCGCCGCCTCGGAGGGGGGTTCCGTTCGTGGCTCGCCGTGCGGTCAACCCGCACGGCTACGCTTTACCTCACTGCACCCCCACTCCTTCGGCTTGCTGCGCCCGGAACCGGGGGGGGGGGACCCGGGGAGCGGACGCAGGAGCCCCTCCGAGGCAGCGGAGCCCCATTCCGGGCGCTCGGGTGAAGATTGCGGTGATCGGTTCTGCGGTCCGGGGAATTTGGTCTTGCCACACGGAAATATTTGTATATACTATTGTTTTTCGTAATAAAGACCTGCCGGGGTGTGCGAGAGTGGCGGAATGGCAGACGCGCCGGATTTAGGATCCGGTGGGCAACCGTGAGGGTTCAAATCCCTCCTCTCGCACCAGCTTAGGTTTTCAACTGGTTGATTCCGGATATCTTTTTTCTCCCTTCCTGAGCCCCTTTCCCCTCGTAACGTCGATCGAACGGAATCAGGCAGGCGGAAGGGTGCAATCCCATGCGCAACGACGGGCCGAATCCGTATCCCGTCGATGCTCGGACTTGCCGGTCACATGCCACGCATTACGGCTTCCAATTGGATAACACGTGCACAACGAGGTCGGGGTTTTGGGGATCGTTTGTCACGAGATGCACGGCGAAATCGTGCGGGCCGCCCATGCCGGGACTCATCACAAAGTTGCTGGAGGTGACCGTCGTGCTTTCTCCGGGGTTCAGGACCATCGAACCGATGGTCAAGTCGGGCGGTCAGCAACCCGCCAGGACTTCGAGATACGGCTCCCGGCTGAAACGCAATACGGCCCCGCCGATATTGGTCACTTCGATGTCGAACGATTTGTTGGTGCCGAAGCGGACGTCCCCGTAGTCGATCTTCTGATGGTCGACGGCGATCTTCGGAGGTCCGCTGCCGTGTTTGCTGATGCCAGGTCGATTGGCGAAGAAGAACGCGGCGGCGATCAACAGCACCCCGCCCAAGACGACCATCGGCCAGGGGAATTTCTTCTTCTTTTTTTGCTTTCCCTGTTTGATTGCTCATCGGTCCTCTCCCAGGTTTGTTTCTGCGTGGAAATCGGGCTCCAAGAGGGAATGCCCGTTCCCATCCCGCCGGGCAACGTTGAATCCGGCAGCCTTCAGGTATGAATACCATTAACAGTATACGCGCAATCGCATGGTGTTCAACCCGGGATCCACGCGCACGCAGAACGTCGAGGTGGAAGGAGAGGAGGAGCTTACATCGCAAGCTCTTGAGGAACAGCTCTTCCGTGATACCATTCGGGCTTGGAATTCCCCCCATTCGCCGACGGGAAGGGTTAAATGAAGCCGGTCATGTTCAAGAAGGGGAGTTGGCCGATTGATCTGTGGGACGAAGAGTGGTAGATTCATACGTTAACGCTTCGGAGGAGCCACAGGGGAACCGAAGGCGGGGGAAACCAGTCGTATCAGGGATTTAGCCAAGGAATCGGGCGAGCGGGGAAAGTCGCTACTTCTCAAATCCCTTCTCTCGCATCATCTGCCCGTGTGTTTTACTCTAAAGGGTAAGGAGCGGAAGATAAGGTCATGAAGACGAGCGTCGAAACGGTCAGCAGTATAGAGAAGAGGATCCGGGTGGAAATCCCTGCCGACGAGGTGTCCCGGCGCGTCGAGGAGGGATACGCCGAGGTCCGGAAAATGGCACCCTTGCGCGGGTTTCGCAAGGGGAAGGCCCCGATGTCGATGGTCCGGCGGGTCTTCAAGGAATCCGTCGAGGCGGATGTAGTCGAGCATCTGGTCAGGGATTCCCTCAGTGAGGCGGTAAAGGGGAACGACCTGAAAATCCTTTCCCTCCCGAAGATCGACGGAGGAAAACTCACGGAAGGGCAGGAGTTTGTGTTCACCGCCACCGTCGAAGTCGTCCCCGAGCTGAACCCGGAGGGGTACAAGGGAATTTCCGTCGTAAAGGAGAAACGGGAGGTCGGGGACGGGGATGTGGACGCGGCGGTAGATCGTCTGCGAGGATCCTTCGCCCAGTACCACGCGGTCGAGGAGCGGGGAGCCGGCGGTTCCGATCTCGTGGAGTTCGGGTTCACCGCGACATCGGAGGGGGAAACGGTCGAGAAAAGCGACTCTGCGAGCATTGTCCTCGAGGGAGGAGTTCCTTTTGGAAAGGAGTTCGAGTCCCACCTGACCGGGGCCCGGGCCGGGGACCGGAAAACGTTCGAGGTTACGTTCGAGCCCGATTTCCCCAACGGGAAGTACCGCGGGAAGAAAGTTTTCTTCGATGTGAAGGTGAACGCCGTCCGGGAGAAGAAACTTCCCGACCTTGACGATGATTTTGCCAAGAGTTTCGGGGATATAAACGGCCTTTCCGATCTGAAGGAAAAGATGCGGGCGCGCCTGGTATTGGAGGCGGAGGAGGCGGCGAGACGCAGCGTGGAGGAGCAGCTCCGGCAGGGACTGCTGGAGAAGAATCCCTTCGAGGTCCCCGTAACGTTGGTCGACCGTCAGGTCATCTCCATGATCGAGGACACCGCGAACCAGCTCGTGTCCCAGGGTGTCGACCTAAAGAAAGTGAACATGGATTTCGAAAAGATGAAGGAGAGGTTCGCCCCGAACGCCGGTCGGGCGGTCCGCCTGTCCCTGCTCCTGTCGGCGATCGCGGAAAAGGAGGGCATCGACGTCCCCTACTCCGAAATCGAGGCGGAAATGAAACGGATGGCGACCGCCGCCGGGATCGAGTATGAAAAGATAAGGGAAATGTACGGAGACGAGGAGCGAATGGACGGCCTGCGCAATCAATTGCTCGAAAGGAAGGTAATGGGGTTCCTCCGGGATAATGCCGAGGCCAAGGAGGAGGTGGCGGGATGACCCTTGTGCCGATCGTTGTGGAACAGACAAGCCGCGGCGAGCGATCCTACGACATCTATTCCCGTCTGCTCAAGGACCGCATCGTGTTCATCGGCAACCCCATCGACGACGACATCGCCAACCTGGTGATCGCCCAGCTGCTGTTCCTCGAGGCGGAGGACCCGGACAAGGATGTCAACCTCTACATCAATTCCCCGGGAGGGTATGTGACGGCGGGCATGGCGATCTACGACACGATGCAGTTCATCAAGCCCCAGATGGCCACCGTGTGCATCGGCCAGGCCTCCTCGATGGCGGCGGTGCTGCTGGCCGGGGGCGCGCCGGGTAAGCGGACGGCTTTGCCAAACGCGCGCATCCTGATTCACCAGCCGCTGGGGGGAACGAAGGGGCAGGCCACCGAGATCGAGATCCATGCCCGGGAGATCCTCAGGATGCGGGAAGAGCTGAACAAGATCCTCTCGAAGCACACGGGGCAGCCGCTTTCCCGCATCGCGGCGGACTCCGAGCGGGACTTTTTCATGTCCGCGGAGCAAGCGAAGACCTATGGTATAATCGACACCGTGGTGGAGAAGAGGCCGCTTCCCGCCAGGCCTCTTGTAGACTGACGGAGGATCCCGTGACCCGGAAAATCAACGACAAGGCGAACATGCTGGTCTGCTCGTTCTGCGGAAAGGCCCAGAACGAGGTGCGAAAGCTCATCGCCGGCCCCACCGTGTACATCTGCGACGAGTGCGTCGAGCTCTGCAACGACATCATCACCGAGGAGTACGAAGTCGAGGATTCGCTGGAGGAGAAGCGCCGAAGGCTTCCGAAGCCAACGGAAATCAAGAAGATTCTTGACGAATACGTGATCGGTCAGGAGAGGGCGAAGAAAATCCTCTCCGTCGCGGTGTACAACCATTACAAGCGGGTCGAGACGCGCACCGTCGACGGCGTCGAACTCCAGAAGTCCAACATCATCCTGCTCGGGCCCACGGGAAGCGGGAAAACCCTTCTGGCCCAGACGCTGGCCCGCATCCTGAACGTCCCGTTCACGATCGCGGACGCGACCACGCTCACCGAGGCGGGGTACGTGGGGGAGGACGTCGAGAACATCATCCTGAGCCTCCTGCAGGCATCCGACTACGATGTGGAAAAGGCCCAGAAGGGCATCGTCTATATCGACGAGATCGACAAGATCGCGCGCAAGTCGGAGAATCCGTCGATCACACGGGACGTCTCCGGCGAAGGGGTCCAGCAGGCGCTGCTCAAGATCCTGGAGGGGACGATCGCGAACGTTCCCCCCAAGGGCGGCCGCAAACACCCTCAGCAGGACTTCATCAAGGTCGACACGGGCAACATTCTCTTCATCTGCGGCGGGGCGTTCATCGGTCTCGAAGGAATCGTGGAGCAGCGGACCTCGAAGAAGATGATGGGGTTCGCGGCCGACATCGTTTCGCGCTCGGAGAAGAACATCGGCAAGCTCCTCGAGGCGGCGCAACCGGAGGACCTCATCCGGTTCGGCCTCATCCCCGAGTTCGTGGGGCGCCTCCCGGTGGTGGCCACGCTGCACGAACTCGACGAGGATGCGCTGGTCCAGATCCTGATGAAGCCGAAGAACGCTCTCGTACGGCAGTACCAGCGGCTGTTCGAGTTCGAGAACGTGAAACTCGAGTTCACCGATGACGCCTTGCGGAGCATCGCCAGGCAGGCCATCCAGCGAAAGGCGGGGGCGCGGGGTCTCCGCTCCATACTCGAGCACATCATGCTGGACGTCATGTACGAGATACCTTCCCAGAGCAACATCAAGAAGTGCATCATTTCCGAGGACGTGGTCAGCGGCAAGGTGCCTCCCGAGATCGTGCAGGGGAAGAAGGCCGAACTGGCCTAGCGAGAGACCCCTGCCGCTGTCCTTCCCCCCCACGGGGCAGGGGGCAACCGACCGTAGTGGAGGCACGAATGGAAGACAGGAAAAGGATCCTGCCGCTTCTCCCGTTGCGCGACATCGTCGTGTTCCCGCACATGGTGGTTCCCCTGTTTATCGGTCGGGACAAGTCGGTCGCCGCCCTCGAGGCCGCGCTTGCCCACGACAGGCTCATCTTTCTCGCCGCCCAGAAGGACGCGTCGACGAACGAACCCGTGGAGGACGACATCTTCCGCATCGGGACCATTGCGCACATCGTCCAGATCCTGAAGCTGCCCGACGGCACCGTCAAGGTGCTGGTCGACGGGCGATTCCGTGCGAGGCTTCTCCATTTTCTGCCGAATGACCGGTTTTTCCAGGTCAGTATCGAGGAGCTCCCGATCGAGCGGTACGAGGGGGCCATCACCGAGGCGCTGGTCCGCAACGTCGTCACCTCGTTCGAGAACTACGCAAAGCTCAGCAAGAAGATTCCCTCCGAAGTGATGGTGCAGCTGGGGTCCCCGGACGATCCGGCCAAGCTCGCGGACACCGTGGCCGCTCACCTGCCGGTCAAGCTGCCGGACAAGCAGGCGGTCCTCGAACTTCCGACGACGAGGGAGCAGATGGAGAAGCTCCTTACCCTTCTCGATGCGGAGATCGAGATCCTCGAGATCGAGAAGAGGATCCGGGGACGCGTCAAGAAGCAGATGGAAAAGACGCAGAAGGAGTTCTACCTGAACGAGCAGATGCGGGCCATCCAGAAGGAGCTCGGGCAGGGTGACGAGGGGCGCTCGGAGCTCGACGAACTCGAGGAGAAAGTCAAGAAGAAGAAGATGGGCAAGGAGGCCCAGCAGAAGGCAGAGAAGGAGATCAAGAAACTGCGCCTCATGTCGCCGATGTCGGCGGAGGCGACCGTCAGCCGGAACTACATCGACTGGCTCATATCGATCCCCTGGCAGGAGCGCACCGAGGACAAGCTCGACATCGAGGCCGCCGAAAAGGTGCTGAACGAGGACCACTACGGTTTGGAAAAGGTGAAGGAACGGATCCTCGAGTACCTCGCCGTCCGCAAGCTGGTGACGAAGCTGAAGGGGCCGATCCTCTGCTTCGTGGGCCCTCCCGGGGTGGGGAAAACGTCCCTCGCCAAGTCGATCGCGCGGGCGACGGAGCGGAAGTTCGTCCGCATGTCCCTGGGCGGTGTTCGCGACGAGGCGGAGATTCGCGGGCATCGCAGAACCTACATCGGGGCGCTCCCGGGGAAGATCATGCAGCAGATGAAGAAGGCGGGGACGGTCAATCCCGTGTTTCTGTTCGACGAGGTCGACAAGATGTCGATGGATTTCCGGGGAGACCCCTCGGCGGCGCTTCTCGAGGTGCTCGATCCCGAGCAGAACAACTCGTTCAACGACCATTACCTGGACGTCGACTACGACCTGTCCAACGTGATGTTTCTCACCACCGCGAACACGCTCCACGGCATCCCGCCGGCCCTCCAGGATCGGATGGAAATCATCCGGATTCCCGGATACACGGAGGTGGAGAAGCTCCACATCGCTACCGACCATCTCCTCCCGAGAAAGACGGAAGAGCACGGTCTTCCGGTGGAAAAAATCTCCTTTTCCGGGGCGGCGATCCTGCACGTCATCCGCTACTACACCCGGGAAGCGGGGGTCCGGAACCTCGAGCGGGAGCTGGCGTCCATCCTGAGGAAGATCACGCGGGAAGTCGTCAAGGAGAAGGGTCCCGGAAAAGTGCGCGTCACCCCGCAGTTGGTGCGCCGGTACCTCGGGGTGGCCAGGTACCGGTACGGCGAGGCGGAGGAGAAACGGCAGATCGGACTGGCTACGGGGCTCGCCTGGACCGAGTTCGGCGGGGAGCTTCTTCTCATCGAGGCCGCGATAATGCCCGGAAAGGGGAATCTGAAAGTCACCGGCAAACTCGGGGAGGTGATGCAGGAATCCGCGCACGCGGCGCTCTCCTACATCCGTACCCGGGCCGAGATCATGGACCTCGAGAAGGACTTCTACCAGAAGATCGACATCCACATCCACGTGCCGGAGGGGGCGATCCCCAAGGATGGCCCCTCGGCAGGGATCACGATGGCGACGGCACTGGCATCGGCGCTATTGCGCGTTCCCGCGCGCAACGACCTGGCGATGACGGGGGAGATCACGCTGCGGGGACGGATTCTGCCCATCGGCGGGGTCAAGGAGAAGCTGCTGGCGGCGCATCGCGGCGGGATCAAGACAGTGATCCTGCCCGCCGAGAACGAGAAGGATCTCGCCGAGATCCCGGGAAAGATCAAGAAGAATCTAAAGATCATTTTCGTCCGGCACATGGACGAGGTGATCTCCGCCGCCATCGAGATGCCCGAGGGCGCGAAGGCGCCGGATGCGGTCCCGACCCCGGACCCTCCCCCGACCGCCCCGGAAGGGTCGGACGGGGACGTGGTACGACACTAGGCCCTTTCCGGGGGGGCAACCGTAACGGTTGCGGTGCAGGACGATGCGATTCGTTTGGCCTCCTCCTTCCCGAGGATTTCGGGAAGCGGCAGAAGGCCTTTTCCCTTCCCGCGTTCCCGCCCCAGCAGAAGGACGGCTTCCGCCAGGAGCGTTCCGGCAAGCCTTCCCTCGGGATCGGAGACGGCCGCAAAACATCCTTGCGACTCGTCCGCCGAAAACACGCCCGCAGCGGCGGCAGGCACTCGCGTCGCCGCCCGTAAGGATCGGCGGAGCCAGAACAGGAACGCAGCGGACATTTCCTTCCCCACCGGACCGAACAGCCCGAATCCGCCGATGATTCTCCTGCAACGCCCGGCGGGTTTTCCTTCCGGCAGGCCGAACGCGGTCCCTCTCCCCGCTTCGAAGTAACGGCCGGCCGGGGCACAGGACGGTACGTTCGCGGGACGTCCGATCTCCCGGACGAACCTGCGGAAGAAGGCGTAGCCGCCGAAACGGTCCGGGGAGCAGAAGAAAAACCTTCCTTCCTCGTGTGCGGCCGTACCGTCGCTCCGTGTGCTGCCTTTCGGCAGGAAGTGGGCCGCAAGCAGGTCCGTCCACCCCGGATACATTCCGCACCCGGAGACGACCCCCGCTCCCGCGCGGCGAAAGGCGTCATGGATCTCCCGGCGGTCGGCGACGGAAAGAACGTTGTCCCCGATGCTGGCGGCGGGCCGGCCGGAGCCGGCGCATGCGAGCAGGACCGTTTTCTCGAATTCCGAGCAGGGACCCGCGGCGTTCGCCACCGCGTCGACATCTCCCAGGAGCCGCTCCAGATCGGGAACCCGGCTGACGTCGGCCATCGCGCACCGGCATTTCGGGGACAGGGACCTGGCGAACTTCTTCGCCTCGCGGATGTTGTAGTCCACAAGAAGCAGGTCCCGGACCTCCGGCCGGCCGGCAAGTTCCCGGGCCGCGACCTGTCCCACGAACCCCATTGCGCCCAGCAGGACGATCTTCATGGCGTCCATGGTAGCAGATGATGGAAGGCGGATTCGCGTTGACACGGGGAAAAGAGATTTGATACGTTAAGCAATCCTGTTCCACAAAACGCGGACGGGCGGATAGCTCAGTTGGTAGAGCATCGCCCTTACAAGGCGAGGGTCACAGGTTCGAGTCCTGTTCCGCCTACCAGTTTTTTTCAGGGGGTTACGGTACAATCGTGACTCCCCGTTTTTGTCTGTATCGGTCCTTTTCTCCCGACACCCTGTCGCATCACTTCGGCGGTTTCTTCTTTGCTGTCTTGTCCATCCCGCGAACTTTGTCCGTTTTCTTTACCGGGGCGCCAGGGTCTATGGGATCGACGCGAAACGTTTCCCTGCAGGCGTCGGAGTCCGTCTTCTTGAACAGTATCTGTCGTCCATCCGGTCGATAGTAGACGATCTGGGAGAGACGCCCCCTCAAACCTCTGCGTGAACGCCAGAGATAGGCAGCCGCAAGGGGAAGAGATAAATACCCGTCGTATGCAGTGGTTCTGTAACGGGGACGAATTTTTTGCTCATCCATGGCTTGCCCTCAAATGCTCCGCCCGGAAATGACCCTTGCAATTCTTCTTCCCGGGAGATACATTGCATCCACCCGTAAACCTCCGACGGGGGGCAGAATGAACCGATTCATGAATATGGTGCTCGCAGCATCCGCTGTCCTGTTTGCCTTCATCTACAGGAAGGCCGTCGCTGGGAATGGCAAGTACGTTGTTCCCGCCAACTCGAACAAGTACCACTATCCATCATGCCGTTGGGCACGGAATTTCCGTTCCGAGAACCTGGCAGTCTTTCGTTCGGCCAAAGATGCCCTTGGTGCAGGTTACGTTCCCTGCAAGGTATGCAAACCACCGGGCAAGGCGTAGCGATTTCGTCGTCACTCGTACAGCAACTGCAGCCGTTCCACGTTTTCCCGGGCCGCCAGGGACCCTTTCTCCGCCGCCGCCCGGTACAGGCGCAAGGCTTCCCTGATGTCCTGGGGAACGCCTTTCCCGTATTCATACAGGGAACCCAGCCGGTTCTGCGCCTCCGCGTACCCTTGTGCCGCCGCCTTCCGGTACCATTTCATCGATTCGACGTAATCCCGCGGGACTCCTGATCCCTTCTCATAAAGCTCTCCGAGGCGGGTTTGCGCCTCGGGATTCCCCTGATCCGCCGCCTTCCGGTACCACTTGGCCGCTTCGGCGTCGTCCCGGGATACACCAAGGCCACTGGTGTAGAGATAACCGAGGTTTGTCTGCGCCGCCGGATCACCCTGTTCCGCACCCTTTCGGAGCCATTTTGCCGCCTCGCCGTAATTCCTGGGGGTTCCCCTGCCGTCGAAGTACATGATGCCGAGATTCGTCTGCGCCGCCGCGTAACCCTGATCCGCCGCCTTCCGGTACCAGGAAAGGGCTTTTGCGTCATCCTGTGGCACGCCGCGTCCCTGGTCGTACATCACGCCAAGGCCGTACTGCGCCGCAGCAAATCCCTGCTCCGCGCTCAAGGAGAACCACCGTACGGCCACGGCGTCGTCCCGGGCGACACCGCTTCCCGACGCGTATATCCGGCCGAGGTTGTTCTGCGCCGCCGCGTCTTCCTTTTCCGCTGCTTTATTCAGCCATTTCAGGGCCTCGGGATAATTCCGCGGAGCGCCTTTTCCTTCGTGGTACATCAATCCCAGCCGGTTCTGCGCGTCCGCGAGGCCCTGTTCGGCTGCCTTCCGGTACCACCGCATCGCTTCCGCATAGTCCCGCGGAACGCCGCGACCGTTGTAATAAAGAACGCCGAGATCACGTTGTGCGTCCGCGTTCCCCCGTTCCGCCGCCTTCCGGAACCACTTCGCCGCCTCCGCGTCGTTCCCCAGTCCCCCCTGTCGATTTGCGTACATCAGCCCGAACCTGTGCTGTGCCTCCGTGTGCCCCTGTTCCGCCGCCTTCCGGTACCACTTCGCCGCCTCCGCCTCATTCCGGAGAACCCCGCGGCCGTTCATGTACATTTCTCCGAGCTCGTACTCCGCATCGGGATAACCCTGCTCCGCGCTCAAAAAGTACCACCTGACGGCTTCGGCGTCGTCCCGGAGAACTCCGAGCCCTTGCGCATACATTTGCCCGATACGGTACTGCCCCTCGGGATTTCCCCGTTCCGCAGCCTTTGCGAACCATCGATACGCTTCCGTGTAATTTTGCGGAACTCCCTCTCCCCGAAGATAGTTCTCCCCCAGCTGCACCTGTGCCTTGATCTCACCCAGCTTTGCTCTGGTCTGAAGCGGATCGACCTCTCCCGCTCTTGGCAGGGAAGGCAGGAGAAGGATCCCCGTAAAAAGAAATGCCGTAATCGCCCACATTTTTCGGTCCGAAGTACTCCCTCTCCCGTAGAAAGGCATGTGCTTCATCGTTCCTCCCTGCTTTTCCCCCGCGGCAAATCCGGGTGGTCCCGAGAATGTAGGGTTGCCCGTGCGAAAGCGTAGTTCTTCCCTTGAGGTATCTTATCGCTCCCGACCGGGACTGCCAAGGTATCGCCTGTTATCTTCCCCGGCAGTTCACCCTCCTGTCCGGTAATCGCTGACGAAACCGGACAGGGATTGCCAGGCGGAGAAGGCTACGTGGGGGAGCCGTCCGGGATCGAAAGCCCGTCGCGGAAAGTGCGCGATATGTGGGACAATTGTTTCCGGATTCCCCGCGCGAATCGGACCAGGGAAAGAGCAGGGGAATCGTCATTGACAGGTGCCCGGAAGGTCTGCTACCTTGTTTCGCCTACCGATCGTCTCCCTTTCGGGGTGGTAGTTAAGCTTGGTTATAACGCCGGCCTGTCACGCCGGAGGCCGCGGGTTCAAATCCCGTCCACCCCGCCAGTTTTTGCGAAGCCCCCCGGGTTGCACGATCCCGGGGGGCTTTTTTCCTCCCGGTTTCCCGTATCGTCTCCCCTTGGGTCATCATCGATTTCTGCCCGTTGGGGAAAACGAACGGACGGGGAAAGACATCGCAAGGATATGCACGGAGAACAAGCGGATCATGGAAGGAAGGGCCCATGCACACTCCTTTGCCCGGCGTCTCCGCGTTCGATGCGGAACTGATTGAACGGTTCGAGCAGGCAGGGAAAACGAGGGGGGAAGGGTACCGACCGAGGACGAGGCACCGGCTGCCTGACGGCCGGGCGAAATATACGAACCGTCTTTTCCTCGAAACGAGCCCCTACCTGCTCCAGCACGCCCATAACCCCGTCAACTGGTACCCCTGGGGGGACGAGGCGTTCGAACAGGCCGCGAGCCTGAAACGCCCCGTCCTTGTCAGCATCGGGTATTCCACCTGCCACTGGTGCCACGTCATGGAAGAGGAGTCGTTCGAAAACGAGGAGATCGCCCGGTTGCTGAACGAACAGTTCATCGCCGTCAAGGTGGACCGGGAGGAACGTCCGGACGTGGATGCCATCTACATGCGGGCGGTGCAGGCCCTGACGGGACACGGCGGCTGGCCGCTCAACGTCTGGCTCGCTCCGGACCGTACGCCGTTCTACGGGGGGACCTATTTCCCCCCGGGGGATGACGCATCGGGACGGGGAATCGGTTTCCCGAGTCTCCTCAAGGGAGTGCGGAAAGCATACGACGCGCAGTCCGAGCGGGTAACGGAGATCGGCCGCCAGCTGACGAACCACATCCGGGAGTCCCTGTCCCCGGAAGGGGGGAAGGCGCTTCCGGCCGCCGATATCCTCGTCTCCGCCGCGCAATTCTACAAGAGCCGTTTCGACCCGGCGAACGGGGGACTGGCAGGGGCCCCGAAGTTCCCCAGCAGCCTGCCCGTTCGGTTTCTGCTCCGTCACCACCGGCGGACCGGGGACCGGGATTACCTCGAAATGGCGAAGCTTTCCCTGGTGAAGATGGCGGCGGGAGGGATGTACGACCAGGTGGGGGGAGGGTTCCACCGGTACTCGACGGACGAGAGGTGGCTTGTCCCCCACTTCGAGAAGATGCTCTACGACAACGCCCTCCTCGTCATCGCCTACCTGGAAGCATACCAGGCAACAGGGGAGGAGGATTTCGCGCGGGTCGTGGAGGAAACGCTGCGCTTCATCGAGCGGGACATGACCGCTCCCGGCGGGGCGTTCTATTCCGCCACGGACGCCGACAGCCTCACCCCGAACGGCGAGCGGGAGGAAGGATACTTCTTCACATGGACACCGCAGGAACTGGAAGCGGCGCTCGGTCCGGAACGTTCCCGGATCGTCGGCCGGTATTACGGGGTGACCGAAAAAGGGAATTTCGAGGGGCGAACGATCCTGCATGCGCCGGGTTCTCCTGCAGCCGTCGCGGAAAACCGGATTCCCCCGGAAACGGAGCTGCGCGCCATTCTTCCGGAGGCGAAGGAGATCCTGTACCGGGAAAGAAACCGCCGCCCTCCTCCGCTGCGGGACGAGAAGATCCTGTCCGCCTGGAACGGGTTGACCATATCGGCCTGCGCGCGCGCCGGTCTCGTCCTTGGCGATTCCCGCTATGTCGGGCAGGCCGGAAGAGCCGCGGAGTTTCTCCTGGCGAACCTGTACCGCGACGGGCGGCTCCACCGGACCTTCATGGACGGGAAGGCGAAGAACAACGCGTACCTGGAAGACCATGCGTTCTTTATCGCCGGGCTCCTGGACCTGTACGAGGCCGCCGGGGATCCGCGATGGCTTACGAAGGCGATCGAACTGGACGGCATCCTGGAGAACCATTTCGAGGACAGGGTCAACGGCGGATATTTTCTGACCCGCGACGATCACGAGACGCTGCTGGTGCGCGAGAAGCCGGCGTACGACGGCGCCGAGCCGTCGGGAAATTCCGTGGCGGTGCTCAACCTTCTCCGGCTCCACGAATTTACGACGAACGCCGGTTATCGCAGTCGGGCGGAGACGACGCTCCGGTACATGGCGGAAACGTTGCAGTCCAATCCCGTCGCCCTTTCCGAGATGCTGCTCGCCGTCGATTTCTATCTCGACACGCCCAAACAGGTCCTCGTTGTCGCCCCGCAGGGGAAACAGGCAGACGCGGCCCCCCTGCTGGAGGCGTTCCGCCGCCAGTTTCTGCCGAACCGGATCTTTTCGTTCGTAACGGAAGGGGAGGAACTCCGAAGAAATGCGCGGATCGTCCCCCTTCTGGAGGGAAAGGAGGCGGCGGATGGACAGGTGACCGCCTATGTCTGCGAAAACCGGGTTTGCCGACTACCCACGGGCGACCCCGCCGAATTCGCAGACCAGCTTCGCACGGTGAAAACCGGTCCGGGGTAGCGACCCCGGCGGATGTTGCGGTCCCTTCGGGATTGCTATGCTGAAAAGCGAAGGAAAAGCGACCGAGGTCCAATCGGGGGGAAGGCGGGAGGAATTCATGGGGCTTGCATCGAGAAAGTGCGAACCATGCAGGGAAGCCGTATCTCCGATGTCCCGGGAAGAAGCGGAGGAGTTGCTCCGGGAAACCGCGGGGTGGGAGTTGGAGGAGGGCGCGACGAAGATCCGGCGGACGATCCGGTTCCGGAACTTCTCCCTGGCGATGGAGTTCGCGCGGAAGGTGGGCGAACTGGCGGAAGGGGAGGGGCACCACCCCGACATCTCGGTGGGATGGGGGTACTGCACCGTCGTGTTCCAGACGCACAAGATCCACGGTCTGCACGGCAACGACTTTATCATGGCCGCGAAAGTGAATACCCTGCTCCCGTGAGGGAGGGTCGGAAAGGTCCGTGTGTCCCTGCCTGTTCCTGACGGCGGGCAAAGGAACGCGATGAAGGCAGGCAGGCACATCGGTCTCCAGGCGATCATCTTTTTCCTGGTCTCCTCCACGTTTATGACGATCTACATCACCCAGCCCGTCCTGCCCGTGATCCGGTCCGAGTTCGGGGTGAGCGAATCGTACGCCTCCCTTACGATTTCCGCGGTCATCTTCGGGATCGCACTGGCCACCCTTCCTTTCGGGATGCTGGTGGACACGTTTCCCATGCGTCCCATCCTGTTTACGGGCGGGTTCATGGTCGTCGGGAGCAGCCTGTTCTGCGCCGTCACGAGGAGCCTGCCGCTGCTGGTATGCGCCCGGTTCCTGCAGGGGGTCTTCATCCCCTCTCTTACCACGTGTCTCGTGGTGTATCTGGTGCGAAGTCTCCCGCCCGAACGCCTCAACGTCGTGATGGGATCCTACGTCTCCGCGACCGTGCTGGGGGGGCTGGGGGGACGCCTCCTGGGAGGCTGGATCCACCCGCCGCTCCACTGGCGTTACGCGTTCGTGACCGCTTCCGTGCTGCTTGCCTCTGCCATCCTGGCCGCTGCCCGGATTCTCCCCAGGACGGAAAGCGGGGCGGGACCGGAGAAAGAGAAGATCGGGTTCCTGGCGCTGCTGTCGCGTCGCGAACTCCTCCGGACCTACTTCGTTGCGTTCAGCGCGTTCTTCGTCTTCTCTTCCATATTCAACTACATTCCCTTCTATCTCGCGGGGCCTGCCTTTCGCGCCTCCACGCAGGTCATCACCCTCGTGTATCTTGCGTACGTCGTCGGCGTGGTGATCGGTCCGCTGGCGGGGAAACTGAGCGACCGGATCGGGAACGGAGCCACGATCGCCGCCGGCTCCGCGGTGTTCGCCGTAGCGATCCTCGCCACTTTGCTCCATTCGATGATTGCGATCGTGGGGAGCCTGGCGGGGGTGTGCGCCGGCTTCTTCGCGGTGCACGCCGCGGCCGCGGGGTCGCTGAATCGGAGGCTTGTGGCCGGGCGGGGGCGCGCCAATTCCCTCTATGTCCTGTTCTACTACCTCGGGGGGTCGATCGGGATCACGGTAAGTGGCCACGCCTACGGGTACGGCGGATGGCGGATGGTGACGGGCCTCGGAATCCTCATGCTCGGCACCACGTTCGCCACCGGAATCGCCGAGATGCGGGCGGAAGTGCGGGTACACTCCCAAGAACGGGGACGTTCCTAAGAACTCTTTCTTCCCTGAGACGTGCGCCATCAGGGATATCCGGGGGGCAAGGCGCCTGGCGGTCAGCCGGGGATCTGCTGAAAGAAATCGTTCCCCTTGTCGTCCACCAGGATGAAGGCAGGGAAGTCCACGACCTCGATCTTCCAGATCGCCTCCATCCCCAGCTCCGGGTACTCGAGGACCTCCACCTTCCGGATGTTCTCTTCGGCGAGCAGAGCGGCCGGCCCCCCGATGGAGCCCAGATAGAACCCGCCGTATTTCCTGCACGCGTCGGTCACCTGCCGGCTGCGGTTCCCCTTGGCGATCATGACGAGGGACCCCCCGTGCGACTGGAACAGGTCCACGTACGAATCCATCCGGCCCGCGGTCGTCGGTCCGAAGGACCCTGACGGCATCCCCTTGGGGGTCTTGGCCGGGCCCGCGTAGTAGACAGGGTGGTCCTTGAGGTACTGCGGCATCCCCTCGCCGCTGTCGAGCCGTTCCTTGATCTTCGCATGGGCGATGTCGCGACCGACGACGAGCGTCCCGGTGAGGGAGAGCTGCGTCGTGACAGGGTATTTCGACAGCTCGGCGAGGATCTCCTTCATCGGCCGGTTCAGATCGATCTTCACGACACCGTGCTCGTGCTTCTTTCGGTACTTTTCGGGTATCAGCCGGCCCGGGTTCCGCTCGAGCTCCTCGAGCCAGATGCCGTCCCTGTCGATCTTCGCCTTGATGTTCCGGTCGGCGGAGCAGGAGAGCCCCATCCCGACCGGACAGGAGGCGCCGTGCCGTGGCAGGCGGACGACCCGGACGTCGAGGGCGAAATACTTTCCCCCGAACTGGGCTCCGTAGCCGCTCTTGCAGGCGGCCTGAAAGATCTTCTCCTCCATCTCCCGGTCCCGGAACGCCTGGCCACCGTCGTTCCCCATAACGGGAAGATTGTCGAGGTACCCGGTGGATGCCAGCTTCACCGTCTTCAGGCACGCCTCGGCGGACGTTCCCCCGACGACGAAGGCGAGGTGGTAGGGAGGGCAGGCAGCCGTTCCAAGGGTCTTCATCTTTTCCACCAGGAACTTCTCGATGCTTTCGGGATTGAGAAGCGCCTTCGTCTCCTGGAACAGATACGACTTGTTTGCGGATCCGCCCCCCTTGGCGACGAAGAGGAACTTGTATTCCTGTCCCTCCGTGGCGTAGAGATCGATCTGCGCGGGGAGATTGCTCCCCGAGTTCTTCTCCTCGTACATCGTCAGGGGAATCGTCTGGGAATACCGAAGGTTTTCCTCCGTGTAGGTCCGGTAGACGCCCAGGGAGAGGTATTCCTCGTCGCGTGCTCCCGTCCATACCTGCTGCCCCTTTTTCCCGATGATGGTGGCGGTTCCCGTGTCCTGGCAGAAGGGAAGGACGAAGCGGGCGGAAACCTCGGCATTTCGCAGCATGGCTACGGCGACGCCCCGATCGTTGGGGGAAGCATCCGGGTCCGTGAGGATGGCGGCTACCTTCGCAAGATGGGCCGGACGAAGCAGGAAGGATACGTCGCGAAACGCCTGGTTGGCCAGGAAGGCGAGCCCCTCCGGGTCGATCACGAGGACCTCTTTCCCGTTGAAGCGGGAGACGGAGACATGATCCCTGGTGAGCAAACGGTACTTCGTATCGTCCTTTCCCTGCGGGAAAGGGTCCTGGTAAAGGAATTCCGGCATCTTTCGTCTCCTCCACCCGTATTCTGTATGCAGGAAAACCACGATATCCCCGCGGGGTGCGTTCCGTCAAGAAAGGTCGGCCCCTTCCCCCGGGGGGAGGTTACTTCCAGTACGGGGTCCGGATGTCGAGGTACGCCTGGTGGGCGGCGGTGGCCGCCTGCGCCACGGCCGTCACGATCATCTTAAGATGCGAGGAGACGTCGCCCACGGCGAGGACCCCCGGGACGTTCGTCCTTTGCCAGAGATCGGTCCGGACTTGCCCGCCAGGGTCGAGGGTGAGGTCCAAATCGCGGAAGATGGCAGAGTTCGGCCTCCTCCCCACGGCCATGATCACGGCATCGGCCGGCAAATCCACCGTTTTTCCCGTGGCGTGCTCCCGAATCCGAACACCCTCGACGCAGCGGGATCCCAGGATCTCCTCCACGGTGGAGTTCCGGAGAAAACGGATCCCCTTGTCACGGTCGAGCTCTTCCGGCAGGACGCCCGGGAAGCGGAAGGCGGACTGTCTATGGACGAGGGTGATCCGGGAGGCGATCCCCGACAACCGCTGGACGAACGAGATCGCAGTTTCGCCCCCCCCGACGACGACCACCCGTTTCCCGCGGAAGGCGGCGGGGTCGCGGACACGGTAATGGACTCCGCCGCCGCGCCCGGCGAACTTCCGTTCCCGAAGGATCCCCGCCTCGGCAGCCGTGCTTCCATTGGCGAGGATGAGAATCCTTCCTCTCGCATTCACGCTTCCCGCCACGACTTTCCTGCCGGGTGTTATCTCCTCGACCCGTTCCTCGATCAGGTCGACGTCGGCGTGCCTTGCGTCTTCGATCAGGAAACGGGCAAGTTCCCGGGCAAGGATGCCCGGTCGCACTCCCGGGTAGTTGTCGATCCGCTTGTCCGGACACCACCGGGTGAGGATTCCCCCCCAGGAATCACCCTCGAAGACCCCCGTCCGCAGCAGTTTCCTCCCGCAATAGGCGGCTGCGGCGAGTCCCGCCGGACCCCCGCCCACCACCAGGACGTCGTAATCCGCCGGTTTCGGGGCGGGATCGGCGGTCCTGTGCTTCCCCGGGACCTGTTTCGGGGAAACGACCGTTTCGAGGGAACGCGCTTCGTTTTTCCTGTTCATGTCCCCTTTCCTGAGAGCGACGGACCGTTTTCAGTATAATATTATGGTCTCACAAATCCGCATTCAGGAGGAAGGACATGGCGAAAGTTCCGTATGTCGACAAGGAGGAGTGCACGTCCTGCAACGTCTGTGTCGATATGGTCTCGACGGTATTCCAGATGGACGAAGAGAACAAGGCAGAGGTGTTCGATCCGAACGGGGCAAGCGAGGCGGAGATCCAGGATGCGATCGACTCCTGCCCCGTCACTTGCATCCACTGGAAGGAGTAGGGGGGCGGGCGCCGGAGGCGGTGAATAGTTTCCGGCGCCTGTCGTCTTATTGAGATGGGAGTCGGGAAGAGGCGATCCGGAGAAGTTCTTCTGTTCGCCCTTCTGCTTCTGTCCCTGACCGGTTGCGGGGGGCGAAAGGCCGCAATGCGGGAGGGGCCGCCCCGGCCCGACGCTACCGGGCCGAGGGTTGCCGTGGCACCGATGGAAAACAGGAGCAACGACATCAACGCTTCCGAAATCATCCGGTCCGCATTCGTCGAAGCCATTGCGCGGGAAGGATGGAACGTCGTGCCGACGGACGAAAGCGACCGGATGCTTCGGGAGTCTTTGGGGATCACCTACGGGGGCCAGCTTGCCTCCACCACTCCCGGGGAGGTATGCCGGAACCTGGGTGTGGAGGGGGTGTTTTACGGGGAAATCCGGGAATGGAACAAGACGACCACCGGGATCTACAACAACGTCACTGTCGCCGCCTCCTTCGAATTGTACGACCGGAACGGTACCCGGGTGTGGCAGGACGGTGACACGCAATCGAAGGTGTTCGTCCCGCATGGGGGGAGGTATATCGGGGCCGAGATCGCCGTCAATGCCTTCGGGAACCTGCTGCTGAATCCGATGACCCCATACGGGCAATCGGTCGCCAGGAATATCGCCGGAAAGTTGCCGGGCGGACTGCTTGCAGGGCACGAACCCGCACCGGTGCAGGACAACACGGCACGGGAAGCGGTCACTCCGGCGGAAGGGGAGGGCACCAGATGAAAAAGGCGGGTATTTCGGCTTCTCGAACCGGCATGGCGATCGTTTTGGCCGGAATCGCCGGCTTGTACCTCTCCGGATGCGCCACGACGCCCCCCGTCACGGGCCCCTCGAGCAGCCCCTCGGCCCCGGCCGCCGTGATGTCGAAGGTTGAACCCGCGGCCCCCATCGTGACGAGGGTGCCGAAGAAGCGGGTGGCGGTAGTCAAGTTCGAGGACAAAAGCGCCTACGGGCGGGGCCGCCTCGGGGGGGCGGTCCAGGATATCCTGACGACCGAACTCGCCAAATCCGGCCTCTTCATCCTCGTTTCCCGCGGGGACGACCTGAACCTGGTCCTGGACGAGCAGGACCTCGGGAGGTCGGGAGTCGTCAAGGAGGGGACGGAAGCGAAATCGGGGGAGGTTCTGGGCCTCAACGCGATCGTCACCGGGGCCGTGTCGCAGTTCGGTGTCAGGCAGAAGTCAGCCACCTATCTGATCGGCGCGAGCAAGACGCAGACGGCCGAGGCGACCGTCGACGTCCGGGTCGTGGACGCTACGACCGGGCGGGTCATCTTCGCCGAAAGCGGCACGGGGGTCCACGAGGAGAGCTCGACGCAGGTTCTGGGGATCGGAGGAGCCAAGGGATACGATGAGACCCTGGAGGGGAAGGCCCTGCGGGCGGCCGTCTCCCAGTTCATCAACAACCTGATCCAACGTATGGAAGCGATTCCCTGGAGCGGGAAGATCGCCGCCGTCGACGAGACCGAAATCGCCATCAACGCCGGGCAGAAGACGGGGTTGGTCATCGGAGAAAGGCTCCGGGTTTTCGGCGCGGGACGAGAGGTGATCGATCCCGACACGAAGCTCTCCCTTGGGCGAAAACCGGGCAGAGAAAAGGGGGAGATCGTCGTCTCGGGCTTTTTCGGCGAGGACGCGGCGATCTGCAGGCGAGTGAGCGGCGAGGGATTCGCCGTCAACGATATCGTGAAACTGGCAAGATAGGAGGCGCCGGATGCGCAGGGCTGCCATGATCGGCGAGGGGGGGCGCAAGGCCGCGTTTGTCTTTTGGTTGCTTGGCCTCCTGGCCTGCGGAGGGCTTGCCCTGGCCGGCGGCTGCTATCCGAAAGCGCAGATATACGGCGTGGGAAACGTCGGAGGGCTGATCTTCGACGTGAATCCCCCGGACGCGGAGGTCGTTCTCGACGGGGTTGCCCAGGGAAAGGCGTCCGACTTTACGCAGGAAAGGTATCTGAAGGTGAAAAGCGGCATGCACCGGCTGGAATTGCGGAAGCCCGGATACGAGACGTATTCCCGCACCCTGTTCGTGTCGCATTCCCTGCTTCGGATCGAGGCGACGCTGGTGACAGGCGGCGCGCGCCCGCCTCCGGCGGCTACTGAGGCGATTGTAAAAGGACGTTAACGTCCTTTCCCTTTTTGTCCCTCCCCTTTGAGCTGTCCCCACCACTTGCTCAAGCGTTCCGCGATAATCTTCTCGTGCCCGGCCCCTGAAGGGGAGTAGTAGGATCTTCTTCCCAGCGTCTCCGGAAAGTACTCCTCGGGCACGAAGGCGTCCGCGAAATCGTGGGGGTAGCGATACTCCTTGCCGTAACCGAGTTCACTCATCAGCCGGGTGGGGGCGTTGCGAAGGTGCAGCGGGACGGGGTGGCTGCCCTCCTCCTTCGCGTCCTTCATCGCCCTCTGGAACGCGACGTATACCCGGTTGCTCTTCGGGGCGGTGGCGAGATAGACCGTCGCCTGCGCCAGGGCGAGTTCCCCTTCGGGACTGCCGAGCGTCCGGTACGTCTCGGCCGCGGACAGCGTGACCTGGAGCGCCCCGGGCGCGGCGTTTCCCACGTCCTCCGAGGCGAAACGGATCAATCGCCGGGCGATGTAGAGAGGGTTCTCTCCCCCTGCGAGCATCCGCGCCAGCCAGTACAGGGAAGCGTCGGGATCCGATCCGCGCAAGCTCTTGTGGAAAGCGGAGATGAGGTTGTAGTGCTCCTCTCCGTCCTTGTCGTAGAGAAGGGCCTTTGTTCTCAGCGCTTCTTCCGCCACCGCAACGTCCACGGCGGACAGGTCCCGATGTTCCGCAATCGCCACGGCCGCCTCCAGGGCATTGAGCGCCACCCGGGCGTCGCCGTCGGAAATCTCCACGATGTGGCGGAGGGCATCCGGCGCAAGGAAATCCCCGGGCTTGCCGAGACCGCGATCCGGATCCGCGAGTGCCCGGCGGACGATGGTCTCCACGTCCTGTGCGGACAGGGGGTCGAGGACCAGGACGCGACTGCGGGAGAGGAGCGCGTTGCGGATCTCGAAGGAGGGGTTCTCCGTCGTGGTCCCGAAGAGGGTGACGGTCCCGTCCTCCACGAAGGGAAGCAGGGCATCCTGCTGGGCCTTGTTGAACCGGTGGATCTCGTCGATGAACAGGATCGCCGGGCGGTCCGTGCCGGTGCGGACCTTCCGAAGGTCCGAGATCGCTCCCTTGATCTCCCGGATCCCCGCGAGCACCGCCGAGAAGGGCAGGAAGATCGCGTCCGTCTCGGTGGCGATGATCCGGGCGAGCGTGCTCTTCCCCGATCCCGGAGGTCCCCAGAAGATGAGGGAAGGCAGCGGGCGCGCGGAGAGGACGGAGGAGAGGAACCTCCCCTCGCCCAGGATGGCCTCCTGCCCGACGAACCCGGCCAGGGTCCTCGGGCGCATCCGGTCCGCCAGCGGCGCGGAGCGGGAGACCTCGCCCTGCGCTCCTCCCCGGCGCCCGGGGAACAATGGAGGTGTTTTGCCCGATGCAGACATCTTCTTTCTCTTTTCCTTCCGATATATTATCCTAATCCACCATGGAGTGCGCCGGTATCATCGCCAAGCACACCGATCCCCGTGCAGAGAAGATCGTTTCCGATCTGAGCGAATGGATCGAGGCCCGCGGGAAACGCGTCGTGCTCGACAGGGAGACCGCCGCTCTCGTCCGGCACGACAATGCCGTCACCCGGTCGAAGCTCCCGGAAAATTGCGACTTCCTCATTGTCATCGGTGGTGACGGGACGCTTCTCTCCGCGGCGCGGGTCGTGGGGACCTCGGGGAAGCCGATCCTGGGCGTGAACCTCGGTTCGCTTGGGTTCATGACCGCGATCACCCTGGAGGAACTGTACCCGGTACTCGAGCGCATCTTCGACAACGAATTCGAATACGACGAGAGAATGATGCTCATCGCTCACGTGCACCGGCTGGGGGAGAGAGTCGCCAACTACACGGTGTTGAACGACGTCGTCATAAACAAGGGGGCGCTTGCCAGGATCATCGACATCGAGACGACGATCGGGGAAATTTACCTCTCGTCGTTCAAGGCGGACGGACTGATCATCTCCACACCCACCGGGTCGACCGGCTACTCCCTCGCGGCCCAGGGACCGATCCTCTACCCGACCCTGCGCGCCATCGTGATCACGCCGATCTGCCCGCACATGCTCACGAACCGTCCGATCGTCATCCCCGACGACATGGAGGTCCGTGCGAAGCTGTGCACACGGGAGACCGACGTCTTTCTCACCCTGGACGGGCAGGTGGGGCTCGGAATCCGGGAGGGGGACGTGATCGAGGTGAAGCGGGCGGAGGCTCCCCTCCGCTTCTTCCGCTCCCCGTTCAAGGATTACTTCGCTGTTCTCCGGACCAAACTCAAGTGGGGAGAGCGGTGATTCACCTTCCGAAATGTTGATCGAACTATCCGTCCGCAATCTCGCCATCTTCAGCGACGTGCGTGTTCCGTTCGCCCGGGGCTTGAACATCGTGACGGGAGAGACGGGGGCGGGCAAATCGATCCTCGTGGAGGCGATCCGCCTCGCGCTTGGCGAGAGGGCGGACCCGATGGCCGTAAAGGCGGGGGAGGCGGAAGCGGAGGTTTCCGCACGCTTCGATCTCCCGGGGCGTACGGACCTGCAGGAGGCGTGGGAGGAGGCGGGCTTCCCCTGGGAGGAGGAACTGGTGCTCAGGCGGGTCATCCCCGCCGCGGGGCGCAGCCGTGCCTACTTCAACGGCCGGATGGTCTCGCAGTCCGCCCTCGCGGAGCTGTCGCCATTGCTCGTGGAGATGGTGGGGCAGCACAGCGTCCCCCGGTTGCTGTCGCGGACGGCCGCGCTGTCCGCTCTGGACGACTTCTCGGGGACCGCACAGGATGCGGCGGAGATGCGGCGGCGGTACCGGCAGGTCTCCTCCAGCAGGCGCAAGGTGGAGGAGGCGGCGTCGCGCGGAGCGGGCGCGCGGGAGCGGGGTGAGCATCTCGATTTCCAGATCCGGGAGCTCTCCCGGGCCGCCCTCGACCCCGCGGAAGAGGAGAAGCTTGCTGCGGACCTCCTCGTCTTCCGCAACGCTTCGAAGGTTCAGGAGGCTCTCCGGGGCGCCGAGGATGCCCTCTCCTCCTCGGAGCATTCGTCGGTCACGTCCCTGTCCTTTGCCGTTGCAAGGCTCAAGGAGGCGGCTGCGGTCGATCCGAGGATCGAAGCTCTCGTTGACCGCGTCCGGTCGATCCGGATCGAGGCCCAGGAACTGGCACGGGAGGTGACCGGGCTGTCGGCTTCGGTCGAACTGTCCGCCGAAGCGATGGAGCGGGCGGAAGAAAGGCTGAGCGAGATCCGGCGTCTGAAACGGAAATACGAAACGGACGTCCCGGGGCTTCTGACTACGCTTGCGGAGCTGCAGACGGAACGGGAAAGGCTCGAGGGGGCGCGGGAGGAGGAGAACCGGTTGCGGGAACAGTTGCGGAAAGAAGAGGAGGAATGCGTGCGATTCGCTTCGGAGCTTGGCAAAAAGAGGCGCGAGGGGGCGAAGCGGATGGGACCCGCGGTCGAGAAGGAGCTTTCTCTGGTTGCCCTGGTCGGCGCGAAATTCCGGGTGGAGCTCGTTTCCCGGGCGGCCGCAGCGGAATCCCTCTCGGCGAACGGGTTCGACGAGGCGGAGCTTCTTTTCTGCGCCAACCCGGGGCAGGAGATGCGCCCCCTTTCCCTGACGGCTTCCGGAGGGGAGCTTTCACGCGTCATGCTCGCCCTCCGCAACGCTTCCGAGCGGGGGAGAGGAAACCGGACGATGGTGTTCGACGAGATCGACACGGGGATCGGCGGGAAGGTGGCGGAGCGGGTAGGAAAGCGTCTGAAGGGACTCGGTGCGACGGCCCAGGTGGTCTGCGTGACCCATCTTCCGCAGGTGGCCGCCTTTGCGGACAGTCACCTGCTCGTCGCCAAGAAACCCGGGAAAACCTCGGTCGTAACCGGGGTGCAACCGCTGTCGAATCAGGATAGGATTAAGGAACTCGCGCGAATGATATCGGGGTCCGACGTGACCGAGGAAGCACGGGCGCAGGCGAAAGAACTGATCAGGGGAGCGGCCCGGGGATGATCCGGAAAGCCCGGATGAAAGACGTCAAGGCGATTCAGAAACTGATCGCCGAGTATGCGCGGAAGGGAGACATGCTTCCCCGATCGCTCTCCGAAATCTACGAGAACCTGCGCGACTACTTCGTGTACGAAGAGAACGGCGAGGAGGTGATCGGGGCGGCGGCGATCCACATCATGTGGGAGGACCTTGCGGAAGTGCGTTCGCTTGCCGTCCGCGACGGGAATATGGGCCGGGGAGTGGGGACGCAACTGGTCGAAACGTGCATATCGGAAGCGATCGTCCTCGGCATCTCGCGGGTGTTCGCCCTGACGTACAAGCCCGATTTTTTCGAGAAGCTGGGATTCGTGCGAGTGGACAAGTCCCAGCTGCCCCAGAAGATCTGGACCGACTGTCTTAAATGTTCCAAGTTCCCCGACTGCGACGAGGTCGCACTGGTGTCCGATCTGTCCGGGATGCAGCGTGCCTGATCGCCTTTTCGACCTCGTGGAACGGGAGGTGTCCCGCCGCGGAGGGGGCGAGGCGGAGCTGTGGGTCCACCGTGCCCGCGTACGCCGGTACGAGGCGCGCGACGGAGGGATCGACGGCATCTCCTTTTCGGACACGCTGTCCCTCGGAGTCCGCGTGTTCCGGGACGGAAGGATGGGCTTCTCCTACGGGTTCGGGGAAAGGGAGGAGGACATACGGAGGACGGTGGACGCCGCGATATTCTGCGCGGACGCCTCCGACAGGGACGACGCCCACGGACTGCCGGAGAACGGCGGAATCGGGTCTGAGGGGGACGTCTCCCACGGGGGATCGCTACTGTACGAGCCCTCCTGCGAACGGGTGGAAGAACAGGAAAAGGCGGATTTCACGCGCGAACTGGAAACCCGGACGCTGGCCGTCGACCCCAGGATGAAGCGGGTGAGGACCGCCTCCCTCACGGAGACGGTGGCGGAAGTACGGTTACGGAACTCCCGGGGGCGGGAGGACGTCCAGCGCGAGTCCCGGTATTTCGCCTCCGTGGAATCCGTGGTCGAGGAGGGGGGCGAGGGACAGACGGGGTACGGGTTCGGCTTCGCACGCCGATTTTCCGACCTCCGGCCGGGAACGATCGCGGAAGAAAGCGGGCGAAGGGCCTTGCGGATGCTTTCAGGCCGTTCCCTGCCCTCCGGCCGCGTCGCCGCGATTATCGAAAACGAGGCGGCGGCGGATCTCCTCGATGTGCTTGCCCCTTCCTTCCTCGCGCCGCAGGTCGCCAAGGGAAAATCGATGCTCGCGGGGAAGATCGGGAGAACCATCGCCTCGCCGCTGGTGGAAATGGTCGACGACCCGCTCGATCCGGAAGGGACCGGGGCGACGATCTTCGACGGGGAGGGGGTTTCTTCCCGGCGGAACGTCCTGGTCGGGAGCGGGACGCTTGCGTCCTTCCTTTCCGACACGTTCTGGGGAAGGAAGAGTGGAACGGGGACGACGGGGAGCCTCCGGCGCCTCTCACCCAAGGCCCCGCCGACCGTCGGCACGGCGGGTCTGCGCTTGATGGCGGGAAGTCAAAGTGTGAGGCAGATGATGTCGGAACTCGGGAACGGCGTCATCCTCATGGAGTTTTTGGGGATCCACACGGCGGACCCCGTCTCGGGCGACTTCTCCGTCGGGGCATCGGGCGTCAGGTTCGAGGGAGGCGAGGAAAAGGAGCCCGTCCGGGGGTTTGCCGTTTCCGGAAACGTCCTGGCGCTCCTTCGGAACGTCGTAGGCGTGGGGGACGATTTCCGATGGTTCGGGAGCACGGGGTGCCCGTCCCTGGCCGTATCCGGCGTCGAGATCGGGGGGCTGTAGGGATGGGGGCGGGGCCGCTTTTCGTATTCGACCTGGACAACACCCTCTATCCCCCCCACGTCCAGCTTTGGAGAATCGTGGATTCCCGGATCGAGCATTTTGTGCAGGACCGGCTGGGCGTCGACCCGCTGACCGCCGGGCGGATCCGCAAGGATTTCCTCCGGGAGTTCGGGACCACGCTCCGCGGGCTCATGCATTACCACGATGTGTCCCCCGCGGAGTATCTCGAGTACGTCCACGACGTCCCCATTCCCGAGATCGTCCCGCCGCGGCCGGAACTGGGGGAGATGCTCTCCTCCCTGCCTGGGAGGCGCGTGGTGTTTACCAACGGGTCCGAATCGTACGCCCGCCGCGTTCTCTCGGCGCTGGGGATTTCGGACATGATGGAAGGGATTTACGGTATCGAGTTCATGGAATATGTCGCCAAGCCGTCCCGCTACCCGTACGAGAAGCTCCTGCGGGCCAACGGAATCGATCCCCGGGACTCCCTCTTCTGCGAAGACCTCCGGGAGAATCTGGTCCCGGCCCGCGAGCTGGGGATGTTCACCGTCTGGGTAGGGACCGGGGAAGAGGGGTTTCCCGCGCACGCGGTCATCGAGGATGTGTGCGATCTCCCCCGCATCCTTCCACGGTTCTTCGCCGGCGGGGCGCAGCGCAAGAGAGAGCGCGGCGCGCATCAGGGCGCGGACGGCGGGTAATAGGCTCCCCGGCGAGGGGGCCGTCAACAGGAGGAACAGGATGACGGAAGAGAAAAAGAAACGCAGGTTCTGGAAACGGAGCCCGCGGCGGAAGAAGGCCGGGGAAGCGCCCGGGCTGCCCGCTGCCGGGGAGGAGTCCGGGACGCTCCTCGGGGAAGGAGAGGAGAACCAGACCCTCCGGGAGGCCCCTCCAACAGCGGATGCCACCTCGGAAAACAAAGAGGACAGTACGGTCGAGACGGCGCCGGAGATCTTCGAGGTTGCCGAGGCGGTCACCGCGCTTGCCGATGCGAAGAAGGGACGTCGCCGGGGGCGCCGGCGGGGACGGGGGCGCGGGAAGCAGGAGCCGGCCGCAGTCCCGGGAGAGGAGAAATCCGTCCCGTCGACGGAAGGCGAGGACTCCCGGGGGGAGTCCCCGGCGGAAAAAGTCACCGGGGAGGCAGATCACGAGGCGGAAACCGGGGAGGTCGCGGAACCGGCCGGCGAGCAGCGGAAAGGCCGGCGGCGAAGCCGTCGCCGGGGACGCCGCCGCGGGAAGAAGGTTCCGGCTGCCGCCGGGGAGGAGGCTCTGACCGCCGAAGCGGGCCCGGCGGAGGCTCCCGTGCCCGTCGCGGAGACTCCCGCGGGGGCCGAAGGAACCGCCTCCGAGGAGGCCCCCCTGCCGGACGAGGAAGAAGAGCGGGAGGAGGGCCAGGAGGAGGAAGTCGTTTCCGGGGGAACGGGGCCGAAGAAGGTGATGCTCATCGATGGGGCCCATCCCGAGGAGATACGCGTCGCCATCGTCAGCGATGGCGTCCTCGACTATTTCGAGGTGGAGAACCAGCGCAGGAAACAGTTCAAGGGGAACATCTACAAGGCGAGGGTGGTAAACGTCGCCCAGGCGATCGAGGCGGCCTTCGTCGATTTCGGGGGCGGGCGCCACGGGTTTCTCCCCCTGAATGAATACTGCGGCGGTGCCCTCATCGAGAACCTCGAAAATTGGAACGAGGGGGACAAGCGCCCCCACCTGCGACCAGGGATGGAGCTCCTTGTGCAGGTCACCAAGGAGGAGTCCCCGATCAAGGGGGCGGCGGTCACCTCGTACATCAGCATCGCGGGGCGATACCTGGTGATGATGCTGGGGATGAAGCGGTACGGGATCTCGAAGAAAATCACCGGGGAGAAGGAGCGGGAGCGGATCCGGAAGAACATGGAGAAGCTCTCGTACCCCGACCACCTGGGGTTCATCGTGCGCACGGTGGGGGCGGGCCAGCCGCTGAAAGACCTGCGGGCGGACCTGACGAACCTGATCAAGCTGTGGAACAGGACCGTGGAAGGCGCGCGCTCCCGGAAGACGCCGGCGTTGCTCTACGAGGAACAGGACATCGTGGTGCGGGCCCTTCGGGACAACTACTCCTCGGACTTTGCCGAGGTCCAGATGGATTCACCCGACTCCCAGCGGAAGGCGTCCGATTTCTTCGACGTCTATTACCCGAAGCAGAAAGGTAAACTCAAGCTGTACCGTCAGAAACGACCCCTCTTCTACCGGTTCAACCTCGAGGAGCAGATCGAGCGGGCCTGCCTCCGCAAGGTGCCGCTGCCCTCCGGGGGCCACATCGTGATCGACCGGACCGAAGCGTTGTGGTCCATCGATGTCAACTCGGGGCGATCCGCCCGTGACCGGGACATCGAGGACACCGCATTCCGGACGAACCGGGAGGCGGCTGTCGAGGTGGCCCGCCAGCTCCGGATCCGGGACATGGGGGGCCTGATCGTCGTGGACTTCATCGACATGGAAGGCCGCGACCACATCAAGGAGGTCGAGAGAGTCCTCAAGGAGGGGCTGAAGAGGGACAAGGCGAAAACCGACGTCTCCAGCATGGGGAAGTTCGGTCTGGTCGCCATCAGCCGGCAGAGGATGAAGATATCGTTCTACGACGTGATGCTGAAAGGGTGCGAACTCTGCGCCGGCACCGGGCTTCTCCCCACCCTTGATGCGGCGATAGTGAAGATGTTGCGGAGGGTACACGGCGATCTTGCACGCGAGCCGGGGAAGGAGCTCGTCATCCGGGTATCGCCCCCACTGCTGGAGGCGGTTGCGAACCAGAAGCGGGAGGAGGTCCTCCGCCTGGAAAAGCTTTGCGGCTCCCGGGTCACCTTCGTTTCCGACCCGTCGCTCCCCTTGGCCTCCTTTTCGGTGGTGGTATGACCCATGACGACGGACCTCTCTTTCCTCGAGCGGAGAACCCAGGAACGGCTGAACCGTCTCTGCCGGTGGTACATCCGCGTCGCCTTCCTCTACCTTGCCTTGGGGCTGGTCCTCGGCGTGGGAATGCTCGCCTTCGGAAACGACAACTTCCAGTTCGTCCACGTCCATATGCTGCTCGTGGGGTTTGTCCTGTTTCTCATCTACGGCATCGGATACAAGCTGATACCCACGATGTTCTTCGGGCTTCCTAAGGTGGAAAACATCGGCTGGGCGGAAATGCAGTTCTGGCTCGCGAACATCGGCCTCGTCGGAATGCTCGCCGGGGCGGTGATGCCCGTGGGTTTGGGGCTGGACAGGATTGCCCTCCCGTTCGGGGCGATCGAGGCGGCGGCCGGGATTCTCTTTGTCTTGCTCATGGGGAAGACGATCCGCGAGGAGCCCCGGCGGGGCGCCGGGTCAAAGTAGCGGCCCGTCGCTCCGGAAGTTCCGGAACCCGGACTCTCCCTCCCCGGCGAGGTAGAAGTACCGCCATTCCTCCTTCCACGAGGGAAGCACCACGAGGGTCTTGGTCTCCTGCCCCTGCGCGAACCGGATGATCCGCTCCGCGTGAAAGTGTCCGAGGATGAGGAAGTCCACGCCGGAGGCGGCGAACATCCGGAGGGCGAAATCGCGGACCTCCTTCTCGGGGAACGATTTCCGCAACCGGCGGTTTGTCTTCCTGAGCTTTTTCTCCAGGCGGTCGGCGACCGGAAGCACCAGGGAAGAGGGCATGAGGGAGAGGGCGCCATAGGCCAGACGGTTTTTCGACAGGGTCTTCCAGAACCGGTAGGCGAGGTCAGCCCGGTTCACGGTGTCGCCGTGGGACAGGAGAACCCTGCGTGGTCCGATGGCGGCGTCCATCTCCCCATCGGAGACGACATGGAACGTGCTCCCCTCGTGGTGTTTTTTCAGATAGAAATCCCGGTTCCCCTCCACGTAATATAGGCGAAGGCCCCCGCGCCGCAATTCCCGCAGGCGCTCGATCACGGGCTTCTGGAACCGGAAGGTAAGCCCCGGGGCCCCGAACCACAGGTCGAAGATGTCGCCCAGCAGGAACAGGGGGATTTTTTCGGACGCCGCCTTTTCCGCCAGGGTCAGGAAGTTGCGTGTGTGCAGGTCTTCCTGGTTCAGGTGGGCGTCGGAAAGGAAGATTGCTCTGTCCAGGGAGATGGGTAACCCGGTTTCCATACGCAAAATACGATAGCACAGGATATACGGGGGATAATGCCGATGTCGCCACTTTCCGGTATTCGGGTCCTTGACCTGTCGCTCCAGCTTCCCGGCCCCTTCTGCACCCTGATGATGGCCGATCACGGCGCCGACGTGATCAAGGTGGACGAGCCTGCGCCGCGGGTGCGCAATCCCTTCGCCGGGGAAACGTGGGGGGATAGCCCCGCGGACCGGTACCTGAACCGGGGGAAGCGCAGCCTGACGCTCAACCTGAAGACGGAGGAGGGGAAGGAGATCTTCCGTGCGCTTTCGGCGGCCGCCGACGTCGTGATCGAGGGATTCCGCCCCGGTGTGGTGGAACGACTCGGGGTGGATTACGCGACGCTTTCCGCCGCCAATGCCCGCCTGGTGTACTGCTCGGTTTCGGGGTACGGGCAGACCGGCCCGATGCGGGCGGTCGCCGGACACGACATCAACTACCTTTCCTGCGCCGGGGTGCTGGGCCTGAGCGGGCGGGAAGGGGAGCCCCCCGCGATCCCCCCTGTCCAGCTCGGGGACCTGTTCGGCGGGGCGATGATGGCCCTGTCCGGGATTCTGATGGCGCTGCGGCAAAGGGATGCCACGGGCAGGGGATGCTGGGTGGACATATCGATGACCGACGGGGCGATGTCGATGCTTTCGATCCACGCGGCGGCGGTCCTCGCCGGAATGCCTCCCCCGGAACGGGGCAGGATGATGCTCGGGGGGATGTTTCCGTGTTATGAGACGTACCGGTGCGCATGCGGAGGGTATGTAAGCGTTGGGGCCCTCGAGTCCTGGTTCTGGGAGGATTTACTGAAGGCGATCGGGCGCGAGGATCTGGCCGTATTCCAGTACGCGACGGGCGAGGAGGGGGCGAGGACGAAAGAGGCGCTTTCGCAGGTCTTCCTGGGCAGGACGCGGGACGAATGGGAGGTTTTCTTCGCGGGGAAGGACATCTGCGTTTCCCCGGTTCTTTCCCTTTCCGAGGCGCTTGCCCATCCCCAGGCCCGGGCGAGGGAGATGGTGGTCGATGTGGAGTCTCCCTTCGGCGGGAGTGACAGGCAGCTGGGACGGCCGGTCAAGTTGCGGAACGGGGAGAGGGAGTTTGGTCCGGTGCCCGAGAAACCTCCCCGGCGTCCCCCGCGCCTGGGGGAGCACGACGAGGAGATATTGACGGATCTCGGGTATCCGGCCGAGCGGGTTGCGTTCCTCCGCCGGAAGGGCGTGATCCGGGGGAACACGGGATGAGCCGCGTCGGAACTGCAGGGCGCCGGGGAAACGGGTAGAATAGAGGGCGGGCTGCTGGGGAAAAATCCGGGATAGAGAGGATCCGATGGAGCTTCGGTTGATGACGTCGCTTCGTGATGACGGGACGATCGACCCGGCGCTGGACCCGGCTCTTTCCCGCGAGGATCTCCTGTTTCTGTTCCGGAAAATGCTTCTCCTGCGGGCCCTGGACGAAAAGACAATCCTCCTGCAGCGGGCGGGGCGGATCGGTTTTTACGTCCCGTCCTCCGGCCAGGAGGCGGCGGAGATCGGCTCCGGCTATGCCCTTCGGGAAGGCGACTGGGTCTTCCCCTCCTATCGGGACCAAGGCGTCGCACTTCTCCGGGGGTATCCCCTCGAATCCCTCGTCGGGCAGTTGTTCGGTAACGCCTCGGACGCGATCCGGGGCAGACAGATGCCCAACCACTGGTGCGACCGGGCGGCCCGGGTGGTGTCCGTATCCAGCCCGGTGGCGACCCAGCTTCCGCAGGCGGTGGGAGCGAGCTACGCCGCCAAGCTGTGCGGCGACCGAATCGCGGTCATCGCCTACTTCGGCGATGGAGGCAGCTCCACGGGCGATTTCCACGCGGGGATGAATTTTGCCGGCGTCTACCGGACCCCTACCGTTTTCTTCTGCAGCAACAATCAGTACGCCATCTCCCTCCCGGTCTCCCGCCAGACCTCCTCGGGCTCGATTGCGGAAAAGGCGGCCGCCTACGGGTTCGAGGGGGTCCGGGTGGACGGGAACGACCCGCTGGCCGTCTACCGGGTGACGCGCGACGCGCTCACCAGGGCGCGGGAAGGCGGCGGCCCGACGCTGATCGAAGCCGTCACCTATCGGATGGGTCCGCACTCGACCTCGGACGACCCCACGCGCTACCGGTCCGAGGAGGAGGTTGCCGAATGGGCGAAGAGGGATCCCGTCCGCCGGTTCGCGGAGCATCTCCGGAAGGCGGGCGTCCTGGACGGGGAGAAGGCCAGGACCCTGGCGGAAGAGGCAAGCGAGGAAGTCCGGCGCGCCGTGAAAGCGTGCGAGGGGGCTTCCCCCGTGCCCCCGGAGAGCATGGTGGAGGATGTGTACGCGGAGGTGCCGTGGCACCTGGTCGAGCAGAGGAAGCTGCTCTCGCCAGGCGAGGGATGATGCGATGGCGACCATGACGCTTGTCCAGGCGATCCGCGATGCCCTTTCCGTCGAGATGGAGCGTAACCCGCGGGTCGTCCTGCTCGGAGAGGACATCGGCCGGAACGGCGGCGTCTTCCGGGCGACCGAGGGCTCTGTGGGAGCGGTTCGGACCGCAGCGCGTCCTCGACACCCCCCTGGCCGAGGTCGGTATCGTGGGGATGGCCATCGGGATGGCCCTTTACGGCCTTCGCCCCGTCGCCGAGATCCAGTTCTCCGACTTCATCTACCCCGCCTTCGATCAGATCGTGTCCGAGCTGGCCAAGTTCCGGTATCGCTCCGCCGGCCAGTTCCCGGCTCCGGTCGTCATCCGCGCCCCGGCGGGAGGAGGCATCAAGGGAGGCCTGTATCACTCGCAGAGCCCGGAGGCGCACTTCGTCCATACCGCGGGCCTTACGGTGGTGATGCCGTCCAACCCCGCGGACGGGAAAGGGCTTCTCGTCTCCGCGATGCGCAGCCCGGACCCGGTGATCTTTCTCGAGCCCAAGGCGCTGTACCGGACCGCGAAAGGCGAGGTGCCCGAAGGAGAGTACGATGTTCCCCTGGGGAAGGCTCGCACCGTCCGGGAGGGGACGGATGTCTCCGTCATCACCTACGGGGCGATGGTTCCGGTGGCGGAAGGAGCCGCAGCGGAGGCGGAGAAGGAGGGGGCGAGCGTCGAGATCACCGACCTCCGTACCCTGTGGCCGCTCGACGTGGAGGCGGTCGATCGGTCCGTGCAAAAGACCGGGAGGGCGGTGGTTCTCCACGAAGCGCCCCGGACCTGCGGGTTCGGGGCCGAGCTGGCGGCGCTTGTCCAGGAGAGGTCGTTCCTTCACCTCAAGGCGCCCGTCGCTCGCGTTACGGGCTTCGACACGCCTTTCCCGTATGCTCTCGAGAGGGAATACCTGCCGGACGCCCGCCGGGCGCTCGATGCGGTCCGCACCGCGATAAACTTCTGAATCCGGGGTCCGGACGGGGCGGACCCGCCGGGGTTGACGAGGCCACCGACAGACCCCCAGGAGGAACGAGATGGCAGTCGCGCCCTCGCACCGATTACTGGTCGACGGAAAGAGGATCGAAGACGACGAGACGATGCCGGTCATCGACAAGTACACGGGTGAGACGATTGCAACCGTCCCCGTGGCGTCGAAAAAAACGGTCGAGAAAGCCATCGCCGCGGCCCACGCGGCGTTCCCCTCCTATTCGCGGCTGCCCGCCCACAGGCGTTTCCGGATTCTCGAGAAAACGAGCCGGCTGCTTGCGAAACATCAGGACGAGATCGCCTCGATCATCTGCCGGGAGGCGGGGAAAGCGTGGAAATACTCCTTCGGGGAAGTGACGCGGGCGATCGAGACGTTCCAGTTCTCCGCCGAAGAGGCCAAGCGTGTCCACGGCGAGACCATCCCCATGGACGCAAGCGTCGCCGGGGAGGGCAGGGTGGGGTACTATCTTCGCTGCCCGATCGGGGTGCTCTCCGCCATCACACCGTTCAACTTCCCGCTGAACCTGGTCGCCCACAAGGTGGGTCCGGCGCTGGCGGCGGGGTGCACGCTCGTCCTCAAGCCGGCGTCCACCACGCCGCTCACGGCGATCCGGCTCGGTGAGATCCTCGAGGAGGCGGGCCTTCCTCCCGGGGCCATGAACGTCGTCGTCGGGCCCGGAGGCACGGTGGGCGAATGGATGACCACGGACCCGCGGGTCGCGAAGATCTCCTTTACGGGAAGCCCCCCGGTGGGAGAGTCGATCATCCGGAAGGCGGGCCTGAAGAAGGTCACGATGGAGCTCGGGAACAACTCGGGAACGATCATCGAGCCGGACGCCAACCTCGGCGCGGCGATCCCCCGATGCGCGGTCAGCGCCTTCGCCAACTCCGGCCAGGTCTGTATCTCCCTGCAGCGGCTGTATGTGCACAGATCGATCGCCAGGGAGTTCACGAAGCGGTTCGTGGAGACCACGGCTGCCCTCAAGGTGGGGAACCCGCTGGACAAGGATTGCGAGGTCGGCCCGATGATCGACGAGGCCGAGGCGATCCGGGCGGAAAATTGGATCCGCGAAGCGGTGGCCGAGGGGGCCAAAGTGCTGGTCGGCGGAAAGCGCGAGGGGAGGATCCTGTATCCCACGGTCCTGGTCGACGCGCGGCCGGAGATGAAGGTCATGTGCCAGGAGGCGTTCGCCCCCCTCGTCTCGATCTACGAGTACGATACCTTCGAGGACGCGGTGGCGATGGTCGAGGACTCCCCGTACGGGCTGCAGGCCGGAGTCTACACGAACGACCTCCGGAAGGCGATGTACGCGGTCGACCGGATCAACGTGGGTGGCGTGATGATAAACGACACCTCCATCTTCCGGGTGGACCACATGCCTTACGGCGGCAACAAGCTGAGTGGTCTCGGACGGGAAGGGGTCCGGTTCGCCGTCGAGGAGATGACCAGCATCAAGATGGTGGTGATAAAACCGTAGGAGGGGGTTTTCCGGGTGGAGTTCGAGCTGCGGCTTCCCGACATCGGCGAGGGGATAGCGGAAGGGGAAATCGTCCGCTGGCTGGTGGCCGAAGGAACACCGATAAAGGAAGACGACCTCCTGGTCGAGATTCTGACCGACAAGGCGGCGATGGAGATGCCCTCCCCCGTGACCGGCGTCCTGGCGAGGATCGTGGCGCAGCCGGGACAGGTCGTCCCGGTCGGGGCGGTCCTCGCCTTCATCGAAGTCGCTCCCGCAGATTCCCTTGCGCCCCCCGGAACCATCTTCCCCGGGAGGGGATGTCCTTGCCGTCCCCGCGGTCCGCCGTCTGGCCAGGGATCTCGGGGTGGACATCTCGGCCATATCCGGGACGGGCCCGCAAGGGCGTGTGACCGAGGAGGATGTCCGTCAGGCCGCCCCCGCCGACCCTTCCTCCGGCTCGGCTGCGGAGGAACGGATCCCCTTCCGGGGAAAGCGCCGAATGGCCGCAAAGAAAATGGTCCTTTCCAAGTCGACGATTCCCCATGCGCTTCTGGTCGACGAGGCGGACGCCACGAACCTTCTCTCGATACGGGAGGCCATGCGGGAAATCGGGGCGAAGGAAGGGGTGAAGATCACGATCCTGCCGTTCATCGTCCAGGCGGTCGTCACGGCGCTGCGCACCCATCCGGCGATGAATGCGTCTCTCGACGAGGCCCGCGGCGAGATCGTGAGAAAGAAGCGGTACGACATCGGTGTGGCCGTGGACATGGAAGACGGGCTCGTCGTGCCGGTCCTGCGCGACGCAGGGGAAAAAACGATCGTGGAGCTCGCCCGGGAGATCGAGCGGCTTTCGGAGAGGGCACGCAACGGCACGCTTCCTCCGTCCGACCTTTCCGGGAGCACCTTCACGGTAACGAGCATCGGATCGATCGGGGGGCTGTTCAGCTATCCCGTAATCAACGTCCCCGAGGCGGCGATCCTGGGCATTCACAAGATCGTACGGCGCCCCGTCGTCCGGGAGGGAAAAATCGTCCCCCGTGACATGGTGTACGCAAGCCTTTCGTTCGATCACCGGCTGATCGACGGAGGGACTGCCACCCGGTTCATGAACGACGTGATCCTGCAGATCGAAACGATTTCACTTTCGTGAGGGATGCCGATGAGAACGTTCGACCTTGTGGTAATCGGAGCGGGTCCGGGGGGCTACGTGGCCGCGATACGGGCGGCGCAGCTTGGCCTGCGCGTGGCGGTTGTGGAGAGGGACAGGCCGGGAGGCGTATGCGTGAACTGGGGGTGCATCCCTTCCAAGGCGATCCTCAAAAGCGCCGACCTGTACCGGCAGATGCTGAACGCCGCGGACTACGGAATCACCGTGAAGGGACTTTCGGTCGACTACAGGCAGGTCATCCGGCGCAGCCGGAAGGTGGCCGAACGAATGTCGAAGGGGGTCTCTTTCCTTTTCCGGAAGAACGGGATCGAGATGATCGCGGCGAACGCCGTGATTTCGTCTCCCACGACGGTCAAGGCCGGCAGCGAGGAGATCGGGGCGGGGAATATCCTGGTGTCCGTGGGGACGGCGGTGCGGGGGCTGCCCGGGATCGAGCCGGACGGCAGGACCGTTCTGACGAGCGACGACGCGCTCGCGCAGGAGGAGATGCCCGGTTCGGTCGTCGTCCTGGGCGGCGGTGCGGTGGGGGTGGAATTCGCCTACCTCTATCGGGCATTCGGCGCCGACGTGGCGGTGGTCGAGATGGAGGACCAGCTTCTACCCAGAACGGATCAGGATGTGGCGAAAGAGCTGGAGAAGTCGTTCCGGAAGCAGGGGATCCGGGTGCTCACCTCCGCTCCGGCGAAGGCGCTGGACAAGGCGGCGGGGACGTTGACCGTCACCCGGAAGGGCAAGGAGGAGAAACTTTCCGCGGAGAAATTCCTCGTCGCGGTGGGGAGGAAGCCGCTTACGGACGGGCTCGGGCTCGAGGCGTGCGGCGTGAAGCTCGTGAAAGGGTATATCGATGTGGACGATTCCTTCCGCACGGCCTGTCCGACCGTCTACGCGATCGGGGACGTCATCGGCGGGATGCTCCTGGCCCACGAGGCGTCCGCGGAAGGGGTGGCGGCGGTGGAGATCATCGCGGGGCTTACGGTGCGTCCCCCCGATCGTGACCGGATTCCGGCCTGCATCTTCTGCCAGCCCGAGGTGGCCACGGTGGGGCTCTCGGAGGAGGAGGCGAAGAAGAGGGGAATCCCGGTCAAGGTGTCGAAGTTCCCGTTCACGGCGCTGGGGCGTGCGGTGGCGTCGGGGCATACGGAGGGATTCGTGAAGATGGTGGCCGAGGAGCGCTACGGCGAGGTCGTCGGGTGCCATATAATAGGACACGGCGCGTCGGACATCATCGCCGAGCTTGGCCTGGCGCGCACGCTCGAGGCGACGTACCACGAGATCGGGAAAACCGTGCATGCCCACCCTACCCTGCCGGAGGCGATCCGGGAGGCAGCACTGATGCTGGGCGGCGAGGCGATCGATATCTGACGTTTCCAGCGGAGGGGCCATGACCGAGCAGAAGGAGCGGGAACTCTATTTCTGGCTTCGCCTTATCCGGGAGTTCGAGGACCGTATCTCCGCCCTCGACAAGCAGGGGAGGATCCAGGGCGGAGTCTACTCCGGGAAGGGACAGGAAGCCGTCGTAGTGGGGGCCTGCCACGACCTGCGGCCCGACGACTGGATCTTCCCGCTGCACCGCGACCTGGGCGCCTTCCTCGTAAAGGGGGCCGACCCGAACCGGCTGATGGCACAGATCTTCGGCAAACGAGACGGCTTCTCCAGGGGGAAGGACTCCTTTCTCCACGGGGGAGATTTCTCCCACTGCATTTTCGGCTCCACCTCGATGCTGGGCTCCACTCTCCCCGTCGCCGCGGGGACGGCGTACAAGTTCCGGTGCAAGAGGGAGGACCGGGTGGCGGTCGCCTTCTTCGGCGATGGGGCGAGCAGCCGGGGGGACGTGCACGAGGCGATGAATTTCGCCGCGGTCTACAAGCTTCCCGTCGTGTTCCTCTGCGAGAACAACTTCTATGCGTACTCCACGCCCAACGAATTGCAGTTCGCGGTAGAGGACGTGGCGTCCCGGGCGGCCGGCTACGGCTTCAAGGGGGAGGTCTGCTCGGGGAACGACCTCCACTCCGTGATGGGGGCGGCCCGAAAGGCGATCGACAGGGCACGGGGGGGGAGGGGCCGACCCTCCTCGAGTGCAAGACGTACCGCTACCACGGGCATTCCGAGCACGACAGGGCTACCTACCGGAGCGAGGAGGAGTTGATCACCTGGGAGAGCCGGGATCCGATCGAGCGGTGGGAAGTCTACCTCGAGAAAAGGAAGTACGACATCTCCGCGATCAAGGAGGATGTGGGGGGGAGAGTGAGGAAGATCGTCGATGACGCGGTGGCGTTCGCCGAGGCAAGCCCGGCGCCGGAAGGGCCGGAGGCGATGGAAGATCTGTATGCCACTCCGATCATGGAGGGATAACCGATGCCGGTGACCTATATCCAGGCGATCAACCAGGCGATGCACGAGGAGATGGAAAGGGATGAAAACGTGATGCTCCTCGGGGAGGACGTGGGAATCCTCGGCGGCGCGTTCAAGGCGACGGAGGGACTCCTGGAGAAGTTCGGCTCCGAGCGGGTAGTGGACACGCCCATCTCGGAAACCCTCATCGTGGGGGCAGGGGTGGGGCTCGCGATCCAGGGGATGCGCCCGGTCCTGGAGATGCAGTTCATCGACTTCATCTCGTGCGGGTTCGACCAGATCGTCAACATGGCCGCGACGCTGCGGTACCGGCACGGCGGGCAGACTTCCTGCCCCATCGTGGTCCGGGGACCTTGCGGCGCCGGCGTCCACGGGGGACTGTATCACTCCCAGAACCCGGAGGCGTGGTTCTTTCACGTGCCGGGACTGAAGGTCGTGGCGCCCGCCACCGCTTACGACGCGAAGGGGCTGCTGAAGGCCGCCATCCGGGACGACGATCCCGTGATCTACCTCGAGCACAAGTTCCTTTACCGGCGGATCAAGGAGGACATTCCCGGTCCCGGGGAGGACTACATCGTCCCGATCGGAAAGGCGGCCCTCCGGAAGGAGGGGAAAGATCTCACCGTGATCACCTACGGTTCGCCGGTGCACGCGGTAATGAAGGCGGCGCGGGACATGGCGTCGGAGGTCGACATCGAGGTGATCGACCTGCGGACCCTGCTCCCCTACGACTGGAAGACGATCCGGGAATCGGTGACGAAAACCGGCAAGGCGCTCATCATCCACGAAGCGCGTCTCACCGGCGGGATCGGAGGGGAGATCTCGGCGCGCATCGCCGAGGACCTGTTCGAGTATCTCGACGGTCCGGTGATGCGGCTGGCCTCGAAGGACACGCACAACGCCTTCGCGGGTCCCATGGAGGAGTACATCATCCCCAACCAGGAGAAGGTAAGGGAAGCGGTACGAAAGCTCGCGGCGTACTGAGTGGGCGGGGACAATCCTCTCTTCCGTCCCGGAGAGGAATCAGGAATGTCCCCGGCGAGGTTAAGAGAGTCCCGCCGATAAGCGGAAGGGGGAATGGAAGATGCGCCTAGACGTCGTCATGCCCCAGCTCGGGGAGAGCGTGGTCGAGGGGGTCGTGGTCAAGTGGCTGGTGAAGGCGGGGGACACCGTGGCCAAGGACCAGCCGCTCCTCGAGATCTCCACCGACAAGGTGGACGCCGAGATCCCTTCCCCCGTCGGGGGAAAGGTCGTGGAAATTCTCGCAAAGGAAGGGGATACGGTCCCCATACAGGAAATCCTCTGCCGGATCGAGACAGGGAAGGAGGGCGAGGCCCCGCCGCCCGAGAAACCCCCCGAAAAATGGGACGAGGAAGAGGAGGGGTTTCCGGGGGCCATGTCCCGCAAGACGGGTCCCCCCATTCCTGCGGCGCCCCGCGAGGAACCGACGAAAGAGGAACCCGGGCGCGCGCCGCCCCCGCCGGCCAAGGAAGGGCCCAGGGTACGCATCTCCCCGGTGGTGGCGAAGATGGCCGCGGAGCACAAGTTGGACATCTCCCGGATACGGGGGACGGGAATCGACGGGCGCGTGACGAAGAAGGACGTGGAGGAGTTCCTTGCCCACGGCGATAAGGAAGCCGCCCCGGCACCGCCGGCGAAGGCAAAGCCCGCTCCCGCACCGCCGGCGAAGGCAAAGCCCTCCCCTCCCGCGGCTCCCCCGCCCGGCGCGAAGATCACCCCGGAGGGGGACCAGGTAATCCCGTTCACCCCGATCCGGAAGTTGATCGCCGAGCACATGGTCATGAGCAAGCGGACCTCACCGCACGTCCACACCTTCGCCGAAGTGGACATGCACAAGGTGGTTGCGTTCCGGGCCGAGAAAAAAAAGGAGGGGGTTTCCCTCACCTACCTGCCCTTTATCATCTGGGCGGCGATCGAGGCCATCCGGGAGTTCCCCGTCCTGAATGCCCAGGTGGTCGGCGAGACGACGGTCCTCAAGAAGGGGATCCACATCGGGGTCGCCGTGGACACGGAACGGGGGCTGATCGTCCCTGTCCTTCGCAATGCCGACGAGAAGTCGCTGATTGGCCTGGCAAAGGCCGTCGAGGACCTCGGGGCGAGAGCCGCAGCGAAGAAGATCCATCCGGACGAGTTGTCCGGCGGGACCTTCAGCGTCACCAACCCGGGGCAAAAAGGAAATCTTATCGGGACGCCGATCATCAACCAGCCCCAGGTCGGCATCCTTCGGATGGGGCAGATTGTCAAGCGCCCGGTGGTGGTCGAGGCGGGCGGAGAGGACGCGATCGTCATCCGACCGATGATGTTTCTGTGCCTTGGCTACGACCACCGGATCGTCGACGGGGTGACCGGCAACAGCTTCCTCTTCCGCGTGCGGGAAATTCTCGAGGCGGGGGAGTTCCATCTCTAGGGCACACGTCGTGGAGACCCTCTGGCTCGGCTGCGTGGAATACCGGCGAGCGCTCGAGCTGCAGCTTTCCCGCGTCGACCGCAGGGCGCGGGGGGAGACGCCGGACACGCTCCTCCTGCTCACGCACCCCCACGTCTACACCTTCGGTCGGACCGGAAAGCAGGCCAACCTGCTGGTTTCCGAGGAGGATCTCGCGCGGGCGGGAATCCCCGTCGAGCGGGTCGCCCGGGGGGGCGACGTGACGTACCACGGTCCCGGTCAGCTCGTCGGGTATCCCATCGTTCTCCTCGCGCGGCCGGACGTGCACCGGTTCGTAAGGTGCCTCGAGTCCGCGCTGATCGAGGCTCTTGCCGTTTTCGGCGTTCCCTCCCGCCAGATTGAGGGATTGACAGGCGTGTGGGTGGGAGAAAAGAAGATCGCCTCCATCGGCGTGGGGGTAAAAAGGTGGATTACCTACCACGGCTTCGCCCTGAATGTGACAACGGATCTGTCGTACTTCGGGCGGATCCATCTTTGCGGTCTGAAGGGCCGCGAGGCGACCTCGTTGGCGGAGGTCACGGGGAAGGCCGTTCCGATGGATGAGGTTCGCGGTCGGGTGGCCGAATCATGCGCGCGCCACCTGAGGGGATTCTCGTGAGCGGCGCGCTTCCCCGGGAGCGCCCTTCCTGGCTCAAGGTTCGCGCTCCTTCCGGGAATATGGTTTCCCGCGTGGAGGAGGTTCTCCGGAAAAACGGCCTGGTTACCGTGTGCCGGGAAGCGCGGTGCCCCAACGTCGGGGAGTGCTGGGGGGAGGGAACGGCGACCGTCCTCATCCTGGGGGAAGTCTGTTCCCGGGCATGCGCGTTCTGCAGCGTCGCATCCGGACACCCGGCTCCGCCCGACAATGCCGAGCCGGCCCGCCTCGCGGCGGCTGCCGAGGAACTCGCGTGGCGCCACCTGGTCGTAACCTCGGTCACGAGGGACGATCTCCCCGACGGGGGCGCGGCCCAGTTCGCCCGGGTTGTGGAGGAGTTGCGGAAGCTTCCACGCCCTCCGTCCGTCGAGCTTCTCGTGCCGGATTTTGCGGGAGACCGGGACGCCCTGGCGAAGGTGGTCCGTGCCCGGCCGGACATCCTCGCCCACAACGTGGAGACCGTACCGAGACTCTATTCCCGGGTGCGTCCCCGGGCGTCCTACGATAGATCTCTTGCGCTTCTGTCCCGGGCGCACGCGACCGCTCCCGGCCTCGCATTGAAATCCGGGCTGATGGTCGGGTTCGGGGAGACGGAAAGAGAGGTGGTTGCCGTGATGGAGGACCTCTACCGGACCGGGTGCCGGTCGGTCACCGTGGGACAGTACCTTCCTCCGTCCCGAAGCCACGCCCCCGTGAGCAAGTATTATTCCGTCGAGGAGTTCGGGAAACTGGGCGAGGCGGCGCACCGGATCGGATTCGCCCGGGTCGCCTCCGGCCCGCTGGTGCGCAGCTCCTACAAGGCGGCCGGGGAACCGTGAGCGGGAGAAGAGAATGATAAACGAGCGGGAGATCCTCCACCTCGACATGGACGCCTTCTACGCGTCCGTCGAGGTCCTGGACGATGCTTCCCTGCGCGGCAAGCCGGTCATCGTCGGGGGCGGGATGAAGCGGGGAGTGGTTGCCGCCGCCTCCTACGAGGCGCGCAAGTTCGGCGTCCACTCCTCCATCCCGATGGCGAAAGCGAGGCGGCTCTGCGCCCACGGCGTCTTTCTCCCCGTGCGCATGGAGCGGTACAAGGAGGTCTCGGACCGGGTCTTCGGGATCTTCCGCCGCTATACTCCGCTGGTCGAACCGGTCTCCCTCGACGAGGCGTTCCTCGACATCACCGCGTCCGTGCGGCTGTTCGGCCCACCGGAGGAGATCGCCCGGAAGATCCGGGCCGAGGTCCGGGCGGAAACGGGGCTCACGGTCTCGGCAGGGGTCGCCTCCTCGAAGTTCGTAGCGAAGATCGCCTCCGACATGAACAAGCCCGACGGGCTGACCGTCGTCCCCCGCGGGAAGGAGCAGGAGTTTCTGGGGCCGCTTCAGGTTGGGAGGCTCTGGGGGGTGGGGGAGGCGACCCGGAGCGCCCTCGCGGAAATGGGGGTCCAGACGATTGGGGACCTCGCGGGGGTCCCCGAGGAAGCGGTCGTCCGGAAGCTCGGGAAGCACGGTGCCCACCTGCACCGGCTCGCGCACGGGATCGACGACCGGGAGGTGGAGCCGGAGCGGGAGATCAAGTCGATGGGACGCGAGGAGACCTTCGACGAGGACCTCCTGGAGATGCTTGCCCTGAGAAGGGAGCTCCTCGACATCGCCACCCGGACTGCCGCGAGGCTGCGGAACCACAGGCTGAAGGGGAGGACCGTCACCCTCAAGGTGAAGTATTCCGATTTCCGGCTGGTCACCCGCGAGGTCACACTGCCCCTCGGGATCGACGACGGGGGGGAGATCTTCCGCCAGGCGCTTACGCTTCTGGAGAAGACGGAGGCGGGGAAGAAGCCGGTCCGTCTGCTCGGGATCTATCTCTCCAACTTCGGGGGGGAGCCCGGGCGCGACCCGGGATCCGGGCAGATCCCTCTCTTCGGCCACCGGCCGCAGCCGGGCGGTCCCTCTCCCCGATCGCGGGGGTCGCGGGACCCGGCGCGGACGGCGAAACTCAACGAAGCGGTGGATCGGATCCGGGGGAAATACGGGGAAAAGGGGGTCCGCCCCGGGACGCTGGCCGGCGAAGAAGAGGAGTAAAGGCCGGGGTCTTGCCGCGCTGTCGCTCCCCGCTTGATTTTCCGGGCTGCCGTGGATACTATATTTTTTCCTCGCGTGCCGAAGTGGTGGAACATGGTAGACACGCCATCTTGAGGGGGTGGTGGGGAGACCCGTGGGGGTTCGAGTCCCCCCTTCGGCACCATATGGGAACGACAGGGGAATCCGGTTTGGTCCGGGTTCCCCTTTTCACATTTTTCAGAACGGAAATGTTATTTGGGGCAGATTTGGGGCTAATCGTCTTGGGAATCCGGAAGTGGCCGGGTTTTTCGCAAATTTATCGGGCTGACCGATAGGCTGTCTAATTGTAGTCGGCCGGGCTAAAATCGGGGGAACAGAAATACATGGGCTCAAAAAGGAGAATCGGGAATGGAACATGCCCTCGTTCTGATCGACATACAGAACGATTATTTCTCTGGTGGCAGGATGGAACTGGTTGGGATGGAGCATGCCGCACAGAACGCGGAAATGATTTTGCGGAAATTCCGGCATCAAAAGCTTCCGGTATTTCACATACGGCATGTTTCCGTTCGCCCCGGCGCGACTTTCTTCCTGCCGGGGACGAACGGCGTGAACATCCATCCGTCCGTGGCTCCATACGATGGGGAACATGTTATCGAAAAACAATTTCCTAACAGCTTTCGTGGGACGACCTTGCTTGATCAACTGAGGGCCGGGGGCGTTGATAAACTAATCATATGTGGGGCCATGAGCCATATGTGCATTGACGCAACGACCCGAGCCGCATTTGATCTGGGTTTCTCGTGTACGGTGATCGAAGATGCTTGCGCAGCTCGTGATCTCCGGTTCAAGGGGGAAACGATCAAGGCGGCCAAGGTCCATGCGGCGTTCATGTCTGCGTTGACGGTCCCATATGCTGCGGTCATGAGCACGACCGAATTTCTCGCGGCAGAGTTTGGCTCATTGTCCAAACCGAATGGAAAGCCGCCCCACTAGCGCTTGCAGCGGACGGCTCGCCGTTTTCTCGCTTGGCGCCCACAGCTGAAGCGGGGCGTTAAACCGACATAAGCAGTAGGAAAGGACACTCCATGGACCTTGGACTTACCGCAAAACGCGCCCTGATCACGGGCTCCACCGCGGGGATCGGCTTCGCAACAGCGGAAACCCTCGCCCGCGAGGGCGCGCTGGTCATCGTCAATGGCCGTACCCCGGCACGTGTCCAGACTGCAATTTCCCGCCTCCGCAAGGCGATTCCCAACGCTAAGGTCGAGGGAGTCGCCGCCGACGTGAGCACAGCCGCCGGCTGCGCAACCGTTATCGCCGCGCACCCGGAGGTCGACGTCCTCGTGAACAACATGGGCATTTTCGAGCCCAAACCGTTCGAACAGATCCCCGACTCGGACTGGCTCCGGTTCTTCGAGGCCAATGTGCTCAGCGGGATTCGTTTGGCGCGCCATTATGTCCAGAAGATGCGCGCCCGCAATTGGGGCCGGATCGTCTTCGTCTCCAGTGAGTCGGCCATCCAGATCCCTGCCGAGATGATCCACTATGGCCTCACCAAGACAGCTCAACTCGCTGTCGCGCGCGGGCTGGCCGAGACTCTCGCCGGCACCAACGTGACCGTTAACAGTGTTCTGCCCGGTCCGACGGCATCGGAAGGGGTCGGTACCTTTGTCGCTCAACTTGCTGCAGAACGGGGACTCGATTCCACCGCCATGGAGAAGGAATTCTTCACCACGGCCCGGCCGACTTCGATTCTCAAGCGTTTTGCGACACCGGCCGAGGTTGCCGCGCTTATCGTCTACGTATGCAGCGCTCAAGCTTCCGCAACGACGGGGGCAGCCCTCCGGGTTGACGGAGGTGTAGTGCGCGCGATTGTCTGATGCGGTCTAACCACAGGACGAAGCTGGCGGTTCGTCGGGTTTTTCGCCGAGCGTTCGCAGCTTAACCGAAACGTTTGATGGAAATTGTAAGGTGGATATAAAGAAGGAATAATGAAAAATATCTACTCTGGAATCATATTTGCGATAACTGTATTGGGCATAGTTATATTCTCTGCTGTTTGCTGGCATTCCATCGATGAAATTCATTATTTGAAATCATTTTTCCCGAAGCAATTCAACATGCAGGAAGCCTATTATGCTACTGCCATTGAGTTTATAAAAGTCATAATCATTGGCATGCCTGTTGTCTTGATTATATCCGTAAGCCTTTATTTTTGGAGGCATAAGAATAAAGAATAATGAACGGAATGGGTTTGCATATGCAGACATCATCCCGATGAGTTGAAATCACCGCCGAACAACGTATTGAAGCTGGCGGCCCCCACCGGATAAGGCTTGGGTGTCCGCAGCTTGAGCCGGTCGTATGGCGTACTGATCTGAGGAGGAGAATATGCCGGGAGATTCGTCGCCGACCAGGGCGGCGAAGGGATGGTGAGATCGGTCCTCTCCCTTCAATGGGAGGGTTCGGATCTTTTGTTGCCTTTTTCCGTGTCGACCGGTTCCTCGACTCCTTCCTGTGCGTAAACCTTCCGGGAGAATTCCTCGAAGAGTTTTCTGCTCTCGGCCATCTGGGCCTCCGCGATCAGGCGGCCGGGCGCACCAAAGAAATCCCGGGCCTGGACCTTGGCCATCTCCCGTGCAATCTTTTCCCTATCTGCCTCCATGTCCTCCAGTTCCGTGAACGTGAACTTCTTCTTTCGACTCTCGCGGCGGATTTCGTCCTGGAACCGCTCCTCGTTCTCGGCGATCTCCGCGTATTCTTCGTCAACGGTTGCGTTGAAGCTGGCGATGATCCTGTCCTCCCATTCCCTGTTGGGCGAGGTTATTTCCAGCAGGTTCGCTTCCCCGCCGAACTCCTCGATCTTGTAAGCAAGTCTCATGAATTCCGATTCGAGATCCGGGGTCCTGGGGAGGAGGCATACCATCTGCTGCAGGCTTAGGGCGCCAAGCATCCTCATTTGACGCCAGAGATAGGTGCGAAACCGGGTGGGGTCCTGGGGAACCTTGTAGATCAACAACAACCACTGGCGCGCGGTATCGTTGTTCACCGGGTGCACCTCGCCGCCTTGTGTTTCGCGATATTGTATTATTCGTTACATGTAGCATATATTGCGATTATCTGTCAAGTAACCGCTTGGCAAGGAAGCAGGATCTCGGGTTGGTCATATGTCCCGGTACTTGGGAAGATCGTTGCGATTCGAGTCTATCCTTATATAACATGTTGGAAATAATAATAGTTTAATTTTATATCGGCTTGTTGATCTCCTGCGATCGAAATATCTTGACAGTGATATGTAATATTTGTTACATGTATTATACGACACATGTAGCAAATATGATAAGAGGAGGTGGCATCATGCAGGTCCTGGCCATGTGGGGATTCTTCATTGGGTTGGTCGTCGGGACACTCATGGTGGACATCCTGCGGTACATGAAGAAACCGCATGCGTTGTCCTTGCGCGAGGCCGCCGTCTGGACGGGCACCTGGGTCGGCATGGCGGCGATGTTCGGCGGGGCGGTCTTCGCCATGGAAGGAACGACCAAGGGGCTGGAGTTCCTCACCGGCTACATCGTCGAGTGGTCCTTGAGCGTCGACAACCTCTTCGTGTTCCTGATGATCTTTCAGTACTTCGCCGTCCCGCCGATGTACCAGCAGCGCGTGCTCTTCTATGGGATCATGGGGGCGATCGTACTGCGCGGCGTCTTCATCGCCACCGCGGTGACCCTCCTGTCGTACTTCACCTGGCTGGTCTATGTCTTCGGCGCCTTCCTGATCTACGTCGCGATCAAGCTCGTGCGGGCGGGCGAGGTGCACGTCGAGCCGCAGAAGAATCCGGTTCTGCGATTCTTCAAGCGGATCATTCCGGTGGAGACCAGCTACGAATCGCAGAACTTCTTCGTCCGGCGGAGGGGGAAGCTGATGGCGACAGCCCTGATGCCGGTCATGATCGTGATCGCGACGACCGACATCATGTTCGCCGTGGACTCGATCCCGGCAATCCTCGCCATCACCCGGGATCCGTTCATCGTGTACACCTCCAACATTTTCGCCCTCCTGGGTTTGCGCGCCCTGTTCTTCGTGCTGGCAGGGGTCATGGGGCTGTTCCGGTACCTGCAGGTGGGGTTGTGCCTCGTCCTGATGTTCATCGGGGTCAAGATGTTGATCTCCGAGTTCGTCCACATCCCCATCGGGATCTCGCTGGGCGTCGTGGCCAGCGTACTTGGAGGGTCGGTCATCGCCTCGGTCCTCTTCCCCGCGGAAAAGGCTCCGGCGCCCGAGAAAGGCGACGTGGGCCTGGCGGCGCCGGCCGGAGAGGACGCGGGAGAAGACGATGAGGAAAAGCGGGCGGCCTAGCCGCTGCGTCACGGAGGGCAATCGGATGCGAAACCACATAATGTCCCGAAAAGGATGGCTGACACATGAGGCGAGCGTCAACCAGTACACGTAACGAACGTTGAAATGGGAAGGGGGAGCCATGCAAGTATTGGCGATTTGGGGATTTTTCGCTGGCCTGGTCGTCGGGACACTCATGGTGGACATCCTGCGGTACATGAAGAAACCGCAGGCGTTGTCCTTGCGCGAAGCCGCCGCCTGGACGGTCACCTGGGTCGGTCTGGCTGCGCTATTCGGCGTGACGGTCTTCGCCTTCAACGGAATGGACAAGGGAATGGAGTTCGCCACCGGTTACATCACCGAGTGGTCCTTGAGCGTCGGCATCCTCTTCGTGTTCCTGATGATCCTCCAGTACTTCGCTGTGCCGGAGCAATCCCGGCAGCGGGTTCTCTTCTGGGGGATTGTGGGGACGATCGCCCTGCGGGGCATCTTCATCGTCGGGGCGGAAAGCCTGCTGCCGTACTTCACCTGGCTGGTCTACGTCTTCGGGGCATTCCTTGTCTACACCGGGATTGCACCGCTGCGCCAGGGCGGCGTGCACGTCGAGCCGCGGAAGAATCCGGTTCTGCGTTTCTTCCAGAGGATCATTCCGGTGGAGACTACCTATGATTCGCGGAACTTCTTCTTTCGCCGTAAGGGGAAGCTGATGGCGACGGCCCTGGTCCCGGTCATGATCGTGGTCGCGACGACGGACATCATCTTCGCCGTGTACTCGATCCCGGCGATCCTCGCCATCACGCGGGATCCGTTCACCGTGTACACCTCCAACATTTTCGCCCTCCTGGGGTTACGAGCCCTGTTCTTCCTCCTGGCGGGGACCATGGGGCTGTTCCGGTACCTGCAGGTGGGGTTGTGCGTCGGGCTGATGTTCGTAGGGGGCAAGTTGCTCATCTCCGAGTTTGTCCACATCCCCTTCGAGATCTCGCTGGGGGTGGTGGCCGTCGTCCTGGCTGGATCGGTCGTTGCCTCGGTCCTCTTCCCCACCACTGGGGACCTGAAAGCCGGTGAGCGGGAAGAGGGCATCGCGGCGCCGACCCTGCCGGCCGGGGAGGACGAGGGAGAGGCCGAGGAGGAAAAGCGGGCGGCCTAGCCGCTGCGTCAGGGAGGGCAAGCGGATGCGCATCCACATCTTCTACGCCACCGATGGATCCGTGTCGGCGCGGTTTGCGCAGGCGCAGATTCTTGCCCTGCCATGGCGACCGCCTGCACATGTCACCGTCATGACGGCGATGGAGGTTCCCCACCCGCCGTTCACGTCCCTGATACCGCCGGCGCGCAGGGCATTCCATGCCGCGCTGGCGGTCCTCCATCATGATGCGGAAGACCATGCGACGGAAGTGCTGGACAAGGCGCGGCTCGACCTGGAGGGGCAGGTAGACAGCGTCGCCACGCGGATGCACCTGGGCTATGCGGGGCCCACGATCGTGGACATGGCCAGAGCGTGCCGGATCGACCTGGTGGCGGTGGGCTCCCGCGGCCTGGGGATGTACAAAGGGTTCCTGTTGGGCAGCGTGTCCGATTACGTTGCGCAGCACGCCCATTGCCCGGTGCTGGTAGTCAAGACACCGCCGAAGAGGGACCGGCGTTTCCTGCTGGTCCTGGAAGGCCCGGCTGACCGGGAGCGGATCGTCGGCTGGCTCAGGGCATTGGACCTTTCGGCCGGTGCCCTGATCCACCTCCTGAAAGTCTGCCGGAAACGGAAACAAGCCCCGAACCCGGAGGAAGAGCGCACGCACGGGACCGGGGGGATCGCCGCGGACGACGACTTCGAGGCATGGGGGAAATCCCCGGAAGTGCTGGAGGCCCTGGGATGTCACGACCTCCCTGTGGGAGCGGTCCGGGTGACCGCCGAGGTCCGTTATGGCGATCCGGTTCCGGAAATCCTGGATGCCATTCACGAATTCCGGCCGGAGCTGTTGGTTCTGGGGGCGAAATGCCCGCAATCCTCCGCGGAATCGCCGTTGGGGAAAGTGACGCGGAAGCTGATCGACCAGGCGTCCTGCTCGGTCCTCGTCGTGCGGCCCTGATTTGCGGCGGCGTAAGGGGGTATGGGGGAAACCCTCGCCGGTTCGAGTCCTCCCCCTTGGGCGCCATTTGAATAACAAACGGGATTTCGGCTTCCTGCCGAAGTCCCTTTTATCGTTTTCTCGTCCCGGGAGGCTGATTCCCGGCTCGCGGATATCCACCCGTAATCCAGTTGGAAACAGGATCCAATATTGGTATCGTAACTGCTGTTCCCAACTTATTTCCCAGGAGCGCTGTCATCGTCGCCAGGAAAAACGTCCGGATCATCTTCGTCGGGGGGTTCCTCGGGGCGGGGAAGACGACTCTGCTGTGGAACGCGGCCAGGATCCTGGTCGCCCGAGGGAAGCGGGTTGGTCTCATCACGAACGACCAGGCCCCCGACCTGGTCGACACCGGTCTTCTCGCCCGGCAGGGATTGAGCGTTGTGGAGGTCGCCGGCAGCTGCTTCTGTTGCAATTTCCAGGGATTGATCCGGGCCGCCGGGAAAATGCGCAACGAGACCCGTGCCGACGTGCTTCTCGCCGAGCCGGTAGGAAGCTGCACGGACCTGTCCGGGACGATCCTGCAGCCCTTGAAGGAACGGTTTCGGGAGGAGTTCATTCCCACTCCACTCTCCGTCCTGGCCGACCCGGAGCGGACGTCCCGTGTGCTCGACGGAAAACGGTTGGGGATGCATCGCAGCACCGCGTACATCATCCGGAAACAGTTCGAGGAAGCCGACCGGATCCTGATCAGCAAGGCCGACCTCCTGCGCGAGGCCAGGCGCGGGAAACTCGTGAAAAAGATTTCGGCCGCGTTCCCCGATACCCCGGTGCGGACGATCTCCGCCCTGACCGGGGAGGGAGTGGCGGACTGGCTGGACGACGTGCTTTCCTCGGAGAAATGCCGGTTCGCGGATCGCCGACATCGATTACGACACCTACGCCGAGGGAGAGGCGGTTCTCGGCTGGCTGAACGCCGAAATTGCGCTCGACGCGAACAAGTGTTGCGTGCCCGACTGGCGCCTGCTCAGTCTCTTCCTGATGCAGCGTATCCAGGACGCATGCCGGGAACGCAAGACCCCGGTGGGACACGTCAAGATGCTGTTGACGACGGGCGACAAGACATGCGCGGTCAATCTGACCCGCTTGAAGGGGAAGATCGACCTTCGGGGCGATGTCGACGAGTCGAAGCCGAAGGCGCGTCTGGTGGTCAATGCCCGGGTCGAGATGTCCCCGGAAGACCTGGAGCACCTGCTCAGGGAGAACCTCGAATCGCTGCTCAAGGGACGGGTGAAGATCGGCTACCGGCGCCTCCAATGTTTCCGTCCCGGCCGTCCGGTGCCCACATACCGGTATCGGGAAGTCGTCCTTCCGTAATCCATCCGATGGAGTGGGGGAGACCGCTCAGCGGGTTCGAGTCCCCCCTTCGGCACCGGTTGAAAATTGCAGGCGCTGAAGCGATACGTTGGGCGCCTTTTTCTTTCGATAGGTGTGCACGGGAATCCATCCCAGGGCGCCAAAGAATTCGCTTGCCATCCCGGCATACGGTACGGATATTAGAACCATGTTATAGATGCAGACTCTCACCCCGCCTTCAAGAAACATCCATGGCAGCGCCACGGAGGCTCATGCATGCGCAGTGAAAACCTGACAACCGAGGAGAAGGTAGACCGGCTGCACGAGCATGTCGAGAGGCTGACCCGGCGGGTCGCCGATCTCGAGGGAAGCATGGCGGCAGCCACGATGGGCCGGTCGGCGGATGCCCCCGCGGCACGCCCGGAGACGATCGTTCCGCCGGCACTTCCTCCGCGTCCCGGGAAGCCGCCGGACAGGCCTGCCGCCGGGGAGACCGACAGTTTCTCCGAGGATATGATCCAGTGGGCGAGCCGCGCGTCGCTCTTTCCCCGCCTGGCCACCCTCTGCTTTTTGATGGTGATCGCCCTGATCCTGCGGACCATCACCGACAACGGCATCGTCAACACGCTTCTCGGCATGGGGCTTGGCATGGGCTACGCCGCTGCCCTCATGGTGGCCGGCTGGTACATGTATCGTCGGGACAGTTCCCTGGCCCCGGTGTTCGTCGCCTGCGGGGCGGTCCTTATGTCGAGCATCGTTGTCGAGACCCACGACCGCTTCCAGTCGCTTCCCCTCGTCCCCGCCTACTGGACGCTGATGGCCACCGGCGCCGGGATGGCGTTCATCAGCCGCCAGTTCAAGGCGTTTCTGCCGGTGTCGGTAGGGACCCTGGGGATGTGTCTTGCCGGCACGGCCATCGACTACCCCAATCCGTTCTTCCCTTATCTCTTCATGATCCTGCTGACGGCCAACTTCCTGGGGTATTACGCCGGGTCCCTGAAGCGTTGCGGTTGGCTCCGCTGGACCGTGCTCTTCGTCACCCTGGTCATGTTCTATCTCTGGGGATTGCGGCTCGAGGCCGTCGCAGCCCGCAAGATAACCGCGGCGCCCACCCTGGCCCCCGGGTGGTTCGTGCCGGTCCTGGCCACCGTCAGCATCGCCTTCCTGGCGATAGCCCTCCTGGGCATCGTCCGGAGCCGCGAGCAGGTCTCCGTCTTCGATTTCTGTCTTCCCACGATCAACGCCGTCGGGTCGTACCTGGCTGCCCGTGTCGTCGTGAACGAAGCCGACGGCAGTGCGCTCGCGCTCAGCCTGGTGGCGATCCTGTTCGCCTTCCTGCACTTCGGGGTATCCTTCTGGCTCGCGAGGCGAAAAATCGAGGGTGTTCCCGGCACCAACTCCTTCGTCGTTGCCGGGAGCGTCCTTCTGGTACTGGCCCTCCCTGCCGCTCTTGGCAACATGCTGGCCGCCCCCGTGCTGGGGGCCGTGGGCCTGGGCGTGGCCGTTTTCTCCGATCGATGGGGGAGCGGCGCAATCCGGGCAACCTCCTACCTGCTCCAGGCATATGCGGTCGTGTCCCTCGTTCCCTATTTTCTGGCCGACGGTCTCGCCGCGGCACCCCTGGCCGGAGCGGTCTCCGCCGCCGCGCTGGCCGCGGCCGCCCTGGGCCATTACCGTTGGTGCCGGCGCAACGCCCCGCCTGCCCGCTCCCCCCTGTTCGGGAACTACGACAAGCAGGACGTAAGCGGCGTAGTCACCCTCCTGGTCGCGCTGACCGGTTCCTTCTTCTTCCTTCGGGGGATCGCTTTCCATATCCTTGCCGGCGGGTCCGGAGGTCCGGATGCATTCCCGTGCTCCCAGTCGATCATCATCAACCTGGCCGCCCTGGGACTCGGTCTCTACGCATTCCGCGCCCGCAATCGGGAGATCCGCAACGTGGCCATCCTGGTCATCGCGGCGGGGGCGTTGACGTCCACCGCCGACCTGCTTGGCACCAAGGGCGTGCCGCTGGTGTTAAGCGTCTTATCGTTCGGTCTCGCCGCGGCGACCCAGTCGATCACCCTGAGCCGGTGGCAGAAGGCGTCTCCGACGCTGCCCGCGGTGAGCCGCGGTTCGGACACGGAAATTGCCTCCGCTCCCGGCGAATAGGCTGTCGCGGCAGGCGGGAATCAAACTGTCCCGCTAAAGGAACTACGGCACGGTCCGGGGCTTTGGGGATGCTCCTACGGGCCCCCGGTCCGGGTGGAGTGACGTGGTTACACGATATCCGAAAGTTCGATATCGAAGGTGAGGTCTTCCCCTGCGAGCGGGTGATTTGCGTCGAGGGTGACGGATTCCTCCGAGATCTCCGTGATGATGGCCTGGATCTCCTCTTCCCGGGGTCCTTTCAGGTGCAGCATGAGCCCTTTTTGAGGGGCGATGTGCGGAGGGAATTTTTCCTTTTCCACGTGGATCACGAGTTCTTCCCTTCGCGGGCCGTAGGCCTGTTCCGAAACGATCTTCAATTTTTTCTTCTCGCCCACGGTCATCCCCATCAGGGCGTCCTCGAACCCACTGAGCAGGTGGCCGCTGCCGAGGGTCACATTAAGTGCCTCGCGTTCCCTGGATGAGTCGAATACCGTGCCGTCTTTCAGCCTTCCCGTGTAGTGAACCTTTACGGTGTCTCCTTTTACCGCCTGTCTCATCGCTTCTCCTTTCCCCTCTGCTTTTTGTATTTCGAGGGTGCCGACTGGTCTCCCCGACGGGTCTTTCCTTTTAGGATGACCGGACTCGCACGCTGATTCATGCTTCCGGAGATCATCCGATATCGATGCAGGGATTCCGGACAGCCGGCGGCTATCTCGTCGTGACCCGGTATATGGTCCCGTTCCCGTAACCGGCCCCGATGTACAGATACCCGTCGGGGCCGAAGGAAAGCTGGCCTCCGTTGTGGTTTGCAAACGGCCGGGGCACGGTCAGGAAGACCGTTTCTCTCGCGCCGTCCGCCACGGCGGAACCACCTGGCACGACGAAGCGGGAGACGACGGTCGCGCCGTCGGGAGTGCACGAAAGGAATCCGAGGAGGATGAAGATGCCCGGTATCCGGCTGTTCATGACGCCCATGGTGGCTGTCCCGATGATGCGTCGTTCCCCGTCGATGGTTTTGATGCAGGAAACTCCCCTGGGAATCCGTTGTGCGGGGAGTTGGAGGATCAGCCGTCCCGATTCTGCGGGCACCGGCGAAGAATGTCCCAGTACGCCCCCCGGTATCCGGCGCGGATGGCGTCGGCGAGCACCCGGTTGGCGTTGTAGTTGTAATTCCTTTCCGGCCTCGTCGGGTCGAAGAAGAGAAACCGGCTGTCGCCCTTCGTGAGGTCGTCGAGAAGGCCGAAGACGAAGGGGGCGACCTCCGGTTCGAGGAAGAAGACCGGGTCCGCCAGATCGTCGCCTCCCACGCACGCGCGTTCCCGTACTTCGCCGGTGATCATGCCCGCAAGCTTCGTGCCCGGGTAGACCCGGACTCCCACGGCGACGCCGGCGCAGTCCGGTTCCGCCTGCTTCATCACCGAGACGGTGCGGACGATACTTTCACGCGTCTCGCCGGGGGCCCCGACAAGCAGGTCGAACATGACCGCAATGCCGGCGTCCCGGCACAGACGGGCGGTGCGAAGGATGTCTTCCGCACGAAAGTCCCGCCCGAGGAGTTTCAGCATCCGGTCGTCGCCGCTGTCGGTGCCGAAGTTGATCCCCACGCAGCCGGCGCGCCGCATGAGGTAGGCCAGGTCGGTCGTGAAGGGAACGGGTGCGCAGTAGGCGTACCAACGCAACCGTTCGCCCAGCCCCCGGCGGACGATCTCCCGGCATACCTCGGCAGCATGATCCGCCGGAATGTTGAACTCGCTGTCGCACGTGTGGATGTGATCGATCCCCAGGGAAACGAGGCAAGCAAGTTCGTCGGCTACGGATTCGGGGGGACGGACGCGAACGGTTTTTCCCTTGGCGACCGGGTCGGCGCAGTAGATGCACGGACGGGGGCACCCCCGTTTCGTCTCGATCCCTGCCTGTCCTCCCTCCCGGAAATACCGGCGGTTGTCGAGGAAGCCGCGACTCATCGGGGGCAGGCCGGCCAGGGGGCGCGCGACGCCGGGGTTTCGCCGCCACGTCGCGCCGAAACGGGATACAAGGCCGGGAAGGTCGTTCCACGGGAGGTTTTTCTCCAGGCGGTCCGCGATCTCCCCCAAGGTAAATTCCCCTTCCCCCCAAATTCCCGCATCGGCGCCGCACCGTGCGAGAACTTCCTCCGGCATGATGGAGAACCCGACCCCTCCCAGGACGATCGGGGCATCGGTGTGTTCCCGGATGCATTTCACCACGGCCACGTGGTCGGGAAGAAATGAGGAACGGGTAGCGAAGGAGCAATCGTCCGTGTTGCGGATCGACACCCCGACCAGGGCATGTTCCCCGCTCCCCAGGAACCCGGCAATGGCCTGCTCCCACCGCTCTTCCCAGCACAGGTCGAGGATTTCCGCCTGGTGCCCGGCAGCGCAGAGCGCCTCGGCGACGTAATCCAGCCCGATGGGAGCGATGGGCGGAACGATCCGGTTGGTGTTTACCAGCGCGACGCGCATCGTCCCACCGCCGGTTTTTATGACCCGCCTCTTACGTAGTAGTAATTGATGATGTCGCGCTTGGTGATCATGGTGACGATTTCGTCCCGGGCGTTTTCCAACACCACCGGCATTTCGTCGACGTTCAGGAACGCCATCTTGTCCAACGCCTGCTGCAGCGTATCGTTCCAGAGAACGCGTTCGACGTTGGGGGTGGCCACATCGCGGGCGAGGATCAGGTGGTTGATCGACTCCTCGAACATGAATTCCCGGACGTCGTTGATCGACAGGATCCCCGTCATTTTCCCCTCCCGGTTCACCACGGGGTAATAGATCTCCCGGGAGTTGATCATGATTTGCACCATCTGGCCGAACGGCATATCCTCGGGGATCCGGTTCACCGGCCGCATTTTTACCGCCTCGTGGACGAAGATCCTCTCGAGGAGACCGCGGGAAAACTCGGTGACATGCGCAGGCGATGCCATTCGGCTGATCAGCTGCTTCTCGTACAGACTGACATTCCGAAGCAGGAGGTAGCAGATGGACGATACCAGCATCAGCGGGACCAGCAGGGTGTAGCTGGAGCTCATCTCGCACGCCATGATGATCGAGGCGATCGGCACCTTGGCAACGCCGGCGAAAAAGCCGCCCATCCCCACCAGCATGAAGGAGTTGGGGTGGACGATCCAGCCGGGTGCGACCTTCTGCCCGAAAAACCCGAAGGCCCCGCCCAGCATGGCCCCGATGAAGATGGAGGGGCCGAATACGCCTCCGCTTCCCCCGGAACTGATGGTGCAGGAGGTCGCCAGGATCTTCAGGAAAGCGAGGAGCAGCATCGTCCACCAGATGATCTTTCCCTCCAGGGCCATCTGGATCCATCCGTATCCTCCATCGAGGATCGCAGGGGAAAGGAAGGAGATGACCCCCAGCATCAGGCCGCCGATGGCGGGCTTGAGCATGTTGCTGATCCGGAGAGGGATAAAAAACATGTCCCGGAGGCCGTAGAAGACCCGGATGTAGAGATACCCGAAGAGTGCGCAGATGACCCCGAAGACGGCGTACGGCACCAGCTCGGAAGTCAGAATGAAGTTGACCTGGCCGGGGAAGAAGAGGGCCTTTCTCCCATAGACCTGGGAATAGACGGAACTTGCGATGATGGAGGAGATGATGCAGGGGAGGATCCCCTCGTACTCGAACTCCGTCTCCCGGTAGAGGACCTCGGGGGCGAACAGGGCCGCCCCCAGGGGGGCCTGGAAGATCGCCCCGATGCCGCCCGCCGCCCCGGCCAGCACGAGGATGCGCTGGTCCCTCGCCTTCAGGTTGAGGCTCGACGAAAGGAACGCCGCGAAGCCGGAACCGATCTGGGCGATCGGCCCCTCTTTCCCCGCGGATCCCCCGCTGCCGATGGTGAGCGCCGATGCGATGATCTTCACGATCGGGACGCGCTTGCGGATCTGCCCCCCTTTCTGATGGAAGGCTTCGATCATGGCGTCGGTCCCGTGCCCCTCCGCCTCCGGCGCGAGGCTGTACACCAGGATGCCGGAGGCCAGCCCTCCGAGGGCCGGAATGATAAGAAACCAGTAGGAGTGCTTTTCGATGATCTCGGCGGCAAGGGTCGCGGGAGAACCCCTGCCGGGTTCCAGATATCCGGTCACCAGGTGCAGCCCCTCGAGTGCGAGGTGGAGCATCTGGTCAAACAGGACGGCCCCCAGGCCCGCCACCAACCCCACGGCAATGCTAAGAAGCGTCAGGCGGAATTGCCTGGGCCATGCGGAAACCGTGCGAAGGATCCAGTCTTTCCCCCAGTGGGACACGCCTCTCTCCTGAGAGATTTCTCCCTCCTTCTGTCTCCGGGACCAGTACTCCCATAGATCATATTTCAAGCCGGTGTTTTATCCAAACGGAACTCCCCGTCCCGTCTCGAATCTTTTTCCTCCCGGTGAGTTTCCCCGGGGCGGCCGTGATTCGCCTGCCGTCGCGAAACCGGTATTCCTCAAACGAATCAAAACAGAAAGATAATTTGCCTTTCAACGCCCGGTTTCCGGCAACGGCCGGGCACATCCCAAGCGAAAGAGGGAGAAACGTATGCCACTCAGGGGAATGGAATCCGTCGCCCGGTCGCTGGTCGCGGAAGGCAAGGGAATTCTGGCGGCCGATGAAAGCTCGCCCACGATCGAAAAGAGGTTCCGGAGCATCAACCTGCCCTCCAGCGAGGAGAACCGCCGCTCCTACCGGGAGTTGCTGTTCACCACCCCCGGAGTGTTCCGAGTTCATCAGCGGTGTCATTTTGTACGACGAGACGATCCGGCAGAAGGCGAAGGACGGCATTTCCTTCCCGCAGGTCCTCTCCGGACAGGGAATCATCCCCGGCATCAAGGTGGACTCGGGGGCGAAGTCCCTTGCCGGCTTTCCGGGGGAGAAGGTCACGGAGGGACTTGACGGTCTGCGGGAGCGGCTCTCCGAATACCGGGTGATGGGGGCCCGCTTCGCGAAGTGGCGCGCCGTGATCGTCATCGGGGACGGCATTCCGACGGCGTTCTGCATCAAGGCGAATGCCCACGCGCTCGCGCGCTACGCGGCCCTGTGCCAGGAGGCGGATCTGGTTCCCATCGTGGAACCCGAGGTGCTCATGGACGGTTCCCACACCATCGATCGCTGCGAGGAGGTGACGACCGCCACCCTTTCCGTCGTCTTCTCCGAACTTCTCGAGCATCGCGTGGTTCTCGAGGGGACGCTTCTCAAGCCCAACATGGTCCTCTCCGGGAAGGATTGCCCGAAACAGGCAGGCGCATCCGAAGTGGCCAGCGCGACCGTCCGGTGCCTGCGCCGTACCGTCCCCTCCGCCGTTCCCGGGATCGTCTTTCTCTCGGGCGGACAAACCCCGGAACAGGCGACCCTGCACCTGAACGCCATGAACGCACTGGGCAGGCATCCCTGGGAGCTGAGTTTCTCCTACGGCCGAGCTCTGCAGGAGCCGGTCCTCAAGGCATGGAAGGGGGATCCGGGAAACGTCGCCACAGCCCAGAGCGCCTTCCACCACCGGGCGCGATGCAACAGCGCGGCGCGTTTCGGCAAGTACACCAAAGAGATGGAAGTCACGGCCGCCTGACAGCGCACCTGCGGGAAGGAGCAGACTGCGGCCGGCAACCCCCCATTCCCGGAAGGAGGAGGAGACGATGCAAGAGCGGAAAGGCATCATCACGTTCAAGGGAAACCCGATGACACTGCTGGGGCCGGAGATCCGGACGGGGGACAAGGCCCCCGATTTCCGGGTCGTGGACACCGCCCTGTCGCCTGTGACCCTGGCGGATTTCCGGGGGAAGATAAAGATCTTGAGCGCCGTCCCGTCCCTGGACACGCCCACGTGCGACACGGAGACCCGCCGGTTCAACAAGGAGGCGGCGAAACTCCCGGAGAATGCGGTCGTGCTGACCATCAGCCTGGACCTGCCCTTCGCCCAGAAGCGGTGGTGCGCAGCGGCGGGAGTGGACAAGGTAAAAACGCTGTCCGACTATCAGGACCGCTCCTTCGCATCGGCCTACGGCGTGCTGATCAAGGAGCTGAAGCTTCTGTCCCGCTCCGTTTTCGTCGTCGACGCGAGCGACGTGGTCCGGTACGTCCAGCATGTAGGGGAAGTGGCCAAGGAGCCCGACTACGACGCTGTCCTGGGGGCGGTGAAGGGGCTCGTCTAGATCCGCCTCTTGGCGTAAGGAAAGACCGTCCGGCGAGACAAGGGCGACGGCTGGCATGGGTATCCGGGAGGGAGGAAGTTCCCGTGGTTGAGAGGATTGGCAATAAAATGCAATAATTGGGAACAAGATCCGATCGGCAGCGTGGGATCCGAGGGGAATCCCGCTACGCCCGGTTCGGAATGGTTTTTCATGGGGCAGTTCCCGCTCCGGCAGGCGGTTCGCATTTCACCCGACAAAACCGATTAGGAATACGCAGGAAAGGCGATCCCAGGGTATCAACCGGAGAGCGAAAAGGAGGGAACCATGCAAAGCATGATGAACGAAATTTTCGGCTCCTTGGGAACCTACATACCCAGTCTCCTCGGCGCTCTGGCGATCCTGGTAATCGGATGGCTGATCGCGCTGGCCATCTCGAGTATCGGGGAGAAAGCTCTCCGCAAGATGGGGTTGAACGAGCGGATGACCCGGCTGACCGGTGTGGAAGAGCCGGGAAAACGGATCGACCTGGAAAAGGGGATCGGAAAGGGTCTGTTCTATCTGATCATGCTCTTTGTGCTGGTTGCGTTCTTCCAGACCTTGCGCGTCCCCCTCATCACGGAACCGATCAACCGTCTCCTGAACCAGGTGTTCGAATTCGTCCCCAAGGTGGCAGGAGCGGCCCTCCTGCTGGTGATCGCTTTGGTCGTGGCGAAGGTGCTGAACATGATCGTCCTGAAAGGGCTCGGAGCAGCCAACATCGACGAGCGGTTCGGCCGCAAGGAGGGAGCGGAAGGGAAAACGGTCTCCCTGTCGAAATCGATCGCGGAAGCAGTGTACTGGCTTGTCTTGCTGCTGTTTCTTCCGGCCGTGCTCGGAGCCCTGTCCCTGGAGGGGATTCTCAGTCCGGTACAGGAAATGTTCAACAAGCTTCTGGGCTTTCTCCCCAACATCATCTCGGCGGGCGTTCTCTTCCTGATCGGATGGTTCGTGGCGCGCATCGTCCGGCAGATCCTGACGAATCTGCTTGCTGCCGTGGGAGCGGATAGTCTCGGCGAGAAGGCGGGACTGTCCCAGGCGCTGGGAGAACAGAAGCTGTCCGGACTCGTCGGGCTGATCGTGTACATCTTCATCCTCATCCCGATCGCCATCGCGGCCCTGAATACCCTGCAGTTGGAGTCCATCACGGCGCCGGCCAGCAACATGCTGAACATGATCCTCGAGACGCTTCCGAGACTCTTCGCGGCCGTCGTCCTACTGGGGATCGCCTACGCGGCGGGAAAGATGATATCCGGCCTGGTCAGCAGCCTACTCGAGGGGATCGGGTTCAACAACGTCCTGGCCCGCCTCGGACTGGGACAGGAGACCCACGAAGGGGAATGGACCCCGTCGGCGGTCGTGGGGAGCGTGGTGCTTCTGATGATCCTGTTCTTCGCCTCTCTCGAGGCATCCCGGCTGCTCGGCTTCGAAGTGGTAGCGACGCTCGTGGCCGAGTTCATCGTCTTCGCGGGGCATATCCTCACGGGGCTGGTCATCTTAGCAGTGGGGCTTGCCCTTGCGAACGCCGTATCCGGGGCGCTCACGGCCACGGGAACGACCCAGTCCAATTTCCTGGGCATCGCAGCAAAGGTGGCCATCATCGTCCTAGCGGGCGCGATGGCGCTGCGGCAGATGGGACTGGCGAACGAAATCATCAACATCGCGTTCGGAATGCTGTTGGGAGCGGTCGCGATCGCGGTGGCCATCGCCTTCGGCATCGGCGGACGCGACATCGCGGCGGCCGAACTGGAGAAATGGGTCCGGTCGCTGAAATCGAAGCAGGAGTAGAAGGGAGGACCTACCATCCGCCAGGCGGATGGGGCAATCCCTATGTCCACCGGAAGAGCCAAAGGGCGCCCGCGAAACACAGGGCGCCCCAGAGACCCATCACCAGGAACTGGGGCCAAAGCATGGCAAGGTGCGCTCCGTCGGTCATGACCCCCCGGAGACCGTCGATCAGTGCGGTAAGAGGCAGGGCACGGATCAGCGGCTGAAGGAAATCGGGGAACCGGCTGGTGGAGAAGAAGACCCCCGAAACGACGATCATCGGGAACGTGGCGAGGTTGATCAGCCCCGAGATCGTCGCGGTCGTGCGGGCGCGGCTGGCGACAAGCGTCCCGAGGCCGGCGAAGGAGAGAGCCCCGGCCACCGCCACCGCCGACAGGGAGAGCAGCGACCCCGCCGAGGACACGCCGAAGATCAGCCAGGAAAGGAAGAGAAGGGGAACGACCTCGAGGGGCACGAAAGCAAGCCTCGCCAGCATGTGCGCCAGGAGAAAGTCCCGTTTCCGCATCGGCGTCGCAAGCTGCAGCTTGAGAAGCTTCCGGATCCGGTCCTCGACGATCACCCACCCGATTCCCCACAACCCGCCTCCCATCAGGTTCATGCCGAGCAATCCCGGCACGAGGAAGTCGATGTAGCGCGCGCCGGGTTCCGCGACGAGGCTGTCTGACACCCCGAGCGGGTCGGTTTGCCCCGCGGCATGCTGGAGTGCCCGGTCCACCCGCTCCCTCGCGAGACGACTCTCGGAACGGGTCGGGTCGTACCGGAAGACGACAGGATCCCCGGGGATGACCATGACAACCGCCTGCCCCGTGCGAAGACGCTGGTCCGCCGCCTCGCGGGAGAGCACCTCGACGCGCATCCCGTTGTCCGCCTGCAGGCCCCGTTCGACCATTACCGCCCCGGGGCCATCGACCACCACGACGTTGGTCGGGCCGGGGTGTTCCCCGCGGAAGGCGATTCCCAGTGCGACCGCCAGGAGGATCGGGAAAATAAACGTCCAGAAGATCGTCTCGGGATGCCGCAGACTTTCGAGGAGTCTCGCCAGCACGAGATGGCGAAGCGGTCTACTCATCACGGTATTGTCTCCCGGTGAGGGATACGTAGACGTCCTCGAGCGTTGCCTGTCGAAGCGTGAGGTGGGCGAGGGAGGCGGAGCGGGCCCGGAAAAGATCGAGCAGCGCGGGGACGGTGACATGCGCTTCCCGTACGGATACGAGGAGTCGCTCCGCTCTCCCGCCTGACCGATGTTACCCCGGCAAGACTCCGGACGGCCTCGTCCTCCACGTCCCCCGCCGCCATCTCGACCTCGACGACGAGGTTTCCGTCGAGTGAGGCGATCAGTTCGCCGGGCGACCCTATGGCGATCGCCTTCCCGCGCTCGATGATGGCGACCCGGTCACAGAGGCGCTGCGCCTCCTCCATGTAATGGGTCGACACGAGGATGGTGCACCCCCTGTCCTTGTAGGAGAGAATCGAGTCGCCGAACTGGAGGCGTGCCTGGGGGTCAAGTCCCGTCGTCGGCTCGTCCAGGACGAGCAGTTCCGGGTCCCCCACCAATGCGCAGGCAAGTGCCAACCGCTGTCTCTGCCCGCCGGAGAGCCTGCTCGTCCAGGAGCGGGCCTTCTCCTCGAGCCCCACTTCCCGGATGACGGACGGGACGTCGCGGCCCCGGGGGTAGAAGCTGCGAAACAGAGTCACCACCTCCGCTACCTTGAGACGTTCCGGGAAACGTGTCTCCTGCAGGGAGACCCCGATACGCGAACGAAGCCTGCGATCGTCCTTCCCCCACGTTTGCCCGAGAACAACGACTTGCCCGGACGTGGGTTTCTGCAGGCCGATCAGGATCTCGATGGTCGTCGTTTTTCCCGCGCCGTTGGGACCGAGCAGACCGAAACATTCCCCGGCACGGATTTCCAGGTCCAGGGAGTCCAGCGCGGCGACGTCGTCGTAGCGTTTGACGACGCCAAAGAGGGAAACTGCCGTCCCCCGTGCCCCTTCCGGTCCGGCAAAGGGAAGCGTCTTCATGAACTCATCACCTGGCTCCGACGACGGTCCTTCGCAGCAGGATGGTACCCGCCACCGCAAATCCGGCTATGCTTGCATATTGCGCGAATGTCAGGCCCCCGTACCGCGCGTCGCTCAGACGGAGAAAGTCGAGGAAGAACCGCACCGGAAGATACAGCAGGACGAAAGCAATCGGGAAAAATCCCGTCGGGCGGGGTTTGCGGTCGAGGACGAGGAATACGGGAATGATGACGAGGAGCGTGTAGAGAAATTCGTACCAGCCCAGGTCGTTATAGGCCATTTTCGCCAGTGTTTTCGCCGCCGGAAGATCCGCCAGCCGGCCGGCGGCCTCGTAGAAATACGTGATGTACGCTCTCGCCTCCGGCGTGGACAGACTCACCCCGAGCGGGAAATGCGTGACCGTTCCCGGATGGTCGTGCGCGACGGTGCAACCCAGCCTGCCGATTGCCCACGCAAAGGGAAATACGAACGCGAACACATCAAGATACTTCCAGCCGATGCCGGGTGGAAGGGAGGGGGATTTCCAGCGGAAAAAAAGCCAGATCCCGAACAACGCCCCGAGAACGCCTCCGAAGGAACTGATGTTTTCCCAGATCTTCAGGAGAATCAGCGGGTTTTTTGCCACCTCTCCGGGGAAATACGCCAGGACGGAAACGAGGTGGGCCGATACGAACCCCGCGATCAATGCGTAGAAAAGCAGGTCCGCGCAGAGATCGGGATCGAGGGAGAGCTTGCGGCACCGCGTAAGCGACATCCGGATGCCGACGAGCATGGCGGTCGCGACCAGCACGCCGAAGGCGTGGATGTTCAACGGTCCCAGGTGGAGGACGGGCTGCTCGAAGTAGGGGATCATGCCGGTCGCCCTCCCGGCCGCTTCCTCCCTACCCGGAACGGGCCTTGCCCATGGCGGCCTTTCCCCGGAAATCGTGGCAGTTCGTGCAAGCCCCTTCCTCCTTGTTGTGGTCCACCTTGTCGTCGTGGCACGAAAGGCAGGTATCGCGCCCGGTGACTTCCCACACGTGGGGACGGTGGCACTCCGTGCAGGAGAGGTCGGGGTGCTCCCCCTTCCGGTGCAGCCCGGGTGGGTTCTCGTGGCACTCGCGGCAGGACGTGACCGGCTGCGCCTCGAACTTCTTCTCGTGGCAGTCGGCGCACGCCATGGACATCATGGGGGCGGAGGTGTCGATCTTGTGACATTCGGCGCAATCGATAGGGGGGCGGTACCCGGCCTCGTGGCATTTGTTGCAGAGGATCCTTCCGTGCTTACCCTCCAGGTCCATGGGGTGCCATTTCATCTTGGAGGGGCCTGGCATCATCGCGCCCAGCGGCGAAAGCGGCCCGCGCTCCGGCATGGTGTGGCAGGTTGTACATTCCGTCGTCAGAACCTTCCCGTTTTTCGTGACGTGTTTGCCGTCGTGGCACCGGAAGCAGCCCGGCCAGTTCCGGTGCCCGATGTTCGTGGCGTAGGTCTTCCAGTTCACCCTCATGTCCGGGAAGACGCTTTGGTCGTAGATGTTGATCGCGGTGTCGATGGCCTTGTCCACGTCGGCCTTGCGGGACTTGTACACGTTCGGGTACTTGTCCCGGTAGAAGGTGGCGATGTCGGTGCGCAGGCCCTCGACGGCTTTTTCCCTGCTCGGGTAGTCCACGACGAGGGCGTCCACGACCACCTTTTTGACCCAGGGCAGCGTTCGTGAGATGAAGTGGGAGGCCATCGCCTTGTCCACCGCGGCGTCGGGAGGCGTGTAGATGTGCGTGGGACGGTTGTGGCAGTCCATGCAGTCCATCTCTTTCTTTTCCCGCGAGGCGAGCTCCTCCGGATCTCCCTTGAAGTCCGTGGTTATGTATACGTCCTCGGTCCCGTCGAGCCGCGATGACCTGATCCAGGGGATCTCCTGCTCCTTCCTGTCCGTCGCGATGAAGTGGACCTTGTTCTCGGTGATCATGTGCCAGTGGATGCCGGCATTTTCCCCCAGTTGCCCGCTGCCGCCTCCCGTCTTGATCCCCAGGCTGATCTGTTCGGGGGAGTTCTGCTCGTCGTACCGGAAGTGGGGAATCTGCATGAGCTGTGTGCCGAAGAATTTCGCGGGCCAGTGGCACTCCTCGCACGTCTCCCGGGCGGGACGCAGGTTTTCGATCGGTGTCGGGATGGGCCTCGGGTATGTGTTCAGCATCACGGCCAGGACCTGCCTCGCCCCGGAGATCTTCGATTTCACGTACCAGGAGGCGCCCGCGCCGACGTGGCAGTCCACGCAGGGCACTCGGGCATGGGGGGATGCCTGGTAGGATACGTATTCGGGCTGCATTACCGTGTGGCAGAGCTGTCCGCAGAACGACACGGTCTCCGTGTACAGGAAGGCGTGGTACGAGATGAAGGCGAGCAGGATCGCGAGGAAGGACCCCCCGATGATGGCGTAGCTGAAGGTCTTGCGGGTTTTGGGGTCGTTCAGGTCGAGTCGGGGGTACGGCAGGGCTTCGTCGACGCCGAGTTGCCGCCTGCGGATGCTCTCCCGCCGCATGCCGTACAGGAAGATGATGACGCCCAGGGTGAAGAAAGCCGGAAAGACCATGTAGGAAAAGATCCCGATGTAAGGGCTGGGCGACTTGAAGCTGAACATCAGAAGAAGGGTGAAGAGAATGAGAAAAATGCTGATGATCGCCACGTAGACGCCGAAGAAGCTGACGGCGTTGCGGTACAGCCCGCCCCCCTTGTGTTGCTCTGCCATGCCTGCCTCCCTGCCCCGCGACACGCGCCCAGGCACCGTTGCGAAATCGGGACACCGGTTCCGCTGCCCGGGGTGTCATAATAGAGTGAGATTGGAACCCATATAATACACGAGGATCCCCATGGTGTTCACGGAAACGTTTTCCCTGTCGACAAAAGGATTCTGCGACATCATCGACGTCACGGGGAAAGTGGCGGCGGCGGTCGATCGCTCCGGCATTGGGGACGGCATCGTCACCGTGTTCTGTCCCGGGTCGACGTGCTCCCTCACTACCATCGAGTATGAACCGGGCGTCCTCTCGGACCTTGCCCGGGTGATCGAGGAGATCGTTCCTTCGAACATCCCCTACGAGCACGACAGGCGCTGGGGGGACGGCAACGGGTTCTCCCACGTCCGTGCGGCCCTACTCAAGCCGTCGATCACCGTCCCTCTCCTTTCGAGCCGCCTTGCCCTGGGAACCTGGCAGCAGGTCGTGTTCCTCGATTTTGACAACCGGGAAAGAAGGCGGGAAATCATCGTCCAGGTAGTCGGGGAATAACCGCGCTGCGCAAGGGCGGGCGGCGAGCTGGTATGGCAATCGTGCCGGACAGAGCGGACGTGCTTATCGTGGGAGCGGGGATCATCGGGCTTACGCTCGCCCGCCGGCTGGTCATGGCGGGGTGCGGCAACGTGGTCCTCGTCGAAAAGGAAAAGGCCCCGGGGATGCACGCTTCGGGGCGCAACAGCGGCGTACTGCACGCCGGGATCTACTATGCACCCGACAGCATGAAGGCGAAGTCGTGCCTGAACGGGAATTTCCTGATGCGCGACTACTGCCGGGAGGCGGGGCTTCCGCTCCGGGAAAACGGCAAGGTGATTGTCGCCCGCAGCGAGGAGGAGGTCCCGGTCCTCGAGGAGCTCGAGCGGCGCGCAACGGTGAACGGAGCGAAGGTGGAGATGATCGACGAGGCCCGATTGGCCGAGATCGAGCCGAACGCGCGGACCGTCGGGAAGGCCCTGTTTTCCCACTACACCGCCTGCGTAGACCCGGCGGCCGTGGTCGACAGACTCCGGAGCGACCTGGAGGCGGGAGGGAAGGCCGTCATCGCCACCGATTGCCTGTTTACCGGGGTCCGGGGGTCGCGGACTGCGGTCACCAGCCGGGGGGAGATCACGTTCGGAAAGTTCGTGAACGCCGCGGGGGCCTACTGCGACCAGGTCGCGCACCGGTTCGGCGTGGGGCGGCAGTTTCGCCTCATCCCCTTCAAGGGGATCTACCGGAAACTCCGGAAAGGGCTGTCCCACACCGTGCGGGGAAACATCTACCCGGTTCCGGACATCCGCAACCCGTTTCTGGGCGTTCACTTCAGCAGCAACGTCCACGGGGAGGTATATCTCGGGCCGACGGCCATTCCCGCGTTCGGCAGGGAGAATTACGGCCTCCTCGCGGGGATCGATTTCGAAGGGCCGTCCATCGCGCTCTCCGACGCGATCCTTTTCCTCCGAAACCCGAAGTTCCGGCGGGTCGCCCTCACGGAACCCCGGAAATTCCGCAAGCGGTCCTTCTTCCGGGACGCCGCACTCCTGGTAAAGACCCTGTCGCCCCGGGACATCGAGCCCGCGGAGAAAGTGGGAATCCGGGCGCAGCTGGTGGACTGGGGAACCAAGGAGCTCGTCATGGACTTCCAGGTGATCGCGGACGGCGACGCGATCCACATCCTGAACCCGATCTCGCCCGCCTTTACGTCCTCCATGGACATCGCCGCTACCCTTGTGCGGGAGCACTTTCCAGGGAGGAAGGCGGATCGGGGGGAGGAGCCGGGATGAGCGCCCGCAGGGGGAAGGTCCCCATCAAGGGGGTCATCTTCGATTTCGGGGGGGTCATACACTCCTTCGACTTCGGTAGGTTCTTCCGCAATCTCGACAGGGGGACCGACAGGACCTTCGGGGAGATGAGCTCTCTTGTCGCCGGATCGGGTCTTCCGCGGAGATACGAGTTGGGGGAGGTCTCGTCGTGGGAGTTTTATCAAGGGATCGCGAACCTGTGCGGGCTGCGGGTAACCGAGGAGGAGTTCGTCCAGGCCTTCGTGCCCATCTTTACCCCTATCGAATCCACTATCTGTCTGATCCGTTCTCTCTCGCCATCGTACCGGCTCGGTCTTCTTTCCAACACGAACGAGTGGCACTTCGAGCATCACATCAGGACCGTGGATGTGTTCCCTCTGTTCGACGCGGTGACGCTTTCCTATCAGGTAAAGACCATGAAACCCGCGGAGGCGATCTACTTGGATATGCTGGAGAAAATAGGCTTCCCGCCGGAGGAGTGCGTCTTTGTCGACGACCTCGAGGAAAACATCGCGGGCGCCAGGCGCCTGAACCTTCACGCCATCCACTACACGGGCCACGAGCACCTGGTCTCCTCCCTCGCGGAGCTAGGCGTAGTCGCGGGACAGGACATGGGGAAATGAGGGACCGGGAGCGGAGGGAGATCGGGTGAAAGCGATTGGAATGTCGAAATTCGGCGGAGTGGATGTACTGCAGATCGTTGACCATCCCGACCCCTCACCGATGGATGATGAGCTCCTGGTACACGTCCATGCGACGGCGCTCAATCGCGCGGACCTGCTGCAGCGGAGAGGGTTGTACCCCCCGCCGGCGGGGGCCTCCGAGATTCTCGGGCTGGAGATGGCGGGAGAGATTTTGGAGGCCGGCTCCGCATGCGGAGAGTGGAGTCCGGGCGACCGGGTCTGCGCGCTCCTGACGGGGGGAGGATACGCGCAAAAAGCGGCCGTCCCCTGCGGAATGGCGATGCGGATCCCGGACAATCTGTCGTACGAGGAGGCGGCCGCGATTCCCGAGGTATTTCTCACCGCCTACCACAACCTTTTTTCCCTCGGGGGGCTGACGCCGGGGATGACGGTCCTGGTCCACGCCGGAGGAAGCGGAGTGAGTACGGCAGCGATCCAGCTGATCAGGGAGGCGGGGGCCGTTTCCCTGATCACGGCGGGGTCCGCGCCGAAGATCTCCCGTTGCCTGGATCTTGGGGCGCGAGCGGGGTGGAACTACCGGGAAGGGCCCTTCGCTGCGTGGGTGGCCGCCCAGACGGAGGGGAGGGGAGTGGACCTGATTCTCGATTTCGTCGGGGCCCCGTACTTCGGGCAGAACCTCCAATCCCTCGCAGAGGACGGGAAGCTGATCCTCATCGGCACGATGGGAGGGTCGGTGGCGGAACGGGTGAATCTCCTCGATCTTCTGTTGCGACGGCTCCAGATCCTCGGCACGTCGCTTCGGTCCCTGGGCACGGCGAGGAGGATCGGCCTTACGAAACGGTTCACCGGTTTTGCGCTTCCGCGATTTGCGGACGGGCGGCTTCGTCCGGTGATCGACTCGGTATGCGACTGGACGGAAGTCGCAAGTGCTCACCTTCGGATGGAGTCGAACGAGAATGTGGGAAAGATCGTCCTTCGAATAGACGGGGTGTGACCCCCGTTTATTCCTCCCCCTGTCGGAAATTTGACACCATCACATCGTTTCCTTTCGAAACTGTCAGAAACTGTCAGTCCGGCCGAAAAGTTTTCCCTTTATATCCAGTTGGTTAAATGATATCCGCAGCCGGAACAATACTTGCTTCTCTTTTCAGGTATTCCGGGGATTTCCCTTCTCTCCCGGGGGGGAAACGCCGGGAGGGCCAAAGGAGGTCGGGATGCGCACCATCAGATCGTTTTTCAAGATGCTGTTCACTCCCGTCACGATCATGCTGGTTCCCCATTCCCGGACCAAACCCGTAAGCATCCGGATCCCCCTTGCGGGAATTCTCTTCTCCACCGCCTCGTTCTTCGTCGGGGTTATCTATCTGTTCACGGTCGCCGTGCACACCGTCGAATATCACCAGATGAAGGAACGGCTCTCGTACGTCACGGACCAGTTCCTCGAGCTGAAATCGACGATGGTTTCCCTCAAACAGGCGGAGCTGGAGTTCAAGAGGCTGTTCTCCCTGGAATCGAAGGCGGAAGTCCTCGAAAATGCGGAGTTCCTCGACACGGGATCGCTCGACATGAAGGTGCTGCGCTCCCAGATCGACGAGGCGATGCGCTCCGTTACGGACATCAAAAAATACATCGCAGAGCAGAAGGACATCTACCGGGCGACGCCCACGGGCTGGCCGGTACCGGGATACATCTCCTCGCGGTACGGCTATCGGAACCATCCGCAATCGGGAAGGAGACAGATGCACACCGGCATCGACATCTCCATTGCCTCCGGGACGGAGGTTCAGGCGACCGCGGACGGGATCGTTACCTTTTCGGGGAAGACGAGGAACAGCGGCAACGTCGTCGTGATCGAGCACGGCCACGGGTACACCACCGCCTACGCGCACAACAGCAAGAACTTCGTCAAGGTCGGACAGCGCGTGACAAGAGGAGAAGCCATCGGGTTGGCCGGGTCCACAGGGCGATCGACGGGCCCCCACGTCCACTACGAGATATGGAAGGACGGGCGCCACGTGAACCCGTCCAAGTTCCTTGCCAGGAGGTGATCATGTTCGGAAAGTCTTCCGCCAGGCTCGAAACGGTCATCGGAGCCGACTCCACGATCAAAGGGGAATTGGTGATCAAGGGAACGTTGCGGATCGACGGGGTCGTGGAAGGGGACATCCGGGCCGACTGGGTCATCGTCGGAGAGACCGGGAGGATCCGGGGGAACGTGCAGGCCCGGTCGATGGTCGTCGGGGGCAGAGTGGAGGGCAACCTCGAAGCGTCCGAGATCGTCGAGATGAAGGACAAGGCGCAGGTCTTCGGCGAGATATGCACGGCGAAGCTCGCGATGTCGGAGGGCGCCCTGTTCGACGGGCAGTCGTCCATGAAAAAGAAAAAGGAGACGTCGGAGGGACAGGAAGGAAAGGTCAAGTCGCTGTCGGCATCCCGGACGGCCTCGTAATTCGGAACGTACGGTCCGGCACAGGAATTCCGTATGGGTTTGATCAGATCCTCAAAGAGCGTTTCCGGTCGTCTGCTCCGTGAGTCCCGTGATCTCCTCCCGGAACCGCCATAGCATCCAGAGTCCCGGCAAAGCGGTAACCGCCGTGAAGAAAAAGAAGACCCCCCACCCCACCGATTCCACCACGTAGCCGGAGGTCGGCGCCACGAAGATCCTCCCCAGCGCGGCGAGAGAAGACAGAAGGGCATACTGGGTGGCCGTGTACCGATGGTCGCACATGGCCATCAGGAGGGCCACGAACGCCGCCGTCCCCATTCCCCCGCACACGTTCTCGAAGGCGACGGTGAAGACCAGCATCGCATAGCTCTTCCCCACCCAGGACAGGACCATGAACGAGAGATTCGATACCGCCTGCAATATTCCGAAGATCAACAGCGAGCGGTAGAGCCCAAGCCGCACCATCAGGGTGCCGCCGAACATCGCGCCTGCGATCAGGGAGATAAGCCCGAAGCCCTTGTTGATCGTCCCCACCTCCGTGGGGGAGAAACCGACGCCCCGGATCAGGAAGGCCGTCGTCAGGGTCCCCGCGTAGGCGTCACCGAGTTTGTAGAGGACGATAAGCAGGAGAAGCGCGCCTGCCGCCCGACGTGAGAAGAAATCCTTCAGGGGACCTGTCACTGCCTCCTGCAGGCTCTTCGGGGGGGTCACACGGACCTCCGGTTCAGGGCAAAATATCGTGGTGGCGATCCCGACGGCCATCAGGCAGGCCATGAGAAGGTATGTGTTCCTCCAACCGATCTGCTCCGAAAAGATGAGGGCAAGGGCGCCCGAGGTGAGCATCGCGATCCGGTACCCCGTCACGAAAACGGCCGCTCCCAGGCCCCGTTCCGGCTCGCGCAAGACGTCCGTCCGGTATGCATCGATCACGATGTCCTGGGAGGCGGACAGGAAGGCGACCAGCAGGGCGGCGGCCCCAAGCGCCAAGGGGGCCGCCGCCGGGTTCCCGAATGCCATCGCCACGATGCCGAGCAGCAGGGCGCCCTGCGTAAGGAACATCCATCCCCTGCGCCTTCCCATCCAGGGAGGAACGAAGCGGTCCATCAGGGGCGACCAGAAAAATTTCAGCGTGTAGGGAAGGCCCACCAGGGCGAATACCCCGATAGTGCGCAGGTCCACCCCCGCCACGGTCATCCATGCCTGCAGCGTCCCCCCTGTCAGGGCCAGGGGGAGGCCGGAGGAGAATCCGGCGAACACCATCACGGCGATGCGGCGGCTGCGGAAGACCTGAAGGTATTCGGAGAGATCGCGTCCCATGGCGTTGTAGGAGATATTCCCGGGCACGGCTTCATTTGTCAAATGATATGCGGAGGGAGGCGCGTAACCGATCATTAACCGACCCGAGTCCCGGATGGGCGGGATAGTACTTTTTTGGACATTCAGAGGGGGAAAAATTGCCCTAAAGTTCTCCGGGACTTCCTGATCATCCCAACGATATTTTTTTATTATTTGACTTTCTCGATTTGTGTTACACTTCGCCATGTTTTATTCCTGTGAAATTCGCAGGTTCTACCAGTTGTTTGACGGGCCGTTTGTTCACACCTGGGAATAAAAAGGTGACCTATGAGCGTAAAGACGGCATTTATCCACCAGCCTGCACTTGAACAGTTGCAAATGAAATTTGACCCGGAGTACGGGATCATGTGGTACTACATGGACCCGAAACCCAGGCCCTGTTTCACCTTGGGACTACTCAAAGATATACGGAAGTGCCAACTTTATATCGAACAGATCAATCGGACAGAGAGCACGAAGGGAGTGGAGTGCCCGATTCGTTACGGGGTGCTCGCTTCCAAGTTTCCCGGGGTATATAGTTTTGGCGGAGATTTGCATTTGTTCCTGAAGCTGTTGAGGGAAGGAAACGAAGCGGAATTACGGGAATATGCTTGTGCTTGCATCGACGTCGTGTTCCCGAATTATACAATGTGCCTCGATTTTCCCATCACGACGTTATCATTGGTCCAGGGCGATGCGTTGGGAGGGGGGTTCGAATCCGCTCTCTCAAGCAATTTGATCATTGCCGAGAAAAGTGCGCGATTCGGATTGCCGGAAGTTCTCTTCAACTTGTTTCCCGGTATGGGAGCATACAACCTTCTTGCACGTCGTCTGGATCCCAAAAGGGCGGAACAAATCGTTCTCAGCGGGAACATGTACAGTGCCACCGAACTCCACGATATGGGCGTTGTCGATATTGTTGCGGAAGATGGAGAGGGGGAGAAAGTACTAAACGAATTCGTCGCCCGACACGCACGAAAACGAAACACATATCAGTCTTTTCACAAGGTCAGACAGTCTTATGTCCCTATATCGTATGGGGAATTAATGGAGGTTGTCCTGGTCTGGGTCGAGGCTGCCCTTAGACTGGGGGAGAAGGATTTTCGCGTGATGGAGCGTTTGTTGAAGGCTCAGGACAGGCTATCCAACGGTTTATCGGGAGTGGGAGGAATGAGGGGGGAAGGATACGCCTGACGTCCCGCCCGGCGCCCCTCCTTCGCCAACAGGAGTATCCAAATCCTTGTTCTGCTGGAGGTACCTGGTCAGCGCGGACCTCACCCGTTCGAACTCCCCCTTGAGATCCTTGACGGTCTTGTTCCCGTCTTTCCTGAGTTCCGTCGACCCGGCCCGGGACAAGAAGTGGCAAATTTTCTGCATGGTGACCGCCCCGATCTGACCGGCGCTACCCTTCAGGGCGTGGGCGAGGTCGGCCACCAGCCCGAAATTTTGTGACCGCATGGCCTTTTCGATGCTGTCGATCTTCTGTTCCCCGGATTGCAGGAAGATCCGGATCAGCTTCTCCAAAAAATCTTCCTTGCCCCCGAGTGCGGCCAGTTCGCTTATCGTGGACGGGTCGATGACCGCATCGATGCGATCGCTTTCCGATGAGGGAATCCCGGTTGTGGGTGCTTCGTCTGACGGGGTGGCTCCTTGTGCCTTCCTGCCTGCCGGGCCTAGCGAGTCCAGGATCTCCAGAAGCTTCTTCATCTCCACGGGTTTTGTCAGGTAGTTGTCGAACCCGGCGTCCTCGCACGCTTTTTTCGATTCCCGTGTCGCGTCTGCGGTCAGGGCAACCAGGGGGGGGCGGAAAGACTCCTTCCCGGGTGAAGCGGAAGATCTTGGCGGCTTCCAACCCTCCCATGACAGGCATGTGCAAGTCGAGCAGCACCAGGTCCCACTTCTCTTTTTCCATGGCGTCGAGGGCTTGTTCGCCGTTTTCCACGAGATGCGGCCGGTGCCCGGCACGCTCGAGGATTTTTGCGATGACTTTCTGGTTCGTCATGTTGTCCTCCGCGACGAGAATGCGGAGTCCTCGGCGTTCCTCCTCCTTTTTCTGTCGATACCGGCTTGCCAGGCTCGGGATGTTTCCGGAATCCCCCTCGACCGGCCGGACGAAGTGAACGGAATTGAACAGGAGCGTCTTGTCAAGAGAAGAGCCGAGGCCTGCGGCGAACCCGTGCTTCGTGATGACGGAAAGATCCGGTTCGTTTTCCTCCTTGCTCACGAGGATCAACTGGACATTCCGGATCAGCCGGACGGACTTAAGCGCCTTGGCGAGTTCGCACGGTTCCATATCGAGATTGTTTTCGACAATGACGGCGATTTGGTAGGGGATGCCATCGTTTGCGGCCGATATGAGGGGGGAGAACGCCTGAGCGGCTTTGTCGACGATTACCGCGCTTACGCCCCAGGATGCCAGGTATTTCTTGAGAGTGAATGAGCTGTTGCCGTCGGAGGAGACGATCAGGATGCGGCTGCCGCTCAGGGTGCTTGCGCCGGTCGCCTGGGAGACCAGCTCGTGCTGCTTATCCAGTTCCAGGGTGAACCAGAAGGTGGTTCCCTTCCCCGGCTCGCTTTGGAGTCCGATTTCCCCCCCCATGAGTTTCACGAGCTGCTTCGCTATGGTCGTGCCCAGGCCCGATCCGCCGTATCGACGGGTGATCGAATCGTCCGCCTGGGTGAACCGCTCGAAGATGCGCGCCTGGGCTTCGGGGGGGATGCCGATCCCGGTGTCCGACACCTCGATACGGAGCACAACGGTACCCGGCGTTTCCCGGATCTGCTCTGCGCGCAGACAGACCTCTCCTTCCTCGGTGAACTTTACCGCGTTGCTCAGCATGTTGAGGAGGACCTGGCGGATCAGCAGGGGATCTCCTCGCAGAAGGAAAGGAATCCGGGAAGGGATCTGGAGGGAAATGTCCAGACCTTTTCCCCTGGCCTGCTGGGCCACCATGGCCATCGTGTTTTTAACGAGCTCATGCAGGTCGAAATCGACTTTTTCTACCGAGATTTTCCCGGCCTCGATCTTGGAGATGTCCAGGACATCCTCGATAAGGAACAGGAGGGTTTGGGCCGAGGCCTGGATCGTGTTCGAGTAGTCCTCCTGCTCGACGGTCTGCGGAGTGCCCCGCAGAAGCTCGACCATGCCGAGAATGCCGCTCAGCGGGGTCCGCATATCGTGGCTCATGTTTGCCAGAAACTGGTTCTTGGCCCGGTTGGCCTCCTCTGCCCGGGAAATCGCATCCGTCAGTTTTTTCAGTAGGGAGGAGACGTATGCAGGAAGGAGCGATGAGTCCCAGCAGCAAACCGAAACCGAGCGTGTAATGGTATCTCCAGTAATCGGTCGTTAAGATGACCAGGGAAAAGAATGCCGTGCCGAGGAGGGCGGAGCCGAACAGATACAATCGCCCGTAGCGGAAACCGTTTCCGAAGGTCACCCACAGAAGGACGATATAGAAGGGAGCGCAGTACTCCCCGAGCGCGAACATCATGTACGCTGCCATTCCGTTGTCGTGAAGCATGCCGATGGCCCGTCGCGCGGGCGATATCGCCGGGTGGATAAGGATGTGCGTGAAGACTCCCGCCGAGAAGAGGAAGCTGGAGATGGTAATCGCAATGGTGCCGATTTCGTCGGGGTCGATGCGTAGATCCTCAAGGATCGAGAGGAAAACGTAGATCGTAAGGATCAATACGATCACGAGGCGGATAAAGGCCTGTTCGTGCTCGGAATCTTCCCGCTTGGCCAGCGTGGCCTTGATGTTTCGAAGCGGGCGAAAATCGGCTGATAGAAAAGAAGCTTTCGTCATGGGACGGTCGCAACGCCTCCCGGATTCTTCCCCCGATGCCGAAGGGACCTCTCCTTTATCGGCAATACCCCTGGAAACTTTACCTATAGATGGGATAACGACCGGGAAACCCGGTTGACGGGACGGGCAGGGGAGCGGATACGGAAAGGCCGGCGAGGAAGCCGGCCTTTTCCCATGCGGGGGGGAATCGTTTCCCCGGGGGTCGCTTTCGGTTACGGGGTGAGCACGGCCCGCAGGCGTACCTCCCCTTTGCGCAGCCTGTCGAGGACGTCGTTTACCTTCGCCAGCGGGTGCCTCTCCACGGTCGCGGCAATCCCGTGGTCCGCCGCGAACCCAAGCATCGCGTCCATGTCGTCGCGCGTTCCGACGACGGATCCCATGATCCGCTTTTGCCCCGTGAGGAGGGCTGCGGGGATGACCTTTGCGGTTTCCGCGATGGCCGCAAGCACCACCAGGGTGCCGTTCGGCGCCAGCCCCGGTATTAATTCTTCGAAAAGGCTCGCCGAGATGCCGGTGAGCAGGATCAGGTCGGCCCCCCCCATGCGGGCGAGCTGGTTCCCGGCCTTCTCTTTCCCCGAGTCGATCACCTCGTGGGCGCCGAGCTCGTGCGCCATCTCCTTTTTCCCCCCCCCGCGGGTGATCGCGACGACGTGCGCCCCCATGGCGGCGGCCATCCGGACCCCCAGGTGACCCAGCCCCCCGATCCCGGCGACCGCAACGGTCTTTCCCGCCAGGTTCCCCGCACGACGCAGGGGGGAAAATACCGTGATCCCGGCGCACAGGAGCGGAGCAACATCCACCAGGTCCAGACCGTCCGGGATCCTGTGCGTGAACGCGGCGGGCGCCTTGACCCGCTCCGCATACCCGCCGTGCACGGTTATCCCCGTGCTCTTCTGGGCCGCGCACAGCATCTCCGCGCCGGACCGGCATGCGGGGCACTGTCCGCAGGCGTACTGCATCCACGGGACCCCCACCCGGTCCCCCGCCTTCAGGCTGCTCACCTGGTCTCCCGCCCGTTCGACCACACCGGTCACCTCGTGCCCGGGGATGATCGGCAGAGGGGTCCCCCAGTCGGCCCAGTCCCCGTCGATCAGGTGCAGGTCGCTGTGGCACACCCCGCACCCTTTCATCCGGATCAGCACCTCGCCGGGCCCGGGGGCCGGGTCCGGCATATCCTGGAGGGAGAGAGGTTTCCCGAACGCTTCGCAGACGGCGGCTTTCATCAGATTCCTCCTCCCCGGACGTTACGCATCCAGTTCCGTGATCTCGGCCGAATCGATGAGTTCGATGGCCCCCTGGACGCTCATGGCGCCGGGGCATTTCACGAGGTACTCGCCGAGCGCCTGCCGGGTTTCCTCCGTCTTCCCGGGCGGGACCTTGATTGTGTATCTGACCCGGATCCTCGTGATCTTCAGCACCCCCCCGACGTCTTCGACGTCCCCCTCGACGTCCGCCCGGAACCTGTCGCCGAACGTGGGGATCTTCTTGCCGGCCAGCACCGTGGCCAGTGTCCCCATCATTCAGCCCCCGACGGCCCCGACGATGTGGTCGAGGGTGGCGGCGTGCTCCTTGTCCGGCTCCACCTTGTAGAATTTCTTGATCCCGCCGTGGACGCCATAGTAAACCGGTTCCGCGAATCCCTCGATCATCGCCTTGCGGGTCGGTCCCTTCTCCCTCGTGATGACGATCCGCGACGTGTGCACGACCTGTCCCATGATGCCCTCCCGGCATGAAAAATAAACACCCGGTCTTAAGGTGCCTCGGAAATCATAAAGGATTCGCGCAATGCCGGCAAACGGCACAACCGAAAGCCTCGGCTCCTTCTACCCCGAAAACGCCTGAATATTTTCATTAATGCTGCCGAAAAAGGAATTGGGGTCGGCAGGCGAAGGTGTGGGAAACGGCCGGCCCGGAGGGCGCGTTTTGGTTGCACTGCTCATCTGTTCGGTGGTTTTCCAGTTTCTCGCGGCGTACCTGTCCTTCCGTTTCGTGCTTCTGCGCCGACTGGGAAAGCCGTGGACCCTCGTGTCCTGCGCGCTTCTCGTCATGGGAGGGCTGCAGATCTACTCTCTTTCGGTCTGGTACCGCGACCCTGCTCCCGCATCCGTCGACTACACGCTCGATGTGATCGGTTTCGGCGTCTCCTTCCTGCTGGGTGTCGGATTCGTGCTCACGGAACGATGGTATCTGCTCAAGGAGAGACTGGAGAGCCGGTTCCGGCTGATTGCGGATGTGGACCGGGCCCTGATCGGGGTTCTCGAAGAGGGAAAGATCTATTCCGTGGTCTGCGAAGGACTGGTCAGGGAGCAGGGGTACGCCATCGCGTGGATCGGGACCGCGAACCCCGATGGTTCGATTACCGTCGTGGAGAGCGCCGGGGAGGAACAGGAGTTTCTTTCGGAGGCTCCGCTACGCTGGGACGACTCCCCGGAAGGGGAGTGCCCTGCCGGGGCAGCGATTCGTTCCGGGGAGATATGCGTGGTGAATCGCATGGCCGATGATCCGCATGCCGATCCCTGGAAGAGCGTCGCCGGGAAATACGGTATCCGGAGCTTCGCCTCCCTCCGGATCGACGTGAAAAAAACGCTCCCCCTGGTGCTCTGTCTCGGAAGCCGGCGGGAAGACGCCTTCGATCGGCTGGAGAGGGAGGCGATCGGAGCGATGGCCCACTGCGTGGGGACCGCACTGTTCAGCGCCAAACGTCACGAACATTTCGTCTCCGCGAAAAAATCGTATGGTGACCTCCTGCATTTGCAGAGAGACGGAGTGGTTTTGATCCGCGGCGGGGTGATCGTGCGGGCCAACCCCGCAGGGGCTCGCATGCTCGGATATCCCTCCGTAGAGGAACTGTTGGGAAAGGATCCTGCCGTGCTTTTTCCTGATTCCGAATCCGTTACGAGGATTTCCCGCATCCTTCGCCCCGGACCGGAGGACCGGGAGCCCTTGCTGATCAGCGGGATGCAGCGAAAGGACGGGTCCCGGTTCGAGGGGGAGATCACGGCGACGTGGGTTGCGCGTGCGGCTCGTAACGAGGAAGGGGAACCGACGCTATCCGGCCCGCTCGGGATGCTCATCTTCCGCGATGTCACCCTGCGGACGCAGACCCTGGAGGAACTTCGCAAGGAGCGTGATTTTTCCGCGAAGGTCCTCGACGCAACCGGAGTGCTCGTGCTCCAGATCGACCTGGAAGGAGAAATCCTCCTCTTCAACCGCCAGTGCGAGGAGTTGACCGGCTACGCGGCGGCCGAGGCAATCGGCCGGAAGATGTCCGACCTGCTGTTGCCGGAACATGCGGTAAATTTCCACCGGGAAGGGATCGGGGATGTTTTGTCCGTGGGAAGTCCTGTGGCGCGGGAATATCCAATCCTGACGAAGATGGGGGAGGAGCGGGTTATGGTATGGAATTACGCGCCGATCCCGGGGCCGGACGGCAAGGTGGATTCCCTCCTGGTGGTGGGGACCGACATCACCGAGAGGCGCCGCCTCGAACGGGCGATCATCGGCATGCAGAAAATGGAGGCGGTGGGTACCCTGGCGGGTGGAGTCGCGCACGATTTCAACAACATCCTGACCGGTATTCTGGGAAATCTCGATCTCGCCCGGAAACGCCTCCCGACGGACTCGGGGGCGATCGCGCCGATCGGGGAGTCGATCCGGGCGTCGGAGAGGGCTGCTCACCTGATACGCCAGCTGCTGGAATTTTCCCGGCGAGGCTCGCTCGAACGGCGGGTGACGGACATGGGAAAGGTGGTGCGCGAGGTCGTCCATCTCGTCTCGCAGACGATCGACAAGCGGATCGAGTTGGCGGGATTCGCCGCCGACGACCTCTGGAACGCCAAGGTGGACTCCAACCAGGTGCACCAGGTGCTGATGAACCTGTGCGTCAACGCGCGGGACGCGATCATGGAACAACTCGACGACGGGCAGGGGGGATACCGGACGGCGGAAGAGAAGGCGATATGGGTGCGCGCCGAGAACGTCACGATCGGAGAGGAATATTGCCGGGTATACCCGTATGCGCGGCCCGGGGAGTTCGTCGTCCTGTCGGTCGCCGACAACGGGGTGGGAATGGACGCGGTTACGCAGCGACGCGTATTCGAGCCCTTCTTCACCACGAAACGTCTCGGTCGCGGAACCGGGCTCGGGCTCTCCACCGCGTACGGAATCGTCAAGCAGCATGAGGGATGGATCACGCTGGACAGCGAGCCGGGAACCGGGACGGCCTTTCGCTGCTATTTCCCGCGGTCCGCGGATCCCCCCGAAGAGGCGACGGCGGTCACGGGATCGAAACGTTCCTCACGGGGAAAGGAGACGATCCTCTTCGTGGACGACGAGGAGATGATCCGGGATCTCGGAGTGCAGATCCTCACGATGCAGGGATACCGGGTGCTTACCGCCGAAGATGGCCCGCAGGCGATCGAGATGTTCCTTGCCGGGGGGGAGACGGTCGACCTTGTCCTCCTCGACCTGACGATGCCCAACATGTCCGGGCTGGAGGTCCTGGAGCGGATCCGGAAGATCAACCCCCGGGCGAAGGTCGTGCTTTCCAGCGGACACCTGGCCGATGAGGCCCGAAGCCCGGAGCGTATTTCCGGGGCGTCCGCTTTCCTCCCCAAGCCGTACCGCGCCGACGTTCTGACCCGCATCGTTCGCGAGGTACTGGACGGCGTTCCTTTGTCCCCGCGGTGAAAGGCGAAGCTACGTTTCCTCCCGCTCTGCCCTGACGGCCGCCCAAACGATGTGCCCGGACAGGTGCATGATGGAGTCGCCGATCTCCGGGTCGGTCTCCATCGAGTCAAGGCATGGGGAAAGAGTGCGGACTCTTCTCGCATCCGATCTTCTGTCGAGATCCCCACATAAATGTTCCCTGATGGCTAATATTGTCCCGCATGGTGTACCCCCGGCCCTCCAACTTCTTGATGAACCAGGAGGATACCGGTTGGCACGGAGATTGCCCAATTCCCCCCGTCGGCACCCATCACGGCCAGGAGGTATGCGTCATGAACACGGGGGACACCGCTTTCCTTCTTCTTTCCGCCGCTCTGGTAATGCTTATGACCCCGGGCCTCGCATTGTTCTACGGGGGAATGGTCCGGAGAAAGAACGTCCTGGGAACGGTCATGCAATCGATGATCGTGATCGCTCTGGTGAGCATCGAGTGGCTCTTCGTGGGGTACTCGCTCTCCTTCGGACCGGACGTTTCGGGGTTCATCGGGGATCTGTCCTGGTTCGCCCTCCGGGGAGTGGGGCTGGATCCGTACCCGGACTACGTTGCGACCGTTCCTCACCAGGCCTTCATGATCTACCAGGCGATGTTCGCCGTGATCACCCCCGCGCTCATCACCGGGGCGTTCGCGGAGCGCATCAAGTTTACGCCCTTCCTCCTGTTCATCGGCCTCTGGTCGCTTTTCGTCTACTACCCGGTCGCCCACTGGGTGTGGGGCGTCGGCGGGTGGATCCGCAACCTCGGGGCGCTGGATTTTGCCGGTGGCACGGTCGTCCACATCACCTCGGGAGCGAGCGCCCTCGCCGCGGTGCTCGTCGCGGGGAGGCGACGGGGCTACGGGGCGGAAAACATGGCGCCGCACAATCTTCCGATGACCGTGCTGGGCGCGGGCATCCTCTGGTTCGGCTGGTTCGGGTTCAATGCGGGAAGTGCCCTGGCGGCGGGGGGCTCTCCACCAGCGCCTTCGTCGTGACCCACATGGCGGCGTCATCGGCGATGCTCTCCTGGATGTTCGCCGAGTGGATGCATCGCGGCAAGCCGACCGTCCTCGGAGCCGCTTCCGGCGCCGTCGCCGGACTGGTCGCCATCACCCCGGCGGCGGGGTTCGTAGGCCCGGTATCCGCCGTCATCATCGGCGGGGTGGGGGGGGCGCTCTGCTACGGCGCGGTGATGATGAAGGCAAGGATCGGGTATGACGACTCCCTGGACGTAGTCGGGGTTCACGGCGTGGGGGGGACCTGGGGAGCCTTGGCAACCGGGCTGTTCGCCTCGGTGGCGGTCAACGCCGGCGGGGGAAACGGGCTTTTCTTCGGGAACCCCAAGCTTCTTGCCGTGCAGGCGGGGGCGGCCGGCGCATCCGCGGTGTACGCCTTCCTCGTAACCTGGGTCCTGTTCAAGATCCTCGACAAAACGATAGGCCTGCGCGTCACGGACGAGGACGAAGCCATGGGTCTGGACCTCACGCAGCACGGCGAGGCGGGGTACAACTGGTAGGGGAACCGGTCCACGGCAACATAGGATTCCGATCCTCCGGGAAGGTGATGGGGGCCGACCGCACCTGCCGGGGGGGGAAGGGCGCCGCATCCGTGGCGCCCTTCCCTTTTCTTCTCCCGGAAAACCATCCGTCCGTCCCGGATAAAGAGGGGGAGAGAACAGGGATCCAACTCCGTCGAGTGCAAGAACAGAATTCTTTGTGCTATGGTGAGATCTTCACGGGAAAAGCCTTCCTGGAGAGGTCTTGTCCGAAATGAAGAAAAGGATTCTGCTCCTTCTCGCCCATCCGGACGACGAAACCTTCGGGCCGGGCGGAACGATCGCGAAATACGCGGACGAGCGGGCGGAGATCACGCTCGTCACGGCGACCCGGGGCGAGATGGGGATGCTCGGTGATCCGCCGGTCACCGATCGGGCCCGCGTCGGAGAGGTGCGCTCAGGCGAGCTCATGTGCGCGGCGAAACTTCTCGGAATCGGAAATGTCCGCTTTCTCGGTTTCCTCGACGGGCAGCTTGCGAATACCCCCCGCGACGCGATCGTGGAGAAGGCCGTTGAGCAGATCCGCCTGGCGCGCCCCCACGTGATGATCGGGTTCGGCCCGGAGGGCATTTCCCGGCACACCGACCACATGGTGATGTGCTCCGTCGCTCTCGAAGCGTTCGATGCCGCGGCGGATCCGCGCCGGTTTCCCCGGCAGCTTCGCGATGGCCTCCTTCCCTGGGCGCCCTACAAGCTGTACCAGTTCGAGATCGCCCAGGAGATTCTCAACGAGTGGGGTGTCTCCCTGGCGGGAGTCCCGCGGGCGAAGCTGACCACAACCGTGGACACCTCCGGCTACGTGGAGAAAAAGATCGAGGCCTTCTACTGCCACAAGACGCAGGCGAAGGATTACAACCGGATCCTCTCCCGGGAAGGGTTCCGGGAATTCTGCCGTCGCGAAACGTACGTTCTCGCGAAGTCGCGCCTCCCCCCGGGCCCCTTGCCCGAGTCGGACCTCTTTGCGGGAATTCCTCCCGAGGAGCCCGGGGCCCCGTGAGAGTCGGAATCTTCGGGAACGAGGGGGTCGGAAAATCCACCCTGTTCCGGGCTCTTGGAGGAGGGGCGAAGGAATCACCGTCGTCCGCCCCGGCCGCGGGAGTGTGCACGATCAAAGTTCCCGATGACCGCCTGGACCGGCTCGCCGCCATCTTCAACCCCAAGAAGACCACCCCGATAGCGATCACCTGCGTCGAGATCGATCCCGGGGGAGCTATGCTCCTTCCTCCCGAAACGCTGGCCAGAATACGGGACGTGGAGGTGCTGGCCCTGGTCCTGCGCGGGTTTTCGGACGACTTTCATCCCGCACCCCCGGGGGGGCTGGATCCGGCAGCGGAGTTCCGGGCAGTCGATTCGGAGCTTGTCGTATCCGATTACCTGGTGGCACAGAAGAGGATCGAAAGGATGACGAAGGAAGCCCGTCGGGACCTCGAGTGGGACGCCCTTCACAAGGCCGTGGAAGCCCTGGAGAGGGGGATTCCTCTCCGGCAACTCTCCCTCACCGCCGAGGAGATCCGGGCTCTTTCCGGGTTCCGGTTCGTGAGCCAGATACCGCTTCTCCTGGTGCTGAACGTGTCGGAGACGGACCTTTCCACGGAGGCGTTTCCGGACCTGGGGAAGGAGGCTTCTTCGCGACACGTCACCCTGATCCGCCTGTCCGCCAGGATCGAGGAGGAGATATCCCGCCTTTCCATAGAGGAGCAATCCGTTTTTCTTGAGGAAATGGGGATCCTGCAGGGGGCCCGGGACCAGCTCGTCCGCGGCGCGTTCGAGGCGATGGATTTCATATGTTTCATGACGGTGGGCGAGGACGAGGTGCGGGCGTGGAACGTCCGGAGAGGAACCATCGCCGTTCACGCGGCGGGAAAGATCCATTCCGACTTGGAGAAGGGGTTCATCCGCGCCGAAGTGATCCCGTGCGAGGAGTTCATCCGCTGCGGCTCGATGGCGAAAGCAAAAACCGAGGGCAAGTTGCGGCTCGAGGGGAAGAAGTATCCCGTCCAGGACGGAGACATCATGCAAATACGCTTCAACGTCTGATTTCATCCCGCCGCAAACGATGTCGTTTGACTGAATTTTGATGAGGATACGGACGAAAAGAGAGATATGGAGTACCATAAAGGATTTGGACAGCGAACGTGCGCGATCCTGGGGGCGGGATGTGCGGCTCCTTGTCGTCGACGACGAGGAGTTCCTTCGGGCAGTCATCAGCGAACGCCTGAAAATCGAAGGGTTTTCGGTGGACGAGGCGCAAAACGGGAAGGAGGCGTTGGCCAGGCTGAGCGAGGAGGACTATTCCATTCTGCTCACGGACATCCGGATGCCGGAGATGGATGGAATCTCCCTTCTCCGGGAGGTGTCCAGCCGGTTTCCCGATACGGCCCGGATCGTCATGACGGCCCACGGGCAGCTTGAAACGGCCGTCACCGCGCTGAAAAACGGGGCGTTCGACTATATCCTCAAGCCCGTCAATTTCGACGTCCTCTTTCTTACGATACGCAACGCCCTCCGGAAGCTGGAGATGGAGCGCCAGCTCCAGGACTACCGGATGAATCTGGAAATCAAGGTGAAGGAACAGACCGACCTTATCAACTCGATGTATATCCGTTCGATCCAATCGTTGATCAATGCGCTTGAAGCCAAGGATTCCTATACGCGGGGGCACTCCCAGCGGGTGACGCGGTATTCGATGGCCATCGGGAGGGAACTCGCGTTGTCCCCTGCCCGCCTCGAGGTTTTGCAGCGCGCCGCCATCCTGCACGACCTGGGGAAGATCGGGGTCAGGGAGAGCGTTCTCAACAAGCCGGGCAAGCTCACCTACGAAGAGTTTGGAGAGGTCGCCCGCCATCCCGAGGTGGCGACCCAGATCCTCTCTCCCATACCGTTCTTTCAGAACGTGCTCCCCGCGATCCTGCACCATCACGAACGGTTCGACGGCCGTGGCTACCCGGGAAGGATCGGGGGAACGGATATCCCTCTCGAATCCCGAATCATGTCGGTCGCCGACACCTACGACGCGATGACGACGACCCGCGCCTACCGGCCTGCGCTTTCCGATGAGGAGGCGACGGCGGAGATCCGGCGCTGTTCGGGAACGCAGTTCGACCCGGAGATTGTTTCCGTTTTTCTCTCCGTAAAGGATACGGTCAATATCGACGAAGACCTTTTCGCGGTAGAGTAGCGGGACGGGGAGATTCACGGTAAGGACCGCAAGCGCATCCCCTGAGAGGGGATGTTTCCCACGCATGGAGGAGGGGGCGCCGGCAGGCGTCCCGGATTGCCATGGCAGGTGACGGGGCCATGCGGTGGGATAATCCGAAAAGGGAGCAGGAAACGTGGAAGAAAAAGCCTTGACCCGAGGCGCCTCTTTTTCGTTCGAGGAGCGGGAGGAACTGCTCCGGATCGCGCGCAATGCGCTGGTAACGTACGTCACCGAGGGGCGGATGCCCGAGGAGTCTTCCGCACACCCGGCACTCTCCGCCCCCGGAGCGGCATTTGTCACGCTTCGCAGCGGGGGACGTCTCCGTGGCTGTATCGGTTACACGGAGCCTCATGCCCCGCTGTACCGCATCGTCCAGGAATGCATCGTCGCCGCGGCGACCGAGGACCCGCGATTCTCCCGGGTAACGGCAGGGGAAACAGGAGGAGTACGGATCGAGATCTCCGTCCTGACCCCCTTGCTACCGGTCCGGCCGGAGGATGTGCAGGCAGGTGTCCACGGGCTGATGATCCAAAAGGGGGCGAAACGGGGTCTGCTGCTTCCGCAGGTGGCTGTCGAACACGGGTGGGACCGTGAAACGTTTCTTTCCCAGGTATGCGTGAAGGCAGGCCTCCCCGCGGACGCCTGGGAGGAGGACGCGGAACTCTATTCCTTCACGGCCGAGGTGTTCGGCGAGTGATGTCCCCCTTCACCATCGTCTCCTTCAGCTTCGCCTTCAGTACCTTCCCCGCGCTGTTTTTCGGGAGGGAGGACGTGAATTCGATCGCCCGGGGGACCTTGAAGGAGAGCCATGTTGGCTCGGCAGTGTTCGAGGAGGGAGTCGGTGTCCGCCTGCCTCCCCTCCTTGAGCGCAACGATGGCCACGGGGACCTCCCCCAGGGTGTAGTCGAGGAGCGGGACGACCGCTACCTCCGCCACCGAGGGATGCTCCTCGATGATATTTTCGATTTCGCGCGGATAGACGGAGATCCCACCGATCATCAGCGTGTCGCGCTTCCGGTCGAGGAGGTAGAGGTACCCCTCCTCGTCGAATGACGCCACGTCCCCCGTGTACAGCCAGCCGTTACGGAGAACTTCCGCGGAGAACCCGGGGTCCCCGTAATATCCCGGGAAGATGTTTTTCCCGCGGGCGATCACCTCGCCCACCTGGCCGGGAGAAAGCTCTTTCCCCTCGTCGTCCGCAACCCGGACCTCGACGCCGATCGCCTCCTTCCCCACCGACATCAGCTTGCGCATGTAGGGCGCGCTTTCGTCCAGGGAATGGTCCTCCGGCTGCAGGAACGTGAGGACGCCCGCGGCCTCGACCTGGCCGTACAACTGGACCATGTCGCATCCGAAAAACCGAATGGCCCGTTTCAGCAGATCGAGGGGGATGGAAGGGCCGCCGTAGAGCACCTTCCGGAGGGTGGCGAGGTTGAAGAGGTCCGCGGAGGAGAGATCCATGATCTGGGCCATCATCGTGGGGGTGAACAGGACGTGGGTGATTCTGTTCCGCTCGATCGTGCGCAGGATCTCTTCGGGGTCGAAATCGTGCCGTATGACGATGCTTGCGCCGAGATAAAGAAATCGAAGGAGTCTTCCGACTCCCGCCATGAACGGATGGGGATTGCAGGAGAGAAAGATATCGTTCCGGGAAAGCCCGATCTCCTGCGCGGCGGAGGCACAGGCAGCCAACAGGTTCGCGTGGGAGAGCATGGCGCCCCGCGGGCTGCCCGAGGTCCCGCTCGTGTAGATCTGCATCGCGATGTCCTGCTCCGATACCGCGACATGGGCGAGCGGCAGTGCAGTTTCCCCGCGCCCCCCGTCCGACAGGCCGGGATATCCATCGCCGCCGTGCTCGACCCGGAAGACTTCGACGGCACCGGGCAAATCCGGCCGCAGAGCACTGATTGTATCCTCGAACCCTTCGGTGAACAGGAGATACCGCGGCTTCGCGTCCTGAAGGATGGTCCTGTGTTCCCGGACGACGGACAGGTAATTGAGCGGGACCAGGACGCCTCCGAGTTGCGTAACGGCGAAAAGAAGCTCCACATAAGACGGGGAGTTTTGCGACAGAATTGCCACCCGGTCACCCCTTGTCACCCCGAGAGCGGCAAGGGCGGCCGCATGCCGCCGCACCCGGTCGAGAAGGTCCGCATGGGATATGGCGACATGTTCAAAGGAAAGGGCCGTCCGGCGGGGAGAATTCCGGGCGTTGTGCGCAAGGATGTCTCGAAGAAGCAAGGCCTTTGTCCTTCCCCTCGCCTTTTATCGCAATCGGAGATACAGCGTATAATAGGAAAAACCCTCACGTAAAGCGGGAAAGGAAGCGGATGGCAGACGAGGAGATGGAGATCTATCCCATCGAGCACCCTGCCACTGCCGGTTCGACAGTCTCCCCATCATCCCGTTCATCATCATCAGACAACGGACTCCGTTTGCTTCGATGGGAGGGACATCGCGTTCCTGATCCGGGCCGGGTCCGGACGATGGATCGCCAATGACGCTGTTCCGTTGAGTCACGAGTAGATCCCCACGATCGTCGGGAAGGCAAATAGAGGCGCCCTGACGGGCACGGGGCGCCTCATGATTTTATCCCGTCATGAGGGGAGGTGACGGGGAACGTGGAGGTTACATCTTTTTGTGTTCTTTGTGGACGCCCCACAGCTCTGTTGCCGGGTTCTGCTTGGTATGCACCGCGACGCCGGCCGTCCCGTATTCGATCCCTTCGAACAGATCCTTTGCGGATTTGCCCTTCCACGGACCAGAAAGCTTGCCCGAGGTGATGTCACCTTCGGCAAGGGTTCCCGAAAATTCCCCTTCCTTAAGAGATGGCCCCATCCCCGTGGTGGGGTAGAGCCATACGATCACCATCCCGCGCTTTCCGTCTTTATCCACCGCGTGAATGTGCGACATCGTGACGTTTTCGATCTTGTCCAGATGCAATTTGTAATGAATGGACGCGCCGTTCTTTGCCAGCGTAAAGGTCGCTTCGCCCGTGGCGGCGGTTTTCACATCGGGGATGCCCGTGAGCTTTACCTGCACCTTCTCTTCGTCCATCCCTGCCCGGGACATGCCTGCTACGACAAATGCGGATAATGCTAAGACCATCAACGGAACCAGTAAGGTCTTGCGCATGGCGTGCTCCTTTTCTTATTTTATCCTGGGGTTGTGGAGTGCTCTTTACAATTGGATGTAAATTTCATCGTTTGGAATTCCCTTTTCGGTTTTTTCCCATTTCCTTGCCAGCTGAGGGTTATTGGTCTCCCGACGCGATGGGATGGTGTGCAACCCGAAACCCACGCACACGCCGAACAGCGAGGTGGAAGGGGAGGAGGGGAGAAGTCCGGTCCCCGGTCGCCTAACTGCGGTCCGCAGTCCGGGAATGAATCGGATTGCCTCTTTTCTCCTGCTCCTTTCCAACCTAGGGCTGGACTCAGACAGCAAATGTGTATCAAACTGGTACACACGAGTCGAAATTCGATGCAGTGAGCCGGGAAGCTCGAAGAAGCGGAAGTGCTTGGTTTTCGGGTGGTTGCGGGAGGGGAGTCTTCGATGGCAGAAGACGAAAGTATGGAGATGGAGATCTATCCCATCGAGCACAAAGGGAAGGTCTACAGCATCATTACCCCGTTCGACATGACCTTCCGCGAGGTCCGGGGGATGCTGGACTGGCTTTCCGAACGCAACGCGTTTCTCCTCACGCCGGAGGATGATTTCCTGGGACCCGGGAAGATGTTCACCTGCGAGGTGGAGGGAGTCCTGCTCGAAGTGGACGTGCAAGGGCACGAAGTGGTGATCTACCGGCGGAGCCCCGCCTGATGCCCCGGGGAAAGGGGCCGGGGTCTGTCCCCTTCGTCCTGGATTATCTCGCCCGTGCGTATCCGTCCGCCGGCGTGGTCCTTCAGTACCGGACTCCATTCGAACTGCTCGTGGCAACCGTGCTGGCCGCCCAATGTACCGACGAACGGGTCAACCGGGTGACTCCTGCGCTCTTCGCCCGGTATCCCGGCCCAGAGTCGTTTGCGTCGGCCTCGCAGGAGCAGATCGAGGAGGCGGTCCGCCCAACGGGGTTCTACCGGAACAAGGCGAAGGCGCTCAAGGGGATCGCCGAGGGCCTGCTTTCCCGGCATGAAGGGCACGTGCCGAAGAGCATGGAAGAGCTGACTGGGCTTCCGGGGGTGGGAAGAAAGACGGCGGCAATCCTCCTCGGCGCCTGTTTCGGGGTCGCCGCAATTCCCGTGGATACACATGTAGGCAGGGTTGCCTTCCGGCTCGGTCTTACTCGTTCGAAAGCCCCGGTGCGTATCGAGGCGGACCTTTCCGCGACTGTACCGAAATCGAAGTGGTGGGACTTCGCCACCCGGTTGTGCTGGCACGGCCGGCGGATCTGCGTTGCACGAATCCCTCGGTGTTCCGCCTGCGGGCTCTCCCCGGTGTGTCCGCGCAACGACGTCACCCGTTCCGCGTGAGTGCACGCGCCTGGACGTGCCCCGGGCACGGCGCACCGGGCGGGGGCCCTACACGGAAAACCCGCCCCGAAAGCCGTCAGGAGGTGGATACGATCATGAGGTGCGTATCTTCCTGACCCGACACGTTCCTCCAGCGATAGGGCGTGTTTCCCCGGAAGTAGAGGCTGTCCCCCTCGCCGAGCAGCACGGAGGCTCCGTTGCTCTCCACTTCCAGGGACCCGCGGATCAGGAAGAAGAATTCGTCGCTCTGGTGGTTGACGTAGTCTTCCCCGCTGTTCGCCCCCGGCTTGAGTATGCTCAATACGGGGTGGAACCGCTGTCCTGGCACACCGGAAGCGAGGCTCTGGAATTCGACGTTCCGGATGTTCGTCGCCAGCCGTTTCCGGTCCGACGCGCGGGTCAGGATGTACTCGATCTCGGCTTCTCCCAGCAGGGAGGAAAGCGATTCGCCGAGAGCCCGCCCGATGGCCGCGAGGGTGGTCACGGTGGGGGACGACACGTTCCGCTCGATCGCGCTGATCGCGGTGGCGGACATGCCGCTCTTTTCCGACACCTCCTGGAGCGTCAGGTTCTTCTTCTTCCGGATGCTCTTTATTCTTTTGCCTACCTCGATCGTTTCCACGTGAATACCCTCCCCCCCTACTAGATGATACTCCCGAAGAAATCGCGCTGTATACGGGTCCCCGAAAAAAAATGCAACCGGCAGGGGAATATCGCAATTGACGGGGGCCCCCGCCGGCGGATTCGCGAAGATTCCGTTTTTCCGGCCGAAATCCCTTGAAAAGGGGGAGTGGGCTAAATAGAATCACAGATTACGAAATGCCCACTCCACTACGGATTCTCCGAGGGAGGACTACATGCCAGCGATATTATCACCAAGCGAAAGTTACAGCATCACCATGCGCGTCGAAATCCAGAACAAGCCCGGCATGCTGGGAAAGCTTACGACGACGATCGGAGATGCCGGCGGCGACATCGGCGCCGTGGACATGAGCGGCGCCGGGAAAGGCACGGTCATGCGGGATGTCAACATCCGCACCCGCGGACTGGAGCACGCGCAGGAACTCATCAAGGCGGTCCAGAAGCTCTCGGGGGTCAAGATCATAAACATCTCCGACCGGACCTTCCTCAAGCATCTCGGCGGGAAGATAGAGATCAGCGGCAAGATTCCGGTCAAGACCCGCAACGACCTGTCCATGGCATACACTCCCGGGGTGGCGCGCGTGTGCATGGCGATCTCGAAGGACGTGCGGAAGTCGTTCACGCTGACGATCCGGCGCAACACGATTGCGGTGGTATCGGACGGGACGGCGGTTCTGGGTCTGGGGGACATCGGCCCCGAGGGTGCGATGCCCGTCATGGAAGGGAAGGCGCTGATCTTCAAGGAGTTCGCCGGCGTGGACGCCTGGCCGATCTGCCTGGCCACGAAGGATACCGACGAGATCGTCCGGATTGTCAAGGCTCTTGCTCCTTCCTTCGGCGGGATCAACCTCGAGGACATCTCCGCTCCCCGGTGCTTCGAGATCGAGGAGCGCCTCAAGGCCGAGATGGATATCCCCGTCTTCCACGACGACCAGCACGGGACGGCCGTCGTGGTCCTCGCCGCGCTGCTCAACTCCCTGAAGATCGTCAAGAAGCGGATGGCGGATCTGAAGGTGGTGGTGGCCGGCGTCGGCGCTTCGGGCGTGGCATGCAGCAAGATCCTCATGACCGCGGGGGTCCGCAACATCATCGGCGTGGATCGGATCGGCGCGATCTACAAAGGCCGAAAAGAGCATATGAATTTCATGAAGGACTGGTATGCGGACCACACCAACCCGTCGAACGAGAAAGGGAAGCTGTCGGACGTCATGAAAGGCGCGGACCTGTTTCTCGGGTTGTCCGGACCGGGGCTTATCACGGTGGACGACCTGAAGAAGATGGCCAAGGCCCCCGTCGTCTTCGCGATGGCCAACCCGGACCCCGAGATCCAGCCCGAGGATGCCGCCCCCTACGTCCGGATCATGGCGACGGGCCGTTCCGACTATCCGAACCAGATCAACAATTCCCTGGTTTTCCCGGGGATCTTCCGCGGGGCGCTCGACTCGCGTGCCTCCTGCATCAACGAGGAGATGAAGCTCGCCGCCGCGCACGCCATCGCCTCCTGCGTGGGAAAAGATGAGCTCTCCGAAGACTACATCATCCCGTCGATGTTCAACCGGAAGGTGGTGACGGCCGTCGCGCGGGAGGTTTCGCGAGCGGCGCATGACACCAAGGTCGCCCGCCGGGCCTCCCGGGCGTACTCGGAAATCCACCTCGACTAGCGGAGGCGGGATGGTCAACCCTCTGATATTCCGGGAATACGACATCCGCGGGAGGGTAGGGGAGGACCTCTCGGCCGAAACGGTCGTCTCCATCGGGAGGGGATTCGGCACCTACGCCGCCCGGAACGGAGTCGGGTCCCTCATGCTCGGGCGGGACTGCCGGCTGAGTTCCCCCTCCTTGCGGGACGCCATGGCCGAGGGGCTTCTGTCTACGGGCGTGAACGTCGTCGACGTGGGGATCTGTCCCACTCCCCTCCTGTATTTCTCCATCGCTCGGCTTGGGGGCGAGGGCGGGGTGATGGTCACGGGGAGCCACAACCCGCCCGAGTTCAACGGGTTCAAGATGTGCATGGGAGCCGCCACTCTCTACGGGGACCAGGTCCAGGAGATCCGGCGGATCATCGAAAAGGGAGAATTTGCCTCCGGAAAGGGAAAAGAAACCCGCCGGGAGGTGGGGCCCGATTACCGGGAATACGTGAAATCGAACATCTCCATCCCGCGCCGGCTCAAGGTGGTGGTGGACGCGGGGAACGGGACCGCGGGGCCGGTGGCACCGCCCCTGTTCCGGGATCTGGGGATGGAGGTGGTAGAGCTTTTCTGCGAAATGGACGGGTCGTTCCCTCACCATTTTCCCGACCCGACCGTTCCGGAGAACCTGCGGTACCTGATCCGTGCGGTCCGGGAAGAGGGCGCTGACGTGGGAATCGCCTACGATGGCGACGCCGACCGGATCGGCGCCGTGACCGAGAAGGGGGAAGTCCTGTACGGGGATTACCTTCTTGTTCTTTTTGCCCGGGAAATTCTCCGGAGAAAGCCGGGGGCGACGGTCATCTCGGAGGTGAAGGCGTCGCAGAACCTGTACGATGACATCACCCGGCACGGCGGAAGACCGATCATGTGGAAGGCCGGGCACTCCCTCATCAAGAAGAAGATGAGGGAAGAGTCGGCGGAAGTGGCCGGCGAGATGAGCGGGCATATTTTCTTTGCCGACCGGTATCTCGGTTTCGACGATGCCATATACGCCTCGGCGAGGCTCTTCGAGATAATCGCGCATTCGGACCGCCCCTTGAGCGAAATGCTCTCCGATCTTCCTCCCGTCGTGGCGACGCCGGAGATCCGGGTAGAGTGTCCCGACGAGGACAAGTTCCTCGTCACGGAGAAGGTGGCGAAGATCGTCCGGCCGCAGGCGAAGGAGGTGATCGAAGTGGACGGCGTGCGTGCTCTTTTTGACGGAGGGTGGGGGCTTGTGCGGGCGTCGAACACGCAGCCCGTGCTCGTCCTTCGTTTCGAGGGGAAGGACCAAAAGACCGTGGAGCGGATCCGTGCCGTGATGGAAAGCGCCGTGGAAGACGCCAAATCCGATCTCCGATGACGTACTCCGAGTGACTGTTATCAAGGCCATCCTGCTGGGGATCCTTCAGGGGGTCACCGAGTTTCTCCCGGTGAGCAGTTCGGGACACCTGTTCCTCGCGCAGAAGTTCCTGGGGCTGACGGACCCCGAACTGGCGTTCGACATTCTCCTCCACCTGGGCACGCTCCTCGCCGTTCTGTTCTTCCTCCGGCGGGAGATCGCCGATGTTCTCGCCTCCTTGTTCCGTCGGGAAACCGGATTCGGGCAGGAGGCCTGGGGACGGCGGGACATCCTGCTGCTGATCGTGTCCAGCGTGCCGACCGCCGTCATCGGCTACGCATTCTACGACACGGTGGAGGCCGGAGTCAGCGCTGCGGGAGTGGGAATCGGCTACCTGATCACCACGGCATTCCTGCTGCTGAGCACCCTTCGGGTCCGCCACAAGATGGACCCGGAGAGGATCGACCTCTGGGAGGCCCTGGCCATCGGAATCATGCAGGGAGCGGCCGTCTGTCCCGGCCTGTCCCGATCCGGTTCGACGATATCGCTTGCCCTCGTTCTGGGGATCGGAGCGTCGCGAAGCGCGAAATACTCCTTCTTCCTCTCGGTCCCGGCCATTCTGGGGGCGGCGGGCCTGCAACTCCTCCGGGGGCGTGGCGGAGCTGCCCGGGGTACTTCCTTCCGTACTGGGCTTCCTCCTTGCGCTCCTTGTGGGGTACATCGCCCTGACGTTCGTCGAGAGATTGGTCACGCGGGGAAAGTTCCTCTGGTTCGCGCCGTACACGTTCCTGCTCTCCGTTCTCTCCTTCTATCTGTACTGGAGATAAGCTCCCCGTCCGGCGTCCGCTCCGCCGGATGCGCCCCTCGTACGGGGTGGAGTTCACCTGACCTGGATGCGGCGCCGCGGGGTGAGAATCGCTCCGTCGAGTTTTTCTCCTGCGGGTAGAACGGCCCCCGGCCACAGGATGGACCGGGTGACCGACGCTCCGTCGGCCACCGTGGCGTCGTCCTCGATGACGGCCCCGGGGCCGACATGGGCGCCCGGGGAGATTTTCGCCCCCGGGGAGATATGGACGGGCGGGGTGATCGTGACGCCGCGGTCGTTCGTCCCCGAAAACTTCGCATCCCGCCTCCTGCCGGACAGAAGGGCAAGGGTTCCATCCAGATAGTCGGCCGGGGTGCCGAATTCCTGGAAACGCCCCGAGGAAAGGAAACCGTAGACAGGCGCTCCTTCGGCGACGAGGGGGGTGTAGGTCTCCCGGATGATGCAGGACGCACGCGACGGCGGGATCTTCGAGAGGAGTTCCGGTTCCACGATCTGGCACCCCGTATAGAACCCGGACCGCGTCCCCCCGTCCGCCATGCTCCCGAATCCTGTGATCCGCCCCTCTTCCTCCACCCATACGGGCGTGTATCGTCTCGCGGAGTCCGGGAAGAGGACCAGTGTGGCCAGCGCTTTCTTTTCCCGGTGATAGGCGAGGGCGGACGCAAAAGGGAAGGACAGGATCATGTCCCCGTTCATGGTGACGAACGTGCCTCCCTTCAGAAACTCCCGGGCGTTCCAGATACCTCCCCCCGTGCCGAGTATGACCGGCTCGATCGTGAAATCGATGCGGTCGGTCCTCCCTCCCCAACCCGTCAGGGATTTCCGGATGAGTTTCGGTTGCGTGTGGAGGTTCATGACGAACGATTTGATCCCCGATCGGCGCAGGAATTCCATGTTGTAGGTGCACAGGGGTCGGCTCAGGACAGGGACGACGGGCTTGGGAAGCTCGTAGGAAAGCGGGCGAAGACGGGTTCCGAGCCCGGCGGCGAGAATCATCCCCCTCAAGGCGGCGCCTCGGCAGCCGCCTTGTCCGCGAGCTCGGAAAGAATCGGGAGAAGTTTTCGGGCCAGCGGCTTCATCCGGGGGTTCCGGTCGAAGTTCGCGGAGAGATGAGCCACGGTGCCAGGGATGAACCGCAAGTAGAACCTCTTCCCGAGGTTATGGGCCTGGTTCCCGAACGTGCCGATCGCCTTGATGTTCCTCTGCAGCGCGGAGACGTCGAGGTGGTACGCGAAGGAGGCCGGGTCACCCCCCGGTTGCCTGAGCTTCGCGGGAGCGGAGTGGCGGTAAACGTAGACGAGTTCGTCGACCGCCTTCTCGGGCAGCGTCACGTAGGAGTCCCGCAGGAGGGAGCAGAGGTCGTAATAGACGTTTCCCATCCTGGCATCCTGGAAATCGAGGATCCGCAATTCCGGAGCCGCACCTCCTTCCCCGCCGGGGATCACCATGATGTTCCGGCTGTGGTAATCGCGGTGGGCGAGAACCCGGGGGAGCACCGCCAGTTCATTCAGGAACGGCAGGATCAGGTCCTCGAGTGTGCGCTCATCCGTCTCCGACAGGGCGATACCCCCGTATCCCCGGACGGCGTTCTCGAAAAAGAACCGGATTTCCTTTGCGAACGTATTCACGTCGAAGGCAAGACGGGACGGGATCGCGTCCCCGTCGAGCGCCCTCGTACCGTCCCACTGGATTCGGACCAGGATCTCCAGGCATCGTTCGTAGAGCGGGAGGACCTCGTCATCGGAGCGCGCGGTGCGAACGGTCCCTTCCAGCATCGTGTCGCCTGCGTCCTCCAGGAACAGGAGTTTGGCATCCGGCACGGCAAGGTAGATCCGGGGCACGGGGATCCCCGCCTTGTCCAGGTACCGGTGTACGTTCACGAAGGGAAGTTCCTTGCCCGGGGTGACCTCGTCCGGGTATTGCATCACGATGAGGGAGGAAAGGGGAAAAGGCGGGGCCATCCGGATGCGGTAGTACCGGCGGGTGGAGGCGTCCCCCGCGAGCTCGCTTATCCCGACCACCGGTGCCGGCGTGCGAAAGTGGGCGGAAAGGATCGTCGCGATCGCCCGTTCGTCCACGCGCGGAGTCAACCTCCTTCGCCGCCGAATCGCTCGAGCGTGCTTCGGCACTCGGCAAGCATCTCCTCGAAACTCCGATAGGGGGGGGCGTCGCCCCGGGTATAGTCGCGAAGCTCCACGGTGAACGGGCCCGGGAAGCCGATTTCGCGAAGCCCGGAGAATACCTCTTCCCAGGCGATCGCGCCGCGCCCCGGGACGAGATGATCGTCCCGGTCGCCGAGGTTGTCCGAAGCGTGCACGTGGATGAGACGGGGCGCCGAGTCCCGGATGGCGTCCCGGACATCGCCTTCGATATTGGCATGACCCAGGTCGAGGCATACTCCGACCCGGTCTTCCGGATACCGGTCGGCGATATCCATGACGACCTTCACACATCCCGAAGGAAGGTGCATGTTTTCCACGGCGATCCGGACATTTTCCGGAATCTCCGCAAGGAGATCGTTCATCGATCCCAGAAACGTTCCCCACCTTCCCGGATACCAGTTTTCCGCGGGGAAGCCGGTGTGAAGAACAAGGGTTCCCCCGCCGTTCCGGGACAGCCAGGTCCCCGCCGCCGCCGTGGCGCTGACCGATACCCGCCGGTGCGCTTCGTCCTCCGACGAAAGCGAATACCAGCGGTCCTTCTTGTACGTCCGGACGTCCGGATAGAGCGGGGCGTGAAGGCTGGCCACGCGGACTTCATGGCGGGCCAGGAGGGAGGCGATCCCGTCGGACGCAACCGGGTCTCCATAGGGGAAGTGGGGCGGCATGGCCCACAATTCGGCCGAGGAAAAGCCGAACCTCGGGAAAAGCGAGACGATGGGTTCGACCAGTTCCCGAAAGACGAACAGGTGGGTCGAGAGGGAGAAATTCATGGAATCGGCCGTTTCCTTGAGTTCTCGGTGAAACTTCCGCGATAATACCATACCGGGATTCGTTTCCGGATTCTCCGCGGGGGATGACCTATTGAGGCAATTGAAACGGCTCGTAACGTTTCTTCTCCTGCTTTCCCTCGCGTCTTTCGCCCATGCCGCATCCCCCTCTTCCCAGGACAACACGTTTCGTGAAGGGTGGTCCCTTCTCTCCGAGGCGAAGTTTGCCGAGGCGAGGGAGGCGTTCGGCGAAATTTCTCCGGACGAATTCGACCTCGGGGATTACGTTCTGTATTTCACGGGGTTGGCCCTGACCGGAGAAGGAAAAACGGAAGAGGCAGCAAAGACCCTCGAACGGCTTACCTCCGCCTTCCCGCAATCCCCCCTGATCCCGTACCTTGCGCACGAACTGGCCTTTGCCGCGGCGAAGGCGGGGGACATCCCGTCCGCGAGGAAGTATTTCCGCCTTTCCCGGGGCAAAGTCGCGGGGGACAGGCGGACGGCGGCCGAGGGGTATATCGTCGCACGCCTGATGGAGGAACCGGAAGAGGAACCGGAGGGGGAACAGGAGGGGAAGCCGGAGCGGGACGAGCAGCGCAAGAAGGCCGCGGAGGCGTATTTGGAGAACTTCTCTTCCTCCACGGTCCAGGAAGGCGGGCTTCTGTCGATGGAACGCCTGTGGGAGTGGTATCGGGAGGGGAAGCTGTCGGAGTGGAATCTTCCCGTGATCTTCTACGGGAAGTACGCGAATGCTTTGTTCCGGGCCGGGGAAGATATGCGCGCCCGCGCCGTTTACCAGGAGGCTGCGGAGAAGTTCTCCCTCTCGGATCATTACTACAAACTCCTTCTCGATTATGCGGAGTTCCTCAGGAAGAAGGGGGAAACATCCGGGGCGCAGTCTCTGCTGGCCAGGGTGGTGAAGGACGCGCCCGCTCCGTTCCGGTCGGAAGTCGATTTTCTCTCCGCGAGGGTGGATTGGATGGCGGGCCGGACGGCGGAAGCCCGTCGGCGATTCCTGGAGATCGCGGAAAGCGATGCTCCTCCGGATATCGCGGAGCGAGCAAGGTACCAGGCGGCATGGATCTCGGAGGAGGAGGAGGACTGGGAGGGGTGCGCGGAGCAGTTTCGAAAGCTGTTCGAGGCCCGGAACGAGCGGATCCGCCGCGAGTCGGTATTTCGGTACGCCTTCGGGATCTACCGGCAGCAACGATACGCCGATGCGATCGTGGCGTTCGATTCGGGGGAGAAATCGGCGGTGGCTCCGGTGGAGCGGGGGAGGCACGCGTACTGGAAGGCGCGGGCTCTGTCCGATTCCGGGGAGAAACAGAAGGGGGACGCGCTGTTTCGAATCCTCGCGTCGGATTCCGACGCGGGACCGTATGCGATATTTTCGAGCATGCGTCTCGGCAGGGATCCCTTCGGAATGCTCAATGCTCCTTCCAGCGGCGAGACCGCCCACTGTGCGGATGAGAAGGAAAGACTTTGGGAAAAGATACGGGCCGCCGACTGGTCGAAGGAGGATGCAGAGGAGGTGCGGCGCGTGGAGCGCCTCGCCCGGCTTGGGTTGGTCGAATACGCCATCCTGGAATCGGAACGGGTGGACCGGGCCGACGTCCGGAAAGCGACGGGACTGTCCGACGGGGGGACGCCCGGGCTGTTCCGGTATCTGGCGGGTGACCTGCGGGGAGCGATCCGCGAGACCGTCGGAGTTTCCACCGGCCAGGCGGCAGGGGGGTTGATCGAACGGCTTCAGTATCCGCTGGCGCCGCAATACCTCGGCGATTGCGACGGGAAGAAGTCCGGCGTGGACTCGCTTGTGCTCCACGCCATCATACGGCAGGAATCCCTGTTTCAATATGACGCCCTGTCTCCCGCCGGGGCGTTGGGACTGATGCAGCTCATGCCCCGTACGGCCGCCGAAGTTGCCCGGAAGGAAAAGATCGGGGAAACGATTCACCGCTACGACCTGCTGAAACCCGAACTGAACGTTGCCCTCGGAGCGGCCTACTTCGCGCACCTGATGGCCGCGTACGACGGCGATTACGTGCGGGCCGTCGCCGCGTACAACGCGGGGGAAAAGGCGGTGGACAGGTGGTGGAAGAGGGCGAACGGGGACCCGGCGATGTTTCTGGAAACGGTGACGTACCGGGAAACGCGCGGTTATCTCAGGAGAGTGTTCTTCAACCTTCTCCAATATTACCGGATCTACCGCCCCGGGATGCTTGCCCGCTACTTTTCCAGTGATCGAACAGAAGACGGGACAGCTCCCGATTCTTCCGCGTCCCCACCTGCCGCAGGGACCCCCGATGGGCAGGGGAAGGACCTCCCGCAGGATGAAGAATCCGGCGAAGACGGAACATCCGGCGGGTAGACCCCGCCGCGTGTTTCCGGAACTTCCTGTCGTCCGCCCACGCGCGGGAGATCGCCTCCATGGTCTCCTCTTGGTTTCCCTCCCCCCGGCAGACCAGGACGACATCGCACCCGGCGGAAACGGCCCGAACGGCGGCATCACCGATAGCGAAGCGATCGGTGATCGCCTTCATCTCCAACGCGTCGGAAAACACCACTCCGCGGAAGCGCAGCTGGTTGCGAAGAAGGCCCCGGAGGATCTTTTCCGACAGGGTGGCGGGGAACTCGCGATCCAGCGCGGGGTAGAGCACGTGGGCGGTCATGAGCGCGGGGATCCCTGCACGAATGGCGCGACGGAACGGGTGGAGGTCTCTCCTGCGGAGCGTGTCCCGGGAGCTTCGTACGACGGGAAGCACCTCATGGGAATCTGTCGCGGTGTTTCCGTGCCCCGGGAAGTGCTTCCCGACCGGGATCACCCCCCGGGAGAGAGTGCCGCGGAAAAAGGAGATTCCCAGCTCTGCCGCGATATGCGGGTCCGTGGAAAGGGCCCGGTCCCCGATCACGGGGTTCATCGGGTTGCTGTCGACGTCGAGGACCGGGGCGAAGTTGATGTCGACCCCTACGGCGTGCAACTCCTCCGCGAGCGCCTCGGCGGCCGCCTCGGCCGCGCGCTCGGCATGGCAGCATAGGTTGGAGTAGCAGCGGGCGGGAGGAAAGCGGGTAAAGCCCGGCTCCGTCAGACGCTGGACCCTGCCTCCCTCCTGGTCGATGGCGATGAGCGGGGCGGGACGTTCCTTCCCGGCGGCGGCGCGGATCTCCCGGCACAGATCCCGGACCTGGCGGGGACCCTCCACGTTTCGCGAGAAAAGGATTACCCCTCCCACCGTCCCATCCCGAAGCCGCCGGGCGAGCCGGGCCGGCAACGACTTCCCTTCGAACCCGACCATCAGGAGACCGGGGTCAGCGGGCCCATTCATCGGTTGCACTCTCCTTTCCCGCCGTATTGAAAAATCGCCTCACGAAAATTCTGTATCACAGCCGCGCGCCGTGGGGGAAACGGATCCCGTTCCGGGAAGGGAAAACCTCCGGTCCGGAAAGAACCGCCGGGACCCTCCTGTTTGATCGCGCCCACCGGGAACCTTGCCATGAACCGTTTCCGGAATTCGGAAGTGCGCGGACGTTTTCATAACCTACCGGATCTCCTCCCGCACGTCCATGGCGTCCCGGAGTCCGTCCCCGAGGAAATTGAATGCCATCACGGTTGCCATGATGGCCAGGCCCGGGACGGTGGTCAGGTGGGGTGCGACGAAGAGAAAATGCCTTCCTTCGCTGATCATCGCGCCCCAGGAGGGAGTGGGAGGATTCACTCCCAATCCCAGAAAGCTCAGGCCCGCCTCCGCCACGATCGCCCGTGCGATGCCGAAGGTCGCCTCGACGACGACGGGCGAGATTGCGTTCGGGAGAATGTGGACAAGAAGGAGCCGCACGGGAGGGCTCCCGACTGCCGTCGCCGACTGGACGAATTCCATCTCCTTGACCTTCAGGATTTGTCCCCGGATGAGGCGGGCGTATCCCACCCAGCCGAGTGCGCACAGGGCAATGAGGACGTTGCGCAGGGAAGGCCCGAGGACGGAGGTGATCGCGATGGCGAGCAGGATCCCGGGGAAAGCGAGGAGGACGTCGGCCAGCCGCATGAGGACGTTGTCGACCTTCCCCCCGAAAAATCCGGACGCCGATCCTACGAGGAGCCCGATCAGAAGCGACAGGGAGACCGTGCCGAGCCCCACCGCAACCGAGATGCGCGCGCCGTACACGAGCCGGCTCAGCAGATCGCGCCCCAGACGGTCCTGCCCGAGCCAGTGGGCCCGGGAAGGGCCGGACAATCCGGAATCGAGCGCCTGCGCCCCCGGGTCGTACGGGGCGAGCCACGGGGCGAGGACGGCCACGAGCAGAAACAGCAGTACGACGGCCGCCCCGGCAACGGCCGCCCGGTTCCGGGCGACGCGTCCCGGCAGGGTTCTCCAGGAGGGGTGTTCACTCATACCGGATCCTCGGGTCCAGGCGGGAATAGAGCAGATCCGTCAGGAGATTGACGATTACCGTGCAGATCGCGATGAACAGTATGCACCCCTGTACCAGGGGGTAATCCCGTGCCTCGATCGCCTGGATGGTGAGGCGTCCGATCCCCGGCCAGGAGAAGATCGTCTCGGTGATGATGCTTCCGGAGAGCAGGGCGCCGAACTGCAAACCCATCACGGTGAGGACGGGAATCAGGGAGTTCGCAAGCGCGTGCCGGACTACCGCGGCGCGCCGGGAAAGTCCCCGGGCGCAAGCGGCACGCACGTAGTCCTGACGGATTTCCTCCAGAAGGGAAGATCGAAGCATCCGCATGAGGATCGCCGCCATCCCCGTTCCCATGGTCACCGCAGGGAGGACCAGGTGGCCGGCGGTACCGTACCCCGAAACGGGAAACAACCCGAGCTCGAGGGAGAAAATCAGGATGAGAAGGGGCCCCAGCCAGAAGTTCGGCATCGACAGGCCGAGCATCGCGAGGAATCCGGACAGGTGGTCGAGCAGGGAGTGCTGCCTGAGCGCCGACAGGACCCCGAGAGGCACGGCGACGAGGAGGGCGACGAGAATCGAGGCGGCCGAGAGGAGGAAGGTCGCGGGAACCCGCCGGAGGATCTCCCGCAGCACCGGCTCACGGCTTCGGAAGGAGGTTCCCAGGTCTCCCTTCGCCAGCCCGAGCAGGAATTCCCCGTACTGAACGACCACGGGGCGGTCGAGGTGAAGCTCCCTGCGAAGTTCCTCTTTCTGCGCGGCGAGGGCGCTCTCGCCCAGCATGATCTCGACGGGATCGCCGGGGATCAGGTGAATGAGGAGGAAGACGACCGTCACCACTCCCAGGACGACAGGGACCATGTGGCGGAGGCGGGCGAGGAGATACCCCCTCATGTCATCGCTCCTTCTTCGGGGAGAGGGACATCGCCTTCACCGAGGTGTAGTCCTCGTCGGGGGTGATCACGAAACCCGAGACGCGGCGGTCCCGGACCAGGATGTTCCGGTTGATCCAGAGGGGGAACACGGGGAGGTCGCGGGCGAGGAGGACCTGCACTTTCCGGTAGATCTCCTTCCTTTTCCTGCGCGACGGTTCCCGGCGGCCCTCCTCCACCAGCCGGTCGAATTCGGGGTTCCGGTATCCTCCCCGGTTGGCTCCCTGGGGGGGGACCTGGCCGGAGTGGAAGGCGTAGTAGTAGATGTCCGGGTCCTGAATACCGACCCAGGTCAGGCTGTAGAGCTGGAAGTTCCCCTTTCGGATGTCCGAGAAGAAGGTTCCCCACTCGAACGACCGGATCTCCAAGGCGATCCCCACCTGGCGCAGTTGTTCCTGGATGACGGCGGCGATCTGCCGCCGCAACTCGTTCTGCGAGGTCTTGTAGGTCAGCCGGAAGCGGGGCCTTGGTCCGTCCCCGTCGGGGTCGCGGTAGCCGGCGGAGTCGAGGAGTCGACCCGCCTCGGAAGGGTCGTGACGGACAGGGGGAATTCCGTCTGCATGGGCCCAGAAGCCGGGTGCAAGAATGGAATCGGCCGGGTCCGCGTGTCCTTCCCAAAGGGTTCTGACGATCGCCTCGCGGTCGATGGCGAAGGCGATGGCACGGCGCACACGCACGTCGGACAGGATCGGATCCCGCAGGTTGAACCCGAGGTAGGACGCATTGCTCCCCGGCGCTTCCTCCATCACCAGGCGTTCGTTTTCCAGGACGGCGGGGAGCAGGTGGGGGTCGATTCCGTTCAGGACGAAGTTGACGCTCCCCTTTTTCAGTTCGAGGAATCGCACGTTGCTGTCGGGGAGGAATTTGACGACCACCCGTTCGATCCCCGGGGCCCTGCCGTAGTATCCCGGGAACCGGGAAAGGTGGATCGCGGCGTCCTGCTGATAGTCGTCCACCCGGTAGGGGCCCGCCCCGATGGAGGGGGAGTAGCCCGCGGGGGGCGATCCCGCGGGGACGATCCCCCGCACCATCCCGGCGAGAAACGGGGCGAATGGCTCGGTAAGGCGGAAGATCACCGTGCGGGGGTCGGGAGTGGCGATCGATTGGATCTTCTCGTACGTCGCCCTGTGGGGGGAGCGATTCGCCGGGTCGAGGATCCACGCGAAGGTGTAGCGCACGTCCGCGGACGTAAGCTTCCTCCCATCGTGAAACCGGATCCCCTCGCGGAGCCGGAAGACGATCTCGGTGGGGGATCGTTCCTCCCAATGCTCCGCAAGATCCGGCACGGGATTCCCCGCCGCGTCCATCCGGATCAGGGAGGCGTGCGTCATCTGCAGGATCTGGGTCCCGTACGCGTCGGTCGCAAGCCGCGGATCGATGCTCGACGGGGCCCCCGGCAGCGCGATGACGAGGGTTCCTTCGTCCGCCGGCAGTTTCTGGCCGCACCCGGAGAGGGCGGCCAGCAGCGGAAACAGGAGGAGAATGGGGACGTAAAATGCTGTTTTCACGCGCCTATGGTATCACGGAGGAACCCACGGAACGGCTCTTCGCGTCCCCTGAAGTGGAAGGAGTCTTTTTCCGATAAAGTATAAAGCGATGGGGACATCATGTTTTATTTTGCTTTCTGAATAGGGGATTTTACCGGGAGCTCGGGATCCGGCATGGTCGGAAGATCTGTTTCCACACGGTTCACCATGATGTTTTCCGGAGAGGACACGAGCGCATGGACATGACCCCCGGCTTCCCGGCCAACCTCCTCGAGGAGATCGGAGATCACATCATCGTCCTTGAGGTTCCCTCCCTGAAAATCGGATACGCGAACCGGGCTTTCCTATCATCGTACGGCCTGACCATGGAAGCCGCGAAGAACGCCGGCAGGAGCCGGACCGTTCGGTACGACCAGCTCTCCGACGGAAGCTGAAAGGGGCCCTCTAGGGAGGGGGCGAGAGTGGCTCTCCGCGGGCCGGGGATCCGCTCCACCTCCTTCCTTCGGCTTGCTCCACCGGGAGCGTGCCCTGCCTGGCGCGGCCTGTTCCGCTTGTCGGTCCCGGTGGGGTGGATTACAATGTTTCGATGCACATCGTCCTGCTCAAGGTCACCGCCCTGTTATATCTCGCCGGCACCCTGTCGTACCTATATTTCATCATCACGATGAAGGAGCGGGGAGCGAAGCTGGGGAGGATGTTTCTCCTGATCGGGGTGATCATCCACATCGCCGGATTTGCTCTCCGATACGCGTCGGCGGGATACATCCCTGTAACGAACCTGTTCGAGTCCCTCTCGTTTTTCGCCCTTACGATCGCGGGCATATTCCTCCTTGTCGAGATCCGGTATAACCTGCGGACCCTGGGTTCGTTCGTCGCTCCGCTGGCCTTTGCCTTCAGTGTTTTCGCCGCGTTCCTGCCGGGGGAGGTCGCCGGGCTGGCTCCGGCCCTGAACTCCTATTGGCTCCCGGTCCACGTCCTTCTCCTGTTTATCGGCGACGCGGTCTTTGCCGTCGCCTTCGGCGCGGGCATCATGTATCTGTTGCAGGAAAAACAGGTCAAGCGAAAGAAAATGGGGGCGATTTTCAGGCGTCTGCCCTCGCTTGACGTGCTCGACGAGATCAATTACCGGTGCCTGACGGTCGGGTTTCCCATGCTCACCATGGGGATCATCACCGGATCCATCTGGGCCGAGTATGCCTGGGGGTCCTACTGGAGCTGGGATCCGAAGGAGACGTGGTCGCTCATCACGTGGCTCCTCTACGCCGCGCTTCTTCACGGGCGGCTGACGGTGGGGTGGCGGGGACGCAAGGCGGCAATCCTGGCGATCGTCGGGTTCGGCGCGATCCTCTTTACGTTCCTGGGCGTCAATCTCCTCCTGCCGGGCCTCCACTCCTACTCCAGTCTGTCGCGGTGAGGGGGAGGACAGGGATTTCCCGATGGGCCACATCGTCATCATAGGACTCAATCACCGGACCGCCCCCGTGGAAATTCGAGAGCGGCTCGCGTTCCCCACGGAGGCGATCGGACATGCGCTCCGGAGTCTCCTCGAGAGGGAGTCTCTCAAGGAGGGGGTGATCCTGTCCACGTGCAACCGGGTCGAGGTCTGCGCACTGACCACCCAGGGTTCCCAGGGTACATCCGAAGCCAAGGAGTTCATGGCCGCCTACCACGGGATTCCGCTGGGGGAGCTGAACGGGTATCTCTACCATTACGAGAAGGACGAGGCGGTGAAGCACCTGTTCCGGGTGGCCAGCAGTCTGGACTCCATGGTGCTCGGCGAGCCGCAGATCCTCGGTCAGGTGAAAGACGCGTACGGCTATGCCGTGGAGTTCCGCGCGATCGGGCCGGTACTCGACAAGTTCTTCGCAAAAACGTTCTCGGTGGCAAAGAGAGTGCGCACGGAGACCAGGGTGGCAAGCAGCGCCGTATCGGTCTCCTACGCCGCGGTCGAGCTGGCGCGAAAGATCTTCGGGGATCTTTCGGACAAGACCGTGCTGCTTATCGGGGCGGGGGAGATGTGCGAGCTGGCAGCCCGGCACCTCATCTCCGCGGGCGTCAAGGGGATCATGGTGACCAATCGGACCTTCGAGCGCGCGGTAAAGCTCGCCGAGGAGTTCGGAGGAATGCCGATCCGGTTCGACGAGATTCCGGTCCACCTGAAGCGGGCCGACATCGTTCTTTCTTCCACGGGTGCCCCGCATTTCATCCTCCGGAAACAGGATATCGAGGAGATCATCCGGATCCGGAAAAACCGGCCGATGTTCTTCATCGACATGGCCGTTCCCCGGGACATCGATCCCGACGCGAACCAGGTCGACAACGTGTACGTCTATGACATCGACGACCTGAACAATGTCATCGAGACGAACCTGGAGGAGCGCCAGAGGGAAGCGATGAAGGCCGAGGAAATCGTGACGGAGGAGGTCTACTCGTTCCGCCGGTGGCTCGACGCCCAGCAGGCTACGCCCACCATCATTAACCTCCGCAGGAAGTACGAGGAGGTGAAGAACACCGAGGTGGCCAAGGCGATGTCGATGCTCGGGACGGAAGATCCGAAGATGAGGAAGGTGGTGGAGTCCCTCGCCTCCTCGCTTCTCAACAAGATCCTCCACGCCCCGATCTCCTCTCTCAAGAAGGACGCCGACGGCAAAAGCCAGGTGGATCTCGTGACGGTGGTCAGGGAGATCTTCGATCTGACGGAAGCATCGGAACGGGCCGGGACCGGGGATGAGGACGGAACCGGGGAAACACCGCAGGAATAGGGTGCACAAAATCAGGAGGAATGCGGATTGCGCAAAACAAACCAGATGATCCGTCTCGGCAGCCGAGGCAGCAAGCTCGCCCTGTGGCAGGCCGAGTTCATCCAGTTCGAGATCGAGAGGCGGACGGGCAGGAAGGTCGAGATCACGAGGATAAAGACGACGGGGGACATGATCCTCGATGTTCCGCTTGCCAAGGTCGGGGGAAAAGGACTGTTCGTCAAGGAGATCGAGGAGACGCTGCTATCCGGGGACATCGATCTCGCAGTCCACTCGATGAAGGACGTTCCCACCGATCTGCCCGACAGGCTCGCGATCGTCGCCATCACGCGACGCGAGGATCCTCGGGACGCCTTCCTGTCCGTGAAGTACCGGAAGTTCGAGGAGCTCCCGCGAGGGGCGAGGTTGGGGACGAGCTCCCTGCGCAGGCAGACCCAGCTTCTCGGCCTTCGTCCCGATCTTTCGGTGGAGACTCTCCGCGGGAACCTCGACACCCGCATCCGGAAAATGGAGGAAGGCCGCTACGACGCCATAATCCTCGCGGCGGCGGGACTTCGACGCCTGGGATGGGAGGCGAAGATTACCGAGTACATCCCCGAGGAGATGTCGCTGCCCGCTATCGGGCAGGGGGCCCTGGGGATCGAGATCCGGGTAGATGACCCGGATACCCGGGAGGCGGTCTCGTTCCTGAACGACCGGGACACCGCGTTCGCGGTTCGTGCCGAGCGGGGGTTTCTGAAGCGGCTCGAGGGGGGGTGCCAGGTCCCGATCGCCTCTTACGGACGTACGGAAGGGGACGGCATCTTCCTCAAGGGGATGGTGGGGCGTCCCGACGGGTCCGAGATCATCCGCGGCAGCGCCAGTGGGAGCACCGAAGACCCGGAGGCGCTCGGGGTGGGCCTTGCCGAGCAATTGCTCGCCCGCGGCGCGAAGGAGATCCTGGACGAAGTGTACCGGGCGGCGAACCGCTAGCCAGGATGTCTCTCCGGGGGAAAAGGATCCTGGTGACACGGGGCGAAGGCCAGGCGGAAGCGTTTTCCGAGGTCATCCGGAAGCGGGGGGGAGTACCGGTGGCATTTCCCACGGTCCGGCTGGTCCCCCCCGACGACACCGTCCCCCTGGACGAGGCCATCGCCCGCCTGAGGGTGTTCGACTGGGTGCTTTTCACAAGTGCCAACGCCGCCCGGTTCTTCTTCGCACGAACGGCGAAACGGGGAATCCGGCAGATTCCCGAGGGAGTCCGGATCGCCTCCGTCGGGCCCGGCACGACCCGGGAGATCGCACGGCACGGTTTCCCCGTTCATCTCTCGGCCGAAAGGCACACCGCGGAAGGGTTGGTGGAGGCGCTGGCCCGAAAGGGGGTCTCGGGGAAACGGTTTCTTCTCCCGCGGGCCGAAGAGGGCCGGGAGGTGATTCCGGAGGGGATCGGCTCCCTGGGTGGTACGGTGGATGTCGTGACGGCGTACCGGAACGACCTGCCTGCGGGAGACGAGAAGATCGCCGCGGAGATCGGGGAGATGCCTCCCGACGTGTGTACCTTCGCATCCCCATCGGCGTTCCGGAACTTCTTTCTCCTGCTGGGGGAGGAGCGCGCCGCGTCCGTCCTCTCCCGGAGCCGGATCGCCGTGATCGGGGAGGTTACCGCGAGGGCCGTAAAAGAAAGGAATTACGCCGTGGACATCATGCCCGAAACATTCACATTGGCCGGGATGCTGGAGGCGATCGAGGCGCACCTCGCCTCCCCTTCCCGCGGAGGTGAGACCCCATGACGTATCCCGAACACCGCCCCAGGCGGCTGCGAAGGAACGAGGGAATCCGCCGGATGGTACGGGAGACGATCCTCTCGGTGGACGACCTGATCTATCCCCTGTTTGTTGCCGCCGGCAGGAAGATCCGGAAGGAGATTCCCTCGATGCCCGGTGTTTTCCAGCTGAGCGTGGAAAACCTCGTGAAGGAGGTCAGGGAGGTCCGGGGCCTGGGGATACCCGCCATTCTCCTCTTCGGCATCCCGGCGAAAAAGGACCCCGTGGGGTCGGACGCCTGTTCCGACGACGGGATCGTGCAGACTGCCGTCCGTGCGATCAAGGATGCCGTTCCCGATATCCTGGTTATCACCGACGTCTGCTTCTGCGAATACACCGATCACGGCCATTGCGGGATCCTAAACCCCGAGGGCGACGTGGACAACGACGCGACGCTCGAAATCCTGGCCCGCAGCGCCGTGACGCACGCACGGGCGGGGGCGGACCTCGTGGCTCCCTCCGACATGATGGACGGGCGGGTGGCGGCCATCCGGAGGGCGCTGGACGAAGAGGGGTACGAAGGGATCCCCATCATGTCGTACGCGGCGAAGTACGCAAGCGGGTTCTACGGTCCCTTCCGGGACGCGGCGGAGAGCGTCCCCAGGTTCGGTGACCGCCGCTCGTACCAGATGGATCCCCCCAACGCGAGGGAGGCGCTCCGGGAGGTGGCACTCGACATCCAGGAAGGTGCGGACATTGTCATGGTCAAACCCGCGCTTCCCTACCTCGACGTCATCTGCCGCGTCCGCGAGGCTTTCGACCTGCCGGTGGCGGCCTATAATGTCAGCGGGGAGTACTCGATCGTGAAGGCCGGGGAGAAGTTGGGGTGGGTTGACGGCCCCCGGGTGATGATGGAGATCCTGGTGTCGATCAAGCGGGCCGGGGCCGATCTGATTCTGACTTACGCCGCCAAAGAGGCGGCGAAAGCTCTCGCGGAGTGACCGGGATGCCGGAACCGAAGGACGCCCCCTACAAGGTCGTCGAGATCTCGAAAGTTTTCGACGAGGAAATCGAGGCGGAGCTCAATCGCTGGACCGCGGAAGGGTACCGGTTCGATTCGATTCACTTCGTGACCCAGCCCGGAAACCGCAGGCCCACGATGGCGTTCCTGTTCTTCTCCCGGGCGACAGAGGAAGGGGGAGAGTGAGCATTGGGGTTTCGCTGGGAGGAGCAGAGCGAGTACTTCCGGGAGGCGCGCCGCGCGCGCTACCTCGCCCGGATCTCCGGCAAGGCCGCGGACCTGATAATCGCCATGTCGTTGTGGCACATACCCGGCGCCGCCGGGGCGTTCGCCGCCCTGTTCTATCTCCTGATGTGCGACGGGTTCCCCGGGGGACGAAGCGCCGGGAAGTGGCTGACGGGCTTCCAGGTCGTCCGCGTCGACCGGGAACCGATGGATTTTCCTTCCTCCCTTCTGAGAAACCTGACCGTCGCCTCTCCGTTCCTTTTCTACCTCGTTCCGTTCATCGGCCCTTTTCTCGCCTTCACCGTGGGGCTGGTGATTCTTCTTGTCGAGACGTACCTCGGGTTCTACGACGCCGACGGTCAGAGGGCAGGGGATACGTTCGCCGGGACGCTGGTGGTGGAATCCCGACAGGCCGCAGATGACGTCCCTCTATCTGATTGACGGGCACAATGTCCTCTACCGCACATTCTACGGGCTGCCGCGCCTCACGGCGCCGGACGGGACGCCGACCAACGTCGTGCTGGGGACTTCGCGGATCCTCCTGAAGATCCTCCGGGAGGAGAATCCCCACGCCCTCGCCGCCGTCTTCGATTCCCCCGGGCCCACCCAGCGGCACAACCTTTTCCCCGAATACAAGGCAAACCGGCTCAAGGTTCCCGAGGAGCTCCTTGCCCAGATCCCGATGGTCAAGGAAGTCATCGATGCGCTGGGCGTTCCGAGGATCGAGGTGCCCGGCGCGGAAGCGGACGATATTATCGGCACCTTGTCCCGGCTCGCCGAGGAGAAAGGGATGGATGTCATCATCGTTTCTTCCGACAAGGACCTCTACCAGCTGGTCTCGAAGCAGGTCCGCATCCAGGACGGCCTGAAGGAAAAGACGGTGGGAGAGGAGGAGGTCCGCGATACCTTCGGTGTAGGACCCGGGCAGGTTGCGGATCTGCTTGCCCTGGCGGGGGATCCCTCCGATAACATCCCCGGCGTCCCGGGCATCGGCGAGAAGACGGCCTCCGGCCTGATCCGGGAGTTCGGAACGGTGGAAAACCTCCTTGCCCAAACCGACAAGCTGAAAGGAAAGCAGAGGGAGAAGATCGAAAAAAACGCGGAGATGGCCAGGCTCTGCCGGCAGCTGGCGGTGATCGACAGGAACCTCCCGCTCTCCCGGGACATCGGCCAGCTTACGCCCGGGAAGATGCGCCGGGACAAGGTTGCCGCACTTTTCCGGAAGCTCGGGTTCCGAAAGCTCCTCGAGGAGCTCGATATTCCGCCTGCGGCATTGCCGTTTTCCGATTCCGGGAAGACCCGCCCGCGGGAAGGGATCCGGACGAATGGGGCCGGGGATCTGTTCCGTGCGATCGGCCACGATGCATCCGTCCGGGTGGGCATCGCCGATTCGGGGGAAAAGGGGGAGGAAATCGCCGCTGCGGTGGCCGGCCAAGGGATCTGGCTTCTCCCCGGGCACACCGTTACGGAGCTTATCCGCCGAATCGCCGAATCGGGGGGGTCGGTCTATCTCTATGACGGGAAGGCATTCCTGAGGGACCACGGAGACGTCTCCTCCCCCGGCTGGGAGCAGGCGCTGTTCGACCTGCAGGTCGCCGCCTACCTCCTCGCGCCGGAAGAGGGCACGCCGAACCTGTCCAAACTGCGTGAGCGGTTCCTTCCGGGGCGCGAGGGGTCGGGGGAGGGTGCGGTCGACCCTGCGGCCCTTGCGGAGGATATCGTTCTGCTCGGAGAGGTCCTCGAGGGGAAACTCTCGGAGGCAGGACTCGCGGGCATCTTCCGCGAGGTCGACATGCCGTTGCTGCCGGTCCTGTTCCGGATGGAAACGAAGGGGATCCGCATCGATGTCGGGATCTTCAGGGAGTTGTCGGAGGAGCTGGCCGAAGGGACGCGGGGAATCGAAGAGAAAGTGGCGGAGATCGCAGGCCCGGAGGTCAACATCAATTCCCCCAAGCAGCTCTCGTTTCTATCTATTCGAGAAGCTTGGCCTTCCGCCGGTCAAGAGGACGAAGACGGGCTACTCGACGGACGTGGAGGTGCTGGAGCAGCTGAAGGGAGCGCACGAGATTCCCGGCCTCGTTCTCGAATACCGGACGCTTGCGAAAATACGGTCCACTTACGTCAATGTCCTTCCCGGGATGGTGGATGCGCGGGACGGGCGCATCCACACGACATTCCACCAGACGCAAACCGCAACGGGCCGCCTTTCCTCCTCCGATCCCAACCTGCAGAACATCCCGGTGCGCGCCGACCTGGGAAGGAGGATCCGGTCGGGGTTCGTGGCAGAAGCGGGGTGCCTCTTCGTCGGCGCCGACTACTCCCAGGTGGAGCTGCGGCTTCTTGCGCATCTTTCGGGGGACGCCGAACTCACGCGAAGGTTCCGGGACGGGGAGGACATCCACGTCGCGACCGCATGCGGTGTCTTCGGTGTGGCGCCTGACGAGGTCACGCCCGAGCTCCGTCGCAGGGCCAAGGTGATCAACTTCGGAATCCTTTACGGGATGAGTCCCTTCGGGCTTTCCCGGGAGCTGGGGATCGGCGGCAAGGAGGCGAAGCAGTACATCGACCAGTACTTTGAGCGCTATCCGGGCGTATACCGGTACATCGAGAAACTCAAGGAACAGGCGCGAAAGGACGGATACGTTCACACCATCCGGGGCAGGAGGAGATTCCTCCGGGACATCAACTCCCAGAACAAGGTTCTTCGGGAGGCGGCGGAGAGGATGGCGATCAACACACCGATCCAGGGGAGCGCCGCCGACATCATCAAGATGGCGATGATCCGGGTGGACCGCGAATTCCGGGAACGTCGTATGCACGCCGGGCTGGTTCTCCAGGTCCACGACGAACTGATTGTCGAGGCCCCCGAGGCTGAAGTCCTTGAGGTCGAGCGGCTTCTGACGGGGGCGATGGAAGGGGCTGCCTCCCTTTCCGTACCCCTCACGGTATCGGTAAGCAGGGGGAAACACTGGGGGGAAATCCACTGAGCCCGGTGTATCGGGGGATGAATAGATCGGGGGAATGTCACGTCCTATGAGTGAGAAGGAAAAAGCGCACCCGCCGGACGAAGATCTCGTCCGGGGTTCGCTGGCCGGGGACGAGGGGGCGTTTCGCGATCTGATGGAGCGCTACAAGCGGCGGGCGTACGGGGTGGCCCGGGGGATCGTGGGAGATCCGGACGAGGCCCAGGATGTGGTGCAGGATGCGTTCGTGAAAGCATACTACCGGCTGAAAGACTTCCGGTTCGGGTCGAATTTTTACACCTGGTTCTATCGTCTTCTGGTCAACCAGGCGATAGACCGGTGGAGGAAGACATCGAGGTCTCCGACGGTTCCTTTCGACGAAGCGTGGGTCTCCGGGGAGACGTCGGATCCCGAAGCCATGGTATATCCGAAGACCCCCGAGGAACTGGCGGAGAACCGGCAACTCTCGGAGGGGCTCACCCGGGCCATCGCGGCCCTTCCGGAATACCACCGGACGGTCATCCTTCTGCGGGAAGTGGAGGGGCTTGCGTACGAGGAGATCGCCGGGATTCTGGATTGCTCGGTCGGCACCGTGATGTCGCGTCTTCATTACGCACGGGCGAAACTGAAAGGGGCGCTAAAAGGTTTCCGGGAAGGGTGAAGATATGGATTGCACGAAAACAAGAGATATGATCCAGGACCATATCGACGAGCGTCTTCCGCCGGATGCGGCGGAAGCGGTCCGTGCGCACCTCGGTGCCTGCCGGTCGTGCGCCGTCGAGGAGGAGGAGCTCAGGCGGGTCGGCGACATGCTGCGCCTGTGGTCCGCCGTACAGGTAGAGGAAAGGGAACTTGCGCTTTCCCCCTTGTGGACGAGAGTTCGCGCCGGGATCGAGGAGCAGAAGGAGCCCGGGTTTGCCCGTCTTCTCCGGCGGTGGTTCTGGGTTCCGGCGGCCGCTGCGGTTGCGGTTGTTGCCCTTCTGTTCTATCCTTCGGATGGGGCGAGGGTTCCGTTTCACCCGAAAAGCTTCGACGTCACGGTGGAATCCCTCGAATCCGACACGGCGACCGTAGCCCTGGTGGACAAGGGGAAGGGACTTCCACGGGTGATATGGATTATCGAAAATGGGAAGACCTGATCCGCATCCGGGGCGTTGCCTCACGGCGATCGCCTTTATCGGCCTTCTCATTATCGCGCAAATCGCCGTAGCATCCCCCGACGCGCCGGTCGCGATCGATGTGGGGGTCGTCGTGGCCTCCCATGAAGGCCCTACGATGGACCCCGCGCTCGCCTCGATCCGCAACCAGCTTCAATCCATGTTCAACTACTCCTCCTACCGGATGATCGACCGCCTGAAGCGCACCCTTTCCGTTGGCGAAACGGGTGAGTTCGGCCTTCCCGGCGGCCGTTCCATGCGTGTTACTCCCGTCCCCGCCAAGGGAAACAAGGTGAGACTTGCCGTCCAGATCATGGAGGGGGAACGTAACCTGCTGACCACGACGCTTGGCTTAAGCCGGGGGGGGATGGTGATCGTGGGTGGCCCCTCCTACCAGAAAGGTGTCCTGATTCTCATCATTTCCGCGGAATAATCCCGCCTATTGAATATCCGGTTCGTCGCTTCCGTCCTATCGGCAGAGAGCAAGGAAACATTCCATGGGGGATGCGGGTTACACCTTTAAGAGTATCGAGGTGAAGAGGAGGCGGCGATGAAAAAGTTTATTGCGATAGCGGTTGCTGTGGCGTTTCTGGCGGCGGCAGGTCCTTCCCCCGCCCAGGCCGGAGACAGAGAGTGGGCTACAGCCGGGAAGATCCTGACCGGGATCATCGGCGTGACGATCCTGGGTAATGCGATCGCGAATTCCCAGCCCTACCCGGTCCCCGTGTACGCCCCCCCTCCCAGGGGGTATTATCCCCCGGAGGAGGTGTGGGTTCCGGGGCATTACGAAGCCAGGGTGGAAAGCCGATGGGTCCCCGGGCACTGGGAAGTCGAACGTTTCGAGCGCGGGTACGACGACCATTACGGGGATCGCTACGGGAACGGCCACGGGAATCACCATGCCCGCCGGATCTGGGTTCCCGGTCATTACCGGGACGTGCAGGTCGGGGTGTGGATCCCGGGCTACTGGGCGCATCAAGGATAGGATCTGGCCCGGTCCGATCGGAACGGCCCCCGGAGGAAAGGTTCCCCCCGGGGGTTTTTTTTGCGCCCCTTTCGCCCTTCGGGTATGATTTGCCGGGAGGAGGCATACATGCCAGACAGCGGCGGGGGGGGAGGGACACCGCTTCGAAATTCCCTCTGGAACCTGCTTTACCGAGTCGTTTCCTCCAACGATCATTCCCGGACGGCGTGGGGGGCGATCCTCCGGGGATCCTGCCTGGCGTTTTTCAAACAACCGATTGACGACCTGCCGTCTTCCGACAACGATGCGTCGCGCCGCTCCCTGAAGGAAATCTTTTTCCGGATTCCGGATCACCAGGTCTACGACCTGTTCGAGTTCCTCCTCGCAGACGACCGGGCGGAGGTCAAGGAAGCCGACAGGAAACTTGTCCGGCGCGGCCTGAACCGGGTTCTTGAGGAGGAGTTGGCGCCGGTGCGGCTTCTGCGCGACAGATTTGTCCCTCTCCCGGACGAACTTGGACTGGACGCCGTGATGACGGCCGAAGAAACACTTACCCTGTTCGATCTGGACGCCGCCGGCCGGCACCTGCAATCCGCGGTGAGATTCCTTTCCCGCCGTCCCGACCCCGACGCGAGGGAGGCGGCCCGCGAGGCCCTGATCGCGGTGGCGGCCGTCGTCCATACCCTGGCCGACGGATCGGGGGAGGTTGCCTTGGGAACGATTGCGCCCGTCGCCGGAAGGCTTGGGATTCCCCCGGGGCTGGCAATGGGTATCGAGTCCATCCTCGGATACTGCCATGCCGTGAGCGGACTCCCGGGGAGCGAGTCCGTCCCCTCCGTCGACATCGCCGAGGCGTCTTTCCTCGTCGTGTTTTGCTCTTCCGTCATCAACCTGCTGCTTTCCCGGACGGGAGGGAAATCTAGGAGCAGGGGTGCTACGACCGGGAAAGGCGGGGCAGAGAGCCTGCGGGGTCTTGCCTGCGCAGCAGGGTATCCACGACCTTGTCTCCTGCACTGACGACCTCGACCAGGGCAAGATTCTCGCGGGATACCATGCGAAGGTTTTCGGCGTGCTGGAAGTAGGAAAGGATCGGGTCAAACCAGCCTCCGGTATTGGCGACGATAATCGGCTTCGCGTGCAGGCCCAGCTGTCTCCACGTAAGGATCTCGAAGAATTCGTCCATCGTTCCGAAGCCGCCCGGCAGGACCGCGAAAGCATCCGCTCTCCGGCCCATCTCGTTTTTCCTTTCGTGCATGGTTTGCGTGACGATCATTTCCGTGAGCCCCTCGTGGGCAAGCTCCTCCGTGCGGAGGAACTCCGGTATGACCCCGATGACGTTTCCTCCCCCGCCGAGAACCCGGTCTGCGAGTATCCCCATCAGGCCCACCGATCCTCCCCCGTAGACAAGGTCGATCCGTTCCTCTACCATCCGGTCGGCCAAAGCGATCGTGTCTTCCCGAAAATGCTCGGGAACCAGGTCGCTCGAGCTGCAAAACACACAAAGCATGGAGATTTTCATCCGACAAAGATACTGCCAAACCCGGGAAATGGGAAGCGTGGGAATTCCTGTTGACACCGCTTGGCCGATTAAATACTATTAAAACCATCGATTAAATCGGGAGGGCCGTAATGCCCAGATGGTTCAAGGATAACTCGTTTTCTATAGGGAGAACTCCCCTTGTCAGGTTCAACCGGATCACCGATGGGGCCAAAGCGTTCGTTCTGGGGAAAATCGAGGGGCGAAACCCGGCGTACTCGGTGAAGTGCCGCATCGGCGCTTCGATGGTGTGGGACGGGGAAAAGCGGGGACTACTCGGCCCGGGAAAGACGATCGTGGAGCCGACGTCCGGAAACACGGGGATCGCCCTTGCCTACGTTGCCGCCGCGCGGGGATACGGGATCATTCTCACGATGCCGGAGACGATGAGCATCGAACGACGGACGGTACTGCAGGCCTTCGGCGCGAAACTGGTTCTGACGGAAGGGGCCAAGGGGATGAAGGGGGCGATCGACAAGGCAAACGAAATCGTCGCGTCGGACCCCGAGGGATATTTTCTCCCGCAGCAGTTCATGAACCCCGCCAACCCGCAAATCCACGAGGACACGACCGGCCCGGAAATCTGGGAAGATACGGAGGGAAAGATCGACGTGTTCGTCTCCGGCGTCGGAACGGGCGGCACGATCACGGGGGTTACGCGATACATCAAGAACACGCAAGGGAAACCGATTCTTTCCGTGGCGGTCGAACCCACTCACAGCCCCGTCATCTCGCAGACACTGCGGGGGGAGCCGCTTACGCCGGGGCCTCACAAGATTCAGGGGATCGGCGCGGGATTCATCCCCGATGTGCTCGACCTTTCACTGGTGGACAGGGTGGAAAGCGTCACCAACGACGAATCGATCGAGTTCGCCCGGCGGTTGGCGCGGGAAGAAGGAATCCTTTGCGGGATCTCCTGCGGCGCGGCGGCGGCCGTAGCCGTGCGGCTGGCCCGGTCCCCCGAATTCGAAGGGAAGACGATCGTGGCGATTCTGCCCGACGCGGGGGAGAGGTACCTCACGACCGCGTTGTTCGAAGGGTGGCTCGACGCCGGTCAGGTCCAGGTGGCGAATTAGCCCTTAAACCGGGCGCTTTACCCCGACGTAAAGAGTCACGATTCCCCGGGTCAGCGCCCGGAAAGTAACCGGGTCGCATCCCGCATCCCGCAACATTTCGGCGAATTCCCGGGGAGGAGGAAACTCCCGAACCGAGTCCGGAAGGTAAGTGTACGCGCTCCGGCGGGAAAGCAGACCCCCCAGCAGCGGGAGCACCCGGGTGAAATAAAACCGGTAGAGGGCCCCGAAAAGGGCGGACTCCGGCTGCGAGAACTCCAGAATCACGACGCGCCCCCCCGGCTTCACCACGCGGCACATCTCCTTGAGACCCCGATCCCGTCGGACCACGTTTCGGATCCCGAAGGCGATGGACGCGGAGTCGAACGCGTCGTCCCGAAAGGGGAGAGCCTCTCCCGGCGCCAGGACGAACGCCAGCCTGCCCGTAAGTCCCGCGCGGGCCGCCTTCCCCATACCGATCCGCATCATCGCGGCCGATATGTCCACCCCGGCCACGAATGCCCCGTTTCCCTTCTGCCGGAAGATCTCGAGAGCAACGTCTGCAGTCCCGGTCGCCACGTCCAGGTGGACCCCGCCCGTTTCGGGCCGGATCCATGCCACGGCCTCCCTGCGCCACCGGCGGTCCGTCCCGAGGGAAAGAAGCCGGTTCAGCAGGTCGTACCTGGGTGCGATCGAGGAAAACATCTCTCCGATCAGGCGGTTCCGGTCGTTCAGCCGGTACAAGATTTTCCCCCTGCGGCAGATCGAGTGGATAAAAAGTATACCAATCCCTGCAACGGATGGGGGGGAACGGAACTTTCCCGATCCGTTCAGGGTTTAAACGGTATCATGGAAACGGGGCTAAGGAAGGAACCCGCAGCGGGATTCGGGTTGAATGGTTGAATATTCCTGCCACCCGGGAGCGTCTAACCAGCATGCCGGTTTAGAGCAGACCCTGCGCCGGCGGGATTACCGATATACAGGCGCCGGCAATTTCCTGAGCCGTAAGAACACGGGGAGATAGCGGGATCGTGCAACGGCGTGACGGTGGCAAGGGAAGGGGGAAGGCACAATGAAATTCGCGAAATCTATCGGGATGATGGCGATAATCCTGGCGCTGTTTACCGTTCCGGGTCATGCGGCGGACGAGAACGCGGGGTACGAAGGCGTTCCCTCGTATTCCGTCACCCGTTTGAAGATCTTCGAAGGGTCCGCCTGGGTCCGTACGACGGACTCCGGAGATTGGGAGGAGTTTTCCAGCAACAGCCCCGTTCCCGTGCGGTCGATGGTCAGCATACCCGAAGGGTCCGAAGCGGAGCTGCAGTTCCACGGGGGGCAATTCGTGCTCCTTACGGGCGGCACGGAGATTGCCATCCTTGGCGTCGAAGATAAAGAAACCGCATTCCGCCTCCGGTCCGGAGAAATTCGTTTCTACCTGCCGGAAACCGATTTCGTCCCTGTCCGCGTCACGACCCCGGAGCAGTCGAATGCGGAATTTTCCGTCCCCGGCCGGTACTGGATGACCGTATCGGAAGGCGGTGAGACGACGCTTGTCGTCCGCGAGGGCGAAGGGACGGTAGACACGGAGAGCGGGCGGATCCCCGTCAAAGCGGGCGAGCAGGCTTCCCTCGGGAGGGATGTCCGGATAAGCAAGTATACCGGGGAGGGCCGGGACTCCTTTGAGGAACCTCCGCCTCTTTCGGAGACCGAAAAACAGGCCAACGTTCCCCCGGCTGCGGCCAACGAATTGCGCGATTACGGGGAGTGGGTGCACTCCTCCGAATATGGATACGTGTGGCGGCCACGTGTTTCGCAGGGGTGGTCCCCCTACTATTACGGACGTTGGGCGTGGATCTCCCCGTACGGGTGGACCTGGATATCCTACGAACCGTGGGGGTGGTACCCCTACCATTACGGGTACTGGTACACCGACCCGGCGTTCGGCTGGGTGTGGTACCCCTTCCACTCGTTCGTTTCGTTCAGCTTTGGCTTCGGCGGGCATCATTATCACCACTTTCACAGGAACGCCTATTTCGTCCCGGCCAACGTCAGGTTTATCCGGGACGGAAGGCGCGTCCGGTGGGTCCCTCTCCGGCCCGGGGAAAGGACGAGACGGATCGCGTTCACCCGCTCCGACACTCGTCTTTCTTCCTGGGAACGGCCTCTTTCCCGGGGAACCGTCTATGTGCGGGGGACGAGAGACAAAGGCGGTAATTGGCGGGACTGGACAGCCGTCCGGAGAGAGAGAAACGCTTCGGTCGGCACGCGCAGCACGCCGCGTAGCAGTCAAGCAAGGCCGACGGTGCAAAGCGGCACGCGCGGTTCCCCCCGATCCGGCGTGCGGGGGTCGGACCGGAAAACGAGTACACAAAGTAATCGCTCCCGGAATCTGAGGGAGACGGAACGGCCCGCAAGGGAAAACCCCGCACGACAGCAGAGATGGGAACGGGTAACCCCCTCCTCACCCCGCCCGGGACGGGGATCGGGGGTTCACGCGGAGAGGTCGAATGCCCTGACCCGGACAGAGAAGTACGGATACAACGTCCGCTCGCGTGTGCATCCCTCGAGCGCGGTGGTTCCTTCCGGAGCCGGACGGCGCTCCTCGGCGGGGAGAGGGGAAGGGGTATCGATTCCCAGGGGGGGCAGAGCGCCCGCTTCACCCACACCTGGCCGCGCGACCAGGCCTCGGGCGGAACCCGGAACCAGGGGGCAGGTAGTGCAATCGCCGCGCGCCCGCTCCTACTCCTCTCCTGCGACCAGGCCTCGGGCGGAATCCGGAACCAGGGGACAGGTAGTGCAATCGCCGCGCGTCCGTTCCTCCTCCGCGGGGAGGTACCAGGGATATACGGGGGGTACCGGCCGGGGCGGTGCGAGAGGTGGATTCGGTTTCGGCTTTTCGGGTAGCCGCGGGGGCAGGTCGGTTCGTTGACAAATTCCCGTTTCAGCGGTCCGCCGCCGGCCCGGTCGATTGCGTTTCCTGACCATTCGCCGACCCGGTATCGGGAAGGGTGCCCGCCGATACGGGACTCATGGTTACCTCGAACAGGGTGAGCCAGCGGCCCCGAGTCTCATCGGCCACTGAGAAGGGCGGTTTCGGAGCAATCTCAGGTGTTTCCGACAGGAGACGCACATCCATCGATTTCGCGGGGGGCGGACGGACAGCCGTGGCGGGACCGTTGTCCCGCAGACCTTGTGTCTTCGGGGCGCACCCGCCGGTCAGGATGATGATCATCACGGATGCCGCCGCCAACGGCAGTACGATCCAAGGGGTTCTCATCGATTCCTCCCGTACCAATCATTGTACAACCGTGGCCGGGGGAGGGGGCAATCCTGCCGGCGGCATCTCCCCTGCGGTATAATGGAGGAAGTTCGCAGAGGGAGTCGGGTTTCCCCGGGGTGCAGATGATCCCTGTTGCCGGTCCGCTACTTTCCAGTTTTACGATGTTCTACGAGATCGAGGCGCTTCACCATCTCGTCCCGCTCGACTTCGTCCTCTATCTTGCCCTGCTGGGGCTCCTGCTCACGTTTTTTCTCGATTTTCGACACCGATGAGAAATCGCAGGGGGATATGTTTCCGCGCCTGACAGAATGGCCAGTCTCTTCGCGCCGTTTCTGTCCGAAACCTTGCCGGTAAGCGTGGCTTCCCGGACCTCTTCCAGGATCGATTCCACCCGGGACCCCGCCGGGACCCCTAATGCGAGGATATCGTCGCCGGCAAGAAGGGGGGGCCGTCTTGCCGCGGTTCGAAGGACCGGACGGAAGTCCTCGACACGCCTCGAGGCCGCCGTGCGGGCGGCTGTGTAGAGCGCATGCAGGTGCTCCGGGTTCTCCCATCGGCCGAAGATCGCCTCGATCTGTGCGTGCGGGTTGCGCAGCATCTTGAGGTGGAATAACCGGATCACGTCCTCGACCAGCCGGACCACCTGCCGGACACGGGGGATATGAAGCCGTCGGGCGACTGCATCCGTGCGGGGAAGGCGGAAGGCGTTCCTTCCGATCGGTCCTGCGGGGGGACGCCGTCGACCGTGCGGGATATCCCGTTTCTCCCCGCGGACGCGATGGCGGGACTCGTTCTGCGCGACGTCCACGAGAAGATTGGCGAACAGCACAGTCTCCGGCAGGAAGCGGCCGAGAGAAGCCTGGAGGAGGGTGTATCGTTTCTTCAGTCGCGACAAGGGAGCGTCCCCCCCGTTCAGGATCTCCGGGATCAACAGCGGCAGAATTCCCGAACGGTGCAGGTCCGATACCGTTCCGGAGGGGTTCGCCGACAGGGATTTCGCCAGTTCGTCGACGACGCGCTCGCCGGAAATCGTTCCCAAAAGCGTATTTGCTTCTCCGCAGATCGCCTGCCAGGTTCTCTTCTCGATCCGATAGCCGGGCCGTTCATTCTTCTGGCGGATGGCCCGCAGCATCCGCAGGGGGTCTTCCCGGATCCGGTCCTGCGGATTCCCCACGCCCCGGATCCGTTTGCGTCGGAGGTCTTCCCGCCCCCCGAAAAAGTCGATGACCTCCCCCGTGAGCCGGTTTTTCCCCGTGCGAAAAAAGAACATCAGGCTATTGATCGTGAAATCGCGGCGGGCCGCATCCCCCCGGGCATCGACTCCGTCCGTGCGGACCTCGAACTGGCGGTGGCCCGGGCCGGTGGAGAACTCCGTACGCGCAAGCGCCACGTCGATCTCCTCCGCGGACCAGGAGGTCGACACCTTGTACACGGCGAACCGCTTTCCTGCCGTGATGACCCTCCGGATCCCGAGTTCTCTCCGGGGGAGTCCCAGGACGATTGCCCCCAGCGCATCGAACCCGATCCCGGTGACCATCAGGTCGATGTCCTTGCCCGGTTGCCTCTCTATGAGGTCGCGGACGATCCCTCCCACGAGATACGGGGACCCCTTTGCTTCCTCCGCGGCGCGGCAGAACGCCCTGAGGAACCGCCAGAGTTTCTTTCTCTTCCGCAGGGCGCGGAGCACGCGGAGGGAAATCTCGTTCGGGACGGGGATCGTATCGGCCGGGTTCATGCGATGGGGCCTCCCACTGCCCACGATTCTACCGTGATCGGAAATCCGCGACCGATACGGGAAGGAGGGGGGTTACCCCGGGTTTCCTGCCCCCATTTTTCTGAGGATCCGTTCCTTGTACTCGGGGAATTCGTCGAGGGTCACCATCCGCCTCCCCATTATGCCAAGCTTCATAAGCTTGTAGTTAAGTTCCCGAATCTTTTCCCTCTTTATCCCCTCGTCCTCGATGGTCCGGAGCAGGCGCCGGAGTGTGACGATCTCCTTGCGTACTTCCAGTTCGGGAGGGATGAACCCGGCGTTACGGAGTATCTTGTAGGCGACACGGAGGTCGTCGGGAATCATCGAGTCGTCCTCGAGGCGGAGGGGCTTGCCGGCGCCCGGAAGGTTTTCGAACGCCCCCCTCGCAATCGCTTCGCGAATCTTGTTCTCCGCCATGGTTTCCAGAAGGAACACGATCTTTCCCTCCCGTTCGCTCCGCCGGGCATGGGATATCATGAGAAATAATACCACCGATCGGGGGAACGAGATGGAGCGGGGTTTCGGCACCGGCGTGATCCGGCTGGTCCAGGGCGACATCACGAAGGAATCGACGGATGCCATCGTGAACGCCGCGAACAGATCGTTGCTCGGGGGAGGAGGGGTGGACGGGGCGATTCACCGGGCCGGCGGCCCCGCGATCCTCGAGGCATGCAAGGCGATCCGGGCGAGGCAGGGGGAGTGCCCCCCGGGGGAGGCGGTGGTGACGACAGGCGGGCGGCTCACCGCAAAGCACGTCATCCACACGGTCGGGCCGGTGTGGAGGGGGGGGAATCAGGGGGAGCCGGGGATTCTCGCCTCATGCTACCGGAACTCGCTCCGGGTCGCCCTTACGATGGGGTTGCGGTCGGTCGCTTTTCCCTCGATCAGCACGGGGGCCTTCGGATATCCGGTCGAGGGAGCTGCGTTCGTCGCCCTGTCGACCGTCGCGGCGTTCCTGTCGAAGGAGGAAAGGGCGCCCGCGCTCGTCCGGTTCGTCCTTTTCGATGCAGTGACGCTCGGGATCTACCGGGCGAGCATTGTTTCCCTGTGAGCGTTATCCGTTGCGCCCGCCCGGTCAGAGGGGATGTCCCACTGCGCTCAGGTAGATAACGCTCTCTTCCACACCGTCCACGCCCAGGAGGGCGTTCATCTCGTCATCGAAGAAGGCGGCAACCTGGCAGCTTCCCAGTCCGAGCCCGACGGCCGCCAGTGCCAGGTTCTGCGCGATATGTCCCGCGTCGAGGTAGACGTACCGGTAAGCCCGTTGACGGTATTTCCACTTGGCGCGGGGGAAGACGGCCGTCCAGACGAAGGTGGCGGCCGCCTCGGAACAGAACTGCTGGAATAGCGCCGCGCGGGAGAGGTTCCCTCCGACATCCCCCGGGGTCACCTCCTCGAGAAGATGGCCGCGGACACCGTAATGGTACACGCCACGCTCGACTCCTACCACACGGTGGGCGATCACGTACGTATCGATCGGGTACAGGGCGCCGGCGGAGGGGACGGTGCGGAATTCGTGGCCCGCTTCCACCCTCTGGATGCCCGAGGAGACCCACAAAAGAAATGAGACGTCCTCCCGGCGAAGAGGCCGGGGGGAGTATTCCCGGACGCTGCGCCTTCGGGACACGATCTCCGTGAAGGAAAAACGGACGGGCGCCTCAGGCGGGGGGAGCCGGATCTCTCTCGCGCCGGGATATTCCTTGTACAGGGGAGGTCTGGACGACCAGTCGATCGAGTCTCCCCCCAACCGTCCCTGCTCGTATTTCGTTTCCTGCTGGAACCGGTCTCCGATGCCTTTGGGTGTCTTCACGATGGCGTCACTCCTTCACGTATCCCGTTTCGATGAGTTTGTCGACGATTCGCCGTGCGGCGCGCGCCGGATCCTCCGCGTCGCCCCGCACGGTCACGTCGGGAGAGTCGGGGGGTTCATAGACCGCATCCATGCCGGGGACCCCGGAGGCGTTTCCTTCCCTTCCCCTCCGGTAGATTCCCTTGGGGTCCCGCGAGATGCATACGTCGAGGGGGCAGTCGACGAATACTTCCAGAAACCGGGCAATGGCGTGCCGGGCCCGGTCCCGATAGGCGCGCCGGTTGGCGGTCGCGTCGAAGATCACGGATACGCCGTGTTCGGTCAGGAGCTGGCCTACGTGGGCGAGCGCGCCGTAGAATACGTTCCGTTCTTCCTCGTCGTAGCGCGGTTTCGGGGTAAGGACCTTCCGGAGTGCGTCGGACTCGAGCACCGCGACGTTCACCCCGCGGAGCGCAAGCTCTTTTTTCAACGCGGCGGCGACGGTCGATTTTCCCGACGCCGGCAGTCCCGTGATCCAGACGGCAAACCCCGTTTCCATGGCTACCTTGCTCCGCAGTAGTCGTTCACACGGTCCGGGTCGAACGCCTCCGCGTCCAGGACCCCTTCCATGAAGGAGAAGAGTTTTCTGCGCACGTCCTCGTCCAGGTCGGGATACCAGACGGGACTGGCCATCACAAGCCCCCGGAATGCGTAGAAGGGGGCGACGACCGTAAGCATCTCCCGGTCGCCCGTTCTCTCGAGGTACCGGTCCCAAAACCTCCGGAAGAGGGTTTCGAAGGACCCGGAAAGCTTTCCGTTCCGCTGGAGGGAACAGAAGAGGTAATTCCCGGTGAGTGAGGTGACATCGTCGGACGGGTCGCCCCATTCGCCGCGGGAACGGTCCAGCACCCGGAACCGGACGCCTTCCTCGAACAGGATGTTATAGGGGTGGAAGTCCCCGTGCACCTGCCTGAGCCGGTGGGTCCGGTCCTTGATCCGCCAGCGCCAGGACACGCACCTTTGCTCGATCTCCTCGAGGAGCTTCGGGGTGATGAACCCATGCCTGGGCGGATAGCTGTCGAGAAGCCCCATGATGCACTCCCCGTGACCCAAAAGCTCCCGGATGCGCCGCACGTACAGCCCCGGGTCGGGGCCTCTTACCCGGTGAATGTCTGCGAGGTAGTCGCAAAGGGCATCTGCCCGCGCCAGGTCGATGTCGGAGAGACACCGCCCCGCCCTGGAGGCGGGCCAGGTCCTGGATATAGCCGCGCCCTTCCACGTGCTCGACGAGGAGGAAGAATTCCTCCACGTTTCCGAGCGAGAGAAGGGTGCCGCCCGGAACAATCCCCCCCACGTCCAGGGAACGCGCATGAAGGGGAAGGCGGTTGTATGCCCCGTGGTCCCACAGCAGCATCTGGGCCCTGTCCGCCATGTGTTCATGCCCGAACGGCCCCGGGCTCGTCGTCTCGAACACGGCCTTCCGGCGCTCTCCGGATACTTCGTACTCGACCATGACCGGGATGCCGTATCCGTATCCCTTGACGGCGCCGGTCGATACCGTTTCCCCCAGGGGGGTGAGGACCACGACCCGCACGGGTTTTCCGGAGAGGGATTCCAGGTAGGATGAAAGCTTTTCCCGGTCCAGGTCGGGCATGGTGCACCTCCCATAGGCCCCTTCCGGGCCTCGTTTCCGTCCGGACACGTCTGGAGAAAATTCTACAACGACTCCCCGCCTTTTCCCAAAGAAGGGGAGGGGAAGGAATATAATGGGTTCTTGAAAACGGAAAGCACGGAAAGGAGACGGGACAGGTGGAAACGGTAAGGCTGAACGTGAAGCAAATGACCTGCAACCATTGTGTGATGGCGGTTAAAAAGAGCCTGGAGGCAGTTGAAGGGGTTGTTTCGGCGGAGGTCACTCTTTCCCCCCCGAGGGCGGTGGTCACCTGCGACCCTTCCCGGGTGACCGTCGACCGTCTCACGGCTGCGACCGGGGAGGAAGGATATCCTTCGACGGCCGAAGCCCCCTGAGGGATTACGGGACGCGACCGGGATGACGGGCACCTGGTGGGTCTACATGATCGAATGCCGGGGAGGGAAGATCTACACGGGTATTGCGAAGGACCCGGACGCCCGGTACCGGCAGCACCTGAACGGTAATGGCGCCGCCTTCACCCGGATAAACCCCCCCGTGGCGTTTCTTGCAAAACGGCCGTGCGGGACCCGTTCCGACGCCCTCAGGGAGGAACGGTCCCTGCGGCGTCTCACCGGGAGGGAGAAGAGGGCCTGGGCGGGGGAGTGAGCGGTTTCCCTGTCGTCCCGCTTGTTCTTCGTGAGGGGAAAAATCCAGGATGGGGGAGAGAGTTGCCGCCTCCGGGAAAGCGATGGCTCTGAGGAGAGAAAAACTCCCGCTCAAAGGGCAGGGTTTGCCCCATCCCCTCCCGAAGCGGGAAATCGAAAAGGGCTTTGAAACCCTGATCGGGGAGAACCGGCTCTTCGGAGCCGAGCTCAACCCCGATATCATCAAAAAGGAGGGGTCGAAAAGAAAATTCCTCGTGAGCAGTCTTCCCTCGAGGAAGAAGCTTCTCTCCCGCTGGGAGCGTCTTTTCCGGGATCTCGTCTCCCCCGCCCGTTTCTTCGAACGCGTCTCCGAGAAAATCCAGGATTTCGAACACCGGGAGAACATGCTCCTGGTGGGGAAAGACCGGATCATCTACGACACCCAGATCGCCTTCGGAAGCGATGTTGTCGGGGAAATGACCTTGTTCTTCCTCGCGGAGAGAGATCAAAACCTGGGGCTGTTGGCCTATCTCCAGGGCAGGAGAAACCGGATCGTCTACATCGATCACATCCGTCTCTCCCAGCAGAGTTCGGGGTACGCATCGGCCCTGTTCCGCCATTACGAAACGCTCTTTCACGACCTCGGGTTCCACCAGTTCCGCCTCAGCGCATCGCTCTCCGTCGGGAAATATTACTGGGCGAAAGAGGGGTTCGATTGCCTGGACAGGGAGGAGTTCCGGCGGATGAAGGAGGGCGTTCGGGATCTCGTGAAGAAACGGGGGTTCCCCGTCGAGGAGATCGAAATCAACCGGCTCACCCACGTCTACGACATCGCCCTGTTCCGCAGGGATCTCAAGATCCCCGTTTACGCCAACGCCGAGGGCTACTACTCCCTCGACAAGGATGAGGAGTACCGGGAAGAGAGGATGTTTCCCCTGGGAAAGGCGTATCTCCTTTGCGCGAATCCCTGGGACGGGTACAAGATCATCTACACCAACACGCCGAGGAGGACGGGCCTTCTCTATTCCCCCGGATATCTCAATCACCGGACCCGCACGGGTCACCCGGAAAGCCACAGGCGCCTGGGGAAGCTTGTCGGGGCGATCCGAAAAGACGACCTCCAGGGAAGCCTCGTCCTTCTCGAGCCGTTCCAGCCCGACATGCGCTCCCTCGAGATGGTGCATCCCGCCGGGTACCTGAACGAATTCCGGGACAGCGTGCGAACGGGGAAAAAGACCTTCGCCACGGTGGACTGTTCGATCAGCGAGGGAAGTTTCGATGTCGCGCTGCTTGCCGCGGGGGGGGTGATGGCGGGCGTGGACGCGGTGATGAACGGAAGGGTCGACAATATCTTCTGCGCCGTGAGGCCGCCCGGCCACCACGCCGGGAGAGCATCCGCCATGGGGTTCTGCTTCCTCAACAACGTCGCCCTGGGGGCATGCTACGCCCGGGCCGTGTACGGCGTGCAAAAGATCTTCATCCTGGACTGGGACGTCCACCACGGAAACGGAACCCAGGAAATTTTCGAGGAAGACCCGCTTACCTATTTCTGCAGCATCCACGAACACCCGACCTTCTGTTTCCCCGGGACGGGGAGAAGGATGGAGAAGGGAAAGGGGGAGGGGTACGGGTTCACTCTCAATCTCCCCGTGAAGCCCCACACGTCGGACCGGGAGTTCCTCGACCTCTTCGAGAGGGAGGTCATCCCGGAGATCGAGCGTTTCCGGCCCGACCTGATCATGGTCTCCGCCGGATTCGACGCGCACAATGACGATCCCATCGCGGACCTCGCGCTGACGGAACGATCGTTTGTCCACATGACGCAACGAATCTGCGAGATGGCCGACACGTATTGCCAGGGGCGGATCGTGTCCGTCCTGGAGGGGGGATACAACGGATCTACCCTCACGTCATCGGCGATTGCCCACATAAAGACCCTCCAGGGAAGGAGCTAAGCCATGTACGTCGGCAGAAGGATGACGGCCAAACCGATCACGGTATCTCCCGAGGACACCGTCATGCGGGCGGGGCATCTTCTGAAGGAGAACCGGTTCCATCACCTCCCCGTGGTTGCGGGGGAGGAACTTGCCGGCATCGTGACGGACACCGATATCCGGAACACCACGCTGGAGGAGCCTCCGGTAAACGGCGAGGGGGAGGTTTTGGACAAGGAGCGGAAGGTGGGGGAGATCATGACCCGCGACGTGATCACCGTGAATCCGTGGGACACGATCGAGGACGCACTGGTAATCCTTCACCGAAAGCGGTTCGGGGCTCTCCCGGTGGTGGAAGGGCGGAAGCTGGTGGGGATCATCACCAAGACGGACATTCTCGCCGCGTTCATCGACACCCTTCGCATCGAGGGGGCAGGCGGTGTCCGGATCGAAGTGATCCTTCCCCGGGACGTGTCCTTTCTCCTGCGGCTGATCCGAAAGCTGGAGGAGATGAAGATCGAGATTCGCAGCCTGGTGCTTTCCCCCTTCCGGGGGGAGTTCGTGGCGTTCCTGAGGATCGGGACGATCGACGTGGGCAACGTGAAATCCGTGTTGCGGGAATCCGGGTTCACGGTTCCTGCGCTGGAGGATTTTTTCGGCTGACCGCCAGCCCCGTCATCCGGTATTCCCGGTGCCGATGTTGAGCTCCCGGAGGAGATCTCTCACTTTCGCCTCGTCGTCCCGCCCGACCTGGATTTCGGCCGTGCCGACGCGGAAGAGATCCTGCAGCACCTCGCCCTTCACGTAATGCCGGATTTCGGCGGACGCCAGGATCGATTTCACCATCGCGAGGAAGATGGGGTTTCCCGTTTCCAGCACGGTGACGTACTCCACATACTCCGGCTGCGGGCGCTGCGGCAATTCGGGTACCAGCGGCACCCGGCAGTCGGGGCATCCGTAGATCCCCTCGAAGTATTCGGCTCTGCATTCCGGGCAGTACATATCTTCCAATGTACCCCAATTCCCCCTCCCCTTGACACGAATCCGGCGCAACCCTATCTTGAAACGATAAACATCAGGAATTCACGCGGGAATCGGCTCCGTTTCCTTAAATGACGACGAAGAGGGCACGGTATCCATTCCGGTCGCGGTCTGACGAAGAATGTCCCGTCCCGGGAGACCCGCGGCTTCTGGTGCGTTTCCCCGACCCCATGAGGATGGCCCGGTGGGAAGGTTCCTGAATGATCCATCCGCGATATTCGCAAATATTATTCCCTGAAGGAGGCCAGAATGCAGGAATTTGAAATGAAAAGGACGGTAAAGCAGGCCGGCAAACGGGTGGGAATCGTTTTTGTCGTGATGGCCGTGTTTTTCTTCCTTATCGTCCTGAACCCCTTCGTGAAGATCAACGCGGGCGAACGGGGCGTCCTGCTGAACTTCGGGGCGGTACAGAAGGATGTCCTGGGGGAAGGGTTGCATCTCGTGATCCCGGTCATGCAGAAAGTCGTGAAAATGGACGTCAAGATCCAGAAATCGGAAACCCGGTCGGAGGCGGCAAGCAAGGATCTCCAGGACATCAAGTCGGTGATCGCGCTGAACTACCACATCGTCCCGGACAAGGCCAACTGGGTGTACCAGAACATCGGGGTGGCGTTCAAGGAGAGGATCATCGACCCGTCCGTCCAGGAGGCGGTGAAGGCGGTGACGGCCAAGTACACCGCGGTCCAGCTGATCGGAGAACGGGAGGCCGTAAGCACCGCGATCAAGGATTCCCTGAGCGAGAAGCTTTCCGGTTACAACCTGTACGTGGACGGGTTTTCCGTGATCGACTTCAGCTTTTCCAAGAAGTTCACCGATGCGATCGAGTCGAAGCAGGAGGCGGAGCAGTTTGCCTTGAGAGCGCAAGAGGGACCTGGAGAGGATCAAGCATCGAGGCGGAACAGAAGGTGGCCCAGGCGAAGGCGGAGGCCGAGTCGCTGCGGCTGCAAAAGGGGCAGATCACGGTCGAGATGATCGAACTGCGGAAGATCGAGGCGTTGCGAGAGGCAATCTCCAAGTGGAACGGAACCGTCCCGAACGTGCTCCTCTCGGGTGGGGGCGCGACCCCGCTCCTCAACCTGGACGGCCTGATGAAGAAGTAGCCGGGGAGAAAGATCCCCCGGGGAGCCGACACCGTGAACGGTCTTCTCTGCCGGTCGTGCGGGGCGACGTTCCCGATGAACGACCCGAGGTGGCGATGCGACTGCGGGGGACTCCTCGAGGTCCGGTTCCGGGCCCGCTTCGACAAGGAGAAGATCCTCCGGCGCAAGGCTACGATGTGGCGGTACCGGGAGGCGCTGCCGGTCGATGACGACGCCCATGTCGTGTCCTTCGACGAGGGGATGACGCCGATGATCCCGGCCGACCTCGGACCGGGAACCCTTCTTCTCAAGCTCGAACAGCTCTTCCCGACGGGGTCGTACAAGGACCGGGGAGCTTCGGTCCTCATCAGCAAGGCGAAGGAGATGGGCGTCGCCAGGGTCGTCGAGGACTCTTCCGGAAACGCCGGATGCGCCATCGCCGCCTACGCGGCCAGGGCGGGCATCGAATGCGAGATCCTCGTGCCCGATAGCACCTCGCCGGGGAAACTGGCCCAGATCCTTCTTTACGGCGCCGCATTGCGCCGGATCCCCGGAAGCAGGGAAGACACGGCGAACGCGGCCCTTGCCGCAGCGGAAGGGACCTACTACGCCAGCCACTCCTGGAACCCCTTCTTCTTCCAGGGCACGAAGACGTTCGCTTACGAGGTCTGGGAGCAGCTGGGTTTCCGCGCCCCGGACGCGCTCCTGTTGCCCGCGGGGAACGGGACGCTTTTGATCGGCTCCTATATCGGGTTCCGGGAGTTGAAGGAGAACGGCCTGATCGACCGGATACCGCGCCACATCGCCGTGCAGGCAAAAAACTGCGCCCCCCTCCTGGCCATGTTCCGGGATAACCTCGGTGCCGTCCCCGCGATCGAGACCCGGGAGACGATCGCCGAGGGAGTCGCCATCGCCGCCCCGGTGCGCGGGAAGGAGATCGTCGACATCGTCCGGGAGACGGGCGGCGAGGTGCTCGCGGTGTCCGACGCGGAGGTGGAGAGCGCTCTTGTCCTCCTGGGGCGCAAAGGCCTCTACGTGGAGCCGACCTCCGCCCTGCCGGTGGCGGCCTTCCTGAAGTACCCAGGCGTCCGATCGGGATCCGTCGTCGCCCCGCTCACGGGCCACGGCCTCAAGGCGACCGAGAAGATGCAGAAGATCGCATCGCAGCAACGGGTTCCCATCGAATAAGCGGTGGAAAAAAACGGGGCCAGGCACGTGCCTGGCCCCGTTCCCTGTTCGGAAGCGTTTTGCGGGCATAGCTACCAGGAAAGGTTGCCGCCTGTCCATTCGTAGACGGAATCTCCGTCCAGATCCGCTTCGACGTAATAACCCGAAGACTCCGGAACGGCGCTGATCACTACCAATTGGGCGCTTGTTCCCCCGCTTCCCGTGATGCGGAGGACGCCGTCCGAGGGAAGCATGTAGCCCGCGTAATGTGCGGAACGGGGTCGGGGTGGTCACCACCACGTATCCGAAATTCGGCAGATAGATCCTTCCCGACACGGTTGCGTCCACGTAATCGGGTTCCCCGTCAAAGTTGTCGTCAGGTCCGTCCGCCAGGGTCATCGTGTAGTTGCTGATCCAGACGGTTTCCAGGGAGTTGCCGTCCTGCAGGAAGATGTTCATGGTGGCGGAGGCAGTAGAAAATCCGTCGCTTACCAGATCCACCGTCCCGTAGATGCTGACGATATCGATGCCGTCATCCATGGTGACGGGGTTGAAGGAGAACCGGATGTGTGCGAACGAACCGTCATTCAGGTTGAAGCTCCCGGACACGCTTGCCAGGCCGGAAATCGTCCCGCCGTCGGCCCCGGACCAGCCATTGAACCGGAACGTTCCGCTGAAATTTCCCGTCTGGTCGTCTAACGATAGATGAACCGTCATGCTCCCGCCGAACCCGTCATAGACCGTGTTGTCGACCGTGACGACCGTCATGGGAAGGGCGGGGGTCGAAGAACCCAGGGGGACCGTCGTGCCGGAAAGCACGGGGATTCTGTCCGCGCTCTCCTTCAGCATGCGGGCGAGCGTCAGGAGTTTGGGACTGCCGACGGCGGAATTCCCGCTTTCGGAAACGCCGAGAATGGAAACGGTGGAAGACGAAAGATCGCCCGCCTGGTACGCCTGGAGTGCGATTTCTTCCGCATTGTTGTCGGTGACCATGGCCGGGGACGTGATGCCGGTGTACAGCGACGCGGAATCTCCTCCCCCTCCTCCTCCGCACCCGAACAGGAGGAATACCGCAAGCAAGCATACGACTGCCGACGGTGCACGTTTCGTCATGACTGTATCGCTCCTTTGGAAAAGAGTTGTAGCCATCGATTGCCGGTTGTTTTCTAAACGGCTTCCAATCGTATCGGAAAACCGGAATCCGGTCTTTAATCGAGTGAATTGGCTGTCCTTCCAGGGGTTTGTGATGCCATGCTCGAGGGGAATAAGGGAAAGGGGAAAACTGGAGCCGACGGGCGGGATTGAACCGCCAACCTGCTGATTTACGAAAAAAGAACAAGGGGGGAAGAAAAACAATGGTTTCAAGGAATTACGAAGGACAAAGAGTAATGGTATGGGAAAATGACCCTTGATCCGCAACCTATACGCAACTGGACGCTAATTCAATCTCTGGAGCATGGGATTCTTCTCGACGAGGCGGGGACCCCCTCTTTTTTCTTTGGATGGGACCCCTAATCTGGTACCGCCCCACGTACACTGTCACACCATTTTGGGTTGATAAAAAAAGGACGGAACCAATCACATTCTATATGAAAAACAATCGGAAGGATTTATTTACACATGTGGGACTGGATTTTTCCTTTCGCCACCCCCTTGTTGGTATATCCGGCAAAGGGACCGTTTTCGGCACGGATGGCAATTCGATACTCGGATGCAGCACCTACTCCTTCCTCCTTTTCTAGAATGCAAACATCGGCAAATCCCTCCCCAGGGATGAAAGGATTTCCCGATCGATATGCGACCTCGATCGCATAGAAAGGTGGGGAGAAAGAATAGGAATTCCTACATGCCTCACAGAGATAGTACCCGCCCTCATTCCCTAGACACACTATGGCCTCGGTGACAACACCGTCCATATTAACTCCACCCTCAACCGATTTCCCGTTAAGCGATACCGGGAAATATTTGTCCCGATAGTTGAACTGCCCCGTAACAGCGCCAGCGCAACTGTCCGCATCGAAGCGAAAAGTTGCATTAGCACTCGGTGAGTCAAAGGCCTGATAGGCGGATGGCATTATCCCCCTTCCCGTAACTTGTACGAGCCCGAAATCGATGCATCCAGCGATCCCGACGAGTGCTGCACCGATAAGAATGACCGTACCGTGTCGAGAACGCTTAATATTCACACATTATCTCCATATGTTCATTAAGGCTCCTTTTAGAACTCAGGCATGTAACAAACCTTTCTTGCTTCTGGAATGTTTTAATCGGAGAGGGCGGAGCCTTTTGGCCCCGCCCTTTTTTTTATTAATACTTGTGGGAAAAAACCCCGAATATTTAATTACCATCCAACCGCAGCGCCGTCCTTTCTGAGTTCCGACCCTGCCCTGTAGGTGCCGTTGACAGGCCCCTTGTATCCTGCATCATCAGGATCCGGTACAGGGAGGTCTGGGTCAGGTTCGAAGAGAATCCCTTGGTAGCCGCCTCCGAGCCCGAAACGTGACTGCACGGTATGTCCCCACTGGGACAATTTTTTCCCAACGGCCTCGTACAGGTAATAGTCCAGACTCAGGACATCACTTACGCTGACGCCGGTTCCCTGGTTGTGATCAAACCGGGCTGCGTCGCCCGTTGCTTGGACGTTATACCCGAGGTCGATCAAGTTGACGACGTGTTGTGCGTGCGCCTGGGGCTGCGTGCCGCCACCCATGTTCCCGAATGCCATGATGGGCTCTCCATCTGGATAACCAGCATTATCCTTCGTGATGAAGGCAGCGATGATGGTGATGAACGGCCGTTTGCTCCCTTCGACATAGTTGGGATGATTAGGATCAAAATTAAACATCCCTCCCCGGCTGCTAAGCTGGAAGCCAAAGCCGGGGATCGTAACCTTGGATCCCCAAGAAGTATAGACGCTGTTTACAAACGAAACCATGTTCCCCCAACGATCCGCAGCAACACCAAAGATCGTCCCGCCGTCAAGATTTCCCAGCACGTCGGCTGGCCTTGCCTTCGGCGGTTTGATCTTGATTTTATTGCAGAGACTAGCTGCATACGCCTTGTCGTTGAACTGATCATTTATTAAACCAGGCAACTCTGTGTAAAAATCCGGATCGGCGTTATACCGCAGGAGGTCCGAGTAGGCCAGTTTTTTTGCCTCGACCTCGATGTGAGTGAACATGGGATTCGGGCGCCCGAGCGCGGCCAGATCAAATGGTTTTGCCTCTGCGCACACCTCGAGAATGTTGAGCATCTCCAAGGCGGCCCACGCTTGACTCGGGGGAGGCGTTTCCCAAATATTATATCCGTGGTATGAGGTGTGGAGAGGACGTTCCCATCTTGCCTCATAATTCGACAGGTCAGAAAATTTCCAAAATTGAGATTCGCCTACTGGGAGGAAGACTCCGAAAGAATTGGCCTTAGCTATGATCGCCTGGGCGATTGCCCCTGAGGGCGAGTACATAGCGTCGCGGCCATGCATCCTGAGTTCATGAAACGCCTTCGCCATGTCCGGATTTTTAAAGATTTCATACAAACCTGGCACGTTTCCGCCAGGGCAATATACAGAAGGGGTGTCGGGATCAACGCTCGTGCTACACAGGGAGTTTCTGCTACCATGAAAACTATTCGCAAGCACCTCATGCACCGGGAACCCTTCCTTTGCATAGTCTTCCGCGGGCTTAAGCACTTGGTTCAAGGTCATGGTGCCGAATCTATCGAGCATCTTTATCCACCCGTCCGGCCCGCCTGGTACCATGGCGGCAAAAATGCCGGTGGTCGGCGCAGTGCCGTACGGAGGTCCGGTCATGTCGAAGCCATTCAAGCCGAATGTTTCGGCGGTGTAGTTTGCGGGCGACGGGCCATTGGCGGAGATCTCGTAGAGCTGTTTCGTCTTCGCGTCATAGATGATGGCAAACATTTCGGCCCCGAGACCGGTGCTGTTCGGCTCGACGAGTGCCAACATGGCCATCGTCGCAACGGCTGCGTCCACGGCGTTCCCGCCTCTTTTCAGGATATCCAGTCCCACCTGGGCAGCAAGTGGTTCGCTGGTGGCAACGACCCCGTGACGTGCTAAAATTTCTGAACGTGTCTGGTCCATCCACCCCGTGGGCCGGGTGCCGCGGGTTGCTGTGATGTCATTTCCCGGGTTCCAATTGTCCACGGTCGGTTTTCCAAACGGGTGGTCCGACGGGCCAGCCGCTGGCGAAGGAGTAAAGCCAAGGGCAAGGATTACAAGACACCCGGCGACAATCCACGGTGTCATAGCCCATAATCCAATTTTCCGACTCATGTCACCCTCCAATCAGTCTTCTTTAATCGTTAACAGCGAGTTCTATTGCTTTCTTACCGTTGGCCTGTAAAGGATCACCCCCTTTCTCCTGATCTCGGACCTCCTTCACCTCCTTTAGGGAGAACACCGCCCCCTTTTTTGCCAACCTCGGTCGGCATCAACGACCCCCCGCTCCGCTTGACGACAAATGCGGGGCGATTCGTTGTCTGCCGAATCCATGCGTCTCACGGGGTTGGTTGACAACAGCCGGTCAATCGTGAACAGGGAGAAAAGCTTGTAAAGAAGGATAGTGGAGCAGAGGGGCGAATGTAATTCACATAGGTGAATATCGATATGAACCTATGTTCATGGTCCGAGTTGTCCGATAGAAAATGAGCGGCAGGAATGTACCAAATCGATTGGGGAAAATCGCGTAAGGCTTACCCAGGATGCCAGAGTTTCTTCGGTTCGGAAAGGACCAACCAGCCATTTTTTCTCATGATGATGCCTTCGTTTTCCATTTGCCTGATCAGTCGGGAGAGGTGTTGTGGCGTGAGGGCAAGCAACTGGGCCAACTCCCAATGTTTCAGGGGGATCGGTATCTTAACCCCTTTTTCGGCATGACCTATATTCAGGTTCTGGATTATCTCCCAAAGGAACTTCTCCAGTCGCTGTCTTCCGGAAAGGCAACTCCTTTCACTGATGCTGAGCACGCTGGAATACACCTCTTTGCTGAAGATCATTGTTACCCACTGGGAGAGTTGTGAATTCGTTTCCATCTCATGTCGGAACTTTTCCAGCGGGACAAAGCACAACTTGCTCCGGGTCACCGTCTCTGCTGTGGAGGCATAATTCACTCCCAATAATGGGGCGGCCGCCAACAGCCATCCGGTTCTCCGCAGACCGACGATCACTGGTTTCCCGTCGGATTCCGTCCGGGTCAACTTTACAAGCCCATTGCATATAAGGCAGACGGTGTGGGGAGATTCGCCCTGGGAGAAAATGATGTGTTGGGGAGGAACAACTCGTACCGTATTGCAGTTTAATAACTTCTTCAGGTGTCCTAAACAAGGAAGGTTCGATTCAGCGATGGGGACAGCCGAGAGCTTCGATAGACCGATACTCATTCCGGTCCTCCTTCCCCTTGGAGGCAATTACCCCATGACACCATTTGCCTTGTGACAGCCTATCCCCGAGAACCCATCGTCTGTGATTCCTCAAATGGCACCGCTTAGCATCTGCCCACCAGCAGAATCATGGACAGGAGGACGCACAGGGCAAAGAGCGCGAGGAGAAATCTTTCTGCTATTCCATTCATAGACAGTCTTCCACATCTGGTTCGAATTCGTTTCTTACCGTTCTCCCTGGGACCTATTCGGGCAATTTCTGGTAGAACCGCCGTGTGGATGCATCGGTTCTGCTCCACTCGACTCGATTTTTTGCATCGAGCAGGCAGTCCAGGAATGCCCTCAGCCCGATCTTCGCGCGTGCGATACCTTCATCCAAGCCGGTACCTGCATCCATTGGAGGAGCGAACGATTCGCTCCCTGATTCATACATCAGACGGAAAGTCCGCTTCGAAGGAACATCGATCTCGGCCTCTCTGGCCTGCCTTGACGCAGCCGAAAAACAGTTGCAGATGGTCTGCATCCTTCCGCATATGCTTTCTTTCCACTTCCCCATGATGCACCCCCTTTTTCCAGATCAGGCAACGGTTTGGTGCCACCCTTCCTTGACGGGATACAAGATGTGGAAACACACGAATGTCCTTTTTGGTACAAAGAATGACATAGCGAAAGTGACAGATCGGGGACGGATTCGAGGGGGAAAAGAATTGGCTAATGGATAAGACGGGCAGAACGAGTTCGGCGGAGGAGATGCAAAACGACCATGAAGGGGAGGGGGGATCTGTTTACCGAGTCGAGCCATAAAGACCCTCCAGGAGGGTCAGACTGACCGGTTAACAGGACGACGAAATCCTTTGGAGCAATTCAAAAAAATCGCGATGTAGGGAAAACCAATGCTAATGGATATGTAAACAGAGTCAACCAGTTCTTTTTATCGATGGAAGGGCTGTTTTATAGAGCGGTACTCTTCTGAAAATTGGCGAGAAAATAATTGGCACAAACTCTCATAAATTCCAACAAAGATAGGTTGCGTTCCAGGGGGACCCTGCGATGGTTTAAGGATATATTGATGGAGCCGACGGGCGGGATTGAACCGCCAACCAGGGAGATTGCGAAGAAACATACGGATGGGCTATGGGATGGGCAAAAAATATGGCGGTTTTGCAATCTCTTTCTTCTTGGAGGGAATAACGGGTTCCGCCTGGAGGGTCCCAAGAATAGGGATTACATCAAAAGCGGTCTGGAAGGCATCGGGGCGTTGCGTAGGAAGAAATGGTTTTTTTCGTGTTCCGCCCCACCTCCAACAGATTCCCGACCCGAATCTCCTCTCGACGTCCTACCACCAACCACGCAACAGGCCGCTTCACTTTTATTGGATCTTTCACTTGATTGACGATGATCGGCTTCATGGAAGGGCTCTCATCCCGTTCTTCCAATGGGTCAACGATACAATCCTGATCATCGGGGTCATTTTTCCTCCCTAATGAAGATCTTGATATCCTCGTCTGGTGAATCCGCGAATTTTCTTTTCGCGCATTCCACGAGCCCGCCTCCATTGGAATTCCTACGTCGGGATTTCCGGCGTTCCACCAGTCCTCCAAGCAGGATCTTGGATTTCCCCTCTACTTTGTATACTGAGAATAGCCGTTCCAAATCGCGGATATCCCCCACTATCTTCTTTCGGATTTGGCAAGTGTTTGGATCAAAAAGCAAATTCAGTGCCTTTCATAAATGTATAAGTTTATTCGATGCTTATGAAGGTAAATTTTCGTGGATAGGAAAATATTTTCTTACATTATTCATTTTATTTCCACATATTGGCATACCGATTCGTACAAATTACATCGTGCCTGCAGGAATAAAAAGGAAATTTTTCAATTGAGGATTGAAGAACCAATTATGTCCGGTTTTTTGCCGTGCAGAGTGAGGCAGAATGGGGAATAAATTTGCCGTAGTCTCGGGGAAGAACCAACCCCACAGGTGGTTGCTATGCGCATCTGTCACGGAACGGGAACAGCGGGTGATCGACACGACAACCAAGTCGTTCTCCGCCCATGCAGGAGGCGGGAGTCATCGGGTCGAAAGGATGATTTATGGAAACGGCTTCTATAAATAATTAGGGATAAGGAAACGGGGAGGCCCGCCTATTTCTTGTTCATACCCATATCCGCCAATATCGATTTCTCCTGTTCCTCCGTTAACCATCCTTTCTCCCGGAAAATTGTCCCGAGAAGGCGGTGTGGTTTCCTTGATATGTTGTCTTCTACCTGCTCCGCAAGTGCTTCCTGGATTTGTTCTTTCGTTAGATACCCCCGTTGGTAAGCGATGCTCCCAAAGCGGAAATATTCAACAACAGGATTTATGTTTGTATCGTCTTTACCCATGTCCCCTCCTGAATGTATGGAATCATTCCACTCGCTTCTCGTGAAGTATAACATCCCGGGAGTGGCTGATAGGTGAGGATTCCGTTGTATAAGGGGCAATCCCGCCCCGGGCAAGTCACACCGGATACGACTTATCCTTGTATGGTTCTTTTTGAAGCGATACATATATGAACATATCCTCAAAAGGAGGGAGGGAACATGGTCAGGCGGATCAATGCGCTAATCCCGGACGAAATGCACAGGGCGCTTCGCGTAAAGCTCGCGGAGGACGGTGTAAATTTCTCCGACTGGCTTCGGGCGCGGGTCGAGGAATACGTGGGGAGGGGAGGGAAGAAAGTGAAGTCCCCGATTGTGATGCCTCCTATTCCGCGGTCAGAACTACTCCCGAGGATTGAGCGAAGACGGGAAAAAAGGAGGGCTGATATGGATGTCAAGGTACGGGAGAGCAAGACCGGAAAGGGGACATGAAGGAGGGATGTAGATCATGAATAGAAAATAGAAATACATATCCACGGACTCACGGGTGACGGTGATGGTGGCCTGGTGGATCCGTCGAAACTTCGGAAGGTGTTCGCATCGGCACTCCGTAAGGCCGGGATACGGGCGCTCACGTTCCACTCGTTGCGCAGGACGGCACTTACCGCTATGGCCGAGAACGGCCTCCCGAGGCCTTGCTCCGGAAGATTGCCGGACATTCGGACATCACCACAACGGTCAGGTATTATCTCAAGCTGGATGCGAAGAAGGCCCACAAGAGCGTGATCCAGGTGCTTGATGCAATGGATGGGGACGACAAGGATGTGGGCGACGGAACTGCTGGAATCCGCAACCTATACGCAACCAACCGGCCAGGTTGTTCGTCTGGAATCCCCTAACCTATTGAATTGATGGAGCCGACGGGCGGGATTGAACCGCCAACCTGCTGATTACGAATCAGCTGCTCTACCGTTGAGCTACGTCGGCCCGAGGATGCGTCGGGGCGGTTGCGAAAAACAAGCGTAGGAAAACCGCCCTCCGAAGTCAAGTGGATTCGGGGGGTTATGTTTTTCCGGGGGAGGTCTGGTCAGGAATGCTCGATCTGGTACTGCTCGACGTGGAACTTCTCGGACGCCGAGATGTTTACCTTCATGCCGAACCGGTTTTCGAGCATCTCGATAAACCGCCGGTGCTCGCCGAACATCTCCTCCGCGACCGCTGGATGGACATACAGGGAGACCTGCTTCCCCGCCAGGAGGAGCGCCTGGCGCTCGAACTCGCGGAAGATCTCGTAGCAGATCGTTTTCTTGGACTTGATGATCCCCTCTCCGGAGCAGTAGGGGCAAGGTTCCGAAAGGGATCGGGAAAGGCTCTCCCGTATGCGTTTGCGCGTCATCTCGACCAGGCCGAGTTCCGAAATCTTGCAGATGGTCGTCTTGCTCCTGTCGGCGCGCAGCGCGTCGACGAGCGCCTGGTACACCTTGTCCCGGTTCTCCTCGGTCTTCATATCGATGAAGTCGATGGTGATGATCCCACCGATGTTGCGCAGACGAAGCTGGTAGACGATCTCCTTCACCGCCTCGAGGTTGATCTTGACGGTCGTCTCCTCGAGTGAGGACCGTCCCACGTATTTGCCTGTGTTGACGTCGATGACGGTGAGCGCCTCGGTCTGCTCGATCACGATATAGCCGCCGCTCTTCAGCCATACCTTCTTGTCGAGGGCCCGTGCGAGCTCGATCTCGACGCCGTAATGCTCGAAGATCGGCTGGCTTCCCTGGTAGACCTCGATTTGATCCAGCAGGCGAGGGAAGAACTGGGAGGTGAAGTCCCGGATGCGCACGTACTCCTCCTCCGAGTCCACGACGATCCGGTCCATGTCCGCCGTGAACATGTCCCGTACGGCACGGAGGGAAAGGGAGAGTTCCCGGTGGATGAGAGTGGGTGCGCTCGCGGCCTCGCACTTATTGCGGATCGTGTCCCAGTGGCGGACCAGATAGTCCATGTCCGCCTTCAGCTCGGCTTCCGTCCTGCCTTCCGCCGCAGTGCGCACGATGGCCCCCATGCCGTCCAGGCAGATCCTCTCCCCGATCTCGTGGAGCCTTTCCCGCTCTCCGGGGTCCTCGATCCTGCGGGATATGCCGATATGCGCAGACCACGTGAGGAGCACGAGATACCTGCCGGGCAGGGTGATGTGGCTGGTGATGCGCGCCCCCTTGGTTCCCAACGGTTCCTTGGCCACCTGCACGATCAGATGCTGGCTTTCCCGGATCATTCCCTCGATCGGGGGGATGTACTGCTCCTGCGGGAACCGGGCAGCGTGGATGTCGATGTCCTCCACAAGGTCCTCCTCCCCGTTCTCGTCGGCCTCGAACCCGAGCCGGGGGGTGACGAAATCGCCCGCGTACAGGAATCCCGCCTTCTCCATGCCGATGTCCACGAAGGCGGCCTGCATTCCCGGGAGTACGCGGATGACCTTCCCCTTGTAGATGTTTCCGATGATGTTCCTGTCGTCACCGCGCTCGAGGAGGAAATCGACGAGGATCCCGGATTCGAGTGTCGCAACACGCGTCTCGTACGGGGCGGAGTTGATGACGATGAGCTTGTTTCCTTTTTGCACCCTATCCCTTCTTCCGGGGCTCGAATTCGGCCGACAACTTTTTCACCGAGAAGCGATGGGGTGGAAGCGCCGTCCCCAGGATCGCACTCGCGGCATCGAGCGGCCGTACCCCTTTTCCGGTTCCATGGATGATTGTAATGAAGAGGCCCTCCCCGTTCACCTGGAAATTGACGACCAGGGGTTTGAGGTCGATCTCGGATCGGCTCCCCTCTTTCCCTGCCGTCACCGGGAAATGCCCGGATCCGCGGAACGCGCGCCACGCGGCATCCGCCCGGTCCGGCGTAATCTCCTCGGGCATCCGGTGCGGGGGAACCGGGAGGATGGCGTAACGGCAGGACAGGTTGAAGTCGGAGAGCCGCGGCGATCCCGGAGGCACCTGCCGGACCTCCCCGAGAGAAATCCCGCGCGGGAGGCAGGAGGGGAGTTTCCTCTCGATATCCGCCGGAGCAAAGGGGAGTCGGAACTCCGCCTCCAGGTATTCGGCAAGGCTGTCCATGCCGACGGGGAGGGCATGGGAAAAGGAGAGCCGGGGCGCCGGGTTGAACCCCTGGCTGTATGCCAGGGGGAACCCGGCCCGTCGCAGAATGCGGCCCCAGAGGGACTGGATCTCCAGGCCGCTCAGGTATCTTGCCGGTCCCTCCTTGGCATACCGTATCCGCAGGATATGGCGGAACCCTCCATCCTTGCGAGGGGGTGCGTCCGGCACCGGGTGGTGCGCTTTCGCTTCCTCTTTCCCGTCCGGACCGGGGGAGTAGGTAATGTTGACGAGGCCCGGAGGACATGCGCCGCACGCCGCGCACATCCCGTCCTTGCGGCAATCGGCCGTTGTTTCACCCGACCACGTTTTCTCCCGCTCGGACAGGAGGAAATCGCGGTCGATCCCGGCATCCACCATGTCCCAGGGCAGCGGCCCGGCCGGGTCCCGTTCCCGCCGGTACTCGGCCGGGTCGATACCCGTCTCCCGGAACGCCTCGGACCACGCGTCCGGACGGTACTCCTCGGTCCATGCGTCGAACCTCGCCCCTCGTCGATAGGCGGCAAGGATCACCGCGGACAGGCGCCCGTCTCCCCGCGAAAACGCGCCCTCCAGTTCGGAAACCTCCGGGGAGTGGAACTTGACCTCCACGTTCCGGTCCCGCCCGACCGCGGCCCGGATGATTCCCACCCGCTCCCGGATTTCCTCCTTGCCGATCTGGCGCTCCCACTGGAAGGGGGTATGCGGCTTGGGCACGAAAGAGGACACGCTTGCGGTCACGGAGTTCCGCTTCCCGTGACGGCGGGCGACCGCCGCCACCTTCCGGATCAATTCCCCGATTGCGCGGACGTCGTCCGCCGTCTCCCCCGGCAGTCCCACCATGAAGTAGAGCTTGAGCGTCTGCCACCCGTTCCCGAAAATCCACTCCGCCGAGCGCAACAGCTCGCCGTCCCCCATTTCCTTGTTGATGCTCCGGCGGAGCCTCTCCGTTCCGGCCTCCGGCGCGAGCGTGAACCCGGTCTTCCGAACCTTTCGGATCTGGCGAACGGTATTCTCCCGGAGGGCGTCCAGTCGAAGGGACGGGAGGGACACGGAGATTCTCTCGGGAGAGAGGGTCTCCATCGCGTCGGTGATCAGGCGATCGATGCAGCCGTAGTCTGCGGCCGAAAGAGAGAGAAGTCCTACCTCGTCGTAGCCGGTCTTCGGGGCGGTCTCCTGCAGGTACCGCAGGAGAAGCAGCGGGTCCCTCTCCCGGACGGGCCGGTAGACGTACCCCGCCTGGCAGAAGCGGCATCCGCGGGTGCATCCCCGGGAGATCTCGATGCTCAGGCGGTCGTGCACGACGCGCATGGCGGGCAGAATCGGGGAGAGGGTAAGGGGAGAGTCTTTCAGGTCGGGAAGAACCCTGCGGGATACCGTCGTGGAGACCCCCGGAACGTAGACGCCTTCGATCCCCGACAGTTGGTGGAGCAGTTCCTCTCTCTTCCCACCCCGCTTCTTGCTCTTCTCCACCTGTTCCACTATCTCCAGAATCGCTTCTTCCCCGTCACCGACGAGGAGAGCGTCGAAGAATTCCGCCACGGGCGCCGGGTTGAGCGTGCAGATGCCTCCCCCCAGGACGACCGGGTCCCTCTCCCCTCGCTCCCGGCGGAGGAGGGGAATTCCGGCCAGATCGAGCATGGTAAGCACGTTCGTGTAGGTCAGTTCGTAGCTCAGGGAGAACCCGAGCACGTCGAAGTCGCGGGCGGGCCTCCCCGATTCCAGCGAGACCAGGGGTGCCTCAGATTCCCGCAGGTGCTCCTCCATGTCCCTCCAGGGGGCGAAGGCCCTCTCGCAGAGGGTTTTTTCCCGGGCGTTGAGTAGCTCGTGGAGCAGGAGGATCCCGAGGTGCGACATTCCGATTTCGTACACATCCGGGAAGGCGAGGAGAATCCGGGTTTCCGCCTCGTCCCACGACAGGAGCGCCGGCCGTACTTCGGCGCCGCTGTACCGGGAAGGTTTCTTCACGTTAGCAGGAATGGCTTCCATTGTTCCATCTGCCCAATATCCTTTTGATAATTCAATCCGTTCAAGTTACATTAGACCGGATGAAGACCTTGTTCCGGGCATTTGCGTAATGCGCCTCCTGTGGAGCCAGGGAGCGGAGGCTTCGTTTCGTCCCGGGGAGTTCTTCGGCCGCGAAGAGGAACTGCGCTCCCTTCTCCGGGTGTGCCTCGAAGGAAAGTCCGGCATCGGGGCATCGGTTCTGATCTACGGCCCGCCCAACGTCGGGAAATCCTCCCTCCTCCTCAAACTGAAATCGGAGCTGAAGTCGCTGCCCCAGAGCACTGCGCCCCCGTGCCCATTCCCGTTCTATTATTCGTTCAGCAATATCCTGTCCCACCCGTTGGCCCTCTCCCAGCACTTCCTTCAGGAATACCTGTGGCAACTTCTCGTCTTCCTGGGGGAATCGCCCCCCGCGGCGTTCGACCTCGATGCGTTATGCGACGCGCTTGCCGCTCGCGGGCACGTGGAATGCCGGGATTATCTGTCCGCCCACCGCCGGTACTCGGAGAAGGGGGATGGTTTGTCCGCCCTGGCGAACGCGTTTTCCTTCCCGTTCGCGACCGGAGGGGAACTGCTGTACCCGGTTTTTCTCTTCGACGACTTCCAGTATACGATCAAACTGCAGAACATTCCCGAAGGCGCGATCTTTTCCATCCTTCGCCCCTATATCAAGTCCGGCCATTTCCCCATGATCGTCTCTGGCTCATCCCCGGGGCACGTCACCTCCTCTCTCAAGCGGGAAGGATTGTACGGCTCGTTCCAGCTTCTCGAGGTCGGCGGGCTTTCGCCGGATGCCTCGGTTGCGGCGTGGGGTCCTCTCTTCGAGCGGAGGAAGATCCGGATACCGGAGCACTTGGCGGTCCGTGCGGCGGTCCGGCTTGGCCACATCCCCATCTACCAGCGGATGCTCGCCGAGGAGATTTCCTTCCGGAACGTCCAAATCGAGGACGAGGTGGGGCTCGAGAACCTGTTCGCGCTCTCGGTTACCGAAGGGAAGCTCAACCGGTACTGGCGGGAATTTTTCGAGAACGCCATTCCGGATCGCGTCGCCCGGGCCCGTGCCGTCAAGTTTCTGAAGCGGGTCATCTATGACCGGTTCCCGATCGACACGTTCGAAGGGGCGTTCTCGCTTATGGGTACTTCACCGGAGGAAGGAAGCGAGATTCTTTCGGCGCTTGAATTCAAGGGATTGCTGAAGTCCGATTTCGAGCACATCGAATTCGTCCGGGATCCCGTCCTCGCCGATTTCCTCTTCTGGGCGTTCGAGCGCGGCGTCCTGGGAAAGAACACGTCACAGGTCGCGGCGAGCATCGTGCAGGCGAAGATTTCCCACGACCTGCAGGAGGGGAGCGGGGGCGAGCAGGATGCGAGCGCCGAAATTGCGAAGGAGATGATGCGCCGCTGGGACTGCCGGGATGTGCCCGCGCTCCTGTTCGATTTCGGAAAATTTCACGACAAGTATGGCGACAAGGGGCTTCTGGAGGTGGTGATCGGCCTGGAGGGGGATCCGCGGAAGGTGAGGCTTCCCAAGATCAGTTCGGTGTCGAAAGGGCACCGGACCATCCGCGGCGGGAGCCGGTTCGACTTCGACCTCGTCGCATACGGGTTCCACGACGGAGATTTCTCCGAGGAGAATCTGGTCATCTGGGCCGTGGACGTCAACACGGAAAAGAAGCTCGTGCAGGTCGCGGTGGAACATTTCGAGAACCGGTGCCGGCTGCTGAGCCTGGACAAGGGCCTGAAACCCGGCCAGCTCCGGAAATGGATTCTCTTCGACGGGGCCGCGGACGCCGCGGTCGTGGGGCTGGCGGACCGGTACGGCATACACCTGACCCACCGGACGCAGATGCGACTTTTTCTGAACCTGTTCGGGATGCAGGAACTGGAGAAGGGGGCGGAGGAAAGGCGCCCGCCGGAGGCCCGGGCGGGGGAGCAGCCGCTCGAGTTCGAACTCGTGCTGCCGATGAAGGCGGACACGGAAGTCGTGGCCGCCCGTGTGGCGGAAGAGGTGGCGGCCTACGCATCGCTGGACAAGGATACGGTGGACCGGATCAAGATGGCCATCATCGAGGCATGCATCAACGCGTTCGAGCACAGCGGGGCGGAAACGGGGAAAGTCCGTCTGCGGTACGTCCTCTCCCCCGAGCGGATCGAGCTGTTCGTACAGGACGAGGGCAAGGGGTTCCGCACGTCTGCGAAAGGGGACGAGTCGAAGCAAAACAGGGGATGGGGACTCAAACTGATCAGCGAGCTGGTTGACGAAGTCCATATCGAAACGGGAGAGCACGGGACGACTGTCAGGATGGTGAAGTACCTGCGTCCCGCGAGCGACGAAGGAAGCCCTACGACAAACAGTGAGGGATGATGACGTGAGAGATCTGAAAGTGAAAACGCGCGAAGCGGGAGAGGGTACATCCGTCGTTTACGTAAACGGATACCTCAACAGCCTCCTGGGGGAGGAACTGGAGCAGGTGGTCCACGACGCTCTGGAAGCCGGCCGGCCGAATGTCGTGCTCAACTTCGAGGGAACCCGGCTCATCAACAGCATCGGGATCTCCTTCATCATCGGCATCGTGGAACGGATGGCGGAGCGGAACGGCACGCTTGCGTTCTGTTCGCTGAATCGAATCAATCAGGACCTCCTCCGGATGACAGGCGTCTCCCGGTACGTCCGGGCATTCGATTCTGAGGAAGAGGCGATCGCCTTCTTCGCCCAGACGGTCTGACCCCGCGTCGGAAGACGAATTCGTCCGTCCGCAGACGGCGGGTGCCGTCATCCCCCTGTCCGGGGGAAGGGCTACGCGATTTCCGTCAGAATAGCCCGCAGGGACGCGATGGACCGGGAGAAATGTTCCTCCCGATGCGGCTCCACCGTGAGGATGGGCGTTGTTCCCGCGTCCCGGGCGGCGAGCAGTACCCCCCGGAAGTTGATCGATCCTTCCCCTACCGGAAGATGGTCGTCCCGGAGACCGCGGTTGTCGTGGATGTGCATCTCCCGAAGGTCGGGGCCGAAGGCCTCCATCCATTTCTGGACCGGGAGGCGCGAGAAGAGCGTGGCATGGCCCGCATCGAAGCAGAATCCCAGTCGCTTCGACCCGACGGCCGCACGAAGGCGGAGGAGGTGGTCCGGGACAGCGTCGAAGACGTTTTCGAGGAGGATGTCGACGCCCGCGGCTTCCGCCGTCTCCGCCACTTCGGAGAACGTCCTCTTCGCCCCTTCCAGCCAGGATTCCGCATCAAAGTCAAAGAGCCAGTCCGAGTATCCGCCGTGCATCACGATCCCCAGCGGGCGAAACAGAGGGGCGAGGGAGACTGCCTGTCGCAGACGGTGCACGGTAACGCGGCGAATCTCCTCGTCGCGTGCTCCCGGACAGAGGTCGTTGAAAGGAGCATGAAACGTGGCGGTCGCGATGCCGGCCGACCGGAGAGAATCCGCCGCCGCTTCCGCGCTTCCCGGCGTGAGTCGGTCGAGGGTGGCCCCGGATAGGTAGATCTCCGGCCCCACTCCGGCCAGGGAGAGCCGGCTGACCGCATCATTCTTTCCCAGCATGGAAAAAGGAATCGTCGAATGAATCGTCCATGCCATCCGGTTCGGTTCCTCCGCATCTGATGGATCTGGAACGTGAGAAGATACAGTATAGGGAATTCTGCCGCAACCGGTTCGGTATTCGGCCGGAAACGGGGAAGAAAACCCCTTGACATACAGTCGTATACTGCATACATTGACGGGCAATTAAACGAGGTCCCCTCCTATGGCCAAGATCAAGATTCAGATTGACAACCATTTGACTTTACGAGAGAAAATCGTTGAGACAATCCGCAACGCGATCGTGACCGGTCAAATGCCCGCCGGCACCCGGATTGCCGAACCGGAACTCGCGGACAGGTTCGGCATCAGCCGGACACCGATACGCGAGGCGTTCCGGCAGCTGGAGACGGAGGGGTTCATCACCGTCATACCCCGGAAAGGGGCGGTTGTGGCCTCCCTGTCCCCCAAGGATGTCTCGGATTTCTACGATCTGAAGGCCATCCTCGAAGGCTATGCGGCGCGCACCGCGGCGAAGAAACTCACCGAGAAAGATGTCTCGAAGATGGAAGCGCTGAATCGCCAGATGGAGGCCGCCGCTGCCAAGAAGGAAGTGAAGAAGATTCAGGCCCTGCACAACGATTTCCACGATATCTTCCTCAAGGCGTGCGGCAACGAGAAACTCCAGACCATCGTCCAGAACCTGGTGATGCAGTTCCAGAGGTTCCGCCTGATCCTGGCAATGCCGGGGCGGATCGAGGGGATTATCCAGCAGCATTGGGAGATCATCGAAGCCTTTCGGAAGAAGGATGAAGCGCTGGCGGAGTCCCTCGTACAGAAAAACGCCTACTACGGGAAGAAAATTCTTCTCCGGGAACTCGCCAAGGGGTAATCCCCGGGCATGCCCGTACCGGACAGCCTTCGCCAGATTCCCTCCGTCGCCTCACTCCTGCAACGCGACGAAATCCGCTCCCTCCTCGTGCACTATCCCCGCGCAGTGGTCCTTACGTCCATGCGGAAGCTTCTTGACGAGTACCGGGGTGAAGCCTTGCGGGAGAAGGGACCTGGTCGCCCCCGGGAAGAATGGATCTCCCGCCTGCTCGCCGACCTTCCCGGCGCGGTGGCCGAGGGCGAAGAGATTACCCTTCGGCGGGTGATCAACGCGACGGGAGTCGTGGTGCACACGAACCTCGGCAGGGCCCCGCTTTCCGAGGAGGCAATACGGGCCATCACGTCTACGGCCGCGGGGTACTCCAACCTGGAGTTCGATCTGGCCGGGGGGACCCGCTCCCGGCGGCTGGTTCACGTCGAGGAGATGCTTCTGGCGCTTACGGGGGCGGAGTCCGTACACGTCGTGAACAACAACGCGGCGGCGGTATTTCTCTGCCTTGCGGGCATGGCGCGGGGAAAGGACGTGATTGTGAGCCGGGGGGAGCTCGTCGAGATCGGGGGATCCTTCCGCATCCCGGAAATCCTGGCGGCCAGCGGCGCGAACCTCGTGGAGGTAGGGACTACGAACCGCACCCGTATCGCAGACTATGAGAGGGCGCTCGGCCCCGCCACGGCGCTGCTCCTGAAGGTCCACCGGTCCAACTTCCGCATCACGGGGTTCACCGAGGAGGTGTCAATCGCCGACCTTGCCGTCCTCGGAAGTCGGTTCGGAATCCCCGTGATGGAGGATCTGGGATCCGGGGCCGTATTCGACTTCGCGGGGGCCGGCATCCCCGGGACGCCGACCATCAGGCAGGCGCTGGCCCAGGGGCCGGGGATCGTCACCGTCAGCGGCGACAAGCTCCTCGGGGGCCCACAGGCAGGGATCATCGCCGGCATGAAAGACCTGGTGGACCCGCTGAAGAAGCATCCTCTCTCCCGGGCGCTCCGGATCGACAAGTTGTGCCTTGCCGCCCTCGCCGCCACGCTTTGGCTCTACGCCGACGAGAGGAGGGCGGCCGCACGTCTCCCGGTCCTGGAGATGATCCTCGAGGGAGAGGGGATAGCGCAGGCCCGAGCGAGGAAGCTGATCGCGAAAGTGAGAAGACAAAGGGCTTCCGCCGGGCGCCGGGACGACTCCTCCGCGGGAGATGCGGTTGCCGGTCCGGGAGATGTTCCGACAGCTGGGGCGGGGTTGACATTGCATGTCGAGCCATCCGTATCCTCCCCCGGGGGTGGCGCGATGCCGGAGGTCGAGATCCCCACCGCATGCGTTGCCGTGTCTCATCCGCATATACGGGTCGAGGAACTGGATGAGAGACTCCGCAAGGGAATCCCCCCCGTAGTGGGCAGGATCGCGAAAGGGAAACTTCTCCTCGACATGAGGACGGTCCGGGACGGGGAACTGGCGGAGCTTGCCGCCGCACTTGCCGCATCCGTGCGAGAACCGGATGGTCGTAAATAAATTGACCCGGGAAGACGTGGTGGATAAAGTGGTTCAGGAAAACGAAAGCCGGGGGTCAGATGCTTAATTCCGGTGTGCTTGTTCTCAACAAGGCCTTCTTCCCCGTTCATATCACCAGCGTCCGGCGCGCATTCTGCCTCCTGTACGCCGACATGGCGAAGGCGATCAATTCCCAGTACGAGATGTTCGATTTCCGGTCGTGGAGCGAACTGTCCGTCCACGCCAACGAGGAGGCCATCGGTCTGGTGGGCAGGATGATTCGGGTGCCGCGGGTGGTGGTTCTCACGGCCTACGACCGGGTTCCCCGGCGGAATGTGCGATTCTGCCGCCGCAATATCTTTGTCAGGGATAAAAACACGTGCCAGTATTGCGGGAAAACGTTCACCACGAGCGAGTTGAACCTCGACCACGTGATCCCCCGGTCCCGGGGCGGCATAACAACGTGGGAAAACATCGTATGCAGCTGCATCGCCTGCAACAAGCGGAAGGGAGGAGAATTGCCGGTACAGGCCGGGATGCGCCTGATCCGCCGCCCGACGCGGCCCCAATGGGCACACCAGTTCTCCTTCTCCCCTCGCGCCTCCATCCACCGGGATTGGCTACCCTTCCTGTCCATCGTCGACTTCACCTACTGGAACCTAGAACTCGAAAATTGAGGGGATCTACAGGGGAAAAGGGCCGCCGCGTTACGGAATCGCTGATCTTCCTCGTCGGGCATCCGCTCTCCCACTCGTTGAGTCCATCGATGCACAACGGCGTGATCGCACGCCGGAAGCTTCCCCTCCGATACGTGATGATCGACCTGCCCCCGGGGAAGTTGCCCGATTTCCTCCGCGGCGTCCGCGCAGGGAACTTTCTCGGGGGGAACGTCACGATTCCGTATAAGGAAGAAGCCGCCTGTTTGGCCGACAGGATGTCGGAGGCTGTCAGGGTATGCGGGGCAGCAAACGTTCTTCGGGTCCGGTCGGGACGCCTCCATGCCGACAACACGGACGGGCGCGGCCTCCTCGCGGCCCTTGCCGGGGCGGGGTGGGGGAGACGCTTTTCCCGCGTCGTACTGCTGGGTGCGGGAGGGTCGGCCCGCGGGATCGGCTATGCATTGGCGCGCGCGGGAACGCGGGAAATGGTGATCCTGAACCGGACGCCGTTGCGCGCGCACGCCGTCGCGGAACTTCTCTCCCGGAAATTCCCCCGGGTGACCTTCTCGGCGGGAAAACTCGAGCCACGGGAGATGGCACGGGAATTTTCCGGGACCGACCTGATCGTACAGTGCACGTCGCTGGGCCTTACGGCGGAGTGGAAATCTTTTCCCGTCGAGGGGGTAAAGAAAGAGACGAGATTCGTCGATATAGTGTATCAAAGGGGGGGGACTTCCCTCGTGCGTATCCTTCGCAGGAAGGGCGTCCCCGCCATGGACGGGCTGCCGATGCTTGCCCACCAGGCGGCGCTGAGCTTCGGTGCCTGGACCGGAGTCGAAGTGGCGGGAGAGGAGTTCTTGTCCCACGCCCGCAGGGAGTTGGCCAAGAGGAGACCGGGAAGGGGGATTCGTACTTGACAGGGGACGATAATTTTTATAAATTTTGCATAATTTAGGTATAATTAGGTGAATTTGAAATGTCCGTGATGGCCACAAAAATAGGGGAAATGCTCCTGAAGGGGAACCTCATCACCCAGGAGCAGCTCCGGTCCGCCCTCGACGTCCAGAAGAAGACCAGGGAGCGGATCGGATCGGTTCTCGTGAAGGCAGGCACCATCAAGGAGTCCGAACTGCTGTCCTTTCTCGGAAGGCAGTTCAACATCCCCGTGGTCGACCTGTCCAAGTACGATATCAACCCGGAAGTGGTCCGCCTCCTGCCCGAGGAAATGGTACAGAAGAACATGGCGCTCCCGATCAACCGGGTGGGGGCGAAGCTGATCGTTGCGGTCGCGGATCCCTCCAACATGGCGATCCTGGACGCCATCGGGTTCAAGACCGGTTACGCCGTGGAACTCGTGATGGCCTCCGAGAAGGATATCTCCGCCGCCATCAACAAGTTCTTCGACCAGACTCTCGAGTTTCAGGACATCATCTCCGAGCTGGACGACGAGCTGGAGATCGTACGGGAGGAGGAGGTCGACACCACCGAGCTCGAACGGGGCTTGGACGACGCCCCCGTGGTCAAGCTCGTCAACTTCATCCTGACGGATGCAATCAAGAGAAGGGCCTCGGACATACACGTGGAGCCGTATGAAAAGGAGTATCGCGTCCGGTACCGCATCGACGGCGTGCTGTACGAGGTGATGCGCCCCCCCCTGAAGATGCGCAACGCCATCTCCTCGCGGCTCAAGATCCTTGCCTCTCTCGATATCGCGGAGCGCCGGCTCCCGCAAGACGGCAGAATCAAGCTGAAGATCGGGAAGGGAAGGGAGATGGATTTCCGCGTCTCCACCCTGCCGACGATCTTCGGGGAAAAGACCGTTCTGCGCCTCCTGGACAGGGCCTCTCTGCAGCTTGACATGACCAAGCTCGGATTCGAGGAGGAACAGCTGAAGGATTTCATGGACGCGATTCACCGCCCCTACGGGATGGTCCTGGTCACGGGTCCTACCGGTTCGGGGAAGACGACGACCCTGTACTCCGGCCTGTCGGATCTGAACAAGACGAGCGACAACATCTCCACGTGCGAGGACCCGGTGGAGTACAATTTCGCCGGGATCAACCAGGTGCAGGTCAAGGAGGAAATCGGACTCACGTTCGCTGCCTCGCTGCGCTCCTTCCTCCGACAGGACCCGGACATCATCATGGTGGGCGAGATTCGCGATTACGAAACGGCGGAGATCGGCGTGAAGGCGGCCCTTACCGGTCACCTCGTCCTCTCCACACTTCACACGAACGACGCTCCCAGCACGATCACCCGGATGCTCAACATGGGGATCGAACCGTTCCTCGTTTCCTCGTCGCTCAACCTGATCCTCGCGCAGCGGCTGGCGCGCCGGGTGTGCGAGAACTGCAAAGAGGAATTGAAGATTCCCCTGAAGGCGCTGTCCGATGCCGGGATGAAAACCGAACGTTTGAAGGAGGTACGGCTGCGCAGGGGAAAAGGGTGCGACGAGTGCAACAGGACGGGGTTTCGGGGGCGCGTGGCCCTCTATGAAGTGATGCCGGTCCGGGCGGAGATCAAGGATATTGTCCTGCGCGGGGGGTCGGCGCCCGACATCAAGAGTGCGGCAATCCGCCTGGGAATGAAGACGCTCAGGCAGTCGGGCCTGACGAAGGTAGAGGAAGGAGTAACGACACTCGAAGAGGTTCTGCGGGTGACGGCTCCGGATTGACGAAAACGGAGGGAGACCGGGATAGATGTTGACCATCCACGAACTGTTGAGCGCGATGTACGAAAAGGGGGCATCGGACCTCCACATCACGACCGGGGTCCCGCCCACGATCCGGGTCGACGGCAGGCTTCTCCCGCTGCCCGCCGAACCGCTTACTCCTCAGGACACGAAGCGTATTTGCTACAGTATCCTCACCGAGGCGCAGAAGCAGCGGTTCGAGGAGGACTGGGAGCTTGATCTCTCCTTCGGCGTGAAGGGGTTGAGCCGGTTCCGGGCGAACATCTACATGCAGCGGGGAGCGACGGCCGGCGCGTTCCGGACGATTCCGTTCAAGATACGGTCGTTCGATGAACTGGGGCTCCCTCTAGTGGCCAGGGAGTTGTGCAAAAAGCCGAGGGGACTTGTGCTTGTCACCGGCCCGACGGGGTCGGGAAAGTCCACGACGCTTGCCGCGATGATCGACAAGATCAATTCGGAGCGCCAGGAGCACATCGTCACGGTGGAGGACCCGATCGAGTACCTGCACCCCCACAAGAAGTGCCTCGTCAACCAGCGCGAGGTGAACGCGGATACGCAGAGCTTCAAGAGGGCCCTGAAATACATCCTGCGACAGGATCCCGACGTCGTCCTCATCGGCGAGATGCGGGATCTCGAGACGATCGAGGCGGCACTGACCGTGGCGGAAACGGGGCACCTGGTGTTCGCGACCCTCCACACGAACTCGGCCGTACAGACGATCAACCGAATTCTCGATGTTTTTCCTCCCTACCAGCAGCCGCAGGTGCGGGCCCAGCTGTCGTTCATTCTCGAGGGAGTGCTATCGCAAATCCTCATCCCCAAGGCCACCGGAGGCGGCCGGGTCCTGGCGCTGGAGGTCATGATCCCGAACTCCGCCATTCGGAACCTGATCCGGGAGGAGAAGATCCACCAGGTCTATTCCCAGATGCAGGTGGGGCAGGCAAAGTTCGGAATGCAGACGATGAACCAGTCCCTTCTCACCGCTTATCTCAAGCGGAGCATCACGTTGGACGACGCGGTCGGGAGGAGCCCCGACCCCGAGGAATTCAGGAACCTGTTGTCGGCGTCTCCCTCTGCCGGGGTCTCACACGGCCTCGGAAGGAAGGTGTAGGGCCGCAGCCCGGAGGAAACGATGGCGAAATTCATGTGGGAAGGAAGAACGAGGGTAGGCGGAACGATGACGGGAGAGATCGAGGCCCCGAACGAGGCCTTTGTCATCGCGCAACTTCGACGGCAACAGATCGTTCCCGTAAAGATCAAGAACAAACCGAGGGACCTGAGCTTTAGGATTCCCGGTCGTGGAGGGAAGGTCTCCCGCAGGGAGCTTGCGATATTCACCCGGCAGTTCGCCACGATGATCGATGCGGGGCTTCCTCTGGTCCAGTGCCTGGACATCCTCGGGATGCAGCAGGAGAACCAGGCGTTCAAAAAGGTGATCCTCAAGGTCAAGGAGGACGTGGAGAGCGGGTCGACCTTCGCGGACGCGCTGGAAAAGCACCCGAAGGTGTTCGACGAGCTCTTCGTCAACCTGGTTTCCGCCGGGGAGGTGGGCGGCATTCTCGATACGATCCTGGCGCGCCTTGCGGCCTATATCGAAAAGGCGATGAAGCTCGCCAAGCAGGTCAAGAGCGCGATGGTGTACCCCGCGACGATCCTCGCGGTCGCGCTCATCGTGACCACGGTCCTGCTCCTCTACGTGATCCCGATCTTCGGGCAAATGTTCCAGGATTTCGGGGCAGCCCTGCCCGCACCGACCATGATCGTCCTTGCCATCAGCGATTATACCCGGAAATATTTCCTTCTCGCCTTGGTGCTGATCTTTCTGCTGGTACTCGGACTCCGATGGTATTACAAGCAGGAAGGGGGACGACGCCGGATTGACCGCCTCCTCCTCCGTTTGCCGGTACTCGGCGACCTTCTCCGCAAGATCGCGGTGGCGCGGTTCGCGCGCACGCTGGGCACGATGGTTTCCAGCGGCGTCCCGATCCTGGAAAGCATGGACATCGTGGCCAAATCGGCCGGGAACAAGATCATCGAAGAGGCGGTCATAAAGGCCCGGACGAGCATCAGTGAAGGGAAGACCATTTCGGAGCCGCTGGCCGACAGCAAGGTGTTCCCCGTCATGGTGACCCAGATGGTCAGCGTGGGAGAGGCAACGGGCGCTCTCGATACGATGCTCAACAAGATCGCGGATTTCTACGACGACGAAGTCGATGCGGCCGTGGGAGCGTTGACGTCCCTCCTGGAGCCGATGCTCATGATCTTCCTGGGAGTGGTCATCGGAGGGCTCGTCATCGCGATGTATCTCCCCATCTTCAAGCTGGCCGGCGTCGTGGGAGGGTAGACTTGTCCTCGGTCCCCGGACGGGGCCGGAAAGAAGAGAAGATAAAAAGCAGGAATCTCCTCCTGCTGCGGTCGGGGGTCACCCTTTCCCTTCTGGTTTCGGCGGTCTCCGTCCAGGTCCGGGAGCCGGATCTCGTCCTTTCCGCCGGATTTCAGTACCTGTACGTCGCTGTCGTATTGTCGTACGGGTGGCTGCTCGCCCGGTACGCCTTCTGGGGGGGCGGCGATATCCCCCTGCCGTTTCTCATCCTCCAGGCGATCGTGGATGTCGCGTTCGTCTCCCTCATCATCTTCGCCACCGGCCTCTACGACAGCGTTTTCGTGTTCATGTACATCATCGTGATCCTGCTGGGGAGTCTGGAGATGTACATGCAGGGGGCGATAATCTGGGCGACGCTCTCCGCAGCCTCCTATGTGGCGCTTCTGTATCTGGAGATGAAGGGGATCCTGTCTCCCCCCGCAGCGGAAACGTCTGTCATCCTGTGGCCGCAGTTCGTCCGTACGAGCGTCATCAATTCTCTCGGCTTCATTATTACCGGTGTCCTTTCCGGGATCCTCGGGGAGGACATCCGGGCGGCACGCGAAGGGATGCAGGATCGGGAGAGCACCTTGCAGCAGCTGGAGACCTTCCACAAGCACGTCGTGGAGAACATCCCCTCCGGGATCTTGACCCTGGATACACAGGGCCGCGTCAGCCTGATAAACGAAACCGCGTGCTCCATCCTGGGCACCAGCAAGCAAGACGTGATGGGAATGCCGGTGAAGGAGGTCCTTTCGGGGCTGGACCTGGGGCTGGGCCGTGCCGACATTCTGATGCCGCGCCCGGAAATTGTCTTCCGCCGGAGGGACGGGACGGAAATCTATCTCGGGTTCTCCACTTCCTCCATGAAGGATGCCGACGGCATCGTTATCGGAAACGTGGTGATCTTCCAGGACCTCACCCCGGTCAAGCAGATGGAGGAACGGATCCGGATCGCCGACCGGCTGGCGGGGGTAGGGGAGCTTGCCGCGGGACTTGCTCACGAGATTCGAAACCCCCTGGCCTCCATCACCGGGTCCTCCCAGATGCTTCGCGAGTCACCCGACATGCCGGTGATGTCCCGGACCCTTCTCGACATCATCGAAAGGGAGAGCACCCGCCTGAACGGGCTCATCGCGGATTTCCTCGTGTACGCGGGGCCGAAGAGGAAGAACGTGGGGCACGTGAACATGACCGGGATGGCGGCGGAGATCGTTCAGGCCGTGCGCACGGGAGAGGCCCGGGAGAAAGACGTGGCCATCGAGAATCTGGCGACGCAGGACCTTCACGTCGAGGGCGATGCGGAGCAGCTGAAACAGGTCCTCTGGAACCTCGTCCGCAACGCCATCCAGGCAACGCTCCGCGGCGGTACCGTGACGATCGACCTCTTTACCCAGATCCGCCACGGCCAACCGTACGTGGTTACCACGGTGAGCGACACGGGAAAGGGGATCGCTCCCGACATCATCGGAAAGATCTTCCACCCCTTTTTCACCTCCAAAGTGGAAGGCACGGGCCTGGGGCTGGCCATTTCCCAGAGAATCGTCCACTACCACCACGGGTTCATCGAAGTCCGCTCCTCTCCGGGAGACCGGAAGCGTCTTCTCGGTCTTCCTCCCCGCGCTCGGGGAATCAGCCGGTGACCAAGCCTTGTCCATCCGGGGCTGAGCCGCCCCCCCTCGGGTCACGGTCGTCGGGGCTGGGCTTGCCGGTTCCGAGGCGGCGCTCGTCCTCTCCGCCTCGGGGATGGCCGTGGACCTGTTCGAGATGCGCCCGGGCGTCTCCTCTCCCGCCCACCGGACCGGATGGTTCGCCGAGCTGGTCTGCAGCAATTCCCTGGGCGCGGACCGGACGGATTCCGGCAAGGGACTTCTGAAGGCGGAGCTCCGGGCCCTGGGATCCAATCTCCTCTTCTTGGCCGACCGGGTCAGGGTTCCCGCGGGGAAGGCACTTGCGGTGGACAGGGAGGCTTTCGGCAGGTTGGTGACGGAGGCGGTGCGGGCCCGACCCGATATCCGGGTATGGGAGGAGGAGGCGAGGGAGATCCCGGACGATCCCGTCGTCATCCTTGCCTGCGGCCCGATTCCTTCCGTGGCGATCTCGGAAAGCATCAGCGCGCTCCTCGGCGGGATAGGCCTCTACTTCTATGACGCCATCTCCCCGATCGTGGACGCATCTTCCCTGGAGATGGACCGGGGGTTCTTCGCCGACCGGTACGGACACGGATCGGGGGATTACCTCAATTTCCCGATGACGCGACTCGAGTGTGAGGAGTTCCTCTCGGCATTGCTGTCGGCGCGCGTCGTCCCGGCCCGGGAATTCGAGGAGGGGCGGTACTTCGAATCGTGCATGCCCATCGAGGTTCTCGCCCGCCGGGGGCCGGAAACACTTCTCTACGGGCCCATGCGGCCGGTCGGGCTCCGGGACCCCCGGACGGGAGCAGTCCCGCACGCCGTCGTCCAGCTTCGCAAGGAAAACGAGGCGGGGACGATGTACAATCTCGTCGGATTCCAGACGAAACTCGCCTACCCGGAACAGGAACGGGTCTTTTCCCTGATCCCGGGGCTTGGCCGGGCGAAGTTCCTCCGGTACGGGTCGGTCCATCGCAACAGCTTCCTCGACTCTCCCCGGCACCTGCGTCCCACCATGGAATTCAGGAACCGGCAGGGCCTCTTCTTTGCGGGGCAGATCACGGGGGTCGAGGGGTACGCAGAGTCCAACGCCTCCGGTTTCGTCGCGGCGATCTCCGCCGCCGCCCGGGTTGCCGGGAAGGAACCCCCCGAATTTCCGGAGGAGTCGATGGTCGGGGCGCTGATGCGGCACATCACCTCTCCCGGCCGGGGTGCTTTCCAGCCGATGAACGCCAACTTCGGCCTTCTTCCTGTTCCCCCCGGGGGCAGGAAGCGGGACCGGAAGGGCAGACAGGCGGACCTGGCGCTCTCCTCGATCGGAGAATTCCGCAGAAGAATGTTTAATTTTAACCCCTTGTGTGTTACATAAATCTTTTCCCCTGACGGGGAGAAGGGATGGGCAAGGGGTTGGATTCCGCCATCGAGCAATTCTCCCGGTTTCTTCTTTCCGAGAGGAATGCCTCGCGCGAGACGGTGCGAGCCTACCTCCGTGAGGTTTCCGAACTCCGCCAATTCCTGTCGGAAACGGGCAAGGGGTTTTCCCCGCACGCCGGTCCCGGCTCGTGGGCATCGGTGTCGGTCGCAGACATGCGCCGTTTCCTCGCCGCGCGATATCCCGGGAAGAAAGGGTCGACCATGGCGAGGAAGATTGCGGCCCTCCGCACCTTCTTCTCCTTCCTGGTCACCGTGGGGAAGGTCACGGGGAATCCCGCCGCCGGGATCACGGCTCCCCGTCGGACGGTGCGCCTGCCGGAATTTCTTCCGGTGGACGAGATGATGGATTTGTTGCGATCCCTTCCCGCGGAAGGGGAAGCGGGGAAGCGGGACGCGGCGATCCTCGAACTCCTCTATTCCTCGGGGCTGCGCGTCGGGGAGCTCGTCTCCCTGCGGAGGATGGATGTTACGCTGGAAGAGGGGACCGTCCGGGTCCGGGGAAAGGGACGCAAGGTGAGGGTTGTCCCCGCGGGGGAGAAGGCGCTTCAGGCCCTGTCTTCGTATCTTGCCGAAAGACGGGTGGCCGACAAGCGGGGAGAGGCAGACGATTGGGAGGGAGCGCTCTTCCGCAACCTGCGGGGGGGGGCGCTTTCGGCGCGCAGCGTTGCGCGCATCCTGGACCGGGCCCTGGAGCGGGCCGGGATCGGGAGGCATCTCTCTCCCCACGGCGTCCGGCATTCCTTTGCGACACACCTGTTGGAGTCGGGCGCAGACCTTCGCGCCATCCAGGAGATGCTGGGGCATGCCTCGCTCTCCACGACGCAGCGTTACGCGAGAGTGAACGTGAGCCACCTCGTCCGCGCCTACGAGCAGGCACACCCGCGGGCAACCGGGTCGGCTCCACGGAGAAAGCCGGTACCCTCCGGCAGAAGGGAAGAGGGGAATTGAAGGAGGCACGGGGAACGACGATCATCGCGGTCTCACGCGATGGGCGGGTCGCGATGGCGGGAGACGGACAGGTGACGATAGGGAATACCGTCCTGAAGCACACGGCGCGCAAGATACGCCGCCTGCATCAGGACCGTGTCGTGGCGGGGTTTGCGGGCGCCACGGCGGACGCCTTCACCCTGTTCGAGAAGTTCGAGGGGAAGCTGGAGGAGTTCAGGGGAAATCTCCGGCGTGCCGCGGTGGAACTCGCCAAGGATTGGAGGACGGACAGGGTTCTCCGGCGGCTGGACGCCCTCATGGTCGTAACCGACGGGAGAGACCTGATGCTTCTTTCCGGCAACGGGGACGTTGTCGAGCCGGATGACGGCGTGATCGGGGTGGGGTCCGGCGGGTCCTATGCCATGGCGGCGGCCCGCGCCATGCTGCTCCACACCGACAAGCCGGCCATCGACATCGCCCGCGAGGCGCTTCGTATCGCCTCCGAGATCTGCATATACACCAATGCGAATGCCGTGGCCGAGGAAGTGGCCGCGTCGTGACCGGGAGGAAACCGGAGTTGCCGGGCGGCCTGCCGATGGTCCCCCGCGAGATCGTGGCGGAACTGGACCGTTTCATCGTGGGGCAGCAGAAGGCGAAGCGCGCCGTCGCCATCGCCCTGCGGAACCGGTGGAGACGAATGCAGGTCCCGGAGGAACTCCGGGAGGAGATCGCCCCGAAGAACATCATTATGGTGGGACCGACCGGCGTGGGAAAAACCGAGATCGCACGCCGCCTCGCGCGCCTGGCCCAGGCCCCGTTCGTAAAGGTCGAGGCCTCCAAATTCACCGAGGTAGGGTATGTCGGACGGGACGTGGAGTCGATGATCCGGGACCTTGCCGAGATCGCCGTCCACATGGTGCGCGCCGAGGAGATGGAAAAGGTGGCGATCCGGGCGCGTGGAAGCGCCGAGGAGCGCCTGCTGGACATCCTCCTTCCTCCCCGTCCGAACCGTCCCGGAGAGCAGCCGGCGGACCCGCCGGAGGCGGGCAGGGAGTCGAGGGAGAGGATGCGGGCCATGCTCCGGGAAGGAAAGCTTTCGGACCGCATGGTGGAGATCGAGGTCCGCGAGAGCGGAATGCCGCCGATCGACCTCATCGGCGTTACCGGAGGCGGCGGGGAGGGACTCGAAGGGAATCTGCAGGAGATGCTGGGGAATCTCTTTCCCAAGAAGGTCCGACGGAAACGAATACGAGTCCCGGAGGCCCTCGCGTTTCTCGAGAAGGAGGAAGCGGCGCGGATGATCGACATGGACCAGGTGAAGACGCTGGCCGTTCGTCGAACGGAGCAGAGCGGGATCGTCTTCCTGGACGAGATCGACAAGATCGCGGGACGGGAGTCCGCGGTCGGCCCGGACGTTTCGCGCCAAGGGGTTCAGCGGGACCTCCTGCCCATCGTGGAAGGGTCGAACGTCACCACGAAATACGGGATGGTCCGGACGGACCATATTCTGTTCATCGCCGCCGGTGCGTTCCACATGACGAAGCCCTCCGATCTCATCCCGGAGATGCAGGGCAGGTTCCCCATCCGGGTCGAACTTGCCCCCCTCACCCGGGAGGATTTCGTGCGCATCCTGACCGAGCCGCATGGCTCCCTCACCCGGCAGTACACGGAGCTGCTCGCCACGGAGGGGGTCCGGCTTACCTTCACCCCGGAGGCGGTGGACAGGATCGCCGAGATGGCATGCGAGGTGAATGACCGCACGGAGAACATCGGGGCGCGCCGGCTTCACACGATCATGGAAAAGCTGCTGGAGGACCTCCTGTTCTCCGCCCCGGAGATCGTCGGGCAGGAGATCGTCGTCCCGGCGGAATACGTGGAGGAGAAACTCGCCGACATCGTCCGGGACGTGGATGTCAGCCGCTACATTCTCTGAGGGACGGAATCATGGAAGACATGCAGGAGTACCTCCAGAAGGCCCGGACGCTCACCGAAGCGCTCCCCTACATCCGGGAGTTCAGCGGGAAAACCGTCGTCATCAAGTACGGCGGCGCGGCGATGGTGGGCGAGGAGAGGATGTCCTCGTTCGCGGAGAACATCGTTCTGCTGCAATACGTCGGGATACGACCGGTCGTCGTCCACGGAGGAGGACCCCAGATCGACCGCATGCTGGAGAAGCTTTCGATTCCCTTCCAGCGCAAGGAGGGACTGCGGGTGACCTCCCCCGACGCGATGGAAGTGGTGGAGATGGTGCTCGGGGGGACGGTGAACAAGCGGATCGTCGCCCTGATCAACCTGTTCGGTGGCAAGGCGGTCGGGCTGACGGGGAAGGACGGGGAGCTGATCCGCGCGCGGAAACATTTCGCCCCCTCCCCCGCGGGGGGCGCTGCCCCGCCTCTGGACCTGGGGCTCGTGGGAGATGTGGTCGAGGTCTGCCCGGACATTCTCCGCACACTGGAAAAGAGCGGCTTCGTGCCCGTCATCGCGCCGATCGGGGTGGGCGAGCAGGGGGAAGCGTACAACATCAACGGGGACACCGTCGCCGCCGAGGTGGCCGGGGCGCTCTCCGCGGAGAAGCTCATCCTTCTGACCGATGTCCCCGGGGTGATGGACCCTCAGGGGAACCTCGTGTCCACCATGACCGCTGACGATACGGCGGCGGCCATCATGGGCGGGACGATCACCGGCGGGATGATTCCCAAGGTGGAATGCGGATTGACGGCGCTGGGCAAGGGGGTGAGAAAGGTGCACATTCTCGATGGGCGAGTCCCCCACAGCGTGATTTTGGAAATCTTCACCGATGCCGGCATCGGGACGGAGATCATCCCCGCGGAGCCGGGAACGTGACGGGAATGACGTCCTCCGAGATCATCGCCATGACGCAGACGTACCAGATGGGGAACTACTCCCGCAACCCCGTCGTCTTCGTCCGGGGGGAAGGAACGCGGCTGTTCGACGTCGACGGAAGGGAATATCTCGATTTTCTGGGGGGGATAGCGGTCACCCTGCTGGGGCACGCCCACCCCGGGGTATCGCAAGCGGTCTCCCTGCAGGTGAAAAACCTTGTTCACGTCTCCAACCTCTTCCATGTGCCTGTTCAGGCGGAACTGGGAAGGCTCGTGTCCGCCTCCACGACCGGCGGCAAGGTCTTTTTCTGCAACAGCGGAACCGAGGCGAACGAGGCGGCGATCAAACTCGCAAGGAAGTGGTCCGCGGACCGGGGAAAGGCGGGTACCCACGAGATCGTCGTGGCGGAAGGTTCCTTCCACGGACGCACCTACGGGGGACTGTCCGCAACGGCCCAGCCGAGATTGCACAAGGGGTTCGAGCCTCTGCTGCCCGGGTTCCGGACGGTGCCGTTTGGGGACGTGGCAGCCCTCGAGGCAGCCCTTACGGACAAAACGTGCGCGTTCCTCATCGAGCCGATCCAGGGGGAGAGCGGCGTCCGGGTTCCTCTCCCCGGATACCTGCCGGCTGCCGAGCAGCTCTGCAGGGAAAAAGGGATCCTGATGGTGGTGGACGAGATCCAGACCGGCCTGGGGCGAACCGGTTCGTTCCTTGCGAGCGAGCAGTTCGGAATCACGCCCGATATAGTCACTCTGGCGAAGGGACTGGCCAACGGTCTCCCGCTGGGCGCTGTCGTGGCGCACGACGAAGTCGCCGCGTCCTTCGGCCCCGGAACACACGGCGCCACGTTCGGAGGGAACCCGGTCTGCTGCGCCGCGTCAAGAGTCGTACTCGATACGCTTCGGACGCCGGGATTTCTCGACGAGGTCCGACGCAAGGGGGATCTGTTCGCGGAGGGCCTCCGGAAGTTGGCGTCCCGCCGGGAGGACATCCGGGAGGTCCGGGGCATGGGGCTCATGCTCGCGATCGAAATGAACGGGGAGACCCGGGAGCTCGCGAACCGGTGCCTTGTGAGCGGACTAGTCGTGAACAGCACGGCGGGGAATGTCCTGCGGTTTCTCCCTCCGCTGACCGTCACCGACGGGGAGATCCAGCAGGCCCTCTCGATTCTCGAGGGCTCCCTGCCCGGGGGGGGGCGGAAGTGAAGAAGGATCTCCTTCGGATTCTCGACCTTACCGGGCGAGAGGTCCTTTCCCTCGTCTCTTCCGGTCGTGCATGGAAGCGGCGGTGGAGGCGACGGAACGCTCCGCGCCCGCTCGCAGGCAAGTCGCTGGCCATGGTGTTCCAGAAAGCGTCCACGAGGACCCGGGTGTCGTTCGAGGTGGGGATGGCCAGGCTGGGCGGACACGCCCTATTCCTTTCCCCGGCGGACACCCAGATCGGCCGCGGAGAGCCCGTCCGGGACACCTCCCGCGTCCTTTCCCGGTATACGGACGGGATCATGATCCGGACGTTCTCCCACCTCTTCGCCGAAGAGATGGCTGTCGCGGCGTCCGTCCCCGTGATCAACGGACTGACCGATGACCACCACCCATGCCAGGTTCTCGCCGATCTCATGACGGCCCGGGAGCGCGGCTTCGACCTGCGCCGGATGCGCGTCGCCTATGTCGGTGACGGGAACAACGTTGCGAACTCCTGGGTGGAAGCGGCCCACCTCATCGGGTTTACATTACGCGTCGCATGCCCGAAGGGATACGAGCCTTCCGCGAGGATCCGCCAGGAGGCGGAGGCGATAGGAAAGGGGGACGTCCGGGTGTTGCAGGATCCGGTCGAGGCGGCAAGAAAGGCGGACATCCTGTATACCGACGTTTGGACGAGCATGGGGCAGGAAAAGGAGCGGCGCAAACGCCTCGCGGCCTTCCGCGGTTACCGCATCGATTCCGATCTGCTCCGGGTGGCGGGGAAGAATGCGATCGTGATGCACTGCCTCCCTGCACATCGCGGAGAGGAGATCACCGACGAGGTTATCGAAGGGACCCGATCCGCCGTGTTCGACCAGGCGGAGAACCGTCTGCATGCGCAGATGGCCATCCTGGTGAAACTCATCCCACATGGATCGTAGGGAGGGGAAAGAAGTGGAAAAAGTGAAGAAGGTCGTGCTCGCGTATTCCGGGGGGCTTGACACGTCGGTCATCCTCCGGTGGTTGATCGAGACGTACGACTGCGAGGTGATCGCCTACGTGGCGGATCTCGGCCAGGGGGAGGAACTCGCGCCCGTCCGCGCCAAGGCGAAGAAGACCGGCGCCTCGAAGGTGTACGTGGAAAACGTCCAGGACGAATTCGTCCGGGATTTCATCTTCCCCGCCCTCATGGCGAACGCGGTGTACGAGGGGTCATACCTCCTCGGAACCTCCATCGCCCGGCCTCTCATCGCGAAGAAGCAGATCGAGGTGGCCCGCAAGGAGAAGGCGGACGCCGTATCGCACGGTTCGACCGGCAAGGGGAACGACCAGGTCCGGTTCGAGCTCACCTACTACTCGCTCATGCCCGGCATACGCGTCATCACGCCCTGGCGGGAGTGGGATTTCCGGTCGCGGACCGACCTCGTGGAATATGCGAAGAAGCATGGCATCCCGACCCCTGTGACGGTGCGGAAACCGTACTCGAGCGACCGGAATCTCATGCACATCAGCTTCGAGGGGGGGATCCTCGAAGACCCGGCGGCGGAGCCGCCAGAGGACATGTTCGTCCTTACCCGTTCCCCCGAGAAGGCTCCGGACAAGCCGACATACGTGGAGATCGATTACGTGCGGGGGGTTCCCGTGGCGGTAGGCGGGAAGAAAATGGGACCGGCGAAGCTCCTCGCGTATCTCAACAGGCTGGGGGGGATCAACGGGATCGGCCGGGTCGATCTGGTCGAGAACCGGTACGTGGGGATCAAGTCCCGTGGCGTGTACGAGACACCGGGGGCGACCATCCTTTACGTTGGGCACCGGGCGGTCGAATCGATCACTCTCGACCGGGAAGTGATGCATTTCCGGGACTCGTTGATTCCCAAGTTCGCCGAACTTATCTATTACGGCTACTGGTACTCCCCGGAGATGGAGTTGATCAGGGGGATGGTGGAGAAGAGCCAGGAGAACGTGACCGGCACCGCGCGGCTGAAGCTGTACAAGGGAAGCTGCACCGTGGTGGGACGATCGAGCCCCGTCTCTCTCTATCGGGGCGATTTCGCCACGTTCGAGAAGGAGACCGTGTTCGACCAACGCGATGCGGAGGGGTTCGTGAAGATCAACGCGCTTCGGCTCAAGATCCGGGCGATGCGCAGGAACCGGAAGCGCTGACATGGCAAAGAAGAAAAAACCGTGGAGCGGAAGGTTCGACGGGCAGATCGACGCCTTCGTCGAGGATTTCACGGCGTCGATTCCTTACGACGTACTCCTGTACCGTCACGACATCGAGGGTAGCATCGCCCACGCGCGGATGCTAGGGAGACAGAAGATCATCCCGCAGGGGGAAGCCAGGAAGATCGTCGCGGCCCTGACGGCCATTCGGCAGGAGATCGATGAGGGGAAGCTCTCCTTTCACTCCTCCCAGGAAGATATCCACATGGCGGTGGAGCAGTTTTTGATCCGGAAAGTGGGGAAGATCGGGGGAAAGCTCCACACGGGGAGGAGCAGGAATGACCAGGTATCGCTTGACCTGCGCCTGTACCTGCGCGATTCGATCGATGACATCGTTTTGATGATGGACAAGGTCAAGGAGGCGATCCTGACGCGGGCGGAGGAGTTTTTCGGCGTCGTGATGCCCGGGTATACGCACATGCAAAGGGCCCAGCCGGTGCTCTTCTCCCATTATCTTCTCGCCTACCACGAAATGCTTTCACGGGACCAGGACCGCTTCCGGGACGCCCGAAGGAGGACGAACGTCTCCCCCCTCGGGGCGGGAGCCCTTGCGGGAACCTCCTTTCCGGTCGACCGGGAATTTGTCGCGGCGGAACTCGGCATGGAGGAGGTGACCGAGAACAGCATCGACGCCGTGTCCGACCGCGATTTCGCTGCGGACTTCCTCTATGCCTGCGCAATGGCCATGATGCATCTGTCGCGGCTCTCCGAGGAGATGGTTTACTGGTCCTCCGCCGAGTTCGGGTTTCTCTCGCTGCCCGATTCGCTTTGCACTGGGAGCAGCATCATGCCGCAGAAGAAGAATCCCGACGTACCCGAGCTCATCCGGGGGAAGGCGGGCCGGGCATACGGCAACCTGATGAACCTGCTCACCGTGATGAAGGGGCTTCCGCTTGCCTACAACCGTGACATGCAGGAGGACAAGGAGCCGGTGTTCGACTCGGCGCGAACGGTGAAGGAGTCCCTCATCGGAGCGGCGCTGCTGATCCGGGGGATGACGGTCGACGAGGACCGGATGCGCGCGGCGTGCGATGACGGGTTCCTGACCGCCACGGACCTTGCCGATTATCTGGCCCGAAAAGGGATGCCGTTCCGGAAAGCCCATGAGATCACCGGAAAGATCGTCCTCTATTGCGAAAAGAACGGGAAACGTCTAAAGGACCTGAGCCTGAAGGAGTTCCACTCCTTTTCGCGCAAGATCGGCGAGGACATCGGCGATTTCGTGTCTCTTACGAATTCCGTCCGGATGCGCAACGTCCGGGGCGGGACCGGGCCGAGACGCGTGAAGACACGGCTGGAGGCGCTGAAAAAATCATGAGTGCCCGGACCAGGGGCGTCCGCGCTTGCCTCGCCCTCGCCCTGTTTCTCATCGTTATCGGCCTTCTTTCCGCATGCGGGCGCAAGGCGAAGCCAGAGCCGCTGAGGGGGAGGACGGCTCCCTGGCAGGTTCAATCCCGGACGAGGTGAAACGATGCACCATTTCGCAATACAGGACGGGGAGATGGTTTGCGAGGGGGTCCCCCTCCGGCGAATCGCCGATGCCGTGGGAACGCCCGTATACGTATACAGTCACGCGACCCTATCCCGCCACTACGGTGTATTCGACCGGGCGTTCTCCGGCATTCCTCACATCATCTGCTACTCGATGAAAGCGAACCCGAACGGCTCCATCATCCGGACGTTTACCAACCTCGGGAGCGGGGTGGACATCGTGTCCGGGGGAGAGCTTTCCCGCGCGATCGCGGCGGGCGCACCCACCTCCCGGATCGTGTACTCCGGAGTCGGGAAGATGGAGTGGGAAATCGCCGAGGCCCTCCGGCGGGGGATCCTGATGTTCAACGTGGAGTCCCGGCAGGAGCTGGAGAAGATCGACGAGATTGCGCGCGGAATGCGGAAACGGGCGCCCGTCTCCCTTCGTGTGAACCCGGACGTGGACCCGAGAACCCACCCGTACATCTCCACAGGGCTTTCGAAGAACAAGTTCGGCATCCACATCGACCAGGCGATGCGGGACTACGAGTGGGCGGCGAAGCGCAGGCATATCGAGGTCATCGGGGTGGACTGCCACATCGGCTCCCAGCTAACGGAAATCTCCCCCTTCCTGGACGCTGCCGGCAGGGTCCGGGCGCTGGTCGACCGTCTGATGCGCAAGGGGCTCGATATCCGGTATGTCGATATCGGGGGGGGGCTCGGAATCACTTACGAGGACGAGATCCCGCCGGACCCGCAGCAATATGCGGACGCCATCGTGGGCGCATTCCGGGGCCTTCCGGTCACGGTCATTCTCGAGCCGGGACGGGTGCTCGTGGGGAACGCGGGGGTGCTGCTCACACGCATGCTCTACACCAAGCCCTCCCAGGAGGGGAAAGGGAAGGGGAAGCAGTTTTTCATCGTCGATGCGGCGATGAACGATCTCGCACGGCCGTCGCTCTACGGCTCCTTCCACAGGCTCGTCCCCGTGGCGGTTCGTGGGAGGAAAAAGGTGATGGCGGACGTGGTTGGGCCTGTCTGCGAATCGGGGGATTTCCTCGCAAAGGACCGGGAACTTCCCGCCTTACGCGCAGGAGAGCTCATGGCGGTAATGAGCGCGGGCGCCTACGGTTTTTCGATGTCCTCGACGTACAACTCGCGCCCTCGCGCCGCGGAGGTGATGGTGAGCGGAACGCGGTTCGAGGTGGTGAGGCAGAGAGAGACGATACGGGACCTGACACGGGGGGAACGGACCGCGTCGTTCCTCACCCGCCGACGAAGGTAGGCAAAGGCGCCCCGAGACCGGACGGGATCCCCGGTGATGATGGAACAGGAGAAATCAATCTGCTACCATAGCGGGACATTTTCCGGAAGCGGAGCGGACGTGAAGAAGGGAATCCCCTTTTCCAAGTTGAACGGCAGCGGCAACGATTTCCTGCTGGTCGACAATCGTAACGACGTCATGAAGGGAGTCGACCTCCCCCATTTCGCCGAAAAGGTGTGCGACCGGTCGCGGTCGATCGGGGCCGACGGAATGATCTTCATCCACCGATCCCGCAGGGCCGATTTCCGGTGGCGATTCTTCAATGCGGACGGTACCACGGCGGAAATGTGCGGGAACGGGGCCCGCTGCGCCGCACGGTACGCATCCGAACGGCGGATCGCGGGCCGGTCGATGGCGTTCGAGACGCTGGCGGGTATCATCTGCGCCGAGGTTTCCGGCCCCCGGGTAAAGCTCCGGATAACCACCCCCCGCGGACTCGCCACGGACAGGACGCTTACGCTTCGCGGGAGAAAACTCCGGTACTCCTACCTCGACACGGGCGTTCCGCACGTCGTGCTGTTCGTTCCGGGGATCGAAAAGAGGGACATCATCGCGGTGGGGCGGGGGATACGCAACCACCGCGCCTTTGCGCCGAGGGGGACCAACGTGAATTTCGCGCAGGTACGAAACGGCATAGTATGGGTCCGTACCTATGAGCGCGGGGTGGAGGGGGAAACGCTCGCATGCGGAACCGGGGCGGTGGCCTGCGGCATTCTCTCGGCCGTTCACGGCTTCGTCCGTCCTCCGGTGACCGTCCGTACGAGGGGGGGGAGGATCTGGTCATCCACTTCGACCCGGCCAAGAAAGGGTTCGGCAAGGTCTATCTGGAGGGCGACACCTCGTGGTCCTGCGACGGGGTGATCACCGAGGAAGCCTACCGTTATTAAGGGGGGAGGAGACGATGTTTCACGGGGCCATTGTCGCGACAGTCACGCCGTTCCGGAACGGGAATCTGGACAAAAACGCGTTGAAGAAACTCGTGACATTCCAGATTGACAGCGGCACGGACGGGATCGTTCCCTGCGGCACCACGGGGGAGTCGGCCACGCTGTCCTTCGAAGAGCACGAACGCGTCATCGACATCGTGCTCGAATCCGCGGACGGCCGTGTTCCCGTGATCGCCGGAACCGGGTCCAATAATACGAAGGAGGCCGTCGCCCTGACCCGCTACGCGAAAAAGGCGGGGGTCAGCGGGGCGCTTGTCATCACGCCGTACTACAACAAGCCGACCCAGGACGGTCTCCTCCGGCACTTCCGTGCCGTGGCGGAGTCGGCCGACATCCCGATCATCCTCTACAACGTCCCGGGAAGGACCGGCGTGAATATGGCCCCCCAGACCGTGGCCCGGCTGGCCGAGATTCCGAACATCGTGGGGGTGAAGGAGGCATCGGGCAACCTGACCCAGGTGTGCGACATCATCCGGATGACCCCCAAGAAGTTCTGCGTCCTCTCCGGTGACGATGCCCTGTTCTTCCCGATGATGGCGCTGGGCGCGAAAGGGGTGATCTCCGTTGCGTCCAACGTCGCCCCCCGGCTGATGGCGGAGCTGTACGACACCTATGTCATCGGTGAGATCTCCCGGGCGAGGGACATCCATTACCACCTGTGGCCGCTCTTCCATGCGCTGTTCCTCGAGACCAATCCCATTCCCGCCAAGACGGCCCTCGCCATGATGAAAAAGATCCGCGAGGAATTCCGTCTTCCTCTCTCCCCGATGGCGGATGCAAACCGGAAAGTGCTCGCCAGGACGCTTTCCGACATGAAGCTTATCTGACGATTCCGGGAGAGGAAGACGTGGCGAAGGTAGTCGTATGCGGGGCGATGGGAAGGATGGGGCGGGCGATCCTCGACGTGCTCCGGGAGCGACCGCAGGGGCTGGTGCTCGGAGGTGCGGTGGAAATGCCGGGTCACCCGCAGCTGGGGCGGGACGCCTTCGAGGCCGCCGGGGCGGGAACGGCGGGGGTTGTCGTCACGAGCGATTTTTCCTCGGCGATCGCCCGGGCGGACGTGGCGATCGACTTCACCCATGCGGAGTCGTCCGCCAGGCACGCTGCAGAAGCCGCCGTCGCCGGGAAACCGATCGTGATCGGGAGCACCGGCCTGACGCGTGAGCAGACTGCGGAGATACGGGAATCGGCGAAAGGGATCGCCTGCGTTTTATCCCCGAACATGAGCGTGGGGGTGAACCTGATGTTCCGGATGGCGGCAGACGTGGCCCGGGTACTCGGCGACGACTTCGACGTGGAGATCGTCGAGACGCACCACCGGTTCAAGAAAGATTCGCCCTCGGGGACGGCAGTGAAGCTCGCCGACGTGGTGGCCGGCGCGCTCGGCCGGGAGATGAAGGAGGCGGGAGTCTACGGCCGCCACGGAATGGTCGGGGAACGGCCCCGGAAGGAGATCGGGGTGTTTGCGGTACGGGCGGGCGACGTGGTGGGCGAACATACCCTCGTGTTCGGCGGCATCGGGGAGAGGCTCGAGATCACCCACCGGGCTCACAGCCGGGACACGTTTGCCCGGGGAGCCGTGCGGGCCGCATCCTGGGTCATCGGAAAGCCGGCCGGGGTCTATGACATGAACGCGGTGCTGGGGGTGTGATGTCTTGAAGATCGCGCGGTTCGATTTCCGGGGCAATGTCGCGTACGGCCTCGTCGATCCGGAAAGGGGGGAGATCCGGGAGCTTGACGGATCGCCGTTCGAGGGTATCCGGGATACCGGTTCCGTGCGGCCGCTTGCCGATGTCCGCCTCCTCGCTCCCGTAGTCCCCTCCAAGATCGTCGCCATCGGGTTTATCTACAAGGGCCATGCGCGGGAGATGGGGATGGCGATCCCCGAGGAGCCACTCATCTTCCTCAAGGCCCCCTCCGCGCTCAATGACCCGGGCGGCGACGTGGTGTACCCTCGCGCCTCCCAACGGGTGGACTACGAGGCGGAGCTGGCCGTCGTCATCGGGAAGAGGGCGAAGGACGTGGCGGCAGGGGATGCGCGGTCGGTGATCCTGGGGTACACCTGCATCAACGACGTGACCGCACGAGACCTCCAGGCGAAGGACGTGCAGTTCGCGCGAGCGAAGGGGTTCGACACCTTCGCTCCACTTGGCCCCTGGATCGAAACGGATCTTGACCCTTCCGCCCTGCAGGTCCGCTGTCTCGTGAACGGCCAGGTGAAGCAGGAGTTCAACACCCGGGAGATGGAAATATCGGTGTTCGCGCTGGTGGAGCATATATCGCACGTCATGACCCTGTATCCCGGCGACATCATTGCGACCGGAACCCCTCCGGGGGTCGGCCCTGTGCAGGTCGGAGACGTCATGACCATCGAGATCGAAGGGATCGGATCCCTGACCAACCGGGTCGTAGCCCAATAGCCTACCCTCCACGAGGAGAAAATGAAGAGATGAGCCGATTTCCGCTTTCCACACGGATAAAGGCCCTTCCTCCGTACCTGTTTGCCGAATTGGACCGGAAAAAGGAGGAGGTCCGTGCCCGCGGCGTGGATATCATCGACCTCGGGGTCGGGGATCCCGACCGGCCGACGCCGAAACACATCGTGGCCCGGATGAAAAGAGAGACGGCTGTTCCGGCCAACCACCAGTATCCGTCCTATGAAGGGCTCCTTTCGTTCCGGTCGGCTGCGGCGAACTGGTACAGGAGGCGATTCGGCGTGTCGCTCGACCCCTCCTCCGAGGTGGTGACACTCATCGGATCGAAGGAGGGGATCGCCCACTTCCCGCTTGCCTTCGTGAACCCCGGCGACGGGGTCCTGGTGCCGGATCCCGGCTATCCGGTCTATCACATCGCCACGATGTTCGCAGGCGGGAGGTCGCACTTCATGCCGCTACTGCGCGAAAACGGATTCCTGCCCGACCTTGACAGGGTCCCGCGTCCCGTCCTTGCCAAGGCGAAGATCCTGTTTCTCAACTATCCGAACAACCCGACGTCGGCCGTGGCCGACCGGAAATTCTACCGAAAGGTACTGGGGTTCGCCGAGGAGCACGACCTGATCGTTGCGCACGACGTGGCGTACACGGAGATCTACTTTGACGCGAAGAAACCGATGAGCATTCTCGAGTTCCCGGGGGCGAAGAAGCGGTGCATCGAGTTTCACTCCCTTTCCAAGACCTACAACATGACGGGTTGGCGGATCGGTTTCGCCGTGGGAAACCCGGAGCTGGTGGCGGGCATCGGAAAGGTCAAGACCAACGTGGACAGCGGGGTGTTCCAGGCGGTACAAGGTGCCGGGATCGAGGCGCTCACGAGCGGCGACGAGATCACCGACGCCATCCGGCGCACCTATCGGGAACGCCGGGATATCCTGGTCCCCGGGCTTCGGGCGCTAGGCCTGGATCCGGTCGAACCCCGGGCCACCTTTTACGTATGGATTCCCGTTCCGAAGGGGTATACATCGGCATCCTTCTGCTCCCACCTGCTGGAAGAGGCCGGCATCGTCACCACTCCGGGGAACGGATTCGGAAAAAGCGGGGAGGGGTACATCCGCATCGCCCTGACGAAGGAGAAGGGGCGGATCCGGGAAGCTCTCTCCCGGATGCAGAAGGTGGGATTCTAGCATCGGGGACATTCCTATGAGGTTGTCGGTTGTACGGTTGAAGGAGTGTCGCTCAGGGGGCGGCGTGCCGGGAGAAGTCATCCTGCTTCTCGGGAGCAACACCGGCCGTCGGGTCAAGCAGCTTCGGGATGCGATCAGGGTGCTGGCCGGGGAAGTGGAGATCGGGAAAGTGTCCCGGATCTACGCGGGCGAGCCGAGCGGCAGGGCAAACCAGCCGTGGTATCTGAACGTCGCGGTGCGAGGGGAGACCGATATGGCTCCCGACGCCCTGCTTCATTTCGTCAAGGGGATCGAGGCGAAAGCGGGCCGAAAGTCGGGGGCACGCTGGGGACCGCGAGAGCTCGACATCGACATCATTCTGATGGGGAACCGCGTGGTTCGCGAGCCGCACCTTGCGATTCCTCACCCGATGATGTCCGCGCGGCGGTTTTGCCTTTCCCCCGTGGCAGAAATTGCCCCGGATGTTTTCGTGCCCCCGGGGAGGAAGACAGCGAGGGACCTTCTCGGCGAATGCCGGGACCCGCTCGAGGTGACACCGGTATGAAGCGGCATGCGACATGGAAGGTGGCGTCTGCGGGAGTATTGCTGCTCCTGTTCCTTACCGCAGGCGGCTGTCGAAAGAAGGAGCCTTCCCGGAGTGTGGAGGGGGATGCGATCAGCCTGAGCGCCCTGAACGAAATCGAGAACTACAAGGAGATTCTCCGGAAGGACCCGAACAACCTCCAGGCCCTGATCGGCATCGGAAACCTCTATTTCGACACCCGGCAGGATCAGCTGGCCATAGAACATTACCGGCGGGCCCTTACCCTCGACCCCCGGAACGTGAACGTCAGGACGGACATGGCTGTCTGCTACCGGAGGAAAGGGGACCCCGACAAGGCGATCGAGGAACTAAAGAAGGTTATCTCGATCGACCCCCGGCATTCGCAGTCCCGCTACAATTTGGGGGTCATCCTGATCCACGACAAGAAGGATATCGAGGGGGGTGTCCAGGCGTGGGAGGCGCTCTTGGAAAACATCCCGGATTACCCCTACCGGGAATCCCTGAAGGCGGAGATTACGAAGATGCGGGTCATGATCGATTCCATGAAGCCCAAACCGAAGTGAAAGGGATTTTATTTTAGGGAGCACTTTGTAGTAAAACGAAAAATACCATCCGTTCCGGTACATTCCTCCGCCAATGGGCCCGATGGGCATTGAAAATGGAAGAAAAGCATATTTTATATTGACAGTTCCGGGGACGTGGAATATATGTAACAATGTTTTGTTATTGCGATGTTAACCCCGCATAGGGAGGAGATATGGTAAGGCGCGACAAGTCGAATTACATCATCCAGTCCGTCTCGCATGCCCTTGATGTTCTTGAAGAGTTTCACGGGGATATGGACGAACTGGGCGTCACCGAGTTAAGCAGGAAGCTTAAACTTCATAAAAATAACGTTTTCCGTATCCTCGCGACGTTGCAGTCGAGGAACTACATCGAGCAGAACAAGGCGAACGAGAACTACCGTCTCGGGATACGATGCCTCGAGCTGGGACAGACCTTCATTCACCAGAGGGGAATGCTGAAGCAGGCCAAACCGGTTCTTCAGGAACTCGCCGCGACGACGGGGGAGACGAGCTACGTGTCGATCCTGCGGGGGAACCAGGTCGTGTACCTGGATTCGGTTGAGCCGGCGACCACGGTCCGGGTCGTTTCCCGTCTCGGTCTTCACATGCCGACGCATGCCACCGCCGCCGGGAAAGTGATGGTGGCGTTCGAATCCGAGGAAGACCTTCGCAAACGTCTCGATCCGGAACTCCACAGCTATACCCAAAACACCATCAAGACCGCCGAGGACCTCTTGCGCAACCTCAGCACCGTTCGGGAAAAAGGGTATGCCACCGATCTCGAGGAGTTCGAGGAAGGGCTGCGTTGCATCGCTTCCCCGATCCGCGACTACACCCGAAAGGTGATCGGCGCCCTGAGCGTCTCCGGTCCGGCGAACCGCGTCACGGACGACAGGATCGAAACGCTGATAAGCGTCGAAGTGACCCGGCTGGCGAAGGAACTCTCCACCCTCCTCGGGTATCGGGAGTAGAAAGGCAGGCGCTTCCGTTCCCCCCTTCCGGACCCGATCGTTCCCGGAATGGCTTGACACCCCCAAGTGACAAATGGTACTCCTTCTGATGAATGACGATTCATTCAAGGGAGGAAGCAATGGCACGGCGGGCAGACCGGGGGGGGGCAAAAGCAAAGCGGGAACGCATCCTGCGGGCGGCGATTAAGATCTTCTCCCAGAAGGGGTTTTTCAATTCCAAGGTATCCGACATCGCCCGGTCGGCAGGGATTGCCGACGGGACGATCTATCTGTATTTCAAGAACAAGGACGACCTTCTCATATCCTTGTTCGAGGAAAAGATGGCCGAGGTCGTGGCCGATGTCCGGGAGCGCGTCGCTTCGGGAGAGGGTGCGCTCTCCCGCCTGAAGATCTTCATCGAGAACCACATGAGCCTGCTCGTCCGGGAAGCAGGCCTCATCGAGGTTCTCCAGGTGGAACTTCGGCAAAGCAACAAGTTCATGAAAGAATACGTTCCCGTGAAATTTCTCGAATATCTCGATGTGATCAGCGAGATACTCGATCAGGGGATACGGGAAGGGACGTTCCGGCAGGAGTTGAACGTGGCGGTGGCCCGCAGGGCGGTGTTCGGAGCCCTCGACGAGATAGCACTGGCCTACGTGCTGTCCCGGAAACGGAAATACGACCCGGCTGACGCGGCGTCCGAAATCTACCGTATCTTCGCGGAAGGGTTTTGCAGGGGAGCCCGGAGCAGGGAGGGCAGGACATGATCGGCTTCGATCTGACACAGGAGCAGACCGCACTTCAGGATATGGCGAGAAAATTCGCTGCCAATGAGATTCGCCCTCGGGCGGTCGAATACGACCATGCGGGGACGTTTCCCGAGGATATCTTCGAGAAGGCGTTCGGGCTAGGTCTGATGAGCGGGTACATCCCGGAAGAGTACGGCGGCCTCGGGCTGAAGGCGCTGGACACATGCATCATCGAAGAGGAGCTGGCGTGGGGGTGTTCCGGGATCGCCACCTCGATGACCTGCAACGGCCTTGCGCTGACGCCGATTCTTGTCGCGGGGACGGAAGACCAGAAAAAGAGGTTTGTCGCCCCTTTCGCGGAGAAACTCCAGTATGCCTCCTTCTGTCTGACCGAGCCCGGGTCCGGCTCCGACGCGGGAGGGATCGCGACGACCGCCAAAAGGGAGGGGGACAGTTACACCATCAACGGCCGAAAGTGCTTCATAACGAACGGCAGCTACGCGGTGCAATACACGGTGTTTGCCTCCACGGACCGCTCCAAAGGACACAAGGGGTTGTCGGCCTTCGTCGTACCGAGATCGCTTCCCGGCGTTTCCGTGGGCAAGAAAGAAGACAAGATGGGGCAACGTGCCTCCGACACCGCAGACGTGCTCTTCGAGGACGTGAAGGTCCCGGCCGAAAATCGCCTGGGGAAGGAGGGCGAAGGGTTTAAGATCGCCATGATCACGCTGGACTACGCCCGGCCCACGGTGGCGGCCATGAGCGTGGGCGTTGCCCGTGCGGCGTTCGAACTGGCGATGCAGTATTCGAAGGAGCGCGTCCAGTTCGGCGTTCCGATCGCCATGAACCAGGCGATCCACTTCCTGCTGGCCGACATGGCGATGGACATCGAGGCGGCCCGGCTCCTCACCTACAAGGGGGCCTGGCTTCTCGACGCGGGGAAGCGCAACACCAAGGAATCCTCCTTCGCGAAGGCGTTTGCCGCAGACCTTGCGATGCGAGTCACCACCGACGCCGTGCAGATCTACGGCGGGTATGGCTACATGAGGGACTATCCCGTGGAGAAGCTGATGCGCGACGCCAAGCTCCTCCAGATCTACGAGGGGACGAGCCAGATCCAGCGCATGGTGATCGCCAAGGAGATCATGATGCGGTAGAAGGGGCCGATCCCGGCGTCAGGAGTCGCGGCGGGCGAGAGCGAGGAGCCCGTCCGCAGATGCGTGCAGTTCCTCCCTCCACGACAAACCCCCGAGAAACCCCTCCGGGATTCCCGTTGCCCCCACGTAGCCGCCGGCCATGCTGCCCACCATCGCGCCGTTCGCTTCGGCCTCGTTGCCGAAATTCACTGCGGAGAAGACTGCGGTGCTGAAATCCTCGGGGTTGCGGAGGAAACAGGCCCAGGCGAAAGGAATCCCCTCCGGAACGGATGCGCCGTTTCCGAGAGCTTCCTGGACATCCGCCATCTCGGCGCGGCGAAGGAGAAGGGCCGTGAGTTCGGTGCCAAGCTTCCTCCAGAGCGCGGGGGCGGTCCTTCCGCTTTTTCCCCGGGAGGAACGGTCGACTTCGATGCCGGTTACGACGTGGGAGAGCCCACGCGCGAATCCCAGCACATCGAGATCGCCAGCGGGAGTGTGCAACAGGCGCGCGATGGCGACGGTCTGTACGATTGCCCCTGCGATCGCCGCCGCGTGGGGGTGAGTGATGCTCGCTTCGATCCCGGCCTCCAGCTTCAGGCGACGAAAATTCCCCGCGCGCAGAAGGGCGAGCGGGGTGAGGCGCGCCGCGGGGGCCGTTTCCGGAACGGTCGCTCCCGCTTCGAACCAGGGGAACCCCCGGTCGGACAGATTGCGGACGAACTCCGCATGGTGTCTCGTTCCGGGCAGGCACCGGGATTTTGAGTAGACGGAAGCGATCCCCTCGGGGTCGAGTTTCCGAGCTTTGAGGAGGGCGCGGGACAGGAGAAGACAGGCGGGCGGGGAGTCGCTCTGCCCCGGTCCTCCCCAGCCATCCGGTGTCGATTCCCCGTCGATTTTTCCGTACAGTTCCCGGATGTCCCGTGGGGAAAGCCCCTGTGACGCCCTGCCCAGGATCTCTCCGATTGCCGCGCCGAGAAGGGCTCCCCGGAACCGGTCCCGGTAGTCGATCCCCTCGACAAACCCGAACGTCAGCGTTTCTCCCTTCGACATATACGAGGGGATTTTCGCTTTCCGGACGAGAAACTGATAGATCGCCTCCGGTTCTTTTTCGAACAGGAGCGGCTGGTCGGCTTCCCTTTTCGCCATGCGCGAGACTTTACGCTCGGCCTGGAGGGCAAGCGTGCGTGCCATCATCCAGAAATCCTCGTTCCCCTTGAGGGGAATTTTCGGTAGGGATTGCAGCAGACTCGCAGGGATCTCTTCCGGGGAATCGGTCAACAGGTCGATATGCGCCCCGGCGGGCATGCCGGGCTCGTCCGCTCCGACACCGGCAGCGATGGTCTGTCTCTCCGTCATGGAGGACTCCTCTCGTTTCCCCGTCTCGGGGAACCTGGCGGATCGCCCCGGGGCATATGTTTCGCTTCCCGGAAATCCCCCGAAATGGAGCTCCATCATTTTGTGGATCTGAGGAGGGGAGAATCGCATCGTTTGCAGGATCTCCAGGAGGGTTTCCGCCCTGGGTATCCTGCCTCCGTAGACAACCTGCCGGAGCAACTCGTAACTATACCGGAAATCCTCCCTGTCTTCGACGAATTTCTTGAGGGAAGAATATCCGAGGTTCTCGATCCGTTTCCGCAATATTTTCGATAGAAAATTCGGGGTAAGTTCATCCATTTGTTCGTTGCCTCCGCGGGGAGGAATCCCTACGGATCGGTATTCTACAACGAAAATTGTAAAATAACAAAAACTTATTTTTATATAAAAATGAAAATTGTAACTTGGGTAATATAGTTGTATTTCGGTGGATTATCTAGAGGGATTCGGCGACCAGTTCCGCGACGTCTTTTGCCTGGACCGAGTCATCAAGATTGTGGAACTTGATGGCGTCGTCGAACATGGTGAGGCAATACGGGCAGGAGGAGCCTGTCGCATTGGCCCCGGTGCGCATCAGCTGGTCGAAACGGATATGGTTGATCCTCTTCCCGGGGATCTCGAGCCACATGCCCCCTCCGCCGGCCCCGCAGCAAAACCCCCTCTCCCTGCTCTTCTCGGGTTCATTGACGGTGATCCCCGGAATGGACTGAAGTGTTTCCCGCGGGGCGTCGTAGATGTCGTTGTGCCTGCCGAGATAGCAGGAATCGTGAAACGCCACCAGGCGGTTGATCGGTTTTGAAGGCGTGATCTTTCCTGCCTCGATGAGGTTCCGGAGCAGAACCGAGTGGTGAATCACCTCGACGTTGACCCCGAACTGCGGATACTCGTTGCGGAAGGTATTGAAGCAGTGCGGGCACTGGGTGATGACCTTTTTGACGTGGTAGGATGCGAATACCTCCTTCACCATCTCCACCATCCCCAGCTGGAAGAGACCTTCCTCCCCGAGACGGCGGGCGGACTCGCCGCAGCACATCTCCTCGAGACCCAGCGTGGCGTAGTCAACGCCTGCCCGATTGAGCAACGAGATGATCGTGCGCGTAACCTTCTGGTTCCGGGGGTCGTACGCTCCGGCGCATCCCACCCAGTACAGGTACTCGAACTCCTTCTTGTCCGACGCGAAGGGGACGGAAAGCCCACGAGCCCACTGGGTCCTGTCGTCCTGGGGCAATCCCCACGGGTTCCCGGTGTCCCCCATTTTCCGCAGTGCGGTGCGGGCGGAGTCGGGGATCTTCGCATCCGCGACGTACCCGCGGCGGACGTCGACGATCATGTCGATGTGTTCGATCAGGACCGGGCACGCCTCCATGCACGCACGGCATGTCGTGCACGCCCAGATCTCGTCAGGGAAGAGAACCTCGGAAGTAAAGGCCGGGACAACGGGTTTCCCGGTTTTCTTGTCGATGGATGCCGCAGAGGGTACAAGACGAAAGAACTGGTCCCGGCTCATCTGGTCTTTTGTCTTCAGGACCACGTCCCGGGGGGACAGCGGCATCTCGGCGGCGAACGCGGGGCATTCGTCCTGGCATCTGCCGCACTTGGTGCAGGCGTCCGAGGAGAGGAGCTGTTTCCATGAGAAGTCCTCCACGTTGACGGCTCCGGGCCTCTCTTCCTCCTCGATGTTCGGGACCGGCTGCAACGCCCCCTTGGGGCGCGACGAACGCAAAAAGATGTTCACGACGCCCGCTCCCAGATGGAACATCTTGGAGAAGGGGATTGTCGCGAGGAAACCGAAGGCGAGAAGGAGGTGCGTCCACCAGAGCCCCCGGTGGAGCGAAAGCAGGCTCCCGAGCGAAGCACCCGCGAAGAGGGGGGATACCGCGTTGCTCACGAAGGACACGGGGGCCGCCGCGGGGTGCGTCGCTGCGATGCGGACTGCCTCTACCAGAAACCCCGTTACACCGATCGCCCCGATCAGCAGCAGCTGCAGCAGGTCGTCACCGTCCCTGGTAAGACCTTTCGACCGGAAGAGGTACCTCCGCACCAGGGCGACGAAAATCCCGGCGAGGAGCAGCAGGCCGAACGTGTCGACAAAGAGCTTGAAGCCGAGGTAGAAATTGCCGTCCAGGACAGGGATGCCGAAGTCATACTCCACCGCGACGAGACAGGTGGCAAGAAACAGGACGATGAACGCGGAGTAGACGGCGAGGTGCATCAGCCCGCCGATCCTCCTTTCGAGCACCTTCTGTTGCCCGAAGCCGATCTTCAGGGCGTCCCCCGCCCGTTCCCACAGGTTGTCCAGCCGGTCCTCCCGTTCCTCCCTTCCCCGTCGGTATGCCCCGACCCGCTCGGAGAGCCCCCAGGCGAAGATGAGGATCACCATGCCGAGCAGGGAATACATGACGACAGCCGCCAGAGGAGGCAGATTCCACATGATTTCCCGCCCGACGGTTTTCAAGAGGAGGCTCCTGATCAAGGGTTCGGCGGATAGTTCTATCAGAAGGGCGCGGTTTCCGTAAAGTTAAATCTTCCTCCTTCACAGGAAGCATTTCTCGCTATACTGGAGAGCATTCCAGCAGGGAGGATTCGGGCATGGCGGTCAAGTGGACAGAGGACCTGTCCGTGGGAGTGAGTGTCATCGACGACCAGCACAAGGAATTGTTCGCGACGGCCAATGCGCTCCTGGAGGGCGTCGGAAGGGGCGAGGGGCTCGGCGAGGTGACGAAAGCGGTCGCCTTTCTCGAGGAGTACGTGGAGAACCACTTCCGGATGGAAGAGATGTACATGAAGCGGTTCAGCTATACAGGCTACCCCGAGCACAAGATCGCGCACACGACCTTCATCAGTGATTTCTACGACATGCGGCAGGAACTCGATAACAACGGAGTGACTCCCGAATTGACGATCCGTCTCGCGGAAAAGCTCGGCGATTGGCTCGTAAACCACATTGGCCGAATGGACAGGGCACTCGGGGCGTTCCTGAGAGAGCGTAGATAAAGCGCCCCCGGCGGGAGCTCACGGCCTGTGTGGTAAACTGAACCGATGAACGGCAAGGCGATTTCCGCTCTCCGTGAGGTGTTCGGGGAGCGGCTCGATACGTCACGGGAACAGTGTGTCTGCTACTCCTACGACGCCACGGGGAAGATGTTTCTCCCGGAGGCGGTCGCCTTTCCGATGAGCGCGGAAGAAGTCCGCCGTACCATCCTCCTGGCAAACGAACACCGGTTCCCGGTAATTCCCCGGGGCGCCGGCTCCGGGTTTTCCGGGGGGTCGGTGCCCGTGCAGGGGGGGGTTGTCCTGTCGATGGAGCGGATGGACCGCATCCTGCTGGTCGACGCGGAGAATCTCATCGCGGTCGTGGAGCCGGGTGTGGTGACGGAAACCCTGAAGGAGGAGGCGAAAAAACGGGGACTGTTCTACCCCCCCGACCCCGCGTCCCTCAAGTTTTGCACGATCGGTGGAAACATCGCCGAGTGCTCGGGGGGGATGTGCGCGGTCAAGTACGGGGTAACGAGGGATTACGTTCTGGGGCTCGAGGCGGTCCTTGGCACGGGTGAATTGATCCGGACGGGTGTCATCACCGTGAAAGGAGTCGTCGGATACGACCTGACGAGGCTGCTCGTCGGCTCCGAAGGGACGCTGGGGATCGTAACGAAAGCGGTCCTCAAGCTCATTCCGTTCCCGGAGACGGCCGCGACGATTCTCGCGTTCTTCCGCAGCAACCACGACGGGTCGAGTGCGGTGACCGGGATCATGGGGGAGCGCATCACCCCCTGTGCGCTGGAGCTGATGGACCGCACAGCAATCGACTGCGTCCGGGAGAATGTCGGTCTTTCCGTCCCGGAGGGGACCGGATGCGCCCTTCTGGTCGAGGTGGACGGGTCGAAGGAGTCCGTGTCCCTGGAAGCGGAGAGGGTGGAGCAGGTTTGCCGGCGGTACGGGGCGGTCGAGGTCGGCCGGGCGGAGGACGCGCAGGGGCGGGAACGGCTGTGGACGCTTCGCAGGTCGATCTCCCCGGCTCTGCGAAAGGTTAACCCGGTGAAGATCAACGAGGACATCGTCGTCCCCCGCAGCCGCCTGCCCGAGATGATGGCGTTCCTCGCGGACCTGGCGTCCCGGAGGCGCCTCAAGATCGTGAACTTCGGGCACGCGGGGGACGGGAACATTCACGTGAATTTTATGATATCCGGAACGGACGAGGAGGAACGATTGCGGGCGGACGAGGCGGTCGCCGAGGTTTTCCGGAAGACCGTGGCGCTCGGCGGGACGATCTCGGGGGAGCACGGCATCGGGATATCGAAGGCCCCCTTTCTCGAAATCGAAGTCGGCCCCCTGGGCGTTTCCGTGATGAAGCGGCTGAAAGGGTGCTTCGACCCCAACGGGATTCTGAACCCGGGGAAGATCTTCGCGGAAGAGAGGATTGCGCAGCGGTGAAACGCGAAGATTTCGAATTGCTCACGGCCGCCTGCGCGAAATGCGGTACCTGCAGGACGGTTTGTACCCTCTACCCGGAGCGCAAATCCGAGATTTCGGTGGCCCGGGGGAAAATCACCCTCGTGGAGGCCGCCGCCTCCGGCCTCGACGCGAACCCGGAGGCGATACAGGAGGCCCTGTCCGACTGTCTGCTCTGCGGCAGGTGCGAGCGGGGCTGCCCGAACCAGGTGTCGGTAGAGGAGATCATCATGAAGGGGCGGGCCGCCCTGGCGGAGGAGTTGGGCATCCCGGCATGGAAACAGGTGGTCTTCGGGAAGGTGATGCCGTCTTCCGCCGCCAGGGGCGCGGCGCGCAAGGCGGGGGCGGCCGCCCAGAAGCTCCTCCTTCGCAAGGTGCCAACGGGAAGCGGGCTGCACTACCGGTTCCCGGAGAGGTTCGGGTTCGAGGGGCGTACCGTCCCGGGGCTGCCGGGAACAAGTTTCCGGGAATCCCTGGAACCCGGCGAGGCGGTTCGCGGGGAGGTGATCCTCTTCGTCGGGTGCGTGTTCGACCATGTCTTCCCGGGGGTGGGACGGGCTGCCTACGAGACGCTTCTCCACTCGGGGAAAAGGATTTCCGTATTCCGCGGCGAGGCGTGCTGCGGTCTCCCCGCCCTGGTGTCGGGGGATCGGCCGTCGGCTTTGCGGTGCATCGAGGAAAACGTGAGGCGGCTCTCCGACGCTTCGCCCGAGCGGATCGTGTTCCCGTGCGGCTCCTGCCTTCTCATGTTTCGGCGAAACATCCTCTCCCTGTTGACCAGTGAGCATCCCCTCTACGCAGAGGCCGTCCGGGTGGCGGACCGGTGCGAGGATTACGCCGGCTTCCTCCTCGCATCGGGCGTGGCCTCCCGTCTTCCCGACCCTCCGAGAGGGGAGAAAACCGGGCAGGTCGGGTACCACGATCCGTGCCATCTCTCGGGGACCCTCGGCAAGGACGGGGAGGCACGGGAGGTGCTTCGCGCGGCTGTCGGGGATTCCTTTTCCGAAATGAAGGGCGCGGATCTTTGCTGCGGGTACGGAGGGACGTTCAACATCCGTGATTACCCGACTTCCTCGAAGATCGGACAAAACAAGGTTTCCGTCGCGGCGAAAGGGGGTACGACCGTGATCGCCACCGCCTGTTCCGGCTGCATCCTCCAGATGCGCGACATGGCCGCCCGCACCGACCCTTCCCTTCGGGTCGTGCACATTGCGGAGCTTGTTTATCAAGCATTTTCCGGTCGTTGACATCCCGTCGAGCGGGATGATATGAAACACCATTACCGCTTCGCACATTGTCTTGAGGAGGGGAGAAGGCATGTCTCTTCAGGAGAAGTTCGACGAACTGCGGAAGAAAAGAGCCCTGGCGCTGGATGGGGGCGGGAAGAAACGGATCGAGACCCAGCACGCCCAGGGAAAGCTCACGGCGCGGGAACGGATCGAACTTCTCCTGGACCCGAATTCGTTCGTGGAGCTCGACCGGTTCGTCCAGCACCGGTGTGCCGATTTCGAGATGGAGAAATTCCTGGGGGACGGGATCGTCACCGGGTACGGGCAGGTAAATGGCCGCCTCATCTATATATTCGCGCAGGATTTCACCGTATTCGGCGGATCGCTCTCCGAAACATACGCGGAGAAGGTGTGCAAGATCATGGACCACGCGGCTCGCAACGGCGCCCCGCTCATCGGCCTTAACGATTCCGGAGGGGCGCGGATCCAGGAAGGGGTCCAGAGCCTGGCGGGCTACGCCTACATCTTCCTGCGCAACACGATCTACTCGGGGGTGATTCCCCAGATTTCCGCCATCATGGGGCCGTGCGCGGGCGGGGCGGTCTATTCCCCCGCAATCACCGATTTCATCCTGATGGTGAAGAATACTTCCTACATGTTCGTGACCGGGCCGGACGTGATCAAGACGGTAACGCACGAGGAGGTCACCAAGGAGGACCTGGGCGGGGCGATGTCGCACAACGAGCGCAGCGGAGTGGCGCACTTCGCCGCCGAGGACGAGAAGGAGTGCCTGTTCCTGATCCGCGAACTCCTCTCCTTCCTGCCACAGAACAACATGGAGGACCCCCCCGTAATCGCCACCAAGGATCCCCCGGACCGGATGGACGAGAGCCTCAACCGGATCGTCCCGGACATCCCGACCAAACCGTACGACATCCGGGATGTCATCAGGAAAGTTGTCGACGACGACTACTTTTTCGAGATTCAGGAGCACTACGCGAAAAACATCGTCATCGGGTTCGCCCGGATGAACGGACGCCCCGTCGGGATCACGGCCAACCAGCCCTCGATCCTCGCCGGCTGCCTAGATATCAACTCCTCGATCAAGGGGGCGAGATTCGTCCGGTTCTGTGACGCCTTCAACATTCCGCTGCTGACCTTCGTCGACGTTCCCGGGTTCCTTCCGGGGAGCGGGCAGGAATACGGGGGGATCATCAAGCACGGGGCGAAGCTCCTGTACGCCTTCGCCGAGGCGACCGTGCCCAAGGTGACCGTCATCACCCGGAAAGCGTACGGCGGCGCCTACGACGTCATGGCGTCCAAGCACATCCGCGCGGACGTGAACCTCGCCTACCCGACTGCGGAGATCGCCGTGATGGGTCCGGACGGGGCGGTAAACATCATCTTCCGGAAGGAACTCGTCAAGTCGGACAACCAGGAGAAGACCAAGGCGGAGCTCGTCGCCGACTACCGCGACCGCTTCGCTTCCCCCTACAAGGCGGCCGAACTCGGATACATCGACGAGGTCATCATGCCGGAGGAGACCCGGCCCAAGGTCATCAAGGCCCTCGAGATGCTCAAGAACAAGCGGGACACGAACCCGCCGCGCAAGCACGGCAACATTCCCCTGTAAAGGAGGTCGGCCTTGTTCCGGAAAATCCTGATTGCCAACAGGGGAGAGATCGCCGTCCGCGTGGAGAGGGCCTGCCGGGAGATGGGGATCCGGACGGTGGCCGTCTATTCCGAGGTCGACCGACACGCGCTGCACGTCCGGTACGCGGACGAGGCATACCTGATCGGTCCTCCCCCCGCCGGCGAATCGTACCTCGTCATCGACAAGGTCATCGATGTGGCGAAACGGAGCAGCGCCGAGGCGATCCACCCCGGCTACGGGTTCCTTGCCGAGAACCCGGTTTTCGCCGAGCGCTGCGAGAAGGAGGGGATCAAGCTGATCGGCCCCTCGGCCCACGCGATGCGTACGATGGGATCGAAGACTCTGGCCCGGAAAACCGTGCGGGCGGCGGGTGTCCCGGTGGTCCCCGGCACGGTGGAGCCGATCGTCACCGAGGAGGAGGTGTTCCGGGTGGCAGGGGACATCGGATTCCCGATCATGCTGAAGGCCATCGCGGGCGGCGGCGGGAAGGGGATGCGCCTGGTGAGGGGGGAGGAGGACCTGCGGTCCTCGCTGCGGATGGCGAAGTCGGAAGCGAAATCCGCCTTCAGCGACGACTCGGTCTACATCGAGAAGTACATCGAGAACCCCCGGCACGTCGAGATCCAGATCCTGGGCGACCGGCACGGAAACTACGTTCACCTGGGCGAGCGGGAGTGCTCGATCCAGCGGCGGCACCAGAAGGTGATCGAGGAGTCCCCGTCGGTGGTCATTACCCCCCAGGTGCGCGCGGCGATGGGAAAGGTCGCGATCGACGCCGGGCGGGCGGCGGACTACGAGGGTGTCGGGACGGTCGAGTTCCTCGTGGACAAGGACGTCAATTTCTACTTCCTCGAAATGAATACGCGGCTCCAGGTCGAGCACCCGGTCACGGAGATGGTTACGGGGGTCGACATCGTGAAGGAGCAGATCCGGATCGCCGCGGGCGAGCGACTCTCCCTCCGCCAGGAGGATGTGAAGCAGTCCGGTCATGCGATCGAGTGTCGCGTCTATGCGGAGGATCCCGACCAGAACTTCATGCCGTGCCCCGGCCTCATCACCTCGCTGCGGACGCCGGGCGGTCCCGGGGTCCGGGACGACTCGGGGGTCTTCGAGGGGTTCGAGATCCCCATCTACTACGATCCGATCATTTCCAAGCTGGTCGTCTGGGGAAAAGACCGGCAGGAAGCGGTCGTCCGGATGAAGCGGGCACTCGGCGAATACATCGTGACGGGAGTCAAGACGACGATTCCGTTCCACATCCGGGTGATGAACAACCAGCACTTTCTCGAGGGGACCTTCGACACCAACTTCATCGACAAGGTGTTTTCTCAGGAGGAGAGGGAGCGTGAACTCCCCCACTTCCATGTCGCCGTGATCGCCGCTGCCATTCAGCTCTTCGTGGACGAGAGGAAACAGGCGGTCGCCCGGCGGCCCGTTGAGGCGGGGGAACCGGCATCGTTATGGAAATATGCCAGCCGACCCGGATTGCCGAGATTCCGGTAGGAGCCGAACATGAACTATATCGCCACGATCGGGGGCAGGGAGATCAAGGTTACGGTGGAGGAGGTCGGGGTCGCCCGGTACCTGGTGACGAGCGATGGGAAGGAACATCTGGTCGACGCTCACCAGGTGCAGGACAGCGTCTGGTCCGTCCTGTACGGAATGGGCTCCTTCGAGGTGGACGTCCAGGGAAGGGACGAGGAGTACGAGGTGCTGATCGACGGGGACCGCTACAAGTTCTCCCTGATGAACGAGCAGCGCAAGGCGCTCATCCGGGCGGGAGGGAAGGGCGCGGCAGGGAAGGCGCTGGTCACCTCGCCGATGCCGGGGAAGGTGGTGAGGCTGCTGGTCGCCGAGGGAGAGGAGGTGCAGAGCGACCAGGGCGTGATCGTCGTCGAGGCGATGAAGATGGAGAACGAGTTGAAGTCCGCCATCACGGGAAAGGTCAAGGAGATCTTCGTGAAGGAAGGCGAGGTCGTCGAGTCGGGGGCGAAGCTCCTTCTGGTGGAATAGGGGGACGGGATGCCGGCACGAAAGGTAAAGGCAGCGGGAAAGTCCCGCGTCAAGGCGGCCAGGGAGCGATGGGAGAGGCACATCCTTGCTCCGGCGACGGCGAAGGCGCCCGAGCGGCGGAAGCGGTTTCTAACCACCTCCGGGGAACCGGTCGAACTTCTCTACACGCCGCAGGACCTCGAGGGGATCGACTACCTTCGGGACGCGGGGTTCCCGGGGGAGTACCCCTTTACCCGTGGCGTGCAGCCGACGATGTACCGGGGGCGTCTCTGGACGATGCGGCAGTACGCGGGCTTCGGCGACGCCCGGGAGTCGAACCGGCGATACCGCTACCTGCTCGACCAGGGGCAGACAGGGCTCTCGGTGGCGTTCGATCTCCCCACCCAGATGGGGTACGACTCGGACAATCCGGTCGCGGCGGGCGAGGTGGGGAAGGTTGGCGTGGCGATCGACTCGCTCGAAGACATGGAAGTCCTGTTCGACCAGATCCCCCTCCGGAAGGTGTCGACCTCGATGACGATCAACTCCACAGCGTCGATCCTGCTCGCCATGTACATCGCTGTGGGGCAGAAGCAGGGGGTATCCCCGGAATCGCTCAACGGCACGATACAGAACGACATCCTCAAGGAATACATCGCGAGGGGGACCTACATCTACCCGCCGGTGCCGTCCATGCGGGTCATCACGGACATATTCGCCTTCTGCAAGGAGCACGTGCCGAAGTGGAACACGATCAGCATTTCGGGGTACCACATTCGGGAGGCGGGCTCCACGGCGGCGCAGGAGATCGCGTTCACGCTGGCCAACGGGATCGCCTACGTGCAGGCCGCGATCGATGCGGGGATGACGGTGGACTCGTTCGCCGCGCGCCTTGCCTTCTTCTTCAACGCGCACAACAACTTCCTCGAGGAGGTGGCCAAGTTCCGGGCGGCCCGTCGCCTCTGGGCGAAGATCATGCGGCACCGGTTCCGCGCGAAGGACCCGAGGTCTTGGATGCTCCGGTTCCACACGCAGACCGCCGGGTCGTCGCTCACGGCCCAGCAGCCGGACAATAATGTCGTCCGGGTGACGGTACAGGCGCTCGCGGCCGTCCTCGGCGGGACGCAGTCCCTGCACACCAACTCCCGGGACGAGGCGCTCTCGCTTCCGACCGAGGATTCCGTGCGCATCGCCCTTCGCACGCAGCAGATCCTGGCCCACGAAAGCGGTGTCGGGGATTCGGTAGACCCGCTCGGCGGCTCCTACTGCATGGAGGCGATGACTTCGGGTCTCGAGCGGCAGGCGGAGGAGTACATAGGGAAGATCGACCGCATGGGCGGAATGGTCAACGCGATCGACCGCGGGTACGTCCAGAAGGAGATCCAGGATGCCGCTTTCCGGTACCAGCAGGAGATCGAGCGGAAGGACCGGATCATCGTCGGGATGAACGAGTTCACGATCCGGGAACCGAAGCCGGAGAATCTGCTCACGGTCAACCCGAAGATTGAAAAGGGACAGCGGAAGCGTCTCGCGGACCTGCGCAGGAAGCGGGATGGCCGCGTTGTCCGGGAAAGGCTCTCCGGCCTGGAGAGGGCATGCCGCGGCAAGGAAAACATCATGCCTTTCATTCTGGAGGCTGTTACGGCCTACGCCACGCTCGGGGAGATCTCGGACGTGCTGCGGGAGGTTTTCGGCACGTACCGGGGGAAAATCACGGTCTGATTCTCCTTCCCGCTTCGGAAGGGGGCAAGCCACGGGAGCCGGGGGGCTTGCCCGGCGCATCCAACGGTTGATACCCGCAGTCAACATCCGGTGCGAGGAGGGGAAAGATGGCCGGGATCCGGTGGGAGAGGGAATTCGGAGTGGCGTTGGAAAAGGCGAAACAGACCGGCAAACCGGTATTCCAGGATTTCTGGTTCGAGGATTGAATCGGCTGCGCCCAGATGAATACGGGTCCGTATTCCGACGAGAAGGTGCAACGGTTCATCGAGGAACGTTTCCTCCCGGTAAGGAGCGAATGCTCCTGGGACAAGCCCACCCCGCTGATGGAGAAGTACGGGATCAAGTGGACTCCGACCTTTCTCGTCCACGATACCGAGGGAAAGGAGCATCACCGGTTTGTGGGCTTCGTCCCCACGGACGATCTCTTCGCCCAGCTCGGTCTGGGGATCGGCAAGATCTTCTATGACTCGGACAAAATGGACGACGCGATCCGCCAGTTCCAGACGGTGATCGAGCGCCACCCCGGTGCGGGGGCAACGCCCGAAGCGATATTTTTAAAAGGGGTTGCCGAATACAAGCACACCCAGGACGCGAAGGCTCTTCGCCGGGTGTACGAGGCCCTTTCGGCGGGTTATCCGCAGTCCGAGTGGGCCCGAAGGGCACAGCCGTATTCCGCGATCC
>CAWEPX010000032.1:0-387500 GCA_963811025.1 uncultured delta proteobacterium
TGTTGGTGGCAGTTCTACGATCCGAGCATCAGTGTCTTGCTGTTGAGCCCGATTTTGTTGTCGCCCCAACTGATCTCCAGCCACCGTTTAGAGTGACGGTCAGGTCGCCGCCGGAAGCTGCGAAGCCGCCTCGCTGGTTCCAGAACACGTTGCCCTGGTGCTTGCCGATGTCCCTTGTGAACGTGCCGCTGGCTTCCAGGATGGCTAGGTTGTTGTCATTACCGCTGTTGAAGCTCAGCGAGCTGGTGGGCAAAACGCTCGCAGAACGCCGCCGGTGATCGTTGTCCAGCCGGTATACGTGTTCGTGCCGGACATGATCAGCGGGGAGGTGAGGCTGTTCTGCTCCACGTAGATTCGCCCCGTGCCGTCGGAAGATCGCCGCCGAGGATGACCGCGCCGGTGCCGGTGCCCGCGTTCGTGATGATCTTGCCCCGGCAAACGTGGCGGAGATATTGCTGTTGACGGTCAGGGCATTGGCGCTGGCGTTGGTGGTCGTGAGGTTGCTGCCCAGCAGGGCTGACAGCGAGCCGTCCAGCGTGTCGCCGTGGCTGGTGGCCGTCTGATTGAGCTGGGCGTCCGATCCGAAATTATCCAGCAAGAGCGTTGCCCCGCCGCTGGCGGCGATAATGTAGCTGTTGCTCTCAACGGTGTCGCCGAGGTTGAGAATGGCCACCGTTCGCCGCGTCGAGTCGATCGTCACGGTGATGTCCGAGGTGAGGTCAACCGTGCTAAGGTCGCCCGTGAAGGTTGCGCCGTCGGCGACTATCCCACTGGCCCAATTGCCGGTATCGCTCCATGTTCCGCTGGCGGTTCCGATCCATGTCCCGTTTGCGGCTGGTGCGTGGCTAGGCAGTCCTGCCACTATCAGCAGCATCACGGCCGCGACAAACCATATCATCCTTCTGTCTCTCATAGTCCTGCTCCTGAAAGGGAAACCTGACAATTCTTCTGTCCGCAAAGTCAACCTCATGCAGAAGGTCCTTCTTCTAAAGGACAAGCAGTCGCAAGCACACTCAGTGGCAAGAAAGGCGCACCGCCCAACTTGGGCAGGCTGCAAGGGCATTCCTTTCCGCTCTCTTACCGACGACACTGAATGAAATGTTCAGTCGCTCCGGGTCTGTACAATTCCTCGAAGTACATAGACCTTCCACGGCCAAACCTCGCTAGGGGGTTGGCAACCAACAATACTGCACGGACCTCGGTGAGCAACGAAAACGGTCTGACCGTTAACCCACAGGTCTAGCCGAGAAATCACCGAAACGAAAAAGCATCCAGGAATCTCAAATATCCCTGGCGATATGAGCCAAGGCACAAGGTGGTGGTCGAGCGTTTGAAAACGATGGCCAGACTAGATATGATAGTAGCCCGACACGCAATCGCCTAAATTACGCCGACCTCAAGCTCTTATCAGCGATTATATCACAGGTTCAGAATAAGTCCACAAGATTTGTCACAAAGATTCAATATCATCGCTCTCACAGTGCATCGTACACAAGTTACAATCATTTAGCGACTTGTGAAAACACAGCAAAATGCGGTTCTTGATGCAGGCGTCCATTATTGCTTGCGAGACGGGGGACTTTGCGTAACGTCCTCTTAATCGACAGGGACTCCGCCCAGGAGCGGGCGGCCTATGGTCCCAAAACTCGACCGTGTCGCGGACCACCGAGTTTGATGCCCGCACAACACCCGAACAGAGCTGGAGTCTTGATCGACAAGCGTCGCCTGGTAAGCTCTTGTCTCCGTGAGAATAGTGAGTCCCGGAGGCCTACCAGTGTGTGATCAAGTTCTTTCAGATATTCCGCTGCCTGCCGGCTGGCCTGATTGCGTCCGTTCGGCAGTCATCTACGTCATATCCCTGGCCCACTATGCCATCACCTGCGCTAGAGGCTGGGCCGCCAACAGCATCAACGCTCGCGTTCGCCTTGCCGCCGAAAATGACCGGCTCAAGCAGGAGAACCAACTCCTTCGCGAGGAGATCCGAATCAAAGACGCCCGTATGGCCAAGATCGACCCACATCGCCGACCATACTACCCCCCTACCGAACGCATGGCCATCCTCGAACTCAAAGCTGCCCGAGCATGGTCTCTTGCCCAGACCGCCAAGGCCTTCCTCGTCAAACCAGCCACCATCGCCTTTTGGTTGAAAAGAATCGACGAGGATGGCGACGACGCCTTGGTCCAGCTCCCCAAACCGGTCAACAAGTTCCCGGATTTCGTCCGCCACATCGTCCAACAAACCTATGGACCTTGCCATCAACCTTGCGAGCTCCTGTGCCAAGGGCTACACTGTGGCCCATGAGGAAGTAATCTGCGGTGGATCATGGTGAATGGTTGGTCCGAAGCCAGCAATACGTGGAATGTTTTTTCCTTGACTAAGAATAGTATTGCTAGAGAATTTTTGGAATGGAGCAGCATCAATAAGGCAATGTTTAAAAATGTCTTTGGTCTAAGATATATACTGGTGCTTTCCTCTGACAACAGCAAATGGCTTTGGCTTCCGAGTAGTATTATTGATAAAAAAACGTTCTTAACTAAATTGTCAAGCAGGCTTGGTAATGACAACCAGCTTGTGAAATTATTGGCCGACATCTAAAAACAGACTGAATCTGATTTTTATCTAATAGAGCACGCCATTACCTTATCCTAACGCTCGGCATCAGCCGCCCGTGGTTTCATGCGCGTAGACTGCATGCGGTTGTCAGGCAAATTCGTCAAGGCAACTGAAGAAAGACAGGGGGGGCATTGTTCAAAAGCCAAGATAATGCAGCACCTATTAACCTGAACAGGTTTTTGGTGACATCTAACGAAAAAGAAGCCGAAATACATGTCGACGTTAGTTTTCCGGCAACATAGTGGAGCCAGTCTTTTCGTCCTAGCCGATGTGATGCGGATTGAATCTCATCCAACTTACGACTGATCAGATCCAACTGCTCCGGGGCGTACAGCGACGATGCTTTGAGCTTTTCCTTTAGCTCGGCAATACTCTCAGAAATCCGGGCAAGTTCTGATTCAGAAAACGGCGAGTTGTCGGTGTCATCGTCTACGAACCCTGCGACAAGCCTATGACGCGGGGACAACTGCGTAATTAGAAATTCTCCATGGTTTCCCCCAATTGCGGTTAAACGCACCTCGAGGATTCCATCATTGATTGTCTCAATGAGGACTGCATCTCCAAGTTCGAGCGTTTGCGAGATGTTGGGAAGGCCGGGGTGCCCCACCACAATAATGCATGAAGTGGAGTAAACCTGTCGAACAGACAATATCAGGTTGCTGAAGGCCGGGCGGCCACTGCTGTTCATGGAAACGATGACGGATGACTGTTTCATGGCCATGCTCCTCACTTAGTTACCTAACAGTTGATTAGACCGTGCGCTTTATGGGATTCGAACCTCCACCGACCAGTTCACGGATTCATCCTGCCCGGGGAGCCAGTCATATTCTGATCTGGGATCTTTGCACGTTCGACTCCCCCCCTACTCTACCCCCCTTCTCCTGGAAAGGGGACTACGATCATGTAAACTCCGCTCCAATGGTCGCGGGATATACATTAACAGGTGTAAGATTGACGCAACGACTCCACGGGATCACACTTCCCACGTACGTTCTTCGAAGTTTTTTCCGGGGAGATCCGCTTTGAACCTCCCGTACATGGGCCACCTCTCCCCGGCCAACCCGGCCGCACGATCGTCAGGAAAAATTCGATCTTCTCGTCCTCCGCGCATCCGAGTTCCCGGAACGGCACGCCGAGTTCCAGAACTTTCTGAAACGCCGCCTGGAGCGCGCCCGGCGCTCCAAGGGCGGTTGGCGGGATGAGGCGTTCTCTGTCCTCTCCGATCTCCCCGATCGACGCGGCGACCGGAAGATACTGACGGGGAAATGACCAGGCGGATCTTCCTGTTCTTCTCCGGGAAGAAGATTTCGACTTCGAACGATTCGGGGATATCGAAAACGGATCGTTGGAAATCCAGGCGAAGATAGATAGTTTCCTCGTCGAAACCGTAATACAGGCACTCAAGAGCAATGGCAGAAGCCCGGTGCATCGTGCCGATTTCCGGGCGGGGATAATACCGTGCCGCTGCGCCCCATTCGTAGTACAGAGTCAATTTCCCATCTATTATCCGGACGGATAAATGTCCTCAGCCCTTCGAGCAGATTCGCAGTCTTCCGAAATCCTTTCCTGCCGGATGATGGGCATATCGATCGAGTCGGGTGGAGTTTCTCCGAGCTTTCGGTAGGCCGCCTTCACATGGCTTCGGAAGAGCCGGTCGAACTCCGGACCGTGGGGGGTGAAATGCTCGTCCCCATACCACCAGCACCAGTCCGAGCCTTCCGCGGCAAGCAAATGATCGAAGGCCGCGGCCATGTTTTCCGTTGGCGGATGGCCGGCATCTTTCATCCGGTCGGCATGCATCTGCCACATGGCTCTGGCATGGGACAGCATCTCCCACGCCGCGTGGTCTTCCCGGTGCCCTATCCAGATCTTGAATGTTCCGTCTATCCAGGATCCCGTTGGGATGAAAGGTAATTGCTCAATATCATCAATTGTATTTAAAGCTTCATTAAAAGTAATACATGATATGTTCGGTCCCATCGAGCCCAACCGCCGCATTAGCTCACGGAGAAACACCTGTCCCGAATCAGGGAAATATTCCCACGCATTCTCACCGTCGAGAATGACCGGGATCACGTAGGAGTTTTTTCGAAGATGAGAAGGAATTGTCGATAATTTATTATATATACGACTAATTATATTACAAAAACTTGATGCCGCTTCCGTTCCTTCCCAGCGGGAATATTCGAAACCGATAAGGTCGGAGAGATGGTGGTCCCGGAAAAAGATCCGGATCGGCCCCGAAGGCGTGGACGGCTTCGTAGGGACGGTAAAGCCATGAAGGCTCCCGGGGAACACCTTGGGAATCACGCTGGATGTCCTTTCCCGTCGCCTTCGACAGGAGTGCCTCGTCCGTCGCCGCCCAGCGGAATCCGGCACGGGCGGCAATATCGAGGGCCGCGGGACTGATCGAGCCTTCGGAAGGCCACAATCCGTCCGGGTATTTCCCGAAAAAGGACCGGATCACTTCCCTGCCCCGGGCAATCTGCTCCTCCGCATCACCCGGATACGAAAAGGAGGTTTGCGGCAAGGGCGCCCCGGGAAGCGCATCCTGCGCGGCCCGATTGTCGATCAGGAGGGGAAGTATGGGATGATACATGGGCGTTGAGGAAAGTTCGCCGCCGTCGCTTTCCGTAACCTTTCGGTATTCCGTTATGACCGTCGCCATGACGTCGATCTGTCTGTCCAGGACGTATCGCTTCTCAGTCTCTGTGTAACCGCTTCCTTTTTCCCAGAGACGCGCGAGTTCCGCGTCCTCATCGCGGTGCAGGGGGTGAAACCAGGTCAGGTTGAAAAGGGTCATCAGGTCGGTGTAATCCGATGCGCCAAATCCCCCCGGCGCTACCGGATTTTCCAAAGCTCGCATCGCCGTTTCCCGTCTTCCGTACAGTTCCGCATACCGCCGTTGGGGAAGGATCATGGTCGGCGGGTAGGCGGAGAAGAAGTTGCGCAGAAGGAACTCCTCCTCCTTTTTCGAAAGGTCGAGAGAGTTTTTCCGGGAAAGGGCGAGAAAGACGTCCTCCGCGCCGTTTTCCACGTAATCCCGGATCTGGATCAGCAGCGAAGGGACCAGGTTGAAGGTATGACGAACTCCCGGAAATTCCCGGAAGATTCGTGGAAGGGCCGCGTAGTCCTTGATCGCGTGGAGACGGACCCAGGGGAGGATATAGATCCCCGATTCGGGGTCCTTGTAATACGGCTGGTGCATGTGCCAGAGGAAGCAAAGATAGAGCTTCATCCGGGGTATCCCCCTTCTCTTACCCCAGATGAGACAGCTTGATCTCGATGAGATCCTTGAAGGGGGTGTTGGGATTCTCTGCGAGGATCTTGCGGAACACCGCGGCCGCCTCGTCCTTGCGTCCCTGATGTGCGAGCAATCTCGCCTGTCCCATCCACGCCTGGGTCCGGAGTTCCCCGTTCGCGAAGGAGGCGGCTTCCTCGTAGGCCTTCTCGGCGCTTTCGACGTCTCCCTTTGCCTCGAGTGCCTGTGCAAGTCCTTCACGCAGGAGGAAATCCATTACGGTCCGCTGCTCTTTCCCGTTGGCTATGGCCGATCGGAACTCCGCAGCACTTCGGTCATAATCCTTCCGCCGGTAGGCAATGCTTCCCAGGTAGTACCTCGCGAAGACCTCCGCCCGGGTGCCCGGATGCTTCTTCACCTGGGCAGCCAGGGACTGTTCGAGCTGTGCAAGCTTCTCGCTGTCCGTGCCCGCCGGGTTCTGTAGATTCTCGCGTGCCTGGTTCATGAGGGGCCAGAGATCGCGGGAGGCTTTCGTCTCCTGCCAATGGAAATAGGCACGCGTTCCGAAGATTCCCCCCAGGGCGAGGAAGGCGACGGCCACCGCGGCGACAACCGTTACGCGGTTCTCCTTGATCCACAACGTCGCCCTGCCGAGCGTGGAGATGAACTCGTCCGGGCTTTTCAGGTCTTTGCGCGTGTACTTGATCTTTCTTGCCATTCCTTCCCCTCTCCTTTATCGTTCCCGCCTCTTCCACGCAACTGTCGGATACGACCCGGTATTGTACACCAGTCGGACGACCGGATTCACCGGAATTCGCCCGATCATTCCGGTTCCTCCCGGAGATATTGCTTCACCACCTGGACGAGGGCCTCCCGGATTTCCTCCGGAGAGATCTGTTCAAGCCTCTGGATCCTAAGGGAGCAGCCCAGTTTTTCCGCTCGGCTCTGGAACATGCGAAGCGTGTTTTCCCCGAGCCCGAAATTCGTGAACGACTTTCCCATGACGGCCAGCACCTCGCGTGTCTCCGTTCCCCTCGCGTAATCCGATACGGCCAGAAGGGCATCGAGTGAGCTCGACACCTCGTCCTTGAGAAACGCCACCACGCCCAGGGGGCGGGGGGCGAGGGCATACCAGAGAGGAGAGGTGGAACGAATGTACGGGAATACGTAGAGAAGCAGATGCGAGCCCTCCCCCATCCGGATCTTTCCGAACATTCCGATGGGAAATCCTTCCTCCCTCCGCAGGGAGAAATAGGCGGAGTCGAGCTCGAACTCGCGGATCTGGCCCAGGGAGAGAACAACCTTCTCCAGCAGTTCGGAGGTGGGTAGGAAGAGGACGATGCGCCCTTCGCCGCTCTCGGAGAAGGACCCGTTTTCCTCGATTCGGGTACGCAGCCGCGCAAGATTCTCCGGAGGCAGAAAATCGCTCTTTTCCCGGGAGACCTCGAACATCCCGATCCGCAGGACTCCGCGCTTCCTCAACTGGAGCAGGGTCTCATAGACGACAAGGTCGGGGTAACTGCAGTTTTCCACGATATCCTTCACGGTGTTGCAGAATTCCGCGAGAAGAATCACCTCGCGAACTACCCCCGAGCCTCCGGTGACGGATCGGTCGGTCTTCGTGAGAATCACCGAATCGTTCGGCGCCGGGAGATCCTCGCTCAGGTTCTTGATTTCATCGAGGTGCCGCAATCCCTCGAGCAGAATCTGCTGGCTGGAGGAGTGTATCGTCCTCCGGACCTCCACCCTACCCGGCAGGAACCGGAATCTCCCCTTCTTGAGGGAGATGAGCCGGTAGAGGGCCTTTTCGCCCGTGGTGTTACGGGCCCGGGCGGAAACGATCTCCCCTTTCTCGATGTAGATCGAGCCTTCCATCCCTTCCCCTTCCACCTGGATGACGCCGCTTTTCGCGTTAAACGAGAGCATCTGCCACAGGTCGGGGAGAAAGATCTGGGCCAGGTTCCCGCTGATCTCGGAGTCGACCGCAGCGGCATCCCCGCCGTCTTTCCGGAACAGCGTCCGCTGGATTCTCAGCAGCACCTCTTCTCCGCGGAACGGTTTCCGTATGAAATCATCGATCCCCGGCCGGAACCCGGGAACGCTTTTCTCCTGTTCGCTCATGAAGAAGATGGGGATGCTTTTGGTTGTCGGGTTCGAACGCAGGATCTGGACCAGGCGCTCCGCCCCGAGCGCCTCGATGGCGAGGTCGAGGAGGAGGATGTCGGGGCGCTTGAGAAGCGTTTCCGCCAGTGCCCTGCTCCCGTCGGGCACGTCGATCACACCGAATCCCTTCGTCCGGAGGAACTGGCAGAGGGACTGCCGGAACCTCTCCGACGGATCGGCGATCAGGATCTGCTTTTCAGGCGTCGCCGTCGCTATCGTTCGGTCTTCCCCTGCGGGGCTCATCTAGAAATTCCCCTGCAGCCGATACGTTTCCTGCACCTTCTCCATCATCGAGTCCACGAGCCACTCGTCGGCCGTGTTGAACCCGCACACTTCGTCTTCCCGATCAGTGGCGAACAGGCCGTATGCCCCGTTCTCCTTGAGAAACAGGATGAGTTCCCTGTCCCGAAGCTGTTCGTCATCCGCGTTGACATACAGAAGGTTTTTCGAGTCGAAGTGCGTACTGCCGGCCCTGCCGATGATGTAGATGTTTCTTCCGTTGCCCGCGTCCGGCCCTAGGGAGAGGAAGATCTGCTTGAATATTTCGGGTCGTGGGCCCGCCGCGATGACCAGCCCCCGTTTCATGTTCCGCGACACCGTATCCTGGGCCACGGATTCCACCATGCGCAGGAAGTTCTCCCGGCTCAGGCGGAAATGCCCGTTCCGTCCCCTGTCCCGCTTGAACCGCGAAAAGTAGGGTACGCTGCGTCCCTCCCGCAGATAGTCGTAATACTCGGGTTTTCCCACCAGGATGTCAAAGGCGTTCCAGAGGACCTTTTCCGGCAGGTGCAGGCGGTGGAACGGGCTCCGCTTCTGCCCCTGGAACTTCTCCTCCGCATTCTTCCATAGATCCATGAGATTTTTCCCGTCACGGGGGAAGGTAGCCGAAATGAAATACGGCTCGAGATGATGTTCGATCCCCATGTGCTGGATGGAGCGGCATTCGCGCACGGCTTTCCGGAGACGGCGCGACGCCAGGACGGAGCCGAAATAGTCGGTCTCCGGGAGAACTACGCAAAACCGGTTCGACTCCACGCGGGCAATGAGGTCGGAGTCGCGCAGAGCCTTGGCCACGGCGTCTACCATGTTCGAGAGCGCCCCGGACACGAGGGTTTCGCGGGTCTGCTCCCTGATTCGGGAAAGGTTGTCGACGATGAGGAATACGATCGACAGGGGTCGACGGAATCTCCCCGCCTTGTAGCACTCCTTTTCGAAGTAGTCCGACAGGAACGCCATCGAGTAGGCCTGTGTCTCTCCGTCGCGAAGCGACACCTTTTCCATCCGGATCAGGTGCGTGAGCTTTCTCCACGCCGACGCGGCGTACCCGGAGATGATCCCGGCGATATACAGATCCCGGTCCCGGAACGGTTTTCGGTCCACCCTTGCGGCGAGCTTCACGAGCCCGATGGGGTTCTCCCGGTACATGAGAGGAATGTAGAGGCTCGATTCGCCTGCTTCCCGAAGCGTCTCCGCCTCCTCGTGCTCCCGAAAGGGGTAGAGGAACGGTTTCCCTTTCCCGGTGGCTTCCGCCCATTCGGTCTGGGAAAGATAGAACCTGGACCCCTCCCGGTCGATGCTGATCAACCCCCGGACGGAGCCTATCATCATCTCGTCTGGGTCCAGCGGGGAAGCGAGCCAGATCACGCAGCTCTCCGCCCCGAGTTCCTGGACGAACGTATCCGCGATATGAGTGAGCAGCTCCTCCTCCTCTTGGCATGCCATGATCTTCAGGCACCTCTGGTAGAGGGAGGCAAGGGAATAATATTCCATGCTTTCCGAGAGAAGCTGCATGTTGACCGCCGGGTCGGCCCCTTCCTGGGTCCCCGCCCAGGTGACCCAGCGGGCGATTTCCTGGAAAGGGGGGGCAGTCCGGAAAAGGAAAAGCGGAGGCCCGTCGTCGGGGCACTCCCGCAGGGAATCGATCAGTGCCCTGTGGTCGCAGTCGAGAGAGGCGACGATCGCGACGTAGGGGGAAAGGTCCACCTCCCTGCGCAGCACCTGGTCTAGTGCGCAGAAAGAAAATTCGACCGGTTTTTGGGAGGTCGCCAGGCAAAGGTCTCGGGAGGACTCGGTGTTCTTCTGCACCACCAATATGCGCGCGACGTCCATGCGGCGCTATATCACATCTTGTACTTGCTGAAATCTTCCGGGTCCATCTTCTCGAGAAGCTCCGTCCATTTGTCCTTCTCTTCTCCGGAGGACGTTCCGTGCTCCACGCGAAGCGCTTTCTCGATGACCGAGTCCCGGACCATGATCGGGACTTTCATCCGAATGGCGATGGCGATCGCGTCGCTCGGCCGGGAATCGATAATGACGGACCTGTCGCCCACTTCCATGTGGAGGACGGCGTAGTACGTGTTCTCGCGGATGTCGGTGACTTCCACGCTCAGAAGCTTCACCCCGATCTGGTCGAGGAGGTTCTTGAAAAGATCGTGGGTCATCGGCCTGGGAAGCTGCAGTTGCTCCAGCCCCGCCGCGATCGCATTCGCCTCCAGCATCCCGATCCATATCGGAAGGGTGTTCTTGCTGTCCTTGTCCCGCAGAATGACGATCGGGGACTGGGTAACCGGATCGATGGTGATTCCGATCACCAGCATTTCCTTAACCAAGCGGTCCTCCTTCCTCGCCGGAGAGAGAATGGTGTCCGGCGGAACGAATTCGGACACGGCGCACAGGACCTTGCCCGTTCATCGCCGGTGAAAAGTTGACGGTTTTGTGGCACGGGGTGCGGCCGCACAGACGCGCGGGGTCCTTCACGCTTTTCCCCTCTACCAGGACCTCCATCCCTTTACCGACGCAGTCGGCGAGCCGTTCCTGCGTGTGGAGGGCCTGAAGGGCATGGAGGCGCGACAGCCGCTCGCTTGCCTCCTCCGGGGCCACGGTGCCCGTCATCCCGGCCGCACGGGTCCCCGGACGGGGGGAAAACCGGAAAGAGAAAGACGAATCGAATCGGACCTCCTCCATGACCGACAGCGTCTCCTGGAAATCGGTCTCCGTCTCCCCCGGAAAACCAACGATGAAATCCGAGGAGAACGCGATCCCGGGCCTCGCCTTCCGAAGGTCGTCGATCTTTCCGAGGTATTCCTTTCGTGTGTATCCGCGTCCCATGGAATAGTAAGATGCGTTCGGACCCCGCCTGGATCGGCAGGTGGATATGGGGACACAGGGAATCGATCTCGGAGAATAGCCCTATCGTCTCCCTGTCCAGGTCCCTCGGATGCGAAGTGATGAACCGGATCCGCGAGATCCCGCCGATTTTCGCCACCCTGCGGAGCAGTTCCGGGAAGGCAATTTCCCCCGCCTTTTTCCCGAACGAGTTCACGTTCTGTCCCAGAAGGACCACCTCGCGGACGCCCCGTTCCGCCAGTTCGCGTACCTCGTCCAGGATCTCCGCCGAAGGACGGCTGATCTCGCGTCCCCGAACGTACGGGACAATGCAATAGGCGCAATAGTTGTCGCATCCCTGCATGATGGTCACCATGGCGCCTGTCGACCCGTTCGCCAGATACGGGAGAACGTCCCAGTGGCTCGTGTCTTCGGACAGTTCGGTGGATACCGGAGCGCCCTTTTCCTGCGCAAGGCGCACGAGATCGGGCAGGCGGGCGATGCTGTGCGTGCCGAACACGATATCGACGTGCGGGGCCCTTTTCCTCAGGGAAGCCCCCTCCTGCTGGGCGAGGCATCCCCCAACCGCGACGAGGCGCCCCTCCCTGTCGCGTTTCCACCTCCGAAGCGTGCCGAGGGCGCTGTAGATCTTCTGGTCCGCCTTCTCCCGTATGCTGCAGGTGTTCAGAAGAACGAGGTCGGCATCGGAGAGGGATTCGGTGGGCCGGTAGTCTGCCGTCCCGAGAAGCGCCAGCATCCGCGCCGAGTCCACATCGTTCATCTGGCAACCGAATGTCTCGATGTACACGCGCCGGATCATGGGTTCCCATTATAGCATCGCCCCGGGCCTATTCAATGCGAGCCCCGGGCGCAGGTCCGGAGGAGAAATTCAGGCGGGAGCCGACATTCGTTCCCCCCGGATGAGAAACCGGGAGGGGTCGATCTCTTCTCGAAGAAGGTGAAGCTCTTCTTCGGTTGGCGGGGATATCTCCTCGATATCTTTGGATATAAGGGGACGGAACGCCATATCCCGCACCACCTCCCCGGGGTCGAGACCCCGCAGGACGGCCAGGAGAGTCATTCGCTTCGTCTCGTCGTCGAACCCGAAGAGCCCTTTGGAGGTGACGACACGGTACGGGCCTGTGCCTGCAGGGAGGCCCGCTTTCTCCCTTGCCCCCGGGCCGGTCAGGTATCCTGGCGAGGTGAGGAAATCGACCTTCGGGACGAATCTCCTTCCCTCGTGCCGGATCACGATAATCGTTTTCCAGCAATGGGATGCCACCTGGTTCCCACCGCCGCTACCCGCGAAACGGCGCTTGGGCGTGCGGTACGTCCCTCCCAGAAAAGTGGAATTGATGTTCCCGTACGGGTCGACCTGAAGAGCACCGAGCATCCCGTAATCCATGTACCCGGCAGCGGAGTAGGCGAACGCCCAATTCATGTTGAGCCACTGGAGGGAACGGTAGGTGTTCTGCGGTCCGCCCATCGTTCCCCGGACGAACGGAAGGACGGATTGCGGTCCGATCGCCCCGAACTCGAACAGTTGGATGACGTTGGGTACGTAGAGCTTCTGACCCAGAATGGCCACGACCTGCGGGATTCCCCATCCGACGAAGAAGGTCTTGCCGTCCTCGAGCAGGCGCGCTCCCTGCGCGATCATGAACTCCGTGTCCGTGAACTCCACCATGCGTGTCATGGCTCTTCTCCTTCCCACTTCGCCATGTGCTCTCCCCGCGGATTTTCGTCTAGCGATATCCCTCGACGATGGTCGCCTTCCCGCGAAGTTCCTTCATCTTTGCGGCGCCGACGCGCCGGTCGAGAAACTCCTCGTGGTCGGCAACGCTGTAGATGTTGTCGTGGAGGTACTTCTGCATCTGTTCCTCGTTCCGGATTCCGTTGAGGATGTCGATGTGCGGGAGGTCGATTTCGTATCGCGCCGGCATCGCCCCGGGATAGGCGCCAAAAGGTGCGTGGACCACCGCGTCTACGAGGAAATACGGAATGGTGGTCCTCATCGGGTCCTTTCGGAACTCCTCCGGTTCGACGATTTCCTCCGCCGAGACGATCACCCGGTGGGAGGCCATCGCCGCCTCCAGGGCGAACAGGTTCGTCCCGAAAATGCGGGCGTCGCCGTAGATATCCGCCTGGTGGACGTGGAGAAAGGCGACATCGGGGTTTAGAGCCGGCACGGCGGCCAGGGGAAGTCCCGTGTAGGGGTCCTCGATCACCTTCGCCGCGGAGACGGCCATGTTGTCCGAGCCGAGGAGATCCCGGGTCGGGAGAAAGGGAACGCCCCGTGCGCCGGCAAGCAACCGGAGCGAGATACCTCCGTTGGTCCAATCGTACACCCTGACCTTGCCTTCGCAGACCGCCTGTCCGATGTAGCTCCCGTATCCCAGGAATCCGACGTCGATGCGCGTGGCGCAGCCCGCACCCGTCAGCAACGCGGATTCGTGGAGCGTGAATTCGGCCCCGATCCAGAGGTCCTTCCTTCGTTGGCGAATGACCTCCCGGATGAGCGATTGGGGTCCCCTGGTCAGGCTGGAGAAATCGTAGACGAGATAATCGCCGTCGGATACGAATGCGGAAACGGCTTCCTTTGCCGGGTGAAGCTTCGGTTCCGGCTTCCGGCTCCTTTTGTCCCTCACGAACCGCCGAAAATCGTCCGGATGCTCGAACCGGTACTCGATCTCCCCCTCTTTCAGGATCCTCATCTCCCTTTTCCCCTTCTCCCCTTCCCATCCCCCCGCACTTCCGGAAGGGGAAAACCGAACTTGTGGTCCACCACCCGTTCCGCGACGGAGTAGGGATCCCGGTGTTTCTCGGCGATCTCCCCGAGAAGAATCTCGAGCACTCCGTTCCGGGACAGGTCCTCCACGGCTTTCTCGATGAGCTTTTTCTTGAGTATCTCCATGAGCTCCACCCGCGCTTTTTCCCTGCGGTACCGCGCAAGGTTCTCCGCGCGGGAAACGAACTTCCAGTGGCGGAGGATCCCGGAAAGGAGATCGGGGACTCCGGTCGCCGTCTGAGCGACGGCGGCCATGACGGGAGGGATCCACTCCCCTTCCCCATAGGTGTTCATCGACACCATCGTCTCGAGTTCCTGCCTCGTCCTGTCGGCGCCTTCCCGGTCGGATTTGTTGACCACGAAGATGTCGGCGATCTCGAGGATCCCCGCCTTGAGTGCCTGGATGTCGTCCCCCATGCCCGGCACCACGAGGACGATGTTCGTGTGGGCCACCTTGACGATCTCCACTTCGTCCTGTCCCACGCCGACGGTCTCGATGATGACGATGTCCTTGCCCATGGCGTCCATGACATTCACGATGTCGATGGTGGACTTGGAGAGGCCGCCCAGATGTCCGCGGGTTGCCAGGCTCTTGATGAACACGCCGTCGTCGAGCGCGTGTTTATTCATGCGGATACGGTCACCGAGGATCGCCCCGCCGGAGAATGGGCTGGTGGGGTCGATGGCGACGATCCCGACGGTTTTCCCTTCCCGCCGGAACTCCCCGGTGAGGGCGTCCACGAGGGTGGATTTTCCGACTCCCGGCGCTCCCGTTATCCCCAGGATGCATGCCCTGCCGGTGTGCCGGTACAAGGTCTTGAGCGTCCTGTGCGCGGAGGGGATCTCGTCGTCCAGGTCCCGCATCAGGCGGGCGGCGGCCCGGATGTCGCCGGAGAGCACATCTTTCGCCGAGACGGCCATGGGGGTCAGTGCCCCTGAATCAGACGGCGGGCGATGATCATGCGTTGCACCTCCGAGGTTCCTTCTCCGATCTCGCATAGCTTGGCGTCCCGCATGTACCTCTCCACGGGGTATTCGCGGATGTATCCGTACCCCCCGAAAATCTGGACCGCCTTGATCGTGGAGCGCATGGCGGCCTCGGAGGCAAAAAGCTTCGCGATCGCCGCCTCCTGTACGTAGGGCTTCCCGGCGTCTTTCCGGTAGGCGGCGCGGAACGTGAGCAGCGATGCGGCGTCGAGCTCCGTACCGGCGTCCGCGATCATCCACTGGATGGCCTGGAAGGACGATATCGGCTGTCCGAACTGATGTCTATCCTTTGCGTAGGCAATCGCCTCTTCCATGGCGCCCCGCCCGATTCCGACAGCCAGGGCGGCGATGGAAATGCGTCCCCCCGCGAGGTTTCGCATCGTGTCGCGAAAACCCGAATTGACCTCCCCGACCACGTTGCCGGGCTTCACCTCGAGATCTTCCAGCACCAGTTCCGCCGTGTCGGAAGAGCGCATGCCGAGCTTGTGGAGGGGTTTTCCCGGGGAAAGACCGGGCGTCCCGGCTTCGACCAGGAAAGCGGTTATACCGTCACGTCCCTTCTTTCCGTCGGTCACGGCAAGGATGAGGTACACGTCCGCGACGCTGCCCTGTGTGATGAACATCTTGTTTCCGTTGATGACCCAGCGGTCCCTCTTCCATTCCGCCCGGGTCTTCATGTTGAGCGAATCCGAGCCCGACCCGGGTTCGGTCAGGGCCCACGCCCCCAGACTCCGCCCGGAGGCGAGCTCCGGGAGGAATTTCCGGCGGATCGCCTCGGAGCCGAACGCGAGGATATGCGCGGTACACAGCGAATTGTGGGAAGCGACGGTCAGGCCGAGCGACCCGTCGCCCTTCCCGATTTCCTCCACCGCGATCGAGTAGCTGATCGTGTCCATCCCGGCCCCGCCGTACTCCTCGGGGACCATCACGCCCATGATCCCGAGCTCCCCCAGTTTCGCCACGGTCTCCGCGGGGAATATGCCCGACTCGTCCCAATGACGGGCGTGCGGGCGCACTTCCCTGCCTACGAAGGCCCGCACCATGTCCCGCAGGGCGACGTGCTCGGGGGAAAGCTCGAAATTCATCGCGGGTACCGCCCCTAGGACGGGACGAAGTACACGTCCGTCGGTTTGAGCTGGGAATTTCGCCGGAATTTCGACTTGACCTTCATTCCGATCCGGATCTCCTCCGGTCCTTCCACGCCGATCAGGCGGGCAAGGAACAGCGTGTCCACCCCGTCGAACTCGACGAGGATCAGGTGGAAGGGGGTCTCTTTCAGGAATTCCTCGCTTCCGTAGTAGCACGTGGTGAAGGTGTGGACGCGACCCTCCCGGGGAAGCTCGGTCCAGTCGGTCTCCCCCCCGCAATTGGCGCAATGAAGTCTCGGGGTTGCGTAGGTGTACCGGCATCGGCCGCACCGGGTCCCGAGCAGCCTCCCGTTGGCGATCCCGGCGAAAAACGGGGAATCCTGCCCGTAGGAGTGGAGGTACTCGACGGAATAGGGGTGGCGGATAACGATCGGGGACATCTCTTTCAGCGTGCCCAGCTCCTGCGGAAACGGGACGTTGTATACCGTAGCCCCCGTCATCACCTCTTCGATCTTGGCGTCCCGGCCGTGGAGCCGCGGTTTCGCCGTGCCGATTCGCTTGTTCGCCATGGTCTACCACCCCTTTTCCAGGATCGACACGGTGACATACGTGCCCGTGCCGGCGTGACTGTGGATAAGTCCGCGGTTCGCTTTTTTCAGCTGAAGCTCCCCCGATCCGAAATGCTTCCGAATGCTCCCCTGGATCTGCCAGAAGGCGAAGACGGCCTGCATCAGTCCTGTCGCACCGACGGGATGTCCGCAGGCGATGAGTCCCCCCGAGGGGTTGACCGGAATCGTCCCCTTCTTCTTCAGTTTCAGGCCGTAGTCGATCCGGGGCATGAAGGGATGGCCCTGTTCGACGAACTTCCCGCCCTCCCCGTACCTGCAGAGGGCCAGATCCTCGTAGGTCTGGATCTCCGACGACGTGTAGGCGTCGTGGAGTTCGATGAAGTCGATCTCCTTCAGGGGGTCCTTTATCCCGGCCATCTTGTACGCCTGGAGACCGGCGCTCCGTCCCGCCCGGAAGGAATGTACGCCGGGATATTTCACGTTCCGGTAGTCGCTCTCCTTCTCGTTCGGGGCGAGAATCACCTTCCCGTGGGGTCGGTCTGCCATCCGCATCATGTCGGTGCCGGTCCCGACTCCGGTTATCCTGACAGGCTTGTCGGTGAGCCGGAAGGCCGTCTTCTCGTCCGCGAGTATGCAGACAGCGGCCCCGTCCGACATGACGCAGATGTCAAGGAGGGTCAGCGGGTAGGCCACCATCTCGGAATTCCGAACTTCCCGGACCGTCAGGCGTTTTTGTTTCTGGGCGTAAGGGTTGAAGCAGGCGTTCCTGTGGTTCTTGACCGATACCATTGCCATCTGCTCGACGGTGGTGCCGAACTCGTGGATGTGGCGGTTCACCATCATCGCATAGTAGCCGGAGTAGAATCCGCCGACGGGATAGTCGAAATTCATGTCCGAAGCCTGGGCGATGAACTCGTTACCCTTCCACGTCTGGACGCGGGACATCGTCTCGAAGCCGAAAGCCACGCAGCAGTTCATTCGCCCGGAGGCAACGGATTCCCAGGCGGACTGGAAGCACAAACCCCCCGTGGCGCCGCCGCCCTCGATCCTCTTGTTCGGCTTCGGACAGAGGCCGAGATAGTCCGTCGCCATGATCCCGGCCATCAGCTGCCGCGTGAAGTGGTCCGAGAAGTACGATCCCACCGAGCCGTCGATCGTGTCCGGCTTGAGCCGGGGGACATCCCCGAGGGCGTAGTCGAATGCCTCCTTCACCATCTTCTGGAACGTCGCGTCCGGCCGCGCCTTGGCGAATTTGCTGACCCCTCCCGACACCATGTATACCGGTCTCACTTCTTCCCTCCTGGGCTGGCGAAAAATCCGTTCCGGGAGCCGGCCGGCTACGCTCTGGGCCGAACCCGCCGGTGTACGTATTCGACGATTTCCGCAAGCGGTGTCCCGGGGGTGAATACCCTGTCCACTCCTTTTTTTCGGAGACCCGGAATGTCGTCGTCCGGGATGATGCCACCACCGAACACCACGATCCGCCCCATCTTTTTCTTCTTGAGCAGTTCCACGACCTTTGGAAAGAGGTAATTGTGGGCCCCGGAAAGGATCGACAGACCGATCGCGTCGACGTCCTCCTGCGCGGCGGCGTTCACGATCATCTCCGGAGTCTGGTGAAGCCCCGTGTAGATGACCTCCACCCCTGCGTCCCGCAGCGCGCGCGCGATGATCTTGGCTCCCCGGTCATGGCCGTCGAGCCCCGGCTTTCCTACCATGACACGGATTTTCCTCTTCCCTTTCGCCTTTCCCGTCCCCGATCGTTTTGTCGCCGTCGCACTCGCCATCTTCGCCCCCGTTATGCTTTAATACATCGCCGGATCGATATAGGTACCCATCGTTTCCCGGAACGCGTCGCAGATCTCCCCCAGGGTGACATATTCCTTCACCGCCTCGAGGATGACAGGCATCAGATTGACGCGAGAGAGGGACGCATCCTTCAGGGCATCGACCCGGGAAGCCACCCGCCTCGCATTTCGCTTCCTGCGTACTTCCTGCGTACGGAGGATCTGCTTTCGTTCGACCTCCTTGTCGATCTTCAGAAGCGGAATGGGAATCTCTTCGTCGCTCGTGTAGCAGCTGACTCCCACGATCTTTTTCTCCCCCTTCTCCAAAAGGCGCTGGTAATGGTACGAGGCGTCGATGATCTCTCTTTGCGGATATCCCCGTTTGATAGCCTCGACCATCCCCCCCATCTCGTCGATCTTCCGGATGTATCGCATCGCCTTCGTTTCCATCTCGTTCGTCATCTTCTCGAGGAGGAAGGATCCGCCGAGCGGATCGACGGAGTTCCCCACGCCTGACTCCTCGGCGAGGATCTGCTGCGTGCGCAGGGCGACGGTCACTGCCTGCTCGGTGGGAAGGGCAAGCGATTCATCCATGGAATTCGTGTGGAGGGACTGCGTACCCCCCAGAACCGCCATCAACCCCTGGAGGGCCACCCGTACCACGTTGTTGAATGGTTGCTGGGCGGTGAGCGTCACGCCGGCGGTCTGGGTGTGAAAGCGCAGCTTCCAGGAATTCTCGTCCTTCGCCCGGAACCGTTCCCTCATGATGTTTGCCCACATGCGGCGCGCGGCACGGTACTTCGCGATTTCCTCGAAGAAATCCATATGGGCGTTGAAGAAGAAGGAGAGGCGGGGAGCGAACTTGTCGACCGGGATGCCCGCCTCGATTCCCGCCTGGACGTAGGCGATACCGTCGGCAATGGTGAACGCGAGTTCCTGGACCGCCGTCGATCCCGCCTCCCGGATGTGGTACCCGCTGATGCTGATGGTGTTCCATTTCGGCACCTGCTCCGAGCAGTATGCCAGGATGTCGGTAATGATCCGCATGGAAGGATCGGGGGGGAAGATCCAGGAGTGCTGTGCGATGTACTCCTTCAGAATGTCGTTCTGGATCGTTCCTCCGATCTTCCGGAGGGACACCCCCTGCTGTTCCGCCACCGCGATGTACATCGCCAGGAGGATCGCGGAAGGGGCGTTGATGGTCATGGAGGTGGTGATGCTGTCCAGCGGTATCCCCTGGAAAAGGATCTCCATGTCCCGGAGAGAGTCGACCGCCACTCCGCACATTCCGACTTCCCCGCGGGCTCTCGGGTTATCCGAGTCGTACCCCATGAGCGTTGGGAAGTGGAACGCCACCGAGAGGCCGGTCTGCCCCTGGCTCAGAAGGTAATGGTACCGCGCGTTCGTGTTCTCCGCAGTACCGAATCCCGAGAATTGGCGCATGGTCCAGAGGCGACTTCGATACATGGACGAATGGATTCCGCGGGTAAACGGGTATACGCCGGGAAATCCGACCTCCTTCAGGAAGTCGCTCCCTTCGAGGTCCGCCGGCGTGTAAAGGGCAGCCACCTCCTCGTCGGAGACCGTGGAAAAGCGTTTGCGTCTCTCTTTCGGCTTCGCTTTCGTACCCTTCTTGCCGTTCAAGCCCGTTCCCCTTTTCCCTTATCGTTCGACGCCCACGCGGGCGTCGATCCCCTTGCCGTAATAATGCTTGATCTCCCTCATTTCCGTTACCAGGTCGGCGATCGCGACGATCTCCTCCGGGGCGCCGCGCCCGGTCAGCACGATCTCCATTCCGTCCGGTTTCTTGCGTAACAGGTCAAGAACCTCCGCGACGGGCAGCAGCCCGAAGTCGACGGCGCAGTTGATCTCGTCGAGAACGACGATATCCGCCTTCCTGCCGAGGACCACCGCTTTTGCCAGCTCCCACCCTTCCCGGGCGAGCCGGGCATCCTCGGGGTCGGGGTTTTTCCGGTCAACAAAAGTGTCCCTTCCCGCCTGGTGGATCTCGACGAAGGGAGACAGCATGTCCACGCCGTGCAGCTCCCCGTAGTCGATCCATCCCTTCATGAACTGGATGATCACGGTTCGCAGTCCGTGTCCCGCCGCCCGGACGGCCAGCCCCAGGGAGGCTGTGGTCTTCCCCTTGCCGTTTCCCGTGTACACCTGGATGTATCCCTTCCCTATGGTTCCCGGTTTCATCGGCATCCCTCCCGCACAAGGCCCCGGGCGATGATGATCCGCTGGATCTCGGAGGTCCCCTCGTAGATCGAGGTGACCTTGACGTCCCGCAAATGTCTCTCCACCGGGTATTCGCGCATGTACCCGTACCCGCCGTAGACCTGAACCGCACGGTGGCATGCCCGGTACGCCGCCTCGGAGGCGAATACCTTCGCGACCGCCGCCTCGCGGGTGAACGAGCCGCCCCTCTCCTTGCGATAGGCGGCGCGAAGCGCAAGAAGCCCGGCGGCATCCAGTTCCGTCGCGGAATCGGCGAGCATCCACTGGATCGCCTGGAATCCGGAAAGATGCTGCCCGAACTGCTTTCGCTCCCTCGCGTAGGTGATCGCCGATTCGACCGCCGCCCGGGCGATCCCGATCGCCTGCGTCGCGATCCCGATCCGGCCCCCGTCCAGTGCACCCATGGCGATCCGGAATCCCTCGCCCTCCTCTCCCAGCCGGTTCCGTTTCGGCACCCGGCAGTCCTCGAAGGTGAGGGACGCGGTGTCGGATCCTCTCAATCCCATCTTCCGCTCCGGCCTTCCGCTGGAATACCCGCGGGTCCCGCGCTCGACGAGAAAGGCGCTGATTTTTTTCTCCGGCTCCTTCTGCGTAACGGCCGTGACGATAGCGACGTCCGCGCGGGAACCGTTGGTGATGAGGGTCTTGCTGCCGTTCAGCACGTACGCGTCCCCGTCCGGAACGGCGACGGTGGAGATTCCAAAGGCATCGGACCCGGCCGAAGGTTCGGTAATCGCGAACGCCCCCGTCCCGGCGCCGGAGAAGAGATCTGCAAGGAAGCGACGGCGCTGCTCCTCGCTCCCGAAGCGATAGATCGTTTCCCCCACCATGTTGGCGACCGCCATCTCCACTCCGGTGGAAGCGCACCCCCGTGCCACTTCTTCGAGGGCGATCGCATAGGCAACCGCGCCCGTCTCCGAGCCCCCGTAGGATGCCGGGACGAGCATCCCGAGAAGACCGAGTTCGGCCAGACGGCTCAGGTTCTCGTCCGGGTAGCGGCTATGCTCATCGATCTCCGCGGCCTTTGGAGCGAATTCTTTCCGGGCCAGGGACCGGACCATGTCCTGTATCTGCGCCCGTTCGCCGCTGAGTTCGAACTGCATTCGTCAGTCCCGGAGCAAGTCCGAGGCGATGACCAGCCGCTGGATTTCCGATGTCCCCTCGTAGATCTCCGTGATTTTCGCGTCCCGGAAATGCCGCTCCGCAGGGTACTCCCTGATGTATCCGTATCCGCCGTGAATCTGTATCCCCTTCACGCCCGCCCGCATCGCCGTTTCGGAAGCATACAGTTTCGCCATGGAGGATTCCTTCGTGCACCTCAGATTCCGGTCTTTCCTCCATGCGGCGCGGTAGGTAAGCATCCTCGCAGCGTCGATTTCCGTGGCCATGTCTGCGAGCATCCACTGGATCGCCTGGAAGTTCGCGATGGGCTGGCCGAACTGCTTGCGCTCCTTCGCGTACGCAAGGGAATCCTCAAGCGATGCACGGGCGATTCCGATCGCCTGGGCGGCGATCCCGATCCTGCCCCCGTCGAGGGTGCGCATGGCGATCTTGAACCCCTCTCCCTCGTTTCCCAGCCTGTTCGCTGCCGGGATCTTCACGTCCTCCAGGATGATGGACGCCGTGGCCGATGCGCAAATTCCAAGTTTTATCTTCTTTTTTCCCTACAGTTATCCCTTGCATCTTCATGTCAAGGATGAAGGCCGTGATCCCTTTGTGTTTCTTCTCCCTGTCGGTCATTGCGAACAGGACGCACGTGTCTGCCTGGGTGGCGTTCGTGATGAAGTTCTTAGTCCCGTTGAGCACGTAATGGCTCCCGTCCCGAACGGCCGTCGTCTTCTGGGATCCCGCATCGGATCCCGCCTCCGGCTCCGTGAGTCCGAAACACCCCAGGTGTTTTCCGGATGCGAGAGGGACGAGATATTTTCTTTTCTGCTCTTCGCTGCCGAACGAAAGGATCGGGTCGCACGCAAGGGAATTGTTCACCGACAGGATGACGGCCGTGGATGCGCAGGCCCGGGCAATCTCCTCCATCGCGATCGCGTAGCAGATGTTGTCCATTCCCGCTCCCCCGTACTCCTCGGGGACGGCCACGCCCATCAGCCCCAGTTCGGCCATCTGACGGACGAGTTCCTCCGGGAAGCGCCCGGTCTCGTCCATCTCCGCAGCCTTAGGGAGCACCTCCTTCTGCGCAAAGCTTCTCGCCATTTCCTGGATCATCCTCTGTTCTTCGGTAAGGTCGAAAACCATCTTTTCCGTTCCCCCCGGTAGTGCGGTGACCGTCCTGGTGCCTATCTGCCCTGTAAACGCTCGGCTTCCTCTTTTCCAGAAAAGCGGTCATCCCCTCCGCCCCGTCCCCGGTGGAAAACATGACGGCGAAGGCGTTCGCTTCGAGCGCACAGGCGGAATCCAGGTCGAGGTCGATTCCGCGGTTCATGACCGACTTTGCGGTACTCACGGCGACCGGCGCCTTCTCGAGGATCTTCCGGGCAATCTCCCGCGCGGTTTCCATCAGCATGGCCTGGGGCACGACCCGGTTCACCAGCCCGATTTCATACGCCCTTTGCGCCGAAATCATCTCCCCCGTCAGAACGATCTCCTTCGCGATATTCCGCCCCACGAGACGGGGAAGGCGTTGCGTCCCCCCGTACCCGGGAATAATCCCCAGGTTTACTTCGGGCTGACCGAATCGGGCCGTGTCCGCCGCAATGAGGATGTCGCACGCCATCGCCAGTTCGCAGCCGCCCCCCAGCGCGAACCCGTTGATCACTCCGATCACCGGCTGGGGGAGCCGTTCGATGTTCCCAAGGACCCGGTGCCCGAACCGGGAAAACTCCAGCACCTGGAGAGGTGTGAATTCGCGCATTTCGGAGATGTCCGCACCCGCGACGAATGCCTTCTCTCCCGCTCCCGTGAGGAGGACGACCCCGACATCCGTCCCTCCGGCGATCTCTTCCAGAGCGGCGGAAAGCTCCTGCATTGTCGCCATGTTCAAAGCGTTCAACGACTTCGGCCGGTTGATGGTGATGGTGGCGATGCTGTCGGAAACGTCGACAAGCAGGTTTTCGTAGACCATCTCTTCCCCCCCCTCACTTTTTCTCGTACGTGTAGAATCCTCTCCCCGTTTTCTTCCCGAGATAGCCGGCCTCCACATATTTCCGCAGAAGCGGACACGGTCGGTACTTCGGATCCCCGAAATCCTCCTGGAGCACCTTCATGATCTCCATGCAGGTATCCAGGCCGATGAGATCCGCCAGGGCAAGCGGGCCCATCGGGTGGTTCGCCCCCATCCGCATGATGGCGTCGATCTCCTCAGCCTTTCCCACCCCCTCCATCAGGGCGAACACGGCTTCGTTGATCATCGGCATCAGGATCCGGTTGACGACGAACCCGGGGAAATCGTTGGCCGGGACGGGCTCTTTCCCCAATCGACGGGCCAACTCCATGGTTGTGTCGAAGGTCTCGGGAGAAGTCGCAAACCCGCGGATGATTTCGACCAGCTTCATGAGGGGTACCGGGTTCATGAAATGCATCCCGACGACTTTGTCGGGGCGCCTGGTCGCGGATCCGATCCTGGTGATGGACAGGGAGGAGGTATTCGTGGCAAGAACATTTCCCGGAGGCACGATTTCGTCGAGCTGCCGGAAGAGGGAAAGCTTGAGCTCCGCCCGCTCCGTGGCCGCTTCCACAACGAAATCGCACGCGGCAAAATCGCCCAGGTGCGTGGTCGTGGCAAGGTTTTCCGACATCGCCTCCTTGTCACCCGCGGTGATCTTTTCCTTCCGTACGAGGATGTCGAGTCCCTTCCCGATACCCGCACGCGACTTCGCGAGGATCCCCTCGGACAGGTCGTTCAACAGGACCTTGAATCCGTTCATCAGGGAGACCTGGGCGATCCCGCTTCCCATTTGACCCCCTCCGACGACGCCGATGGTCCGGATTTCCATGTTTCCTCCTCCTGAAAAGGTGGCGTTCCTCCCCGCGGAAGGTGTAAGAGGGTGCGGTCTATACGTTACCGGCGCTCGACGAGCATCGCGACGGCCTCTCCGCCGCCGATGCACAGCGACGCGACGCCGTAGCGCTCTCCCCGGCTCTCCATGGCGTACAGGAGCGTCGTCAGGATCTTCGCTCCCGAGGCGCCGACCGGGTGTCCAAGGGCGACCGCCCCGCCATGGACGTTGACACGCTCCGGATCGAGCGAAAGACCTCGTATCGCCGCGATCGCAACCGAGGAGAAGGCCTCGTTGATCTCGTAGAGCCCCACCTGGTCCTTGTCCACTCCCGTCTTCCGGAACAGGCTGCCGATGGCATCGATCGGCGCCAGCGTGAACCAGGCCGGCGCGCGGGAGGCGGTCGTATATCCCGCGATTCTTGCCAGTGGTTTGATTCCCCGCCTGGCGGCAGCCTCCGCCGACATGACCACTACGGCCGCGGCCCCGTCGTTGATGGTGGAGGCGTTTCCCGCGGTGACCGTGCCTCCCTTCTCGAACGCCGGTTTCATCGAGGGAAATTTCTCTATGTTTCCGCGCCCCGGCTCCTCGTCGACGCGGAATACGACGGGGTCCCCCTTCCTCTGGGGGATCTTCACCCCCACGATTTCCTTGTCGAATTTCCCGTCCCGGATCGCCGCAAGCGCTCGCCGGTAGGAATTGCCGGCGTACTCGTCCTGCTCCTCCCGGGTGATGCGGTGCTCCCGGGAAAGCAGTTCCGCGCAACTCCCCATGTGGATGCCGTCGTATGCGTCGATCAGTCCGTCGATCATGATGTGGTCGTAGATCGCATCGTTTCCGAGGCGGTACCCGGTTCGGCCCCGCTTCAGGAGGTACGGGGCCTGGCTCATCGACTCCATGCCGCCTGCCACCACCACTTCGAACTCGTCCGTGGCGACGGCCTGGGCGGCGAGCATCACGGCCTTTAGCCCCGATCCGCACATCTTGTTGATCGTCATCGCTCCCGCCGATACGGGGATCTCCGCGAAGATCCCCGCCTGTCGCGCGGGTGCCTGTCCCACGCCGGCCGGCAGGACGTTCCCCATGATGACCTGTTCCACCTCTTCCTTTTTGATTCCGCTGCGGGAAACCGCCTCGGCGATCGCAACCGCGCCGAGCTTCGGCGCGGGGATGTCGGCAAGGCTTCCGAGAAAGCTTCCTGTTGCCGTTCTCGCCGCGCTCGTGATAACGACTTCCTTCATCGGTTTCTCCTTTGCCAGGTTCCCGTCGCCGGGGACATTCCTCGAGGTTGTCGGTTATACGGTTGGAGGAGTGTCCCCGCCCATCGTCTCCATCATCATCTTCCCGCGCAGGCGGACCTGGTACTCCCGAATTTCCGTCTTCAGGGCGGCCAGCTGGCTGATCCGGTCGTCGATCTGGACCGCCCGTTCATCCAGGATCGCCAGCAGTTTCGGGAGGATTTCCCGGTTGTTCCTCTGGGTCCGGTACACCTTTTCCAGTTCGACCATCTCCGCCAGGGAGAGACCTAAGACCTTGAGCCGGGTGATGAATTTGAGACGTCGGACGTCGTCGTCGGTGTAGACCCGTTTCCCGTTCTCGATCCTGCGGACGCTGTGCAGAAGTCCGATCTCCTCGTAATACCGGATCGTCCGCTGGGACAGGTCGACCGTCCTGGCCAGTTCGCCGATGGAATAGGTCTTCTGCTTCTGCGCGGGGGAGGTCATTTTGCCACCTTACGTTAACTGGCAAAATCGTATCGGAACGAAACCTCGCTGTCAAGAAGTTCTCCGGGCTCCTCTGCGAATTATGGCTATAACAACATGAATCTAATCGGATATCCGCGTCTGCTTGTTTCGGAAACGAGGTTTGAAATCTATTTGGCGATCCGTTTCAGCAACGCACCGGCCCGCTTTTTCTCCATTCGCTGCTCCGGAACGACATCCGGAAGCTCGTCATCGGGAAGGACGACGGCGGCCTCGAGTTCTTTCCTGGCAAGATCGTTCTTCCCGTCCTTTACGTACGCTTCCGCGAGGAAATACCGGTTCCCGGCATAATTCGGAAAGGCCTCCACGGCGCGCTTTCCGAACTCGATCGCCTTCGTGGTGCTTCCGCCGAGGAGTCCCGGCAGCTTGGTATAGAAGGCGCAGAAGAACCGGTCGGTCCCGCGATAAAAATATTCCGGATCGAGCGACGCCGCTTTTTCGTTCAGCTTGCGCACCCTGCTGATCCCGAACAGGTTGGAAAACGTCCCCTTGAGATTGTTCTGCCGGGCCAGGTTTGCCGCCTCGAAAAAATATCCTCCCGGTTCCTCCGGAGCCGCCTCGGACGCCTTCTTTCCGTACTCAATCCCCCTGGCGTAATGTTCGAGAGCATCCTTTGTGTTCGACGACTCGAGGATCTGCCCGACCCAGTAATGAAGGCGGGACAGACGCAAAAGGACCTTGTAATCGTCCGGCCTCTCCTTGAGAAGATCCTCGTACGCCGCGATCGCCTCGGTTGCCTTCCCGGGATCTTCCCTTTCGTTCCACAACATTTCGGCCTTCGTCTCCAGTTCGGTTCCCCGGGACATGGTCGGCATGAAGGCGATCAGGAGGAGCATCATCAAGAGCGTGGAGCACGACAGGACTTTTCTCATCGTTTCCTCCCCGGATGGCAACGGTTGCCCGGTTGTTCGACGAATTCCTTGAGGCGTGTGCGCCAGGCGCCCACGGCGGAATACCGTTCATCCGCCATGTCCCCGTCCATCAAAATGCACGCAATTCCCACGGATTTCAAGCGCACCGCTCGTGACGAAAACCACCTTTCGACGCTCTTCCCGGGCGAGCTACCTGTCTGGAAATGGCGCGGCATCCGCTTCTTCATCTCGGTTGCGGATTCGAGTCGCTTCGGAATCGCAACCGTCTATCTTCCCGTCTCGACGAACGATTCGATGCGCATCTTGACGGAAGTTCTCTCCTCCCCGTGCAGGTCGATGTCCAGACAGAGAAAGGGTATCCCTCTCTTCCGTGATTCGTCGGCCATGTCGGGTATCTCCACAGAATCGGGCTCGCACTGCCGGACGCGGAGCAGCAGGATCCTGTCGGCACCGGACCCGTCGGAACGGTCGAAGAGATGTTCGCTCCGCGTTCGCCCGACGCCGTGCAGGGTCGAGCACGGATCCTTCCGCAGGTGCCTTCGGACAAGGGACAACGCCATGTCGCCCGACTCGCGCGGCGAACCGGAATAATACCGGTTTCCGAGCGCCAGGTCGTTCCCCACGATCGCGGCCCCTGCCTCATCCAGCGCTTCCATCACCGGGAAGGTCGCCAGGATGCCGGAGAGAAACACTTTTGCACGCGTTTCGGCGGGGATCGCGTTCGATCGGGCAAGCGCTTCCCTGAGCATTTTCGTGTGTGTCTCCTTGGGCAGCGCCATTCCCGCCCTGGCAATCGTCAGGAATTCCATCCCTGTGAAGGACCCCGGGGATTCCGCCATCCTTTCCTCGAGAAGGGCGAAAGCCCTCCGGTTCTCGTTGTATACCCGGACGGAACTGTCCAGCGCGCCTTCGGACACTTCCCTTCCGGAAACTTCCCCGGCCCACTCGCGGAAGGCCTCGACCCGGTCGAGCATGTACTCCGCCGCGCCGGGAGCATCCGCGGAAGCGGGAAAGACGAAGGGAAACCGGGGCCGTTCGTCATGGGGCGGAAAAAGAACCTCGCATGTGTTCCGGAGGGTGTCGCAGGCGGAAGGGATGACCCATGCATCGATTTCCTCCCATTTGCCGGAAAGGATGGAAGAGATGACGCCGCCTGCGACGGAACAGGGAGAGGAGGGGACGCCCGCCGAGGAAGCGGGGGCAAACTCGTTCCCCCAGATAGTGACCGGCAGCATCCCCGCTGCGTGGAGAACCTCTTCGGGGACATGGATCGGGATGCACCCCGCCGCCTTGCGGCCCGAAAGTGATCTCCAGCGGGATACCGCGGCCGCGGGATCCCGGCAGACTTCCGAGGCGAACCGGAAAGCCCACTCCATCCCGGAAGGCATGTGTCACACCCGCGCGGGTACGATCTTGCGGGTAACGGCCACCTATTCCCCCTGGTATAGGACCGCGAGGATCAGGGCCTCCCTCTCATCGGTCGAGTGGACATGGTGGGGAATGGATGAATTGTAGTAGATGCAGTCCCCCTCGGAAAGAACGTCGGAATACTTGTCGAGGAACACCTCCACCTTTCCCGAAAGGACAAAAAGAAACTCCTCCCCCTCATGGGAATTCCGTGCCACGTTGCGCTCGAGGAGCGGCTGAAGGCGGACGAGGAACGGTTCCATCTTCCTCCCCGCCTTACCGGCCCCGAGCGCCTCGTACGTGTAGGCGAATTTTCCGCTTTCCTTCAGCCCCACGCGGGAAACGGTGGTTCGATCCTCCTTCCGCACGATCGAAAACGCCCGTTCCTCCTTTCCCCCGATGAACGCAGAAACCGAGGTGTCGAATGCGTTGGCGATCTTCACGAGTGTTCCGAGGGGAGGCGACACCATGCGGTTCTCGATCTGGGAGATCAGCGCGGAGGAAAAACCCGTTTTTTCGGCAAGCTGCTGGAGAGTTATCCCCTTGGCCTCGCGGAATTTCCTGATGTGGTCCCCCACCTGGACCTCGGGGTCCCCTGCGGCGGGGCCGAAATCGCGGGACTCTTCGGCGATTTTGGACAACAGGTCGTCCATGGACTCGTCACGGGTGATTTCTGGCAAAGGATTCTCCCTCCTTCAGGGCGGTTACGTTGAGCGGTATGAACCGCTCGTACTTTTTCGACACGACTTTCGGGAGGCACTCGAACAGGGTCTGCATCCTCACCACGCACGTCACGCCGACATACGCGCCCAGCGCCACCATCGACGCAAGCTGCTGGCTTCCGACGGTCTCCCGGGCGATGTCGTTCGCGGGGATCGACAGTACGTTAACGTCCGTCCGGGTGATCTTCGCTGTATCGACGAGCGACCCGTTGACGATCAGGTTTCCCTCCTTCTGCACGAAGGGGAGGTACTTTTCGAGGGAAGGACCATTCATGATGACGCACGATTTCGGGAATCCGACGACCGGCGAGCCGATTTCCCCGTCCGAGACGACGACCGTGCAGTTCGCCGTGCCACCACGCATCTCCACCCCGTACGAGGGAAAGTAGGTGACGCCTCTCCCCTCCTCCATCGCCGCAAGGGAGAGGAGATTTCCGATCATCAGAATTCCCTGCCCTCCGAAGCCCGCCATGATAACGTCGGTGGTCATACGAAGTCCGCCTGCTTCCGCTCCTTGTACACCCCGAGGGGGAAATACTCCGACATCTCGCCCAGCACGCGTTTCTGCGCGTCGAGCGGCTTCATTCCCCAGTTGGTAGGGCATGTGGAAAGGAACTCCACGAGCGAGAACCCCATTTCCCGGATCTGCATGCCGAACGCTTTTTTCAACGACTCCTTTGCCTGACGGATCTGCGCAGGGGTGCTCGTGGCGACACGCGCGGAGTAGGCCGTTCCCTCGAGTGTGGCGATAAGCTCCGCCATCCTGATGGGGTATCCGTCGTTGCGGAACTCCCTCCCGTACGGCGAGGTCGCCGTCTTCTGGCCGAGCATGGTGGTCGGCGCCATCTGCCCCCCCGTCATGCCGTATGTCGTATTGTTGACGAAGAGGACGGTGATGTTCTCGCCCCGGTTCGCGGCGTGGATGACCTCGGACGTCCCGATCGCTGCGAGGTCGCCGTCCCCCTGGTAGGTGAATACGAACTTGTCCGGCTGGGCGCGTTTGACTCCCGTCGCCACCGCCGGAGCACGGCCGTGCGGGGCCTCGGCCACGTCGACGTCGATGTAGTCGTACAGGAACACCGAGCATCCCACGCAAGCGACACCGATCGTATTTTCGCGGATATGGAAATGATCTATCGTTTCCGCGAGAATCCGGTGGGCGATCCCATGGTGACATCCGGGGCAGAAATGGGTTCGGACGTCCACGAGGCTTTCGGGTCTTTTGAAGACCAGCCCGGGAAACGTTCCCTTCGCCTCGCCCTTCATCGCACGCTTCCCGTCCTCACGGCAATCTCCCCGGCCAGACGCCGGATCTCCTGGTGAATCTCCTCGGGTGTGGGCATGGCGCAAGGTTTCCCGAGGAACCGGATCTTTTCGTGGTGCCGGGTGCTCATCCGCACATCCTCGAGCATCTGCCCCGTATTCATCTCGATCACGAGAACGATATCCGCCCGGTCTGCGGCCTCGTCCACCGCACGCGACGGGAAGGGAAAGAGGGTGATCGGGCGGAGCATCCCCACCGGGTACCCTTCCTTCCTGGCCCACTGGATCGCCGTCTTGCTCACCCGCGCGGCGGTCCCGAACGCGACGATCACGATCCCGGCCCCCTCCAAATGGTACGGCTCGAAGCGGACTTCCTCCTCCATCCGGCGGTATTTCCGGTGAAGCTTCCAGTTATGGGCTTCGATCTCGTTTTCCCTGAGATAAAGCGACTTCACGTACTGGCGCGGACGACCTGCGCAACCTGTCAACGCCCACGGTTTCTCCGCCGGGACCGTGGAGAGGTACGGCTCGGGGAAGAAGGGTTCCTTCATCTGTCCGACGATGGCGTCACCAAGGATCATGGCCGGGTTCCGGTACTTGTCCGCAAGGTCGAATGCGAGCATGGTCAGGGAGTACATTTCCTGTACGGAGTGCGGCGCGAGCACCGGCATCCGGTACCCTCCGTGCCCTCCGCACTTGACCGCCTGGAAATAGTCCCCCTGGGATGGCGCGATTCCGCCCAGCCCCGGTCCCGAGCGGGAGATGTTGACGATCACGGCCGGAAGCTCCGAACCGGCCATGTAGGAGAGCCCTTCCTGCATCAGGGATATCCCCGGTCCCGACGAGGATGTCATGACGCGTTTACCCGAAGCCGAGGTCCCCAGGAGGAAATTGATCGTGGCGATCTCACTCTCCGCCTGGAGAAACATTCCCCCGATGGGCGGAAGGTGGGTGGACATGTATTCCGGGATATCGTTCTGGGGAGTGATGGGGTACCCGTAGTAGAAACGGCATCCGGCCGCGATGGCCCCGACACAGACCGCCTCGTTCCCCTTCATCAGCTCCCGTCGGATCCCTGTGGGCGGAAGCGTCATCGCCACACCCGGATGCATACGTCAGGGCAAACTTCCGCGCATATCGCGCATCCCGTGCAGTCGTCGTGGCGTGTGAAGACCGCCGTGGCGTATCCCTGCTGGTTGACCCGGTTCCCCATCTCGATGCAGCCCCTCGGGCAGGCCGGGACGCATAGCTCGCATGCCTTGCACCTGTCCCGGTCGATCTCGATCCTGCCCATAGTTCGTGCGGCGCTTCCTTTCATCGTTTTCCCTGAGCCCTCATTCGTATTTCGGCTTGAACTCGAAATAGTGCGTCGTTTCGATGTAGCGGATCGTCCGGGACTTCGACCGCATGACGACGGAATAGGTGTTCGCCCCCCCACTGAAGAACTGGACCCCCCTCAGGAAGTTTCCGAACGTGACGCCGGTCGCCGCGAACATGACATCACTTCGGGCGAGGTCCTCCAGCTGGTACACCTTGTTCAGGTCTTGCACCCCCATCTTCTTGGCGCGCTCCGCCTCCTCATTGTTGCGGAACTTGAGGATTCCCTGGAAATCTCCTCCAAGACATTTCAATGCCGCCGCCGCAAGGACCCCTTCCGGGGCACCTCCCGCCCCCATCAGGACGTTGACGTCGGTCCCTTCCTTTCGCCGTCGCTATCGCCGCCGCCACGTCGCCGTCGCCGATCAGCTTGATTCGCGCCCCCGCGGCCCGGCACTCCCCGATCAGATCCTCGTGTCTCGGCCGGTCGAGAATCACGACGCACAGATCCTCGACGTACACCTTCAGGGCCTTCGCGATCCTGCGAAGGTTCTCGGTCGGACTGGCCGAGATGTCGATCACCCCCTTTGCCTTGGGGCCGACCGCCAGCTTTTGCATGTAGGTATCGGGCGCGTGAAGGAATCCCCCCTCCTCGGCGATCGCGACGACCGCGAGCGCGTTGTTTCCCCCCGTGGCGACAATGGTCGTCCCTTCGAGCGGATCGACGGCGATGTCGACGCGCGGTGAGTCGGACGCACCGACTTCCTCCCCTATGAAGAGCATCGGAGCCTCGTCCCGTTCCCCCTCTCCGATCACGACCCGACCTTTGAACTGTACGGCATTGAATGCGCTCCGCATCGCCTCGACGGCTGCCTGGTCCGCGGCCACATTGTCTCCGCGTCCCATCAATCTCGCAGCCGCCAGTGCGGCCGCCTCGGTCACACGGACCACCTCAAGTGCCAGATTTCGTTCCACGGCTCTCCCCTTTCAAGGATATTGGTCGGCCGATTCCCGTCTTCTCGAGGAACAGCGCGGGAACGCGGACGATCTTTCCGTCGCCATCGGTAAAGGCATGAACGGTGGACCCGTCGGCCAACAGGGTTCCGTCCTCCTTCTCGATCCGGTATCCGAACGTGATGCTGGCTCGCCGGAATCCACGAATTTCGGCATGGATATCCAGAAAATCATCGTAGCGCGCCGGCGCGAGATACCGCACCGACGCTTCCGTGACCGGCAGATGAACCCCGATCCCGGTAAGCTCCCGGTATGCCATGCCGAGGCTCCTCATGAGCTCGACCCGCCCCGTCTCGAACCACCTCAGGTAGTTTGCGTAGTAGACGATCCCCATGGCGTCGGTGTCCGCGAAGAGCACCCTGACCGTGGCGACCTTCTCCATCGCCTTACGCGTCTTTTTCCGAGAGAAGATAGTCGATGAGGCGCGTCCCGGCGTCCAGGAACTGTCCCGTCTCTTTCGCATCCGCCTCGGTGTACCGCTTCCCCGGGAAGGACGAGAGACCGGGCGGGACGGGATAGAAGACGAACGGCACCGGCTCCTGCGAGTGGGTCCGGATCGCCACCGGCGTCGGATGGTCGGGCATCACCAGAACGGTCAGGTCTCCCTTGTCTCTGGCACGGGCAAGGATGGGTCCCACCATCTCCTCGTCGATCCGCTCGATGGCCCGGATCTTGTCCGGCACACTCCCGTTGTGCCCTGCCTCGTCGGGAGCTTCCACGTGGATCAGGACGAAGTCCTTGCTGTCCAACTCCCGCAGGGCGTGCTCGGCTTTTCCACGGAAATTCGTATCGATGTACCCCGTGGCGCCGGGGACGGTAACCGTCTCCAGTCCCGCATACACCCCGATCCCCCGGATGAGGTCGACCGCCGCCACCACAGACCCCTTGAGTCCGTACTTCTCCTGGAACGTCCTCATCCGGGGCGGCTTTCCCTGCCCCCACAGCCAGATGGCGTTTCCCGGCAGCTTGCCGGCCTCGATTCTCTTCCGGTTCACAAAATGGTCGGGAAAGATCTCCCTCGATATTTCCATGAGTTCCAGCAGGAACTCCGCACCTTCCCCTTTCGGTAAATATTCGGTGATTTTCTTCCCGTGTAAGTCATGGGGAGGGGTCGTTTCCAGGGAATCATATCCCCCGGGCCAAACCATGAGATGCCGGTAGGAAACCCCCGGGTAGAACCGGACCACGCTGTTTTTGGTACCCTTTCCCTCGGTATCGACGAGGGACGGGGTGGTGGATCCTTCGCGGAAGACGACTCCCCGGTCGTCCACCTGTTTCTGCAGAGCCTCCAGAAGTTCCGCCGCTTCGGGTGTCGTGATGTGACCGGCGGAGTAATCCTCCATCTCTGTATCCGCGCCATCGTTCTTGAGGCAGACGATGTTGCACCGGTAGGCGACGTCGTCCTGTCCGAGGTCCACTCCCATGGAGGCGGCCTCGAGCGGAGAGCGCCCCGTGTACACTTCGCGCGGGTCGTACCCGATAATGCTCAGGTTGGACACGTCGCTTCCCGGGTACATCTCTTTCGGGACGACCTGTACCGTACCCAACGCTCCCCGGGAGGCCATGAAATCCATATGCGGCTTGTTCGCCGCCTCAAGAGGTGTTCTGCCCCCCAGGGACGGAATCGGCCAGTCGGCCATTCCGTCACCGATGAGAATGATGAATTTCCGGCTCACGTTGCCTCTCTTTCAGAAACCGAGGGCCTTCAGGACCTCAGCCATCTCCGAGGGAATGGTGACGGGCTCCACAGACTGGGCGATCGCGTTGTCCGGATCCTTCAGTCCGTGTCCGGTCAGGGTGCAGACGATCCGCTCTCCTTTGCGGAAATACGACTCTCTGCCCAATTTTATCACGCCCGCGACCGACGCTGCCGACGCAGGTTCGCAGAAAATTCCTTCGGTCTCCGCCACGAGCTTGTACGCCTCGAGGATCTCCGCGTCGCTGACCATTCGGATGAGTCCTCCCGACTCGTCCCGCGCCGCCTCGGCTTCCTTCCAGGATGCCGGGTTTCCGATCCGGATGGCGGTCGCGACCGTCTCGGGCTTCCGAATCGGGTGTCCCCGGACGATGGGAGCGGCCCCCTCGGCCTGCCACCCCAGCATCCGGGGGAGACATCCCGATTTCCCGGACTCCCGGTATGCCTTGTAGCCTGCCCAGTACGCGGTGATGTTTCCCGCGTTCCCCACGGGAAGAACGTGGCAGTCCGGGGCGTCTCCCAGCACATCGCATATCTCGAAAGCGGCGGTTTTCTGCCCTTCGATGCGGTACGGATTGACCGAGTTGACCAGGGTCACCGGATAGTTCAGGGAAATCTCACGGACGAGTCCCAGTGCGTCGTCGAAGTTTCCCAGCACCTGAATGACCTGGGCTCCGTGGATCATCGCCTGGGAAAGCTTCCCGAGCGCGATTTTCCCCTCCGGGATGACGACGAACGCCCTCATCCCCGCCCTCGCCGCGTAGGCCGCCGCGGAGGCGGACGTGTTCCCCGTTGAGGCGCAGATCACGGAGTCCGCCCCCTTCGCCCTGGCCATCGAAACCGCCATCGTCATCCCGCGGTCCTTGAACGACCCGGTCGGGTTCAGACCCTCGTACTTCAGGTAGATCTCCGTTCCCGGGGCGATGGAGCGCGCCAGGGTCAGCGCTGGCACAAGCGGGGTGTTTCCCTCGCAAAGGGTCACCACGCACTCCTCGGGTACGGCCGGCAGAAGATCGCGGTACCTGTGTATGATTCCTTTCCGGTGCATGGGACGGTTCCCTTTTGGGGGTTACAGGTTGTTTTCGATCCGGATCATGCGCGTCCGGTCGAGGACAACGGGGAGCCGGTCGGTCTCCTCGAGGGCGGCCCGCATGTCCTTCTCTTTCGCATGGTGGGTGACGATGAAGATCGCCACGGCGCTCTCCTTCCTCCGCCCCTTCTGGATGACGGAGGAGATGCTGATCTGGTGGCTTCCCAGGACACCGGCGATCTTGGACAAAACGCCCGGCTTGTCGACCACCTGGAAGTGAAGATAGTACTCGGAGTCCACGTCGGTGAAAGGGGAAACCGGGGTTCCCTTCCCGGGAACCTGGTTGTAGAACCCGCTCGGCGGGATTCGGCCGGTAATCCCCTTCCCGAGATTGCGCGCGATTTCGATGACGTCGCTCACCACCGCCGATGCCGTCGGGAGCTTCCCGGCGCCCTGCCCGTAGTATAGCGAAGATCCGACGAAGTCCCCTTTCACGTAGATCGCGTTATATGCGCCTCCGACCGTGGCAAGCAGGTGTTCGGAGGGGATCATCGTCGGGTGGACGTGCACCTCGATGCCGGTCCCTCCCTGTTTCGCGATGGCAAGCAGCTTGATCGCGTACCCGAACTCGCGCGCGAACGCGATGTCCTGCGAGGAGATGTCGCGGATTCCCTCGACGTAGACATTCTCGAGGGGAATGCTTCCCCCGGTGGCCAGCCACACGAGAATGGACAGCTTGTGGGCGGAGTCGATCCCGTCCACGTCGAAGGACGGATCGGCCTCCGCGAGACCGATCGATTGCGCCTCCTCCAGAACCTCCGAGAACTCCTTTCCCTCGTTGGTCATCCGGCTGAGGATATAGTTGCACGTCCCGTTGACGATCCCGTAGATCTCGCTGATCCGGTTGGCGGCAAGACCTTCCCGCATGGCCCGGATGATGGGGATCCCTCCTCCGACGCTGGCCTCGAAGCCGATATCGACTCCGGCGGAGTTCACCGCCCTGCTGATCTCCTCCCCGTGCTCGGCCAGAAGCGCCTTGTTGGCGGTCACAACGGATTTCCCCCGCCGGATCGCTTCGAGGAGGAACTCCCGGGCGGCACCCGTTCCCCCCACCAACTCGATCACGATGTGGACGTCCGGGTCCTTGACCACGTCGGCGCCCTCGGTGGTCAGAACGCCGTCGGAAAGCGATACTCCGCGGTCCCGTTCGATGTCGATGTCGGCCACCCGCACCAGCCGGATCGGTACTCCCACCCGCCGCCGAAGAAGATCGGCGTTTTCCAGGAGGAGCCGGGCTGTCCCGGATCCGACGGTCCCGAAACCGATGATCCCCACTCCTATTTCCCGTATCGCCTGCGTCATCTGGCCTTCACCTTGACGGGTGCCTGCAGGATGGCCTTCGCGCCCCGGATCGCCTGCCGGATCCTGTGCTCGTTCTCCACCAGGGCAAACCGCACGAACCCCTCTCCGTGCTCCCCGAACCCGACGCCGGGAGAGACGGCCACTTTTCCACGGGTCAGCAGCATCTTGGAGAACTCGATCGATCCCATTGCCCGGAAAGGTTCGGGAAGAGGGGCCCAGACGAACATCGTCCCCTGAGGCTTCGGGAAATTCCATCCGATCCGGGAGAAGCCGTCCACAAGACAGTCCCTCCGCTTCCGGTAGATTTCCACCGCTTCCTCCACCACCCGGTACGGACCGTTCAGGGCCACGGTGGCGGCAACCTGGATGGCCTGGAACATCCCGTAGTCGAGATAGCTCTTGATGCGTCCCAGAGCTCCTATCATCCGCTTGTTCCCCACGACGAACCCGACGCGCCACCCGGGCATCGAGTATCCCTTGGACATGGAGTACAGCTCCACCGCCACGTCTTTCGCCCCGGGAACCTGGAGGATGGAAGGAGCCTTGTACCCGTCGAATACGAGATCGGCGTACGCAAGGTCGTGGATGACGAGGAGTTCGTTCTCTTTCGCGAATTCCACGATCCGCCGGAAGAATTCAAGATCGACCACCTCCGTCGTCGGGTTATGCGGAAAGGAAAGGATCAGGACCTTCGGCTTGGGCCAGATGGTCTTCATCGCCCGGCGGGTCCGATCCAGGAAGTCCCCCTCCCCGCTCGTGAGCGAAATCGACCTTACGTCGGCATTCGCGATGACCACGGAATAGGAATGGATCGGATAGGTGGGATTCGGGACAAGGGCGATGTCGCCGGGCCCCATGACGGCCAGGACAAGGTGGGACAGCCCCTCCTTGGCGCCGATGGTGGCGATCGCCTCCGTATCCGGATCCAGCTCCACGTTGAACTTCCGCTTGTAATAGTTGCAGATGGCAAGCCGTAGCTTCGGGATCCCGCGGGAAGCCGAATAACGGTGGTTCCGGGGGTTCCGGGAGGCCTCGATCAGCTTGTCGACGATATGTTTCGGCGTCGGGAGATCCGGATTCCCCATCCCGAGGTCGATGATATCCTCCCCGTCCTTGCGCATTTTCGCCTTCAGGTCGGTCACGACGGCCAGGACGTAAGGCGGGAAGCCGCTTGATGCGTGGGAATTCCTCCATGTGCGGCCTCCTGGGGAAGTGTAAACAAGATATGCTAATGAATCTGGCCAGATAAGTCAATTTCCTGGGAGGTAATTACGTCCTCTCCTTGGATCGGCTCCGATATTTCGGAGGGGGACTCCGTTCGTGGCTCGCCGTGCGGTGCACCCGCACGGCCGCGCTTAACCTCACTGCGCCCCTCTCCTTTGGCTTGCTTCGCCGGCAACCGGAGCCCCTCCGCGAGCCAGGGACCCCGTTCCGTTATTCCAGGGCGGCAGTCATGGCGGACTTGCTTTCCATCCACCGTTTCAGGTCCGCGTGCTCGGGGAGGGACAGGTCCGGGTCCCGATCGAGGAGCATCCCGGCGATCTCCCGGGCTCGGGCGAGCATCCGCGCGTCCCGGACGATGTCGGAAAAGACGAGGTCGGGAATCCCCGATTGCCGCACGCCGGCGAAATCCCCGGGGCCGCGAATCTTGAGGTCCTCCTCGGCGATCCGGAAACCGTCGTTGGTTCCTTCCATCACAGAGAGTCGCGCGGCCGCGTCCTCCCCCTGCCCTCCCTCGACCATCAGGAGGCAGACGGAGGGGCGACTTCCTCTGCCGACGCGCCCGCGGAGCTGGTGGAGCTGGGAAAGGCCGAATCGTTCGGCATGTTCCACAAGCATCACCGTGGCCTCCGGTACGTCGACGCCCACTTCCACGACGGTCGTGGAGACCAGGATCCGGTCCTCCCCTTGCGCGAATCGGCGCATGGCGGATTCCTTCTCTTCCTGCTTCATCCGGCCGTGCAGAAGACCCACGCCCGTACGGGGGAATGCCTGCCGGATCCGCTCGTACGTCCGCTTGGCGTCGCGCAGGGTCAGTTTCTCCGACTCTTCGACAAGGGGGAGGACGACGTAGGTCCGTCCGCCGGCGGCAAGTTCCCTTCGTACCCTTTCCCAGGATTCCTGCCTTCGTCCCTCCGGTACGACGATCGTCTCGACCGGCGTCCTTCCGGGGGGCAGCTCGTCTATGACGGAGACGTCCATGTCTCCGTACAGGGTCATCGCCAGCGTCCTGGGTATCGGGGTGGCGGTCATCACGAGGAGGTGGGGCGACATTCTTCCCTTCCCCCGGAGGGCCGCCCGCTGCAGGACGCCGAACCGGTGCTGCTCATCGATTATGCCCAGCGCCATCTCACGGAACTCGACCCCCTCCTGGATGATGGCGTGGGTGCCGATCACCACGTCCGCCTTCCCTTCCCGGATCTCCTCCCTCGCCCTTTCCCTCTCCTTCCCCGAAAGTGAGGAAGTGAGCAGGACGACCCGGACGGGGAGGCCGCGGCAGAGGGCGGTAAACCGGTGAAAATGCTGTTCCGCGAGGATTTCGGTGGGGGCCATGAGCGCCGTCTGGGCGCCCTTCCTCCAGGCCACCATTGCGGCGACCCAGGCGACGATCGTCTTCCCGCTCCCCACGTCTCCCTGCAGAAGGCGGTGCATCGGATGGGGAAGGGACATGTCCTTGAGGATTTCGTTCAGGACCCGCCGCTGGGCTTCCGTCAGCTTGAATGGCAGCCTTTTCTTTATCTCCGTCACGATCTCCCTGTCCCACGGCAAGGGCTCCGCCGTCTCCTTTCTCACCCCGGACCGACGCCTCGTCAGGGTCCATTGGATGAAGAACAGCTCCCCGAAGATGAAACGCTGCTGGGGGGGGGAGGAAAAGGAAAGGAGCATTTCCGCGTCCTTTTCCGAAGGGGGAAAGTGCAGCGTCTGGAGCGACTCGTTTACCGGAGGAACGCGGGCGGCGTCGAGTATCCACCGGGGGAGGAATTCCGGCTCCGCACCAGCGTATTTCCGGACGACTTCCCACAGGATCTTTCGGAGCGTCCGCGGCGGAATCCCCTCGATGGCAGGGTATACCGGCACGATCCGTCCCATGTTCACGGGGTCTTCCTCGTCTCCGGTCGCGATAATCTCGGGGTGGTGCATCTCCATCCGGAACTGGAAGAGACGAACCGGTCCGCACAGGGCTATACTCTCCCCCACCTGAAACCGATCCTTGAGCGAAGGGTGGGATTTGAACCATTTGGCGGAAAGGCGGCCGGTTCCGTCGGATATGACCACTTCGAGGAAGCGCCTTCCCCCCCATCCCCTTCCTCCGCCGCGCACGGAAAGAACCTGCCCCCTCACGGGTACGGTCATGTCGGGTCGTACCGACCGCAGGGGGACAATGCGTCTCCTGTCCTCGTACGCCTTAGGAAAGAAGAAGAGTGCGTCGTGCGGCGTCCGGATGCCATGGGCGGCAAGTTTTTCAGCGAGCCGGGGGCCCACTCCCTTGACGTACTGGATGGAGAGGGTATCCGGCACCCGTTAGCGCCCGGTTCCGCCGCCTCGCGCGCGGTCCCGTTTCAGCCGCTCACGGACCTCGTGGTATTCCTGCAGACTCCGGACGGAGAGGTCTTCCTCGATCAGGTGGAAGATCGCCTGTGCCACCGCTTTCGCCGCGGCAAGCGTCGTGACGTACGGGATGTTGTAGACGAGCGCGGTCCGCCGAATGTAATACGAGTCGGCTTTCGACTGCGCACCCAGGGGCGTGTTAATGACGAGGGCAATCTCCCCGTTCTTGATGAGGTCGGCGACGTGTGGCCGCCCCTCGTTGATCTTCAATATCGGTTCGGCCGGGATCCCGTTCCTGGTAAGGAATTCCGCTGTGCCTCTCGTGGCAGCGACGCCGAATCCGCACTCGTGCAGCATCCGCGCGGGGACAAGCATCCCGGCCTTGTCGGCATCGCGGACGCTGAGGAACACTTTTCCCCCCGTCGGGAGCATCATTCCCGCGGCAATCTGCGATTTGGCAAATGCCCTCCCGAATTTGGCATCGATCCCCATCACTTCCCCTGTCGATTTCATCTCGGGGCCGAGAATCGTGTCGACGTGCGGGAACTTGATGAAGGGGAACACCGCCTCCTTGACGCTTACGTGATCCGGAACGATGTATTCCGTCAGACCGAGGTCGCCAAGCTTCCGTCCGATCATGACCTTGGCCGCCAGTTTCGCCAGGGGGATCCCGATGGCCTTGCTTACGAAGGGGATCGTCCGGGAGGCGCGGGGATTTACTTCGAGGAGGAAAATCTCCCCCTTCTTGACGGCGAACTGCACGTTCATCAGCCCCACCACTCCCAGTTCCATCGCAAGGGCCTTGGTCTGCCGGATGATCTCCTGGGTGATCTCGGGGGAGATCGAATGGGGGGAAGGGAGCACGCGGAATCTCCCGAGTGGACCCCCGCTTCCTCGATGTGCTCCATCACCCCGCCGATGACTACGGTCTCTCCGTCCGCGATCGCGTCGACGTCGATCTCGATGGCGTCCTCGAGAAACTTGTCGATGAGCACAGGCTTTTCCTCGGACGCCTGGACGGCGTGCGTGAGGTACTGCCGCAGGCCCTCCTCATCGTGCACGATCTCCATGGCGCGTCCTCCCAGGACGTACGACGGGCGTAGAAGAACGGGGTATCCGATCCGCTCTGCAATGCTCTCGGCATCCTCGGCGGAGCGCGCGATCCCGTTCTCGGGCTGGCGAAGGCCCAACAGGTCGAGGAGCTCCTTGAACCGTTCCCGGTCCTCCGCCCGGTCGATGCTGTCGGGGGATGTCCCGATGATCGGCACTCCCTCCTTCTGGAGGGGAACGGCGAGCTTCAGGGGCGTCTGTCCGCCGAACTGGACGATGACGCCTTCGGGTTTCTCCTCCTCGATGATGGCGAGTACATCCTCCTTGGTGAGAGGTTCGAAATAGAGCCTGTCCGAAGTGTCGTAGTCGGTCGAAACCGTTTCGGGGTTGCAGTTGACCATGATCGCCTCGAACCCCTCTTCCCTCAGTGCGAAAACGCCATGGACGCAGCAGTAGTCGAACTCGATCCCTTGCCCGATCCGGTTCGGCCCACCCCCGAGGATCACCACCTTCTTCCGGGAGGAAGGCGCTGCCTCATTCTCCTCGTCGTACGAGGAGTAGAAGTAGGGAGTGTACGCCTCGAACTCCGCTCCGCAGGTATCCACTCTCTTGAACCCGGGTCGGATGCCCGCCCGGAGCCGGAATCCGCGGACCGAATCCTCGCTCATCCCGAAGAGTCTGCCGAGCCTTCTGTCGGAGAACCCCATCGACTTTGCGCGCAAAAGCGTCCCCGCCTCCTCGCGGGGAATTCCCTCGACATCTTCGAGAGCGCGGAAGCGCCCTCCCCAGTCCTTAAGCGTCTCCTCCTCCACGAGGATCTGCCGGATATTCTCGAGGAACCAGATGTCGATACCGGTCATCTGGTTGATCTCTTCGATCCGCAGGCCGTCCCGGATGGCCTCTCCGATGTACAGCAGCCGCTGGGAATTGGGGCGTCGAAGCTTTTCCGAGATCACCTTCCTTCGGACATCGGGCCCTCCGGAATCGGGGGGAGCACTGGCTCGAACCCGTAAACGCCGATCTCGAGGGAGCGGATCGCTTTCTGCAGGGATTCCTTGAAGGTCCGGCCGATCGCCATCACCTCCCCTACCGATTTCATCTGGGTTCCGAGGACGTCCTCCGTCTGGGGAAATTTCTCGAACGTGAACCGGGGGATCTTGGTCACCACGTAGTCGATCGTGGGCTCGAAGGAGGCCGGGGTCTCCCGGGTGATGTCGTTGGGGATTTCGTCGAGGGTGTAGCCGACCGCGAGCTTCGCGGCGATTTTCGCGATGGGGAACCCCGTGGCCTTCGACGCGAGCGCGGAGGACCGGGAGACCCGGGGATTCATCTCGATGACGACCATCTCCCCCGTTTCAGGGTGTATGGCGAACTGGATATTGCTTCCTCCCGTGTCCACGCCGATTTCCCGGATGATGCGGATCGCGGCGTTCCGCATCAGCTGGTATTCCTTGTCGGTGAGCGTCTGCGCCGGGGCGACCGTGATCGAGTCGCCGGTGTGGACTCCCATCGGGTCCAGGTTCTCGATCGAGCAGATGATCACCACGTTGTCCTTCAGGTCCCGCATCACCTCGAGCTCGAACTCCTTCCACCCGATCACCGACTGCTCGATGAGGACGGTCCGTTTCGGGGAGGCGTCCAGGGCCCAGCGAACGGCGTCCTCGTACTCTTCCCTGTTGTATGCTATCCCGGCGCCCGTACCCCCGAGGGTGAAGGAAGGACGGATGATGGCCGGGTATCCGATCTCCGGAATGACCTCGAGCGCTTCTTCCACGGAGCGGATGTAGCCCGAGCGCGGGACGACGAGGTGAAGCGTCTCCATGGCTTTCCGGAACCGGTCCCTGTCCTCGGCTTTCTGTATGGCGTCGAAGTTGGCCCCGATGAGCTCCACGCCGTACTTCTCGAGAACTCCCATCTCGTGGAGCGAGACGGCGATGTTCAGACCCGTCTGCCCGCCGATCGTGGGAAGCAAGGCGTCGGGTAGCTCCCGGGCGATGATCTTTTCCACCATCGCCGGTGTTATCGGTTCGATGTAGGTCCGGTCGGCGAAATCGGTGTCGGTCATGATGGTCGCAGGATTGCTGTTGACCAGCACGACCGTGAATCCTTCCTCCTTGAGCGCCTTGCACGCCTGGGTCCCGGAGTAATCAAACTCGCATGCCTGCCCGATGATGATGGGGCCGGACCCGATGAGCAGAATTTTCCGGAGATCGGTTCGCTTCGGCACGGGTTATGGTTCCCCCTCCCCGATGAGATACCGGTAGAAACGGGTGAACAGGTAGCGGGAGTCGTGGGGGCCGGGGGAGGCCTCCGGGTGGTACTGCACCGAGAAACATCGCAGCGACGGCACGCTGATCCCCTCCACCGTCCTGTCGTTCAGGTTGATATGGGTGATCTGGGCCCGGTCCCCGAGGGACGCGGCATCCACCGAGAAATTGTGGTTCTGACTCGTGATCTCGACCTTGCCGGTTATAAGATCCATCACCGGCTGGTTGCATCCGTGGTGCCCGAAAGAAAGCTTGAACGTCTTTCCGCCGAGGGCAAGCCCCATGATCTGATGCCCGAGACAGATCCCGAATATCGGCACCTTTCCCAGGAGTTCCCGAACGGTTTGGACGGCATACGGAATGCCTTCGGGATCTCCGGGGCCGTTGGAGAGGAAAACGCCGTCGGGCTGTCGTTCCAGGATCGCCGCAGCGCTGGTCTCCGAGGGAACGTGCGTCACCTCCATACCGTGGGACACGAGCATCCTCAGGATGTTCTGCTTGATCCCGTAATCGATCGCCACCACCCTCGGGATTCTTCCGAAGCGGGATCGATACGCGGAGGCAGGGAGGTATCCCTTCCCGAGGTCCCAGTCTCCCGTCTCCCAGCGGGCTTCGCGGTTCGACGTGACCTCACGGACGAGGTCGCGACCTACGATCGGGGGGAGGTCAAGCGCCTTTTTCACAAGCCGCTTCACATCGAGATCGAGGGAGGAGAGCACGCCCATCTGTGATCCCCCGTCGCGCAGTCGTCTCGTCAGGGCGCGGGTATCGATACCGGAAATCCCGCAGATGTGATAGCGGCGAAGGTATCCGTCGAGCGTCTCCACGTGGCGCCAGTTCGAGGCAAGCCGCCACGCCTCACGCACGATGAAGCCTTCCACCCAGGGGCGGGAGGACTCCACGTCGTCCATGTTGATCCCGGTGTTCCCGATTTCGGGGTAGGTCATCGTCACCATCTGTCCCTTGTACGATGGATCCGTGAGCACCTCCTGGTACCCGGTCATCGCGGTGTTGAAAACGACCTCCCCCCCGCTTTCGCCGATGTGTCCGAACGCGGCGCCGCGGTACACGGTCCCGTCCGCAAGGGCGAGGATCGCATTTCGTTCAGGCATCCGGCGTAACCCCTTTCAAAAGGGAGTGCGTGACACGTCCGCGGCACAACACCGCAACCGCACGCCCCCTCATCTTCCAACCGAAGAACGGGCTGTTGCGCGATTTCGACCGTACGTCCGATTTCCGGAACTCCCACTCCGCCTCCGGGTCCACGATCGTAACGTCGCCGTCGGCGCCTTTGCGCAGGGTTCCTTTCCCTTTGAGTCCGAGAATGCGGGCGGGGGTCGCGCTCAGGAGATCCACGAGCCGCGCCGGTGCGACCTTTCCCCCCGCGAGGAGCGCCATCGACAGGGGAAGAGAGGTCTCGAGTCCGATGATTCCGTTGGATGCGGCGACGAATTCGCACCGCTTCGTGTACTCGTCGTGCGGCGCGTGGTCGCTCGCAATTGCGTCGATCGTCCCGTCCACGATCCCCTCGAGGATCGCCATCCTGTCCTCCTCTCCCCGCAGGGGAGGGTTCATCTTCGCATAGGTGTTGTATCCCTCGATCGCGGCGTCGGTCAGCGTGAAGTAGTGCGGGGCGGTTTCCCCCGTCACGCGAATCCCTGCCCGTTTCGCCATGCGGAGAAGGTCGACCCCCATCTTCGTGCTGATGTGCTGGATGTGTATCCTCCCTCCCGTTAAGCGCGCCAGGAGAATATCCCGTGCGATGGCGATCTCCTCGGCCGCCGAAGGGATGCCCGGGATCCCAAGCCGGTGGGCGGTCCACCCCTCGTTCGCGGCTCCCTCACCGGACAGTTCGTGATCTTCCGCGTGTTCCAGGATCAGGAAGTCGAACGCATTGGCATATTCGAGCGCCCGCCTCAGGACGAGCGGGCTTCGCACCGGTCTCCCGTCGTCGGAGAAGGCGATCGCCCCGGCCTCGAAGAGTTCCGAAAAGTCGGTCATCTCCTTGCCGTTCTGTCCGCGCGTGAGGGCGGCCACGGGGAATACGTTCGCGCTCCCCGCGGAAGCCGCTTTCTCCCGGATGTACCGTGTCACTTCCGGATGGTCGTTCACCGGGCTTGTGTTCGCCATGCAGACGACGGAGGTGAATCCCCCGGCGGCGGCCGCCGCCGTTCCCGACCGGATGTCCTCCTTCCATTCGAAGCCAGGGTCGCGCAGGTGGACGTGCATGTCGATCAGGCCCGGGAGCACCCATTTCCCCGTCGCATCGAGAACCGTTCCGTCGAAGGTCCCCGGAGCCTCCCCCACGGGAAGGAAATCCGCAACCTTCCCGTCCGCGATCACGACATTTCCCACTTCGTCCCTTCCCGACCCGGGATCGATCACCCGCCCTCCCTTAACGAGCAGCATTGTGTCCTCCCGCAAGAAGGTAAAGGAGCGCCATCCGGATGGCGACGCCCGACTCCACCTGATTCAGGATGATCGAATGGGAACTGTCCGCCAGTTCATCGGACAGTTCCACTCCCCGGTTGATCGGGCCCGGATGCATGATGATGGCATCTTTCCTTGCCAGGGAGAACACCTCCGAATTCAGTCCGTAATTCCGGGCGTACTCCCGGAGGGACGGGAAATAGGATGTTTTCTGCCGTTCCAACTGAATCCGCAGCATCATCACGACATCGGCGTCCCGGACCGCCTCGCGGATGTCGTTCGTCACGGTTGCCCCGGATCGTCCCATTTCTTTCGGGACCAGAGTGCCCGGCCCGCAAAGCCAAAGGTCCGCCCCCATCCTGCTGAGGGAATGGAGATTGGACCGAGCCACCCTGCTATGCAATATATCTCCTATTATTGAAATCTTAAGTCCTTTAATCTTATCTTTAACTTTAACAATAGCGTACAGGTCCAGAAGCCCCTGGGTCGGGTGCTCATTCGAACCGTCCCCTGCGTTTATGACCGAACAGGTGACATGACGGGACAGGAACTGGGCGGCCCCGGATACCGGATGTCGCATGACGATGATGCTGGGCATCATCGCATTGATATTCTTCGCCGTGTCAAGCAGGGTTTCCCCCTTCGCAACGCTCGAAACCGCGGAACTGAAATTCACCACGTCCGCCGAAAGGCGCTTCCCCGCGATCTCGAAGGAAGTCCGGGTACGGGTGCTCGCCTCGAAGAACAGGTTTACGACCGTCTTCCCCCGGAGAGCGGGGACCTTCTTGATGTCCCTCGTCAGCACATCCTCCATCGAGCGGGCGGTATCGATGACGAACTCGATCTCCTCCGCACTGAAATCCGACAGCCCGAGTACGTGTTTTCGCCGCCATTCCATCGAGTGTCACTTCCCCTTCCCTGGGGGGTGCTCCCGCAGCACAACCTTCCACTCTTCCGTTTCCTCTCCAACGAGGACCTCGACGGTTTCCGCGCGCGCAGTGGGGACGTTCCGTCCGACGTAATCGGCCCGGATGGGCAGTTCGCGGTGTCCCCGGTCGATCAGGACGGCGAGCTGGATGTTCTTGGGGCGCCCGAAGTCGATCAGCGCGTCCATCGCCGCCCGGATCGTCCTCCCCGTGAAGAGGACGTCGTCAACGAGGACGACTTTCTTTTCGTCTATCGAGAAGGGAATCTCCGTTCTTTTCAGCCTGGGCTGATATCCCGCCCGGGACAGGTCATCCCGGTACAGGGTGATGTCCACGTACCCGGAGGGCACCTCCACCCCTTCGATCGACCGGATCTTGTCCTGGATGACCCGGGACAGGGGGACTCCCCCGGAGCAGATACCGACGAGGACGATCTCCTCGGCCCCCTTGTTCTTCTCCAGGATTTCGTGGGTCAGGCGGGATAGCACCCGATCCACACCTTTTGTGTCCAGGATCAGCTTTTTGCCGCTTTTTTTCATGTCTTTTGACCTCTTCGGTTACGACAGGGGTTTTTGGCGGGCAAAAAAAAACCCCCCCGATCAAACGGGGAGGTGGTGTCTGCCGATGCTGTCACGTATTTCCATCCTTTGCTAACCTCACGGGGTTAGCTTAAAAGGTTATGTTGGACCCAGCATACCGCTGCGAAGCCGCTTCGTCAACAGGAAGGTCGGGTTAATGCAACACCTCCCCGATGCGGCTCCACCGCACCAGATCCGGGTAGCGCCAGATTTCGTACCAGCGCAGGTCGGTGTCCCAATTCAGGGAGAAGTAGATGAACAGGGCCTTCCCGATTATCGCGTCCTCGTCGACGAACCCCCAGAACCGGGAGTCATAGGACCGATCGCGGTTGTCCCCCATGACGAAATACTTCCTTTCCGGGACTTTCACCGGAGGAAGGTTGTCCCTGCCGCGCATGAATCCGTCGACCGCGTCCCCGTCGGCGAACCTCGTGTAGTCCTCGTGCAGCGGTTTCCCGTTGATCAGGACCACCTTGTTCCGGATCTCCAAGGTGTCACCCGGGAGGCCGATGACGCGCTTGATGAAATCCTTGCTCGGATCCTCGGGAAAGACGAACACTATGATGTCATCGCGCTCGGGATAGGCAAACTGGAGGACCCGTCCGTTCGTATACGGGATGTGATACCCGTAGATGAACTTATTGACGAAGATGTGATCGCCGATGAGTAGCGTGTTTTCCATCGATCCCGAGGGGATCTTGAACGCCTGGATTACGAAGGTCCGCACAAAGAGAGCGATCAGGATCGCAACGGCGAACGCCTCCAGGTACTCGCGCAGTTTTCCTTTCGGCTGGGTCTCTTGTCCCGGACCGGCGTAATTTCGTCGCTTCTCTCCCATCAGTCCTTCACCTTCAGGATGGAGAGAAAGGCCTCCTGGGGGATTTCCACGGTACCCACCTGTTTCATTCGCTTCTTCCCCTCTTTCTGTTTCTCCAACAGTTTTCTCTTTCTGGTGATGTCCCCCCCGTAACACTTGGCGATGACGTTCTTGCTGATCGCCCTCACCGTCTCCCTGGCAATCACCTTCGAGCCGATGGATGCCTGGATCACCACCTCGAAAAGCTGGCGGGGGATGAGCTTCCGTAGGCGCTCCGTCACGTCGCGTCCCTTGTAGTACGCCTGGTCGCGGTGAACGATGAGCGACAGGGCATCCACTTTCTCCCCGTTGATCAGGATGTCGAGCCTCACGAGGTCGGACGGGCGGAACTCGAGCAGTTCGTAATCCATGGACGCATACCCGCGCGAAATGGTCTTCAGATGGTCGTAAAAGTCGAGCACGATCTCATTGAGGGGAAGCTCGTACTCGAGGATGACGCGGTTCGACGAAAGGAATTTCATCTGTCGCTGCACCCCCCTGCGTTCCTCGCAGAGCTTGATGACTCCTCCCAGGTGCTCCGACGGCAGATGGATGGTGGCGAGGATCACGGGTTCCTCGATATGGTCGAGTTCGAGCGGCTCGGGGAGCCTCGCCGGGCTGTCCATTTCCACTACCCGGCCGTCCTGGCAAATTGCACGGTATCCTACGGTAGGCGCGGTCGTGATGAGTTCCACCCCGTACTCCCGCTCCAGCCGCTCCTGGATGATTTCCATGTGAAGAAGTCCGAGATATCCGCAGCGGAACCCGAACCCGAGGGCCACGGAGGTTTCCGGCTCTGCTGTAAAGGAGGAGTCGTTCAGCCTGAGTTTTTCGATCGCCGTGCGCAGCTGGCCGTAATTGTCGGAAACGACGGGGTAAAGCCCCGCGAAGACCATCGGCCGGATGACTTTGAAACCGGGAAGCGGGACCGCCGCGGGACGCTTCGCGTCGGTAATCGTGTCCCCGACCTTCGTTTCGTCGAGGTCCTTGATGTTCGCGATCACGAACCCGACTTCGCCGGGGCCGAGAGACTCCGTCTCTTTCGGGTGAGGGGAGAAAACACCGACCTTCTGGATTTCGAACGTCCTGCCCGTGGCCATCAGGGCGATCCTCTGTCCGGGCGTGAGCCGCCCCTCGAACAGCCGGGCGAGGATGATCACTCCCTGGTAGTTGTCGAACCAGGAATCGATGATCAGTGCCTTCGCGGGGGACGTATCGTCTCCGGAAGGGGGAGGAACCCGACGCACCACCGCCTCCAGGATTGCCTCGACTCCGGTCCCTTTCTTGGCGCTGACCGAGAGTATTTCCGCCGTGTCGAGCCCGATCACGTCCTCGATTTCCTGCCGGACACGTTCCGGTTCCGCGTTGGGGAGATCGATCTTGTTCAGTACCGTAATGATTTCCAGATTCTGCCCCAGGGCCATGTACACGTTGGCCAGAGTCTGGGCCTCGACCCCCTGGGACGCGTCTACGACCAGGATCGCCCCCTCGCAGGCACACAGGCTTCGGGACACTTCGTAGGAGAAGTCGACGTGCCCCGGGGTGTCGATCAGGTTGAACACATAGTCCCTGCCGTCCTTTCCCCGGTAGTTCATCCGGACGGTCTGGGCCTTGATGGTGATTCCCCTCTCCCGCTCGATCTCCATCTTGTCGAGAAACTGGTCCATCTTCTCCCGGCTCGAAAGCGTCCCCGTGATCTCCATCAACCTGTCCGCGAGGGTGGATTTCCCGTGGTCGATATGGGCGATGATGGAAAAGTTGCGGATGTGTTGTGCGCGCATTCCTACCACGTGCCGGAAGTTCGGATCTTTTCTCGGAAGAACGATAACGTCAGGGCGAGTCCTTCCTCCAAAGCCATCTCAGGATACCACCCGAGTTCCTCCAATGCCAGCAGGTTTTCCAGGCAGGACCTGCGCTGCTCCCCCGGCTGGGGGGGGCCGTGGATCTCCTCCTGCGAGCTCCCCGAGATGTCGCGGAGTATGCGGAAAATCGTGTTCACGCTCGTCTCGATACCGGTGCCGATGTTGATGGCCCGGCCTCCCCCCCGTTCGAGCGCCCCGAGGTTGGCCCGGACGACGTCTCCCACGAAAACGTAGTCCCGGGTCTGTTCCCCGTCTCCGTTTACGATAGCCGCCTGTCCTTTGAGGAGCCGTTCGCAGAAGATGGCCACGACACCCGCCTCGCCGTGCGGGTCCTGCCGGGGACCGTAGACATTCGCGTACCGCAGCGAGGTGCAGTCCAGACCGTACTGGGCCCGGTAGAAATTCAGGTAGAGATCGACGGACATCTTCGCCGCTCCGTAGGGGCTCACGGGCCGTAACGGGTGGTTTTCGTCGGCGGGGAAGTGCTCCTGCTCCCCGTAGCCGGCCCCGCCCGAGGACGCAAAGATAAATTTGCGGACGCCGTATTGACGGCATGCTTCCAGGAGCCGGATCGTCCCGAGAATGTTCACCGTTGCGTCGAATCCCGGGTCGGCAACGGAGGCCCGCACGTTGATCTGGGCGGCGTGGTGGTTGACGACTTCGGGGCGGAATGTCCGGATCGCTTCCCCTGCCGTGTCCGAACCGATGTCGCAGAGGACGAACCGGGCGGCGGACGGGACGTTTTCCTTCTTCCCCGACGAGAGGTCGTCGAGCACGACGACCTCGTGTCCGGCGTCGACGTACGCGTCGACGACGTTCGATCCGATGAACCCTGCCCCCCCGGTCACGAGAATCTTCATTGGGCTGCTTCCACGTTTTCTCTGTTTCGCAGAAAATCAGTGACCGCATCCTCCCATCGCCTGGGCGAGAATCCCGTCGTCTTCCGGTATTTTTCCTTACTGAGAACCGCGTAGGCGGGACGAGGCGCGGGATACGCTTCCCGGGGAAGATCCGGCGAGGAGATGGCCGACAGCTTCGCCCGGATCATTCCGGCACGCGCGAGCAGGAAGGCGGCGTAGTCGTAGAACGTGGTTTCCCCTTCGTTGGAAAAATGGAAAATTCCCCGCGCACCGGCATCGAGCAACCGCTGTACGGCTTCGGCCAGATCACGTGTGTAGGTCGGACAACCCCTCTGGTCGGTTACGACCCTTAGCTCCTCTCCCTTTTCCGCCCGCGCGAGAACGGATAAGGCGAAATTCCGGCCCGGTGCGCCGAACAGCCACTGCGTGCGCAGGAGAAGAAAATCCGGGGCGACCTCCTGTAACGCTTGTTCGGCGGCAAGCTTGCTCCTGCCGTACGCAGACAGGGGACAGGTGGGATCGTCCTCCCCGTAGGGTCGTTTTGACGTTCCGTCAAAAACGTAGTCCGTTCCGAACGTGACGAGCAGGGCCCGGTGCTCCCGACAGGCGAGAGCCACGTTCCGGGTCCCTCCGGCGTTTATATCGAAGGCGATTTCCTCCTCCTGCTCTGCCCGATCCACGGCCGTGTAGGCGGCACAATGGAGGACCACGTCCGGGAGGAATTCCCCGATATGCCGCATGCACGCCTTCGGGCTTGTCACGTCGCACTCCGCAAAGTCGGTGGCCAGGATTTCATAACCGGAGGAAAATGTCCTGCGTATTTCCTTCCCGAGCAGACCGTCCGCCCCGGTGATAAACAGTTTCCTTGATCCGCCCGCCCGGATTCCGCTCTGTCATTCGCGTCGTTTCCCCTCCTTCGGCGCTAGATTCCGACCGTCCCGATACCGCTCAGGCTGAACATGAGACGGAAGCTGGTTTCGTCTGGCCTCGTTGTCTGGTCCACCTTGAATCCCACGCTCCAGCATTCGCTGCGCGGGTACCACGTCAGCGTCACCGATCCCTCCGTCAGGTTCCTGTTCTGAAGGGAATAGTCCGCTGTGGTCTGTAATCCCATCACCCGGAAGGGGCGGAAGTTCACCAGGGCGTGAATGTCCTCGGCAAGATCCCGCGTGACCCGGTACTCCAGGAGCACCCGGTTCAGTTCGCTCTTCTTCCATTGCCCCCCAACCCGCGCCATGGTGAACAGGCTGTCCCCGGGATCGAACAGGGACTCCCCGAAAAAGCTCCAATCCCGTGCGGGTATTACCCGAAACCGGGCGAACAGATCCGAGGAACGTGATACTTGCTGGTCTTCCCCTCCCACGGCAAGATCGATCTCCCTCCGCAGGGTCCGCACGAAAGGCGACAAGGGATCGACGTACGGTGCGGGCGCATTGCGCTCAGCCATCTCCAGGGCCCAGGACAGTTCGAGAGTGGCGACTTCGGAAGGGCCTCTTTTGTCCAAGCGAAGCACCCTCTGGTACAAAGAGAAGAGAAATTGACGCTGTTCGATGACCCGGTCCCACATGTCCGTGACGGGAATATCGGCCTGTTCGACTCCGGGAACCCATCGGAATCCCGCCCCCGGGGTGACGGTATGGACGAAACGGGTGCCCCCGCTCCGCAGGAATTCCTTCCGGAAGTCCAGTTCCAGGTTCGCTCCTCCGTAGGGCACGACCCGGCCCGCCCTCTGCGTTCCGGTACTGTCCGACGTGGGGACCGCACCGAGAAAGTCCACGGAAAAGTACGGGGTGAAAATAACCGCCGGGTAGAGAGTGATGGGACGGGAGAAATCCACCGAACCCCTCCCCCTGGCCTCCCGATCCCCGGCCCGGCGATAGAAATACGTGGCATCCAAATCGCCTCCCGCGGCAACTCCCGTTTGTCCCAGGGGACGGGGAAGAATCGTCGCCGAGTATTGGGGAAGCCTCTGTACGGTGTTATCGTCGGGCGTTCCCTGGACATCTGTCACCCAGGTCACGGAAAGAGCCTGCGAATCGCTTGATCCCCTCCACGCGGTGAACCCGCGCGAGGGAACGTTCCGGGCCGTCCTCAGGATGTCCTCATCCTCCAGGTCGTAGTAATACTGGTCGTCGGAGGGAATGTCCCATCGGGCATTCGCGGTCCAGTGCTCCGCATACTGGAATCTGTTTTCCCCGTAATACCGGTACCTCGTATCCTTTGTTTCCTTGTCGTGGTACAAGGTCGCCCTTATGTCAGCCTCCGATTTGCTGTTGAGCGCGAACCGGTACTCCGCCTCCGGCCGGTATCCCCTTTGCGTCATCGCATCCAGTGTGAACGTCGCGTCGCTCCATCGGTTGATCGCCCAGTAGAAAGGCAGCTGGATCGAATAGCCGCGCGAGGAGTTGTGCGAAAACGAGGGAATCAATAACCCGCTCTGCCTCCTGAGTTTGACGGGAAACGCGGCCCACGGAAACCAGAGGACGGGAACGTCCCGGATGCGGAACGTTACATCCCGGGCCACGGCATATCCGTCGATCTGCATCCTCGAGCGGCGGATTCCGAATTTCCAGTCCGGTTCGGGATCGCAGGGGCATGTCGTAAACTCTCCCTTCCGAATGAAAAAGGAATCTTTCCCGGTCTTCTCGATTCGCTCGCTCGCAATCTGGAACCGGTTCGAGCTTATGCGTATCCGTCCGTTGTACAGTACGCCGAGCTCGGTCCTTATGTTGAGCACGATTCTGTCGAAGGAGAACTCGTCCCCCTCCTGCTCGTAGTGAACGTTCCCGTCAAACTCCGCTTCCCCCGATTCCGTGTTGTATTGGATCCGGTCCGCCCGGATCGTCCTGCCGCCGAACCCTACTTCGACGTTCCCCTCGGCGAACGCAACCCCGGTGTCCTCATCGTACGATATCTTGTCTGCGAACAGGGTTACGGGACCTCCCAGCGCAAGTCCTTCCTCGAGCGCCGGTGCAACCTCCGTCAACGTCCCCGCGGTTTCGGCCTTCGCCGGCCCCACCCCTGAGCCGAAAACGACCAGGATCGCTGCGCACGCAAGGAAAGCGGCCGTTCTCCCTCCCCGGGGATTCACCCGACTCTCCCCCCGCGGAACCGGTAGGCGTCCGCTGCCGCCATCAGGGAACCGCATACGATGGTCATTCCCTTCTTGCCTGCCCATCTCCGGGCGATGGCCCAGCCGTCGGCGAAATCCTTCGCCTCCCGGTACCGGATCCCCTCCTTTCGGAGCGCGGACGACAGGACGGGCAGCGAAGCAGCCCGGTCCACTTCCATGGGATAGGCGACGACGCCGTCCACGACGGAAGCGATCTCCTTGAGGAAGCCGGCGATGTCCTTGTCGACGAGCATGCTCCACAGAGCCACGATCCTTTCCGTCTTTCCGCCGCTTCTTCTCTTTGCCAATTCCCGGGCAAGGGCCCCTGCGGCAGCCGGGTTGTGGGCGCCATCAACCCAGGCCCCGGTGTTTCGCTTTCCGGGGAGAGGCGCATACCGGCCGGGCCAACTTGCATCTCCCAAAGCGAGCCGCGCGGCCCGCGCGAAATTTCCCTCTGTCACACCCCGGGCCGATGCCACGATCCACGAGGCCGCCAGAGCAAGCAGGGCGTTGTGTCGCTGAAATTCCCCCTGCATACGGACCTTGATCCGCTCGAGGGAAATACCGGGGAGGAGAAAGGATATTCGCCCCTTCGGGCACTCTTCCCAGCGAAGCTCCCGGTCCATTTCCCAGATCCGGCTTCCTTCCCCTCTCGCCACGGAAAGGACGACTTTCCGAGCGGACGGGGAAAGTCTTCCCAGGACCGCGGGGGTGTTTTCCCGCAGGATCCCTGCCTTCTCGGATGCGATTTTCTTGAGTGATTTTCCGAGCCATTCCGCATGGTCCCGCCCGACGTTCGTGATGACGGACACCACGGGGAGACAGAGATTCGTCGCATCCCATCGCCCTCCTAAGCCTGTCTCCATGACAGCCAGGGACACTTCCTTCTCACGGAACCAGTCGAATGCGATCCATGTCATCTCCTCGAAGTAGGATAGGGGCTCCTTGACCCTTTCCGCAACGCATTCGGAAAGCGTAGCGGCCTTCCCTGCCGACCGTGCAAAGTCGTCGGGGGGAATTTTCTCTCCCCCCACGCGGATTCGTTCCTCCGGCATGAGAAGGTGAGGAGACGTGTACAGGCCGATGGGTTCGGCCAGCATCCGGCGAAGAACCGCATCCGTGAAACATGCGGTCGATCCCTTCCCGTTCGTCCCGGCGATGTGAACCGTCCGGAAGGCGCGTTCGGGGTGCCCTGTCATTTCGCATGCGGCGAGAATGCGTTCGAGTCCCGGCCGAATCCGTTCCGGCCCCCGGGGCCCCCCTGTGTGTCTCATTTCCCGGTGGGGGGCTCCAGAAATCGGAGAATCTGCGTCAGCGTCGGCTTGAGCTTCGTCCGCTCGACGATCATGTCCACCATCCCGTGTTCCAGGAGAAACTCGGCTCGCTGGAACCCCTCCGGAAGCTTCTGCTTGATCGTCTGCTCGATGACGCGTGGTCCGGCAAACCCGATTAGCGCCCCGGGTTCCGATATGATGATGTCTCCGAGCATGGCGAAACTCGCCGCAACTCCCCCCGTGGTGGGGTCGGTCATCACGCTGATAAAGGGAATTTTCGCGTCGGAAAGTCTCGCCAGGGCGGCGCTGGTCTTTGCCATCTGCATCAGGGACAACGTCCCCTCCTGCATCCTCGCCCCCCCGGACGCGCTGACGATGAGGAACGGGCGCTTCCGTTCAAAAGCGAGCTCTCCCGCTATCGTGATCTTCTCCCCCACCACGCATCCCATGGAACCGCCGAGATACTCGAAGTCGAGCACCCCCAGGACGATCTCGATCCCGTTGATCCGACCGGTGCCCGTGATCACCGCTTCCTTGCGGCCCGTCTTCTTTTTCGCGTCCTTGAGCCGGTCGGTGTACTTTTTCGTGTCTGTAAAGGAGAGCATGTCGACGGACTCGATATCCTCCCCGAATTCCTGGAACGTTCCTTCGTCCACGATGGAACGGATCCTTTCCAGTGCCGGAATCCGGAAATGGTAATTGCATTTTGGACAGACGTTGAGATTTCGCTCGACCTCGGGCTTGTAGATGATTTCGAGGCAGGCGGCGCACTTGATCCACACCCCTTCGGGGGTCTTGATCCGCCTTTCCCCTTCGTCCTTCTTCCGGAACAGTCGAATCGCCATCGCTTGGTCACCTCATCGCTTTCTTGAGGGAATGCACGAACCGTCGGAGGGCGTCCGGGCCCTTCCGCGAGGTCCCGTGACGCTCCACCATCTTGACGCACGCACTCCCGACCACCGCCGCATCGGCGTGGGAGACCGCATCCTTCGCCATGGCGGGATGGGATATTCCGAAACCGACCGCGACGGGAAGACTGGTCAGTCCCTTCACTTCCCGCGTCCAGCTCAGGAGTCGTGGTGGCAGCGATTTCCTTGTCCCTGTGATCCCGGTAACCGAAATCAGATACAGGAAACCCGAACCGATCGCGGACGCGTTTCGAATCCGGTCCTCGCCGCTGGTGGGAGCAATGAGCGGGATCCAGTCCAGCCCCGATTTTCTTGCCTGTGGCGCCATCTCCCGGGATTCCTCCGGAGGAAGGTCCACCACCAGGACCCCGTCCGCTCCGGCGGCCCGTGCATCCCGGCAGAATGCCCGGGCCCCGTACTGGAGGAATGGGTTATAGTACCCGAACATCACTACCGGTGTGTCATGTCTCTCCCGGAAGTCGGACAGCAGGGACAGGGCTCGTCCGGGAGTCATCCCCCCCGCGAGGGAGCGCCGGGAAGCCGACTGGATCGTCGGTCCGTCCGCCATCGGGTCGGAAAACGGGATCCCCAACTCGAGTATGTCCGCTCCCCCCTCGGCCGCGCTGCACAGGTAGGCCAGAGAGGCACGCGGGCCCGGATCCCCGGCAGTAAGGAAGACCACCAGCCCCTTCTCCCCGGTTTTTCCGAGGCGGGCGAACGCCTTCTCAATGCGGGACACGCCCGGTCCCCTTCCCCTCCGCGACGATGGTGATGTCCTTGTCTCCCCTCCCGGACAGATTGATCACGACCGACTGGGTCTTTCGCATTTTCCGCGCAAGACGGAATCCGTACGCGACCGCGTGGGAGGATTCGAGGGCCGGCAGGATCCCTTCCCACCGCGAGAGCAGGTCGAAACCCTCGAGTGCCTCCCGGTCCGTGACCGCAACGTAGACGGCCCGTCCGGTGCTTTTGAGAAACGCATGTTCCGGCCCGACTCCGGGGTAGTCGAGCCCCGCGGATATGGAGTGGGCTTCCCGGATCTGTCCGCTTGTATCTTGCAGCACGAACGACTTGCTGCCGTGCAGCACGCCCGTGCGCCCACGGCACAGGGGCGCCCCGTGCCTGTCCGTCGCCAGTCCCAGCCCACCGGCTTCCACCCCGACGAGCTTTACTTTCTTCCTGTCCAGGAACGGGGTAAAAATTCCCATGGCATTGCTTCCCCCCCCCACACAGGCCACGACCGCGGAAGGGAGACCGTTTTCGATCTTCTGGAACTGCCGGATGCACTCCTTCCCGATGACGGACTGGAAGTCGCGGACCATCACAGGATAGGGGTGAGGCCCCGCGGTGGAACCGATAAGATAATGGGTGGTCCGAACGTTCGTAACCCAGTCCCGTAGCGCCTCGTTCATGGCGTCTTTCAAGGTTTTGCTCCCGGAGCGCACCGGGACGACCTCTGCTCCGAGAAGCCGCATCCGGAGAACATTCGTTCGCTGACGGTGGACATCTTCCGAACCCATGTAGACCGCACAGGGAATTCCCATCTTCGCGCACACCGTCGCTGTGGCCACGCCGTGCTGTCCCGCACCCGTCTCCGCGATAATGCGTTTCTTTCCCATCCTCCTCGCGAGAAGTCCCTGCCCGAGCGTGTTGTTGATCTTGTGAGAACCGGTGAAGGCGAGATCCTCCCGTTTCAGGAAGATTTTTGCCCCCTTCCCCTTCTCCGTGAGACGGCGGGCGAAGTAGAGGGGGGTGGGGCGTCCTGCGTATTCCCGCAGCATCGCGTCCCGTTCTTCCCGGAATCGCCTGTCCCGCATCGTCTCCCGGTACGCCTTTTCCAGCTCGATGAGCGCGGTCATCAGCGTTTCCGCAACGTACCGCCCCCCGAAGGGGCCGAAATGCCCGTTCCGGTCGGGCCAGCGATTACCCGCCGATTCCCGCAATTCCGAATCCTCCTCTCGCGCGATCCACGAACGCCTTCATTTTTCCCGAGTCCTTCTTCCCGGGCACCGCCTCGACGCCGGATGCCACATCGACCCCGAACGGTCGTGCCGCCCGTATGGCCCCTGCCACGTTCTCCGGAGTCAGTCCCCCGGCGAGCATCCATGGCCGGCCCGAACCGGAGGAAGCGCCTTTCCCGAACCGGACGAGGGGCCCTCCAGTCGCCTGCCCGAGAGCCTCCCAGTCGAGGGATTTCCCGGTTCCCCCGTACTCCCCGGGTACGGAGGCGTCAAAGAGAAACGCCCCGCACGGGTAGTCCCGAAAGGCGTCCAGACCGGGCCCGTTCTCCATGTGCACCACCTTGATCACCGGATACCGGATACGGGCGGCGCTGGCCGCAGGCTCGTGCCCCGACAACTGGACCACTCCGATCCCGAGATTCCCGCAGATCTTCGCGATCTTCTCCGGGCTCTCGTTGACAAACACGGCCACCGTGGCTGCTCGATCCCGTATCGCCTCCACGATCGGCGCGGCCGCGTCCGGAGCGACATACCGGACCGATTCCCGGAAGAAATTGATCCCTACCGCGTCCGCACCCGCCTCCACGGCCAGAACCGCATCTCCGGGGGATGTTATCCCGCACATCTTGATCCGGAACATCTCTCTCCCTACGCCCCCACCTTCGGCAGGTGAGAAAGCGCTTCCTGGATCTTGGTTTCCGGATGCTCGTGATCAACGAGCTTGCCCGACAGGAAATCGTCGTACGCGGCGAGGTCAAAAAAGCCGTGTCCGCTCAGGTTGAACAGGATCGCCTTCTCCTTTCCTTCCTCGTTCGCCCTTTTCGCCTCGACGATCGCCGAATGGATGGCGTGCGAAGACTCGGGCGCGGGAAGAATCCCTTCCGAGCGGGCAAAGGAAAGCGCGCTTGTAAACACCGCCGTCTGGTGGTAGGCCTGCGCTTCGATCAGCCCTTCGTGGCAAAGCTGGCTTACCAGGGGGGATTCGCCATGATAGCGCAGCCCCCCCGCGTGAATCCCCGCCGGCACGAAATCATGGCCGAGGGTATACATCTTCATGAGCGGAGTCAGACGGGCCGTGTCGCCGAAGTCGTAAGCGTACACTCCCTTCGTCAGGGTCGGGCAGGAGGCCGGTTCCACGGCGATCACGCGCGGATTCTTGCTTCCCGCGATCTTGTCGCGCAGGAACGGAAATGCGATCCCGGCCATGTTGCTCCCGCCGCCGCAGCAGCCGATCACCACATCCGGATAATCGTTGGCAATCTTCATCTGCTCCAAGGATTCGAGACCTATCACCGTCTGGTGAAGCAGGACGTGGTTCAGCACCGACCCCAGCGAATAGCTCGTGTCCTCCCGGGTGGCGGCATCCTCTACCGCCTCGCTGATCGCGATCCCGAGCGATCCCGGCGAGTCCGGATCGGTTGCCAGAATCTGTCTTCCACACTGCGTATCCTCGCTCGGAGAGGGAACGACCTTCCCTCCGAACACCTCCATCAGCATGCGACGATAGGGCTTCTGATAGTAGCTGACCTTCACCATGTAGACCTTGGATTCGAGACCAAAGAAACTGGTGCCGAGGGATAGTGCGGAACCCCACTGCCCCGCTCCCGTCTCGGTGGCGATTCGCTTCCGGCCGGCCATCTTGTTGTAATAGGCCTGCGGGATGGAGGTGTTCGGTTTGTGACTCCCTGCCGGGCTTACACCCTCGTACTTGTAATAGATCCGGGACCGGGTTCCGATCGCCTTTTCGAGCCTCTTGGCGCGGTACATGGGCGATGGCCTCCAGAGAGCGTAGATCTTTCGGACCTCATCGGGGATCGGGATGAACCGCTGCGTCGAGACCTCCTGTTCGATGAGAGCCATCGGGAAAAGAGGAGCCAGATCGTCCGGCGTGATCGGTTTGCCGGTTCCCGGATGGAGAACCGCAGCCGGGGGATTGGGCATGTCGGCCATGATGTTGTACCACGTCTTCGGAATTTCGGAGTCCTTCAGGACGATCTTGGTTTCCATTCGATACGCTCCTTTTCTGGTTCTTTATTGTACACTCCCGCCTTAAGCATCCGGATCGTCCCCGCTGCATCCGGGGACCGCACGATCGCTTCTCCCACGAGAAACGCATCCGCCCCCATATCGTAATATCTCTTCACCTCCGCATGGGAGGAAATGCCGCTTTCGACTACCTTAAGCGCTCCGGATGGCGACAGGGGGAGAAGCCGGGCCGCCGTGTCCGGATCGACCCGGAGCGACGCGAGGTCCCGGTTGTTGATCCCTACGATCGTCGCGCCGCTGTCGGCGGCCACCCTCATCTCCTCTTCATCGTGAACTTCCACCAGAGGCTCCAGGCCGTACTCCGCGGCCCGGCGGACCATCTCGACCGTTTTTCTCCCCAGGACCCCGACGATCAGGAGTACGAGGTCGGCACCGTTCACGCGTGATTCGGCCAACATGTACTCGTCCAGCACAAAATCCTTCCGGAGGACGGGCAGATCCCCGCACACGGCCCTCGCTTCGGAGAGATCCCGCAACGATCCGCCGAAGAAGCGATTTTCGGTCAGCACCGACACCGCGCAGGCCCCTCCCGATACATAGGACCTTGCGATTCCCGCCGCATCGAGGTCTTTCCGGATCCAGCCCCGGGACGGAGAGGCCCTTTTGATCTCTGCGATGATCCCTGGCCCTTCACCCAGGAAATTCCGTATGTCCCGCCGGCGGAGGTCTGCTCGCGCATTGTCTGCGATCACCGGGAACGGCACGGCGACCTTCCTCTTCGCCAGGTCCTCCCGGACGGCGGACACGATCCGGGCGAGGTGTTGCGCCATCGGGTTCAAACCGATTCCCCGGTTCCCAGGATTCCCATGAACTTCCGAAGCCGGTCCATCGCGTCGCCCGAGTCGATCGATCGCTTGGCCAGGGCAATGCCTTCCCGCACATCTTCGGCTTTCCCCCCCGCCACGATGGCGAATCCCGCGTTGACGAGTACCGCATCCCGTGGAAAGCCGGTCTTCCCGGACAGAACCTCCTTGAGGATCCGGGCATTCGTCGCCGCATCGCCCCCTTTAATTTCCTGGGAGGAGGCGGATTCGAACCCTACCGACCGCGGGTCGAACAGATACCTTCTGACCCCTCCTTCCCGGACTTCCCATACAATCGTCGGAGCGGAAAGGGTGACCTCGTCCATTCCATCGGTCCCGTGGACGACGAAGGACCGCCGTTGCCCGAGTTCCGCCAGCACCCGGGCATAAGGCTCCCCCAGTTCTTCACTGTACACCCCGACGACCTGCCGGTTCGCACCGGCAGGGTTGCTCAGGGGGCCCAGAATGTTGAAGATCGTCCGGATTCCGATCTCGCGGCGGGGACCGATCGCGTACTTCATGGCCGCATGAAACTTCGGTGCGAACATGAACGTGATACCGACTTCGGTAAGGGCCTGCTGGACTTCCGCAAACGATGCCTGGAGGTTCATGCCGAGGTTTTCGAGGACATCGGCGCTTCCGGAACGGCTTGTGACCGACCTGTTCCCGTGCTTGGCGACCCGAATCCCCGCGCCTGCTGCCACGAAGGCCACCGTCGTCGAAATGTTGAACGTGCCGGACCGATCCCCTCCCGTGCCGCACGTGTCGAGAAGCGGTTCATTCGCCGGGCCGGAGATTTTCGCCGCTTTCTGTCGCATCACAAGGGCCGCCGCCGTGATTTCCTCTGTCGTCTCCCCTTTCATCGCCAGGCAGGAAAGGAACGAGGAAATCTGCGCAGGGGTCGCCTCGCCTCCCATGATCATGTTCATTGCATCCCGCATCTCGTCCGGAGTCAGGTTCTTCCCCGCCGCTACCTGCGAGATCGCTTCGCGCATGTTGCCGAGGCAAATACGAACCGGCTGACGCGGGTTGATGAGCGAGAGGAAATTCTCGAGAATCCTCATGCCGTATCGTGTAAGGATCGATTCGGGGTGGAATTGTACCCCGTAAACTGGCCGTGAGACGTGTCGGATTCCCATCACCTCGCCGTCCTCCGCCTCGGCGCACACCTCGAGCACCGATGGCAGAGACTCCCGCTCCATGGCAAGCGAGTGGTACCGCGTCGCCGTCATCGGGTTTTCAATCATGGAAAAGATTCCCTTCCCGTTGTGCAGGATCTGCGAGGTCTTCCCGTGCATCAGGGTGCTTGCGTGCACGACCTTCCCCCCGAATGCCTTCCCGACGCATTGGTGCCCGAGGCACACGCCCAGTATGGGTATCCGGTCCGAAAACGCGAGAACCGCGTCGAGGGATATGCCTGCGCTTTCCGGACCACCCGGGCCGGGGGATATGACAAGGCCGTCGGGAGAAAGACCGACCAGCTCCTCTACCGAAACGGCGTCGTTGCGGTACACCTTCACCTCCGCTCCGAGTTCGCACAGGTACTGGACGAGGTTATAGGTGAAGGAATCGTAGTTGTCGATGACTGCGATCACCGGTTCTTCTCCGCCCGGTCGTTCGCTCCCGCCGCCCGGAAGAGAATCCGGGCCTTGTTGTGGATCTCCTCCCACTCCTTCTCCGGGTCCGAATCGGCGACGATCCCCGCCCCCGCCTGGATGATCGCCTCTTCGCCTCTCATAACGATCGTACGGATCGTGATGCAGAAGTCCATGCTCCCCTGCAGGTCGAAATACCCCACCGATCCCGCATAGATCCCCCGCCGGAACGGTTCGAGTTCCTCGATGATCTCCATCGCGCGGACTTTCGGAGCCCCCGTGACCGTACCCGCAGGAAAAGCCGCGCGAAGAACGTCGAATGCGGTCATCTCCTTGCGTAGTCTTCCGATGACGTTGGAGACGATGTGCATCACGTGCGAATATCTCTCCACCACCATCTGCTCGTCCACCATGACCGTCCCCCACTGCGACACCCGGCCGACGTCGTTCCTCCCCAGGTCCAGGAGCATCACGTGCTCGGCAAGTTCCTTCGGGTCGGAGAGGAGTTCTGCCTCCATGCGACGGTCTTCTTCGGCCGTCGATCCTCTGGGGCGCGTGCCGGCGATGGGACGGAGCTGCACGAGATCCCCCTCCAGCCGTACCAGGATCTCCGGAGAAGACCCCACCAGCGCGAGGTCGCCGAATTTCAGCAGGAACATGTAGGGGGAAGGATTCTGGGAACGAAGTACGCGGTACACTTCCGAAGGGGAGCGTCTCGTCCGGACCCGCGAGCGGTTGGAAAGTACCGTCTGGATGATCTCCCCGTCACGGATGTACTCCTTCGCTTTCCGGACGGAGGCAAGGAAGATCTCCCGTGGAACCTCGAAGACGGGTGGGGCCGCATCGTCCGCGTCATCGGGAATATCGGTCCAACGGAGAGGGCCCTGGAGGATATCCTTTACCTCCTCGATAGCCTGAATGCACCGCCGGTATTCTTCGGATTCGGACCGTGAGCCCCCGCCCTGCCCGTGCACCACGATCCGTATCGTGTGCTTTACGTTGTCGAATATCACGAGTCGCGAGGGGAAGAGGAAGAATGCGTCGGGAGTTCCTTCTTCGGGATGGGTGTCCGGGATCCTCTCGATGTTCCGGACATAGTCATATCCGATGAACCCTACGGCGCCCCCCGAGAGCCTCGGGAGCCCCTCTGCCTGGACGTACCGTATTCCTGCAAGAATTCCTTCCAGTTCTTTCATCGGGTCCCCGGCCACCGTGCGGGTTTCGGACTTTCCGCCCCTGATTATCGTCACCTTGGTCCGGTCGATGCGGAACCGGATGTACGGGTCGAAGCCGATGAAGGAATATCGCGCCCATTTCTCCCCACCCTCGACGCTTTCCAGGAGGAAATGGTCGTCCGGGTACCGGGCAACGATTTTCAGGTATGCCGACACCGGCGTTTCCAGATCCGCATGGAACTCCTGCCAGACCGGGATGACCGCCCCGGGTCCGGCCTGCGCAAGGAAGACCCCCTCTGGAGGTTGCGTCTTCATCGTTGCTTCATCTCCGGACCAGGAAAGGACTCACCTTCCATTCGGACTTGAGCTTCCGGATCGCGCGGTTTGCCGCCTCCTTGTCCGGATACGGACCGACGACTACCTTGTGATAGCCTCCTCCCAGTGTCATTTCCACCTGGAATCCGCCTTTTTCCAGCCGCTTCCGGAATGCCTTGGCCGCAGCTCCTGTCACGGAACGCGGCCACCTGCACCATCAGCGTTCCTTTTGGGGCGGTCTTCGCTGCCGTGGTCCGCACGGGTTCCTTTTTCATCGGGGTCGGGCGGACAAGGAGGATAGGATCGGGATCCTTCTTTGCCAGGGTCTCGCGGAAGGTGAGGCTTTTTTCGGTCTCGTTCAGGTGTTCGCCGGCACTGGGCGGGGGCACGGGAGGAACCTTTCCCGCCTCTTCCGAAAACACTCCCAGATCCTTGCGGATCTCCGATTCGGCTTCCTTGCCGATTACGATCGTCCCCTCCAGCTTGTTCGCCTCGATCTTTCGCTGTTCCGCATTCTTCTCCACGATCCGGCCGACCTGGAGTCCGAGGACGAATGCGACGGCCAGCAGTACGATCGCCCCGACCACAAAGAAGGCGAACTGGAATCTTTCCCCTTCGGAACTGCGAAAACCACGTTTCTTGTTGTAGAGATATCTCACATTCGCTCCGGCGCCGAGACACCGATCAGCGAGAGGCCGGTGGCGACGACGTTCCGGACCGCTGTCGCGAGAGCCAGCCTCCCCTGGGTGCGTTCGGCAGTTTCTCCGAGAAATCGGTGGTTGTGGTAAAACGCATGGAATTCGCGTGCCAGATCCAGCAGGTAGAAGGGGATCCGGTGCGGTTCCCTCGCCCGTGCGGATTCCGCGACGACATCGGGGAATCGCGCCACTTTCTTCATCAGGTTCGTTTCCGCCGGCAAGGAAAGGACGGACAAGGACGGCGTACCCGACAGAACGATTCCCTGCTCGGCAGCCTCCCGGAAGATGCTGCAGATCCTTGCGTGCACGTACTGTATGTAATACACGGGGTTCTCACTCGACTGCGTCTTGGCAAGGGTGAGGTCGAATTCAAGGTGAGAATGGAAACTTCGAAGCAGGAAGAAGAAGCGCGCCGCGTCGACCCCAACTTCATCCATCACTTCACGTAATGTCGTAAACTTCCCAGTTCGCGTGGACATTTGGACAGTTTTTCCATCCCGGATCAGGGATACGAACTGTACGAGCAGGATCTCGAGCCGTCTGTCGTCTACTCCCAGCCCCTTAAGCGCCGCGGAGATCCTGGGAGCATACCCGTGGTGATCGGCTCCCCAGATGTCGACCACCTTCGAGAATTCCTGCCGGAACTTCGCGCGATGGTAGGCGAGGTCGGAGGCGAAATAGGTAGTACGACCATCCGCGCGCACGAGTACGCGGTCCTTCTCGTCCCCGTGCGATTCACTCTTGAAGTACACTGCCCCCTCCGCCTCGTACAGTTGACCGCGTTCGCGCAATTCGCCGACTACCTCGTCGACGGCACCGCTTTCATGAAGGCTCCTCTCTCGGAACCAGCGATCGAAATGCACGTGAAACGCTTCGAGGTCTTTCCGAATTCCGTCGAGGATACGATCGCAGGCAACGCTACGGAAAACGGGGAACGCCTCCTCCTCCGCGACTGCCAGGTACCGGTCTCCCACCTCTTCGCGAAACTCCCGGGCGAGTTCGACCAGGTACTCCCCCTGGTACCCGTCCTCCGGCAACGTCGTCTCTTTCCCGAATAGCTGCAGATACCGGACGTAGAGGGATTTCCCCAGGTTGTCGATCTGGTTCCCGACATCGTTCACGTAATATTCGGTCGTTACCTCGCAACCGGTAAAGGTCAGGATTCTCGCCAGCGCATCCCCTACGACCGCTCCCCGGCCATGCCCCACATGGAGAGGGCCGGTAGGATTCGCCGAGACGAATTCCAGGAGCACCGCTTCCCCGTTCCGTTGCTCCGGAGCTCCGAACCGCTCCCCCTTTTCCAGGGCGGTGGCCAGGACCTCCCGCCATGCGTCATCGGAAAGAACAATATTGATGAACCCGGGACCTGCCACGGAGAGATCCAGGAACCACCCTTTTCCGTCTTCCTTCCGAATGGAATCGAGGAGATCCATCGCGACGTCCCTGGGTTTTTTCTTCAGATGCGCACCCAGTTGCAGAGCGGCGTTTGTGGCGAAATCCCCGTGTCCTTCCTGCTTCGGGATCTCCACGGAAACCGGGAACTCCCCCGGAACCCCCCACTCTTCCAATTTTCGTTTTATTCCTGACTGGATGAGGCATTCGGTAATTCTGCGGACGTCCAACAGACTCCCCAAAAATGCAAAAATGACTTTAAAGGTAATACGTTATAGCCAGGAAAGAGGGAAGTCAACGACTAACGCGTGATCTGCATTGAGCAGGAGAGAGGCGACCGTCGCCACCCGTTCCGACGGCGTCTGTTTCCCGTCCGGCGCCATAAAAAAACACCCCGCCTCAAAGACGGGGGTTACGAGGGACTTCCGGGAAGATCTACTGTCCGGGGGTGTCACTGCATGCAGACGACCTCCGCCGCCTGAAGGCCTTTCGGGGTTTCCATAATGGTGTACTCGACCGGCTGGCCCTCCCGGAGCGTCCTGTACCCGTCCATTCGTATCGCCGAGTAATGGACGAATACATCCTTTGCTCCCTCCTGCTCGATGAACCCGTACCCCTTCGTCTCGTTGAACCACTTCACCGTCCCGATGCGCCTCATCGACTACCGCCTCCCCTTTGGTTCGGTTTGCTTTTGAAATACCACAGGGGGAAATGGGCTGTCAATAAGCATCGTCGAATATACGAATGTCAGGACGGCTCCCGGTACAATGTCGTGCGGTTTCTCCCCTCCTGTTTCGAACGGTACAGGGCTTCGTCGGCGTGTGCCAGAAGCTCCCGGCTTTCCCTGCCGTCTGACGGGTAGCAAGCGATCCCCATGGATGCGGTTACCCCGACCTCCTTGCCGCCGAAATCGAACCTCGTCTGTTCGATGACGAGCCGCAGACGTTCCGCCACATGGACCGCCTTGGACCGGTCCGCGTGATGGAGGTACATGACGAACTCCTCTCCTCCGTATCTCGCAGCCATATCCGCCTTCCGTATCGTTTTCTGTATGATTTTCGAGATTTTCCTGAGGACATCGTCACCGGCCGGATGTCCGTATGTGTCGTTTACGCGTTTGAAATGATCGATGTCGGCCATGATCACGGCGCACGCGTACCGGGTATCGAGTCTCGACAGAACATTCGTCAGCCGCTGCCGGAACGTCTTCTGGTTCAGGAGACCCGTCAGCCCGTCGCTCGTGGCCCGTTCCTCCAGCGTCTCGATCTGAAGCGCGTGGGATATCCCCATACGCATGATCGTGAGGACATCCCTCACCATTTCCGCATCCCCCTTGTGATAGCTGCGACTCTCCCGGGAGGTGCACACGAGAATCCCGCGAAACCCCCCGGCACCATCTACGGGAACGAGCAGGAAGGCATCCTCTTCCTTCCTCTCCCACTTCTCGGGAAGGATCGGGTGTTTCCCGGGAGATATCCTGATGCCGGAGAAAATCCTGTGCACCTTGTTCTTCAGCACCCACTCGGCATAGGTCCCGGCAAGTTTCACCCATGGCCTCCCGTCTTCCCCCCCGTAAATTCCCTCCTGTTCCTTCTCCTGCGTTGTCTCCCATGCCAACCGCCCACGCATCTTCCTCTCGTCCGCCTCCACCAGCAAGACCCGGTCGGCCTGTAGCTGATGCCGGGTCTGCTCCGCTGTCGTTTTGTAGACCAGGCGGCGCGGCGATGCACTCTCGATTCCGTCCTCCCCGACTTTCTCCGCCGCTTCCGCAATCGTCCGGACAAGGCGGTAAAAACCGATCTGTCTTTCGAGAGACCTCTCGTTCCGGTATCCGCGACGCGTTCCGAGGATCTCCCTTGCGATGAAAAACGCTCCCATCTCCAGCGCCGGGACGACCGGTTCCGTCCATCTGCCCTCTTCAAACCGGAACGCGAGAATCCCCCCCTCCTCCGTCCCCTCGCAGATGACGGGGACAGCAGCGACTCCTGAAGGCTTCTCCTCGTCTTCCGTCGCTTGAAAGCCCCCACCGGGAGGATTCCTCCCCCTCCGCGAAAAATACCCGGCGAAAGATCATCGCTTCCCGCAGGGGGACGTAGGTATTCCGGTATTTCCGGAAAGATCCCCGGACCCCCTTTCTCCGACGGCGTAACATGCCGCACCACAAGCGGGCACCCCTTGATGGTGGGAAGGTGAGACGTACAGGATCCGTTCAGCCCCGGCGATCGGGAAAATCCCCTCGAGCACCCTCTGGATTCCTTCCTCCAGCTCCATCTCCCGCATGGCGAGCAGGTCTTCTCCCTTCGGAGCCTCGAAGTTTACCGTCCCGGCGTTTTCGTCCGGTTTCTCAGGCAAAACAACGAGGGACCCACCCGGTCCGATCGGTTTCCCGGGAACGATCCCTTCCGCTCCCGAGCCCAGCCGGGTTCGGACGTAACGTCCCGCCACTGTTCCCAAGGCCGCCATGACGGCGATAGAAAAGAACGTCTCTCCTCCCGCAAACCCGTCGTAGGGAGACCAGACAAGAAATGCGAGCGAGGCGAGAGCGTACACGCCGGAGGGAGGTGCGGGGAGCAGGAAAGAGAACGCGGGGAAAATAACGGCGGGAACCAGTCGGGAGGAGGATATCCCTGGAGACAGGGCGTTAAGTTCAAGGAGGGCTGCGGCGCCCCATGCCACCTGGGAGATCACGTCGGGAACGCGGTTCTCCCTCCGGGAGGTCGCCAGGTCGCGGACAAGAAGGAACGCCGCCATGACGAATGCCGAAGCCATCCAACCTCTTGCCGCGTCCCCCAGGAGTCCGAACCGGAGGAAATGGAACAACAAGAGATGAAGGAACCCGAGGGCAGGAAGAAAATACTTACGGGTGACCCGTTTTGCCGCCGGAGGCGGTAGGGGAAGCTGCGATCCGTTATTCCGGTCGAGTGGGATGACGATTTCTTTCTTGCCCATGAGTCCGAGCTCCTTTCGGGCGATCTCCTCGATGTACGAAGGGTTGGACCGCAGTTTTTCCACCTCCCCCCGCAGCTGCTCGTTCTCCGCACGGAGCCTGCTGTTTTCGGCGATAAGCCCCTTCTGCTTTGCGCGAAGATCAAGGGTGCTTATGATGCCCACGTCCCCGAACAAGGAGTAGAGGAAGGCCAGCAGGACCATGCCGCCGACAACCAGAACCGGCCAGCGCTTCATCGGCGACGGTTTATTTTCGTTACCCATCCCGGACTCACCCAAAAAGAACACTCCTGGACAGTTCGTATAGGGACCGGGGAGTGAACGCCTCTCTCGCGATTTCCCGATAGGGAGCATCCCCGGCGAACACAGACCACAGGATGTGGGCCTGTGACCCTTTTGCCGCCGCCGCATCGGCGGTCACGCACCTCATGAAGGCATCCGAGAGACGCCCCTTGCGGAGAATTCCCTCGTAGATTCCGAAGAGCGCCCGCCCCCAGACGTTATCATAGCGGAATTGTCTGAGGCACGGTCGATAGAAATGATCCCTTAATGCTTTTTCCGAAATGCCGATCCGGACGATCGCCTCCGCCAATATGCGGGAGGTGTCGTAGGAGGACTCGATACCATTTTTCAGGTATCTTGAAATGAACGCGTCCCCCACGATAGCGACGCGCTCCGCGAAGGGTTTTTTGCCGATACCGACAGGCACTTTCGGGTGACAGTGGCACAGGAATTTCGAGCCGGGAGGGAGCAGCCCGGATAGGACCGGATTTTCCACCCGTTCCCGTTCGAGATCCGCGATCCGAACGTATTCACCGATTCCCGTTAACGTGAGGAAGTCGTCTTTCGGAGTGATCGCGAGAAAACGGATCGTTTTCCCCGTTGCGGGGATGATGTGAATCCGGTTCCGAAGCCTTTCCAGGATGAATTCGTTGTCCGCCGGCACTTCGGCCTGGACGGTATGCCACGTCCGGGGGGGAACGTACCCGGTCGAGAGCTTCCGTGTAATAACGCTGTTCACGCCGAACGCCCCCACGAGGAAATCGAAGTCCCGGCCCGAACCTCCGGCCGTCCCCACGCGGAAACCGGCAGGGATCCGTTCTACGCTTTCCACGCGCTCATGGACGAACTCCGCGCCCCTGGCGATTGTTGCGTCGAGCAAAAACTGGTCGAAGCTTCTCCTCGATCCACCGTCCGCAACCGGCCCCCCCCCCCGGAATACGGTATAGATCGTCCCGCGCCCGGGATTCACGATGTTCACCGAAATGGCTCTGCCGTGGATCTCGTACCCGTCCGCAATCCGCCGAATAACCCTTTCCTCAAGGGGGAGCCCGAGACGTTCCAGCTTTCTCACCATCTCGACGCCGATCGCTCCGGCGCACATGTTGCAGCCGGACGGCCCTGAATTATCGAATGTTCTCCGGTCAAACAGGGTAATCCGGGCCGATCGTCCCGATTCCCTTAGGCACCCGAGAAGGTGAAGGGCGAAAAACGTGCCGGCAGGGCCAGCGCCGATGACTCCGATCGCTGCTCCGTTTGGTAAAGGGGTCATGGACGGCTCAATGGAGGACCTTCCATTTTAGAAATTCACTTCGATGGCACCCGTGGAACTTCCCGAATCTCCCCCGCCTCCGCCTCCCCCGATACCCACCGCTGCGCCTACGGCCGCCGCTCCCACCAGCGTCCAGAACCACCAACTATGGTACCACGAAGATTTTGCCGTTTCTGCTTCTGCCGGCCATCCCGCGCTTTTCAGCATTTCCACGGTAGATGCTGCGACCGTTTCGTATCCTTCGTCGCCTTCGGGCCAGGGGACCGTCCCCAGAAAAACCGGCGCCTCTTCTCCCTGCGCCAGGGAAATGACGCTCAAAACCATCCCTTCCTTTCCCTGCTCAATCAGAAGGAGGCCCACTCGCATCGCACCCGTTTCGAGTATCATCCGGGAAAGCAGGGGACCCGCCTCTTTCCCGTCGGGAGACGAGGAAACCATCTCTTCCAGTGCCGCGTTCCTGTCCCGCACAAGTGGAAATTCCAGCGCGTCGGAATCCCCCGGAAGCATCTGTCCCGCCCACCCGCTTCGCAGGTATCCCTCGGCATGAACCTGTATCCGCACGGTACCCGGCTCGGAAATCCGGACCCGGCCCGGTGTGGTTCCGACCTCCTCGCCGTTCCGGTAGATTCTCGCCCCCGGGGGAAGGGAGGTAACCAGAAGTTCTGCCTGGGGAGGGAGTCGCTCGCCGGAGCGCTTCCATGCCTCGAGGAACAAGGGCGAAAACATCGCCGGATCCGGATCGAATTCCGGACGCAGAATCCGGGAGCGTGCAAGCATCTCTTCCGCTTTCCCGGCCTCCCCCTCCCACAAGGACAGGATTCCCCTCCGGAGGAACACCTCCGCGAGATAAGGGCGTGTGGTGTCGCCGAAACGGAAAGAGCGCGCGATACGTTCCGCCTCGGAAAGTTTCTCGGCCGCCTCTTTCGTTTCCATCCTGTCCATGTGACCGATCGCATCCCCCAGTGCGGCCGAAATCGCTTCGAGCGCCTTGCCGTCGGGGACGGGAAATGCCTCTTCCGTTTCTTGTTCGGCTTCCTCTGCCGGTACGGGCGTAACCCATCGGATGTGAAGACCTTCCTCCAACAGTCTCTCCAGTGTTCCGAATCCGGATTTCACCGTATCGGCGGGAATCGAAACGGCAGACAGTTTCAGCAGAATACAGGGCTCGGGAGGAGATTCCGCCAGCACGGGAGGCGCCGCTCCCGTGCTACGGAGGAGGATCAGGGACAGAAGGAAGGAGAGGAACTTACGTCCTCTTGACGTAAATCTCATCCGTGATCTCTTTGTCGACCGCGACGGTGGTCTCCCCGATTTCCATGACGAAGGAGGGGTTTTTCTGGAGGAGCCGAATACAGCTGCCGGGGACGATCCCCAGGGAACTCAGTTTTTCGAGACGCTTCCTGGATTTCGGAGTGATGAACACGATCCGGACGTTCTCGCCGAGTACGGCATCGGAAAGGCGGGTCACAAGCGGCTTGATCTCGGTGCGGATCTTGTCGCAGCACTCCCCCCGGGGAATCGGCCTCCCGTGCGGGCATGCCGGAGGATGCCCCAGAAAGGTACAAACGCTTTCCGTCACCGTCTTGGTGAGGATATGCTCGAATTTGCAGGCCGTGCTTTCCACCTGGACGTTGTCGAGATCGAAGAGGTTGTTGAGCAGCACCTCCGCCAGACGGTGTCTTCGTATGATGACCCGCGCCCGCTCTTCCCCCGGCTTGGTGAGCCTGACCTCATCGCCCGATGCGTCCAGCAGCCCCACGGAGGACAGTTCCTCGATGAGCTTCTCCGGCTGTTCCTCTTCCGTCCTCCGGAGGAGCTGAGCACGGGTGGCACTCCCTTCTTCCCGGAGTGTCCAGACCAGCTCGAGGATTTCGTCCTGTGCGTATTCCGTCATTTCCGTGATCCTTTCGAGAATAGGGATCGTACGAAATTCACCACCTTCGACTCGGGCACGGGGAACGAATAATGGCATCGTGGGCAACACACGAGGGAGCAATTCTTCCCCAAGGGGCACCCCGTATGACATCCGCGATCATCGGTGTCTATCTCATATTGGCAAAGAGGGCACCGGATTATCAAGCCATAACCCCCTAGAAATGAACGCCGAGTGCGCGGGAGACGAAATTGACAACCGCACCGACGATTACGGCGAAGGGGAAGATGAACACCGCCATCCCCACCGCCACCTTAACCCCCTGCTCCTTGATGATGACGAGAATATTCGCAATGCAGGGGATGAAAAGAGTGATCGTAACGAGGCTCACGACGACCTGGAGGTTGGTCAAAAGCCCCGCGCGGGCCATGTCGAACAGCCCCGCTGCGCCGTAGTCCCGCCGCAGGAAACCGATCAGGAAGGCCTCGGTGGTTTTGGGGGGCAGATTCAGTGCCCCGACAACAATCGGTTCCGCCACCTTCTGCATATACAGGAGCCATCCCATTCGATCGGCGACGAAGAGGATAAGGGTCCCGATTACGAAGAGGGGTACGGCTTCCCGAAGATACCATTCGATGCGGGCCATCGTCTTGATGGCGAGGTTGGAGAGTTGCGGGACACGGATCGGCGGAATCTCGAGGATGAAGTCGGATGGATCCCCCGGGATCACCTTGGAGGCAAGATACCCGACCAGAAGAATTACCCCGACGATGATGCCTACCCAAATAACCGTCGCGGCGGGGCCGACGTCCGAGAGCATCCCCAGGATGACGCCGAGTTGGGCGGAACACGGGATTCCAAGGGCGAGAAGAAGGGTAACGATCAGGCGTTCCTTCCGGGTCTCCAGGATACGAGTCGTAAGGGTGGCCATGGTGTCGCACCCGAGGCCCAATATCATGGGGAGCACCGCTTTGCCGTTGCAGCCGATCTTCTTGAAGATCCGGTCCACCATGACCGCGAGGCGGGGAAGATAGCCGGAATCTTCCAGGATCCCGAAACCCAGGAAAAAGGTCCCCACGATCGGCAGCACGATGGCGATCGCGTAGGAGAGCGCCATCGAGATGATCCCGTAGGGACCCACGAGCATGTCCCGGAAAAACGCCCAGGGGACTGTTTTCTCGACGACCCATGTGGCCGCCGGCACGATCCCTTTTCCGAAAACACTGTCCTCGAGGAGATCCACGAGGAACCCGGCCCCGAATACCCCGACGAACCCGTACGCCAGGAACAGGACGAAGAGCAGGATCGGGACGCCGAAAAGAGGGTCCATGGCGTATTTCCCGAACATCTGCGCCCAATCCTTCCCGCGCGCGGGAGACGGCTCCTCCCCCAGTTCGGAAAGAAGGGCGTCGATCCATGCGAGGCGGACCTGGTTGACCCGGTAGGATATGTCCGCCCCGTTTTCCTCCATGGCGCGGTTCCGCACGGCATTCATCTCCCGTATGTTCGTCCCGTCCACATGTTCCGCAATCCAGGGCGTCAGGGAGTCGTCCCCGCACAACAGCATGAGGGCAAGGGCCCGTTTTCCGATCGGGGTCGCGCCCGGCAACAGCTGTTCCATCCGGGAGATGGCATGCTCGATCGAATCCCCGTAATGGATGCGCACGGGGGAAGAGGATGCGGTTTCGAGCAGCGGAAGGAGGCGGTCGACCCCTTTCTTCCGGACGGCGACCGTTGCCACGGCGGGAACTTCGAACCTGCTTTCCATCCCCTCCAGTTTCGGCATCACCCCGCGGTTGCGCGCCTCGTCCGCCATGTTCACGGCCAGAACGAGAGGAACATCCATTTCCGCCAGCTGAATCGTGATCAGGAGGGACCTACGCATGTTCTTTGCATCGCACACCTGCAGAATACACGCACCCGGCTCCCGCATCAGGATATCCCGGGTCACCCGTTCGTCCTCGGACATGGGCAGCAGCGAATAGACCCCCGGAGTATCGATGACCTCCATGGTCCTCCCGCGATCCCTGATCTCTCCCCGCGACACCTCCACCGTGGTGCCCGGATAGTTGGACACGGTCACGTATCTGCCCGTAAGCTGCCCGAATACGACACTCTTTCCCACATTGGGGTTGCCGACAAGGATGATTTTTCCCGCCCCCGTCGCTGCGGTGTCCTGGAGTTCCTTCATCGATCATTCCGCTTTTGGTCTGCCGGGGCACATCGGCGGCAATATCCGTAGATATCGAGCCGGTGCATTGTGGGCCGGAAACCATGTTTCTTCGCCACCTGCTCCTGGAGGGTTTCGATCCTTGGTTCCTTGAATTCGAAGACCGTCCCGCACTCCTGGCACACGAGATGGTCGTGATGGGCCCCGAGGTTACTCTCGTACCTTTTCAGCCCGTCCCCGAAATCGAGCTCTTTTACGTAATCAAGCCTGGCAAGAAGTTTCACCGTTCGGTAAACCGTCGCATATCCCACGGAACGGTTCCGCTTGCGGACGGCGTGGGTAAGTTCTTCCACGGTCACGTGCGTCCCCGCCTGGAAAAAGGCTTCCATCACCTGTTTCCGGCTTTTGCTTCTCTTCCCGCCGATTGCCGCAATTTCCGCGTCGATTCGCTCTAGAAGGGCTTCCAAGTGGGGGGGAGGACTCCATATTGAATTTGAATTTCATTATCATATTATAGTCGCCCACATATCCCGTCAAGGAGATTCTTCTCCGTAACTCATTCTGCCGGAGAGAAAAAAAAGCGGCCCATGAAAGGCCGCTCGTTGCGATTCCCGGTTCCCGGGGTTATTTTTCCTCGGTGCCCTATTCGGGCTCTTCCTTCTTCCTGCGCCTTCGGACGGGTTTCCCCTTCTCCCCTTCGGAAGGCTCCTTCATATCCCCAGGGGGGGAGGGTTTCTTTGCGGTCGCCTTTTTCGTCTTCTTCGGGGGTTTGTCGACGGCGGTCGAATCGGTCTTCGGCTTCGTCTTGTCGGCGGTGGCCTTTCCCTTTTTCTTCTTCCCCTTTTTCGGTTTCGTCGCCTTCTCTTCCGCGGGAAGATACTCGAGGATCGCCATTTCGGACCCGTCCCCGGCACGGTACCCCGTTCTCACGATCCGGGTGTACCCCCCTTCCCTTCCGGCGAACCGTGTCGCGAGGGTGTCGAAGATCTTCTCCGTGTTCCTCTTGTCGCTTAAAAGGGAGAAGGCACGTCTTCTCGCATGCGTATTGTCCTTTTTGCCGAGTGTTATCAGACGGTCTGCGAGTTTGCGGACCTCCTTTGCCTTCGCGATCGTGGTCTCGATTCTTTCCGAACGCACCAGCGCGTTCATCATATTGCGTAACAGAGCTTTCCGATGGCCGGGGTTACGTCCCAGCTTCCTGTGGGCAATGCCATGGCGCATAGGTCGTCCTCTCGTATCGTATGGTAATTAGTCTTCCTGGCGGGGAGGGGTGAATTTCTCCGGTGAGAACCCTTCCACCATCATCCCGAGCGAAAGACCCATCTCGTGCAAAACATCCTTGATCTCGTTCAGACTTTTCTTCCCGAAGTTCTTCGTCTTGAGCATTTCCTGCTCCGATCTCTGCACCAGTTCACCGATGTACTTGATCTCAGCGTTTTTCAGGCAGTTGAACGCCCTCACCGAAAGCTCGAGATCCTCAACCGGCTTGTACAGATTTTCGTTGACCGCACCCTCCTCCAGCACCGCGATCTCCTCCGGCGTCTCCACTTCCTCGTCGAAGTTGATGAAGACCGTTAGCTGGTCCTTGAGGATCTTCGCCGCGTAGGCGACAGCGTCTGCGGGAAGGATGGCCCCGTCGGTCCATACTTCCAGGGTAAGCCGGTCGAAATCCGTCTGCTGCCCCACACGGGCGTTCGTAACCGTGAAATTCACTTTTTTCGCGGGAGAGAAGATGGCATCGATCGGAATCGTTCCGATCGGGGCTCCCTCCTCAAGATTCCGCTCGGCGGGGACGTACCCCTTCCCCATGCGCACGGTCATCTCCATCTTCAGGGTGGCGTTTTCGGACAATTCCGCGATGTGGTGGTCCTTGTTCAGGATCTCCACCATCGGGTCGGTCTTGATATGCGAAGCGTTCACACGTTTCGGACCCTTCGCCTCGAGTGTGATGATCCGCGGCTCGGGGGAATGCATCCTCAGCCGTATTTCCTTCAGATTCAGGACGATATCGGTGACATCCTCAACCACCCCCACCATCGTGGAGTACTCGTGCTGGACACCCTCGATTCGCACGGAAGTAATTGCAGATCCCTGCAGCGAGGAAAGAAGAACCCGTCGCAGGGCGTTCCCGAGCGTGGTCCCGAATCCCCTCTCGAGAGGCTCCGCCATGAACTTGCCGTAAAATCCCGTTGCCGTGTCCGTAGACACGTCAATACGGCGCGGTTTGATCAGCTGCTTCCAATGTCGCTGGAACATACTACCCCCTCTCCTGACCGGAGGATCTACTTCGAGTAAAGTTCTACGATCAGCTGTTCCTGGATTGGCTCGGTAATGTCCGCCCGGGAGGGGATGTTCTTTACGCTCCCGCGGAAATTATCCCTTTCCAGTTCGAGCCAGACCGGAATGCCCTTGCGGACCACGGCGTCAAGAGACTCGTTGACGGATGGGATCTTTCTGCTTCGCTCGCGCATTTCGATGACATCGCCTGGACGGACGAGAAAGGACGGGACGTTTACTCTCCTCCCTTTCACGAGAAAGTGCCCATGCCCTACCAGCTGCCGGCTCTCTCGGCGTGTCACGGCGAACCCGAGCTTGTACACCACATTGTCCAACCGTCTTTCCAGGAGAATCAACAGGTTGTCGCCGGTCTTCCCCTTCATCCGGTCCGCTTTTTCGAAGTAGTTGTGGAACTGCTTCTCCAGGAGACCGTAAATTCTCCTTGCCTTCTGCTTCTCCCGGAGCTGGACCCCGTAATCGCTGTGCTTCTTCATCCTGCGCTGTCCATGCTGTCCCGGGGGATACCCCCTGCGCTTGATGGCGCATTTGTCTGTAAAACAGCGGTCCCCCTTCAGGTACAGCTCCATCCCTTCGCGCCGACATAAACGGCATACTGCTTCACGATACCTGGCCAAAGAATTTCCTCCTGTTATCCCTGTTCGCCTCGTTCACACCCGTCGCCGTTTCGGAGGCCGGCAACCGTTGTGCGGTAGGGGCGTCACGTCGCGGATGTAGTTGATCTTGAGTCCTGCAGCCTGCAATGTCCGAAGAGCTGCCTCCCTGCCCGACCCGGGACCCTTGATGTAGACAGTCAGGGAATTGACCCCGCATTCCATCGCCTTCTTCGCAACCTCCTCGGCCGCAATGGTTGCCGCGAACGGCGTGCTCTTCCGTGATCCCTTGAACCCCTTGGACCCCGAACTGCACCAGGCGAGCGCATTGCCGTCCAGGTCGGTAATCGTGATCATGGTGTTGTTGAACGTCGCCTTGATGTGGGCTACGCCCACCGGAACGTTCCTGCGAACCTTCTTCTTCCCTTTTTTCCTCGGTGTCGCCATCGTTCCTCCGGATTCCCGCTTTATGCGGGAGGGAATATCTCCTCGTCTCTATTTCTTGGTCGGCTCCTTCTTCCTTGCCACCGCGCCCTTGCGCGGTCCCTTCCTTGTCCGGGCGTTGGTGTGGGTGCGCTGCCCCCGCGTCGGAAGCCCCTTGCGATGCCTCAGGCCTCTGTACGACCCGAGGTCCATCAGGCGCTTGATGTTCATCGAGATTTCCTTGCGGAGGTCGCCTTCCACGTGGAACTGGGCATCGATGACGTCGCGGATGCGCGCGATCTGGTCCTCGGTGAGGGTGTTCGTCCTCGTGTCGGGAGGAACCCGCGCCTCCCCAAGAATCTTCTGGGCCGCCGTTGGACCAATCCCGTAGATATAGGTCAGCGCCGTCCCGATCTTCTTCGTCTTCGGAATGTCGACTCCGGCTATCCGTGCCAAACGTACCTCCTCCCGACCCGCCCGGGGTCGACTCACTCTACCCCTGACGCTGCTTGTGTTTTGGGTTTTCGCAAATGACGCGGACGACCCCCTTGCGGCGGATCACCTTGCATTTTGCGCACACCTTTCTGACCGATGGCCTCACTTTCATCGCGTCCCTCTCCTACTTCGTCCGGTAAACGATCCGGCCCCGCGTAAGGTCGTATGGTGTCAACTGCACCGTAACACGGTCCCCCGGCAGTATCTTGATGAAATGCATACGCATCTTCCCCGATATGTGGGCGAGCACCTTCATCTTGTTGTCCAGTTCCACACGGAACATCGCATTCGGAAGCGGCTCGATGACGGTTCCCTCGACCTCTATCGCTTCTTCCTTGGGCATCTTCTCCTTGTCTCCATTGTCCTTTACCCCTTCAGGGAAGACTCAGAATTCTGTTCCCGTCGGGCGTTATCGCCACCATATGCTCGAAATGCGCAGATCGCTTGCGGTCACGTGTCACCACTGTCCATCCGTCCGGAAGAACCTCCACCGAATATTCCCCCTCGTTGATCATGGGCTCGATGGCCAAGACCATCCCCGGAAAGAGTTTCGGACCGGTCCCCGCAGTCCCGAAGTTGGGGACCTGCGGCTCCTCGTGCAGCGTCCTTCCGATCCCGTGTCCCACGAAGTCCCGGACGACGGAAAACCCGGCAGACTCAGCCTCCTCCTGGACGGCGCTCGAAATATCACCCATCCGGTTCCCCGGGAGGGAGGCTCCGATGGCCTTTCCCAGCGCCCGCTCGGTCGTCGCAAGGAGGTTCACGGATTCGGGGGGGATCTTCCCCACCGCATAAGTCCGGGCCGCATCCCCGTAAAACCCTTCCCGTACGACCCCGAAATCGATGCTCACGATGTCACCTTCGCGAAGCACCCGTCTTGTGGAGGGAATCCCGTGGACCACTTCCTCGTTGATGGAAGAGCACAGGTTGGCGGGATACCCGAGGTATCCCTTGAACGCCCCTTTCACCCTGTGCTTCGCCACGAATTCCTCGGCAAATTCCTCAAGTTGCATCGTCGCGATTCCCGACTTCACGTGCCCCTTTATCTCTTCAAAGAACTGTCCGACAATGGCGCCCGCACGGCGCATCGCCTCGATTTCCGGAGGCGACTTGATGATGATCATCTTCTCAGTGCAATATTCTGGAAATGTCGGCGAATATGGCGTCAATGTCACCCGATGCCTTGATCGCATGAACGTTCCCGGTCTTCCGGTAATACTCGATCAGGGGTTCCGTGGATTTCTTGTAGTTTACGAGCCGGGTACGGATCGTCTCTTCCTTGTCGTCATCCCGCTGGAGCAAGGTGCCTGCGCACTTGTCGCACCTCCCCTCCGCCTTCGGGGGGTTGAACCGGACATGGTACATGGCGCCGCATCCTGCGCAGGTCCTCCGACCGCTAAGGCGCTCCATGATCTCCTCCTCGTCCACCTCGAGGGAAAGGACGCTGGTGATCTCCTTGCCAAGCTCCTTTACCGCACGGTCCAGTGCCTGCGCCTGGGGTATCGTACGGGGGAACCCGTCCAGAATGAACCCCTTGTCGCAATCCTTTTCCCGAAGCCGGTCCCTGACGATTCCGATGACGACATCGTCCGGTACCAGGCCGCCCTGGTCCATGAATACTTTCGCTTTGCGTCCCATCTCGGTGCCGTTCTTGACGGCTTCCCGGAGCATATCCCCCGTCGAGATCTGCGGGATGGCAAAGGACGTGGTCATTTTCTTCGCCTGCGTCCCCTTCCCGGACCCGGGCGCTCCCAGAAGGATAATCCCCCTCATCGGCTATCCCCTCCTGCCTTTCAATTGACCCTTCTTGAGGAACCCATCGTAATGACGGGTGATCAGGTGTGACTCGATCTGCTGGATCGTGTCCATGGCCACGCCGACCACGATGAGCAGACCCGTTCCCCCGAAATAGAACGGGACGTTGAAGCGGGATATGAGAATGCTGGGCAAAACGCAGACGGCGGAAACATAAATCGCGCCGCCCAGGGTGATGCGGGTCAGAATTCGGTCGATGTACTCTGCGGTTTTCTTTCCGGGACGTATACCGGGCACAAAGCCCCCGTATTTTTTCATGTTGTCCGCAACGTCGACGGGGTTGAAGGTGACGGCGGTGTAGAAATAGCAGAAGAAGATGATGAACGCCACGTACAGGGACTCGTACGCGATGTTTCCGGGGGTCAGCGTCTGGGAAATTTTCTGTGTCACCGGATGCTTGATGAAATTTGCCAGTGTGGCGGGAAAGAGAAGAATCGACGATGCGAAGATCGGGGGGATGACCCCTGCCGTGTTCACCTTGAGCGGAAGATGGGTGCTCTGTCCACCGTAGACGCGGCGGCCCACGATGCGACGTGCATACTGCACGGGGATGCGCCGGTGCGCACGCTCGAAGTAGATGATGATCGCGACGACTCCGATCATGATCACAAGGAGCATCAGGCCGACGAAAAGTCCCATTTCCCCGGTACGGATAAGGGTGAACGTCCGGACGAGCCCGCTGGGAAACCGGGCGACGATACCCGCGAAGATGATAAGGGATATGCCGTTACCGATGCCTCTTTCGGTGATCTGCTCCCCGAGCCACATGAGAAACGCCGTTCCCGAGGTCAACGTGAGCACGGTCATGAGTCGGAACGCCCACCCCGGGTGGTACACGACCGACCCGGCCTGCCCTATCCCCCCGACGTTCTCGATCCCGACGGCGATACCGAACCCCTGAATCACGGAAAGGAGGATCGTCCCGTACCGCGTATACTGGGTGATTTTTCGCCTGCCAAGCTCTCCCTCTTTGGACAGCTTCTCCAGCTGCGGGATGACCACGGTCAGGAGCTGGAGAATAATCGACGCGCTGATATACGGCATGATCCCGAGCGTGAAAATCGAGAAGCGGCTCACCGCTCCTCCCGAGAACATGTCGATCAGCCCGAACAGGGTCCCGGACTGTGCCGCGAAAAGAGCGGACAACGCCTGGGTGTCGATGCCCGGAGTAGGGATGTACACCCCGATGCGGTAGACCGTGAGCAGGATGGCGGTCACGAAAAGGCGCTTCTTGAGCTCGGGCACCTTCGTGATGTTCTGAAAAGCGTTCAGCAAGAGGGGGCCACCTCCAAGGTTCCGCCTGCGGCGGCGACTTTCCGGGCGGCTTCCTTGCTCGCCTTATTCACTCTGACCGTCACGGCGCGGATCACTTCCCCGTCCCCCAGCAACTTCACCCCGTCCCCGACATTCTTTACGATACCCGCAGCGCGTAAGGCGCTCACGTCCACGGTCGCCCCTTCGTCGAACCGGTTGAGGTCGCGCACGTTGATGATGGCATACTCCTTCCGGAACGGGTTGTGGAACCCCCGCTTCGGGATCCTTCTCTGCATGGGCATCTGTCCGCCCTCGTATCCGGGCGGCGTACCCCCGCCGCTTCGGGCGCGCAGGCCCTTCTCGCCGCGCCCTGCCGTTCTTCCCAGGCCGGAGCCCTTTCCCCGCCCGACGCGTTTGCTTGCGCTTTTCGCCCCTTTTGCGGGCCGCAGTTCACTCAGCTTCATTCGGGTTCTCCCACTATCTCGACTTGGAGGAGAAACTTGACCTTTTCCACCATCCCGCGAATTTCGGGGGTATTCTTCCTCGTCACAGAGCGGTGCATCCGCGTGAGCCCTAATCCCTTGACGACGCGCCGCACACGCTCCGGCCTCCCGCTCAGGCTTCGGATCAATGTTATGCGCAGGTCGCCGCTCATCCCGAAGCCTCTTCTTCCTTCCGCCCCCGCAACCCGAGGATCTGTTCCGGCAAACGAAGTTGAGAAAGACCTTCCATGGCCGCCTTCACAAGATTGTGGGGGTTGTTGCTGCCAAGCGATTTGGTCAGAATATCGGCAATCCCCACCGCCTCGACCACCGCCCTTACGCCTCCCCCCGCAATCACCCCCGTCCCGGGAGACGCGGGCCTCATCACTACATGGCTGGCACCGAACTTGCCATCCACTTCAAAAGGAATCGTGCCGTCCACGAGCGGCACCCGGAGGAGCTCCCTCTTGGCGTTCTGAACCGCCTTCCGGATGGCCTCGGGAACCTCGTTCGCCTTTCCCAACCCCGTTCCGACGTGTCCGTTCCCGTCGCCGACCACGACGACCGCGGTGAAGGAAAATCTGCGTCCTCCCTTGACCACCTTGGCGACACGGCTGATATGAATCACCCGATCTTTCAGGTCCAGCCCTTCAGGATTCACTCTCTTCAAACGCCCCTCCCTGTCTGCTCGCGGATATCGGCCCCAGTTCTAGAATTCCAGCCCGGACTCGCGGGCCCCTTCCGCCAGGGCCTTGACACGCCCATGGTACAGGAACCCGTTCCGGTCGAAGACGACTCTCCGGATATTCTTCTCGGCTGCCTTTCTGCCGAGAAATTCTCCCACCTTCTTCGCCGCATCACCTTTTTTCAACTCACCGATTTCCCCCCGGATCTCCGGGCTGAGCGTGGAAGCGGCGAGAATGGTGGACCCCGTGGTGTCGACGACAAGTTGCGCGTAGATGTGCTTCGCACTTCGGAAAACGGACAGCCGGGGGCACTGTTGCGTCCCGAAGATCCTCTTCCGTATTCTCCTCTTTCGCTTCTGCCGGGCGACTTCCCGCATATTCTTCTGGCTCATGGCTTCGTCGTAACTCCGTCTGGTGATTTCCGTTCTTACGGCTCCTGCTACTTCCCTGCAGCCTTACCGACCTTCTTCAGGAGACGTTCTCCCCGGTACCGTATTCCCTTCTGCTTGTATACATCCGGCCGGCGAAAGGACCGGATCTTTGCGGCGGTAAGACCGACAAGTTCCTTGTCGGCGCCGGACACCTTGATCACCGTGTTCGCCTCCACTTCCGCACTGATCCCCTTCGGAATGGGAAAGATCACCGGGTGGGAATATCCCAACGCCATTTGAAGCGAGTCCTTCTTGACTTCGGCCTTGTATCCCACGCCGACGATTTCGAGGGTCTTGGTGAATCCCTCTTCAACACCCTTTACCATGTTCGCCACCAGGGTCCGGTAGAGTCCGAAAAGATTTCGTGCGGCCTCCCCTCCGGGGCGAAGAGCGACGACGGCAAACCCGTCCCTGATCTCGACGGTCACCTTATCGGGTATCGAGCGGGAAAGCGTTCCCCTCTTCCCCGTGACGGAAATCTTCCCGTCCTGTACATCGACCTTGACTCCGGCAGGGATCGCCACCGGCACTTTTCCGATTCTTGACATTGCCTTCCTCCCCCGAGGAAACCGATCGCCCGTTACCAGACCTGGCAGAGCAGTTCCCCGCCAATCGCGAGTTTCTTCGCCTTTTCTCCTGTCATCACTCCCCTGGAAGTCGAGAGGATGGCGATCCCGAAGCCGTTCTTCACGATGGGAATCTCGTCCTTGCCGACGTACACGCGCCTGCCGGGGCGGCTTACCCTCCTCATCCCCTTGATCGCGTACCCCGTCTCGGGTTCGCCACGCAGGTAGACTCGAAGAACCGATTGCTTCGGATCCGGGAGGACGCGGAAGTTTTTCACGAAGCCCTCCTCCTTGAGGATCGAGACGATGTTTTCCAGCACACGGGTGGAGGGAAGTTCGACCTTGTCGAACCTTGCCATCTGGGCATTGCGAAGCCGGGCAAGCAGATTGGAAACATGGTCGTTGATGGCCATCGCGCTCTCCTACCAACTCGCCTTTACTACACCGGGGAGCTCTCCCCGGTGCGCCAGTTCCCGGAGGCAGATCCGGCAGAGCTGGAACTTCCGATAATAGGCCCTCGGCCTCCCGCATCGCGGACACCGGTTATATTGCCGGACGCGAAACTTCGGGGTCCGATGCGATTTGGCGATGATCGATTTTTTTGCCACTCCTTAACTCCTCCCTGGGTGCGTCAGACCCGAAACGGCATGCCGAGGAGGCGAAGAAGTTCCAGGCCCTCCTCGTCGGTTCGGGCCGTCGTTACGATCGTTATGTTCATCCCTCTGATTTTGTCAATTTTATCGTAGTTTATCTCTGGAAATATAATCTGTTCCCTTATGCCAAGCGTATAGTTCCCCCGTCCATCGAACCCTTTGGGGGAAACCCCTCTGAAATCCCGCAACCGTGGGATCGCCACCCCCATGAGCTTGTCGAGGAAATAATACATCCGGTCCTTGCGGAGCGTGACCTTGACCCCGATCGGGACGCCTTCCCTGAGCTTGAAGTTCGAGATGCTCTTGCGCGCCTTGGTGATAACGGCCTTCTGCCCGCCGATCAACCCGATCTCCTCGGCAGCCGAGTCGAGGATCTTGATGTTGTCGATCGCCTCCCCCACGCCCATGTTGATGATGACTTTCTCCACCTTGGGCACCTGCATGGGGTTCCGGTAGTGGAACTTCTCCTTCATCTTCGAGATAACCTCTTCCTTGTAGAAATCGAATAGTCTCGCCATTTCCCGTCACCCCGGTCCGCCGTCTCCCGGCGGGTCTTAAGCTACTTCTTCTTGGCCTCGAGGATATCTCCGCAACGCTTGCAGCTCCGGTGCTTCTCCCCGGAATCCTCGAGCACCATGGAGATCCGCGTCGGCTTGTTGCACTTGTCGCACATGATCATGACGTTGGAATACGAAAGCGAAGCCTCCTTCTCGATGATCCCGCCCTGGGGGTTGGTCTTGCCGGGTTTCGCGTGGCGCTTCACCATGTTGATCTTTTCGATGATGACCCGTCCCGTATCCTTGTTCACTTTGAGCACCCTGCCGACCTTCCCCTTTTCCTTCCCCACCATGACCCGGACAATATCGTTTTTCCGTATATGGAGCGTTGCTTCCGCCATGTCTCCCTCATCCCCCTCTAGAGAACTTCCGGAGCCAGAGATATGATCTTCATGAATTTCTTGGCACGGAGTTCACGGGCCACGGGACCGAAAATCCGGGTCCCGACCGGCTCCCCCTGCGGGTTTATAAGCACCGCGGAGTTCTGGTCGAACCGGAGGAAGCTCCCGTCGGCCCGGCCGATCTCCTTGGCGGTCCGCACCACCACCGCCTTGGACACATCGCCCTTCTTGACCTTACCGCGGGGGATCGCCTCTTTCACGCTGACCACGATGATGTCGCCGACGCTGGCGTATCTCCGCTTGCTGCCCCCCAGTACCTTGATGCAGCAAAGACGCTTCGCCCCGGAGTTGTCGGCGGCGTCCAGCATAGTCTGCATTTGGATCATGGCATCGGTTCTCCGCTCGAATAATTAAAGAACTTCGGGCCTATCGATCAGTCGCGCTACGCGCCAGGACTTTTCCTTGCTCAGCGGCCGGGTTTCGACGATTTCCACCGTGTCCCCGCTTCGGTACTCGTTCTTTTCATCGTGCGCCTTGTAGTTGGTCCGGCGTCTCGTGTACTTCTTGTATCTGGGGTGGAGGACAAGCCGTTCCACACGAACGACAACGGTTTTGTCCATGCGATCGCTCATTATGATCCCGACCTTCGTCTTGCGTATCCCTCGGCTTTCTTTCTCCATTCCCGTAGCCATCTTACCTCGTCTCCCCTCCTTGCTTTTGCTGGAGGAACGTGATGATACGCGCCAGTTCCTTCCGCCGGTTCCGGATGAGCATCGTATTGTCGAGGGAGGATGCCGAACGCTTCATCCTTAGCCGGAAGATCTCCTCCCGCATCTCCGTCTCCTTGTGTAGCAACTCCTCGACGGCGAGGTCCTGGATCTCCTTCTTCTTCATCTGTGCCTATCCCTCCCTGGAAAGGAACTTCGTCTTCAGGGGCAGCTTGTGTCCGGCAAGGCGAAACGCCTCCCTTGCGGTGGCCTCGTCCACCCCCTCGATTTCGTAGAGCACGAGGCCCGGCCGAACCACGCAAACCCATTCTTCGGGGGCCCCTTTCCCCTTTCCCATTCGGGTTTCGGCAGGCTTCTTGGTGACGGGCTTGTCCGGGAATATCCGGATCCAGATCTTTCCTCCGCGTTTCACAAACCTCGTCATCGCCACACGGGCTGCCTCGATCTGCCGGGAAGTGACCCATCCTGCGGTCGTTGCCTTCACTCCGTAGTCACCGAAGTTCAGCGTATTCCCCGCCTGTGCCGCTCCCCTTCTCCGTCCCTTCTGCATTTTCCGGTATTTCACTCGTTTCGGCGCCAGCATTCCTTCACGTTCTCCTATTCGCTCTTGGGCTCGCGGGAAGAGGACGGCAGGACTTCCCCTTTGTAGATCCAGACCTTTACCCCGATCTTGCCGTATGTGGTGTTCGCCTCGGCGAACCCGTAGTCGATGTCCGCCCGCAGCGTATGTAGGGGAACTCTCCCCTCTCGATACCACTCCGAGCGCGCCATTTCCGCGCCCCCCAGACGGCCGGCCACGTGGATCTTAATCCCCTTGGCCCCGAGTTTCATCGAGGAGAGAACGGTCTTCTTCATCGCCCGCCGGAAGGCGATACGTCTTTCAAGCTGCATGGCAACGTTTTCGGCAGTCAGCTGCGCATCGGTCTCTGGACGGCGGATCTCCTGTATCGTGATCGACACCTCTTTCCTGGTGAACCTCTGCAGGTCCTTCTTGAGGTTTTCGATCTCGGCCCCTTTTTTCCCGATGACAATGCCGGGTCTCGCAGTGTGGATGATGACGTGCACACGGCTGGACTTGCGCTCGATCTCCACCGAGGAAACACCGGCGTGGACAAGCCGATTCTTGACATAGGTCCGGATGCGCAGGTCCTCCTGAAGGTTCGCGGCGTATTCCTTCTCGGAATACCATCGCGACCGCCAGCTTTTGATGACCCCCAGTCGAAACCCGTACGGATGTACCTTCTGTCCCAAACGCTGCCTCCCTTCGAATGGTTGCCGTCTTTTTACTTCTCGTCGACCACGATGGTGATATGGCTGGTCCGCCTCCGGTAGGGGTGCGCCCGGCCCATCGGCGCGGGGCGAAACCTCTTCAAGGACGTGGCCCCGTCCACATACGCCTTCTTGACGAATAGAATGTCCGTATCGATCACGCCGGTTTGGGCTGCGTTCGCGACAGCGGAGTCGAGCACCTTCCTCACCGTTCTGGCGCACGCCTTGTTCGCCAGCAAAAGGACCGTCTTGGCATCGGAGATGTTCTTCCCCCGGATCCGGTCCACCACAAGTCTCGCCTTCCTGGGAGAGACCCGCATGAACCTCGCCGTTGCTCTCGCTTCCATCGCCTGTCTCCTTTTGCGACCTGCTTGCTACTTCTTCACCTTGGCCTTCCGGTCCCCCGAATGGCCGTGGAAGGTGCGGGTCGGCGAAAACTCGCCGAGCTTCTGCCCAACCATGTTTTCCGTGACGAAAACGGGCATGAATTTCCTCCCGTTGTGGACGGCGAACGTCAGGCCCACCATGTCCGGGGTGATGGTGGAGCGCCGGGACCAGGTCTTGATGACTTTCCTGTCCCCCTGCTCCACCGCCTTGCGAATCTTCCGCGCCAGGCTTTCCTCGACATACGGTCCCTTCTTGATCGATCGCGCCACGAATTCGCCCCTTTACCGTTTATTTCCGACGCTTGACGATATACGCGTCGGAAGTCCTGTTCTTTCGCGTCTTGTGCCCCTTGGTCGGTTTCCCCCAGGGCGTGCAGGGATGCCTTCCCCCGGAGGCTTTCCCCTCGCCCCCTCCGAGCGGGTGATCCACGGGGTTCATCGCGACGCCCCGAACCGTCGGACGCCGACCGAGCCAGCGGTTCCTGCCGGCCTTTCCGAGGGAGATTTTCTCGTGCTCCACATTCCCCACCTGTCCCACCGTCGCCATGCAATCGATGGATACGAGTCTCACTTCTCCCGACCTGAGGCGAAGGTGTGCGTATTGCCCCTCCTTCGCCAGGATCTGCACGACGCTGCCGGCCGCCCTTGCCAGCTGTCCTCCCTTGCCGACCTTGAGTTCCACGTTATGAACCATGGTCCCCACCGGGATCTGGCGTATCGGCAGGGCGTTCCCGGGCTTGATGTCCGCGTCGTCGCCCGAAAGGACCGTGTCGCCAACGGCGAGACCGATCGGCCACAGGATGTACCGCTTCTCCCCGTCCGCGTAATGCAGGAGGGCGATGCGGGCCGACCGGTTCGGGTCGTATTCGATCTCCGCAACCCGGGCGGGGATGTCCTTCTTCGTCCTCCGGAAGTCGATCAATCGGTATTTTCTCTTGTGCCCCCCGCCCCGGTGCCAGATGGTGATTCTGCCCTGGTTGTTCCGCCCTGCCCGGTTTCCCTTTTTCTCAACGAGGCTCCTCTCCGGCTTCTTTCTGGTGAGCTCATCGTTCGTGAGGACCGTCATGGTGCGGACGCCGGGGGAGGTCGGCTTGAATTTCTTGATTCCCATGTCAGCGGCTCCTTGCCCGTTCGCTCGTTACACGCCTTCGAAAAACTCGATCTTGTCGCCCGGCTTGAGCACAACGACTGCTTTCTTCCAGGACGAACGCCTTCCGACGATCCGGCCTCTCGTCTTCGTCTTGCCGGATACGTTCATCGTCTTGACATCCAATACCTTGACCTTGAACAGCTTCTCGACCGCCTCCTGGATCTGTTTCTTGTTCGCCCGGGGGTCGACGGCAAACAACACCGCATTGGAAATCTCCTTCAGCAATGTCGCCTTTTCCGTAATCAGCGGCCGCTTCAGCACGTCCGTGATGTTCATTTCCCCAGCTCCTCGACAATTTTCTCGAATGCGGTCCGCGTAAGCACAAGCTGTTCGTACGACAGGATGTCGTGTACGTTGAGAGCGGGAACGGAAAGCGCCTTGAAGGACCGGAGGTTGCGAACTCCGAGATGTAACGCTTCGTTTGGCGCCTCTGTCACCAGAAGAGCATGGGATAGACCGAGCTTTTCGGCGAGTTTCAGGAACTCCTTGGTCCGCGGCTCCGTAAGATCCAGGTCGTCCACCAGCAGGATCCTGTCTTCCCCGGCCCTGGCGCTCAGGGCGCATCGAAGAGCGGCTTTCATGGTCTTCCGGTTCACCTTTTGTTCGTAGCTGCGGGGGTGCGGTCCGAAGACCGTGCCTCCACTGCGGAGCAGGGGCGAACTGGTTGTTCCCATGCGGGCGCGGCCGGTTCCCTTCTGTCGATACGGTTTCTTTCCCCCCCCGGCGATGTCCTTCCTGGTCTTCGTCGAGGCGGTCCCCGATCGACTCGCGTTCCTCCGGGCCACGACCACCTGGTGGAGCAGGTGCGTCTTCACCGCGGCACCGAAGACGGATTCCGGCAATTCGATCGTCTCCATGACTTGCCGTTCCTTGTCGAATAGTTCCACGGTGGCCATTTCGCGCTCCTTACTGTCCGTTGCCTTTTTTGATGGCGCGTCGCACGAAAACGAGCCCGTTCTTCGCTCCCGGGACCGCTCCCCTGACCAGCAAGATGTTTTTCTCCAGCTGGATGGCGACAACCCGCAGGTTGAGAACCGTGACGCGCTCGTTCCCGTAATGGCCGCCCATCTTCATGTTCTTGAACACGCGGGAGGGCCAGGAGGATCCCCCGATGGAGCCGGGGGCACGGTGAAACATCGAGCCATGGGATCCCCGTCCTCCCTTGAATCCCCACCGTTTCACCACTCCCGCGAATCCCCGTCCCTTCGTCTGCCCTGTGACATCGACGAAATCTCCCTCCCGGAAGATGTCGACCCGGATTTCCTGGCCGGCCTCCAGAGAGGAATCGGAATCGACACGGAGTTCCCGGAGGACGCCGAACGCTCCCTTCCCCGCCTTCTGGATATGGCCGAGCATCGGTTTGTTGATGCGATGCGCTTTTTTCGACCCGAACCCGAGCTGGACCGCGTCGTACCCGTCGTTCTGCCTTTTTTTCCTCTGGACAATGGTGCAGGGTCCCGCCTCGATCACCGTAACGGGGACGACTCTCCCCTGCTCGTCGAAGATCTGGGTCATTCCCAGTTTTTTTCCTATGATTCCGGTAGTCATGGTTTGCACCTTATCGTCTCACCCGGCAATACCCGGCTGTTGAGGTCTTCAGAGCTTGATCTCGACTTCCACCCCTGCAGGGAGATCCAGTTTCATGAGTGCATCGATCGTCGCAGCCGGCGGCTCGTGGATGTCCAGCACACGCTTGTGCGTCCGGATCTCGAATTGCTCCCGGCTTTTCTTGTCGACATGCGGCGATCGGTTCACGGTGAATCTCTCGATCTTCGTGGGCAGAGGTATCGGACCCGCCACCTTCGCCCCCGTCTGCTTCGCCTTTTCGACGATCTCGCCGGTCGCCTTGTCCAGAAGCTTGTAATCGAACGCTTTCAGGCGGATACGGATCTTCTGGTGTTCCATCGCCAAGGGGTCTCCTTCTTCTTCCTCGTTCTCGTTATTCCACGATCTCCGAGACGACGCCGGCGCCCACGGTGCGTCCGCCCTCCCGGATCGCGAACCGCAGCTCCTTCTCCATCGCCACCGGAACGATCAGCTCAATCGTCAACCCCACGTTGTCCCCCGGCATCACCATCTCCACGCCCTCGGGAAGAGTCGCCACACCTGTCACGTCCGTCGTCCGGAAGTAATACTGCGGACGGTATCCGTTGAAAAACGGCGTGTGACGGCCCCCCTCCTCCTTCGTCAAAATGTACACCGACGCCTTGAACTTCCGGTGCGGAGTGATCGAACCGGGCTTCGCCAGAACCTGACCCCGCTCCACCTCGTCCTTCTTCGTCCCCCGAAGCAATACGCCGATGTTGTCCCCGGCCTGCCCCTGGTCCAGAAGCTTCCGGAACATCTCCACGCCCGTGGCAACCGTCTTCTGCGTCGGACGAATCCCCGAAATCTCCACCTCGTCCCCCACCTTGATCACCCCGCGCTCCACGCGGCCGGTTACCACCGTCCCCCGGCCCGAAATCGAAAACACGTCCTCCACGGCCATCAGAAACGGCTTGTCCACGTCCCGGACCGGCATCGGAACAAACGAGTCCACAGCGTCCATCAGGTCCGTAACGCACTGGCAGGAGGCGCAACCCTCCTTCCCGCAACCGCATTCCAGAGCCTTCAGCGCAGATCCCCGAACGATCGGAGTCTCGTCCCCGGGAAAATTGTACTTGGAGAGAAGCTCCCGGATCTCCAGCTCCACCAGCTCCAAAAGCTCCGGATCGTCCACCATGTCCACCTTGTTCAAAAACACCACGATGCACGGAACCCCCACCTGGCGAGCCAGCAAAATGTGCTCCCGCGTCTGAGGCATCGGACCGTCAGCCGCCGATACCACCAGAATCGCACCGTCCATCTGCGCCGCGCCCGTGATCATGTTCTTGATGTAGTCGGCGTGACCGGGACAGTCCACGTGCGCATAATGACGGTTCGCCGTCTCGTACTCCACGTGCGCCGTCGCAATCGTGATCCCCCGCTCACGCTCCTCCGGAGCACGGTCAATCTGATCAAACGCCACAAACTGCGCCAGCCCCCGAGTCGCCAATACCTTCGTAACCGCTGCAGTCAAGGTCGTCTTGCCGTGATCCACGTGACCGATCGTGCCAACGTTTACGTGCGGTTTCTTGCGCTCGAATTTCTGCTTGGCCATGTGCGTTCCCTCCCTTTCGCGGGTTTTCGTCTAGGCGCCCTTCACTTTTGCGACAACTTCTTCGCTTACGGAGATCGGGGCAGGTTCGTAATGATCAAACTGCATGCTGTAGGTGGCTCTTCCCTGCGTTTTCGACCGAAGATCCGTGGCGTACCCGAACATTTCCGACAGTGGAACGTGGGAGTCGATCACCTGGGTGTTCCCCCGGACCTCGATCTTCTGGATTCGACCCCGCCGGGAACTCAGGTCTCCGATGACGTCCCCCAGGAACTCATCCGGGCTCACCACCTCAACCGACATCACCGGCTCCAGGAGGACCGGATTCGCACTCTGGCACCCCCCCTTGAACGCCATCGAGCCAGCGATCTTGAACGCCATCTCGGAGGAGTCCACATCGTGGTAGGAACCATCGAGAAGCGTCACGATCGTGTCGACCACGGGGTATCCCGCAACGATTCCCGTCTCCGATGCCTCCCGTACACCTTTCTCCACGGCGGGGATGTATTCCTTCGGGATGGCGCCCCCGATGATCTTGTTTACGAACTCGAGTCCCTTCCCGGTCTGGTTCGGCTCCACGGATATCTTCACGTGGCCGTACTGCCCCCGTCCCCCTGTCTGGCGGACATAGCGCCCCTCGTACTTCGCTGCGCGTGTGACGGTCTCCCGGTAGGCGACCTGGGGACGCCCCACGCTCGCATCCACCTTGAACTCCCGCAGCAACCGGTCCACGATGATTTCCAGGTGCAGTTCCCCCATTCCGGCGATCAGCGTCTGCCCCGTCTCCTCGTCCACCCTCACCCGGAAGGAGGGGTCCTCGTGGGCAAGCTTCTGAAGGGAAAGTCCCAGTTTTTCCTGGTCCGCCTTGGTTTTCGGTTCGATGGCGATGGAGATCACGGGGTCGGGCGCGGAAATGGATTCCAGAACGATTTCCTTATCGGGGGAGCACAATGTCTCACCGGTAAAGGCGATTTTCAGGCCGACGCACGCCGCGATGTCGCCCGCATAGACCGCCTTGGTCTCCTCTCTCTTGTTCGAGTGCATCTTCAGAATCCGGCCTATCCGCTCTTTCTTCTGCCTCGTGGAGTTGTACACCTGGTCGCCCGTGGAAAGCGTCCCGGAATAGACACGAAGAAACGTGAGTTGCCCCACGAACGGATCCGTCATGATCTTGAAGACAAGGGCGGAGAATGGCTCGTCGTCTGCGGCCCGGAGGATGACGATCGATTCGTCGCGCGGATCGATTCCTTCCACGGGGGGCACGTCGGACGGCGAGGGAAGGTAATCGACGACGGCGTCGAGGAGAGGCTGGATTCCCTTGTTCCGGAAAGCAGTTCCGCACAGGACGGGCACGATCCTAAGGCTTATGGTCGCCTTACGGATCGCCTTCTGCAGCGCCGCCTCCTCGATCTCGCTTCCTGCCAGATACTTCTCGAGCAGGGAGTCGTCGACGTCGGCAAGAGACTCCAGAAGGCGCTCCCGCGCAGACGAGACGGCCTCTTCCATATCCGCGGGAATGGTCTCGACCCGGTACTTGGCCCCGAGAGTGTCCTCATCCCATACTACGCTTTTCATCCTTACCAGGTCGATGATCCCGCGGAACCCCTCCTCCTTACCCAATGGAAGCTGGATCGGGACGGGGTTGGCTCCAAGACGCTCCTTCAACATTCGGATGACGCGGTCGTAATCGGATCCCGTCCGGTCCATCTTGTTGATCATCGCAAGGCGAGGAACGCGGAATTTATCGGCCTGCCGCCAAACGGTCTCCGATTGGGGCTCCACTCCTCCCACGGCGCAAAACACGGCGACGGCGCCGTCCAGAACGCGAAGCGATCGTTCCACCTCGATGGTGAAATCCACGTGACCTGGAGTGTCGATGATATTGATCCGGTGGTCCCGCCAGAAGCAGGTGGTCGCGGCGGAGGTGATCGTGATTCCCCGCTCCTGTTCCTGCTCCATCCAGTCCATGGTTGCCGTACCCTCGTGCACCTCCCCCATCTTGTGGGAGACGCCCGTATAGTACAGGACCCGCTCCGTGGTGGTGGTCTTCCCGGCGTCTATGTGTGCCATGATCCCGATGTTACGGGTTTTCCCCAATGGGGTGGTTCTTGCCACTTCCTCGTCTTCCTTCCCGGCGTCCTCAGTAGGTCTACCAGCGGTAATGCGCGAAGGCCTTGTTGGCCTCGGCCATCTTGTGTGTGTCTTCCTTCTTTTTGACCGTCAGGCCCCGGTTGTTGTAGGCGTCCAGAATTTCCCCCGACAGGCGGTCGATCATCGTTTTTTCGGAGCGTCCTCTCGCGAAACCGATCATCCACCGTAGCGAAAGCGCGAGTCGTCTCTCGGGACGGACCTCCACAGGAACCTGATAGGTTGCACCCCCCACGCGGCGGGACTTTACCTCAAGGAGAGGCTTGGTGTTTTCCACCGCCTTCTTGAGGACGGCTACCGGATCCTCCTTCGCCTTCTCCTTGATGATTTCCATCGAACCGTAAACGATCCGTTCCGCGACGGTCTTCTTCCCTTTTCGCATGATCCCGTTGATCATCCTCGCAACGAGCGCATCGCCGTGGACCGGATCCGCCCCGCCGGACCGTCTGGACACAAACCCTCGTCTTGGCATCAGGAATGCCTCCTCACCATTTATGCCTCTTCATTGAACAAACACGTAGCCACCACTCTCCGCCGCACGCACCGCGGAGTATGGCGGCTACCATCACTTGTGTCCCGTTCCGGCGGAATCGCCGGGAAAAAAGGCGGGAACTGCCTCGTTCCGGTCAGGGAAAGCTATTTGGGTCGTTTTGCTCCGTACTTCGACCGCGACTTCCGTCTGTCCTGGACACCAACGGAATCCAGCTTTCCGCGTATGATGTGGTACCGCACACCGGGGAGGTCCTTGACCCTGCCTCCCCGAATCAGCACGACGGAATGTTCCTGGAGGTTATGCCCTTCTCCCGGAATATATACGGTGACCTCGATCCCGTTCGTAAGCCTCACCCGTGCGACTTTCCGCAGCGCGGAATTGGGCTTCTTCGGGGTCGTGGTGTATACCCGCAGGCATACTCCCCGCTTCTGGGGACATCGTTCCAGCGCGGGGGAGTCACTCCTGTGAACGACCGACTCGCGCCCCTTCCTTACAAGCTGGTTGATCGTGGGCATGCCCTAATCCTTCCCCCTGATTTCGCCTATCCTGTTCAGAACTAAAGAAGATTTTGTATCATTTCACCGTTGCCATGTCAACCGGTTTCTTCTTCTTCGTCCATCATTTCCTCCGTCGGCTCCTCCTTGATCTCGGAGGGGAGCGGCGGATCGGCCTCCATCTCGATGAGCCGGTAGAGCTTGCCCCCCGTCCCGGCCGGGATAAGCCTTCCCATGATGACGTTCTCCTTCAGGCCGGACAGGGAATCGACCCGTCCGTGTGCGGACGCATCCGTGAGAATCTTCGTTGTCTCCTGGAACGAGGCCGCCGAGATCCATGATTCCGTGGAAAGGGAAGCCTTGGTTATCCCCAGGAGCTGCGGGTCCGCCTTCGCAGGAATGTTTCCTTCCGACGCGATCCGCTCGTTCTCCTCCTTGAATACCCACTTCTCCACGCTCTGACCCACGAGAAAGCTGGTGTTCCCCGGATCGGCGATCTTGACCCGCCGGAGCATCTGCCGGACGATGACCTCGATGTGCTTGTCGTTGATCCGGACTCCCTGGAGACGGTAGACCTCCTGGATCTCGTCGACGAGAAAGCGGGCGAGGTCCTTGTCCCCCTGGACCCGCAGGATGTCGTGGGGATTGGGGGAACCGTCCATGAGGGATTCTCCGGCACGGATTCTCTCCCCGTCATGAACCGTGATGTGCTTTCCGCGGGGGATGGTGTATTCCCTCGGCTCCCCGATGTCCGGAACCACCTGGATCTTCCGTTTCCCCTTGAAGTCTTTCCCCAGCCTAACTATGCCGTCGATTTCGGAGATAACGGCGAACTCCTTGGGCTTCCTCGCCTCGAAGAGCTCGGCCACCCGCGGAAGGCCGCCGGTGATGTCTTTCGTTTTCGTGGTCTCCCGGGGAATCTTCGCGATAATGTCGCCGGCCAGCACCGCCTGCCCTTCCTCGACAAGGATGTTCGAACCGATGGGGAGGAGATACCGGGCTTCGCTCGTGGACCCGGGAAGCTTGAGCGTCCTGTTTTTCACATCCTTGATCGAAATGCGCGGACGGGCATCCGGGTCTCTCGGCTCGATGATCACGCGTGTGGAACGTCCCGTCACCTCGTCAAGCTGTTCCCGCACCGTGATCCCGTCGATGATATCCCCGAACTTGATGACTCCCGAAACCTCCGTGAGAATCGGAATGTTGTAGGGGTCCCATTCGGAGAGACGCTGTCCCTCCTTTATCTTCTCCGCGTTTTTCACCATCAGGGTCGCCCCGTAGGTAATCGGGTATTTCTCCCTTTCCCGGTTGTTCTCGTCCTGGACGACAAGGAAGCCGTTCCGGTTCATGGCGACGTGCTTCCCTTCCTTGTTCTTCATCACGGTCAGACCCTGGAACTTGATCTTTCCCGCGTTTTTCGACTGGATGTAGCTTTGCTCGATGAAGCGGGAGGCCGTTCCGCCGATGTGGAACGTACGCATCGTGAGCTGCGTGCCGGGTTCCCCGATCGACTGGGCGGCGATGATCCCGATCGATTCTCCGATGGTGACCATCTTGCCCCGGGCCAGGTCACGACCGTAACAGAGCGCACATACTCCCCGCTTGCTCTCGCATGTCAGGGCGGAACGGATCTTGATCTCGTCCATGCCCGACATCTCGATCTTGCGTGCCACGTCTTCCGTGATCTCCTCATTGGGGGGGACCAGAAGTTCTCCGTCGCTGTCGTAGATGTCCTCGAGCGCCACCCGCCCGAGGATGCGGTCGGACAGCCTGTCGATGATCTCACCGCCCTCCACGAGCGCCCGGACGGGGATCCCGTCCAGGGTCTGGCAGTCCTGCTCGATAATGATACAGTCCTGGGCCACGTCCACCAGTCTCCGGGTAAGGTATCCGGAGTTCGCCGTCTTGAGCGCGGTGTCGGCGAGCCCTTTCCTGGCTCCGTGAGTGGAGATGAAGTACTGGCCGACAGACAGGCCTTCGCGGAAATTCGAGGTGATGGGCGTCTCGATGATCTCTCCGGAAGGTTTCGCCATCAGTCCCCGCATCCCGGCAAGCTGTCGCATCTGCTTGTCGGAGCCCCGCGCCCCGGAATCCGCCATCATGTAGATGGGGTTGAAGCTCGGAACCTTCATGTCCTTTCCCTCTCGGGTCTTGATCGTCTCCGTTCCCATCTCGCGAAGCATCTCCAGCGCGATCTGTTCGGTCGCGGCGGACCATATATCGACAACCTTGTTGTACCGCTCGCCGTTGGTGATCAGCCCGCCCTGGTGCTCCTCCACCACGGCCTCCACATCGGCGGTCGCCTTGTCCAGGAGCGTCTTCTTGTTGGACGGGATCTTCATGTCGTTCATGCAGATCGATATGCCCGAAACCGTCGCGTAGGCGTAGCCTAGCGTCTTGAGATGGTCGGACAGGAGGACGGTGGCCTTTTGCCCGCAGTGGCGATATGCCACATCGATGAGCTCCGCGAGGTCCTTCTTCTTCATCACGCGGTTAACCAGGTCGAACGGAACCTCCGGGGGGACCACCTCGTAAAGGAGGACGCGCCCGGTGGTGGTGTCCACGATCTTTCCGTCGACCCTCACGTGGATCTTGGTCTGCAATTTGATCGCTCCCGCATCGAAGGCAATCCGGACCTCGTCGAAGTTGGCGAATTTCCTGCCCTGACCCTTGAGGCCTTCCCGGGGGCGTGTGAGGTAGTAGATGCCAAGTACGATGTCCTGCGTCGGGCTGATCACCGGCTTTCCGTGCGCAGGGGAAAGGATGTTGTTGGTGGACATCATCAGCACCCTCGCCTCCATCTGCGCCTCGATGGATAGCGGGACATGGACCGCCATCTGATCTCCGTCGAAATCCGCGTTGAAGGCGGTGCACACCAGGGGGTGCAGCTGGATCGCCTTGCCTTCGATCAGCACGGGCTCGAAGGCCTGGATTCCCAGCCGGTGCAGCGTCGGGGCCCGGTTGAGCATCACCGGGAGCTGGCGGATGACCTCGTCCAGGGCATCCCAGACTTCGCGCTTCTCCTTTTCCACCATCTTCTTGGCCGCCTTGATGGTGGTCGCGTAGCCTGCTTCCTCGAGCTTGTTGAAGATGAACGGCTTGAACAGCTCGAGCGCCATCTTCTTCGGGAGACCGCACTGGTGCAGCTTCAGTTCCGGACCGACGACGATGACCGAACGGCCCGAGTAGTCGACGCGTTTCCCCAGCAGGTTCTGCCGGAAACGTCCTCCTTTTCCCTTCAGCATGTCGGAGAGGGACTTCAGAGGCCGTTTATTGGACCCCGTGATCAGTTTTCCACGGCGTCCGTTGTCGAATAGAGCGTCCACCGCCTCCTGCAGCATCCGTTTCTCGTTCCGGATGATGATCTCCGGAGCGGAAAGGTCGAGCAGCCGTTTCAGCCGGTTGTTCCTGTTGATCACTCGCCGGTACAGGTCGTTCAGGTCCGAGGTGGCGAACCGACCGCCGTCCAGGGGGACCAGAGGCCGGAGATCCGGAGGAAGAACCGGAACGATGTTCATGACCATCCACTCCGGCCGCTGTCCGCTGTCCCGGAAGGCCTCCACGATCTTCAGGCGTTTCGAGATCTTCTTCTTCTTCGCCTCGGAAGCCGTGTCGGTCATTTCCCTGCGGAGCTGCTCGGAGAGCTTGTCCAGATCCAGCTCCGACAGGAGGGCCAGGATCGCCTCCGCACCCAGCCCTGCCTGAAACGCATCGCCGAACTCCTCCTTTTTTTCCCGGAACTTCGCTTCCGAGAGAACCTCGAGCTTCTCCAGGTCCGATTTCCCGGGATCGATGACGATGAACTTCTCGAAGTAAATGACGGCCTCGATTTCCTTCATCGGCATGTCGAGGATGGTGGCGATCCTGCTCGGCAGGCTCTTGAGGAACCAGATGTGCGCGACCGGAGCGGCGAGATCGATATGCCCCATCCTCTCCCTTCGCACCTTGGACTGGATCACCTCTACCCCGCACTTCTCGCAGACGATCCCGCGATGCTTCATCCGCTTGTACTTGCCGCAGTTGCATTCGTAGTCCTTGATCGGACCGAAGATCTTCGCGCAGAACAGGCCGTCCCGTTCCGGCTTGAACGTCCGGTAGTTGAGAGTTTCCGGCTTTTTCACCTCGCCATGGGACCATTTACGGATCTGGTCCGGCGATGCGATGGATATCCGGATCCCCGAGAAAAACAGTGGATCCTTCGGTTTTTCGAATCGAGTAAAGAGGTCTTCCAATGGGTGCCTCCCGGATACGTTCCCTTGTTTCGTTCGTTACTTGGGTTGCTCGCTGATCAGCTCGACATCCAGCCCGAGCGCCTGCAGCTCCTTGATGAGGACGTTGAAAGATTCCGGCAGTCCCGGCTCCAGGGAGAAGTTCCCCTTCACGATCGCCTCGTACATCCGTGCCCGCCCGGGAACGTCGTCCGATTTCACCGTGAGGAATTCCTGCAGTGTATAGGCGGCGCCGTACGCCTCGAGCGCCCATACCTCCATTTCTCCGAGACGCTGTCCACCGAACTGCGCCTTCCCTCCGAGTGGCTGCTGGGTTACCAGCGAATAAGGCCCCGTGGACCGTGCGTGGATCTTGTCGTCCACCAGGTGATGCAGTTTCATCATGTACATCGATCCGACGGTCACCTGCTGCTGGAAGGACTCCCCGCTTTTCCCGTCGTATAAAGTGGTCTGCCCCGACTCCGGCAACCCCGCCAGTCGCAAATACCGGGTGATCTCCTCTTCATTCGCCCCCCCGAATACAGGGGAAGCCATGAACACCCCGTTGGACATGAGCGAGGCGACCTTCCGGACCTCTTCCTCGGTGAGGCTCTCGAGATATTCCCCGAATCGTTCCGAGTCGTAGATTTTCCGCAGCCAGTCCTTTACCGCTCCCGGGCTGAACTCGCTCTCGACCAGTAACCGGACCTTCTCCCCCAGCTCCCTCGATGCCCACCCGAGGTGGGTCTCCATAATCTGCCCCACGTTCATCCGCGAGGGGACGCCGAGCGGGTTGAGAACGATATCTACGGGTGTTCCGTCTGCGAGATACGGCATGTCCTCTTCAGGCACGGTCCGGGAAATTACCCCTTTGTTCCCATGGCGGCCGGCCATCTTGTCCCCGACCGACAGCTTGCGTTTCATCGCGATGTACACCTTCACCATCTTGAGGACTCCTGGGGGAAGCTCGTCCCCTTTGCGCATCCGCCCGATCCTCTCCTCGAAGACCGCCCTGATCAGGCTCACCTGATCCTGGGCAACCTGGTAGATATCGTTCAGACGTTCCCCGACCGTCGGATCCTCCTCCACCTCGATCCGGGCCCACATGTCTTTCGGAATGTCCGCGAGAACGTCCTCGCTGAGTTTTTTCCTCTTGTTGAGGATCACATCGGACTTGTCCTTGCCCGTGAGCCGGGTGGCGGAAGTCTTGTCGAGGAGAAGACCCCGCATCTTTCCGTAGGCCGTTTCCATGATGATCCGGATTTCGTCGTCCTGGTCCCGCAAAAGCCTTTTCATTTCCTTCTCTTCGTAGGCTTGCGCGCGGTCGTCCTTCTCTCCTCCCTTCCGGGTGAACACTTTCGAGTCGATGACGATCCCCTCGATTCCCGGCGGCACGCGGAGGGAGGAGTCCTTTACGTCACCCGCCTTGTCGCCGAAGATCGCGCGGAGCAGCTTTTCCTCGGGAGAGAGCTGGGTCTCCCCTTTGGGGGTGACCTTTCCCGCGAGGATGTCCATCGGTTTGACGCGAGCCCCGATCCTGACGATCCCGCTTTCGTCCAGGTCCCTGAGAGACTCCTCGCTGATGTTCGGAATGTCGGCGGTGATTTCCTCCTTCCCGAGTTTCGTCTCCCGGGCCACGCACTCGAATTCCTCGATGTGGATCGAGGTGAAGATGTCTTCCTTGACGATCTTTTCGGAAACCAGTATGGAATCCTCGAAGTTGTATCCCCGCCAGGGCATGAAGGCCACGAGGACGTTCCTGCCCAGGGAAAGTTCGCCGGAGGCGGTGGCCGGTCCGTCGGCGATCACCTCGCCACCCTTCACTTTCTGGCCCAGGGTCACGATCGGTTTCTGGTTGATGCAGGTGTTCTGGTTGGAGCGCCGGAACTTGACGAGGTTGTAGATATCCGCGCCGTATTTTCCGCTTGCGTCCGGCTCGTCGGGACGGATAACGACACGGCGGGCGTCGACGGATTCCACCGTTCCGCCCCTCCGGGCTTCCACCGCAGCACCCGAGTCGCGGGCGACCACGGACTCCATCCCCGTTCCCACGAGAGGAGATTCCGTGCGCAGCAGCGGTACGGCCTGCCGCTGCATGTTGGATCCCATGAGCGCGCGATTTGCGTCATCGTGCTCCAGGAACGGAATGAGCGACGCCGCGACGGAAACCAGCTGGTTCGGGGAAACGTCCATGAGGGTGACATCTCCGGCGCGCACCATGGCAAACTCGCCTTCCTTCCTTGCGATCACGACATCCCGCGATAGTCTGCTTTTCTCATCGAGAGGGGCGTTCGCCTGGGCGATGACGTGCTTTTCCTCGTCCATAGCGGAAAGAGAAACGATCTCCTTCGTCACGGTTCCGTCCCGCACTACCCGATACGGCGTCTCGATGAACCCGAATTCGTTGATCCTCGCGTAGGTCGACAGAGACGCGATCAGTCCGATGTTCGGCCCCTCGGGCGTCTCGATGGGACAGATTCGTCCATAGTGGGTCGGATGTACGTCCCGAACCTCGAATCCGGCGCGCTCCCTCGTCAAGCCGCCCGGGCCCAGAGCCGAGACGCGTCGCTTGTGCGTCACTTCCGACAGCGGGTTGGTCTGGTCCATGAACTGGGAAAGCTGCGAGGACCCGAAGAACTCCTTGATGACCGCGGAAACGGGTTTCGCATTGATCAGGTCGTGCGGCATCAGGGTCTCGATGTCCTGCAGGCTCATCTTCTCCCGGATCGCCCGCTCCACCCGCACCAATCCCATGCGGAACTGGTTCTCGATCAATTCCCCCACGGTCCGGACACGCCGGTTTCCGAGGTTGTCGATGTCGTCCGCCTCTCCGACACCGTTCTTCAGGTTGATGAGGTACCGGATCACCCGAAGGATGTCCTCGTACTGCAGCACGGTCGTGTCCAGGTTCGCGTCGGCGATCCCGAGCTTGTGGTTCAGCTTGAGCCGGCCGACTTTCGAAAGGTTGTAGCGTTCCGGGTTGAAGAACATGTTCTCGAACAGGGAAACCGCTGCTTCCTTCGTGGGGGGATCCCCCGGCCGCATCTTCTTGTAGATCTCTTTGAGGGCTTCGTCCCGCTCCTTGATCTTGTCGGTCATCAACCCTTCCCATATCGCCCGGTCGGCATTCTCCAGGGAAAACACCGAAAGGGCTGCGATTCCCTTCTCCCGGATGAGGGCGAGCGCTTCTTCCGTGATCCTCTGCCCGCACTCAAGGAGCACCTCCCCGGTCTCCGGATCCGCGATGTCGGTGGCGCACACCTTCTGGAGGAGGCCATCCAGAGGAAGCGTGATCTTCCCGAACGTGACGTCGGCGAATCGCTCCGCCCGCTTCATCGAAACCTTGATCCCCTTCTTGAACGCGACCTCGTTGGTCGCGGGGTGCCGGATCTCCACGGGCATCTTGAGGCCGACCATGAGATCGGGACGGAACACTTTGGAATATTTATCCCCTTCGATGGTCACCTCCTCGACTTCGTAGAAACGTCGGAGAAGTTCCTCGGTGGACATCCCGATCGCCCGCAGAAGAATGGCGATGGGGAATTTCCGCTTTCGGTCGATCTTCACGTACAGCAGGTCCTTGTGGTCGAACTCGAAATCCAGCCACGACCCGCGATACGGGATGATCCGCGCGGAGAAGAGAATCTTGCCGGAGGCGTGGGACCGTCCCTTGTCGTGCTCGAAGAAGACTCCGGGCGAGCGATGCAGCTGGCTCACGATGACCCGTTCCGTCCCGTTGATGATGAAGGTGGCGCGTTCCGTCATGAGAGGAATCTCGCCGAAGAAAACCTCCTGCTCCTTGACGTCACGGATGGTGCGGGCTCCGGTCCTCTCGTCCCAGTCAAAGATGACGAGCTGTACCGTTACCTTGATCGGCGCCGCATAGTTCATTCCTCTCTCGTGGCACTCCTCCTCGTTCCATTTCGGCTGACCGATATCGCTGGAGATGAACTCGAGTGTGGCTCGCCCGTTATAGTCGGCAATGGGGAAGATGCCCTTGAATACGGCCTGCAGACCGATGTCCCGCCGTTTCTCGGACGGAACGTTCATCTGCAGGAAATCCTCGTACGACTCCTGCTGGGCTTTGATGAGATTCGGTATTTCAACGACTTTTCCCATCTTGGAAAAATCGACACGCTTGATCAGGTTCCGATATTCGAGATACGCCATGTTCTCACCCCGGGGTACTGGCAAAGGTTATCGGAACAGGAGGGGCATTTAGCCCCCCTCTTTTCCGAAGGACAGGAAGATCCCCTGTAAGCAGGATGATCCCTATTTAATTTCGGCCTTCCCCCCCGCTTCCTCGATCTTCTTCTTCAGTTCCTCGGCTTCCTTCTTTTCAATCCCTTCCTTGACAGCCTTCGGGACGCCTTCGACAAGATCCTTCGCCTCTTTCAGTCCCAGGGCCGTGATCTCGCGGACCACCTTGATCACCTGGATTTTCTTGTCGGCGAAATCGGTCAGGATCACATCGAATTCCGTCTGCTCCTCGGCAACCGCGGCAGCCGCACCGGGCGCGGCCGTCGCCACGGCCATCGCGGGAGCCGCGGCCGTTACACCGAACCTCTCCTCGAGCGCCTTCACGTACTCGTGGAGCTCCAGGACCGTAAGTTGTTCCACCATCGTTAGAAAATCCTCTTTCGTCATCGTAGCCATCGTCGTCTCCTCCCTGTATCAGTCACTAACCTGTTTGGATTTTTTGTCGTGGATGGATTGCAGCGCGTATGCCAGTTTTCTTTGCGGCCCGGAAAGTACCTGCACCAGCCTCGTGACGGGCGACACCATCCCGCACACCAGCCGGGTAAGGAGAATCTCCCGGGACGGCACTTCCGCCAGCATCTCGATATCCCTTGCCGACAGCACCTTCCCCTCGAGATACCCGGCCTTCAGCCGGATTTTCTTGTTCCCGGCCACGAAGTCCCGCATCGCTTTCGCCAGAAGCACGGGATCGCTCATCGTGAACCCCATGGCGGTCGGCCCGGTAAAGAACTCCTCGAGCTGGGAAAACCCGGTATCTTTCGCGGCCCTGCGGATCATGGTGTTTTTCACCACCTTGAATTCGGCCTGGATCTCCCGGAGTTTCTTCCGGAGACCGGTGATTTCGGCCACCGTGAGGCCACGGTACTCCGCAAGCACAGTCCCTTTTTGGTTGGCGATGATTCCCCGCATCGCCTCGACGGTTTCCGCTTTGCTCGTCTTGATCACCTCGCTCATGCCCCCTTCCTTTGTAAAGTTGGTTATCCTGACGAAACCTCTGTCAAAGTACGAGGGCCAGGACAGGAGCGGTGAAACCGTCTGTCCGCAATAAGCTGTTCGTCCCTCTTGTCTGCGCGGGCCGGGCTGGATCGCCCCTTTGATCGCCTGCCGGCGAACCTGCGGTCTTTGACAAAAGAAGTTCCCGTATGGAAAAGATCGCTTCCCGTTATTCCGTCTGCAGGGCGCTCGCGTTGAGCCTTACCCCTACGCCCATCGTCGAGGAAAGGGCGATGGAACGGATGTACGTTCCCTTGGCGGCGGAAGGCTTCGCCTTCATGATCGCCTCGAAGAACGCGAGAAAGTTCTCCCGGATCCCGTCCTTCCCGAAACTGATCTTGCCGATTCCGGCGTGAAGAGTCCCGGTCTTGTCCACCTTGAACTCGACTTTCCCCCCCTTCAGGTCGCGCACGGCCTTCCCGACATCGAACGTGACCGTTCCCACCTTCGGGTTCGGCATCAATCCCCTCGGCCCCAGGATCTTGCCGATCTTGCCGACGGCCCCCATCATGTCGGGAGTGGCGACGGCCTTGTCGAATTCGAGCCATCCGCCCTGGATCTTCGCGACGAGAGTGTCGGATCCCACGAAGTCGGCCCCCGCATCGGTGGCCTCCTTCTCCTTCTCCCCCTTGGCGAAAACCAGGACCCGGACCGCCTTCCCGGTCCCGTTCGGAAGCACGACGGAACCCCTTACCTGCTGATCCGGATACTTCGGATCCACACCCAGGCGCATCGCAACCTCGACCGTCTCGTCGAACTTGGCGTTCGCCGTCCCTTTCAGCAGTTCCAGCGCATCGTCGAGAGAATACTTTGCCTCCCTGTTCACCTTCTTCCGTGATTCCAGGTATCTCTTCCCGTTTTTCGTCGGCATTGCTCTCTCCCTTCTCTTCTCGTTCAGACTACGTCGAGCCCCATGCTGCGTGCGGTTCCCTCGACGGTTTTGATCGCCGCAGCCTCGTCCTTCACGTCCAGGTCGATCATCTTGAGCTTCGCGATCTCCACGACCTTGGCCCGGGGGATCGTTCCGCACTTCTCCTTCTTCGGCGTCTTGCTCCCCTTCTCAAGCCCCGCGGCCTTCAACAGGAGGACCGACGCGGGAGGGGTCTTCATGATGAAGGTGAACGACCGGTCCGCGAACACCGTGATGACCACCGGGATGATCATCCCCTCCTGGGAGGACGTCTTCGCGTTGAAGGATTTGCAGAACTCCATGATGTTGACTCCGTGCTGCCCGAGGGCGGGTCCCACAGGGGGGGAGGGGTTCGCCTTCCCTGCGGGAATCTGGAGCTTGATCTGGGTGATGATCTTTTTCGCCATGGATTTCCTTCCCCCGTCCTGTCAGCTTTTTTCCACCTGGGTAAAATCGAGCTCCACGGGCGTCGCTCGCCCGAAGATGGAGACGAGAACGATCACTTTCCCCTTTTCCGGCTTTATGGTTTCCACCGTACCGTTGAAATTCGAGAAGGGTCCGTCGGTGACGCGCACGCTCTCCCCTTCGGTGAAGGTCACTTTCGGCTTCGGCTTGAGGCGCCCCTCCGCCATCTGGGATTTGATTTCCTCGACCTCGTTCTGGGGAATAGGCGCCGGGTTCTTTCCGCCGACGAACCCCGTCACTTTCGGGGTGTGCCTCACGAGGTGCCAGGTTTTTTCATCGAGCTCCATCTCGACGAGGAGGTATCCCGGAAAGAAGCTGCGCGTCCCGGTGCGCTTCTTCCCCTTCTTCATCTCCACGACGGTCTCGGAGGGGATGAGCACGTCCCCGAACAGGTCCTGAACCCCTTCCGACTCGATCCGTTTCAGAAGCGATTCCTTCACTTTCTTCTCATACCCCGAATAGGTATGAACCACGTACCACTGTCTCGTCATCAAGTCCTCTTTATGTGAGTTAGAAGTTCAGGACGGAATATACGATCCTGCCCAGGGCGTAATCGACCAGCCCCAGGAACAGCACGATGACAAGCACGGTGACGATCACGACCGCCGTCGAGGAGACCGTCTCCTTGCGGCTGGGCCAGGTCACCTTCTTCATCTCGGTCTTGAACTCCCGCAGGAAACCGGAGATTTTCTGCGGCAGTCCGATGTCCGCCTGCTGCTTCGGCCTTGTATCCTCCGTCGCCGTCCTGGTCCCCGGAAGGCGTTCGAACAATCGGTCCTTTATCGACTTCGCCATGAAGAGCGCCTCTCCCGTTCCTTCGCATTAGGATGGCAGGCCAGGAGGGATTCGAACCCCCATCACCCGGATTTGGAGTCCGGTGCTCTAACCGTTGGAGCTACTGGCCTTCCTGAGTCCCGGCTACTTGGTCTCCTTGTGCGGCGTATGCTTCCTGCAAGAAGGGCAGAACTTCTTCAGTTCCAGCTTCTCGGTCATCGTTTTCTTGTTCCGGGTGGTCGTGTAGTTCCTGTTCTTGCAATCGGAACAGGCCAACGTGATGATGTCGCGCATAGTTCCCCCCGGTCCTCGTTCTCGTTATTCCACGATCTCCGAGACGACGCCGGCGCCCACGGTGCGTCCGCCCTCCCGGATCGCGAACCGCAGCTCCTTCTCCATCGCCACCGGAACGATCAGCTCAATCGTCAACCCCACGTTGTCCCCCGGCATCACCATCTCCACGCCCTCGGGAAGAGTCGCCACACCTGTCACGTCCGTCGTCCGGAAGTAATACTGCGGACGGTATCCGTTGAAAAACGGCGTGTGACGGCCCCCCTCCTCCTTCGTCAAAATGTACACCGACGCCTTGAACTTCCGGTGCGGAGTGATCGAACCGGGCTTCGCCAGAACCTGACCCCGCTCCACCTCGTCCTTCTTCGTCCCGCGAAGCAGTACGCCGATGTTGTCCCCGGCCTGCCCCTGGTCCAGAAGCTTCCGGAACATCTCCACGCCCGTGGCAACCGTCTTCTGCGTCGGACGAATCCCCGATAATCTCCACCTCGTCCCCCACCTTGATCACCCCGCGCTCCACGCGGCCGGTTACCACCGTCCCCCGGCCCGAAATCGAAAACACGTCCTCCACGGCCATCAGAAACGGCTTGTCCACGTCCCGGACCGGCATCGGAACAAACGAGTCCACAGCGTCCATCAGGTCCGTAACGCACTGGCAGGAGGCGCAACCCTCCTTCCCGCAACCGCATTCCAGAGCCTTCAGCGCAGATCCCCGAACGATCGGAGTCTCGTCCCCGGGAAAATTGTACTTGGAGAGAAGCTCCCGGATCTCCAGCTCCACCAGCTCCAAAAGCTCCGGATCGTCCACCATGTCCACCTTGTTCAAAAACACCACGATGCACGGAACCCCCACCTGGCGAGCCAGCAAAATGTGCTCCCGCGTCTGAGGCATCGGACCGTCAGCCGCCGATACCACCAGAATCGCACCGTCCATCTGCGCCGCGCCCGTGATCATGTTCTTGATGTAGTCGGCGTGACCGGGACAGTCCACGTGCGCATAATGACGGTTCGCCGTCTCGTACTCCACGTGCGCCGTCGCAATCGTGATCCCCCGCTCACGCTCCTCCGGAGCACGGTCAATCTGATCAAACGCCACAAACTGCGCCAGCCCCCGAGTCGCCAATACCTTCGTAACCGCTGCAGTCAAGGTCGTCTTGCCGTGATCCACGTGACCGATCGTGCCAACGTTTACGTGCGGCTTCTTGCGCTCGAATTTCTGCTTGGCCATGTGCGTTCCGCACCTCGGTAATGAAATCTCTACCCTTTACTGTGGAGCCCACGAGCAGGATTGAACTGCTGACCTCGTCCTTACCAAGGACGCGCTCTGCCAACTGAGCTACGTGGGCGCGTTTTTCTGGAGCGGGCGACGGGAATCGAACCCGCGACCAACAGCTTGGAAGGCTGTGACTCTGCCAACTGAGTTACGCCCGCATATTTCGCAATCTTACGAGTTTATATGGGTAATACCGTATCGTCAATAGAAAATAAGGAATTCCTTTGCACGTTCGCATTTCTGTGTCCTGCCCTCCTTTGCTCCTCCGGCAAATACAAAAACCAGGCTTCGGAGCTTCGGAAGGAATCCTCCGTAACGCAAGGTCCCCGGTCTTCCATTTCGGACCTTGTTCGCAGGAGTATGGTGGAGGGGGGAGGATTCGAACCTCCGTAGGCGCTGCCAGCAGATTTACAGTCTGCCCCCTTTGGCCACTCGGGTACCCCTCCAGCATGGAGATCCTGGAGCCGACGAGAGGAGTTGAACCTCCAACCATCTGATTACAAATCAGACGCTCTACCGTTGAGCTACGTCGGCACGGCAATTCGTTACCGAAACGCGACATTTCATACCATTCTATCCCGAATGTCAACGATTTTCAGGAAAGAGAATCGCGATGGTTCGCAGGGATTCAGGGGTCCCGGACCAGGCGCGCGCAGAACGCAAGGATCCCCGAGGTGACGCCGACGTTCAGGGAGTCGATTCCGGTCTCCATGGGGATGCGTACCGTCCCGTCGCACTTCTCCCGCACCAGTCTCCGAATCCCCGTGTCCTCCCCCCCCAGAACGAGACCCGTCCGTTGGGCCGGTACGAATGTCGACACATCGGTTTCCCCGTCCATGACAGCCGCGTAGATCCAGAAACCCGTTTCCTGCAGTTCATCGATAGCACGGGCGAGGTTGGTTACCTGCACCACCGGGACGTGCGCGGCGGCACCTGCGGAGGCACGGAAAACCGCCGGCGTGACCGGACAGGACCGGTCCCTGGGAATCACGATACCGGAAAATCCGAACGCCCGGGCGTTCCGGAGGACCGTCCCCAGGTTGTGAGGGTCGGTGATCCCGTCCAGCAGGAAGGCCGTCGTCCGGGCGGAAAGGGAAGACAGCCAGGACCCGAGCGCGGCATACCGGAATTCCGCAATCTCCGCCGCAACTCCTGCCCCTTCCTTCTCCCCGGTCCGCCGGTGCCACTCCTCCCGGGAGCAGGTGAGACAGGGAACTCCGGCGGCCTCCGCCATCGCCGCAAACGATCCCCTGAGCTTCCCGGGAAGCAAGTCGGAAAGAAGAACCTTCCTCGGTTGCTGTGACCGGGAGGAAAGGACTTCCTCCACGGGGTGGTGCCCGGTTATCCACATCCGCCTAGGTACTCCGCTTCATAAATAGGGTGTCGCACCGAGAGCCTCGATGCGCCGCGCCAGCGAGGCGAGCGACTGAGCCGTACTCACAGCCGTACGGCGCAAGGAGCGCAACAAAGCGGGAGCGGATGCAGCGGCGCTCGAATGCAACCGTATTTGTGAAACGGAGTACTAAGCCCTCCACGGTCCGGCTTCCCTTCCGTTCCTCATATCGGCTGCGAATCGTCTTGCCGCGTCGACCGGATCGTCCGCTTTCGTGATCGGCCTTCCCACCACGAGATAGTCCGCCCCGTTTCGCATCGCTTCGTAGGGGGTCATTACCCGTTTCTGGTCCTGGGCCGCATCCCCGGGCAGGCGGACTCCCGGGGCGACAAGGATGGCTGAGCTCCCGACGAGTCCCCGGACGGAGGACACCTCCTTTGCGGAACAGACGAACCCGCCGATCCCTTCCCGCATCGCCATTCCTGCAAGGCGGAGCACCATGTCGGCCGGGGAAGATGAAACCCCGATCTCGGAGAGATCGGAGTCATCAAGACTGGTGAGGACCGTTACGGCGAGAATCGTCGTCCCCGTTCCCCGGGCGGCCTCCGCCGCGCTGGCAAGCATCTGCCTTCCCCCGGATGCGTGCACCGTGGCGAACCGTACCCCCAGGGCCGCGGCGGAGCGAACGGCGCCGGCGACCGTGTTCGGGATGTCGTGAAACTTCAGGTCAAGGAAGACCTCCGCGCCCGCGTTGCGGATCCTGTGCACGAAGTCGGCCCCTCCCCGAGGGAAGAGTTCCATCCCCACCTTGAACATCCCTACCTCTCCCGCCAGGGCCTTGACGACAGAAAAAGCGGATTCCGGGGAATCGGTGTCCAGTGCCACGATGATCCGTTCCTTCACGGGATGCACTCCTTCCTTTTTTCCTCCACGGCGGCGCATACCCGGCGGGTGATCCCGGCAAGCGGGACCCGTTCGGTTTCTCCCGTTTTCCTGTCCCGTATTTCCGCGAAACCCGCCTCGTAGTTCTTCTCCCCGAACGTCACGCGCAACGGAATGCCTGCCAGGTCCGCATCCTTGAACTTGATCCCCGGCCTCTCCTCCCGGTCGTCGAACAGCACCTCGATCCCTTCACCGGAAAGCTCTTCCGCCGCCCGCTCCGCCTCGTTTCGCAGCCCGGCGTTTTTCATGTTCACGGGCAGGACACACACCTCGAACGGTGCGATCGATATCGGCCACCGGATCCCGTCCTGGTCGTGGTGCTGCTCGATGGCGGCGGCTGCGGTCCTCCCGACTCCGATGCCATAGCACCCCATCACGATCCACTGCTCTTTCCCGCCGGCGTCCAGATAGGTGGCCGAAAGCGACTTGCTGTATTTCGTCCCCAGCCGGAACACGTGCCCCACCTCGATTCCCCGCGAAATGCGCAGGGATCCCGGGCATCGAGGACAACGATCCCCCTCCTCGACGAGACGTACGTCGGCGTACGCTTCGGGACGAAAATCCCGGCCGGGGACGACATCGACCAGGTGGACGTCGCGTTCGTTGGCCCCCGTCGCCCCGGAGGCGATCCGCCGGACCGAGTGGTCCGCCAGCAGCCGGACGCGCAACCCGACCGGCCCCGCGTAACCCGACGGGGCTCCGGTCAATTCGCGCACACGCTCTTCACCGGCAAGTTTCACCCACTCGACGCCAAGGATATTCCTCACCTTGACCTCGTTGACCTCGTGTTTTCCCGAAAGAGCGACTGCGACGTCCCCCTTGTCCGTCTCGAACAGGAGAGTCTTGATAAGGAGCCCCGGGTCGATGCCCAGAAACGCGGACACCTCCCCGATGGTCCTTTTTCCGGGCGTGGCCACCTTTCGGGGGGATCCCGTTTCGGGGGCGGAGGGGAAATCGGTTTCTCCCGGGGTACACTCCGCCTTTTCCACGTTGGCGGAATATTCGCAGTGGTCGCAGGATACGATCGCGTCCTCTCCCGACTCCGCGATCACCATGAACTCGTGGGAACTGCTCCCCCCGATCGCCCCCGTGTCCGCCTCGACGGCCCGGAAGTCGAGCCCCATCCTCCGGAAGATCCGGCAGTATGCCTCGTACATCTTCCGGTATGTCCCGGAGGCCGCCTCCTCGTCCGTATCGAACGAGTAGGCGTCCTTCATGAAGAACTCCCTTCCGCGCATGAGCCCGAACCTCGGTCGGATCTCGTCGCGGAACTTGTCCTGGATCTGGTAGAGGTTCAAGGGGAGCTGCCGGTACGAGTGGACCTCCCGCCGGACCAGATCGGTGACCACCTCCTCGTGCGTCGGACCGAGGCAGAACTCCCGGTCGGCCCGGTCGCGGAAACGGAGCAGTTCTTTCCCGTACGCGTCCCACCGGCCGCTCTCCTTCCATAGCTCCGCCGGAATGACGGCGGGCATCAGCACTTCCTGCGCTCCCGCGCGGTCCATCTCCTCCCGGATGATCGTCTCGACCTTGCGCAGCACCCGCAACCCCGCGGGGAGATAGTTGTAGATTCCCGACGCCACCTTGCGGATGAGACCTGCGCGAAGCATCAGCCGGTGGCTTGCCACCTCCGCATCGGAGGGGATCTCCTTCGCCGTTGGCATGAGATATCCCGAGTACCGGATCAACGATTCCTCCTACTGTCCCCCGACAGGCGCATGGCATGCCGCACGACCTCGGCGACGATATCTTTCTCCTTCACCTTTCTGATGATCTCCCCCCGTACGAAGATGAGGCCCTCTCCCCGACCGCCGGCCACCCCGACATCGGCCTCCCTCGCCTCCCCCGGGCCGTTCACGGCGCACCCCATGACCGCTACCGTTAGCGGCGTTGTTACACGTGCCAGGCGCCTCTCCACTTCCGTTGCAATCCCCGTTACGTCGATCGAGACCCTCCCGCACGTCGGGCAGGAGAGGAACTCCGGGCCCCGCTTCCGTATTCCGAGAGTTTTGAGGATCTGCCACCCGACGCGCACTTCCTCCTCGGGTGGCCCGGTGATGGATACCCGGAGGGTGTCCCCGATCCCTTCCGCGAGGAGGATCCCAAGCCCGACGGCCGATCGGACCGTGCCCGAAAAGGGAGTGCCCGCCTCGGTCACACCGATGTGGAGGGGGTAATCAAACTTCTTCGCGAAGAGCCGGTACGCCTCGACCGTTGAGGGGACGTCCGACGTCTTGAGGGAGAATTTCGCCTGTGCGAAACGGGCCTTTTCGCACAGACGTACGGCTCGTGCTGCGCTCTCGAGCATCGCCCGCGGGGTCGGCCCGCCGTGCCTGTCCAGAATGTCCTTTTCGAGCGAACCCGCGTTTACGCCGATGCGGACGGGGATCCGGCGTGCCCGGGCCGCAGCCAGCACCTCAAGGGTCCTCGCCTCGCCCCCGATGTTCCCCGGGTTGATCCGCAGCCCGTCCGCCCCGGCCTCCGCACACGCGACGGCGATCCGGTGCCGGAAATGCACGTCGGCGATCACCGGGATCGGAGAGACGGACTTGATCCGTCGAAACGCACGCACGGCGGACTCGTCCGGTACCGCCACCCGGACGATTTCGCAACCCTCCCGCGCAAGGGAGCGTATCTGCGCCACCGTGGCACGCACGTTCCCCGTGTCCGTTTTCGTCATGCTCTGCACGGAGACGGGTGAGCCGCCGCCCACGGACACGGTTCCCACCCGTATACGGCGCGTTTTCCTGCCCGGTTTCATCGTGCGGATTACTATAGTCTAAGGAGCGAGAGGGTGGCAAGAAACCCCGCGGGCTTTTCGATGCGGCCCTGTCTTACGGATGAAGGGAGGTAACCTCGAGAACCGGGCGGCCACCTCTCCCCGGTCCCGTCTCGACCGTTTATCGAAGCTCCTGTGTGTGGTCCCGGACCACAACCTTATCCTGCCGGACGATGATCGTGTATCTTCCGTCCCTGGTCTCGTAACTCCCGGGGGGCGCGACCGACTTCTTCCCATTCGAGTTGATCAGGACCACCTGCTTTTCCATGATCACGGCCCGGGACCCGCTCATGAGGATATACTCGGTTTGTGCGAAAGACATCGGGGCGAGGAAAAACAGGGAGAGGCATATCACCCACGTGGCAAGCGGCTTCGTGAATCTCATAACGCCTCCTTACGGCTTATTGGGGGTCAAGGTCAGCGTGAGAACCGTCTCCCCCCCCTGGTTGTCGGAGATCCGGATGACGATATCCGCAGGCCTGCCAATATCCTCGTCGGAAACCTTCCAGGTCAATGTCGGGCCGCTGAGAGACATCCCCTTTGTCCCCTTGACCAGTGTGTACGTCAACGGATCGCCGTCTGGGTCTTCCGCGACGATGGTGTGCGTCAGCACGCGGGAAGGAGGAATCGTCGTCGGCGCCTTGCTTTTCACGACGGGCGGGGCGTTGACGATCTCATAGAGGGGAGAATATTTCCATGCCCCTGCCGAAAACCCGTCGTTGGGGGTCACAGCGACGTGAACCGTCGATCCCTTCCTGACCCCCTTCAGGTTCAACGAATCCCCTTCCCCGGGAACCAGTACGTTGTCCACATACCACTGGTATTGGAACGTCAAGGGATCTTCGTCCGGGTCCCGTGCCTCTACGACGGCCCGTACCGTGCTCCCGGCGGTGGGGGCTTGAGGCTCTATCGTCGCTTTTTCAACTGCCGGCAGGGCATTGACCGCGCTGACCTCGGGAGTTTCGAGAACCATCTCGTTCCCCCCCGAGCGAATCCTCACGATCGCCTTTATCCTGTCCCCCCGCTGGAACAGCGAAGGGTCCAAAAGGTTTCCGTCCGCCCGCTCCATACCGTTCACTTCCCATGTGACGTTCCTGATTTCCGCGCCCTGGCCGGTTGCTGTCCTGACGGAAACTGACGGCGACGCGATCCGGCTGGGGGACGAAGGTACGACGATAACCGCCACATCCCTGCCCGTCCCCACGGCGTGTTCGATCCGGGACGGCGCGTCGCCGCCTCCTGCCGGACCGGAGGGAGGCTCGTCTCCCCGAAGGGAACGCCCCTGCGGAGAGGGCGTGCCCTCCTTTTTCCCGCAGCCGCCTGCAGGGATGGAAAGACAGAGGGCAAGGAGGATTACCAGCGCCTCCTTGCCTCCCCGACGGTGCGAAACGCCGGCAACCATCAGAACGTATCCTTCCACGACTTGATTTCCTTGTAGTGCAATGGGGAATCGATATGGATCTCGGTAATGGACCCGGTCGAAAACCCGACGAATATTGACGACTGTCCTGACGGGTAGATCGACAGGGAGGGACTCGAGGGAATGCCTCCCTCGGCTCCGGCGTAAACGTGATAGGGGACTTTCGTGCCGGACGTCTCCCCGAGTTGGGAGAGCGCGTCCAGTCCCGGTATTGCATTCTGCGTCCGGAGGCCGTACACGCGTGCGATCCCGCCGCCGCTGCAGGGATTCGAGGCGTCGGGAGTGAACGTTGTGAAGAAGACGTTGTTGTAGAAGATCACCGGGTCGGAGAGCACCTTCTCGGCCTGGTGCGTATAGGTGTCGGTGGAATTCGCCGAGGAAGGAATGCCGGCCAGGTTGATGAGCCATCCGTACTGCGTCGGGCCCGCCGTCCCGGTTCCCAGATCGCCCGTCAGGTCCGCCAGGCTGCTTTCCACCAGGGGAGAGCTCGGCCAGAACGAATCCGTGTCGATGACCGCGTAGAATTTTCCCGTTCCGCCGTCCGACACCGGGCTTTCCGGTTCCCGGTTCCGAAGAACAGGTAGCGACTGCTCTCGGTGATGCTGGCGGGCTCTACCCGGTGGTAGGCCGGCTGCCCGGCGGAGGCCTGGAATATCTTCTTGGGGTCCCAGTCCGAGAACCCGTTGCTCCGAAGACCCGTCGCCCGGAGATCGAATTTGTAGACCGAGCCGTCGAGGTCGACCGCGTACGCGAACCTGATGACCTGCTCGCATCGAGCACCACCGATGGGGATGCGGCGATGATGTCGTGATCCCGGTCGTGAAGGTCTCGAGGGCCGTTCCCGTCGCGATGTCCAGCAATACCAGCGCCGCCCCCACCGTCCCGGCGTTCGATACTCCGCCTCCAAGATCGCCACCCAGCTGTCCTCGCCAGGAGTCCTCCTGCATCCGCACCTTTCCGATGAACGGCTCGGACCAGGTCTCTCCGACGTCGGCGTCATCCGTGTACTCCCAGAGCACCCCGGGGAAATTCCAGTAATTGTTGTTCGTGGGGAGGATCCGGTTACGTCCAGAGCGATGTAGCTGATTTCCTCCCTTTCCCAGCCCCGCGATCAGGATCGTGTGCCACTCGGAGGACGCTTGGTTCCCTCGTTGTTCGCTCAATACAGTGTTGGCGACCCGGGGCGAAAAATCATGTAGCATCCGTGGGAGCTCAGATCCACCGGACCAAGTCCTGGATGATCTCCAGGAGGGAATACGGTACGAACCCGTATAGCTCTTCCCCGTTCCGTCGTCGTACAGCCCGGTCGATGATTAGAATGTTCTGCTCAGGAGGCATGGATCATCCCGTCGTTGACCCCACGTAAAGAACCCGCCTGCGGTCCTGATCGGCGTCGATGAAGCTTTCGGTCGTCCCGTCCGACCGCCGTCAATATCCCTCGTCGAGGTAGAACCGGGAAGGGGGGACGGACGACGACCGGCTTGGAGTGGAAGTATCGCCGAGCTTGGGTCGTTGTCGTGCCCGACGCCCCGGATGCATCCACCACGGCGTCCGTCCGCGGCCGGCGGGTACATCCACCATTGCCGGGGTGATGGCGGAGTTCGTCTAGTCGATCCGTGGCCACGATGTGCCGTCCGTGTACCCCGCGAAGATCCTCCGGTTCGCCGTTGTGGTCCCCGGCAGGACGCGGCGGCGTCCCAGTGGACGCATAGGTGTTGTCGCTGTTTATCGTCAGGGCCTCGAGGTGGCCTTCCCAGAACGTCGCCGGCGAGCGGCCGGGTGAACGTGGCCTTGTAGAGGCAGTTCCGGTCGGTCATCCGGACCGAGGCGACCGTCGGAGCGTGGCCGAGAGGTCCCCGCGGAGATCTGGTGGAAGATGATCGAAGGGAGAGGCCAGCTCGGTGGCGTCGGTGGCGAAGAATGCCCTGCCGCGCCCCTCGGGTGTCGTTCGCCGCCGCGCCGACGGCGTTGAACTCGCTGGAGGTCCCCTGATCGTTCGTCGTTCGACGCCCTGCGCAGGACGTACAGGACCCTCACGTGCGGGATGTCGTCGCTGATCCCGAGCCACCGTGAAGAGCTTGACGTCGGGTCGTAGGTCAGCAGCTCCAGCTCCTTGATGACCGCGTTGTGCGAGCACCTGGCCCGTGTCGCCCGAATAGCCGTTGGAGTAGAACGTGCGGAAGTTCCTGAACCGCTGTAATAATCCGGGCTTCCCCCGTTCCCTGTGGCGCGGTCGATCTCCCCGACCGCGCCTCGCCGTCCGTGATCAGGACGCCGAAGTTCGGCCGGCAGACTGGCTGGAATAAGACGCCGGGCTGAAGAAGGTCTGCGCGTAACTCAAGGCGGGCCGTGGGCGTGCCGCCCAAAGCGTGGGCATACTGTTTGACGGAGCCCCAGATGTTCTGGTAGGAAGGCGAAAACGGCGGGGAGTTCGGCGCGCCGGAAGTCACCTGGTTGCGGATGTTGATCTGCACCGACGACCCGGTGCTGTTCGTTGTGAAGGTCATCAGCCCGAGGCGCGCCTTTAGGCTCTCCTCGTCGGCCTGGGTGAGATTGGTAAGGAAATCCGTGCTTATTGCCTCGGTGTGGTTGATGGGATACGGGCGGCTGTATGCGCTTTACCCGGAGATGGAGATCGTCGCGTTATTGGAATAGCTGTTCTGGAAGCTGTAGGCCGGGGAGAAGTTGAAATAGTACCTTCCCCGGGAGACCGACTTGCTGCTGTAGGTGATCGTCTCCGACGCGCCCCCGCTCCCGATCTGGACCGTGCCGTTCGTAGCCGGAAAATGGCTCCAGTTCGATCCGTCTACCTGGATACTGCTGTAGGGGTTGTTCCGCGTCCGGATCCGCTGGGAGGTCCGGCAGTTGTAGTTGGTGCTGGAGGATGGAATGCTCAAGTCCGCATTGAGCAGGGTGTAGACGACCTTCCAGAGGACGTCCATCCGGGAATCCGAGGGATTGTCGCCGTCGAGGTCCCCGACCGAGGATGACCCGGCGACGGTATCCATGGACCCCGTCGTGTCGAGCATGAGAAGCACGTTCGGATTGGCCGATGTCGTAAACAGCTCCGTGTCGTCGGCCAGGGCGACCGGCGGCAGTGCGATCAGGCACGACAGCAAAAGGGCCAGCAGCGCAGCATGTTTTCCGTCCTCATTGTCTCTATCCTCCTTCTTTCCCTTTCCTCGAACTAATACATCGTCCCCACGGGCACCGGTCCGAAGAGGATGACCGCTTGTACGGTTTTCCTGGCGACGAACTGGGGAGGGGCGCTTCCCGTGCTGTCCACGCCGAAATCGGCGAACCGGAAGTTCGACCCGTATCCGGGACGAAGCGTCATCGATCCCGTCAGCCCCGATGTAACGCTGTAGGAAGCCTGGTTCGACAAAGTCCCGGGCAGGGCCGCCACCAGCACGTTAGGCACCCGATCGATGGCCACGTAGGCACCGGCTTCCGCGGCATTGAGCGTAACCGTTCCCACCTTCGACTGCAGGGTGAGGTCGATCTCGGTGGTGGAGGTGTTGATGGCGTAAATCCCGATCGCCGTCAGGATCAGGAGAAGCATCAGGCTGATGACCAGTGCGCTGCCTCGTTCGTTTTTCATGCTCCTCCCCTCACCTATCCGGGATTTCTCAGGTCGATCACGATCCCGTTCTCGATGACCCTGCGCCGGTAGCTGTCGGCGGCCCCGGCCGCCCTGTCCGCCAGCGCCGGCCGCGCATCCTGCCACCCTTTTTCCTTCATGCGGGTCCGGGCCGAAAGGAACAGCCGTATCTGCTTGACCAGCGGCATCTGGGTGGCATTCGGTGAATCAATCCACTCCGTGCTGTCTATGGCGGAATCGCCGTTCATATCGACTCCGTACTGGATCTGCATGTCCTCGATGTCGTCCGCAAGAGGCTGAGCGACGGGGGTCGTCTTGTCGATCATCTTGTCGAGCATCAGCGTCGGATGGTCCGGATCCGTGGTGTCGATGAAGTACCGGACGAAGCGGGCCTTTGATACTACGGTGTCCCTCCCGCGTACCCGGGGACGGGAAACGGTGTGTGGGCCGTCAGGCTGTTGTACAGATTCGTCGATCCGCCGACGTCGAAGTTGAGGGTCGTCGCGGAAGGCGTCCCCGTAACCTCGAACATGTCGGCGCTCTGGTCGTTTCGAATGAGGACGAGGTCGCCTCTCGCGAATCCTGCTGTGCTGGTGACGTTCAGGTTGTTCGCATAGACACCCATCCCCAGGGGAGCATCGGTCGGAGGGAGGCTGGCGTCCATGTCGTACAGGTAGAGGATGTAGATCTCGTCGGCTCCCGTCGTCCGGTTCAGCGGGCGAATGTTCCGGATTGTGTTGTCGCCTGTGGGAAGGAGTCCGGGGGGAAGATTCACCGCCGCCGGAATCCCGTATCCTGCCAGGCGGATGTCCCGTCCCATGACATCCAGGACCGCCCGCAGGTTCTGCTGTGCCTCCGCCACGCGGTTCTGCACCGTGAACGACGCATGCTGGAACTGGAACGTGGCGAACGCCGCGGTCATCGCGATGCCGAGAATGGTCATCGCCGTCATGACCTCGATGAGGGTAAATCCCGCCTCGGAAGTACGGCCCCTCGCATCCCTCTGCTTTTTCCGGCCACCTTCGCCTTTCCCATGTCAGACCCCTATGTCGGATCGCTGCGTCTGCAGCATGACGCTGTGCCAGTTCTGCCGCTCGTCCTGCCAGCAGGTCCACACCGTGATGGTTCGCAATGTCGTGCTCACGTTGTTGACAAACCACGCCCGGTAGTAATTGACTCCCCGAATCGTCACGACATCCCCCTCGCTTCCGGGGAATCCCCCGTACACGGGGGTCATGGTCGCCGTGTTGTATCCTCCTGCCGAAGTGGATGCGATGGTCGCCCACGACGTGTGGCGGAATTTCTCCAGCTGGTCCTGGGCGAGCTGCATCGCAACCGTCGATTTCGCCGCCAGGGAGTTTCCCTTGATGGCCGTCGTCTGCAGGAGAGCGAGGGCCAGAAGGCCCACGGCGAGTATCGTGAGCGCGACCATCACCTCGATGAGGGAAAACCCATTCTCTTTTCCTCTGTTCTTCCTGTCAGATCGTTCCAACGGAGAGCCTCGCTTTTCCCGTCCAGCAGTAGAGCTGGACCGTCGCAGTTTCCCCCGCGTCGCTCGAGAGATGGATGTTCGTGGTGTCGAGGGGAGTTATCACAGGCCCTGCCGCCCATCGGTACACGTCTCCGCCAGGGCTGAAGAGCAGGTAGAACGTGCCGCCGGACGGCGTCGCGCCCACCCCTCCGCGCAACCACGCGATATCGTCGATCGTGCAGCCCCCGGGAGCGGAAAGGACCGCTCGGTCTGCTGTCCAGACGGTGGACCCCGATCCGGCGTTTCCGCGTTCCAGAAGTACCGTTTCCGCGTCCAGGTCGAACGCCATCCGGTATTGCCTCCTCATGGAAGTGGCCCGCGACCTTGCTTCCTGCATCTCCGAAAACACCTCTCGCTGAAAACCGACGAAGTTGTTATGCCGGTTCCAGCTTTGAAGATTGGAAAATGCCATGATCGCCCCGATGCCAATGATGGCTACCACGATCATGATTTCCACCAGTGTGAATCCCTTTTCGGATCGCATCGGTTTCCTCCTGTCCTCTCTTGAAGCAATGCTCGTGCCACCGCGGCGCTCACTTGTAACCTGCCGTAAACATTGAAGTGGCATCTCCCGGGGGGCGGGAGAAGGGCAAAATTAATTAATGGATATGAAATATTTTAATGTGGCCGGCGGCTCAGGACCGGGGCAGAAAACCACGGATCTCTTCGAACAGGCGGGAAACGGCGTAGCCGGCGTTCTCCCGGATGTACAGGTCCGTTACCGAGCCCGTAAGGAGTGTCTCTTCGGGATTGATCTCGATGATGACGGCCCCCGATCTCTTGGAGAGAAGGGGAATGTCGCACGCGGGGGCCACCTGCGCCGACATGCCGATCACCAGCAGGACGGAACAGCGTTTCGCCTCGGTTTCGGCCTCCTCCTGCGCCTCCCAGGGGATCGGTTCCCCGAACAGCACGAGATTCGGCTTGAGAATCTTTCCGCATGCGCACCGCGGGGGGATCCCTTCCCGGATCTTCACCCGGGCGGGGTAACGTTTCCAGCAGGAAAGGCAGATCAGTTCCTCTGCGTTGCCGTGGAACTCGATCACTCTTCGGGAGCCTGCCGCCTGGTGCAGCCCGTCCACGTTCTGCGTGATCACCGTCCGGAGGACTCCCCTTCTCTCCATCTCCGCCAGACCGAGATGGGCGGGGTTGGGGACGGCGCGGGAGAGCAGGTCGACCATCTCGGAGAGCATCCCCCAGACCTTCTCCGGGTCTTTACGGAAGGCGCCGATGGTCGCGTACTCCATGGGATCGTACTTTTCCCACATCCCCTGGCTGCCGCGGAACGCGGGGATCCCGCTTTCCACCGAGATCCCGGCCCCGGTGAGCGCAACCGCTCTTCCCCGTGCCCGGAGCGTTTCGGCCGCCTCCCGGAAAAGCCTGTCCGTCGGGTGCGCCAACGGTTTTCGTTTCGTCAGGCCTTCAGGAAGGACTCGAGCTTGAGCGCCAGCCCCATGTCCCCTGCCACCTTCAATTTCCCGGTCATGAACGCCATCTGCCCGTTCAGGCGCCCCGCGATCATTTCGAGGAAGTCGTTTTCCGCCATCGTGACGGTGCAGTTCGGGTCGGAAGCAGCAGCCGACGCCACGGAGCACTTCCCGTCCCTCATCGACACGGAGTAGGTCTCCTCTCCCACCTGGAACTGGTAGACGGCGTTCATGCCGGCCAGCTTCGACGGTTCGGAGTTCAGTTTGGGTTCGAGCGATTCGAAGAACCCCTTGACGGTCGTTTCGACCATGGCGATTCCCTCCCTCTTTTCGACGGAAATGAACAGCCGTTCATTTATTTCGACGCTACCATCGCCCTCCCCGATTTGTCAACGCCGCAACCTTTTCGCCGGATGTTTCGAACGTACCTCCGCCGGTGGTATGATTTCGGCCATGCGCGTATTCGGCCTGACGGGAGGAATCGGTTCCGGAAAGAGCACCGTGGCCCGCCTGTTCCGGGAGGAGAAAATCCCCGTCGTGGATGCGGACCGGATCTCCCGGGAGATCACCTCACCGGGGAAGCCCGCCTACATCGACATCGTCGGCCGGTTCGGAGAGGAGATCCTGTTGCCCGACGGCCGGATCGACCGGAAATTGCTCGGCGCGGTCATCTTCGCGAATCCCGTGAAGCGCGCGGATCTCGAAGCCATCACCCATCCGCGTATCGCCGAGGGGATGCGGGAAGCCGTCTCCGCACTCGCCTCGGAAGGGCATCCGGTCGTCATCGTCGAGGCGGCGCTCATCCACGAGAAGGAACCCCAGGGAATGTTCGATGCGGTGATCGGGGTGCTATGCGGCAGGGGACCGCAGGTCGAGCGCCTCATGCGCCGCGACGGGATCCCGCGGGAGCAGGCGCTCCAGATCGTATCCTCCCAGATGGATCCCGAGGAGAAGGCCCTGGCGTCGGACTACGTGATCGACAATTCCGGAGACCTCGCCGGAACGCGCGCCCAGGTCCGGGCCCTCGTAAAGTCACTCCGTCAAGCGTCTTCCGGCAACTAAGAACTCTACAGCAGCGTCTCCGGGGCCGTGTATTCCCTGCCAAGCGCCCGGGCGACCCCTTCGCAGGTCACCCTTCCCCGGAACGTGTTGAGCCCGGACCGCAGCCCGGAATCTTTCCGAAGGGCTTCGAGCACGCCCCTCCGGGCGATCGCCCTCACATACGGAAGGGTCGCCTTCGTCAAGGCAACCGTGGAGGTCCGGGGAACGGCCGCCGGCATGTTCATCACGCAGTAGTGAACCACCCCTTCCTCAACGAAGTAAGGTTCCGCGTGCGTCGTCGGGCGGGACGTCTCCAGCGTCCCTCCCTGATCGATGGAGATGTCCACCACGACCGATCCCCGGGGCATGCGGCGAAGCAGCTTCCGGGGGATCAGGACGGGTGCCCTGTCCCCGACAAGCAGCACCGTGGAGATCACGAGATCGGAAGACACGACCGCCCGTTCGATCGATCCCGGCGTGGACAGAACCGCCCGGACGCGCCCTCCGGTCTCCTCCCGTACCCGCGCAAGGTTTTCCCGGGAGATATCGAGCACGGTCACGTTCGCCCCGATCCCGGCGGCTGTCCGCGCTGCGCTGCGGCCCGCGGTGCCTGCCCCGATAACGCAGACCGATGCGGGCTTCCCCCCCGCACAGCGGGAAGAAGGATCCCCCGGCCCCCGGCTTCCTTCTCGAGGCCGCGGGCGCCGGCCTGGACGGACAGGATTCCCGCCACCTCGCTCATCGGGGCAAGCAGCGGGAGGCGGCCCCGATTCGTCACCGTTTCGTAGGCGATCGACGTCACCTTCCTGGCGAGCAACGCGTCCGTCAGCCCCGGGAATGCGGCAAGATGCAGGAAGGTGAACAGGGCGGTCCGATCGGAGAAAAACCGGAATTCCCGGGGTAGAGGCTCCTTCACCTTGACGACGAGATCGGCGTTCCACACCTGCGCCGGACCCTTTACCATGGACGCTCCCGCCCGGGCGAACTCCGAATCCGGGAGTCCGCTCCCCAGCCCCGCGCCGCGTTCGACGAAGACCTTTGCCCCCGCTTCGCGAAGCGCCGTGACGAACCGGGGAGTCGCGGCGACCCGGTTTTCCCCCTTCTTGATCTCCCGCGGGATCCCGATTCGGATTTTCATCGCATTTCCTCCGAGAGAACCACACGGGCATCCGCGACGATCAATCCCTCCTCGTGAACGATCACCGGGTTCAGGTCCATCTCCACGATCCCGGGATGCCGTGCAACAAGGTCCGACACCCGGACGAGAAGATCGCGGACGGCGGCGATATCGGCGGGCTTCCTACCCCGAACTCCCTCCAGGGCCCGCGCGCCCCGTATTTCCGATGTCATTTCGGCGGCGTCTTTTCCCGAAAGAGGGACGATACGGAACGAGACGTCCTTCATCACCTCCACCATGATCCCTCCGAGCCCGAACATCACCGCGTGCCCAAACTGAAGGTCCCTCGTCACCCCGATTATGACCTCCGTCCCGGGGGCCGCCATCGCGGCGACGAGCACACCGCCGTCCCTCGCCCCGATCCTCCCGGCCGCCTCCGCAATGAGGCGGTACGCTTTCCTGACTCCTTCCTCGTCTTGCACGTCCAGGACCACCCCTCCCACGTCGGTCTTGTGCGTCACGTCGGGGGAGTTCATCTTCACTGCGACCGGAAAACCGATACCCCGGGCGGCCGCAACCGCCTCCTGTTCGCTTCCCGCGGGATGCGCAGGAGTGACGGGAAACCCGTTTCCGGCAAGAAACGCCATTGATTCGGCGGGGGTCATCGCCCGCAGGCTCTCCGGCGCCTTTTCCGCCGATACGGCAACGGTCCGATCCGTCGGGAAGGTAATCCTGTCGAAACGCGCGTAGCAGGACAGGGCCTTTACCGCCCGTTCCGGCGTCGGGAAGACGGCGATCTTCTTTTCGTGCATTTTCCTCCGCTCTTCCCTTTCGACGTCTGCCCCGCCGAGGTAGGCGACGAGATCGCATTTCCCCGGACGGATGACTTCGGATGCCCCCGGAATCGGGTCGCCGAAGATCGTCATGATCACGTCGTAGTGCCCCTCCGCGACGGCAAGGACCTTCCGGTACCGCTCCGCGTCGGTGTCCCCCGTGAGATCGAGCGGGTTTCCGACGATGCAGTGGGCCGGGAGGATCTCCCGCAGCCGGGCGGCAAGTTCCGGGGGAAGGGAGGATACGCGGAAGCCCTCTTCCTCGGCCACGTCGGTCGCGATGATGGCGGACCCTCCCGAGCTTGTGACGATCAGCATTCTCGGACCCGTCGGCGGCGGCAGGTAGGCCAGCGCCTTGGAAAAATCGTACAGCTCCTCGAGGGTGGAGGCGCGGTGCACGCCGAACTGGCGGAATACAGCGTCGTAGATCTCGTCCTTTCCCGCAAGCGACCGGGTATGGGATTCGGCAGCCTTTCTCCCCTGCTCGGTTCGCCCCGCCTTGAAGATCACGATGGGCTTGCGGCACTTCCTGACGGCCGAGAGAAATTTCTCCGCGTCTTTCACCCCTTCGATATAGAGGGCGACGACCTTCACGTTTAGGTCGTCGGCGAAATAGGCGATCAGGTCCGCCTCGTCGACGTCGGCCCGGTTGCCCATGCTCACAAATGCGGAGAAGCCGATTCGATCTTCGGAGGCCCAGTCGATCAGCGCCGCGCCCACGGTTCCGCTCTGGGAAACGATCGCGATTTCGCCTCTCCGCGTGATGAGCGGCCAGGATGCGCAGATCCCGTGGTACGGGTAGTTGACTCCCTGGCAGTTCGGCCCGATGACGCGTATCCCGCATCGGGTGGCGTTCCGCACCAGCTCTTGCTGCAGCGCCGCACCTTCCTCACCCGACTCGGCGAACCCTCCCGTGATGACGATCGCGGATCGTACCTTCCTCTCTCCCAGCTGGAGTATCGTCGCGGGAACGAGCTTCGCCGGAATGATGACGACCGCAAGATCCGTCCTCTCCGGGATCTCGGAGGCCGATCGGACGGAGGGGACCCCGAGAATCACTTCTCCCTTCGGGTTCACGGGGACGACTTCCCCGGAGAATCCGGCATCCAGAATGTTGCGGAAGATCTGGAATCCCATTTTTTCCGGATTGGCCGACGCGCCGATGACGGCGATCCGGCCGGGTCGGAACAGAGGTGTGAGGGCGGAGAGCATGGGGTCACCTCTTCGAGATGGCCCTCCCCTTTCCGGCCAGGGGAATGACCCGGGGCAGGAGGTTTGCGCGTCCCTGCGGGAAGCGGGGCAGCCTGATTATATTATTGGGGACAATCTAGCAAAGGGAAACCGACGTGTCACTTCCTTTCGGAACGTGCGCCGCTTAAGGACCAAAGGAAAAGCGCCGCCGGCCGGGTTCCCGGAAGCGCTCTCTCCCGTTACGTCTTGGTACTCCGTTTACACTTTCCGCACGTTGGAGGCTTTTTTCCCCTTGGGTCCGTCGGTCACCTCGAACTCCACTTTCATCCCCTCGGTGAGGGATCGGAAGCCATCGCCCACAATCTCGCTGAAATGGACGAAAATGTCCTCCCCGTCGTCCGGTGTGATGAACCCGTACCCTTTGGAATCGTTGAACCACTTCACCGTCCCTGTTGACATGCCTTTTTTGTCTCCTTTGATTTTCTCGCCTGTGGATCGGCGGATTTTTCCCTCCCTCGCATCGGCAAAAGAATTGCTGTTCAAGCGGGTTTTTAAACGGCGATAAGAGAGTCCTTCCTGTTGCGCGCGATTTCGGCGCGCCCCAGTGCGGACTCGGACCCCAGATAGATGACATCGTCCGGTCCCACCGAGAAAAGTTTCCGGGCAAGTTTTGCCAGGGAGATCCGGTTCATGCTCCTTCGGCTTTTCCGGAATTCCAGCATCGTCCCGACGCGCATGATCGTGTCGGTTGAGGTATCCATTCTATATACGGGATATCCGCGCATAAACGTTTGAAAACTTAGCAAATACCGCGCCTTAGAGGACAACCGGAAAATCTGTATGGTTTTAGAGGGGTTATACTGTTGTTATGGTAGAGGATTCGGGGCAACGGGAATAAAACTTCCCTATATTGGCAATACTTTTCCTTCTGTTTCCAAAAAGAGGAAATTATTTCCCGAGGCTATCTTTTCAGAATCGAGGATTTATCGACGAGTTCCTTCCAGTGATCTCTCTCCCTCTTCCCCCTCCAGATCGAACGGAAAACCGATACGATCATGGCGAGCATCACCAGGAACCCGATGCCAAAGAACCCCCAGAACAGGACATCCATCATGGTGCCTCCTTTCCCTATGCTGAGGCCATGATTGTTCGCCCGCGTTCATCCCTCCCGTCCATGGAGCATCCGAATTCAGTATACACGATTCGGAGGCCCATCAAAAGCGGGTATCGTACCCCACGAACGCGCAAAATATAGTATCGTTCAGGAATCTGAAACAGTTTCTGTGAATCCCACAAGAGAATTGCAACCGCGATGAAACTCCGCGACCTACTGCCCAGACAAGGAGGAACCATGTCAGGAACCGGCCCCGAAATCTACGGATGCTGGCCTCTTTCCGTCCTCCCCTTACTCGGGAAACCCCTTCCCGAAAGGATGCACGCCCTGACGATCCACCGGGACCGGTACGGACCGCCCTCGGAAACTCTGCGCCTGGAGCAGGTTCCGGCTCCGCGCCTTCACGGACGCGACGCGAATCGCGTTCTCGTGGCTGTCCTTGCCACCGGTCCGAACTTCAACACCAACTTCGCCTCGATGGGCCTCCCGGTGCCGGTGTTCGGAAGAGGTGACGCCGCCATCGTTCACATCCCGGGAAGCGACGCCCTGGGATTGGTGGTAGACGCCGGCACGGCTGTATCGCGCGTAAAAGTGGGACAGGCGGTCATCCTCGATTCGTGGACGGGACACAACATCCGGGGGTACGAGACACACGACGGATTCAACGCGCAGCTCACGATCGTCGACGAGGAGAGAGCGATCCCCGTCCCTCCTCCCTTGCGGGGGCACACTCCGGAAAGGCTTGCGGCGATGCTCCTTACCTACGGAACGGCATATCGGGCCGTCGTCGAGAGGCTGCGCGTCTCCCCCGGAACTTCCGTCCTCCTTCTGGGCGGAGGCAAGGGGACGAGCTTTGCGGGAGCCCAGATCGCAAAGCGCCTCGGAGCACGTGTGATCCTGTTCGGGTCCAACCCCGAACTCTTCCGATCGCTCCACGAACGCGGAATCGCGGACGCCTTCGTCGACAGACGCTCCATTCCCCCGGATGTCTTCGGCCCCATACCGCCGGATGCCTCTTGCGAGGATTGGCTTTCGGGGACGGAACCGTTCCGTCAGGCGGTATACGCCGCCAACGGCGGCCGCCCGGTGGACACGATCTTCGAGCACACCGGCGCTTTCAATTTCCCCCTGCTCGTCTCCGCCCTTACCCGAAACGGCGCGCTCGTATTCTTCGGCGCCACGGGAAAAGGCCTTAAGGGGGAGTACGGAGAAACCTTCTTCTACGAAGGGAGAAGGTTCGTCTTCGACGCGCGGTGGGTGTGGATGCGTCAGAAGCAGGTCCTTTTCCGAAAGGGGACTCCCGGTTCGATCTTTTCGGAAATCGGCCTTCTCCCCGGCCGCAGAGGCCTGATCTGGGGGGCCGACGCCTATTCCCGGGGCTTCGCCCGCGCGGCGCTGGAACGTGGAGCGGAACTCGCCTTCGTCGCCTCGCGCTCCACCGAAAAAAAGGGGATCGCCTCGCTCCGGCGAATGGGCATCCCCCCCTCCCGCGTGATCGACCGGGACGGAATGGACCTTCCGCCGGACATGCCCGACCCGCTCACCCCCGACGGAAAACCGAATCCCGAATACACCAGGGGATTCATGCGAAACGCCCAGGCCCTCGGCAAGGCGTACTGGAGGATTTTCGGTCCCCGGCAGAGTCCCGACTTCATCGTGGACCGCCCGGACCAGAGCACTCTCCACTTCAGCACCTTCGTCCTGCGGGACTTCGACGAGAAGAACGCCATGCCCTCCGGGTACGTCCTCATCCGCGGGAAAACAGACCTGTCCCTCCTGGGATCCCATATGTACCGTGCGGATCAGGCAATGGAGGTCGTCAGGCTCCTGTCCGAGGGAAAGATCGTCATGGAACAGGAGGACCTGGAGATCACCGGCCTGGACGGTCTTCCGCGGATACAGCAGAAAATGCTCGACGGCACCATGACGAAACCGAAAGGGGTCGCGCTCGTCCAGGCGGACCGGGCCGGGCGGACGATCCGGGAGTATGAGGAGGAGTTCCTCGGGGAGAGGATCATGGGCGCCGACCCGAAGGAGAACCGTTATTTCGACGTGCGCCTCCTGGAAGAGGTTGCCGTCGTGACGATTTCCCGCCCGGAGGCGCTTAACGCACTCAACGAGGAACTTCTGTCCCAGCTTTCCGCCATCATCCGGGAGCTTGGGTCCCTCGGAACGATCGAGGGAAGAACGGTGCGGGCCGTGGTGCTGACGGGGGCGGGCAGGGCCTTCGTCGCAGGAGCAGACGTGAAGGAGTTCCAGGGCAAATCCGCGGAAGCGATCGGAGCGCTTGCCCGGAAGAACATCGCCGTCTTCACGGAGCTCGAAAAGCTGCCCCTTCCCGTGATCGCCGTCATCGACGGATTCGCGCTGGGGGGAGGGAACGAACTGGCGATGAGCGCCCATTACCGGATCGTGACCGAGAACGCGAGCCTGGGCCAGCCCGAGGTCAAACTCGGGATCATCCCGGGGTATGGAGGCATGCAGAGGCTTCCTCGCCTGGTCGGCCCCGCGAGGGCGGCCGAACTTTCTGCCAACGGCGAACCGGTGGACGGATACACGGCGGTATCGTGGGGACTGGCGGACGAGTTCGTCCCCTCCGCGACCGCTTTGTCCGTTGCCGTCCGGCGCGCGCGCGGTTTTGGTTCGGGAGAGGGAACGGTCCCGCGAAAGGACTGGGACGCGATCGGCGCAAAGCAGAAGGATGCGCTCCGGCGTCAACTCGAACGAGAGGAGATCCGCAACATCCTCTCGACCCCCCAGCCGGGCCCGGAGGAAGCGAAGGATATCCTCACGGCGAGGAAAGCCGCCGCGCGGGGCGCCCTGCTTGCCATGGAATACGGGTACGAGAACGGTTTTTCGTCCGGCCTGGAAAACGACGCCCGGGCGTTCGGCGAGATCACCGCCTCGCCCGGGGGCCAGGAATGGGTAGGCCGGTTTCTCGGCAAGGACCCGAAGCAATCGTCTTTTCTGGAACTGGTCCCTGCAAAAGCGAAGTGAGACGGGAGGCGTAATCGCCTCCCATAACCAAAAAGGCGGCAGGGGAACGCCGTCGCGCTCCCAGGGAGGATGGAAACGACATTGTCGTAGTCGTCGGGATCCTCACCGCCCGGTCTATTTCATGGTAGGCATGACAAACTCGGCACCCGAGCGAATCCCCGTCGGCCACCGTGACGTGATCGTTTTCATCCGGGTGTAGAAGTTGACGCCTTCGGGGCCGTGCACGAAATAGTCCCCGAACAGCGAACGCTTCCATCCGCCGAAGCTGTAAAACGCCACCGGCACGGGGATCGGCACATTGATCCCGATCATCCCCGCCTCCACACGTCTGGCGAATTCACGGGCGGTGTCCCCGTCCCGCGTAAATACGGCGGTCCCGTTCCCAAACGCGTGATCGTTCACCAGCTGCAATGCGCCCTCGAAATCCGGAACGCGCACAAGAGAAAGCACGGGGCCGAAGATCTCCTCCTGATAGATCTTCATATCGGGCGTAACCCGGTCGAACAGGCAGGCGCCCAGGAAGAAACCCTTTTCGTGGCCCGGGATCGTAAACCCCCGTCCATCCACCACAAGCTTCGCCCCCTCGCTTACGCCGAGGTCGACGTATCGTTTCACCCGCTCCAGGTGCTCGCCCGTGACAAGGGGCCCCATTTCCGCCTCGGGGTTTTGGCCGGGCAGGACCTTGAGCGTCCTGATCCTGTCGACGATCCGTTTCACCAAGGCGTCGGCGACCTCATCCCCTACAGCGACGACCACGGAGATGGCCATGCATCGTTCTCCCGCGGAGCCGTACGCGGCTCCCATCAAGGCATCCACTGCCTGCCCGAGGTCCGCGTCGGGCATCACGACGGCGTGGTTTTTCGCGCTGCCCAAGGCCTGGACACGCTTGCCATGTGACGTTGCCTTCCGATACACCTGTTCGCCGACCACGCTGGACCCGACGAAGCTTACCGCAGCGACCTGCGGGTGCGAGATCAGGAGATCGACCGCCTCCTTCTCCCCGTGTACCACGTTCAGAACTCCCGGAGGCAGTCCTGCTTCGGCGAACAGTTCGGCGAGCCGCAATGGGCAGGAGGGGTCTTTCTCGGAAGGTTTCAGGACAAAGGTGTTGCCGCAGGCTATGGCGACGGGAAACATCCACATCGGCACCATGGCAGGGAAATTGAACGGGGTGATCCCGACGCATACCCCGAGCGGCTGCCGGAAGGAAAAACTGTCGACTCCGGTCCCCACGTTTTCCGAATAGCTTCCTTTCAACAAGTGAGGTATCCCGCAGACGAACTCCACCACTTCCGCCCCCCGCGTCAGGGACCCGGCTGCGTCGCTTAGCACCTTCCCGTGCTCGGCCGTGATCAGGGCCGAAATTTCCTTCCCATGCCGGTCCAGCAATTCCTTGAACCGGAACAGGATTCTCGCTCGCCGGAGAGGAGGTGTGGCCGCCCAGGCGGGAAACGCGGCAGACGCGGCGGAAACCGCTTCCTCCACTTCGGCCTTGCCGGCGAACGCAACTCGGCCGCTCACTTCTCCGGTAGCCGGATCATAGACGTTTCCGTAGCGACCGCCGGAACCGGGAATGCTTCTGCCGTTTACGAAATGACCGATGGTTTTCGGGATTGTGCCTTCCAATTCGATACCTCCTCGTCCTGGAGTCGGGCAAAGATTGTCGGATATTTTCCTATTATCGCCTTGATCCCGGGCAAGGAACAAGGGATTGCTGTCTTTTTCGGTAGGTTTTTGAGGATACAATAGCGATCGGGAGGATTCCCTGTTGACCGAGCTGCTCTTCGCCCGTGCCCAGATGGCGATGCTTTTCGCCTTCCATATCATCTTCGCGGTTGCCGGGATGGGGATGCCTGTTCTGATGGTCGTCGCGGAAGCCGCCGGTCGAAAGACCGGCAAACCCGTATACCTGGAACTGGCGAAACGATGGGCCCGGGGAACGGGTGTCCTGTTTGCCGTCGGGGCGGTCTCCGGGACCGTGCTCTCCTTCGAGCTGGGTCTCCTGTGGCCCCGTTTCATGGAGTTCTCCGGGGGGATCATCGGGCTTCCATTCGCACTTGAGGGGTTCGCCTTTTTCGCCGAGGCGATCTTCCTCGGGATCTATCTTTACGGGTGGGACATGGTTTCTCCCCTTCTTCACCTGCTCTCCGGGGTGGCCGTCGCCCTCGGAGGAATCCTGTCGGGGATCTTCGTAGTCACGGCAAACGCGTGGATGAACAGCCCCGCCGGCTTTGCCCTGATGGACGGCGTACCGGTAAACATCTCCCCCCTCGCCGCGATGCTAAACCCGGCATGGAAGACGGAGACGGCACACATGACCCTTGCCGCCTTTGCCGCAACCGGGTTCGCGGTGGCGGGGATCCATGCCTTCATGCTCCTCCGGGACAGGGAAAACCTGTTCCATCGCCGGGCGCTCGCCATCGCCCTCTGGGTGGGAGGCGTGGCGGCGATCCTGCTCCCCGTGAGCGGGGATTTCAACGCGCGGTTCATCGCCCGCCACCAGCCGGCGAAGCTCGCCGCCATGGAGGGACAGTTCCGCACCGAACGGGGGGCGCCTCTCCGGATCGGGGGGATCCCCGATGTTGACGGCGGGACGACGAGATTCGCGATCGAGATCCCGCGGGCGTTAAGCCTCCTCGCCTTTCACGACCCCGACGCGGAAGTAAAGGGACTGTCGGCCTTTCCCCGTGACGAGTGGCCGAACCCGGTGCCGGTCCACCTCGCGTTCCAGTTCATGGTGGCCTCCGGGACGACCATGAGCGTCCTGGCCATTCTTTCGGCCCTGTTTGCCTGGAGGAGGAGAGAATGGTTGTACACCCGCCGGTTTCTCTTCGCCGTCGCGTCTTGCGGACCGCTCGGAATCCTCTCGGTGGAGGCGGGCTGGGTCGTGACCGAACTCGGCCGGCAACCGTGGGTCATACACGGAGTGATGCGCACGGCGGACGCGGTCACCACGGTCGGAGGACTCGCGATCCCCTTCGCCTTCTTCTCCCTTCTCTACCTTGCCCTCGGGATCTCCGCGGCCTGGCTGCTCAGGCGTGAGGTCTCGGCAAGCCCCGCCTTCCCTCTCGACGAGCGAGGCGGCAGAGGGCCCGGGTAGGATGCCCTCCCTTCCTTCCATTCTGGCAGGGAGCATTCTCGGATGCCTCATGCTCTACGCCCTGCTGGGCGGCGCCGATTTCGGCGGGGGGGTCTGGGACCTCCTGGCACGGGGGCCCCGCGCCGATGCCCAGAGGCGCCTGATCGCCCGCGCCATCGGGCCGGTCTGGGAGACGAACCACATCTGGCTCATTGTCGCGATCGTCATCCTCTTCACCGGTTTTCCCCCGGCATTCGCCGCAATCTCCACCGCGCTGTTCGTGCCGCTTACCCTGCTGCTCGCCGGGATCGTCCTTCGGGGGGCCGCCTTTGCGTTTCATGCGTATCATCTGCACGAGGAACACGGAGGAAGTCGGTGGGGTACTCTTTTCGCGGGGGCCAGCCTCGTCACCCCGGTTCTGCTCGGGGTCACGATCGGAGCCCTCTCTTCCGGACGAATCCCCTCGGATCCGCTGACATTCACAGGAGACACGTCGATTTGGCTCGCCCCCTTCCCGCTTTCGGTAGGGGTCCTCACCCTCACCGCCTTCTCTTACCTGGCCGCGGTATATCTCATCATGGAAACGGATGACCCCGACCTGCGCAGCGACTTCCGCTGTCGCGCCCTGTGGTCGGCGGCGATGGTCGTCCTGCTGTCCGTTTTCGTCCCGGTCATCGCCGCTTCGGGAGCACCCGACTTCCACGGAGCACTAACGGGAAGCGACTGGTTTGTCGGCCTGGTGATGTTCAACGCAACCGCCACCCTGGGGGCATCCGTCTCCCTGGTTCTTTCCGTGTACCGCCTCGCCCGGATCTGCGCTGCCGCCCAGGTCGCCCTGATCCTTCTCGGCTGGGGTCTGGCCCAGTTTCCGTTCCTCGCCCGCCCGGCCATTACCTTCGCTTCTTCCGCGTCCTCCCCTTCCACGCTTCGCCTCCTGCTCCTGTTCCTCGCGACAGGGGCGGTCCTCCTGTTTCCGGCCGTCTTCCTGCTGATGCGAATCTTCAAAAGGGAGGCTTTGTCCGGCCGGTACGGGGAGCCCCCTTGACGGATTCCGAAACGTGACTCGCCGAAGCCCTTTCCTCCCTCGATCTCGCCCCCGCCGCCCGCCGCACGACATATTCCCGTCCCTGGGTCCGGATGCCCCTTCTATTCCGAAACATCACCCAGGTAGGCTGCGCGCACCTTCGCATTCTGGCGAAGTTCGGATGCCGTTCCGGTCAGGGTAATAGCGCCCGTTTCCAGTACGTATGCCCGGTGGGCGACTGCGAGTGCCATGAATGCGTTCTGTTCGACGAGAAGGATGGTCGTCCCGGCACGGTTGATTTCCCGGATGAGAAGAAATATGTCCCTCACCAGAAGCGGGGAAAGACCCATGGAAGGCTCGTCCAGCAGTACGACGGCCGGTTTGGCGACCATCGCCCGCCCGATGGCGAGCATCTGCTGCTCTCCGCCCGAAAGCGTGCCTGCCGACTGGGAAGCTCTCTTCTTCAGCTGGGGGAACAGGGAAAACACTTTCGCGACGCTATTCTCGATCTCCTCCCGGGAGTCCCGTGTGAACGCGCCCATCTCCAGGTTGTCCCGAACGGTCATATTCGCGAATATCCCCCGTCCCTCCGGTACCAGGGATACCCCCATCCTGACGATCCTGTGCGGGGAAACCCCGACCAGGTCCTTGCCGGCGAGGAGAATCCTTCCGGATCGGGGCGTAAGGATCCCGGACACCGCTTTCAGGATGGTGCTCTTTCCCGCCCCGTTTGCTCCGATCAAGGAAACGATCTCTCCTTGGCCAACAGTCAGGGAAACACCGTGCAAGGCGCGGATATTTTCGTAATATACGTCAATATTTTCAATAGTTAAGAGCATATTCTCATCCGTTGTATAATACGTTGCATCTTGTTATCCGATCGGTATGTCCTCCCCGAGATATGCTTCGATCACTTTCCGGTTCTCGCGGATCTCGGCGGGAATGCCCCGGGCGATCACCTGCCCGAAATCCATAACGGCCAGGCGCTCGCATATCCCCATGACCAGTCTCATCTGGTGTTCGATCAGCAGGATGGAAAGTCGGAACCGTTCCCGGATCAGGAGGATGAATTCCATCAACCTTCCCACCTCGTAAGGGTTCATGCCCGCTGCCGGTTCATCGAGCAGGAGAACTCTGGGTTCCGATGCGAGAGCCCTTGCAATCTCCAGTTTCCTTTGGTCCCCGTAGGACAGGCTCCCTGCCATCTCGTATTTCCTGTTTTGAAGCGAGAAGATGGATAGGAAATTTCTCCACCTTCTCATAAAGTTCTTTCTCGCCGGTGTAATATCGCCTGGTCCGGCACAGTGCCGCCAGGGGTCCGTACTCCAGGTGCGAATGGTGGGCTATCCGTACGTTGTCCATGACGGTCAGTTTACGGAAGAGGCGGATGTTCTGGAACGTCCTGGCGATCCCGAGGCGATTGATCCGATGAGGTGGAATCCCCACGAGGTTTTCTCCCTCGAGCGCAATGGAGCCGGAATCGGGACGGTAGATCCCGGTCACGAGGTTGAACACCGTGGTCTTTCCCGATCCGTTCGGACCGATGAGACCGACGAGATCCCCTTCTCCGAGGAGAAGATCGACGCCGTCTACCGCCCGTATGCCGCCGAAATGCTTGGTGAGCCCACGGATCTCGAGCATCATCGGGTACCCTTTCCCCGGAGAAACGGAAATTCATATGCCCCGAAAATGCCTTGCGGCCGCATGAGCATGGTGACGATCAGCAGGGCGGGAATCAGCACCCATCGAAGCTCCACGTACCCTGGAGGAAGAACGACCCGCAGCCCCTCCAGTAGGAAGATCCACCCGAACGAGGCGACAAGCGTCCCGCTCATGTTCCCCAGACCCCCGAGGACGATGATGATCAGGATGTCGATCGACTTGAAAAAATCGAAATTGCTCGGATGGAGGAAGGCGTACAAGTGCGCGTAGAGGCCCCCCGCCACCCCGGCGAAGGCGCATCCGGTTACGAAACCTACCATTTTGTACTGAAACGTGTCGATCCCCATCGTCTCGGCGGCGATCTCGTCCTCGCGGACCGAGAGGATCGCACGCCCGTAGCTTGAGTGGATCGTGTTGCGCAAAACGAGGAGAGAGGCGAGCAGGAAGAAAATCACCCAGGGAATGGTCGTCATCTTCGCGATCCCGGTCATCCCCCGGGCTCCCCCCAGCTCGGGAAGGAAACTGTCGGCGTTGTCGAAGACAACCTTCATGATGATTCCGAACCCCAGGGTTGCGATCCCCAGGTAGTCCGAGGTGAGCCGCAGCGTGGGCAATCCGATGAGATAGGCGACCGCGGCCGAGGCGCACCCCCCCGCGAGCAGCGCAGCGAGGAATGCCGCCTGCGACTGCCCCCCGTACGTCTTCATGAGGTAGGCGGCCGTGTAGGCGCCGATCCCGTAGAACGCCGCATGGCCGAGCGAGAACAGGCCGGCAAAACCGTAGATGAGGTTCAGGCCCTGTGCCGAAATCGCCACGATGCACGCCAGCTCCAGGATCTGGACCCAGTAGGGGTTGACAAACCCCGCTCCCGCCAGAAGGGAGATGCTCCCTGCCAGGAGCGCGTACGCGGCGACGGTCTTTCCCAGGCTCCGGAGAAGACGCATTAGGAGGCCTAGACCTTTTCGGTCCGGGAGGTACCGAGGATTCCCGTCGGTTTCCACAGGAGCACCAGGATAAGAATCACGAAAGCGATTCCGTCCCGGTACGTGGAAGACAGGTAGGCAGAGACCATCGTTTCCGATTGCCCCATGATGAGCGCCCCCAGGACCGCGCCGGGGATGTTGCCGATCCCGCCGAGAACGGCGGCGGTGAACGCCTTGAGCCCCGGCATGAATCCCATGAACGTGTTCACCTGGGGATACGCGATGCCGTACAAGACCCCTCCCACGCCTGCCAGCGCCGCCCCGAGCCCGAAGGTGAAGGAGATCACCATGTTGACGTTCACCCCCATGAGTCCGGCGGTGACGTAGTCGAACGATACCGCCCTCATCGCCCTGCCCATCTTCGTCCGGAAAACGATGAACTGGAGCAGGAGGAGGCAAAGGACCGTTACGAGGAAGATGACCGCCTGGATATTGGTCACCAGGATGCCGTACCAGACCCAGCTGACCACCGGGAAGGGGCGAGGAAAGGAGTAGAAGTGGGGGCCGAACACCTGCCTCAGGCTCGTGAAATACTCGAGAAACAGCGAGACTCCGATCGCGGTGATCAGCGAGGCGATCTTGGGGGCGTGCCGCAAGGGGCGGTACGCCAGCTGTTCGATAAGCACCGCAAGGACCGTGCACCCGACGATGGCGGAAACGAACACCGCGGCGAGCGGCCACTGGAACCGTTCGATGGTGTAAAGACCGATGAAGGCGCCGACCATGAAGACATCCCCGTGTGCGAAATTGATCAGCCGCACGATCCCGTAGACCATGGTGTAGCCGAGGGCGATCAGCGCGTAGACGAACCCGAGCTGCAGACCGTTGATCAACTGCTCGACGAAATAATCCATAAGCGGAATGTATCGCTTCGTCCCCTTTTTCGGGGGAAAAAAAAGAAGGCCGGGTGGCGCAAAGACCGCCCGGCCGATTGTTTTCCCCCAGCTCTCCGGGGTCAGGGATTCACAACCTGGAGGAATTTCTGCTTCCCGTCCCGGATCTGGATAATGACGGCACTCTTGATGGGATCGCCGTTCTCGTCCATCGTGAACTTTCCGGTCACCCCCTCGAAACCCTTTAGCGACGCAAGTGCATCCCGGATCTTTTCAGGGTCGTCGCTTCCCGCCTCCCGGATCGCTTCCAGCAGCATGTTGGTGGCGTCGTACGCAAGGGTCCCCAGGGCGTCCGGGGTCTGGCCGAACTTCTCCCGGTACTTCTTTACCCAGTTCACCACCTCGGGGCGCGTATCCTCCGGGGAGTAATGGTTGGAGAAGTACCCTCCCTCTATCGCATCCCCCGCCACCTTCACCAGTTCCGGGGAATCCCAGCCGTCCGGTCCGATCAGCGTCGCTTTCAAATCCTTTTCCTTTGCCTGTTTCGCGATGAGACCGACCTTGTTGTAGTAATCGGGGAGAAAGAGGACGTCCGGCTTCGCGGCCTTTACCTTGGTGATCAGTGCCGAGAAGTCCACGTCGTCCTTTCCGTACGATTCGTAGGCGACCACCTCTCCCCCCATGCGGGTAAAGGAGTCCCGGAACACCTCGGCAATCCCCTTGGAGTAGTCATTCGAAACATCGTAGAGAATGGCGGCCTTCGCTGCCTGGAGCTCGTCCCGGGAGAATTTCGCCATTACCGTCCCCTGGAAGGAGTCCGTGTAACAGGCGCGGAACATATAGTCCTTCCGTTTTCCGTCCGCGACGGTAACCTTCGGATTCGTCGCGGTACCCGTAATCGTGGGGATCCGGGAGCTCTGGGCGAGATCGGAGACCGGGATGGTCGTTTTCGACGTGACCGAACCGACAATCGCCTTCACCCCATGCTGATTGATGAGGAGGTTCGCCGCGTTGCTCGCCTCGGTGGGGTCGTTCCTGTCGTCCACGATGACAGTGGCGATCTTCATGCCGGCCACGCCGCCTTTGGCGTTCGCCTCCCCCACCGCGATCTCGAAAGCGTTTTTCACCGACTCGCCGAAGGTCTTGACATCTCCCGAAAGAGGAGTGATCAGGCCGATCTTCACCTCTTTTCCGGGGGGAGGCTTGCATCCCGGGAAAATTCCCGCCAGGAGAACGGCCAAAACAGGGATGAACAGGTTTCTCTTCACGTGTCTCCCCTTTTCCGTACGCGTTTTTCGGTGTATTTCTTTCCATTCTATTCCGGTTTTTCCGTACGCCAAGAGGTTAATCATCGCAGGAAGATTCGTAAACCGGGAGGAAGGTGTATCGAGCCGAGGAGGGAATCGGCAGCGGTATGGTCAGCGGAGGAAACGACCGGTAGAGAGCGGGGAGGCGGCACGGGGACGTGGGATTTTCATGGAAATTACCTTCCCGGCCAACCCCCCTTTCGCTCCCGGATCCCCGGGGGAACGACCTCAAACAAGCGGCCTCTCCTCAACGATCTCGAAGAATACGGCGTACTTGACCGCAATCGCCGCCGCCTCCCCCGATGATTGCCTCGTACGGGATCGTATCGTCTCGAGGAAATTGCCTGAATCCTGGATTTCCTTGAGCTTCAGAGTGAGCCTCACCCCCTGGTACCCATTGCCGGGAGCAATGTAGAGGTACGAGGCGTTCGGATTCCCCAGGACGTTCCTGTTGGTACGTCCCTCGGTCATCCCCCAGATCGCCGTGCCGTCGTCGCCCAGGTGCGGGGGGGCGTAAATGGCCGTGTTCACCGATCCGTCGGCATCGGCCGTCGCCATTACGCCTTTCCCGCCGGGTTTCATGAGTTCCGCAAGATTCATCAAAAAGCTCCTCCCGTCCCCCGATCATTTCCTGAAAAATACGGGGAGGTCATTCCCTCCCCCCGATATACGGTCACTGGATGAATTGCCGTTACCCTATTTCTTTCCGCCGCATCCGCACGTCTTGCACATGGGAATTCCCCCTTTTCGTGTTATTAACAAAGGTCTTTCACCAAGTTGGATGCTCCGGTCCCCGGGAGGATTCCCCCGCAACAAAATACGGAGAGGTGGGTTGACAACAATTCCCCGCGGGGGCCACACTTGCTCTGGCAGCAAACCCATTGGAGGAGCGACCATGGCGTACAAGGTTATCATCCTCGGGTCCGGGTGCGCCGGATCCACGGCCGCCATCTATTCCGCCCGGGCGAACCTTTCCCCTCTGGTTCTGGAAGGACACGAGCCCGGGGGTCAGTTGTCCCTCACGACCGACGTGGAAAACTTCCCCGGCTTCCGGAACGGTGTCCAGGGACCGGAACTCGTCGAAATCATGAAACAGCAGGCGCAACGTTTCGGGGCGGAATACCGGGGGGAGAGGGCGACCGAGGTGCGTCTTGGTCATTCCCCCTTCACCGTGAGGACCGAGGAGAACACCTACCAGACGGAATCCCTGATCGTCGCAACGGGAGCCTCCGCCAAGATGCTCGGCCTCGAGTCCGAGAAAAAGCTGCTCGGGCGGGGCGTTTCCACGTGTGCGACGTGCGACGGCGCCTTCTTCCGGGAGAAGGACGTCATCGTCGTGGGAGGCGGGGACACCGCTGTCGAGGAAGCGAATTTCCTCACGAAGTTCGCAAGCAGGGTCACGATCGTTCACCGGCGCGACCAGCTCCGGGCTTCCAAGATCATGGCAGACCGCGCCAGGAAGAACGAAAAGATCCGGTTTCTCTGGGACACCGTGATCACGGACATCCTGGACCCGGAAACAAAAGAGGTTTCGGCGGTAAAGATCCGGAATACGAAAGACGGGAAAGAGGAGACGAGGGAGACCAACGGGGTCTTTATCGCGATCGGGCACGAACCAAACACTGGGATCCTCGAAGGGCAGATCGAGTTGAACAAGGGGTACATCGTTGTCCGGGACGGCTCGATGACCAGCGTCGAGGGGGTCTTCGCCGCGGGCGACGTCCATGACATCGTATACCGCCAGGCGGTGACCGCCGCCGGGTGCGGCTGTCGCGCCGCCATCGACGCGGAGCGATGGCTCGAGTCCCGCGAGAGCGGGTGACGGAGTAGCGATCCCGCGCGCTTTCCCACGTGCGGCAGGCTTGCCCGCCGCCGTCCCCTTTATGACTGCGCGACCTTTTCCAGGAAGAGCGTCTGCGTCGGGTACGCGAACTCGATTTTCCGCTTCTCGAACTCCTCGTGAATCCCCAGGTTGATCTCCTGCTGGATGTCCATGTACTTGTTGTAGTCGTTGCCCACGACGTAATAGACCACCTCGAACACGAGGCTGAAATCCCCATAGGAGGAGAAATGGGCCCGGTCGAAGACGGTGTCCTCGATCCCCCCAATGATCTCCTTGATGATCCCCGGGATCTCCTTGAGCATCTCGTAGGGGGTCTGGTATGTGACCCCTATCCGGAACAACACTCTCCTTTTCGCCATCCTCTTGTAATTCCGCACCCGGGAATCGGTAAGGTCCTTGTTGGACACGATGATCTGCTCCCCGCCGAGGCTTCCGATGCGCGTCGTCTTCACCCCCAGTTGATTGACCACCCCCATGTACTCCCCGACGATGACGAAGTCGCCGATCTCGTAGGGCCTGTCGAACATGATGGTGAAGTAGGCGAAGAGGTCTCCCAGGATGTTCTGCGCCGCCAGCGCGACGGCGATGCCGCCGATCCCGAGACCGGCAATCACCGTGTTGATCTGGAAACCGAGATTATCCAGGAGGACGACCGTCGCGAGCCCCCAAACGACGACCCGAATCACGGTAGATAATCCCTGGAGGGCGCGCTCGCGGCCCGATCCCTTTTCCGCTTTTTCAACGTAGGTCTGGATGGCGAAACTCGCCACCGCGATCAGAGCCTGTGCGGACAGGAAGGCAACCAGGACCATCCCGGCAATCTCGATGACCCGTTCCAGAACCGGGGGGATCGCCAGGTTTTTCGAGGCCAGGAAAAACATGCCGTAATAGGCGATCGGAACGAGCATCTTTCGAACGATATCGACGATGAATTCGTCGATATCCCATGTGGTCGTTTTCGCCCATTGTTTCAGTCGCCCGAGAACGAACCTCTTGAAAATCGTGATGATCACGATCCCTGCGACAAGAATGGCCAGAAACACGAGATAGTCCGCGACCCGGTTCCGGAATATTTCCCGGTTCAGGAACTCCTGGAACATATCTTCCTCCTCCCGCCCGCCTGAATATCCGCGTCGGCATCCTTTTTTTCCCACGACAGCAAAAGAATCCTCCCCCTCCGACCGCCGTCCGTCCTGTTGCTTCGTAAAAAGCAAGGTGGATGGATCCCGGTTCGGGAGGGATAAAATTCGACTGGCGGTCCTCCCGCCGATTGCTTATCATATTGCATACTTTTGATTATCATAACCGGGTTGCCCGTCTTGTCGCTAACCCCGGCCTGGACGGAGGGGTGTTTTCGGCACCCCCGGAAATGCGGAGGGATAGGATAAACCATGAGCACACTGTCGTACGTGAAAAACTTCATGTCGGACAAGTACATCGCCTCCATCACCCCCACCTCGGACTTCGGCGTCAGAAAAGTGTGCAGCAAGATCGACTTCAGTCTTTGCGGTCTGATCGTGGAATACGGACCGGGGACCGGGGTCTTCACGAAATACCTCCTGGACAAGATGGGGCCCGAATCCCTGCTGCTCATGATCGAGCGAAACACCAACTTCGCGAACCTTCTGCGGAGAAAGATCCGGGACCCGCGGGCAATCGTGGTGAACGACTGCGCCTCGAACATACTCGACACCCTGGCGGAATTCGGGAAAACCTGTGCCGACTACGTAATTTCGGGCATCCCGTTTTCCTTCCTCACGGATGCCATGAAGGACCGTATTCTGCGAAACTCGTTCTCCGCTTTGCGCCCGGGGGGGAAATTTTTGGCCTACCAGACATTCTACCAGTCCAACAACCACCTGAAATCCCACCTGGACCGGATATTTCCATTCGTGCGGGTCGAGTACGAGATGCTCAACCTGCCTCCCCTTCGGGTCTACGAGGCACGGAAATAACGGGAGTCGTCCACTCCCGGGTCATACCTCCAGTGTCCTGGCGGTCACGTCTCCGCGGAGGGCGAGGATCAGGGTAAGATACTCTCGCAGATGCCGGGTCAGCAGGAAATTTTCCCGGACGAACTCGCGCGCGACTTTTCCCATATCGCTCATTTGCTCCCGGTGATGGAGGAGGTAGCGGATCCGGTGCGCGGCACCCTCGGGAGTATTCACGAGGAATCCGGTGTAATGGTTCACCACCTGGAGGCGGATCCCCCCCGTGTCTCCCCCGATCACCGGCTTTCCCTTCCACATACCCTCCGTGACCGTCAGCCCGAACCCTTCCCTCGTCGATTTCTGGAGAATGATATCCGCAAGCCGCTGAAGGGCATTGATCGTCACGTGCGCGGTTGGAGGAAGGTCGAGCACGTGAACGTCGGGATCGTCGCCTGCCGTCTCCAGGACATCCTCCAGCACCGCCTTCCCCTCCGGGTCGTCCGTGGCGCTCCCTCCCGCAAGCACAAGCTGTATCGGGAGTACCTTCCGGACCAGGCGATACGCCTGGATCACCCCCACGGGATCCTTGAACCGGTCGAACCGGGAGATCTGCACGAGGAGGGGACGATCGGGATCGAGCCCGAACTGGGATCTCACGTTTTCGCATTCGGCAGGCTCGAGGTCCCGGTTCTTCGGGCTCAGCGGATCGATGCTCGGCGTGACGATGAACTGGGTGTGGGGAAGCGACTGGGCGAACTCGCACATGGAGAATATGCTGCCGTCGTACTTTTCCAGCATCGTTCGCAACACCTTCCACACCGGCCGGAACGGGCGGCTGATGTCGATATGCCCCCGCCAGATCCATTTCCCTTTTCTCCCCTCGCACAGCGGCAAAAGGAATGCAGGCTGGGGGTCGTGCACGACGACGATATCCGCGCTCTTCAGGGTCGGGCGAAGCCTGCCCATGTTGGCCTCGTTCACCTCCTGGAAAATCTTCCAGTCCTTGTGGGAGATGTCCACGGGCCTTCCCTGCAGTCCGTTGTGGATGTTCTTGGTGACCTCGAAAAACTCCTCCGTCCCCTGGATGATTTCCCACGAGGCGTTGAGCCCCACATCGCACATGAGAGGAACCATCCAATCGAGAATTTCCGCTACTCCTCCCCCTTCCCGCGTGGAGTTCACATGGACGATCCGTCTCCCCTTGAGTTTCTTCCCGAGGCGGTACAACTGCGTGATCGCGGACGGCCCCACGATCCTCTCGTATGCGGACAGCGTCATGCTCATCGTTTGCGTTCCACCTTGGCCAGCGCGGTGATGATCTCTTCCTTCAGGTTGCTGAGGCTGTGGAAATAGAAGTCGATCGATTCCAGGGCGCGGATGTATTTCGCGTATTTTTTCCCCTCTCCTTTCATCCATACGGAGAAATCGTCCACCCCGACGGGGGTACGACGACGCGCCTCCAGAAAATGAAAGAAGATGCTTCCGTTCGTCATCTTCCGGATGGCCGTTCCGAGTTCCTTCGGGGAATTCACCCGTTCCCCCGTATCGAAGACGACAGTCGTCGCCTCGAGGAAGTAGAACTCGTCCCCGGGAGCGGCTGACGGGATCGCCACCACTTCGCTGAGCCTCTCGTCGAAGATGTCCAGCGTGATCGCCCTGAGCTCCTCGAGGGATTTAACGGTATAGGGGTCGAGAATGCCCAGGCGCTCCGCAAGCACCCGGTCCGACAGGTACCATTTCGCCCAGACCGCGAAATCGTTCCGGTAATCTGGGTGGTCGAAGGCGGGGCGGAGAAGCGATTCACAGAAGTGATGAAACAGGACGTTTTCGCTGCATGCGGCGACGCGCTCCCGGAGTTCCCGGAGATTGATCGCCGGGGGAAGCCCGCTCATGCGGATAAGGAGAGCGCAATCTTTCACTTCGAAAGGGGTCATCTGTCTATGTCCACGGTTTTCTCTACCCGCCGTTCCCGGAAAGACAGGCGAGGGAGCGCGCGTGGCGCGCCAGTTCCGCGGGGCCCGAGACGACCCTCGACCCGGAAACCCGGGGGCGGCTTCCCACGGACAGGGCAATCCCTTTCCGGGAGAGTGCCCAGCGCATGGCGGTGCCGTCGTTTTCGTCGTCTCCGGCGTATACGATCCGTCCTCCGGACGGGTCGAACCGGAGAAAATGACAGATATTCTGGAGCCCCCGTGCCTTTTCCCACCCGGGTACAAGCTGGATTTCGGCGACGTCGGGGCCGTCGAACACGCGCACATTTTTACGCCGCCGAACCTCGTCAAGAAGTGGTACGAGACTCGACCGGGCGTCCGGGGAGGCCTTCCGGTAATGGACGGCTATGGACCAGCGTTTGTCCTCGATGTCCGTTCCGGAAACGGATTTGATTTTCTCAAGTACGGGAGAAAGGAATGCCAGGGCTTTCTCCCTGCTCTTCTCCGTTTCCCGCCCGGGAGATAAACGCTGCCCGCGGGGGAGCCGCCACTCCAGGCCGCTTCCCCCTCCCAGAAACAACCCCCGCACCGGAACGCGGGAAACCAGGTCGTCGAGCGACCGGCTCGAAAGTACGGCGGCAAGGGTATCGGGGGATCCTGCCAGGTCCCGAAGCAGGGACCGGCAAGAGGGGTAGAGCCGGGCCTCGGTGCGAACCGGGACGATGGGGGAAAGGGTTCCGTCGAAATCGAAGGCCCAGAGACGGCGATACCTCTTCTCTCTCCTCAAGACATCCCCTCCAGCAGGGAGGTATGCTCCACCTCGGCAAATATGTTCCCTCCCCATTGGTACACGTTGTTCTTTTCGACGATGTTGCGCATCCTCTCCATCCGCTGTCGACGTTCCTCCTCGGGCATCAGAAACGCGGCGTACATCGCATCCGCCATCTGGTCGAGATCGAACGGGTTGACCTGCAACGCGTCCGGGAATTCCCGGGATGCACCCGTGTACTGGGACAGAAGGAGTACCCCGTCCCCGTCGGTCCGGGCGGAGATGAACTCTTTCGCAACCAGGTTCATTCCGTCGTGCAGGGAGGTGACAAGCAGGACATGAGCCATCCGGCAGGCGGCGAGCACCGCGTAATAGTCGTGATGGGCCCGCAGGAAACGGACGGGAACCCAATCCTCCGTCTGGTGACGCCCGTTGATCTGCTCGACTGCCTCGGAAAGATCCTCGTTCAATTGCCTGTACGCCGCCACGCCCGTCCTGCTCGGGGCGGCCAGCTGAACCAGGATGACCTTCTTCCTCGTATCGTCATGACGGGAGAGCATCAGGTCGAACGCCCGCATCCGCTCCAGGATTCCTTTCGTGTAATCGATCCGGTCGGCACCGACGTAGATCACCGTGCCCTGGACATCTCCTTCCAGCTCCTTGAGAAAACGATTTTTTCTCTTTTCCACCTCCAACGAGCCGACGTCCTTTCCGATCTGGTCGTAATCGACGCTGATCGGGAACGGCCGGACGTAGGTGGGATGCCCTCCGCGGAAGATCCGGAAATGCTCGTAATCCACAAGCGATTCGATCGCTCTTCCCACCGTCTCCAGGAAGTTGTTGCAGTGGTGCTGTATGTGAAACCCCAGGAGATCGTTCCCGAGAAGCCCGTCGAGCAGTTCCTCTTCCCACGGAATGATCCGGAATGCCTCGCGGTTCGGCCAGGGGATGTGCCAGAACTGGATCACGCGGAAGTCGGGTCTCGCGTCCTTGATCATCCGGGGAAGAAGGGCTAAATGGTAGTCCTGGATGAAAACGATCGCGGGATCGGTACCTGCCTCCTCCAGCACGGCGTCGCAGAATCTCCGGTTCACCGTCTTGTAGGCTTCCCAGTCCCTGCGCGAGAAATCGGGGCGTTTATAGACGATGTGGCACAGAGGCCAGAGGGCAGTGTTGGACAGCCCCTGGTAATATCCCTTTTCCTCTGTCCGGCTGAGCCACACTCTTTTCAGGGTGAATTTCGGATCGTCCGGGGGGAGGGCGATCCGTCCTTGCGGGTCCACCACGAGACGGTCGGCGCTTCCTCCTCCGTAGGCGATCCAGGTGCCGCCCACCGCCCGGACGATCGGCTCGAGGGCCGTCACCATCCCGCCCGCGGGGCGTACTACCCGGATCTCCTCATCCACCCGTTCATGGACATAAGGTTCCCGGTTGGACACGACGATGAGCTTCGCTCCCGCCGATACGCGGGAAACGATTTCCGCAAGCTCCGAGGGTTTCACGATGGGTACCTCTTGATCATCCCCGTCCCGGTTTATCTCCCCGTCCGATACCGCCGAATCGTATCCCCCGGGAATAACGAACCCGGGCATTGTATTGCAAGAATTTCCCGTTGTAATATGATCCTTTACCATACAGGCATTCCTGGCCAAAATCAAATTCCCCCGGGTCGGAATGCACGCAGATAATCAGTCCCTGCAGGAGGACCGGCGACCATACCTCCACATCCCAAACGCCCCCTCTCCCGGTGGTTTCCCGGGAGAAACCCTTTCCGCCTCCCGGCTTACGGCCCATTCCGTGGATGTGTCCGGGGCGGAATCCCGCGCATATGGTAAAACAGATCCGCATGGCATTCCTCGCGGCGATGGATCTCCCGAGGCAATGGATTTTCCGGATGATGGAGCGGTTCCGCATCGGGCCGCAGATGTTCCTCGTCCTTCTGGCCACGGTTATCGGAGCCCTCACCGGCCTGGGAGCGGTTTCCTTTCTTCTCCTGATCCGTTTCGTGAAATTGCTCTTTTTCGGGATTCTCCTCCCGACCATGGCATCGGCCCCCTACCTGATCTTTCTGCTTCCCGCACTGGGCGGCCTGGTGATCGGTCCCCTCATCCACTATTTCCCAAAAGAGGCGAAAGGGGACGGCGTCCCCTCCGCCATGGAAACGATCGCTCTCGGCGGCGGGATCATCAAACCCCGGACTGTCGCTCTCCGCACCATCACAGCCGCGATCACGATCGGTTCGGGAGGGTCGGTCGGCCGCGAGGCGCCGATCGCCCAGATCGGGGCCGCCATCGGATCCTTGGTCGGCCAGTTCCTCCGTGTCTCGGGCGAACGGATGCGAAATCTCGTGGGCTGCGGCGCCGCGGGAGGAATCGCTGCGGTCTTCAATGCGCCCATGGGCGGGGTGTTTTTCGCCCTCGAGGTGCTCCTGGGAGATTTTTCCGCCCAGACCTTCCCTTCCATCGTGATCGCATCGGTCGTGGCCGTTTCCGTCTCTCGGGCGTTCCTCGGGAACGTTTTGATCTTCCACGTACCGCATTTCGTTCTGTCCAGCCTCCCCCAGATTCTTTTCTGCGCCGTCCTCGGCGCCGCCTGCGGGGGAATCGCCATTCTGTTCATCCGGTCCCTGGATCAGACGGACGAAAAATTTTCCTTTTCGAGGATCCCCGTATGGCTGAGGGCGGCGATCGGAGGCATGGTGACCGGGATCATCGCAATCAAGTTCCCGCAGGTCCTCGGAACCGACGAAATCGCCCTCGACCAGGCCCTGCACGGCGAACTGCCCTTGCTTCTCCTGTTGGGGATCGGGTTTCTGAAGATCGTCGCCACCTCCTTCTCCCTCGGATCGGGCGGGTCGGGCGGGGTTCTCGGCCCCGCACTCTTCATCGGCGGCATGATCGGTGCGCTCTGCGGCACGGCCGCGAACACTTTCTTCCCCGCGGTCGCGGGTTCGGTGGGAGGTTATGCCATCATCGGCATGGCTGCGTTCCTTGCGCCCGTGGTGGGGGCCCCTCTCACCGCCATTCTGATCCTGTTCGAAATTACGGGCGACTACGCGGTCATCCTTCCGCTGCTCGTATCGGTGATCTCCGCGATGCTCGTTTCCGGGCGGATATCCCGATTCTCCCTCTATACCTTCCACCTTCACAAGAAGGGCGTGGACCTTGTGAGGGGGCGGGAGGAGGGAGTGCTCAAGACACTGAAGGTCCTGGACGTTATGCGCAAGGAAGTCTATACGATCCCTTTCTCGGCCTCCTTCCGCCAGCTCTCCACGAAGTTCCTGGCGGAACGCGTCGACTACTTCTACCTGATCGATTCGGACGGCGCGCTGAATGGTGTCGTCTCCTTCCGGGACATCCGCCCCTACCTGATGGAGGAGAGCCTGTGGGACCTCGTACGGGTCAAGGATATCGCTACCACGAACCCCGTCTCCGTCACGCCGGGAGAATCCCTGTTCGATGTGTTGATCAAGTTCGGGTACAAGAACGTGGCGGTTCTCCCCGTGGTTTCCGATCCCCATTCCCGGAAGCTGATCGGCATTATCCACAGGAAGGAAGTCCTGGAGGCTTACCAGAGGAGAATCATGTCCGCGATCCGGGAAGAGTAGTTCGGCCGGCCTTCTCCCGGCAAGGATGCCCGCAGCAGGTGGAGAGCGTCGCCGGAGGCGCCGAATCCGAGCATCGCCCGGGATGTGATGAGCGTCATGAAACGGGGACAGAACCGCAGGGAGAGCAGACGGATCAGGAAGATCTCGTTCGCCAGGGAGGCGGCGGAACGTGACCTCCCGCGCACGCGACGATGATGGCGTCGAAGGGAGTTTTCTCTTCCCACCCGTAATACCCGTCTCCCTGGGCCGACCCGACGCATGGGAGTCCCGTCAGAAACACAATGGCGATCCGGCCCAACCGCATCGTTTTGCCCTCGAAGCGCAGTTCGTCAGGAGGCCCCGAGCACCTTGGCGGCCTTTCGGACATCCGCTGCCTTCACCCAGAGGAGGGCGCCATAGCGCCCTTTCCCGTCCGTCACCGCGTCGATGGCGGTCGCATTGATCCCGGCTTTGCCGAGCGCGTCCATGACCCGGTGGATCGTCCCCACCCGGTCGCCCCCCTGGATGAGGAAAACGGTCTTCTTCCCGCTCACCGGCAACCCGGCCCGTTTCATCGCCTTCCGAAAGGCGGCGGCGTTCCGGGGTATGAAGTCCATCTGGGTCTTCCTCCCCTGCGGGAAACCGGTAAACGCCACGAGACTCACTTTGGCGTCGCGCAGAACCTTGAGAACCCGCGCCCCCTCCCCCGGCCTGTTCGGAGTTTCCAGCTTGTAATACTCGGTTTTCAGAATCCGGTCCGCCATCTTTTTCCTCCTTCGGGAGGTCGCCCTCCACCCGTTACTGGTTGTTGTCCCTGCTCTTTTCGTTCTCCTTCCGTCCCTCCTCCCTCTTGGACGCATCCCGGAGCACATCGAGGCGGTCCTCCACGGCCCGGTGAAACGTCCCCTCCGGGAATGTTCCGTCAGGGCCGGGCGTACCCGGCCGCATCCCCATCAGGATTTCAAGGCCCTCCTCGACATGATCGATGGTGTGAATCCGGAACATCCCCTCCGCGGTCGCCTCGACGACGTCTTTTTTCAGCATGAGATTCCTGACGTTCCGTTCGGGGATGATGACCCCCTGGGAGCCGTCGAGACCCCGGAGACAACAGAGCGCGAAGAACCCCTCGATCTTCTCGTTCACTCCGCCGATCGGCTGCACATTTCCGCTCTGATCCATCGATCCCGTAACGGCGATGCCCTGCCGTACCGGGATCTGCGATATCGCACTGAGGAGCGCGTAGAGCTCTGCGCAAGTCGCGCTATCCCCCTCGATCATACCGTACAATTGCTCGAAGGTAAGCGACGCGGCGAGGCTGATCGGCCTTCGCGCGGCGTACCTGCTCCCCAGGTAGTTCGAGAGAATGAGGACGGCCTTTTCGTGTATCTTCCCGGAGAGTTTTGTTTCCCGCTCGATGTTCAGGACCCCGCCTTTTCCCGCGTACACCGTCGCCGTGATGCGCGACGGCTTTCCGAAGGAGTAGTCCCCCGTGTTCAGAACCGCGAGCCCGTTTATCTGGCCCGTCGTCTCGCCCGAGGTCTCCACGATCAACGTTCCCTCCTTCATTACCTCCCGGAGACGGTCCTCGAGACGGCTGTGGCGGTAGACCTTCTCCTCCAGCGCTCTCTCCACGTGGGCCGCGGACACGACCGGAGCGCCGTCTTTTTCCGCCCAGTAGTGGGACTCCCTGATCAGGTTCGATATATCGCTGAATTTCGAGGATAGCTTCTCCTGGTGCTCCGCCAGGCGGGACCCGTATTCCACCACTCTCGCTACCCCGGATCGATCGAACGGATACAGGTTCTCCCCCGTTGCCTTCGTCCCGATGAAAGCGGCGTATTTCCGGATGTTCCCCTCCGACCGCTCCATCCGGTTGTCGAAATCCGCCTTGACCTTGAACAGCTCCCTGTACTCCTCGTCGAGATTGTGCAGGAGATAATAGATCTCGGGGTTGCCGATCAGGATCACCTTGACGTCAAGAGGGATCGGCTGCGGCTTTCCCATTGCCGTCGGCACCTGACGGTACTGCTCCCACACGTCTTCGATCTTTACCTCGCAGTTCCGGATGGCCCGCTTCAGGGCGTCGTAGGAAAACAGGTTCCGGAAGAGATCCGTGGCGTTGATGACGAGGTAGCCGCCGTTCGCCCGGTGCAGAGCCCCGGCCTTGATCATGGTGAAGTCGGTGAACGCAGCTCCGAACTGGATCTTGTGTTCCATCCTGCCGAAAAGGTTGTAGTAGGTGGGATTGTTCTCGAATATGCAGGGGGCTCCCTTCCGGTCGCCGTTGTTGACGATCACATTTACGGTGTACCTGCTGAAATCGGGCTCCCTGGGCGGCATCTTCGGAACGGGGACGGGAGGTGCAGCAGCCCCCTCGTTCGGCGGTTTGAAGTCGTCGATGTTTCCGAGAATGTCCTCCTGGACCGCGTTCAGGTACGAACCCAGCGTATCGTTCGGCGGGTACTGGGAGCGGATGTCCTCGACCAGTTGTCCGAGCACCGAGAGAGCGGCGTTGCGCTCCAGTTCCCGGAGCTTCTCCCTGGTCCGTTTCTCGTCGGCCTTAAGCACGCGCATGATATCGTCGACCTTCTCCTGGATCTGTTTCCCGTTCTCCCGGAGCCGGTTCCTTGCCCCGTCGTCGAACGCGTTGTACTCCTCCTCGGTCAGAGGCTCTCCCGAGCTTCCCATCGCCACGATGGTAAAGCCTCCCATTGCGGGGCGGAGCTGGAAACCCTGCTCGCCGGCTTCCCGCTCTACGGAAGCGAACAGTTCCTTCTGCCGGGCCTGAAATGCCTCCATGATGACACCGTGCTGCTTCTTGTATACCTTCGAGTCGAAGATCTTCGGGATCTCCGCCTTCAGGGACGTGATCAGCTCCTCCATGTCTTTCTGGAGCGCGACGCCTCGTCCCGGCTCGAGCGAAAGTGCGATCGGCTCTGTCGGTTCCCCGAAGTTTTGGACATAGCACCAGTCACGCGGAACCTCCTCCCGCTCCGCCTTCTTCGAGATGAACGACTGGATCGCAGAAGTCTTTCCCGTGCCGCTTTCCCCCAGCACGTATATGTTGAACCCCGTGCTGGGAAGGTTCAGCCCGAAGTCGATGGCGGTAAGCGCCCGTTCCTGTCCGATGATCCCGTCCAGCGGAGGGATGTCGCCCGTCGTATGGAAGTCGAAAATGCGTTCATCACAGCGCTTGTACAGGTCATCAGGCGAAAGCACCCTCACTCTGGTCCCCTCCTTTCCGCCCTATTCGTCTTTCTTCGGAAACTTGCCCTGATCAACGACCTTGAGCTCCAGCGGCCGGGACGTGTCGAGGTGAATATCCCGCTGGGGGAACGCAATGACGATCCCGGCCTCCCGAAACAGGTCGTCGACGCGGAACCGGATGTTGCTCTCCAGGCGGAGCCGCTCCGCCATCGTCTCCATGCTGACCCAGACGTAGAGGGAAAAGATCAGGGCGTTGTCCCCGAAATCCCGGAACAGCACGAAAGGCTCCGGTTCCCGAAGCACCTTCTCGTTCTCGGTCGCTGCCTTCACCAGTAGCCGTTCGACCTCGCGGACCGGGGACCCGTAGACCACTCCGACGGTCACGTTTGCCCTGACCTTCTGGTCGGACAGGGTCCAGTTCACGATATTCTTCTCGAGGAAACTGCTGTTCGGGACAAGGATGTGGATGTTGTCCGCGGTCCGGATGCGGGTGCAGCGGGGGCCGATATCCTCCACCCTCGCGAAGCTTCCCTCGATTTCGATCAGGTCACCGAGCCGGATCGGACGTTCCGCCATGAGGATGAATCCGCTGATGAAATTGTTGAGCAGGTTCTGGGCGCCAAAACCCACACCGATGGCGAGCGCTCCCCCCAGGAAAGCGAACGCCGTTACCGGCAGATGGACCAACCGCATGCAGAACAGGAGAATGATCAGAACCCCGAAGTAGTAGAGGATCTTCGTGAGCGCAGCCGCCTCGTTCGGCTTCAGGGTGGTTTTGGGCAACACCCGTTTCCGGAACAGCCGGATCCCCTGCTTGAGAAGCAGAAGACCCAGGAAAAGGACGATCAGCGAGATCAAGAGCTGTCTTATCCTGATTCCATGTTCGTCGATGGTGAAGAGAGTCGTGTCAAGGATCTCCGAAACCCTGCTTTTCCCCGCGACGCTCACCGCCAGGGATCGCTCCGCGACGCTCTCCAGGGCGGGCGGGGACGGAAACAGGCCGGGGGAAAACGATGCGGCATCCATGCCGTATGGAAGGACCGGTGAGGGCGCAACGAAGAGGCTGGCGAGAAGGATCGCAAGGACCGACAGCTTTAGAACCTTCGGGTTTGCCGACATATTACCCTCCCGGGGCATCCCCCGCACCTATGATGCCACGCCGGTCGGGAACGGACAAGAAACCTCCCCGGGTTCCTGCAGGGAAATGACAACGTGGCGCCGACGAACCGAAAGGAAAATACCAAATATGCTATATTCGGGATTTGAAGGTGAGCTTACCCTTCGTCGCATCCCGAAACGGGGAGATGATGAGCAGGGGAAAAAACCGCAAAGTTCCTTTGGTGTTCGGAATATCCCTCCTGTTATCGATCGCGCTTTTCCTTTTTGACTGGTACAAGCCGATCGATATCGCCGTCTGGCTGTTCTATCTGATCCCCCTGCTCTTTACCGCCTACGTGGCCCCGCGCCGGACTTCCTACCTGCTTCTGTTGATATGCACGCTGCTGATCGGACTCGGACACGTCGGGGGTACGCCGCATGTCAACCCCAACGTGGCGGTCCTCAACCGTTTGATCGGGGTCACCGTGCTCTGGCTTGCCATCGTCATCCTGCTGGAGAGAAAACGGGCGGAAGACAACCTCCGGGAGAGCAAGGAGCAGTACCAGGACCTGGTGGAACTTTCCCTGGAGACGATCTACATCCAGCAGGAGGGAAAATTCGTTTTCATCAACAGTGCGGGAGTGAAGCATTTCGGCGCCTCCACACCCGATGATCTTTTGGGAAAACCGGTTCTGGACTTCCTCCACCCGGACAGCCGGGAGGCGGCCGCGGAACGGATCCGCATGGAGCAGGAAAAGGGAACGGAAATCGTTTCGATCGAGGAGAAATATCTCCGGCTCGACGGAACCCCGGTAGAGATGGAGGTATCGGCCGTGCCGATCGAGTACATAATAAGACCGCTCTCCAGATCTTCGCCCGCGACATAACCGGGCGGAAGCAGCTCGAGGAGCAGTTGCGCCAATCCCAGAAAATAGAGGCGGTGGGGAGATTGCGGGTGGGATCGCACACGATTTCAACAATCTCATGACGGTGATTACGGGGTACGTCGGACTGACAAAGAAGCGAATCGGAAAATCCCGAACTCGTCTCCAAGGGACTCGAAGAAATAGAGAAGGCGAGCGATCGCGCCACGCGGTTGACGAAGCAACTGATCGCCTTCAGCCGCAAGCAGATCCTCCAGCCCCAGATTCTAGACTGAACTGGATCGTATCCAACATGGAAAAGATGCTCCGACGCCTGATCGGGGAGAATATCGAACTCGTGACGATTCCCGGCGGCAACACTCGGGAAAGTGAAAGCGGATCCGGGCCAGATCGAGCAGGTGGTCGTCAATCTGGCGCTGAATGCGCGGGACGCGATGCCAAAGGGAGGGAGGATGCAAATAGAAACCGGGAGGAGAACGTGGACGAATCCGTCGTCATCAGAGCACGGGGAGCTTCCTGCAGGTCCCTACGTGAAAGCTGCATTTTCCGCGACAACGGAACTGGAATGGATGAGGAGACCAAATCCCACATCTTTGAACCGTACTTCACAACCAAGGAAGTGGGAAAGGGGGTGGGGCTGGGGCTGGCGACGGTTTATGGCATCATCCGGCAGAGCGGTGGGGACATCCAGGTCGAGAGCGAGCCGGGAAAGGGCTCCACATTCACGATATGGCTTCCCCGCGTGGCCGAGGCGGCAGCATTCCGACAGAACTTCCGGAACTGGTCCTGGACGCCGCTCCCGGGGGGGAAACAATCTTGGTCGTCGAGGACGAGGAACCGGTCCTGGAACCTTATTCGCGAAACCCTGGAGGATGCGGGATACAAGGTCTTTACGGCTTCCAACGGGGAAGCGGCTCTTGCGCTGCTTTCCCGGAACAATGAACCGATTCACCTGTTGCTTACGGACGTGGTGATGCCGAATATCGGGGGAAAAAGTCTTGCGGCCCGGGTCGCATCCCGGTATCCGGAAATTCAGACCCTTTTCATGACCGGCTATTTCGATACCGATCGTCGATAAACAGGAGTATCCTCTCGTCGGAGGCCCCTAATCTATCAAGCCCTTTACCCCACAAGAGCTGAGTCACAAGATTCGAGAGCTTTTGGATGAATAAACAATAAATTATCCAGCTATTTATTTCCTCTTCTCCTCCAGCTTCGCTTTCAACGCCTCTCCCAGCGAACCCAGGGAGGGGGATCGTTCCTTGATGAAGTATTGCCGATAATCCTCCGAATCGTCCGTTCGACCCTCTTCGGCCTCGTCCCCCGGAAGAGAAAGAGAGATCCTCCTCTTTTCCTTATCCACACGATCCACCTTCACCGGAATCGCCTCTCCCTCCTTCCGGAACTCGCCCATGTTTCGGGTCCGCTTTTCTTCCCCGAGTTTGGAGATGTGCAGGAGACCGTCCACCCCCGGTTCCAGATTTACGAAGATCCCGAATGGGGCATGGCGCGACACCTTCCCGGTATGGAGCGATCCCTCGGGATATTTTTCCTCGATACGCTCCCACGGGTCGGCCAGCGTCTTCTTCACACTGAAGGTAAAACGCTCTTTTTCCCAATCGAGGTGCATGACCGCAACTTCCACTTCCTGCCCCACGGTAAGCGTATCCTGGATGTCGCCCCCACGCTCCCAGCCGACTTCGGACGCCGGCACCAACCCTTCGATGGGCCCTGTGGTAACGAAAGCTCCGAATTCCCTGACGGAGGTGACCCTGACCCTGACCGTCATCCCTTCCCGCAGCGACCCCTTGAGGGATTCCCGTTCCTCCCGGCGTTTTTCCTCCAGCACGGCACGGTGCGAAAGGACGATGTTGCGGCCTTTCCCGTCGTACTTCGTAATACGGAAGAGAAGCTTTTTCCCGATCATTTCCCCCCGGCTCTCTCCCCCGGTGAAACCCGCCTGGGAGAACGGACAGAACCCCCGGAGTCCTCCCGCGAGGCGCACGGAAAAACCCCCCTTTACCTCCCTGTCCACATTCCCCTCTACGGGAATGCCGTTTCGGAAGGCGTCTTCCATCAGGGACTGCCCGGCCGCCTCGCCGCCGATCTTCGTGGCGAACCACATCTCGCTGTTTTTCGTTCCGAGAAAATACGACTGGACGGTATCGCCTTCCCGGACGGTGAGGTTTCCGTCCGCGTCGAGGAATTCCTTCCTTTCGAGGTACCCCTCCCCTTTCCATCCCAGATCGAGGAAGATGTACTCCGAGGTGATTCCGATGATCCTCGCCGTGACCTTCTCACCCGGCTCCAGCCGGACAGAATCGGGGAATGCCCCCTCCAGCAGCGCCGGGAAGCTCTCCTCTCCCTGCGCTTTCCTCCTTCCCTGATCATCCCTGTCCATCGAATCCCCTTTCCTCATAGAGTTCCCCATGGAGCCGAAGCAAGAGGATCTCTCCGCGGGCGAATGGATCAATTCGTCTTCACAACGCCGATATACGGAAGGGCGCGATGCCCGTCCGCACAGTCCAGCCCATATCCCACGACCCACCGGTCCGGGATGTCGAACCCGAGATAATCGATCTTCACGTCCCTTTCCAGGCGTGCCTTCTTCCGAAGCAGCACGCAGGTCTTCAGGGTGGCCGGCTTTCGTGGAAGCAGGGTGCTCATGAGGTACTCGAGCGTGTTTCCGGTGTCGACGATATCCTCGACGATCAGAACATGCTTCCCCGCGATGTTCGATCGGAGATCCATGATGAGGCGCACGGTGCCCGACGGCGCCGAATTCCTCCCGTAGGCGGCAATGGCCATGAAATCGATCTGCCGCGGAACGGTGAGGAGCCGGGAGAGATCGGCAAGGAAAATGAAGCAACCCCTCAGTACGCCGATCAGATGCAGCTCTTCCGTCGCTGCGTAATCCGCGGACACCTGCCGGGCAAGTTCCCCGACCCGACGGCGGATCTCGTTTTCGGGAATGAGAACCGGAGGTTCCTCCGGGATCTTCTCGGTCATACCGATCCTCCACGGAGCGCCGAACGAGCCCCGTTTTGCGTTTTCCCGCCTGTAAGGACATTGTTCGGCGACCATCATTTTCTCATAGTCCGGTGCAGGCCAAAAGACCGGAGACAGAGGTCTGTTCGACGTCGATGCCTTCCGGTTCGTCGATCGGGTGACCCCGGGCCTGCCCGCGCCCTGGATTATCCGCGGAACGCCGTCAGGTTCCGGTCGAGGCTGTGGGCCGCGCTGATCAGACCCAGGTGGGTGAATGCCTGGGGATAGTTGCCCAAATGCTCCCCGCTCGGTCCCAGCTCCTCCGAGAAGAGCCCGAGGTGGTTTGCATACCCGAGCATCTTTTCGAAGAAAAACCGCGCCTTCTGGACCTGCCCGGCGCGGGAAAGACACTCTACGTACCAGAAGGAGCACATGGTGAACGTTCCCTCCCCGCCCGGGAGACCGTCGGGGGACCCGCCGTCGATACGGTACCGATAGACGTGTGAATCCTCGACAAGATCCTCTTCTATCGCCCTCAGGGTGGAGAGCCACCGGGGATCCGTTGGGCCCAGAAACTTCACAAGGGGCATCAGCAGGTTCGCGGCGTCGAGCACGGCGACGCCTTTCGATTGTACGAACGCCTTTCTCCGGGAGTCCCAGAAGTTCCCGAAGATATCCTTGTAGATCGCGTCCCTGGCCTTGTGCCACCTGTCGTACGGGGCGGGGAGGGACCGTTTCCGGGCAAGCCGGACACCCCGGTCGATCGCAACCCAGCACATGAGGCGGGAATAGAGAAACTCCTGACGACCGGACCGGATCTCCCAGATCCCCTCGTCCTTCTTCCGCCAGTTCCTGCATACCCAGTCGATCAGACGGACGAGATTCGACCAGAGATCGTAATTGATCGGCTCGCCGTACTTGTCGTACAGGTAGACCGAATCCATGAGCTCGCCGTAGATATCCAGCTGGAGCTGGTTGTACGCCCCGTTCCCGATCCGTACCGGAGAGGATTTCCGGTACCCCTCGAGGTGGGGAAGGATCTCCTCGGAAAGTTCGTGCCGGCCGTCGATTCCATACATGGTCTGCAACGCCCCGTCGGGATCGAGTTCCCCGCAGCGCGCCTCGATCCAGCGCATGAACGCTGCCGACTCCTCCGTGTATCCCAGGCGTATCAGGGCATACAGGGTGAAGGAGGCGTCGCGGATCCACGTGTACCGGTAATCCCAGTTGCGCTCCCCCCGATCTGCTCCGGAAGACCGAACGTAGGAGCGGCGACGATCGAACCGGTGGAATGGGAAGTCAGGAGTTTCAGCGTGAGGGCGGACCGGTTCACCATCTCGCGCCACCGCCCCTGGTAGTTCGAACGGGCCACCCACCCACGCCAGAAGTTGAGCGTATCCTTGAACGCGCGGGACACATAGTCTTCCCCGGTAGAGGGGGACTCATCACCCTCCCGCGCCTCCTCGAGAACGAAGAAGGCGGTCTCCCCCGCACGAAGCGTAAACTCGGCGGTGACCGCACCGTTCTCCGTACGAAGCGGGATGTCCGATCGGAGTCGAATCGCCTGCAGCCCTTTTCCGTCGGGATGGAAGACGGCCCCCCCGTCCCCGACCTCCACCCGGTGCGTTCGACGCCCGTAGTCGAACCGGGGATCGCACACCATGCGGAAACGAATCTCTCCCCGCACGGTCTTCACACGGCGGACGAGGTCGTACCAGTGCCCCGAGTCGTTCTCGATCGCCATGAAATCCGATATCTCGGCGACACCTTTCTCCGAGAGGAACCGGGAAAGGAGGATATTCGAGTCGGGGAGATAGAGCTGCTTCTGTCGTGCACCGTCGAGAACGGGAGCGATGCGGAACCGTCCCCCTTTTTCCTGGTCGAGGATCGCAGCGAAGATCGTCGAAGAGTCGAAATTCGGGAAACACATGAAGTCGATCGAACCGTCCATACCGACGAGAGCGATCGTGTGCAGGTCCCCGATGACACCGTAATTCTCGATCGGCTGGTAGTTCATACTCATCTCCTTACGGGTTTTAAGCAGCCCGGGAGATCTGTGGGAAACCCGGACGGGGAATTTCGTTTCGCTATGGGTCGCATCGCTGTTTCGGGCGGGATCGCCCAGACGGGCCCCGCCACCGCGTTCCCTTTTAGACGATTCGTCGGTATAGAACGTGTCAATAAACGGAAGAAACGTTCCCGGAGGAACGGCAGGGATTCGATCCGGGCCAACTCCCGGAACGGGTGGTGGTACCTCAATCCTTCTCCTGCTGTGCCTCCAGGGTGGAGCAGACCCCGTCACGCATCCGGTAATAGAGGGTAAACCGGAGGTCGCGGGACGGCGGGTGGAGTTCGTACATCTTCCTTGCGACGTCTTCCGGACGGCTGATCGGTTCCCACCTCGCGTTCGTGTTCGGACGAACGAACCGGCCGCTTAACAGGAGGCGGAAGAACATGATGTCGCACAACATTCCCTCGAGCCACGGCACCCAGTTCTCGTAGCCGGCGATCCACTTGATGTAGGGCGAGTGATCCAGGAGAACCTGTGCCGTCTTTCGGTTGGCAAAGTCGCAAGCGCCGAAAAATATTCCGTCGTAGCTGGTAAGAGGGGCGACGATATTCTTGAGCCTGGTGCGGCTGATATCCTTGACGGCGCTGATCGCCTTCCGTTTCCCGTGGCATCCGACGTAGGCGATCTTGGTCCTGCTGTCCACTCCCTGGTCGTACCGGGAAAGTGCGTCCTTCAACCCTTGCGCGTTCTGGAATACGGTGTAGCTGAACAGCGCGTCATGTCCGGGACGATCCAGGCGATACCCGTTGCGTCTCGCGTAGGTCTCTTCCGTATCCCGCTTCAACTGCTCGAAGAACGGCTTGACCGTTTCCGCGTGATGCTGATCCCATTGCGCCTCGAACACCTTGATGACGTATCTGTACCCGTTCCTCGTCCGCATGGTAACTCCCCTGCTACGGCTCCTCGTAAAGAATCGGTCGACAGTGTCCCGCGAAAAAAGCCCGGACCCGCGATCGTAGTCCTTTCTGTGTTGAAGATTCGGAGATCTTCGGAGGTTGCGCCGATTGTATCTATTATACGACAACAGCACCGAAGAAAAATAAGGAGAAATATAAATTATCATGCAAATAAATGCATCAATAAAGTTACATATTCGTTATTATCCGGTCCGCAGAGACAATTGCCTCCAAACATCTAATTATTTGATCTATATAATGTTTTTATCTCTTCCCGGGAAGGAAAAGATTATATTTCTTTTATCATATCAATATTTTGTAGGATTAAAAGATGAAGATGCAATAAATTACATAAACATAATAATTTATAAAATAATGTAGTTTTTGTTTACGGCTCTTCCTTCCGGCCAGGTCGGCATTGATCAGACAATCTCTTCGGGGCGTAAAACAGGCGCTCCGCTCAACGGGGAGTAATGGTGCCGAGATCGAACGTCCGGAGATCGTAGGAATTGGCATAGGAGGAGTCCGGGTTGGCCCAGGTGACGGGTTCGCTCTGTTCCGCGGTCTTTACCATGAGCTGATCGCAACTCAGGTCCACCGTTTTCAGATTCCGATATTCGTTCCAGCATTCCGGGTTCGTCGCGGTGTCCTTTACGACCACGACCATGGTGTACCCTTCCTGTTCCGCAGTCCGGTACTGGGGTTTCATGAGGAAATCTTTCTCGCACGTCTTCATGGCACCGTACAGCGATCCGGCCCGGAAGATCGGGTAAACCGAGAAGTAGTTTCGCCCCCCCATGTTCACCTTGCCGCGGATGACGATCACCGAATCCTTCGGAGGAATCGTTGCCAGCAGTTCGTTCGTCGTCTGCTTCGATGTAACGACTGTCGGTTCTATGCCCGTGGAAGGAGGCCTGTCGGAGGGCGACTTGAGGTACGCGGGGAGCCCAGCGGGCCCTCGTCCGTCCTGGGCATACGCGGAGAAAGGTGCGGATAAGATACAGATGGCGGTGATCATCATCGTTATCGTGACGCCTGCCTGCTTCATACGTCCTCCCTGCGCTATCGTTGCGGCGGAGCCGCCTTGATATCGACCCCGGTAACGTTCCTGGTGCCCGCCCTTTCCCGCCGGCGTTCCGGAACGGTCTTCCTCCCGGGGGACGCCGCATAGGTGACTCCCCGGATATTCCTTCTGCCGCTCCTGGATGCGGCGATGGCGGGAAGATCCATTCGTCCGGCCGCCGCCGGACCTGCCGCGGAAAAGTCGATCCCCTTCACCTCTTTCCTGCCCGTTCCGACAACCGGTACGGAAGGGGGAACCGCGATCGGACCCGTGTGCTTTTCCGCCATCGCACTCCCCGGGAGGGCTGCATCGAAGTTGATCTTCCAGACGACCCGCTTTCCCGCACCAGTCGCGGGAACTTCCTCCTTCTGCGCTTCCGTTTCCACAGGCGGAGGTTTCGGAACCGGCGTCTCCTGCTTCGATCCGTCCGGCGGCGTTTCCGTTACCCGCGGCGGGAGGACGGGCTCCCGCACGAAGCGGGACACCGTCTCGTCCGACTTTACGCCGGAGACGCAGCATCCGTCCTCGACAGGCGGGGGGACACCGTTCTTCATCCAGCATCCTTCCAATCGACCTTCCACTTCTGGTCTGACATAGGTGTAGGATTCACATAGGGGATTCTGAGCACAAGCTTCCTGGCACGCCTGCAGGCCTCCCCGAAGCCACAGGATCTTGAAATCCGATCCGGGGCGATCGACATTCGGCTCCACCCAGGCCGGTTTCGGGGGAGTCGTCTCTCCATCCTTTGCGTAAACGAACGTTACGGAGAACAGGGAAAGCGCCATCCCGGCCAGCATACAGACAAAAAATGGTAATGGAATCTTTCCCATTGCGGATACTTCCTTTTAACGCATCGCCCGTCGGGCGTCAACGACGGTCCGCGTCAACTCCCCCGGTTTTCCTGCGGGAGCCTCCCCTGCCCTTGCGAACGTTTCTCCCGGATATTACCTTATAAATAGTATGTTTTTCCCCAGGCTCCTGCGGGTCGGTTCTCGGAGGAATCGATCACCGGACCGCGAACCGGATACGGACGGTGTCGTGCCGGAGGGAAAACCGTTTTCCATTAAGGGGTTATTTCACCGTGTGGTTACGATGGTTTCCCTGGAAGCAGCTGGTAAGCCGCGCGGCAAGGGGGCGGGGCTTCGTGGACCCGGTGAAACTCCTCTCCCGTCTCGAGCGCTTCGCCCAGCCTCTCGAGGTAAAGGAACCCCTCGAGATTCTGCGTGCGGGCATGGTGTTTCACGCCCGGGGATTGCTGAATACCGGCGCAATCCAGCACAACAGGGACTGGATCTGGCCTTTCTGGGTCGAGCGCCAGTTCGACCCGGAAAACGATGCGTTCATCCCGCGCGCCTTCTCCCTGACCCATGTCAACCTCACGAACCGCAACTGGACCGCCGTGGGGATCCCCGACTTCGACGAACTGCCCATCGTGGACCCGAGGGGGCTTCTCACCCCGTTCTGGGACAGCTGGTCTCTCGACTCCTGGATGGTGTCCGAGAACGGACGCAGCCTCATACCGTCACGGCTCGATTATGCTGGGCAGCATCTCGACCTTACCGAAGGACTCGCCGTCGTCTCCCGATTCTCCCTCGAGGAGTGGATTCTATCTTCCCGCGTCGAGGTAGTCGAAAGCAACGAGGGCCCCTGCTGCCAAATAACGGTCGGTGCCCGGAGCGAAGAGGATTCCTGGCTTGTGATCGCCTTGCGTCCGTACAACCCCGAGGGCGTGAGCTTTGTCCATGACATCCGCTGGGAGCCGGACGTGTCCGGCTGGCGGATCGGTCGTCGCCAGGAGGTGTTGTTCAACACCCCTCCCGATCGTTTTCGGTTCTCCGACTACCGTAGCGCCGACGTGCACGCGCGGCTCTTCGAGCCGGACAGCCGTACGGGTATTCATTGCAAGGTCGGCATGGCTACCGCGGCCGCCCTGTTCGCCGTCGGGAAGGGCAGAACAAAAGAGATCCGCCTGAGCATACCCCTGGAAAGAAAACCCCGTCCGGGACCCGCAAGTCCCGGGAGACCGGACTGGCGGGAGGCGCTCGCGGGTCGCACCTTTCTCCAGGTCCCCGATACCGGGTTCGTATACCTGTACGAAACCGCCGTACGATCCCTTGTCCTCCATTCTCCCGGAGAGGTCTACCCCGGCCCTTACACCTACAAAAGATTCTGGTTCCGCGACGCCGCCTTCATCCTGCACGCCCTGCTCTGCGTCGGCCTGGAGGACCGGGTAAAACGGGCCCTCGACCGGTTTCCCGACCGCCAGACCCGATCCGGCTTCTTCCTCTCGCAGGATGGGGAGTGGGACTCCAACGGGGAGAGCCTGTGGATCATGAGGCGCTACTGCGAACTTACGGGACGCCTGCCCGATACCGACTGGAGAAAACCCATCTTGCGGGGCGGCCGCTGGATCCTCAAAAAACGTCTTTCGCCGGAGGGACGAGAACTCCACGCGGGGCTTCTGCCTGCCGGATTCAGCGCGGAGCACCTGGGTCCCAACGACTTTTACTACTGGGACGACTTCTGGGGGGTGGCGGGTCTCCGCGCGTCCGCCTGGCTCCTGAAGTCGCTTGGCGACGCGGAAAAGGCGGCCTACTTCAGGCACGAGGCGGACAAATTCCTCGCCTGCATCGAAACAAGCCTGTCCGGGGTTTCCGGCCATCTTCGCCGTGCCGGTATGCCGGCCTCCCCGTACCGGCGGATGGACTCCGGAGCCATAGGCTCCCTGGCGGCCGGATACCCTTTGCGGATCTTTTCTTCCCGCGACCCACGGCTACTGGATACAGCCGAGTACCTCCTTTCTTCCTGCCTTGTGAACGGAGGCTTCTTCCAGGACATCATTCACTCCGGCATCAACCCGTATCTGACTCTTCACCTGGCGCAGGTCCTTCTCCGGGCGGGGGACCTCCGTTTTCAGGATCTCGTCCGAACGACGGCGGAACTCGCTTCCCCCACGGGGCAGTGGCCGGAGGCCGTCCACGTGCGGACACGGGGAGGATGCATGGGCGACGGGCATCACGTCTGGGCGTCCGCCGAATGGGTTCTCATGATCCGGAACGGTTTCGTCCGGGAGGAGGCAGACCATCTCGTTCTGGGATCCGGTATCTTTCCCGAATGGCTGAACCAGCCGGAGGCCCTCGCCTTCGGCCCCGCTCCCACGGAGTTCGGGCCGGTTTCCGTCAGGATCGTTCCGAAAGGGACCCGGGCGGAAGTCCAGTGGACCGGCGACTGGCGGGGCGTCCCGCCCCATGTCGAGGTCCGCCTCCCCGGGTTCGCGCCTGCCGATGCCGACGGAGGGAAGCCTTCGGTCCTTCTCTCCCGGGAGGATCCGCCGTGAACATCCTGATGGTGACCAACACCTTCCTTCCCCACGTAGGCGGGGTTGCCCGCAGTGTCACGGGCTTCACCGCCGAGTTCCGGAAGCGCGGGCACCACGTCGTCGTCGTGGCCCCGATATTCGAGGGAATTCCCGAGCGGGAGACCGACGTGGTTCGTATCCCCGCGGTGCAGAACTTCAACGGCAGCGACTTCTCCGTCCCCGTGCTCGCAACCGGGAAAGTGTTCTCGGCACTGAAGACATTCCCCGCGCAGGTTGTCCACGCACACCACCCTTTCCTGCTCGGCGATACGGCCCTCCGCTTCGCGGCCACCCGCGATATCCCCGTAGTCTTCACGCACCACACGATGTACGAGAAATACACCCATTACGTTCCGGGAGACTCGCCCAGGCTCAAGCGTTTCGTGCTCGACCTGGTCACCGGGTACTGCAACCTCTGCGACTCGGTCATCGCTCCCAGCAGGACGGTGGCGGAGGAAATCGTGAGCCGGGGGGTGAAGGTCCCCGTGAATGTCATTCCTACCGGTGTGAACGTGGAGGTCTTCGGCAAAGGAGACGGGGGAGCTTTCCGGAAGCGGGTGGGAATCCCCCCGGACGCCTTTCTCGTAGGACACGTGGGACGTCTCGCACCCGAAAAAAACCTGGGATTTTTGACGGAAGCGATGGTCCGCTTCCTTCTCATGAACAGGGGGGCCCGCTTTTTCCTCGCAGGCGAGGGCCCCATGAGAAAGGTGATCGAACAGACATTCGCGGATCAGGGACTTGCGGATCGGTTTCATTCCCGGGGCGTCATGGATTTCCCCGAACTTGCGTCGGCCTACCGGGGCATGGATGTCTTCGCCTTCTCTTCCCGTTCGGAAACCCAGGGGATGGTGCTGACGGAGGCGATGGCGGCAGGTACGCCTGTGGTGGCGTTAGACGCCTCCGGCGTGCGGGAAGTGGTGCAGGATAAAGAAAACGGGCGGTTGCTGCCCCGGGAAGACCAGGAGGAGTTCGTCTCCGCCCTCTCCTGGGTCGCAGGACTTGCCCCGGAAGAGCGACGGCGCCTCGGGGAAGGAGTCGCAAGGACGGTGGCCTCCTTCTCCCTTTCGAATACCGCGGAAGATACCCTTGCCCTCTACGAATCCCTTATCGGGAGAAAACCTTCCCGGAAGACGATCGAGCCGAGTCCCTGGACCTCGGCCCGGAAACGCGTCGAGGAGGAATGGAAGATCGTGCGCAACATAGCGCACGCCGCCGGTCAGGCCGTGCTGTCCCTGCCGAAAGGGAGAAAGGCGTAGCGGTTCGCCGGTTCACAAGTACCAGTCCGCCCGGGACAGGGGCAGACCGCTTCTCCCCCCGTCGGGCTTGACGAGGAGAGACTGGTATAGGTTGTAGACGCCCATCCGGAACCGGTAGGCCGCCGCGTTCAGGTAAAGCCGCCACACGCGGCAGGTAACCTCGTCCGTGGCGCGCCTTGCTTCCTCGTACCGGGCCTCGAGACGGCGAATCCAGTGACGGAGCGTGAGGAGGTAATGCTCACGCAGGCTTTCCACGTCGCGGACTTCAAAGCCGCAACTCTCGGCGACGCGCAACATGGTGCTGACGGGAATGAGGTCACCATCCGGGAAGACGTAATGGTCCGAAAAATACGGCCCGGGAGGGATCGGCAGACTCGCATGCCGTGCGATCCCATGGTTGAGAAAAACTCCCCCCGGTCGAAGCAGCCGGCAGGCCCGGCCGAAGTACTCCATCATGCGGATTTCCCCCACGTGCTCGAACATCCCCACGCTGGCGATCTTGTCGAAGTGCCCCGGAGCGTCGATCTCCCGGTAATCCTGGACCTCCACCCGGCAGCGGCCCGTCAGGCCCTCCTCCCGGATGCGCGCTGCGGCCAGCTCCGCCTGGTGCCTGCTGAGCGTGATTCCAACCGCCTCCACTCCTCTGGTTTTCGCTGCATATGCGATCAGTCCGCCCCATCCGCAGCCGATGTCCAGCAGGCGCTCCCCGCGGCGAAGGCGAAGTTTCCTGCAGATATAGTCAAGCTTTCGCTCCTGGGCTGCCTCCAGCTCCTCCCCGGGTTCGGTGAAATACGCCGAGGAGTAGACCATTCGGCGATCCAGCCAGAGGGCGAAGAAATCGTTGGACACGTCGTAGTGATACCTCACGGCTTCCCTGTCGCGCCCCGGGGAATGGGGTACCCCCGACAAATCGTCAGCCCTTCTGCCCGCGGGAGGACGGCCGTCGGACGGCAGCTTCATCATTTGCCTCGCGCAGAAGAGCCGGTCGGCGGCTCCCAGACGCAGACCGCCCAGGTATTCCTCAAGCGCAAACGCGGACTCGAAATCTCCCTCGACGTCGAAATCACCGAAAATATAGCTTTCCCCGAGCGCAAGATCGGATATCCGGGAGAACATCCGGCGAAGCGCCCCGGGACGGTTGATCACCAGGGTGAAAACCGGTTTCTGCCCCGCTTCGGGGTTATAGACCGTCCCGTCCCACAGACGGACGGCAAAATTTCCCGGATGACAACCGGAAAAAATGATGTGGAGGATGCTCAGGCCGGTCTGGACGAAACGATCGGGAACGACCGTGGTCGATTCCGGCATCGCTGGCTCCTTCCCTCTCCCTGTGTCACTTCGTTTCCGGACGGTAAAGGTCATTCAGCTTTTCCAGGTTTTCCTTTCCCTTTGCATCCCCGCTGTCCGCCGCCATGCGAAACCACTTCGCCGCCTCGGCATAGTCCTTCGGCAACCCCCGGCCCGTTGCGTACATCACCCCGAGGTTGTTCTGGGCGTGGGAGTCTCCCTGGTCGGCGGCTTTCCGGATCCATTTCGCCGCTTCCTCGTCATTCCTTGTCACCCCTTCTCCGTTTGCGTACATCCACCCGAGGTCCTTCTGGGCCTCCGCATACCCCTGTTCCGCCGATTTGTGGAACCATCTCGCCGCTTCGGCCGGATCCCGGCGGACTCCCTGTCCATCCGCGTACATCGTCCCTAGGGCATATTGCACTTCGGGGGAGCCCTTTTCCGCCACGGACGCGAGCCAGTCGAGGGCACCTGCATTACCCTGCCGCGCGGCCTGCCGGAACCACCGCAACGCTTCCGACGGGTCCCGACGCACGCCGACTCCGTACGCGTATGCCCTCCCGAGGCTGCTTTGCGCCTTCGGGTTTCCTCGTTCCGCGGCCTTTCGGTACCATTCTACTGCTTTCGCCCGGTCGCGCGGGACGCCGAGGCCGTTGGCATACAGCACGCCGATGCCGTACAGGGCGTCGGCATTTCCCTGTTCCGCCGCCTTCCGGTACCACAAAAACGCCTCGACGTAATCCTGCTGATCGAATGCGTAGGCATCCCCGAGACTTGCCTGTGCCTCCGGATTCCCCTGTTCCGCCGCCTTCCGGTACCATTTCATCGCTTCCGCCGGATCCCGGGGGACGCCGCGCCCCGCTTCGTACAGATCCCCCAGGCGGTGCTGGGCCAGGGGATCCCCCTTCTCCGAAGCATCGTTGATGCAGCGGAAGAACGCCGCGTCATCATGGGAAACCGTGTCGCATCCGGGGTATGCTTCCCGCGCGCTCCTGTCGCCATGCCTCTCCGCGGAAACCCGATCCGCCCCCCCGGCGATCGACGCCATTCCCGCCATCAGGAGCAGAAGGAACGCCGCGCACACGGGCGTTTTTCCGGATCGTCCCTTCTCCCCGCACACCGAAAACCTCCTGGCCATTTTCTTTCCCCATTGATCCTTGTCGGGATGACGCCGCCGGCCGCTACCCCGATGGTAGCAATTGCAAAATGCAATGAGAAGCGGAAGGAGTTCGAAAAAGAAGGCAACCAGGCGGTACTGGTCGCCGCGAGACCGAGATTGACATCACCGGGGCATTCGGCCTATGCTCTCCTTCGTTATATCTGTCGGTATACAGAATACAGCCGGGCCCACCCCATCCTTGCGCGCCCGGCCCTCAGCAGGAAATCCATGTTTCCAAGGAGCAGGTTATGCGGATAACCTCGGAGTGGCGGGCGCCCCCTGTCTTTCCCGGGAATGGTTTCCCGATATACCCGTATCGGGGGGAAAAACAAAATCACGAAAAAGGGATGAAACCATGCAGATTCTCTACAATACCGTAGGCAGAAAGATCCTGATGGCCGTGAGCGGACTATTCATGCTCTTTTTCGTCATCGTCCATCTGCTGGGAAACTCCACCATCTTCTTCGGCCCGAACGCGCTCAACACCTATGCCGAGAAACTGCACAGCCTGGGCCCACTGGTCTGGGCGTTCCGGGCCTTCATGCTTGCCATGCTCGCCATTCACGTCGTCTTCGGCGTGCTTCTGACCCTCGAAAACTGGTCGGCGAATCCCGATAAATACGCCGTAAACAGGAAGGAGAAGGCCAACTTCTCCAGCGAGACGATGATCTGGACGGGGGCGCTCCTCTTCGCCTTCCTCGTCTATCACCTCCTGCAGTTCACCCTTCGCGTCACTCCCGACATCATCCCCGCAGCGGTCGCCAAAAGGCCGGGAGACGTCTACTCCATGGTGGTCGCCAGCTTCCGTCACACGGCGATCGCCCTGCTCTACGTCGGGGCCATGGTGGTCCTCTTCCTCCACCTGCAGCACGGGATCCAGAGCTTCATCCAGACCCTCGGGTGGAACAACGAGCAGACCCTGCCCCGGTTCACCGCGCTTGGAAAGGTGATCTCGGCGCTGTTCCTCCTGGGGTACAGCGCCATTCCCGTTCTCATACTCGTCGGTTTTTTGACCAAATAGGGGGTCCCAAGTGATGCTCGACGGAAAATGTCCGACAGGACCGATCGAAAAAACGTGGGACAAGCACCGCTTTGAAATGAAGCTTGTGAATCCCGCGAACAAGCGAAAGTACAAGATCCTGGTGGTCGGGACCGGACTGGCGGGCGCCTCCGCCGCCGCGTCGCTCGGCGAACTGGGATACAACGTGGAGGCCTTCTGCTACCAGGACAGCCCCCGCCGCGCCCACAGCATCGCGGCGCAGGGCGGCATCAACGCGGCCAAGAACTACCCCAACGACAGCGACAGCATCTACCGCCTCTTCTACGACACCGTGAAAGGCGGCGACTTCCGTTCCCGCGAGGCGGACGTGTGGCGGCTCGCCCAGGTGAGCAACAACATCATCGACCAGTGCGTCGCCCAGGGAGTGCCCTTCGCCCGGGATTACGCCGGCTACCTGGACAACCGCTCCTTCGGCGGCGCCCAGGTGTCCCGGACCTTCTTCGCGCGGGGGCAGACCGGACAACAGCTTCTCCTGGGCGCCTATTCGGCCCTTTCGCGCCAGGTCAAGGCGGGAACGGTTTCGATGTTCCCCCGCACCGAGATGCTCGATCTCGTGGTGGTGGACGGGGAGGCGAAGGGGATCACGGTACGCGATCTCGTCACCGGGGAAATCCGCTGCCACGTGGGCGATGCGGTCCTCTTGTGCACGGGGGGCTACGTGAACGTCTTCTACCTTTCCACGAATGCCATGGGGTGTAGCGTCACCGCCATCTGGAAGGCCTACAAGAAGGGAGCATTCTTCGCCAATCCGTGCTACACGCAGATCCACCCCACCTGCATTCCGCAGGCGGGCGACTACCAGTCGAAGCTGACGCTCATGTCCGAGTCGCTCCGGAACGACGGCCGTATCTGGGTACCCAAGAACAAGGGGGATAAACGATCACCCGATGCGATCCCCGAGGAGGAGCGTGACTACTACCTCGAACGGAAGTATCCGAGTTTCGGGAACCTGGCTCCACGCGACATCGCCTCCCGTGCGGCGAAGGAACAATGCGACGACGGCCGCGGCGTCGGTCCGGGCGGACGCGGGGTCTATCTCGACTTCCGGGACTCCATCGCGCGTCTCGGGGAGGAGACGATTCGCGAGCGGTACGGAAACCTCTTCGAGATGTACGAGCGGATCACCGACGAGAACGGGTACAAGGTGCCGATGCGCATCTACCCGGCGCCCCACTACGTCATGGGCGGCCTGTGGGTCGACTACAACCTGATGAGCAACGTTCCCGGCCTCTTCGTCCTGGGCGAGGCCAATTTCTCCGTCCACGGGGCGAATCGCCTCGGCGCCAGCGCGCTCATGCAGGGGCTGGCCGACGGGTATTTCATCATTCCGTACACCGTGGCGAATTACCTCGCGCAAACCAGGCCCGGAAAGGTTGCGGCGGACCACGCCGAGTGCAAAAAGTCGATCGAGGAGGTCAAGAACTCCACTAAGAAGCTCTTGTCCATCAACGGACGCAGGACGGTCACGGAGTTCATGCGCGAGCTGGGCACCCTCATGTGGGACAACGTCGGGATGGCCCGCAGCAAGGAGAGTCTCACCGAGACCATCATGAAGATCCCCGAGATCCGGGAGGAATTCCGGAAAAACCTGCGGGTGACCGGCAACGGCGCGGAGATCAACCAGCAGCTGGAGAACGCAGGCCGCACGGCGGATTTTCTGGAGTTCGCCGAGCTGCTCTGCCGCGACGCCCTCCACCGGAACGAATCGTGCGGAGGCCACTTCCGGGTGGAATACCAGTACGAGGACGGAGAGGCCAGGCGCGACGACAAGAACTTCTGCTATTCGGCCGCGTGGGAGTTCCAGGGGGTCGACAGCGAACCCGAACTCCACAAGGAGCCGCTGGAATTCAAGGAAGTCCACCTCGCGGTAAGGAGTTACAAATAATGAGCCAACACGACGAACACAAGACGATGACCCTCAAGCTGATCGTCTGGCGGCAGAGCGGACCGGGCGAACCCGGACGGTTCGAGACCCTCACGGCCCGCAACATCACCGAACACCACTCCTTTCTCGAAATGCTCGACGTAGTGAACGAGGACCTCATCCGGGAGGGGAAGGAGCCGATCGTTTTCGACCACGACTGCCGGGAAGGAATCTGCGGGGTCTGCTCGCAGGTCATCAACGGCCTGGCTCACGGCGGCCAGGAGCGGACCACCGTCTGCCAGCTCCACATGCGAAAGTTCAAGGACGGGGATACCATCTACATCGAGCCGTGGCGGGCCCGTGCGTTCCCCATCCTCAAGGACCTGATGGTGGACAGGGGGGCGCTCGACACGATCATCCAGGCCGGAGGCTACATCTCGACCCACACCGGAGGGGCGCCCGACGCGAACGCCATCCCCGTCCCCAAGCCGGACGCCGAATATTCGATGGACGCCGCCGAATGCATCGGATGCGGCGCCTGCGTGGCGGCTTGCCCGAACGGAGCCGCCATGCTCTTCGCGGGGGCCAAGGTATCCCAGATGGCCGCCCTGCCCCAGGGGAAGGTGGAGGCAAAGGAAAGAGTCCTGGCGATGATCAAGGCGATGCAGGAATGCGGGTTCGGAAACTGCACGAACCACTACGAGTGCCAGGCCGCCTGCCCGAAGGACATCCACGTGAAGTTCATCGCGCGGCTCAACCGGGAATACCTGAAGGCCCTGATCGGATAGGAACCGTTCCGGACGCAGCAACAGGGGGGAGGGGCGATGGCGCCCCTCCCCTCTTTCGTTTTTCTTCGGTCCCTTATTCCCCCTGCCTGTGGTCGTCGATGAGCGGAAAGGTGTTGCCGTAGACGATCTGCCGCACCTGGTCAAGAAACGCGAGGGGGAAGCCCAGATCGATGCGGCTTACCTCGTCGAGCCGGCCGAGCTGCTCCGCGGAAAGGGCGACGTCGAGGGACCCGAGGTTGTCTATAATCTGTGCGGTCTTCGAAGCCCCAAGAACGGGAATGAAGACCCCCTGCGGACGTTGCCGGACCCAGGCGATGGCGACCTGCGAAGGCGATCTCCCGATCTCCTTCGCTACCCGATCGACTTCTTCCGCGATGCGTAAATTCCGTTCCGTAACGTAAATATTTCCCCATTCCTCCTGCGAGCCGTACCGGGCATCTTTCGGGCGGGGCTTCCCGGCCTTGTACTTCCCGGTCAGAACCCCTCCTCCGAGCGTCCCCCAGGGCGTGACCGCGAGATCCAGCGGCTTCGGGCCATGGGGAGGAGTTCCCGCTCGGGCGTCCGCTCGATGAGGCTGTAAGGGATCTGCAGCCCGGCAAATGCGGTCCACCCCATGAGGTCCGCGAGGGTGTTCGCCCGGGAGACGACCCAGGCGGGGGCGTCGGAGATGCCCACATAGAGGATCTTTCCCGCCCGGACCATGTCGTCGAGAGCCCGCATCGTCTCTTCCACGGGAGTCATGGGATCCCAGGCGTGGACCCAGTACAGGTCGACATAGTCCGTCTTGAGACGCGAAAGGCTTTCCTCGAGAGACCGGGTCATGTTCTTCCGGTGGTTCCCTCCGGCGTTCGGGTCGTCCGGTCTCATGTTCAGGGTGTATTTCGTGGCGAGGACGAATCGTCCTCTCTCCGAGGCGACGAATTCGCCCACGAACCGCTCGCTCGTGCCGGCAGTATAGTAGTTGGCGGTATCGATGAAGTTGCCTCCCGCCTCCGCGTAAACCTCGAATATCCTGCGACTCTCCTCCCTGGATGCCCCCCAGCCCCACTCCTCGCCGAAGGTCATCACGCCAAGGCATAACTCCGACACCCGCAATCCGGTCCGTCCGAGAAGCTTGTAGCGCATGCCCGCTCTCCTGTAAGGGATACCCCTGGCTTCGCCGGATCTTCGATAGTCGTTCCGGGAAGAACTCACCGTAGAGGAATAACGCTTGTCCTATTTGACAAATGTTCCGTTGCGCAGATCCGACAGCGCCTGCTCGATTTCCTCCTTCGTATTCATAACGAACGGGCCGTATCGTGCGATCGGTTCGCCGAGGGGCTTACCCGAGAGAAGCAGGAACCGGACGGGGTGGCGATCCGTGCGGACAAACACGGAATCCCCGTCCCCGAAAACTACCAGGTTCGGTGTGGAAACCTTGACCCCTCCCCCGTTGACGTCGGCTCCGAAAATCCCCATTCCCCTCGAAAACGTACGCACAGGCCGCGTGCCCCCGGGAAACGGGCTGCCCGAACGACCGGCCGGCAGGGATCGAAACATCCAGGTAGCCGGGATCGGCGTGGATTTCCGTGACCGCTCCCCGGACTCCGTCCACCTCTCCCGCGATCACCCGGATGCGGACACCCCCCTCGCGGGCGACCTGAGGGATGCGGACCGAGAGCACGTCCTGGTACCGGGGCCTTGTCATCTTGTGCTTTGCCGGAAGATTTACCCACAGCTGGAACCCGTACATCTTCCCGTTCTTCGGCCGGGGCATTTCCTCATGGAGGATCCCGCTGCCCGAGGTCATCCACTGGACGTCCCCGGCCCCGAGCGTGCCGGTATTCCCCAGAGCTGTCCTTGTGGTTAACGACCCCGTCCAGCATGTAGGTCACCGTCTCGATCCCCCGGTGGGGGTGCATGGGGAAACCCGGCAAATAGTCGCCGGGGTCGTCGGATCCGAAGTGATCGAAGAGAAGAAACGGATCGAGGTAGTCGAGCTTCCGGGTCGCGATGCTCCGGCGAAGCCGGACCCCTGCCCCTTCCCTTACGAATTGCGGCTCGATGACCTCTTTGACCGGCCTGGCGTTCATACCGATGTCTTCCCTCTTGCTATTCTTCCATCGTGAATTCCTGCATGTCGAACCAGAAGCCGTTCTGCCCGATGGAGTCGATCTCGGCTTTCAGGATCTTCATGTGCAGTTCCTCTTCCTTGGCCAGTGCGAGAAACATCTCTTTCGCCTCGGGGGACTCCGACCTGGCGGCCAGGTCGAGGTAATACCGGTTCGCAATGATCTCCCGGTCGACGGCGAGATTGAGTATCCTGATCTCGTCCACATCCACCAGGTCTTCTTCGCGGATATCCTTGTCCGGATAGGCGCTCGAGGTGAACACGGCGGCTACCGCGTCGATCTCCTCGGCTTTGGGAAGAACCCACGGCTGATTCTTGAGCAGGTTCATCAGGTGCCTTTCGAGTTTGGTCAGGTGCCCCACCTCGTCGTCGGCCAGGTTGATGAGCACATTCTTCGCCTTGGGATCCCTTACCGCCTTCGCGAACTTGATGTAGGCCCGGATGGCATCCTTCTCGCGGAAGATCCCCCGATGGATGATGGCGACCGCCTCGGACGTTTTCATGCCCTACCCCCTTCGATCGATTTCGTTGGCGAATTTCCGTGGAAAAGAAACTATCGCCTATCATACTCAGGAACTTGCCCGTTGGCCATACATCCGGAAAAGAAAGCGGTTCCGGAGAGAGTTTATTGCCATACACGACTTTGATGCAGTTCCGTCCCTCCTATTTCTTATTAATGTCATAGTTCTGTGAAAAAACTCTCAAACCGTCCCGTTTCGGTTGACCGATGAAAGGATGAGGGTACATTCGAGATCACACTGGAGGAACGACGGAACGAGTTCATTCCCGACTTCGGAGGCGAATACGAGTTAATTTACCTTGAGTTATGCCCCAGTCGGGTATCCAGGGACAGCCGGGAGGGCTTCGTCTCCCCCTCGCGCTCGTAACGTTCGATCTACCGCTTCGCTTCCGAACCGACATCGACCGGGGCTTCCGGTCCCAGCAAAACGGCGATCCACCGCGTATCTTCGCTGCTGTCCAGGCCAATCTTGAAGGTCATGGTCAATGGAACGGACAGCAGCATGCCGACCGGCCCCAGTACCCATCCCCAGAACACCAGGGAAAGGAACACAACCAGCGTAGACAGGCCGAGGCCGCGCCCCATGAAACGCGGTTCGATCACGGTGCCTATGGCGATGTTCACCACCACGTATCCCAGTGCCACCACAAGGGCCGTTCCCGCGCCAAGCTGGAGCGACGCAAGAAGAACCGCCGGCACAGAGGCCAGGATCGACCCGATGGTGGGAATATAGTTGAGCAGAAATGCCAAAAGACCCCACAACAAGGGGTAGTTGACGCCAAGGATGGCCAGCCAGACCGTTATCGCGATCCCCGTGGCCATGCTGATCACCGTCTTGATCGCCATGTAGCGTTGGATGGTGGAGAGAAATCTGTCGATCGTTTGGGAAGATCGATCCGGGTCGACCACCGTGGCACGCAGCTTCGCGGAGAAACCCGACGCCTCGAGCAGGATGAACATCACAGTGATCAGGATCAGGAATGCATTGGTGAGCGCTCCGCCCAACCCGGTGAGCAGGCGTGCAACCAGCTTCATGGCCGCTCCGGGGTCTAACGCCTCCTGAAAGCCTCCTCGAGGCACATCGATGCCCAACCCGCCAAGCCATGCCAGCAGAGCGGTCGTTTGTTCCTTCAGTCGCGCCTGGTAGACCGGCAACGACTGGTAAAAGTCGTTGATGGAATTTCCCACCAGTACAGCCAGGATCAACCCGATGGCGATGACGGCCATGACCACGATCAACAAGGCAAGCGATCTGGGAACGCCTTTTCCATGGAGCCAGGACAACGGTAATCCGCTGATGATCGCAATAAACAAGGACAGGAGAAACGGTACCAGGATCGGCTGCGCCACCCGTATTCCCGCAATGACGATGACGAGCGCCGCCGCCATGAACAGGAAACGGGCCCCACTCCCCTGTTTCGCTCCTTCGGTCATCTCGTGTTCATCCTGTATGGGTTATTTCGAACCACGGTGGCGCTTGCATACATGAAATGATAAGTGCAGTGGGAGGCACTTTCGATGATATATTTTCCGGACTGTCGGTAATTCGAAGAACTCCGGACATTGCCGCTTTTTCTTCCCCCCTACATTACCACTTTTGGGGCTGCTAAGAAGTGCTTCAATCCGTATTATAGATAATGACATCGAGAATCTGTCTCCATTCAGGGGCTCGGAGCGATCACGATTTCGGAAACGATAGGGATAAATGTCGACTCCTAACCGTATGTTTCGGGATATGGGATGAACCTCATCGCCTGTCACGAATGCGACCTGGTGCACAGGATCCCGCCGATCCCGGCGGGGTCCGCCGCCCGGTGCATCCGCTGCGGTGCCGTCCTGTTCCGCCACAAGCCCGACAGTATCGATCGGGCTCTTGCCCTGACCCTGGCCGGAATCGTCCTGTTTGTCGTGGCCTGCAGTTTCCCCTTCCTGACGTTGATAGACGCAGGCTTCGTGCAGAAGACCGCATTGTTCACGGGGATTATTAATCTGTACCGGCAGGGGATGCCGGGACTGGCCACACTTGTGTTGCTTACCTGTGTGCTGGTGCCGCTGGGTCAGATGCTTTGCTTGCTTTATATTCTGATCCCGCTGAAACAAAACCGTGTGGCCCGTTATTCGGCCTGGTTCTTCCGCTTATATCTGAACACGCAACCGTGGGGGATGATGGAGATTTTCCTGCTCGGTATCCTGGTCGCCCTGGTGAAGCTCGGGAAAATGGCAACCATCGTGCCGGGACTTTCCGTGATCGCGTTCGGGATACTGATTTTCGTGATTGCCGCGGCGTTTTCCGCCCTCGACCCGCACCTGGTGTGGGAACGTCTGGAGAAGAAACCGTGAAGGACGGCATGGTGTCTGCGAAACAGCTTGGCCTTGTCAGTTGTTACGATTGCCATCTCCTCAGCCGGTGGCGGCCGCCGTCCGGCGGGCAGAAATCATTCTGCCCGCGCTGCGACGCCGAGTTGCATCTGCGCAAGCCCAACAGCATCTCGAGAACCTGGGCCTTGATGTTGGCTGCATCTATTCTTTACATCCCGGCGAACGTGCTGCCGATGACGATCACTTCGTCGCTGGGCCAAACGCAGTCCGACACCATCATGAGCGGCGTGATCTACTTCCTGTCTCACGGTGCCCCGGAAATTGGCCTGGTGATCTTTGTCGCAAGCATCTTTCTCCCCCTGTTGAAGCTGATCATACTGGCCTATCTGCTGATCTCCGTGCAGCGCAAATCCTCATGGCGGCCGCGCGACCGAACCCAGCTCTACCGGATCACCGAGGCAGTCGGGCGCTGGTCCATGCTCGATGTCTTTGTGGTGACCATCCTGGTGGCGCTGGTCAAGCTCGGCATCTTTGCCAACATAGACGCGGGACCGGCGGCTGTGTATTTTGCCTCTGTCGTAGTAATCACCTTGATCGCCGCGGAAAGTTTCGACCCGCGACTGATCTGGGACGCCCTGGAGAGAAACCATGAGTGAAGAGACCCCTCGATCGATTCCTGCGCTGGGAGAAACCCCCGTGGCGGAGGTCCGTACCAAGCGCAGTTTTTCCGTCGTCTGGGTCATTCCGCTGGTGGCCCTCCTCATCGGCGGCTGGCTGGCCTACAAGGCCTTTTCGGAAAAGGGACCGACCATCACCATCACATTCGAGAATGCGGAAGGTCTCGAGGCCGGAAAGACCAAGATCAAGTACAAGGATGTCGATATCGGAAAGGTCACGGAAATTGCGCTCAGCAAGGATCTTTCCAACGTGGAGTTGACGGCAGAAATGAATAAGGAGGCGGAGACCTATTTGACCGACCAGACCCGTTTCTGGGTGGTGCGGGCACGGGTTGCGGCAGGAGAGGTATCCGGCCTGGGAACGCTTTTTTCCGGGGTCTACATCGGGATCGATCCTCGGGAAGAAGGAAAACCGCAAAGGCGCTTCAAGGGGCTGGAAGTCCCCCCCGTGCTGACCGCAGATCTGCCGGGCCGGCATTTCACCCTGCTCGCGAAAGATCTGGGCTCTCTCGATGTCGGGAGCCCGGTGTATTACCGGAAAGTGAAGGTCGGCAAGGTGGTGAGCTATGCGTTGGATGTCGAACGGGACAACCTGAAGATCCAGGTTTTCATCCAGGCCCCGTTTCACAAAAAAGTGACCCGGGAGACGCGGTTTTTCAACGCCTCCGGAGTCGACGTCGCTCTCAATGCCTCTGGCTTGCACGTCAACACGGAATCCCTGGTCTCCGTCATGCTCGGTGGGATCGCCTTCGAAACTCCCGTCGGCCTGAAAGCGAGCAAGCAGGCCCCCGAGAATTTCGCATTCAGGCTCTACCCGGATCGGGAAAGCACCAAGGAGAAAGAATATTCGACGAAGCGATATTTCCTGCTTTACTTCGAGGATGACGTCTGGGGACTGGCAAGCGGAGCCCCGGTGAGTTTCAAGGGGATCAAGGTCGGCCAGGTGGTGGACTTCTCCCTGCAGTTCGACTGGAAAAAGAAACGCTTCCAGATCCCCGTACTGGTCGAGATCGAGCCGGAGCGGATCGAGCAGATCCATGGAAAACTTCCCGAAGGGAAGAGCATGGTCGACGAGCTCGTCGCGCGGGGCATGCGTGCGCAGCTCAAGACCGGAAATCTGCTCACAGGTCAGAAGTTCATCGATCTCGCGTTTCATCGCAAAGCGCCCCCGGAGAAGGTCCGCTATGACGAGGCCTACCCGGTGGTGCCCACGATCCCGCAGCCCTTGCAGCAGCTGGTGGCCAGCGTGCAAAACATCATCGATCGCCTCGAAAAGATCCCGACCGACGAGATCGGCCGCGACGTGAAAACCGTCCTGGAATCCGTGAACAACAACCTGCGCAAGACCGAGGCCATGTTCGGGCAGATCAACGAAAATACGCTGCCTGAACTCACCAGGACCCTGGAAAAGGTCCGGACAAGCCTGGGGGAAATCGAAAAAGGCTATGGGGCGGATTCCAGCACGAACCAGGATCTGCGCAAAGCGCTTGACGAACTGAGTGAGGCGGCGCGCTCCATCCGGGTCCTCACGGAGTACCTGCAACGCCATCCCGAATCGCTGATTCGTGGAAAGGACGACAAAGAATGACGAGGTTCACGCCTGGCACGTTTTTCCAGGGGGATGCCAACCCGGGAGAATAGGGTCCCCGAGTCCGAAAAGCGGAACAGGAGGACGCTGGTGGGATGTACGGATGACCATGCGCATGGACCTGTTTATTGCAACTTACGGGAAGCCCGCATGACCTCAATCGAGAACCCCGTCTGTCCACCGTTTCGCCTGGTCGTTCCCTTCGTGGCGCTTCTCGTCCTTCTCTCCGTGCCCGTTCGGGCGGATCGGGGCGTGGAGCTTACCCCCTTCGCCGGATTCCGGTTCGGCGGAGGGTTTACGGACAACACGACCGGCCTCGACCTAGATGTTGACGAGGGGGAGTGCTTCGGGCTCATTCTTGGTGTCAAGGCCACCCACGAGACCGATTACGAGCTTTTCTACAGTTTCCAGAAGACGGTGCTGCAAGGGGAGGGGCTTTTCGCGGGAGAACCCCTCTTCGACCTTACCATCCATTATCTCCACATCGGCGGGACCTACCGGTTTCCTGGAGAGAGGGTGCGCCCCTTCATCAGCGGGGGGTTAGGTCTCACCTACTTTTCCCCGGACGGGCCCGGGCTGGACTCGGAAATTGACTTCTCCCTCTCCCTGGGGGGCGGGGTGAAAATCCCGATCTCGAAGAGGGTGGGATTGCGCCTCGAAGGAAGAGGGTTTCTGACGATTCTCCCGGATAACACGGATATCTTCTGCGTCTCGTCCGGAGGAGCGACATGCGCCGTGCGGGTGCAGGGGGACATACTCGGCCAGGTCTTGCTGCTGGGGGGGATATCCTTCTCGCTCTGACGGGCATCGGGTGAGCCCTGCGGCGGTCCAGGGGATTGCCGGGACAAGGGGAAACATACCCCTGCGATCATTGCACGGGGATCGCGGCAGCGATTTCCCTGCTGAGCGTCACAAGCGCGCGGCTCATCGCTCCCACCAGGGCGTCGTAGTCCTGTCCCGCCACAGGTTCCTTTACGATCGACTCGCGCGCGGAAAGGATCTTCTTGTCCTCTTCACCGGAGACAAACCATCTCGCCGCAAGGATGACCGATTTCCCGACGGTTCCCTCGAACCGCGTCACATCGACGCCTACCCTGTATTTGGCCGGGGAGGGGTAGGCGCCCCGCCCCCACCGAAGGACGGTCACGTTGTCCTGGGATAGAAGAGCCGACAGGTTCTCCGCGAGCACCCGGGAAATGTCTTCATCGAGGGAGCCCGCCCACCGCTCGAATTCGGCAAGCCTGTGCTCGCTAGGACCCGATCGGGTAAGGATTTGCGGACGGTTGAGATAATCCGGAACGGTAACCGGTCCCACCGCCACGACGATTCCCCGGTCCACCGGAACCGTCTTCGACGGTGCGTCTGGAGTGATCAACGGGCTGAGGGTGTAAAACCTCGCCATCCTGGAGCTGGCGCATCCGCTCCATGTGAAAAGGCAGATCCCCAGAAATAAGGCGACTGTTTTCCTGCGGAGATCGGGGCTCAATGGGCTCTCCTCCTTCTCTGGTCGTATCCACCCGCAAAGACGGATCAGGGCGACGGGAAACCGCCGAAGATGATGAACCCGAACCGGTCGCCCGATGCAGTCAGAGTCATTTCCCCCGTTTCTTCTCCGATTGTCGCGCTCCAGCAACGGCTCTGCCGCCTCCCTCGATGACAATCATTGCGTTTTCCCCCTCCATGCGCTCGATCTCCACCTCTCCCCCCACGCCGTTCCCAGCCCTCGCTCTTGTTTAAATAATCGTAAGCGGATTGCTTCCTGAAGATCAGCGCATGCCCGAACTTCCTCGCCCCCGCCTTCAGTCCGTACGATGCAACGACCGTATTGTAGTACCCTGCCGTCTTCCTTTCTACCCGCATGATTCCCGTGTTACTGCGCGTCTGGTCCGGCAAACCTGTCAGATGTCCAGGAACAGCCAGGGGGTCTTCGTCTTCCCGCCACGCTCGTATCGTTCTATCTCTCCTTCGTGCTCGAGCGTCAGGGCGATCTCGTCGAGCCCTTTGAGGAGACACTCCTTCGGGAACGACCCGATGTCGAACGGATATACCTTGCCGTCCGGGCCGGTCACGGTCTGTGCGGCCAGGTCTACCGAAATCGTGCTTCCGGGGGCTTCCTGCACCTGGGAGAGCAACTCCCGTACCTCGGCGGGACCGATGCGGACGGGCAGCAGCCCGTTTTTCAATCCATTGCTATAGAAGATGTCGCCGAACGAGGGGGCGATGACGACGCGGATCCCGTAGTCCATCAGCGACCAGACGGCATGTTCCCGGGAAGAGCCGCAGCCGAAGTTCTCTCCCGTCACCAGGATCTTTCCTCCCCGGTACGGAGCATTGTTGAGAACGAATTCCGGGACCTCCTCGCCCCGTTCGTCGAAGCGCCAGGCATAAAAAAGGCCTTCGCCAAGCCCCGTGCGCTTGATCGTCTTGAGGAACCTTGCGGGAATGATCGCGTCGGTGTCCACGTTGCCCCGGTCCAACGGAACCCCCACCGCCTTGAGGGAAACGAATTTCTCGATCATCCCCTAAAGCACCTCCCTTACGTCGCTGATCTTCCCGGCGACAGCCGCCGCGACCGCCATCATCGGGCTCATGAGATGGGTCCTGCCTCCCGGACCCTGCCTCCCCTCGAAGTTCCGGTTCGACGTCGACGCGCACCGCTCCCCGGGCTGAAGGCGGTCGGGATTCATCCCGAGGCACATGGAGCACCCCGGAAGCCGCCACTGGAATCCCGCGTCGAGGAAGATCCGGTCGAGCCCCTCCGCTTCCGCCTGCTGCTTTACCATCCCGGAGCCCGGCACGACCATCGCCGTCACTCCGTTCGCCACTTTCCTCCCCTTTGCCACTGTTGCCGCGGTCCGCAGGTCCTCGATCCGCGCATTCGTGCAGGACCCGATGAAGACCTTGTCGATCGGGATGTCGGTTAGCCGCGTTCCGGGGCGAAGATCCATGTACCGGAGCGCCCGCACCATCCGCTCGCGGACCCGCGGGTCCGGATGCCCGGCCGGGTCCGGGACGACACCGGTCACGGGCAGGGAATCTTCCGGGCTCGTGCCCCAGGTTACCTGCGGAACGATCCGCGCTGCGTCGATCGACTCTTCATGGTCGAACGATCCGTCGTCGTCGGAGAACAACGTCTTCCAGTCCGTCACCGCGGTGTCCCACAGGCTGGAGCCGGGGGCGGCTGGCCGTCCCTTGAGATAGGCAAATGTCGTCTCGTCGGGGGCCACCATCCCGAACCGTCCCCCCGCCTCGATCGTCATGTTGCAGATCGTCATCCGCCCTTCCATCGACAACCCGCGGACCGCTTCCCCTGCGTACTCGATGGCGTATCCCGTTCCTCCTCCCGCACCGATTTTCGCAATGATCGCCAGGATCAGGTCTTTCGCGGAGACGCCTGCCCCCAAGGCTCCCGTAGCAGTGATCCGCATCTCCCGGGGTCTTGTCTGCCAGAGCGTCTGGGTGGCGAGAGCGTGTTCCACCTCCGAGGTTCCGATCCCGAACGCGACCGCCCCGAATGCGCCGAGGGTGGAGGTGTGGGAATCGCCGCACACGGCCGTGACGCCGGGCAGGATCAGTCCGTTTTCCGGACCGGTGACGTGGACAATTCCCTGGCGGATGTCGTCCATGTCGAACAGGGTAATGCCCGCTTCCCTTGCGTTCTCCCGCAGCGTCTCGAGCTGTATCCGGCTGTCCGGGTCCTCGATCCGCTCCAGACGGTCCGGAGAGGTAGGAACGTTGTGGTCCGGAACCGCCAGAAGCGAAAAGGGTCGGCGGACTTCCGACCGGTCAGCCGCAGGGCTTCGAAGGCCTGAGGGCTCGTGACCTCGTGAACCAGATGACGGTCGACGTAGAGGAGGCAAAGCCCGCCCTTCCGCTCCGTCACGACGTGCCGGTCCCATATCTTGCGGATGATGGACGCCATGGCATATTCGATGCGGCATCACGGAAGCGCGATTCTTCCCCGGGCGATAATCCCCGCTTGCCGGGAGAAAGCCTAACTATTCGTAAACGGAAAGAATCTCCTCCCCCGCTGCGAGCATCTACTTCCCATTCAGGGGGAATCACATCGGTTCACCACTTTTTGGGATCAGGAGCACCCACGATGGCACCGGACACGAAAACACCGCAGCAACCTGCTCACCGGAACACCTGGAGGGGCGGATTGGGCCAAGAGGGCGGCGGCGCGCGCCATGCTCCGCGCCGTCGATTTCACGGACGAGGATTTCGTCAAGCCGATCGTCACGGTGGCCTGCCCCTTCACGAACGCCACCCCCTGCAACGACCATATCCGCGATCTTGGCGACATCCTTTTCCGTGAGATCGGCGAATCCGGGGGCAAGCCGTTCCTCTTCGGCACGCCCGTCATCAGCGACGGGGAGACGATGGGGATGGAGGGGATGAAATACTCCCTGATGTCCCGGGACCTCATCGCCGACTGCATCGAGACCATGCACGAAGGGTACGCCGCGGACGGGATTCTCACGCTTTCCGGGTGCGACAAGAGCATCCCGGGCGCGCTCATGCCCATCCTTCGCAATAACAGCATCGGGTTGACCCTGTACGGGGGAACGATCCTTCCAGGGATCTTGCAGGGGGAGGACCTGACGATCGTGAGCACCTTCGAGGCGGTGGGGGCCCACGGAGCGGGAAAGATCACGGACGAGCAATTGCACGAAGTGGAATGCCACTCCTGCCCCGGCGCCGGTTCGTGCGGCGGGATGTACACGGCCAACACGATGGCCTCGGTGATCGAGGCGATGGGAATGAGCGTCCCGGGGTCCGCCTCGCACGCTGCGGTGGACCGGGAGAACCGGATCTCGCCGGAGAAGCACAAGGATTGCATCGATTCCGTCCGGGCGCTGGAGGGTCTTCTGGATCGGGGAATCCGGTCGCGCGACATCGCGACGAAGGAGGCGTTCGAAAACGCCATCGTCGTGATGATGGCGCTGGGTGGCTCGACGAACGGCATCCTCCACATCCTGGCGTTGGCCCACGAGGCCCAGGTGCGGCTCGCGCTGGACGATTTCCAGCGGATCGGGCGAAACGTTCCGCTGCTGGGGAATTTCAAGCCCTTCGGGAAATACGTCATGGCGGACCTGGACCGGATCGGCGGCATCCCGATGGTGATGAAGACGCTGCTCGACGCGGGGCTTCTCCACGGAGAGTGCCTGACCGTCACGGGAAAGACGGTCGCGGAAAACCTGGCAGGTGCGCCGACGGTCCCGGGCGGCCAGGACATCTGTTTCCCGCCGGAGCGCCCCTATGCTCCGCCCGGACGGCACATCATGGTCATCCGCGGGAACCTCGCTCCGGAAGGGGCGGTCCTCAAGCTCAGCGGGAAGGAACTGGATCATCACACGGGACCGGCACGGGTATTCGAGCGCGAAGAGGAAGCGCTGGACGCGATCCTCTCCGGCACGATCCGGAAAGGCGACGTGATCGTAATCCGGTACGAAGGCCCGAAGGGCGGGCCGGGGATGCGGGAGATGCTCTCCCCTTCCGCCGCCCTCATGGGCGCCGGACTGGGGAAAGACGTCGCGCTGATCACCGACGGCCGGTTCTCGGGCGGCACGCACGGGATCATGGTCGGACACATCGCCCCCGAGGCGCAGGTAGGAGGCCCGATCGCAATCGTCAGGGAAGGCGACCGGATCACCATCAACCCGAAGGACCGTTCGATTTCCCTCGAAGCGGGCGATGGGGAAATCGCCGCGCGCCTTTCCCGGTGGAAGGCCCCGGAGCCGAAATACGGGCGCGGCGTCATGGGAAAATACGCAAGGCTCGTGGGCAGCGCGTCGCTTGGCGCGGTGACAAGCTAGATTTTCAAGGAAAACGGAGAAGAACCCTATGGCCAGACGCAAGAAAACGATCAGGGGCGCGGAACTGATGTGCCGGTCCCTCGTGGAAGAGGGGGTGACCTACCTATTCGGGTATACCGGCGGGGCGATCATGCCGGTGTACGACGCGTTCCCGCAGTTCCCCCAGCTGAAGCACGTCATGGTCCGCCATGAACAGGCGGCGGCGTTCGCCGCCCAGGGAATGGCACGGGCTACGGGAAAGCCCGGAGTGTGCATCGCCACTTCCGGACCGGGCGCCACCAACCTGATGACCGGGATCGCGGACGCCCACATGGACTCCGTCCCGATCGTCGCCCTCACGGGGCAGGTGGCGACCTCCGTGATCGGCACCGACGCGTTCCAGGAAAGCGACATCATCGGCATGCTGGTTCCGGTAACGAAACAGTCGTACATCCTGGACGACCCGTACGAAATTCCCAGGGTGGTGAAGGAGGCGTTCTACCTCGCCAACACGGGCCGGAAAGGACCGGTCAACATCGATTTCCCCAAGGACGTCGCGAACGCCGTGATCCCGGACGACGGCTTCGACACGACGATCCGCTACCCGGTGCCGGAACCGCCGGGGATCCGGAAGGATCAGCTCGACCGCGTGCAGAAACTGATGGCGGGGGCGAAGCGGCCGATCGTCTTCGTCGGACACGGCGTCATCCAGTCGGGGGCACAGGTCGAGGTGCGGCGGTTCCTCGAGCGTTCCCGCATGCCGTTTTCCTGCACCCTGCACGGGATCAGCGCCCTCTCCACCGATCATCCGCAATATCTCGGGATGATGGGGATGCACGGGACCGTGGAGGCCAACAGGGCGATCGAGCACGCCGACCTGATCATCGCGCTGGGAATGCGGTTCGACGACCGCGTGACGGGGAAGCTCGACGAGTACGCGCAGCATGCGGACGTGATCCACGTCGAGCAGGACCCGTCCGAAATCAACAAGAACGTCCGCGCGACGGTAGCCATCTACAGCGATCTCAAGCCCGCCGTCGTGGAGATGACGAAGATCGTGGAGCCGAAGCCATACAGGGACTGGTACGCATTCGCGGCGAAAAACCGAAAGGAATGGGAGAAGATCGACCCGGTAACCAGCGGTAACGGAAAGGGAAACATGAAATCGCTCCTGATGGGTAGCGTACTCCGGAAGCTTTCGGAGCTGACCGGGGGGAAGGATAACGTGGTCGCAGACGTCGGGCAGCACCAGATGTTCACGGCACGGTATTACCGGTTTGCACGGTTCAACACGTGGTTCAACTCCGGGGGGCTGGGGTCGATGGGGTTTTCGGTCCCGGCGGCGATGGGCGTGAAATTCGCCCGTCCCGGGGAGCGCGTGTGGGTGGTCGTCGGCGACGGGTCCTTCCAGATGAACATCCAGGAGCTGGGCACCATCATGGAGCAGAATATCGACATCAAGATCCTGCTGCTGAACAACAACTTTCTGGGGATGGTCCGCCAGTGGCAGGACCTGTTCCACGGAAGCCGTTTCGTCGGGACGCCGGTGAAGAACCCCGACTTCATCAAACTCGCCGCGGCATACGGGATCGCCGGGGAAAGGGTCAACGATGGGAAAGCGCTCGAGCCGGCCCTGCGGCGCGCAATGAGGCACAAGGGAGCCTACCTGATCGAGGTCGTGACGGACATGAATGAGATGATCCTGCCCATGATCCCGGCGGGCTCCCGGTTTTCCGACATGAGGGTCGCCCGATGAGACCGAAGAAATCGCACACCATCCTGGCGTTCGCCCACAACCAGCCGGGCGTATTGTACAAGCTGCTCTCCCTCATCCGGAAGAAGCGGTACAACGTCGAGACGATCACCGTCGGCCACACGCACGTCGACGCGGTGAGCCGGATGACGATCTCGTTTTCCCACGGCGAAGGGACCAAGATCGAGCAGATCGTCCAGCAGATCGACAAGATCACGGAAATCCCCAAGACCGAGGACGTGACCTACGCGGACGTGATCAACAGGGAGCTGGTCCTGTTGAAGGTGAAGGCGTCGCCCCAGGACCGCGTCCACGTCACGTCGACCACCCAGATCTTCGGCGGCAAGGTGATATACGTGGCCCCCGCCCATATGATCGTGGAAATCACGGGAAAGCAGGAGAACGTCGACAACGCCTACCGGATGTTCGAGGAATTCGGGATCATAGGCGTGGCGCGGACCGGAGCCACGGTCATGTACCGGGAAGAGGAGGATATGGGACTGGACCGGCTCGTTCTGCCCGTGAATCGAGTGGCACCCCTGGGTAAGAAACGTTGAAGGCGACAGTAAAGCAGCCCCCGGCCCTTACGAAACCTCCCGGATCGTCCTCTGTCCAATTTTAGCCGGAACCCCCTGTCACCCGTTACCCGAAGGAGGAAGAAAGATGAAAACCCATGGGTTCGGACCGGAGGGAAAGAACCTCGTGCAGCACGGGATCCTCAACCCGGAGGTCGTGTGGTGGAACCTTCCCCCTTGCGCTCTCATTGAACATGCCCTTCAACGCCGGGAGGGTCACCTGGCGATAAAGGGTCCCCTGGTGGTGCGGACGGGGGAGTACACGGGACGTTCCCCCAATGACCGGTTCTTCGCGCGGGAACCTTCGAGCGAAAAACAGATCTGGTGGGGAAAGGGCAACCGCCCTTTCGACACGGAGAAGTACGAACTGCTTCGCGACCGGCTTCTCTCCTATTTGGAAGGGAAGGAGATCTTCGCACAGGATTGCTTCATCGGCGCCGACGACGAGCACAGGCTCCCGGTCCGGGTCATTACGGAGATGGCCTGGCACAACCTTTTTGTGCGCAACATGTTCCTCACCGACCCGGATCCGGAGATGCGCGCCCGGCACGTGCCGGAGTTCACGGTAATCGACGCACCCGGGTTCCATTCGAGCCCCGAGATGGACGGCACGCGTTCCGAGGTCTTCATCCTCATCCATTTCGGGCGGCGGGAGGTTCTCATCGGGGGATCGTTGTACGCGGGGGAGATCAAGAAATCCCTGTTCACGGTGATGAATTTTCTCCTCCCGGAAAAGGGCGTCCTGCCGATGCATTGCGCCGCCAATTTCGGGAAGGACGAAAACGACGTTGCCGTCCTGTTCGGGCTGTCGGGAACCGGGAAAACGACCCTGTCCGCCGACCCGGGCCGGACGCTCGTGGGGGACGACGAGCACGGATGGAGTGACAACGGGGTGTTCAATTTCGAGGGGGGGTGCTACGCGAAGGTCATCAAGCTTTCCCTGGAAGCGGAGCCCGAGATCTACCAAACGACCCGGATGTTCGGAACCATCCTGGAAAACGTCGCCATGAGCACGGCCAACAGGCAGATCGATCTGGACGATGGATCGCTCACGGAGAACACGCGCGCATCCTACCCTCTGTCCTCCATCCCCCGTTCGTCGACGCAGGGATCCGTGGGGCACCCCCGGCACATCGTCATGCTCACGGCGGACGCCTTCGGCGTCCTTCCCCCCATCGCCTCCCTGGACCCCACCCAGGCCATGTACCATTTTCTCTCGGGCTACACGGCCAAGGTGGCGGGCACCGAGCGGGGCCTCACCGAGCCGGAGGCGACGTTCAGCGCCTGTTTCGGAGGGCCTTTCATGGCTCTCCACCCCTCCGTCTATGCCGGGCTCCTGGGAGAGAAAATCACCCGGCACAAATCCCGCGTGTGGCTTGTCAACACCGGCTGGACCGGCGGGCCGTACGGCACCGGGCACAGGATTTCACTCCCCCTGACCCGGGCCATGCTGCGTGCCGCCCTCTCCGGCAGGCTGGACGGCGTCGAAACGAGGGATGACCCTTTCTTCGGGCTGCACGTTCCCACGTCGTGCCCCGATGTCCCGGCGGAAATGCTCGATCCCCGCACCACGTGGCGGGAGAAGTCGGCCTACGACGCGCAGGCGAAAAAACTGGCGGGGATGTTCGAGGCGAACTTCGCGCAGTTCGCGGACATGGTGCCGGCGGAAGTGCGAAACGCCGGACCTGGAAACAGGTCGTCATAACCAAAGGCAGACGCTGCGCGAAAACATTTCCACAAGTATCCCCCACCCGAACCCTTGACATACGTGGGGAGGAAAGGCATAAAAAGTAAGGAGTATCGGGACCTTGACGGCCCGGAGAAGGGAGGCCATGAGGGCCGCACGGAGCGTTGTTATCCTTCTGGCTGCGATGTCCGTCCTGGCGCAGGGAGTTGCCGCCGCCGCCCTTGGCACCATAGGCACGGTGCGGTCCTCCGCGGGAGCTGCCGCCGTCAACCGCGGGGGCCAGGACCTGCCGGCAACCCCGGGGACGAAGCTCCTCGCCGGCGACACCCTGACTACCGGTTCCGACGGGTCGATGGGCGTGATCCTTCGGGACAATTCCACCCTCTCCATCGGTCCGGAAAGCCGCATCGTCATCGAGACCTTCCTCTTCTCTCCCTACGAGGGGAAGTTCGGTCTGCTCGCACGCATCAGCCGGGGGACCATGGCGTACCTTTCGGGTCTCATCGGCAAGCTGGCCCCCGGGTCGGCCCGTTTCGAGACGCCGATGGCCTCCATCGGCATCCGGGGGACCCGGTTTGCGGTCAAGGTGGTCGGGCGGCCAGGCCCGGAATGAGGCGGGATGCGTAGCCGCTACCCAGGATCGGATCCCAAGGGGATGCCTCGCACCCTTGCGGCCTGCCTCGCCTTCCTGCTGCTTCTTTCCTCGTGCGCGTCGTCCCGCAGGGATGTCATCGTTCTCCTACCCGACGATCAGGGGAAAACCGGCGCTATCATCGTGTCGGGCGCAGGAGGCGAAAAAATCCTCTCCAAGCCCCGGCAGACCGTAAGCGTCGCATCCGGGGCCGCCCCGGGCGAGCCCACCGTCATGTCCGCGGAGGAAGTTCGCTCCCTGGTCGGTCCCGCTCTCGAAGCTCTCCCGCAACCTCCCTTGCAGTTCATCCTGTATTTCAAGCACGACACCGCGGAACTCACCCGGCAATCGCATGACGACCTGAAAAAGGTCGTGCGGACCATCCGGGAACGAAAGCCCGTGGACATCAGCGTGGTGGGGCATACCGACACGTTGGGATCCAAGGAATACAACTACCGGCTCTCCCTGGAGAGGGCGGAGGCGGTGGCCGCCCTTCTCATCAAGGAGGGGACGGACCCCGCCATCATCGACATCACCTCTCATGGAAAGGACAACCCTCTCATCCCCACCGGCGACCAGGTCTCCGAACCGCGGAACCGCCGCGTGGAGGTGACGGTGCGCTAAGGTGCGACGCCCGCGCAGGCCGCCCATCCTCCCATTTCTCGTCCCCGGGTTTCTTCTCACTCTTCTCGCGGGGGCCTTGTGCATCTGGCCTCCCTCCCTCGTCCTCTTCCTGGAAGGGAAGGTGTACGACTCCTTCCTGCGTTCCGCTCCCCATCGGCCGGTGAACAGCTCCGTGGTCGTAGTGGATCTCGACGAGGCAACCCTCGAAAGCCTGGGGCAGTGGCCGTGGCCCCGCTACCGGGTGGCCCGCCTCCTGGGAAAGATCGCGGAGCGCGGCGCGGCGGCGGTGGGACTCGACATGGTATTCGCCGAGCCCGACCGGACGTCTCTTCGATTCCTCTCCGAGGAGGTCCGGCGCGACCTGGGGGTGGACATCGGTCTTTCGGGTATCTCCCCGGAGGCACTCGACACCGACCGGGCCCTGGCGGAGACCCTTGCCGGAGGGCCCTTCGTTCTCGGCTACCAGTTCGATTTCGACGAGTCGCGCGGGGGATCGTGCGTCCTGCACCCGCTGCGGGCGGCGGTGCGCTCGAGCGGCGGGACGGACGACGTCGCGGGCCTTTTCGACGCCCCGGGCGTCGTCTGCAACCTCCCTGTCCTGGCGCGCGCGGCGGGCGCCTCGGGATTTTTCAATATCGTCCCGGACCCCGACGGTGTGTTGCGGCGCGTTCCGCTAGTGATCCGCCACCAGGGGCTCCTCTACCCAAGCCTCGCCTTTGCAGTTGCCTTGCGGGCCCGCGGCGGCGACGCCGTTTTGGAGACCGGGCCGGAGGGCGTCGAGGCGCTGTGGTGGAACGGGAGAACGATCCCCCTCGACCGTCGCGGCAACCTTCTGGTGAACTACCGCGGGGGACGTCATCATTTTCCCCCACATCTCCGCTGCGGCCATCCTGGACGATACGGCGGACCCGGCTGCGCTGAAAGGAAAAATGGCCATCGTCGGGACCACCGCCGCCGGCCTCAAGGAGATCCGGACCACGCCGCTGGAAGCCGCCCAGCCGGGGGTCGAGATCCACGCCACGATCATCGACAACCTTTTGTCGGGAGACCCGATCGCGACCCCCCGATGGGCGCGGGGTCTCCAACTCCTCCTTGTTCTCGTCCCCGGCTTTCTGCTGACGGTGCTCCTGGCGAGAGAACGCGCCATCTGGGGTCTTGCAGCGATCATCCCTTCCGCCGCAGCCATCTGGTCTCGGCTCCTACTGGCTCCTGGCACACCGGCAGATCTACCTTCCTCCCGTCATCCCGGTGGCCACCCTGGGGCTCGTCTTCACGCTGGTCACCTCGCTGCGCTTCCTGCGGGCGGACAGGGAGGTCCGGGAACGAACCCGGAAACTGGCCCTCACGCAGGACGCCATCATCCAGAGCCTGGCCGCCCTGGCCGAGACACGCCATCATGAGACCGGGGGGCACATCCAGCGCACCCGGCACTACATGCTGGTCCTTGCCAGGCGTCTGCAAATTCATCCCCGCTTCCGCCATTACCTGGAAGAGACCACCGTCGACCTCCTCTTCCGCCTCGCCCCGCTCCACGACATCGGGAAGGTGGGGGTGCGGGACCGGATTCTTCTCAAGCCGGGACCGCTGACCCCGGAGGAATACGAGGAAATGAAGCGGCATACCATCTACGGATCGGAGACGATCCGGCTGGCGCAAACCCTGCTGGGGGAGGAATCGTTTCTCCGGATTGCGGACGAGATCGCTCTCAACCACCACGAGAGGTGGGACGGAACGGGATACCCGCACGGCCTGAAGGAAGAGGAGATCCCCATCCCGGGGCGCCTCATGGCGGTGGCCGATGTCTACGACGCCATGATTTACCAGCGCGGATACCAGACGGCGCGATCCCACGAAGAAGCGGTGCGCGTCATGAGCGGGGAGCGGGAGACGCACTTCGACCCCGACGTGCTGGACGCATTCCTGCAGGTCCGGGACGAGTTCCGCGAGATCGCCGCCCGGTTCGCCGGAAGGGGCGTGGAACCCGAGCCGCCCCCTCCCCGCTGAAGGGCAACCGACCCCCTGTACAACCCTGCGCCCATGGTATATTTTGAGGCATATTCAGCATGATCGTACCTCTCATCCCGAAGGAGGCCCCCATGTCCAAAAAGAAGATTGCGATCATCGGCGGCGGTCAGATCGGTGGAGTGCTCGCGCAGCTTTGCGCCTTGCGCGAACTCGGCGACGTCGTGCTGTTCGACATCGTCGAGGGGATGCCCCAGGGGAAGTGTCTCGACATTGCCGAGGCCTCCCCGGTGGACGGGTTCGATGTCACCCTGAAGGGGACCAACAGCTACGAGGATATCAGCGGCGCCGATGTCGTCATCGTCACGGCGGGTCTTCCGCGGAAGCCGGGAATGAGCCGGGACGACCTGATCGAGGTCAATTCCAAGATCATGAGACAGGTCGCCGAGGGGATCAAGACGCACGCCCCCGCTTCCTTCGTCATCGTCATCTCCAACCCGCTGGATGCGATGGTGACCCTCTGCCAGAAGATCACCGGTTTCCCCTACAACCGCCTCATCGGCCAGGCGGGAGTTCTCGATTCGGCCCGGTTCGCCACCTTTATCGCCTGGGAACTGGGCGTATCCGTCCGGGACGTGACCGCGCTGACCCTGGGCGGGCACGGCGACGACATGGTTCCCCTGGTTCGCTACGCAAACGTGAACGGGATTCCCGTCATGGAGCTTCTGGAGAGAAAGTACGGAAGTGCGGCCAAGGCGAAGGAAGTGATGGAAGCCATGGTGAACCGCACCCGCAAGGCCGGCGGCGAGGTAGTCGCCCTTCTCAAGACCGGCTCCGCCTTCTACTCCCCCGCATCCTCCACGATCGCCATGGTCGAGTCCATCCTCAAGGACCAGAAGCGGGTTCTCGCCTCCTGCGTTCACCTCAACGGAGAGTTCGGCGTGAAGGGCTACTTCGTCGGCGTACCCGCGGTTTTGGGCGCCAACGGTGTGGAGAAGATCATCGAATTCAAGCTCAACGCCGAGGAGCAGGCGATGATGGACAAGTCGGTGGCGGCGGTGAAGGGGCTGGTCGACACCCTCGCGTAGACCCCCGGTTCTTTCCAACGGAGGAGCCCCCGGCAATTTCCGGTACGGAACCGGGGAAGCCGGGGCATCCTCCGCGTCATTGCGCCGTTCCCCGGTAGGTCCCCGCCCGTGTCAGCGCTTCCACCATCTCTTCCACGGTGGTCTCCGCGGGGTCGAAGGATACCGTGTTGACCTCCCTCATGCCGCGGAACCCGTTCCTTACGCTTTGTACCCCGTGCAGCCCTTCCAGGGCCGCTTTCCCGACGTCGTATCAGGCCACGTAAAACGTGACCACAGGATATCCCCCGTCCTGCGTCTTCGGACCGCCGGACTCCCCGGGCGCCGACAGGACCAGGAAACAAAGGGCCACGGCGAAAGAAAGAACCAGGGAAAGCTTCCGTGAGGAAAACATCGCCATTACCTCCTGATGGTTGCTCCGATCAATGACCACCGGCTTCTTTTCCCCACAGCTCCTCGAGCCGCCGGTCGCGGCCGCACCCGTATCGGTAGTACTTGTACCGGATCGGGTTTTTCCTGTAGTAGTGCTGGTGGTACTCCTCGGCGGGGTAGAACTCGCCCGCCGGGGTGATCTCGGTGAGAATCGGTTCCTTGAAGGGTTTGGTCTTTTCCAGCTCCTCCTTCGACTTTTCCGCAATCCGTCGCTGCTCTTCCCCATGGTAGAAGATGGCAGGACGGTACTGGGTTCCCTTGTCGCAAAACTGCCGGTCGTTCACGGTCGGGTCGGTATTGCGCCAGTAGATATCGAGCAGCTTCCCGTACCCGATCTTTGACGGGTCGAAGACGATCTGCACCGACTCGGCGTGGCCGGTCCCGCCGGCGGAGACCTGCTCGTACGTCGGATTTTTGACGTTTTCCCCCGGTGTATCCGACGGTGACCGAGATGACTCCGGGGAGCTTGTCGAACGGCGCTTCCATGCACCAGAAGCAGCCGCCGGCGAAAGTCGCCACCTCCTGTTTTCCGGAAACGCTTCCTTCGGTTTCGTCATCGAATCGTTCCCGGCGGCCACGGCAGTAACCGCAACGAGGGCCAACGCCGTTGTTATCCCGGTTACGTTAAGCATTCCCATGTTCCCGCTCCTTCCTGAAAATGCGGTTTCCTGGCGGCGCAATCAGCTCCGGCCGCCCGTTACAACCCCCCACTACTCCGCCTTGGCGAAATCCAGGGCGACCGAGTTTATGCAGTATCGAAGCCCGGTCGGTTTCGGACCGTCATCGAACACGTGGCCCAGGTGGGCATCGCACCTGCTGCACAGCACCTCGGTTCTTTTCACGAACCAGCTGATGTCGGTCTTTGTGCGCACATTTTCCTTTGCGATCGGTTCGTAGAAGCTGGGCCACCCCGTTCCGGAATCGTACTTGGTCTCCGACCGGAAGAGGTCGTTTTCGCAGCCCACGCAGCGGTAGATCCCCTTTTCGTGGTTGTTCAGATACTTCCCGGTAAACGCCCTCTCCGTACCCTTTTTCCGGGTTATCGCGAACTGCTCGGGGGTAAGTATCTTCCTCCACTCGGCTTCCGTCTTGATCACTTTTTCCGTCATGACATATTCCCCTTTGGCAGCGGAATAGACTTTGATCATTCCCGCCTCCCCCGTTCCCTTGTTCCCGCTTGCCGGGGAGACCTCCGCGGCGACTGCCCTGTCCCGCAGAATCGTGAAATCGGTCAACGCAGCTCCCGCCAGGAGGAAGGAGAACCGCAGGAACTCCTTCCTTCCCATCCTATGTGTCATCAGCATTTCCATCGTGCATCCGCCTCCTGTCCCGTCAATGGTTGCGTACCTTGCCCTTGCGCCGAGGGACCCGGCCACCGGCCGCCGTCTTCCGAAAGCGCCGCCGGTTCGGGGTTTCATGGGGTGTGATGACCTGGCCGCGTGTGGGATTCGTGTTCATGCTCCCCCTCCCTTCCCGGTTTTCCCGCGGCCGTCCCTTCCGGTTTTCGACCGTGTTACCTTTCATACTGACGCGTTGACATCACGTGGCCGTAACGGAAGAGTCACGTTTTGATCACGGGATATTTGGGGATAGGAACGCTTCCGGCAGGATGAATTCGAAAGTCGAGCCGGTGTCGACCACGCTTTCGACGCGCAGGTCGGATCCGTGAAGCTCGAGAATCCTGCGGGCGATGACCAGGCCCAGGCCCGCGCCTTCCCCATCCTTCCCGGGCTCCCCGTATCTTCCGGGGATCGGGTCGAACAGACGGGTAAGCCGTTCCGGCGGGATTCCGCAACCCGTATCCGAAACCCGGACGGTCACGCCGGTCTCCGCCCGTTTCGCCTCGATGGTGATTTCTCCGCCCTCGGGGGTATGCCGCAGGGCATTCCCGATCAGATTCTCCAGTACCCGGTCGATGAGACCGATATCGCCGAGGGCGAAAGGAATCCCTTCCTCGATCCGCATCTCGAGCCGGATCTTTTTCTCGTCCGCGGGGAGCCGGAACTTCGCTACGATGTCCTGGGCAAGATCCCCCAGCGAAAACCGTTCCTTCCGAATCGCGACATCGGGAGAGTCCAGCGTGGACAGCTCGAAGAGTTCCGAGACCAGCGTGGAGAGACGCCGGCAATGGCTCAGGGCAATCCGGAGATATTCCTCCTGTTCCTGGTAGGATAGCTCGCCTTTTTTCATGGAAAGGGTTTCGAGGTACCCCTGGAGAGAGGTGAGCGGCGTGCGCAGGTCGTGGGAGACGTGCGTCACAAGCTCCCGCCGGAGACCGTCGGCCTGTTTCAGGTCCCGGATCTGCTGGGCGATCCGGTCCGCCATCTGCGCGAAGGCGGCTCCCAGCCGCTCGATCTCGTCCCCTTTGCCCGCTTCGAACCGCTCTAGAATCTCGGGCTTGTCCGAAAACCCGCTCCGCTGGAAGTCCTCCACAGCCTTCGCCAACTTTCTGTGCCGGTGGGTAAGCCGGTAGAAAAGGAGCAGGCCGGCCAGGAGAGCGAACAGTACCCCGCCCGCGGCCGCCCAGGTGCTCAGTTGCAGGATGTAGCTTCCCTGGAGCATGCGGGAGACCGTGTCGTACTCCTCGCCGCCCAGAATGACGTAGAGATACCCTTCCGCCGGCCCCTCCGGAGAGACGGGAGCGACGGAGAAGACCTTCTTTCCTCCGGGACTGCGCGGGTCGTCACCCAGAATGGGCAACGCCTCGGTCCCGGCAAGAAACGACTCCAGAGGTTTCAGGGATACCCGTTCCCGTTTCACCTTGCCGGGAGGGGCGGAGTAGGCGAGGATTTTGCCTTCTTTGTCGAGCAGGTACACCTCGATCCCGGGATGGACGGCCATCAGCATGTGGAAGATCTCCCGGATCGGTCCTTCCTGGACGCGGCCGCTCCGCATCAGGGGTGTCTCCGAGGCGATGTGCCGGGCAAGGGACCGGTTCAGTTTCTGGGTCATTTCCTGGAGATGGACCCGGGTGGTGAAAAGGGTCAACAGAACGAACAGGGTCCCGATGCCTAAAAAAAGCAGCAGCAGGACGGCGGAGAGTTTTCCGTAAAGCGTCCTGAACACCCGCTACCCCTTTTTCCGAACCTCTGGTTCGGCGAACTGGTAGCCGACCCCCCAGATCGTAAGGATGTACCGGGGCTTGGCCGGATTCGTCTCGATCTTTTCCCGCAGACGATTGATATGGGAGTTGACGGTGTGTTCATACCCCTGGTAACTGTATCCCCACACCTTGTCCAGCAGCTGGCCCCGGGTGTAGGCCCGCCCGGGATGTCGGGCGAATTCCAGCAAGAGTTCGAATTCCCGCGCGGTCAGGTGGACGGGCTTACCCTCAACGGTCACCTTTCGTTTCTCCGGGTCGATGGTCAAGTCTCCCGCCCGGATCATCTTTTTCGGCGCTGAAGGGTCTTTCCCCCGCAACGCCTCCACTCTTCGCAAAAGGGCTTTCACCCGTGCCAGGAGCTCGCGTACGTTGAAAGGTTTCGTAAGATAGTCGTCCGCCCCCATCTCCAGTCCCAGGATCCGGTCCACATCCGTGGACCGGGCAGTGAGCATCAGAACGGGGGCGTAGTCCGGTCCCGTTCGTATATGACGACATACCTCCAGCCCGTCCATCCCCGGAAGGATGAGATCCAGGATGATGATGTCGTACGGTTTCGCGAGGGCCTTCTGAAGCCCGGTTTTCCCGTCGTGAACGACGGTCACCGCATATCCCTCATCCCGGAGGTGAAGTTCCAGCAGGCGGGCGATATCCCGGTCGTCTTCGATCACGAGGACACTGTGGGACATGGAGCGGTTCCTGTCAGCGTTCCGACATTTGTGGAAAAAGCAGGGTTTCCCGCGGACACCGGTTGGCCCCGGGGCTCATCATACCATCCGGAACCCGGACCGGGAGCTTGTCTTTGCTTCCCCTAAGCGATCCCGTTTGAATAAATCCAGATATTTTTATACAATGAGGATGTAAGTCCTTTCGGTAACCTGGCGACGGCTTCCCTGAAAAAAAAGGAGGTGGCGCGATGAAACCGAAGATCCTCGTACCGCTTGACGGATCCAAACTGGCGGAACGGGCGGTGGAGCAGGCGGAGAAGATCGCCAAGGCCCTCGGCCACGAGGTGATTCTTTTCCAGGTCATCCGGAATCCGCTCGCAAGCACACCGGAAGTAGGTCCCGAGACGGAGGAACGGGCAACCCTGGACACAATCGACACTGCCAACGCCTACCTGAAATCGATCGCTTCAGGCCTCGAGAAGTAAAGGAATCAAGACCCGGGTCGAGGTCGGGGAAGGACCCCCCTATGCCGGGATTCTCGGCCTGGCGCACCGGGAGGATGTGGATTTCATCATCATGAGTACGCACGGGCGCACGGGACTGACCCGGGCCCTCATGGGGAGCGTCGCGGAAAAAGTCGTCTACACGACGAAGCGTCCCGTCATGCTCGTGAAACCGGAGAAGATTTTCCGGGCGCGATCCGACGAGGCGGCAGCAATCCTCAGCATGCACTCCTGATGCCGGTACCGGCCGCCCGGCCCGCACCACGGGCCGGGCTCTTTTTTATTTTCCTGCTGGCGACCCGGTGATACTATCGTAATCCATCCCGGGAAGCACCCAAACAGGAGGAAAGTTCATGGGACTGAAAGGATCGAGGACGGAAAAGAATCTGCTTGCGGCATTCGCAGGGGAATCGCAGGCCAGGAACCGGTACACCTTCTATGCGGGCATCGCCTCCAAGGAGGGATTCGAAGGGATCGCCAGCATCTTCCTGGAAACGGCGTCCGACGAGAGAATGCATGCCAAGCGCTACTTCGAACTGCTCGAGGGAAGAGACGTCGAAATCACCGCCGCCTACCCGACCCGGATCGGCGACACCGCCGTCAACCTGGAGGCGGCTGCCGCCGGGGAGCACGACGAGTGGTCCCATATCTACCCGACTTCCGGGAAGATCGCCGAGGAGGAAGGGTTCAAGGCGGCCGCGGCGATTTTTTTCCGTGTCGCCGAGGTGGAAGTGGAGCACGAGAAGCGTTATCAGACCTTGCTCGCACGTTTGAAAAACGGGACCCTGTTCAAGCGGGAGAAACCGATCCGGTGGAAGTGCCTCAAATGCGGTCGCATTCACGAGGGTACCGAAGCGCCTGATCGCTGCGTCACGTGCGCCCACCCCCAGGCCTGGTTCGTCCCTGCGCCGGAGAACTACTAAGTCCTGATTGCCATGCGCCACGGCAGGGGGAATAAATTACTCCCCCTGCCTTTCCACAAAGTATGTGGATAACCTGTGGACTACCATGCGGAATATTTACGAACATTGATATAATGAAAATACGCGGTCGGGCCAGCAACGGTTTTTTCTTCGCAGCCGAACAGCATGCTCATTTTTTAAGCGTCGTGCCGGAGGAATTTTCAAAACTCCCGAACCGGAAAATCTGAGAAAATATTTTCCGTAGAAATCAGGAACCCCGTCATCAATTCCATTGGGGAGGAGAACCGGATCCGTTCCGGGAAAGGGCGACGATGAAACAAAAGATCTCCACCACGCTCGATTTCCTCAAAACCGACATCTGGGTTCTTCCGGTAAAGGACCTCTCCCGGACAAAAGCGTATTTCGTACGAACGCTCAAGGTCCTTCTCATGACGATACGGGGCTTTCAGGAGGATCATTGCTCCGTGAAGGCGTCGGCGCTGACCTTCTATTCCCTGCTCTCGATCGTACCCATCATCGCGATGATTTTCGGCATCGCAAAAGGATTCGGGTTCGACAAGAGACTCCAATTACAGCTCCTGGAAAAATTTTCCGGCCAGGAGGTCGTGTTGCAGAAGGTTTTCGAATTTTCCGACTCCCTTCTCCGGAAAACCCAGGGAGGCATCGTCGCCGGGATCGGGGTCGCCCTGCTGTTCTGGTCCGTCATAAATGTGCTCGGATACATCGAGCGTTCGTTCAACGATATCTGGAATGTCGAAAAACACCGCAGTTTTGGCCGAAAAAGCAGCGACTACCTTTCGGTCGTGATGGTATGCCCGCTCCTGTTTGTCATGGCAAGCAGCCTGACGGTAACGATGGCGGGCAAGTTGAGATACGTGGCGGAGATCGTTTCCCGCTTCGGAGTGCCCCCGGGACCGATCCTCCTCCTGCTGGGCATCATTCCCTATTGCCTGATCTGGGCGCTGTTCGCTTTCATTTACATCTACATGCCGAACACGAAAGTCCGTTTCCGGTCGGGGCTGATCGCAGCCGTGGTCACGGGAACCGCCTACCAGGCCTTCCAGTGGTTATACATCGCTTTCCAGGTCGGCGTGACCCGGGCCAACGCCATCTACGGAAGCTTTGCCGCCCTGCCCTTGTTCCTGACCTGGTTGCAGGTCAGCTGGATGATCGTCCTCTTCGGATCGGAACTCTCCCATGCCGTCCAGAACGTACACACCTACGGGGGGCCCGCGGACCCGGGGAAAGTCAGCCCGTACAACAGGAAGCTTCTTTCCCTGTTGATCGCCCGGGTGGTGATACGGAAATTCTCAAAAGGGGAAAAACCGCTGATCGCCCCCGAAGTCGCCGACGTTCTGGGAATGCCCGCCCACCTGGTGCGCCAGCTCCTTTCGGATCTTGCCGCCGGCGGGGTTTTCTCTGTCACGATACTTGAGGACTATGAAGAAGCCGCCTATCAGCCCGCACGAGACATCCACACGATCACCATCACGACCGTTCTCGACGCCCTGGAGCGAAGCGGATCCGTGGATCCGGTCTTTCCCCCCACGGAGGATTTCCGGGCGGCCTCGGCGACCCTGGAGGCCTTCCGCACCACGATCGATACCTCCCCCGCCAACAAGCTCGTGATGGACCTTTGATTACGTCCTCACATCCGAAACGACCGGATCCCGGGCGGGACGGTGCACTGCCCCTATCGTTCTTCGGGCAACATCGCCTCGATCTTTCTCAGCGCATGTAAGGAACCGTCGGCGATCGACAGATGCGGTTCGTCAATCCACGGCTCCCGCGGATTGATCCGGACGACCGTCACCCCGCGACGGCGACCGAGACGTTCACTCATGCCGCGGATGGTCGGAATGGCGCTACCGGCGCCCATTTCGATGACCACCGCCTCGCATTCCCCGGTTTCCTCGAGGAATCTCCCGAAGAGACTTTCCTGACGTTCGGTGCGATCGCCGAGCCAGGAAAAATCACCGAACATCAGGATATTGGGCCTGGCCACGCCGCCGCAGCGGGGACATCCGGGGATATGCAGGGCGCGCATGGTCCGGTGGTCGACCGGGATCTCCTCCCGGTTCGGCCAGATCGCGTCGGAACAGGGCGAAAGGCACTGCAGGTGGTGTATGGAGCCGTGGACTTCCAGCATCCTCTCTTCCTCGAACCCCGCTTTCTGGAAATGACCGTCAACGTTGGAGGTGAATACGAAATGCGCCAGCCCGAATCGACGGATCCAATTGCCTTAGAATCCGAAACCCGTCGTGCGGCTCCGTCTGACGGTAGAGATGGGTCCGATGACCATAGAATCCCCAGCCGAACGCCGGATCGTGGAGAAAATGGGTCGGGTTGGCCGCTCCCACAAAAGAAATTCCCAGCCGCTCGTACATCGGGTACGCCTTCCAGAATCCCCGCTCCCCCCGAAAGTCCGGCAGACCGGAGTCCACCCCCATTCCGGCCCCGGAGGCGATAATCAGGGCCCGGGCCTTCCCGATCGCATCGGCGGCGTTTCGGTAAACCTCGTCGGAATCCATCCCGATCCCCGCTACTCCCGCATTCTTGCAGGACCTTGCCCCGCTCTCCTCTTCCGCCGAACAAATCGCTTGAGACGATCTCCCGCCGGTTCGATATCGAACGTATCGTGATATTCGGCGGGGGGCAAGCCGGTGTCATCGCCCTTTCTGCAGAGGTGACGATTTTGGGCACATTCCATGGGACATCCCCGGGTTCTTCCCCGGTTTCCGTCTCCCTCGCCTCGCCCCTGATACCTGGAACCAACTGTTATTCATAACATATTCTCCTCCCCGCCACTTGGCACGCATCTTCCATGTCATTTACCTGGAAGCAGCAGGAGAAGGAGGACCGGGACATTGACATATTCAGTGAGAAAGACCATGAGGACCCGACTGTCCATCGTTATCCTACTGGTTACGGTATTTCTCCTGGCGGTGGCTCTTCCCGCGGTTGCCCAGGAGACCATCGGCGTGTTGCACAACTCCAAAGGGTCCGTTACGGTCACCCGCGAAGGGAAGGCGTTCCCTGCATCCACAGGAACGAAGCTTGTTGTCGGTGACATCCTGAGAACCGGCCCGGACGGGTCACTGGGCGTCATCCTCCGGGACAACTCCACCCTCTCGCTCGGACCGGACAGCAGCCTCGTCATCGAGACATTCCTGTTCTCTCCCGCAAAGGGTGAGCTCGGCCTGGTGACCCGCCTCACCAAGGGTACCATGGCGTACATTTCCGGGCTCATCGGCAAGCTGGCACCCGAATCGGCCCGTTTCGACACGCCGACCGCCTCCATCGGCATTCGTGGCACCTATTTCGCAGTGAGCGCCGGGGAGCCCGATACGCAGTAACGGGGGGAAAAGCGAACCGGGACAACGGGAAGACGTCAGGTGGTTTTTGCGGATTTTCCCGAAAGGTACGTCTGATTGATCGACTCCCCCAATTCCCCGTAGAAGGCGAATTCGCTTGCTTCCTCCCGAAGCGAAAGCTTCGTGACGTAGGTCCCGCGAACCTTCTCCCGCACGCAACGGGCCACTTCGGACCAGGGGATGAATATCGGGGGATGATAGTACCGGAGCAGAAAAATCACCGACAATCCTATACCGTGCGGACTCAGGCGGACGAACACCATTCCCCCGTAGCCCGCGGGGTACAATCCGCTCCCCAGGGACATTCTCACGAAAGTAAATCTCCGGGAATCGGGGACCTCCCGATACGGGAATTTCCTCGCGATCCTGCGCCATCCGCTCCACAGGGACAGGATAGCGCTGATCCATAAAAGGATTACCAGAGCGGCAAAGGGAGACCAGTAAGCCAAACCATTATCCTCCGTTTCACATCGTCGGCATTTCCTAAGGATATCCCCTGTCACGAATACAGCGGGGCATTGGGGAGAAAAAAGGATAACGCCTATTCCGGGAAATGCCAAGACCGCTTCTCCCCTGTCCCTCATCGGAAGGCCATATCGCTCCAGGCTCTTGAGAATTTCCGGGATACCCTATACTATGTCCGTTGAACCGTCGTAGATATCTTCACGGAAAACAAAGAGGAACGGACTCCGTTATCCGGAAGCCCATCATCCCCGGAAAGTGCCGGTATCTGCCGATGAAACTGCTGCATTTCTATAGAAATCCCGCGCTCTCCGATACGAAGAGGGACAGTTTCGCCTCTTTCGCCGGGAAAAACGTCTCCCCGCACATCAAAGGGATCGAAACGGAGTACTGCTTCAACGTCCAGACATCGGCGCCCCTGACCGAAGCGGAGCTCGGCACGCTCCGGTGGCTTCTGGCGGAAACCTTTTCGCCGGACCGGTTCGCCTCCGGGAGTCTTCTCGCCGGGAACCAGGTAATCGAAGTGGGACCCCGAATGAACTTCACGACGGCATGGTCGACGAATGCCGTCTCGATCTGCCGGGCGTGCGGCCTGGACAAGATAAGAAGAATCGAGCGATCGAGGAAGTTTCGGCCGGTTACGGATTCTGCGCTTGACAAAGAGGCACGGGACCGATTCCTGTCCGAAATCCACGACCGGATGACCGAATGCCCCTATCCCGAAACCCTTTCGACCTTCGAGACGGGGATACGACCGCAAGCCCACGGCACCGTCCCGCTCATCGAAGAGGGGATTTCGGCGCTTCAGGAGATCAACGCGACGCTTGGACTGGGACTGGACGCCTGGGACGTCGAGTACTACTACGACCTCTTCGCCAAAGACCTCAAGCGCAATCCGACCGATGTGGAGTGCTTCGACCTCTCCCAGTCGAACAGCGAGCATTCGCGCCACTGGTTCTTCAAGGGAAAACTGGTCGTCGACGGCAGACGGGTCCCGGAAACGCTGATGGAGATACTCAAGGAACCACTCAAGGCGAACCCGGCCAACAGCGTGATCGCCTTCCGGGACAACTCGAGCGCGATCCGGGGATACCGGATCCGCACGATCGTGCCCGAACACCCCGGGCAATGCTCGCGGCTCACCATGGCGAATCCGACCTATCATCTCATCTTCACGGCGGAGACCCATAACTTCCCGAGCGGCGTCGCCCCGTTCCCCGGGGCGGAGACGGGCACGGGGGGAAGGATCCGGGACGTCCAGGCCACGGGACGGGGGGGCTCGTCGTCGCCGGCACCGCGGCGTACTGCGTCGGAAACCTGCGGATCCCCGGCTACCGGCTCCCCTGGGAGGATCCCTCCTTCGAATACCCGGGCAACCTCGCCACACCGCTTGAGATCGAGATCCAGGCGAGCAACGGCGCCTCCGACTACGGGAACAAGTTCGGCGAACCCGTCATCCAGGGATTCACCCGTGCGCTCGGCCTGCGGCTCCCGGACGGGGAACGCAGGGAATGGATCAAGCCGATCATGTTCACCGGCGGTATCGGACAGATGGATTCCCGCCACGGGCAGAAAGGAAGGCCGGAACCCCGGATGCTCGTCACGAAGGTCGGAGGGCCCGCGTACCGGATCGGCATGGGGGGCGGGGCCGCCTCCAGCATGATCCAGGGGGAGAACATCGCGGAGCTCGACTTCAACGCCGTCCAGCGCGGCGACGCCGAAATGGAGCAGAAGATGAACCGGGTCATCCGCGCCTGCGTCGAAATGGGGGAGAAAAACCCCATCGTAAGCATCCACGACCAGGGCGCGGGGGGAAATTGCAACGTCGTCAAGGAGATCATCTATCCGGCGGGCGCCAGAATCGAGATCCGCAAGATCCTGAGCGGGGACGAGACCCTTTCCGTCCTGGAGCTTTGGGGCGCCGAGTACCAGGAGCAGAACGCGCTCCTCATCCGTCCCGGGAGCGCCGACATGTTCGAGGCGATCTGCCGCAGGGAGAAGGTTCCCTGCGCCTTCATCGGGCAGATCACGGGGGACGGCCGGATCGTCCTGTACGACGAGACCGACGGAAGCACGCCGGTGGACCTCGACCTGGAGAAGGTCCTGGGCGACATGCCGCAGAAGAAGTACCGGCTCAACCGGATCCCGCCCGCGCTCGCGCCTCTCACGCTTCCGAAGAACCTGGCCGTCAGGGACGCGCTCGACCGGGTCCTGCGGCTCGTCTCCGTCGGGTCGAAGCGATTCCTGACGAACAAGGTCGACCGGAGCGTCACGGGGCTGGTCGCGAGGCAGCAGTGCGCGGGGCCGCTGCAGCTGCCCGTTTCCGACGTCGCGGTCATCGCCCAGAGCCACTTCGGGCTCACCGGTGCGGCCATCTCGATCGGCGAGCAGCCGCTCAAGACCCTCATCGATCCCGCGGCGATGGCCCGGCTCACCGTCGCGGAGACCCTGACAAACCTCGTGTGGGCGAAGATCAGCCGGCTCGAAGACGTCAAGTGTTCCGGGAACTGGATGTGGGCGGCGAAACTGCCCGGCGAAGGGGCGAGGCTCTACGACGCGGCGGTAGCTCTCCGGGACATCCTGATCTCTCTCGGCATCGCGATCGACGGCGGGAAGGACAGCCTCTCCATGGCGGCCAAGGTCGGCGCCGGGGAGACGGCCGAGACGGTCAAGTCGCCGGGGTCGCTGGTGATCTCGGCATACGCCCCGTGCCCGAACATAACGAGGGTGGTAACCCCCGACATCAAGCGGCCGGGGAAGAGCCGGCTCCTCCTCATCGACCTGGGCAACGGCAGGAACCGGCTCGGCGCGTCGGCGCTCGCGCAGGTGTACGGGCAGGTCGGCGACCTCTCCCCCGACGTGGACGATCCCAGGCTCCTGAAGCGCGCCTTCAACGCGGTCCAGGGGCTGATCGCGAAGGGCCTGATCCTTTCCGGGCACGACCGCAGCGACGGCGGGCTCGTCGCGACGGTCCTGGAGATGGCGTTTTCCGGAAATTGCGGGCTCGAACTGTCCGCGGAAGACGTCGAACCGATTTCCTTCCTGTTCTCCGAGGAGGCGGGCCTGGTCATCGAGTACCTGCCGAAGGACGCGAAGGCGATCGTCGCAAGATTACGCAAGGCGAAGGTCCCCTTCCGGATCCTCGGCAGGACAGCCCGGGCAAGGCGGATCAGGGTCAAATGTAACCGCCGGATCACCCTCGACGAAGACATGAGGACCCTTAGGGATATCTGGGAGGAGACAAGCCACCGGCTGGAGAGGCTCCAGGCAAACCCGAAATGCGCCCGGGAGGAGAAAAAGAACATCCACGACCGTCCGGGACCTTCCTACCGGCTCACATTCCCTCCCGCGCCCGCATCGCCGGCCCTCCTGCGGAAAAAGGAGAAGCCTGCCGTCGCGGTCATCCGGGAAGAGGGAAGCAACAGCGACCGGGAGATGTCGTCGGCCTTCCATCAGGCGGGATTCGACGTCTGGGACGTGACGATGACCGATTTCCTCGAGAGGAAGGTGGATCTGGACGTCTTCCGCGGGGTGGCCTTCGTCGGGGGGTTCAGCTACGCGGACGTCCTGGATTCCGCCAAGGGATGGGCCGGGGTCATCCGGTTCAACAAAGGGATCTTCGATCAGTTCCGGGGGTTCTACGAGCGGGCAGACACGTTCTCACTGGGCGTGTGCAACGGGTGCCAGCTGATGGCGCTGCTCGGCTGGATCCCGTGGGCAGGGATCGAGGACAGGTACCAGCCCCGGTTCATACAAAACCTCTCGGGCCGGTTCGAGTCGCGGTTCGCGACCGTCCGGATATTCCAGAGCCCCTCGGTCATGCTCAAGGGGATGGCCGGCTCGACGCTCGGTATCTGGGTCGCCCACGGCGAAGGACGGGCCTATTTCCCCGACAAGCGGATCCTCAAGAAAGTGGAATCCCGATCGCTCGCCCCCGTCCGGTACGTCGACGACGGGCGGAAACCGACGATGCAATACCCCTTCAATCCGAACGGGTCGGCGGGAGCGATCGCCGCTCTGTGCTCTCCCGACGGAAGACATCTCGCGATCATGCCTCATCCTGAGAGGACATTTCTTAAGTGGCAATGGGGGTTTATGCCTGAAAATATGAAGAATAACTTGAATGCTTCTCCGTGGCTACGGATGTTTCAGAACGCACGGGAGTGGTGCGAAAAATCGAAAAAACCTCCCCCGAGGATCCCCTAAAGCCTGGCCGGCCCCGCTCCTGCGCCGGTGCGGTCGATCGCCCCCGTGATCTCTTCCAGGTCCTCCCTGGAAAGCGTAAGGCCCGCCGCGCCAATCCAGCCATCCACCTGCTCAGGCGAGCGCGCGCCCACGATCGCGCCCGTGACTCCCGGCCAGGCAAGGGTCCAGGCCACCGCGACCGCGGCGACCGTCGTGCCCCGCCGATCCGCGATCGGCCGGAGAGCATCCCGGAGTGCGAGATTCCGCATGACGTTCGGGGGAAGGAATTCGGGCATGCGGCGTCGCCAGTCGTCCGGGGCAAGCCCTCCTACCCGGTCGGCCGTCCACTTCTCCGTCAGGAGCCCCGATGCCATCGGGCTGTAGACGATAACGCCGGTCCCTTTCCCGGCACACCACGGGATCTCCGCGGCCGCGGCTTCCCGACGAACCATCGAGAACGGCGGTTGGAGGGAGTCGACATGGCGAATCTTTCCGCAACGCGACAGGAGATCGACGTCGAAGTTCGAGACACCGCTCCACCGCACCTTCCCCTCCTCGACGAGCCTTTCCATCTCGCCCCAGGAATCCTCCACCGGCGTGTCCGTCTGGTCAGGCCAGTGGAACTGGTAAAGGTCGATCCGCTCCACGCCGAGCCGACGAAGCGACGCCTCGCACTCGCGACGGATCGCCTCGGGTCGAAGGTCCCGCCGGATCTCCCCCATCCGGTTCTCCTCGTCCCAGGCGAGGCCGCACTTCGTGAAGACGTACGGACGGTCCCCCGGCGGCAGCTCCCGCAGCAGCCTTCCTACCAGCTCTTCGGAGTGCCCGAGCCCGTAGACCGCGGCCGTGTCGATCCAGTTGATCCCCCGCTCCCAGGAACGGCGCATCGCGGCAATCGATGCCGAATCCTCCTGCGGGCCCCAGCCGAAAGACCAACCGCCGCCCCCGATCGCCCACGCGCCGAACCCGACCCGGGTGATATCGGGGCCGTCCTTGCCAAGTTTTTTGGTAGGAAGGGATGTCACAGTCGCAGACCTCCTTCACAATTTCGGGAACCTACTCCTTCAGGGTGATCCGCATCCTGCCCTGCCGCACATCGATGGTCCGGACTCCCGCGGAGAATATCTTCCAGAACCCGTCCCCCGAGCCGAATTCCTCCACCAGGTTCACGTCCTTCAGATATCCCAGCCAGGCGTTCGGCAGGGGAATCCCTCCCAGGGACACCCCTTTCAACGCGATGTACGGTTTCTCCTCCTCGTAGCGGACGGCGAGTCCCATATGAATCCGGAACGTTTTCCCTCCGATAACGGGAACCTCGTTCTCGACGGGCAGGACCAGTTTTACGCTGATCAGGTCATCGGACAGGTCGATGGCGACCTTCCTTGCGACGTCGGGAGTGCCGGCGATGAGACCGTTCAGCTCACGCTCGGAGAGCTGGATCTGCCTGTTCGCACCTTCCTCGGTATACGGTTCGGGAGACAGCGGCTTGCCGGGAACGGCTTCGAAGGGAACGGGGACCGGTTCTTCCTGCCGGAGACGGGCCAACTTGTCCTGGAGAACCACGTTTTCTTTCGGGGTCAGGGTCACGGGCGTGAATTTCGACGCGTACACATTTTGCCGTACCCAGACCGCGACCAGTACGACGGCGGCGAGAAGGACGAGAAGAACGACCACCCGGAACCGCGGGATCCCGGAACCCGGCGGTTTACCGTCCGCGCCCGCCTTGTTCATGCCCGACTCCCCGCCCATCTACGCGTTCAGGATTCCACGGGACGTCGGGGGAGGCCGGTGAAGGTCAATCGAGATCGACGTCGCGCAAGGGACGAGAGGGGGTCTCTCCCTGGCTCTTCTCGAGGAACTCCTTGAACTTCCTGTCCATCGACGCCCCTTTTTCCTTGTCGGTCCTGACGATCTCCTGGTAGCGCGCATCGACACGCGCCTTCTCCTCCCGAAGGACTTTTTCCGCGTCCTTCAAGTCGGCGGTTCTCCTGGGATCCTTCGACCTCCACGCACTCCGTTACAACAGCCGCCTCGGCATCGATCGTAAGGGTCGATCGGCAACAGGGGCAGGTCACCTGAAATGTCGCTTTGCCGCTTTCCGCCATGTATCGTCCCTCCTTCCCTTGCAGTATATCCGGGTCTTATCCTCCAATTATATCCCGAAGCCCACCTGCCGGGGATACACGATCCAGCCCTCGGTACTTCCGCAGGATCCGGAGGAGAAATCACGCAAGGGAATCACTTGAAGAAAGAAGGTTACGGGGGCGCCACGCCGGAAACCGCCATGAGGATGTTCGGGTAGGACAGGTCACCGACGCCGTTCAGCACCTTGACGTTTTTCGTCTTCCGGTTGTATATCACCATGGCCGGCGTACCCTGAATGCCGAAGACCTTCACCACGGACTGGAAATATTGAACCCCGGCGCTCACATCCGCATAGTTCAACGGCCGATAGGTGACTCCCAACGGTGCTACGGCTTTCTGGACATCCTCCGGAGTCGGTTCCTTCGTCCTTAGCGCCAACCGGTGGAGCGCCTTCCGAATCTCGAGGTATTTCCCTTTCTCCCGAACGAGGAAACTCAGGTTGTAGGGGATGAAATTCATGCTCTCCGCATGGATGGGCATATCGACGAACACGAGCTTCGCCCGGCTCATGATGTTCGGATACGCTCTCTCCATATCCGGTTCCGCCTTCCGGCAGGCAGCACAGAACCAGTCGGTGATGACGTAGACCTCGACATCGGCGTCCATTTTCCCGAGCGCCACCGGGAGCGTTGCCGCGTGTGAACGGGTCGGATTTCCCAACCCGACGTAAGCGACATACGAACCGGCGGCCATCAAGACCGCCAGAATCATTCCTCTCGACAGATACCGCATCATCGCTCCTCTCCCTGCCTCCGGCTTCTTCTTCCTATCGTAGAAAGAGTCGGCGGCAAGCGCAATCCCCGCCAGCCAGACACATAATGCCACAGCGATACACATCGGACACCATTTTTGGATCAGGGAATGCTGCACGTAAAGGAAGGTGAATTCCGCTCCCCACGCGCCGGCAATCACCGCGGGGAAGAGATTCCGGACCACGGGACGATCACGGAAATGGAATAACAGAAGGCAAAACGCGAAGAACCCGATCCCGAAGAAAGGAAACTTCATCCCGAAAATCGTCCACTCGTAGGTCGCCTTGCACGCTTCGGTGCACAGACCGACCGCGAGGGAAAAGGAAAGCAGGAAGGCCATGGCAAGTCCTGCCCACACGATCGCCATCCATATCCCGAGGGATCGCATCCTGTCGGAAATCATGGGGCCCATCGTCGGTTGTCACCGATCTTTCTGTCCCGAGGACGAATTTCCCGGTACCACCGGGAAACTGCCGAAACCGTTTTCCTATTATACGTACCAGTTATACGTACCAGTTATACGTACCAGATCCTCTCCCCGTTTCCCAGCGGACCAGTCGATTCGCAAGCGGGACCGGGGAATGCCAACTGCTCGCCCTCCGGCGCCGCGCTTTCTTCCGTGATCGAAATATGACGATTTCGTGATAATCCCGTGAGGTGCCAAGCATACGATCGAACGCATGGAATACGGATAGGAAACCATTGTAAACCCAAGAAAAGGAGGAGTCGCCATGAAGGGGATGTGGATGTCGGTTTTGGTCTTGTTCGTCTGTGCGTTGGCTTCGATGAGTGTCGCCCCGCGGAAATCCACAGCCGGGACGATGAAGGAACAGGGGACGATGGGAGACAAAATGATGAAGGAAGAAAAAGGAACGATGAAGGACAAGGAAATGACGGAAGACAAGACGATGAAGGAAGAAGGAACGATGAAGGACAAGGAAATGATGGAAGACAAGACGATGAAGGAAGAAGGAACGATGAAGGACAAGGAAATGATGGAAGACAAGACGATGAAGGAAGAAAAAGGGAACGATGAAATAGCGGGGAACGGGCACATCGCGCAGGTCCCGCAACGGACGGCGTCCTCCCGATCCCCGTGGGCCGGGGGCCAGCCGTCCGTTTGCGGGGGTTTTTGGGTCAGCCGAACCGGTACTGTTTCCGGTTTTTCTCCTGTTGCGTCGTCACCGCACCCATCCTGACAACTTCGAAGTCGTTTCCCGAAATCGTTTTCAGGGTATTCCGTTCCTCGTCGTTCCATCCATAAGCCATAAACGGATCGACAAAGAGACGATGGGACATTTTCTTTAATTTTTCCAAACAAGTATGCCGGCATATGACAAGTATTATGTTCTGCCATACGGAGAGGCTACTTGAGCACACCGGAAACGCAAAGAATCGTTTTTCTGGCAAAATCTGTTAAACACCCTATATCATGCTGAATATGGAAATTGTGCGGCGTGAAACCGGTAAACCGTAGAACCATCATACTGCCCCTGTTGCTTGTCGCAGCGGCGGGATTGGGCTGGACGCTCTTCCGCCAGTTTCAGGCCCCCGGGGGGGCGGGCAACAAGAGTCTGCTCAAGCAGCCTGCGCCGGTAGAGGTGGGGCCGATCCGGCAGGGACCGATCGAGCTGCGACGGACCTTTAGCGGGACGCTGGAGGCCCGGGCCGAGTTCGTCGTCGCGCCGAAGGTGAGCGGGCGGATCGAACGAATTGCCGTGAACCTGGCCGACACCGTAAAGCGGGACCAGGTCGTCGCCGAACTGGACAACGACGAGTACGTCCAGGAGGTGGCCCAGGCCAAGGCCGATCTCGAGGTGGCAAGGGCCAACCTTTCCGAGGCAAAAAGCGCCCTGGAAATCGCCGACCGGGATCTCGAGCGCATCCGGACGCTTCGCGGGCGAGGTGTGGCCTCCGAATCCCAGCTCGACGGCGCCAGGGCGAACCACCTGACGAAACAGGCCCAGGTCGAAGTCGCCAAGGCCCAGGTGGCCAAGGCGGAGTCATCGCTGGAAACGGCCAATATCCGGCTTCGATATACGAAGGTCCGGGCGAGCTGGACCGGGGGCAGCGACCATCGGGTCGTGGCCGAGCGGTTCGCCAACGAGGGGGGAACCGTTTCCGCGAACACTCCCCTGCTGCTGATCGTGGAACTCGATCCCATCACCGGCGTGATGTCGGTCACCGAAAAGGACTACGTCCGCATGCGGACCGGCCAGATCGGCACGCTGACCACGGACGCGTATCCGGGCGAAACGTTCGAAGGCCGGATCGACCGGATCGCGCCCGTCTTCCAGCAGGCGACGCGGCAGGCGCGGGTCGAGCTTACGATCGCAAACGCGGAGCACAAACTCAAGCCCGGCATGTTCATCCGGGTCACCGTAGTACTCGACCGCCTGACCGAAGCCACGATCGTCCCCGAAAAGGCCCTGACCACCCGCGATAACCGGACCGGGGTCTTCGTCGTGAGCGAGGACGGCAAATCGGTTTCCTGGCGGGACGTCACGGTCGGCATCCGGGAAGGCGACCGGGTCCAGGTGGAAGGCGAGGGACTGTCGGGCCGGGTCGTAACCCTTGGTCAGCAGCTGGTGGACGACGGCACACCGATCACCATTCCCGCCGTGGAGAGCAAATCCCCTTCCGCCGACCCGAAAGCAGCCGGGAAATGAGCCTGCCGGAGTTCAGCGTACGGCGTCCGATATTCGTCACGATGGTCACCCTGATCGTCGTCATTCTCGGCGCGGTGTCTTTGAGCCGCCTGCGGATCGACCTGCTCCCCAGCATCGAGCTGCCGACGGTCACCGTCCGCACGGAGTACGAGGGGGCCAGCCCGGTGGTGATGGAGCGCCTGGTCACCCAGATCATCGAGGAGATCGTCGGCACCGTCCCCGGCGTGGAGGAAGTGACGTCCCAGTCCTCGGAGGGGAACAGCAGGATCCGCGTCAGCTTCGTCTGGGGCACGGACATCGACACGGCCGCGCTGGACGTCCTGGCCAAACTGGAAGACGAGATCAACGAGCTGCCCGAGGACGTCGTACGGCCCCGGGTCGCCAAATTCGACATTGCCAGTTTTCCTGTGGTCCTGCTGGGGATCTCCAGCAAGCTGGACCCCGTGGAGCTCACCCAGCTGATCGAGGACCAGATCCGCTACCGTTTCGCCCACATTCCGGGGGTCGCCCAGGTCGACGTCTGGGGAGGGTACAATCGGGAGGTCCGGATCGAGCTCGACCCCGATCGGATCAACGCCCTGAAGCTGCCCCTGGACCGCGTGCTCGTGGCGATCCGCGATGCCAATCTCGACCTCCCGGCGGGACAGATCGAACAGGGACGATACGAGGTCACGATCCGCGCACCGGCGGAGTTCGCAAACCTCGATCAGATCCGCAACACGGTCATCCTCCAGCGCAACGGCTCCCCGGTGACGCTCGGCCAGATCGCCGGGGTCGAGGACACCTACGAGAAACTCACCCGTATCGTGCGCGTCAACGGCGGACGCGGCATTCGGGTGGCGATCCGGAAGCAGGCCGACGCCAACACCGTCGAGGTCTCCCGGAGGGTACTCGCCGAGATCGAGAAGGTCAACGAGGCCTATCCGCAGATCCGGATCGTCCCGGTGATCAACCAGGGCAACTTCATCGAGCGGTCAATTAAAAACGTCGCGCAGTCGGTATTGTACGGGGGCGGCCTTGCGATCCTGGTGCTGCTCTTCTTCCTGCGCAACTTCCGCAGTACGCTGATCATCTCCCTGGCGATCCCGATCTCCGTCATCGCAACCTTCGCACTGATCTATTTCGGCGGGTTCACCCTGAACCTGATGACTCTTGGGGGCCTTGCGCTGGGCGTCGGCATGATGGTCGACAGCTCCATCGTGGTCCTGGAGAACATCTTCCGGCGGCGCACCGAGGCAGGCGATTCGCCGTCGTCCGCCGCGGTGGAAGGCACCCGGGAAGTCGGCCCGGCCATCATCGCCAGCACCATCACCACGCTGGTGATCTTCCTTCCGGTCATTTTCGTGCGCGGTGTCTCGGGGATCCTCTTCAAGGAAATGGCGTACGTGATCATCTTCTCCCTGTCCTGTTCCCTGCTCGTGTCCTTGAGCCTCGTGCCGATGCTCTCCGCCGGCCCCCTGGCAATCCAGGAGCAACGGACCCGGAAACGGGCGGCGTGGATCGAGCGGTGGGATGCAAAGGCGGACGAATTCTTCCGGAATCTCGAAAACGGCTACCGCGATCTGATCCGGTGGGTGCTATCCCACCGGCTTCCGACCGTTCTGCTCGCCGCGGCGATTCTTGGCGCAAGCCTCCTCCTTCTCCCCTTCATCGGAACCGAGTTCCTTCCCCCCAGCGACGAGGGGGAAGTGCGGGTCACCGGGGAGATGGAGGTCGGCACCCGTCTGGAGCTGGTCGATGAGCAGACGCAGCGTATGGAGCGGGTCGTCTATGCCGCGGTGCCGGAGGCGGTCTCGTCGGTCGTCAGCGTCGGGGCGACGGGGTGGAACCCGGCAGCGTCCTCGCAAGGGCAGATCAGCGTGGCGCTGTCGCCGGCGACCAGGCGGAGCCGGTCGAACGTGGAGATCGCCGATGACCTGCGGCAGCGCTTGACCGGCAAAATCCCCGGCATGGACGTCCGTACCCGCGCCCCGCAGGGCCAGTTCCTGTTGGACCGTCTGCTGGGCGCCGACGAAGGGCTTACGATCGAGATTCGCGGGTTCGATCTTTTTGCGCTCGACGCCCTGGCCGACCAGGCCGCCGCGGCGATCCGGGACGTCAAGGGGATCACGGACATCGACACAAGCCGGGAAGCGGGCGTTCCCCAGCAGGAGATTCGCGTAAACCGCGACAAGATCGCCGACCTGGGCCTGAGCGTTCGGGACGTCACCAAGATCCTGGAAACCGCGATGGCCGGCTCCAAGGTCGGAGAGTTCCGGTCCCAGGGCAACTCCTACCGCATTCTCGTGAAGCTGAAAGACGCCGAGAAACGGTCGCTGAACGAGATCCTCAACCTGACCCTGACCACGGGAACCGGCGAACAGGTGGCGCTGCGAAGCGTCGTCACGACCGAAGAGAGCCGTGGGCCGATCCTGATCGATCGCAAGGACCAGCAGCGTCTGGTGAACGTCACGGCCAACGTCACGGGACGCGACATGGGCTCCGTCGCCGCGGACGTCCAGGAACGGCTGGCCCGGATTCCGCGCCCCGTCGGGTATGACCTTCGGGTCGCCGGCAACTACGAGGAGCAGCAGAAGTCGTTCCACGAACTGGTGATCTCGCTCCTGCTGGCGCTCGTTCTGGTGTACATGGTGCTTGCCTGCCAGTACGAATCGCTGCGGGACCCCCTGGTGGTCATGGTGTCCGTCCCGGTGGCCGCGACCGGCGTCCTCCTCATCCTGTTCCTGACGAGGACCACGCTCAACCTGCAGTCGTACATCGGCTGCATCATGCTGGGCGGGATTGTCGTCAACAACGCGATTCTCCTGGTGGACCAGGCCGGCCAGCTGACAAACAGAGGAATGAGCGTACGCGATGCGGTGGCCGAGGCGGGCCGCCGCCGGCTGCGGCCGATCCTGATGACGACGCTCACGACCGTGCTCGCCCTGCTGCCGCTGGCGCTCGGCATCGGAGAGGGGGCGGACGCCCAGGCGCCGCTGGCCCGGGCCGTCGTCGGAGGTCTCACGGGGTCGACGCTGATCACGCTGGTCCTCATCCCGGCTGTCTATTCCCTGTTTCATCCCGAGCCGAAAGCGAGCCACGAATGACGTTCTTTTTCCCGAGAAGGCCCCTGGCGGCAATGCTGACGGTCCTGCTGACGGTCCTGTACGGGGGCTGCGTCCGAATGGACCGCTGGGGGGTCTTTCAAAAACCCTCTGAGCCCCCCGTCCCCGGGGAAGATACCCGTCCCATGGAAGGGGCCGAGGCGTATCTCCCCCGCCTGACCGAAAAGCCGACGTTCGCGCTGCCGGCCGAGGGACCGGCGAGCCTTTCCGTCGAACAGGCGATTCTGCTTGTCCTGCAGAACAACCGTGATCTGCAGGTGCGCCAGGTGAACCCGGTCATCGCCGGGACCTTCGAAAAGATCGAACGGGGGACGTTCGACCCGGAGCTTTTTGCGGAATTTTCCTATGGGAAGGAACGGACGAAGGAGACGGCCACCTCGACCGGCACGGAGTTCGAGGTCGAAGGAAACGAAACCACCGCCGTCGCTGGCATCCGCCAGACGCTCCCGACCGGCACCACGTTCGAGGCCACGGTCGATCAGAGGCGCACCATCTCCGACCGCACCCCGGAGCTTCAGACCGCACGCCTGGGCCTGAGCATCACGCAGTCCCTTCTGCGGGGTTTCGGCCCCGCGGTGAACCTGGTAAGCGTACGGCAGGCCGAACTCGGGGTCACCGCCAGCGAATACGAGCTGCGTGGCTTCACCGAGGCGCTTCTGGCCAGTACCGAGATCGCCTACTGGAACTACGTGCTCTCGCGGCTCGCGATCGAAATCGTCGAGAAATCGCTGGCCGTGGCGCGGCAACAGAAAAACGAGGTCGAGCTGCGCATCGAGGTCGGCATCCTTCCGGAGGTCGAGGCAGCAGCAGCCCGCGCCCAGGTCGCAAGCCAGGAGCAGGCGTTGATCGAGGCGCGCAGCCTGCTGGAGGAAAACCGGCTGCGGCTCCTGCAGCTGATCAGCCCCGGCCCCCCCGGCGGGCTCGATCTCCAGGTGGACGCCACAAGCGAACCGACCATCGAACCGGAACCGATCACCGACCTTGGCGACCGTCTGCAGCTGGCCGAGCAGTCCCGCCCCGACTTGAACGAAGCGAGACTCAGGCTCGCACAGAATCGCCTGCAAACGATCGCGACCCGCAACGGCCTTCTGCCGCGACTGGATCTTTTCATTGCCCTGGGACAGACCGGGTTCGCCGACACCTTCACCGACTCGTTCCGCGAGCTGGATGGGAACACCTATGATCTCCGGGCCGGCGTACGGTTGAGCCACTACATCGGAAACCGGGCCGCCAAAGCACAGGACCTCGCTGCCCGGGCGTCGCGTCGCCAGGCGGCCGATGCCGTGGACAACCTTTTGCAGATGGTCCAGGTCGACGTGCGGCTCGCGTTCAACGAGGTCGAGCGCGCCCGCCAGCAGATCTTTGCGAGCCGTGCAACCCGCGCGCTCAGGGAAGAGACGCTTAACGCGGAAAAGGAACGGTTCGACGTGGGGGTCAGCACCTCCCTGCTAGTCGCCCAGGCCCAGCGGGACCTTCTGGCCAGCAGCATCGATGAGGTCAGGGCGATCATCAGCTATCGGACTGCCCTCGTCCGGCTGTATCTCGCCGAGGGCAGCCTGCTGGACCGCCGCGGCGTCCTGCTCCCCGGTGGCAACCCCGTCGCCCGCCGCTGAGTTCCCTTCCCCTGTCCGGGGCCAACAAGCCGGAATACATCATCCAACAGAAAAGGTTATGCCATATAACCTTCTATAATTATTCTATATATTTTCTCAAAAACTCGACCGTTGCAGGCCAGGCTTTTTCCGAGGCAGTGCGGTTCGCGCCGTCGCCTCCAGACTCCGCACCGCCGGACAAGGGAACCGTAATTGACGCGAACACAAGCAGAAGAACGGCTGCTTTTACGAGCATGATTTGTCCCCCTCCTTGTTTCCCAATCCAGATCAACCGGGTGCCCGTTTCGTGTTCCTCATGGAAAAAAGGGAGAAGACCGCTTGACCCTCTCCCCTCCCGCTCAGGCCGCCTGCTCGATTCCAAGCCGGGTGCGTCCGAGGTACTGCCGAAACGAAGTCAGGGGAATCCCGTAGTACTCGAACCGCCTCCGGGTCCCTTCGACATCGACGTCATAGCCGTGTTCGTTGAACCATTTGAACATGACCGCCCAGTCTCGCCCCACGGCCTCCTCGGCACGGGACCCGGGGATGTGGTCGTACCGGATGGCGCGGGCCAGGACGCCGGAAATTTCCTTTACGATCCTCTCCATGTCCATTTCGTCCCCCGCGATGTCGATTTCGCGGCCCAGGTATCGCGAAGGATTCGTGAAGGCGTCGGCCACGATATTACCGATGTCGGCTACCGAAACCATCTGGAGCAGCCGCTTGGGGTGCAACGGAGTGGAAACGATTCCCTGCTCGATGGAGGGACGGTACCAGGGCGAAGCGAAATTCTCCATGAACCAGACTGGACGCAGGATCGTATAGGGGAGGCCGGATTTTTTCAGGTGCTTCTCGACATCGTACTTGCTGTCGAAGTGCGGTATCCCCGTCTGCTTGTTCGCGCAGCCGACCGAGGAGTAGACGACATGGGATATGCCGTTCTCCGCACAGGCATCGATCATCGCCTTCCCTTCGGTCACTTCCGCTTCGGGGCCTTTCTCGTAGGGCGTCCCCATTACGAACACCCCATACGTGCCATCGAGGGCTTTTTTCAGGCTCTCCCGGTCCCGGAAGTCGCCCTGGACTACCTCGACGTTATCGCTCCGGATGCTTTTCGCTTTCTCGGGACTGCGCGTCATGAGGCGCAGGCGATGCCCGTTCGCCAACAGGCCGGGGACGGATGCCCCCCCCTGCCGACCGGTTGCGCCGGTGACGAGAATCTTCTTGTTTTTTACCTCTGCCATCTGTCCTTACCTCCTTTTGTGTACCAGGGGGTTGGTGACGACGTGGTTCACGTACGTTTGTCGAGGAATAACGGATACACCTTGGATGACGGCAGGCGCCCGGATGTTTCCTTATTCCAGCTTTATCCCGGAGAGAGAAACACTTGCTATCGATCCCGCGGCATCCCGTACCGCAGGGAAGCTAGATCGACATCCCTATCGCGATGCCCATTTGCCGGTCATTTTTTCATCAGGGTGTAGGACGTCTTGAACGACCCGAACAGGTCCAGGTACCGCTCCACGGAACTGGTCAGCAGGTAGTTTTTTCGCACGGTCTCCTTCGCCCTCTTCCCCATCGTCCTGTTGAGCTTCTCGTCCTTGACCAACCTTACGATTCGGTCGGCAGCCTCCTGGACGGACGAGACCAGAAACCCGTTCTTCCCGTCCTCGATCTGGTAGCGAATCCCTCCCACGTTCCCGCCGATCACCGGGGTCCCCTTCCACATCGCCTCCGCAACGGTCAGCCCGAACCCCTCCCGCAGGGATTTCTGCAGGATGACGGTCGCCCTTCGTTGCAGTGCGTTCACCAGCGCCGAATCCTGGACGCTCAGAATGATGATGCGCTCCTCCCTGTTATCCAGGAGCGACCGGTACACCTTTTCCCCTTCCGGGTCGTCCGTAGCCACGTTTCCCAGAAGAACCAGCGTACAATCGACCTTCTTCCGGGCGATCCGGAACGCCTCGATGACGCCTTCCGGGTCTTTCCACCGGTCGAACCGGGAAACCTGCACGACGAGCGGCAGATCGTCGGGGATCCGGTAGTGACTAAGTCTCTCGGTTATCTCCTCCTCGCTTAAGTCCCGGTTGGAGATGGAGAAGGGGTTGATCGTCGGGAAGAAAAAGACCTGCGGGGGCCGGAATTTCTGTTTGTACTCCTTGAGCGTCAGGATCACGGCATCGTACATGTTGATGTAGGGGAGGAGAAACCGTATGACCTCCGGGTTCGGTTTCGTCAGATCGACGTGGCAACGCCAGATCCAGGGACCATTTTTCCGGTGGTGCCGGATCATCGCAAGCGGCTGCGGATCGTGCACGACGACGATGTCGTGGTGCAGGTGGCTCCGGAACGCGTTCTCGTAGATGACGTCTTCGTAGATCTGCATCTTCCGCTCGGAGAGGCCGATCCGGTCGCCCTGGAGCGCGTTGTGCATCTTCTTCGTGATGCTGAAAAAGTCCGGCGAGCCCTGGATCACTCTCCAACCGGTCTTGATCCCCAGGCTGTTCATCAGAAGCGTCTTCGAGGACAGGACCTCCGCGACGCCGCCGCCGTAATACGTGGAATTGACGTGCACGACGTGCATGTCCCGTAACGGTTTCGCCTTGTTGATGATCCGCTCGACCGTTTCCGGGCCCGTGTGCGGCTCGAAATCCTCGATCTGGATGATTTTTTTCGGGACCCTCATCCTGTTTCCCTCCCCGTCTCGGAAGATCATCCGATACTTTACCATCTGGCAACGCGGGGAAGTACAGTCGAAAGGATGGGAAATGAATGAAGGAAGAGGGAACGGGCATCCCCTCCTCCTTCCCGATCAGGCCGCCTTCACCAATCCGAGACGGGAATTTTCCAGGTACTCCCGGAAAGGGGTCAGGGAGATCTCGAATCGCTGGAACCGGGTCTCGGCCAGCCAGATGTCGGCGTCGTATCCGTGTTCGTTCAGCCACCGGAACATCGGCACCCAGTCGCTCCCCACGGCCTTTTCGGCGCGGGACTCGGGAATGTGTTCGTACCGGACAGGGTGGGACAGGACGCGGGAGATATCCTCCGTGATCTCCTTCATCGTCAGCTGGTCCCCTGCGATATCCATCTCCCGTCCCACGAATTTCATCGGTTTGGTGAACGCCTCCGCCACGATCCTGCCGATGTCTCCTGCAGACACCATCTGAAGCGGCCGGTCGGGCCGCAGCGGGGTGGAAAGTACGCCCTTCTCGATGGAAGGACGCAACCAGGGCGAAGCGAAATGCTCCATGAACCAGACCGGGCGCCTCCCAGTTCGGCATCCGGACAAAAAAATAATGGGGCCCGGGGAAACGGGGCCCCCGCTTCAACATTTATGGGGACGTTACCGCTTGCGATGACGGGGGAAATACTTTATTCGGATATCGGGCCCTTCATTCCTCCGGTTATGTTCATGACGATTCTTGCCCGTGTCTCGATATACCGGTCAATGAGGGTGGAAAAGATCAGCAGCCTGTCTGAATTCCTCATTTCTTTCTGGTGAATGGTGGCATGCATCTGTTGGAGTGTTGACTTCTCCAGATCCCGGAGTTCCGGTGCAAAGGCATTCGGCATGGTATCCATGGCAGTATCCTCCCTTCGCCGCTTTGGACTCTTCCGTCTTTATCGGTTGCCCACCGGATAATATTCAGGCGGCAAAGAGAATATAATGAGAAAAATATTCAAGACTTTGTTGGCGGTTGCGCTTTTCATTATCTCTGGCGGGAAACGAATCCTTCCTTTGAGGAGCGGCGGAAAATGGATCATTTGACGGAGTCCGAGAAGACACTCTTCGAGTCGTTCGAGTTTGTCGCGAAAAGGCCTTACCTGGGTATGCTTGCGGGAGCGATGCTGTTTTTCGTCGGCCTGTGGTTTTATTCAAAAGGGATGCAGAACGATCAATCCGACAAGGTCCTGCTCGCCGGATTTCTTTTCGGTTTGGGGATTTTCGAGATCATCGAGTCCTATCTTGCCTACCGGGTTTATGCGATTTTCGAGAAAATGAAAATACCCAACGCTTGAAGGGAGCCATCCGTCCGGAGTTTTTTTTATGACCGATCTACTCCCAAGCCCGGTGCTCAACCTCACCGTCCAGGCTACGAAGCGTAAACCGGAGAAATCCTGCCCCTCCCATGCCAGGTATGCCTTCGACTTTCCGTGGGAAGAGACCGGACTCCCCTCCTTCCCGGAGCATGACGAATGAACGGAAGTGCTCGAAGACCGAAACGGTGGAGTTCCGCTGCCAACAGGGCGCGAGAGGAGCTGCTGCGGCCCTGCCCGTACCTGGGATACGACCACGACCGGATCGGCGTTCATTGCCTCGCCAAAGAGGCGCTCGGGATAGCCGAACGATCCTTTCGCCGCGCGATCTGGCTGAACCCGTACGAACCCCGGTTCGTCCTGCATCTCGCCTATGCGTTGTTCCGGCGAAAACGGTATGAAGAAGCCCTGGAGGTTCTGAAAGACCTGGAATGGAAGTGGCCGGGATATGAAAAGGGAAAAGAGTTGCACCATGGGATCCGGAAGGTCGTGCGCGGGTCGAAAGAAAGGAAGAACTAATGGGGAATATCGACCGGCCCGCGAGCGCAGAGAGCGCTGACCTGGAACCATTCCCCATACGCGGAGAAAGACTCTCCGGTTCACGCCGTCAAAAGACGCTTGGCAATCTGACTCCCGATGATGTGTACTATCGACAAAGGAATCCCGAACCCAAGGAGGACCGACACGTGAGGAAAGCGATGATCATCGTTGTTGCCATTGCCTTATTGCCCGGGATCTCCGTCGCAGGGGAAACGACCGCGCAGGGAAACGTTCCGAAGGTTCTCCTGCTGGGCAGCCTGTCCAAAATCTACGAACCGGTGCGGTTCGACCATGGGGAGCACATTTCCGCGGCGGACGGTTGCGAGGATTGCCACCATCAGCATCGCGCGATGCAGGTTCAAACCTGTTCGGAATGCCATCGGGTCGATTCCTCCTTTTTCAAGAAGAACGTGAACACCGGCAAACTCAAGCCCTGCGGAGAGTGTCATGCGGTGATCAACCCTCCCGGCGACAGAGGGCGGCTGGAACTCAAGGCCGCCTACCACCAGACTTGCTTCAAGTGCCACAAGGAGGAAGTGGCAGGAACGCCGGAGGGGTGCACAAGCATGTGCCACGTCCCGAAAAAGCAGGCAAACCGGGAAGGAAAGAAGTGAGATAAGCCGGGGACGAGAGCATGACGCGCAGCAGTCCGGACCGCGAGGCAGCATGGACGATCCTGACGGATCACGTAAAAAACCCTTCCCTCCTCCACCACGCTCTGGCGGTCGAGGCCGTCATGGGGCACGTCGCCCGCAAAAAAGGGGCGGACGACGAAATGTGGGGTGTCATCGGCCTGATCCACGATCTGGATTATGAGGAGCACCCGGACGAGCATCTGCGTCACGCCCCGGAGATCCTCCGCAGCCACGGATGGCCCGAGGAGCACATCCGCGCCGTCCTCGCTCATGGATGGGGGATCTGCACGGACGTCGAGCCCGTCACCGACCTGGAAAAGACTCTTTTCTCGATCGACGAGCTGACGGGACTGGTTGCCGCGGCCGCCCTGGTTCGGCCTTCCCGGAGCATCATGGACCTCCCGGTGAAAAGCGTCCGCAAGAAATGGAAGGACAAGGCCTTCGCGGCCGGCGTGAACCGGGAGGTGATCGAGAAAGGCGCGGCCATGCTGGGCATATCCATAGATGAGCTCATCGCCGACACGATCGAGGGAATGAGGCCGGTAGCCGGAAAAATCGGTCTGAAGGGAAACCTGTAGTTGCGCGCGGATCGGCCGACGGCCCCCCGGGAATTCGTCGGGGCCTTCGTCCCGACGCCTGCTCGAGAACGACATCCGACCGGCACAAGCCGGTAAATAAAGCGGGAGATTCGCCATGGACGGCCTGGGCAAGGTCGGGGAGCGCATAACGGACGAAGTCCGGTTCGGGAAGAAGGAGATTGTCGAATACGCGCCCCCCCAGGATTTCCCCCCTCGGGCGGTCAGGGCTTGATGTTGAAATTCCCGCGAAAGAGATTCCCGGGGTCGTACTTGGCCTTGACCGTCCGCAGGCGCCCGTAATGCGCCCCGTAGGTGCTCTTCACGAGATCCTCTCCTTCTTCGGCAAAACCCGGAAAATTCAGATAGGTCCCCCCTTTCGTCAGACGCTTCATCTCGTCGAAGCATTTACGCGCCCACGCGAGGTTCGTCTCCGTCTCCTGCGGTTCGTCCCAGTTCGACTCGATGGTATACAGGAACGGTGCGTTCCTCCAGGAAACCGCCGTTGCCCCCGTGTCATTCGGCCGGCGGCACCGCCCAGAGCCCAGATGTCGATCGAGGAGAGACGGGAAGGTCGCCCGGCAGCATGCCGGACCGCCAGGCGGATCACCGCATCGTTCATTTCCGGCACATACTGCGACTTCCAGTAATATAACCTCCCATCGGGATAATCGGGATCGAAGAAGCGCTGTACATCCAGGAAGCGCATGGGGCCGCTCAGGTCGGCGATCGGGGTGTCGAACTCCCGGAGGGGCCGCGTGACACGCTCCCCCTCTTCCACGGGACCGCTGTAGCAGCCCGCCAGGATGAGAACCGGGGCCCCGCGGGCCTGTTCCGGGAAGTGCGGATCGTTTGGCGCGCTCCAGAGCACGGCGATCGCGCTCAGCTCCCCGGGAGCCTCTTCCATGAAGTCCCGGAAGAAACGCAGACCCTCCTCGGCCTTCCCGAGAGGATAGAACGGCGCAGTAAACCACACCTGCGGGCCCACGGGATGGCAACGGAATTCGAAGGAGGTTACAACGCCGAAGTTCCCGCCGCCGCCGCGGATCGCCCAAAAAAGGTCCTCGTTCTCCCCGGCGCTCGCCTTGCGCAGCCGTCCGTCCGCGGTCACAACGTCCGCCGCAAGGATGTTGTCGACTGCCAGGCCGAATTTCCGCAGGAGCCATCCATATCCCCCGTGCAGGGCAAACCCCCCGACGCCGGTCGCGGAGACGACTCCGATGGGTACGGCAAGGGAAAATACCTGGGTCTCGTGATCGATGTCCCCGAGCGTCGCGCCTCCCTCGACGTACGCGGTCCGCCGTTCGGGGTCCACCCGGACGCTTCGCATCCGCGAGAGATCGATCACCATCCCTCCCTCGGATACGGCGGTACCTGCCACGTTGTGGCCGCCCCCCCGCACGGTAATCTGGAGGTCGTTATCACGGGCAAAGTTGACCGTGGTGATGACATCCGCGACTCCCGCGCACCGGACGATGAGTCCCGGACGCTTGTCGATCAGACCGTTCCAGACCCTGCGAGCCTCCTCGTACGCAGCGTCCTCCGGAGTGATCAGATCCCCGCGCAACGCATCCTGTAAATTAGTGATTTCCCCCTCATTGACCAGAAATTGATCCCCTCGGTTTGTCATGATATTGGCGTAGGCAGGCATGACGGTCCTCCTTATTCCTTGCCTCTTGTATGGCCGATGAGATTCACCATGGAGGGAGTACCGAAAAAGATTTGCCCTCCGAATAAACCAGGTTTTCAGGCTTTTACGCGTGAGATGAAGGGCGCATTCCGGGGGATTCGGCTTACCGGGATTTTTCGCAAGGGCGGTTGCCGGGGTGAAAAAACCCGGCAACCGCCTCCCGCTTTACTTTCCGGCCGTCAGGACGTCACCGGCAATGGCGCCCGGTAGAAGGCGGCAATAGAGATTCCCTAACGATTCAACGCTTTCATCGCCTGCTCGTGGTAGCGCGTCCCTTTGGCCGCTCCCGGAGGGAACGCGGCGTCGAGCCGGGCGATATCCCCCGACGTCAGCACCACGTCCAGGGCCCCGGCGTTTTCCTCCAGGCGCTCCACCCTCTTGGTCCCCGGGATCGGAAAGACGTCCTGTTCGAGCAGCCATACGAGGGCGAGCTGGGAGGGACGGCATTTCTTTTCCACGGCGATTTCCTCGAGGTGTTTTACGAGGGAAAGGTTATACGCGAGGTTCTCCCCGACGAAGCGCGGGGAGGTGCGCCGGTAGTCTCCTTCGTCAAGGTCGTCAAGGCTCTTGATTTGGCCGCCGAGGATGCCCCTTCCCAGCGGGCTGTACGCCACGAAACCGACTCCCAGCTCCCGGCAGGTCGGGAGCACCTCTTTCTCCGGGTCTCGCGTCCAGAGAGAAAATTCCGTCTGCAACGCCTCGATCGGGTGAACCGCGCATGCCTTCCGAATCGTGGCGGGAGCCGCTTCGGACAACCCAAGGTACCGCACCTTCCCCTGCCGCACGAGGTCCGCCATCGCACCGACCGTCTCCTCGATGGGCGTATCGGGGTCCACCCGGTGCTGGTAATACAGGTCGATGACGTCCACCCCGAGGCGGCGCAGGCTGGCCTCGCAGCAGGAGCGCACGTACGCGGGCTTGCCGTTGACGCCCAGCCAGCTTCCGTCCGCTCCCCGAACATTTCCGAATTTCGTCGCCAATACGGCTTTCTCCCGACGATTTCGGATCGCCTTCCCGACGAGTTCCTCATTGCGTCCGATCCCGTAGATATCGGCCGTATCGAGGAAATTCATACCCAGGTCCAGGGCGCGATGGATCGTTCGAATCGATTCCTTCTCGTCGCCCGCCCCGTAGAATTCCGACATCCCCATGCACCCCAGACCCATCCTGGACACCGTAAGGCCGCCGCTTCCCAGAGGTCTTTGTTCCATTGCAGGTCTCTCCTTTCCTCGATGGATTTCAGCCTCTCCCGTCACCGGGCCGGACCAGCCGGGTGATCGGCGTTCACCCCCCGAGATAGGCTTTCTTTACGCGGGGGTTGGCGAGAAGTAGTTCGGACCTTCCCTCCAGCACGACCCTGCCGTTCTCAAGCACATACCCCCGACCGGCGAATTGCAGCGCCATCCGGGCGTTCTGCTCAACGACCAGAATGGAGGTTCCTTCCCGATTGATTTCCTTGAGCGAGTCGAACACGCTCACCATCAGCAGGGGTGCCAGTCCCATGGAAGGCTCATCCAGGAGCATGATCTTCCTGCCGCTCATGAATGCCCGCCCGACGGCAAGCATCTGCTGCTCGCCGCCTGAAAGCGTTCCGGCTTTCTGATGTTGCCGCTCGGAAAGCCGCGGGAAGATCGAGAATACCCTGTCCCTGTCGTTCGCGACCGCTTTGCCGTCCCTCCGGGCAAACGTCGCGAGCCGAAGATTCTCCATGACCGTCAGATTGTCGAACAGTCGTCTTCCTTCGGGGACATGGGAGATGCCGAGCTTGCTGACCACTTTGTCGGGAGGGTATTGGAGCAGGTCCCGCCCCATGAAGATCATTTTCGTCCCCGCCTCGACGGGGACGAGGCGGGAAATCGCCCGCAGTGTGGTGCTCTTCCCCGCTCCGTTGGCGCCGATGATGCACACGATCTCCCCCTCGTCGATCCGGAAAGAAATCCCGTGAAGGGCCTTGATCTTTTCGTAGGAAACCCCCAGGTTATCCACCGACAACAGCATCAGGTCGCACTCTCCTTGCCCAGGTAGGCATCGATGACCCGGGGATTGTTCTGAATCTCTTCGGGCGTGCCCTCCGCGATGACGGCACCGAAGTCGAGGGTCTGGATGATGCTGCACAGCTCCATGACCACCCTCATCCGATGTTCGATGAGGAGAATCGACAGCCCCAGCTCGCCATGGACGCGGCGGATGATTTCCATGATCTGCGCCAGCTCTTCCGGGTTCATTCCCGCCGTCGGTTCGTCCAGGAGCAGGATCCTGGGTTCCGTCGCCAGCGCCCGGGCCATCTCCACCCTTCTCTGGGCGCCGTACGGCAGGTTGTGGACGACCTGATCCGCGAGATGTCGGATCCCCATCATATCCAGGAGAAAACCCGCTTTCTCCTCGATCTCGGCCTCTTCCCGATGGTGCCCGGGCGTGCCGAAGAATGCCGCGAACAAACCGTACCGGATCTTCGAGTAGCGAGCCAGCTTCACGTGCTCGATGACGGTCATGTGTCTCCACAACAGCAGGTTCTGAAAGGTCCTGCTCACGCCAAGGGAAGCGATCCGGTGAGGCGGAAGACCGTTTATCTTTTTGCCGTCCAGGAGGACTTCCCCTTCCGTGGGCTGGTAGATGCCGGTGATGAGGTTGAAGATGGTGGTCTTTCCCGCCCCGTTCGGCCCGATCAGCCCGCGGATCTGGCCCGATCCCGCCTCCAGGTTGTAGTCCCGCACGGCGCGCAAACCGCCGAAGTCGTGAGACATGTTGCGAACCTGAAGGAACGGCGCCGTCACGACTCTTCCTCCGGATTCCGCTTCGGCTGGAGAAGGGCCGCGACGTCGAGATCCTTGAACGCGATCAGGCCCGTCGGGCGATAGATCATCACGAGGATGAGCAGGAGCGGAATGATGATCCACTTGAAAATCTCCAACGGGCGCAGGGCTTCCCCGAGGAGATTGATGCTGACGGCGCCGACGATCGATCCGTACACGGAGTTCAGCCCCCCGAAGTAGACCATGGCCAGAACCTCCGCGAGCTTTTGAATCCCGAAGGTCGACGGGTTCACGTACCGCAGTACGTGCGCGAAAAGCCCCCCGGCCACGCCGGCCCAGAAGGCCGCGAAGAGAAACGCCACGATCTTGGTTCGCCGGGTGTCCACCGTCATGGCGCCTGCCGCCATTTCGTTGTCGCGCACCGCGTTGAGGGCCTTGCCGATCGTCGAACGCACGAAATTGTTGATGCTCCACACGCAGAGGACGGTCCAGAGAAAAACCGTCGGCAGGGTCGCCCAATCCGGCTGTCCGCTCAAACCCCTCGGACCCCGGACGAACTCCAGGTTCTCGATCAGGCTCTTGACGATGAACAGGAACGCCAGGGAGATGATGGCCAGATAATCGCCCCTCGTTCGAAAGGAGGGAATCGCGACCGCCAGGGCCCCGAACGACGCCAGGAATCCGCCCAGGATCAAGGCGACCGGGAAAAGGAACGGCCCCAATGCCGGCGGGAGAAATACGGCTCCGAAGAATTGATCGTTGACGAACAGTCCCACCGTGAACACTGATGCGAAATACGCGCCGATGGCCATGAACCCCGGGTGGGAGCACGAGAACTCGCCCATGTATCCGTTGATCACGTTCAGGCTCAAGGTGACCATCACGGCGATCAGGGTAAGCTTGAGCACGAGGGCCCGGTAGTCGCTTACGTCCGCCCACAGGTGCAGGGAAATGTAGAGCAGGATCAGGTGAACGGATGCGGAAACCGCCATCGGAAACCGGAACAGCCATGCCGCGAGTCGGTTCGCCGGGGATCGGGTCAACCGCGTGGTGACGGCCACCGGGACCGCGTAGATCATCAGGACGTACAGCACCGCGCTGGGGATCAGGGCGGGTTTTTTCAGCATGATCACGAAACCGAACAGAACCGGAATTTTCTGCAGGCCGAGGGCCAGGGCGAGGGGAGCGCCCGCGAGGCGTTCCAGGGTGACCGCGACCAGGATGCCGGCAAGCCAGCCAAGCAGGGGAACACGGGAAACCAACGTCCGGAAATACCGGCTCGCCGGCCTCACCTGGTCCGCCCTCGTCCCGCTTTCTCTTTCCATGTCACTTGTCGACTAGAGCCTCAGCCGTGCGCTGTACGGTTCCCCGAAAAAGCCGTGCGGCCGAAACGTCAGGATCAGCAGGATGATGGAATACGCGATCAGGTCGCGCAGCGTCGAGGGGAAAATCATTGCGACGAAGATTTCGGTGAATCCCAACAGGAAGCCGGCGAGCGTGGCTCCCAGAACCGAACCCCTGCCCCCCAGGATCGCCGCCACGAACGCCTTCCAGCCGATGATGATGCCCATGTACGGGTCCAATACCGGGTAGGCGATGCCGAAGAGGATCCCCGCCGCGGCAGCCAGCGCGGACCCGATCGCGAACGTGAGGGCGGCCATGGTGTTGAGCGGCACCCCCATCAATGGCACGGCGGAGAAGTCGAAGGCCATCGCCCGCATGGCCATCCCCCATTTGGTCCTGCGGACGAACTGGTGCAAGGCAAGGGCAAGGAGCAGCGACACGACGACGATCATGATCTTCTTGTTGGTGACGAATACGCCACCCAGGTTGTAGGTCGTGGTATCGATCAGGGAAGGGAAGCTGATCCGCCGTGCTCCCAGCAGGGCCAGGTTGCCGGTCTCCAGTATGATGCCGATCATCAGACCCGTGATCGCGGCCGAGGCCCGGGGCGCGTCCCGCAAGGGCCGATACCCCACCCGTTCCACGATCACGCCCACAAACGACGTCAGGAACATGGAGAAGAGGATGGTCAGCACCAGGATCAACCAGCCGGGCATCGCGAGAACGCCCGAGGAGGAAAGCGCGATGAGGGCGATGGAAACCCCGAAACCGATGTACGCTCCGACCATGAAGATATCGCCGTGCGCGAAGTTGAAAAGCATGAGAATGCTGTACACCATGGAATATCCCAGCGCGATGAGGGCGTAGAAGGACCCCCACTGGAGGGCGTTGACCAGGTTCTGGATGAAAATGACCATCGATACGTTTCCTGCGCTTTCAAGAAAGGCGGGCCGGGAGTATACGTCCCGGGCCCGCCTTTCCGTCAGAACCAACCTGCGTTATCGTACCGGATCGATCGCGCAATCACCTGCTGCGCCGACACTTCCTACGGACAAACGGACTTGTAGAACTCGAACTCGCCCTTGTCGCTGATCTGGACGATGACGGCACACTTGCTCGGGTCGCCTCCACCGGAGAACGTCATTTCGCCGGTGATCCCCTTGAAATTCTTGATCCGGCTCATCGCGGTGCGCACGTTGTCCCGGTCCTTCTTCAGGTCTCCCGTGAGCCCCCCGGTATCCTGAATCGCCTCCTGTACGAGCCCCAAAGCGTCCCAGGTGAGCGCGGCCACGTCGTCGGGCACGTAGCCGTACTTCTTCTGATACCGGTCGATGAACGCCTTGGTCGCCCCCTTGGCGCCGGCTGCCGCGTAGTGCGTGCTGAAGAAGAGCCCGTAGCAGTCCTTGCCGCAGAGGCTGACCGTCTCGGCCGAGCCCCAGCTGTCGCTCCCCACGATCGGGTTTTTCCATCCAAGCTGATGGGCCTGCTGCACGATCAGGGCCACCTCGTTGTAGTACTGGGGGGTAAAGAGCACCTGGGCGCCGGAATTGATGATCTTCGTCAGCTGGGAGCTGAAGTCGGTGTCCTTGGTGGTGAAGCTTTCATAGGCCACGACGGACCCGGGGCCATGCAGTCCTTCCCAGGCCTTCTTGAAGAACTCGGCAAGGCCCTTGGGATAGTCGCTCGCCACGTCGTACAGGACCGCAGCCTTGGTGAATTTGAAATGTTGCGTGATGAAATTGGCCAGCACCGGACCCTGGAAGGGATCGAGAAAGCAGGCGCGGAAAACGTACGGCCGGTCCTTGGTGGTGTCGGGATTGGTGGACCACGGAGTGATCATCGGCGTCTTGTAGTTGTTCGCGATCCCGCCCGCCGGGACCGCCTGTTTGGAGGCCTGCGGTCCCACCATGAAGAGCACCTCGTCCTCGGTGATCATCTTGGTGGCGACCTTCACCGCGGATTCCGCCTTGGACTCGTTGTCCTCGATGACGAGCTCGACCGGATATTTCTTCCCCTTTACCGCAAGGCCCCCGGCGGCTTTCACGTCCTCGAGCCACATCTGGGCCGCGTACTTGGTCCCCTCGCCTACCTTGGGGATATCGCCCGTGAGCGGGGCGTTGATCCCGATCTTGATCGTCTGTTCCGCCTGAACCTGGCCGGAAGGGAAGAACGCCAGAAACCCTGCAAGGACACAAACAACAACCAGTAACCGTGTTCGCATCGCTTCTTCCTCCTTTACTGTTGCGTCCCGTTGACTCCTTATCCTGCGATCGTCTCGTCCTGTGAGCGGTCTCTATTCCTTTATCAATAGGCCGGAACCATCGATTCCGCCCCCACAGTCTATGGCGTTCCGGGCATTTACGGAAGGGCAGGCTACAAGATAGGAAGCGGGGAGAGGGGCTGTCAAGTTGAAAAACGGGCGAGGAAAAAGCGGTAGTCGTCTTACGATAAAGGTTGCCTGTGTGGATCCCTCGTGCAGGAGCGGCCGGCCCGGATCGAACGAATCCCCGCCGGGTGGAGATGCGGTTGCCGGTAGGTGAAACCCCGGCAACCGCTCTCCGCATCGGCTATCAGGTCAAAAGGACGTTACCTCCGGGAGCGATGCCTGTGCCGCCCTTCCCCCGTCGGGCCAAGTTTCCTGGCCGATTCCCGCTGCTCGGGGGAAAGCAATGCGTAGATCTGGCTTCTGGCCCGGGCCCGGGACACGACCAGCTCGACGCGCGCATCGTTCTGCTTCGCCGCCAGAGTCCGAACGGTTGCCTCGTCGAACGGCTGGGCCTCGATGGCCTTACGGAGATTCTTCCGGTTTTCCGCAAGCTGCTGCCGGAGCGGCTCGGCTTTCTCCCGTTCGGATGCAAGGATCGCCTTGACCTGCTCCTTCTGGGCTTCCGTCAGATTGAGTTTCTTTGCCATCCGGTCGATGCGTTTTCCGGGACCCATTCCCCTGTGCCTGCCGGGGAACCCCCCTTCCGGAACGGCGACCAGCCCGCCCCGCATGTCCCGGCAGATGCCGGACACGGTATCTCCGCGAGGAGTCGTGAACTGAACCAGGTCCCCCTTGCCCATGTCCGTACAGGCGTCGATCGCCTCCTGCGGCGGGCCTTTCGGTTTTTCGCCGTCCCAATTGCCGCCAAAGGCAAATACGGCGGCCGGGACCATGGCCGCAAGCGCCATGATCAGCGCCGTCTTCCTGATTGTTGCTCCCATCGTAATCATCGCGATCTCCTTTCCGTTCGGTGGTTGATTTCCTCTTTCATGATCTATTAAACCCGCCGAATGTGGACGAAATGTGCAGGAAATGAGGAAATACGGAGGTGAACCGGGATATGTCTGGTTTTCCTCGATATCTCTGTGCTATTCGGAATGGTAGCAGTGAATTCCGACTCCGGGGACAGCGGTGAAGATCCGGATCCAACACAAGTTGTTTCTCGCCATGCTGGCGGTCGCCTGCGGGGTAGTCGTCTGCATGTTCCTGGTAATGCGGTGGAACTTCAACCGCGGATTTCTCGACTATGTGAACAAGGCGGACCTGGAGCGGCTCGAGTCCCTCGCCGGGATGCTCGAAGAGGTATATGCCGGGGAGGGGTCCTGGAAATCCCTGCAAGACGACCCCCGACGCTGGCGTCGGCTGCTGCGCGCATCTCTGCCGGACCGGTTCCGGGAACCTCTTTCGCCGGGATCTCCCGAAGGGGACGCACCCGGGGAGACGACAGTTCCGCCGAGGCCGCGAAGGCCCCGCGGCGACACTCCCTCGGCGCATCCGCCCGGACCGAGGCGGCCGGATCCCGGACACCATTTTACGCGCAGGGTGGTGCTGCTGGACGGGGACAAACGGAGCATCTTCGCCCCCCCCGATCTCCCGGAGAGCCTTCCGCTCAAACCGCTGTTGCACGGTGGGAAAACAGTGGGATACCTGGGGTTGCTTCCCCTGAAGATGCTCGCGGACACCCGCCAGATGCGCTTTGCCAGGGAACAGAAGCAGGCCTTTGCCCTCATTGCCCTGGCGATGGTCTTCCTGGCGGCCCTGCTGTCCATTCCCCTCGCCCAACGGATGGTCAAACGGATCCGGGATATGGCGTCGGCCACGCACCGGCTGGCGTCCGGACGATACGACACCCGCGTTCCCGTGGAGTCCTCCGACGAACTGGGCCGGCTCGCCCGGGACTTCAACGCCCTGGCCCTTACCCTCGAAAAGCACGAGCAGGCGCGACGGCAGTGGATCGCCGACATCTCCCACGAACTGCGAACGCCATTGTCCATCCTTCGTGGCGAGATCGAGGCCATGCAGGACGGGGTCCGCGCGGCCACCCCCCAAACGATCGGCTCCCTGCACGGCGAGGTGATCCGACTGAGCCGGCTGGTGAACGATCTCTACGATCTCTCCCTCTCCGACCTCGGTGCCCTGGCGTACAGCAAGTCGGACACCGATCTGGCCGGGGCGCTTCGCCAGGCGCTGGACCTGTACCGCCCGGAATATGCCGACAAGGGGATTTCCCTGGAGACCGATCTTCCGACCGGCACGGCATTTCCCCTGTTCGCCGACTCCGAGCGGCTCCACCAGCTTTTCTCCAACCTGCTGGGGAATTCCCTGAAATACACCGATCCCGGCGGACGGCTCCGGGTCTTTGTCGAACGCAACAGCGGGACGGCAACGGTCCATTTCCAGGACTCGGGTCCCGGCGTTCTCGAGGGCGAGCTGGGAAAGCTCTTCGACCGGCTGTACCGGGTAGACAGCTCCCGCAACCGGGAGTCGGGCGGGGCGGGGCTTGGCCTTTCGATCTGCCGGAGCATCGTCGATGCCCACGATGGCTCCATCGCGGCCTTCCCCTCCCCGCTGGGCGGTCTCTGGGTGAAGATCGCGTTCCCCATGAGCGGATAAGCTAAGATGCGCGGGAAAATCCTGGTGGTCGAGGACGAGCCGAAACTGGCCAACCTGTTGCGGGATTACCTGGAACAGGCGGGGTACGAGCCGCACTGCCTGGGAGACGGCCGGGAAGTCGTCCCCTGGGTCCGGGAACAGACCCCTGACCTCGTCCTGCTCGACCTGATGCTGCCGGGCAAAGACGGGATGGAGATCCTGAAGGGAGATTCGTTCCTTCTCCGTCGTCCCGATCCTCATGGTTACCGTCCCGGGTCGAGGAGATCGACCGGCTGCTCGGGCTGGAGCTGGGGGCCGACGACTACATCTGCAAGCCCTTCAGCCCCCGGGAGGTCATCGCACGCGTCAGGGCGGTGCTGCGCCGGGCAGGCGGACAACCGTCCCCCGCCGGGCACGGGCTGTCGCTCGACGAGGAGCGTTTCCGGGCGACGCTCCACGGGCGGGACCTGGAGCTCACCGCCATCGAGTTTCAGCTGCTTCACATCCTGGCGCAGAACCCGGGCCGCATCTTTTCCCGGAGCCAGCTGATGGACCGGATCTACCCCGATCAGCGCGTCGTCAGCGACCGCACGATCGACAGTCACGTGAAAAAGCTGCGAAGAAAGATCGCGTCCGCCGCCCCGGGCGAAGAATGGATCCATTCGCTGTACGGGGTGGGCTACAAGGTCGAAACGCCGTAGGGCCGTACTCGCCGCCTTCGTCATCCCGCCCCTTGCCTAGTACATTTCCTTTTTCGTATATCCGGCCGGCAGCTCGAACAACGAAGGCGCGACCTCCTTCCGCTGCACATCGGTCAACTCCATCCGCTCCACCTTTTTCCCGCGGGAGAAGCGAATCATCCGGACGGGAACCCCGGTATAGTCGCTTCCCTTCTTCCCTTTCTCCTTTTCGATCCGGTAGAACGGCATGCCCTGTTTCGAGAACTCTTCCGAGAACTCGCGAAGACTGTCAAAGACCTGGACCTCCTCCGGGCGAAGATCGAACTGCCCCGGGTCGGCCGTCCAGACCTCTTCCTTCTTCTCCCTACCGATAACCCCGTCATATTGATCGCAGATCCACCGGTTCACCGTGACGCCGGAGGCCACCTTCCTGTATACGGTCTTCGGAGGCTGCTTCGGCATCCGGTCCTTCATCATCGCTTCCATCATTTTTCTTTGTTCGGGAGGCATGTTCTTCATCTGCTCATCGAGCGTTCTGGTCGCCTCGTCCATCTTGCCCTTGAGCTTCTTCAGATCCTCCCTGGTGATTTCCGTGTACGTCCTTTCCCGGTTGTCGATCATCCAGTACAGTTTCTTGTCGCCGCGAAAGATGAACACCTGGTCCGCGCTGCCTCCCTTGGTTTCCGTCCGCATGCGGTCCTTGTCCATGTAGACCGTCATCGCCTCCTTCCCGGGCTGGCCGTAGGATTCCTGCTCGTACACCATCATCAGTCCGGCTTCGACGGGAGACGCCAGCATCACCAACGTAAGGACAACTCCCACCAGACAGAGTTGCGGCTTCATCAAACCCCTCCCCTCTCTTTTTCGATTACGATATGTTAACGGCGTTTACCCCGCCAACGAACCCTAACGGACCACGGGGAGCCCCTCCTCCTGCCACCGTTTGATCCCTCCCTCCAGATGGTAGTAGCTGCGAAAGCCAAGCTCCCTCATGATTTTCATGGCACCGACGCTCCGGTTCCCCGTCCGGCAGTAGACGAGGTAGGTCTTCGCCCTGTCCCGTCCCGCCATTTCCTCCCGGAACACGGGGGAACGGTAATCGACCAGCACGGCGCCTACAATGTGGCCTCGAGCGAACTCGCCCGGCGTGCGGACATCGAGGACCACGAAATCCTTTTTCCCGGCATTCTCCCGAATCAGCGCCTGCGCCTCCCCCGGCCCCATGTTCCGTGTCGTGTCGCCACGGGCCGTGCCGGTTCCGATCCCCGCCACGAGAAACGCCAGGGCGGCTAGTCCCAGCAGGAATGTCGCTTTCAGTGTATCCGCTGTGGACGCCATAATCACGCCTCCTCCGCGTCGATTTACCTTTCGCAATAAGATTCCGGAGATCCTTCGCGGATTCACTTACGACCTGCGGTGAGGAGAATTCCCGCCCCGGTGAGCACGCCGCACGATTGGGAGATCGAACTGGTCGGACGGACACCCCGAACCAAGACGGCGGAGCAGATCCTGTCGGAATTCGACCGGCTGTACGCTGCCGGCTGGCGGGGTTCCGTAATGAGATTTCCCCTTCGGAGAAACCCTCTTCTTGCAGCTGCAATCAAATACGGGAAGCGATAATTGGAAATCGCATCACAACACCCTGTAATGATTGAGAAAGGAGACGAGTCATGGCTGAGGCGTGGAAGTTGAACGGTACCTATTGTGAGGCATGCAACTGCGAAGTGGCTTGTTCTTGTATTTTCTTTAACGCTCCGACCGGGGGGGAATGCAAACTCCTTGTCGGCTGGCATATCGACAAGGGGAACTATGGAAACGTCGACCTGGGGAACCTGAATGTCGGCCTCGCGGTGCACTCTCCGGGACATATGGCCGAGGTGAAATGGCGAGCAGCCCTGTATCTTGATCAGAACGCGTCCGAGAAACAGAAAGATGCATTGACCCAGATTTTTACCGGTCAGGCAGGGGGGCATCCCGGGATGCTGGTTTCCCACATCGGCGACGTGCTGGGGATAAAAACCGTCCCGATCGAATACAAAGCGGACGGGAAGCGACGAAGTCTGAAAATCGCCGATGTGGGCGAAATGCAGATCGAGGCGATCGAAGGGCAAGGCGGGGGCGAAGTCACCATCGAAGGTCATCCCTTTTGCATCGCCCCGGGCTACAAGGTGGTGATGGCAAAGTCTGGAAAGCTGAATTATCAGGATCATGGCCTTCACTGGGAGATCTCGGGGAAAAACGGCTATTTTTCGCCCTTTTCCTACCAAGAGGGGTAATGGATGGCATCAGGAAGCGCCGATGCTGTACTGAAACGGGACCGGGCCTTTGTGATTGCCGGCCTTGGCGGTATCGCCGGGATCTCCTGGGTGTATATCTTCCACCTGGCACGGGAAATGGGAACATCGACGGGGATGGAGATGGGCGTGCCCCGGATGCAGGGATGGGGAGCAGTCGATTTCATCCTGATGTTTGTCATGTGGGCGGTGATGATGGTGGCGATGATGACCCCTTCCGCCGCGCCCATGATCCTCACGTATTCCCGGGTGAACCGCCGGCATCATGAACAGCGGAGCCCATTCCTGGCGACAGCGGTATTTCTTGCCGGCTATCTCGTTGTCTGGACCGGTTTCAGTGCCGTCGCCACCCTGGCCCAGTGGGAACTCCATCGCGCCGCCCTGCTCTCCCCCATGATGGTGAGCAACAGTCCTCTGCTGGGCGGGGTGCTGCTGATCGGGGCCGGGGTTTTCCAGTTCACACCCCTCAAGCGTGCGTGTCTGGCCCACTGCCGCTCTCCCCTGGGGTTTTTCATGACCGAATGGCGGGAGGGTACGCGGGGCGCGCTCCTCATGGGGATCCGGCACGGCATCTTCTGCGTGGGCTGCTGCTGGCTTCTGATGGCGCTTTTGTTTGTGGCGGGTGTGATGAACCTGCTCTGGGTGGCGGTCATCGCCGCGTACGTTCTGGTCGAGAAGATCGTTCCCGCAGGCCACTGGGTGAGCCGGGGCATCGGGTTGTGCGTTATCGTCGGGGGCGCCTGGATGGTTACGGGGACATTCCTCTGACCATTTGGATCGAAGCTCTCACGATGACGCACGTCCGGGTACATTCCCCGGCGCCGGCGGAATCCGTCCGGACCACCGGAGTCGTCGCTCCAATGAAAAAAAGCCCCGGCGGGGTTTCCCGCCGGGGCTTTCCTCTTTCGGGGATGTCTCCCCGAGGTTGCCAGGGATCAGCTGGCCTTGACCACGTTTGTCGCCTGGGGTCCCTTGGGCCCCTGCGTGATCTCGAACTCAACCCGGTCCCCTTCCTGGAGAGATTTGAAGCCCTCCGCCCGGATGGCGCTGAAGTGGACGAATACATCCGGCCCGTCCTCCTGGCTGATGAATCCGAACCCCTTCGCGTCGTTGAACCACTTCACACTTCCTGTTGCCACATCTACCTCCAAAAAAATGAATTATTGCTCAATCCGGGCGGTGGAGCCCAAACAGCGCAATTACGGGACACAAACCATGCCCCGGCGTTATTATGCAACTATTGGGTTCATTTCTCAAGGAGAAGTTCCGTGCCGTTCCCGGCGGGGAGGGAGGAAGCAAGGCCATGGCTCATAGTGCACGACGTCTGCTGGATGATACGCGCAAGGCCATCGCAGCCACCGAAAAGCGGATTCGCAGCCACCCGTACCTGGAAGCCCTGGAGGGGCGGGTGGTAGAGAAGAAAAAGCTGGCGCTGTTCGCGGGCCAGCAGTGTCACATCATCGAGAGCGACCTGCGCAGCGTGGCGCTGATCGTGTCCCGGGCAGAGTCACAGGGCGCGCGGGACTTCCTCACCGGAATGCTGGAAGGGGAACGCGCGGCTCTGACGGCATTGGGGGCCTTCGGGCAGGCGTTGGGGCTGTCGCCGGAAAAACTGCATGCGGCAGAGCCGCTCCCCGGTGCATTCGCCTACAGCGCATACGTGAACTGGCTCGCCACGTATGGAACGGCTGCGGAATTCGTGGGGGCCTTCCTGGTAAACCTTACGGCATGGGGCGAGAACTGCGGACGGATCAGCCGGGCGCTCCAGGCAGGCTACGGTCTCTCCGGACAGGACGTCGCCTTCTTCGCTTTTGCCAGCGCACCGCCCGGGTTCGAAGAGCAGGGCTTTTCGGTGGTTGAGGAGGGGCTGGCACAAGGAGCGGACCCCGTGCGCATCCGGCGTGCGGCCCGTTTGCTGCAGGGGTTCGAGCTGCTGTACTGGGACACGATGTGGGAGGCCGCCAAAGGCTGAATCCGCGGCCGGGCCCGCCGGACGAGCAAGACACGCGACGGATGCCGATCTCTATCACTTATTCCCCGGAGTTTCCCGAGATCGGCGGCAAATGAGGTTCCCCGGGGCGCCAGCCGGCAGGGCAAAGTTTGCCGGTATGGAGCGCGGTAACGAGCCGCAGAATCTCGTCGACGCTCCTTCCCACGGTCAGGTCCTGCACGATGTACGCCCGGAGAAGCCCGTTCGGACCGATGATGAACGTCCCCCGCAGCGCAGCCCCGAGCCTCTCCAGCAGGACCCCGTAATCCTTCGAAACCTGCTTGGTGAAATCGGCAAGGAGAGGGTATGTCAACTCCCCCAGTTCCTTGTCTACCCACGCCATGTGGGAAAACCTGGTGTCCGTGCTGATCCCGAGAATCTGCGCATCTACCGCCGCGAATTCGCTCTCCCGCCGGGAGAACTCGAGGATCTCCGTGCGTCATATGGGGGTAAAGTCCAGTGGGTAGAAAAACAGGACGACCCACTTCCCCTTGTAGTCGGACAGCTTGATCTTCCGGTACTCCTTTCCCACGACCCCCGACAACTCGAACGCCGGCGCCGGGCTGTTCACCTGGACGGCCATGTGCGTTCCTCCTTTTCTCGAACTCGCGCCCACGATCAGCGTAAATCATCGACGGCAAATAGAGAAGGCGGTGGGCATAAGATTCCGGCCACGTCTTTACCCTGAAACAGGTTGCGAGCTACCAGCGCTTCGCCTTCGAACCCGACCTGGCTAGAAGAAGGGGCACACAACGCCGTCGAATCGTCCCGGATCCTAGCCCAGCAGGAAGTCCATCCTCATACTCTGCTCGTCAAGAAACCGGGGGGCAAATCCGTTGGCTCCGGGTCCCCGTGAGGGCAGCGGCGTTTTTTACCACTGTGGGAGTCGTCTCGACCTAAACACTTCTTGGGCCATACTCGGGGGGCGCACCGGTTTCAGGCAACAGGCCAGACCTTCAATATTTACATGACGTCAACAGACACAACTATACGTATTTAAAGGCTGTCTGGCTCGGCAGCCTGCATCGGCCTGGCAGGCTTGCGCCGGCAGGATCGGACGTTCCGCTTCCTGCCACCGACCCCCGTCCTCGATCCTGTACAGCGAGACCGCCATCCCCTTCCGTCGGGTCCGGATTAGGTTTGATACAGGTGAACGTCCCGCTGCGGGAACGGGATGGAAATGCCCTCCGCGTCGAATCGCTTCTTGATCTTCTCGGTCGTATCGAAGTAGACGTTCCAGTAATCTCCCGTTTTGACCCAGGGGCGAACGGCAAAGTTGACGCTGCTGTCCCCCAGCTCCAGAACCGCGATGGTCGGTGCCGGGTCCTTCAGGATGCGTTCGTCGCCGTTCAGAACGTCCGCGACGACGGACTTTACTTTCTCGATGTCGTCCTGATAGCTCACCCCGATGACGAGATCCACGCGCCGGTTCTCTTTCTTCGTGTAATTCGTGATGTTGTCGCCGGTGATCTTCGCATTCGGGATGATGATCGTCTTGTTGTCCGGCGTACGCAGCTGCGTCGTGAAGATCTGGATCTCTTCCACGATCCCCATTACGCCTCCCCCATCGATGAAATCGCCGACCTGAAAGGGACGGAAGATGAGCATCAGGACGCCGGCAGCGAAGTTCGCAAGCGACCCTTGCAGCGCCAGTCCAACGGCCAAACCGGCCGCACCGATCACGGCGATGAACGATGTCGTTTGAATCCCGAGTTGGGCGAGTGCAGCCAGGATTACAAACGTGAGCAGGGAAACGTAGATCAGGTTCCCGACGAAGCTGACGAGGGCAGCGTCGACTTTGCTCTTGATCATCATCTTCTCGGTGGTGTTCCGTATGAATCGCGCCACCCAGCGACCGACTACGACGATCAGGATCGCGATGAGAATTTTGAGCCCGAAAACCGCTGACCATCCCTGCAACTTCCCAACCATCCCTTCCATTCGTCACCTCCTGGTGCCGTCTCGAAGCCCGCGCGCAAGTTTTCTGAATGATAAGCGTTTCACTGCTCCCGTTCAACAGCCGGTTTGTCAGAAATACTTGGCAAACCCCATCGTCGGCCTCACAGCCGGAGACCGCGGACCCCTCCAGGTGCGGGCCTGGAAAAGCGTCTCCGCCGCGCTAATCCGTCGGCTTCTCGACGCCCAGCAGCCATTCTCGCGGGAGGATCTTGTCCTGGGGAGACAGACGCGATGGAATGCGTACGTATTAAAAGCGTAACCCATCAACAGGAAACAGGGTAAAGGACAACCATTGTCGGGAGTGCACACAGGGGGGCCGATTGACATAACTTACCATTTTTTATATGATAAATGAGGAATAAAACACGTCAACCTGGCGACGGCTTCCCAACAAAAGGAGAGAAGACGATGGAACAGAAGATCCTCGTCCCACTTGACGGATCCGCGTCGTCGGAGCGGGCGATCAACCAGGCGGAAAAGATCGCGAAGGCATTCGGTTATGAGATAGTCCTCTTTCGGGTCATCGATACACCGTTGGAGACGTCTCCGGAAGCCGAGCCGGAGGAAGAGAGACAGGTGGCCTCTGCAAGAATAGAAGAAGCGATCACCTACCTGAAAGGGGTTGAGTCGCGCATCGAAGGAAAAGGGATCAAAACCAGGATCGAGGTCGGCGCAGGGTATCCGCACTCCGCGATTCTCGCCTTGGCCGACAAAGAGGACGTGGAGTTCATCATCATGACCACGCACGGCCACACGGGGCTTGCCCGGGTCCTGGTGGGAAGCGTCGCGGAGAAGGTCCTGCATGCGACGGAGCGCCCTGTCCTGCTCGTGAAGCCGGAGAAGATTCACAAGACCCGGACCGGTGGAGAGAAAGCGATCCTGAGCGTTCGCTCCTGAAGCCGTTCCCTCCTAAAGCAGCTTCAGGAAAGCTGCCAGCCAGGCCGGGTGCGCCGGCCATGCGGGGGCAGTTACAAGATTGCCGTCGACGTGAGCTTCGGGCCAATCCTTGGGGACATACTTTCCTCCCGCGGCCTCCACTTCGGGACCACATGCCGGGTACGCAGAGCATTCCTTTCCTTTGAGCACGCCTGCCGCAGCGAGAATCTGCGCCCCATGACACACTGCTGCTATCGGCTTGTTGGAGGATGCAAAATGACGAACCATCTCGAGAACCCGTTTGTTCAGGCGGAGGTATTCGGGCGCCCGGCCGCCGGGTATGACGAGCGCATCATAGGAGCCTGGCTCGATCTCTGAAAACGTCGCGTTCAGCCGAAAGTTATGGCCAAGTTTTTCGCTGTATGTCTGGTCACCTTCAAAATCGTGTATCGCCGTCCTTACGGTCTCTCCCGATTTCTTGTCGGGACAAGCTGCGTGCACCGTGTGTCCAACCATTTGAAGTGCTTGAAAGGGAACCATGACCTCGTAATCTTCCACGAAATCACCGACAAGCATCAGGATGTTCTTTCCCATAATGGGTCCTCCTCGCCTGCTTGGAGTCAGATAACGTTTCTCTGGTGATTATACAAACGCCGTGACAAGGCGATTAGCGGCGGTCCTTCGGCACCTCCCGCACCGGCCCGCCGCGGGGGTTCCCGCGCAAGACGTTATCGGCCGGTTCCTGCTGCGGCCTTCCTCTCTCGGCAGGCGCTGCCTGCGGACTGACCCTCTCCGGCGGTGCCGTCTGCTGCGGCCTTTCCCTCACGGCAGGCGCTGCCTGCGGACTGACCCTTTCCGCCGGTGCCGTCTGCTGCGGACTGACCCTTTTCTGCGGTGCCGTCTGCTGCGGCCTTTCCCTTTCGGCAGGCGCTGCCTGCGGACTGACCCTCACCGCCGGTGCCGTCTGCTGCGGCCTTTCCCTCTCGGGCGGCGCCGCCTGCCGGTGATCCCTTGCCCTCTCGCTCGAGGACCTCGGTCTCTCGACCTGTTTTACCTCCAGCGGGCGGGTCCTGGTTTGCGGCCGCATGGCGGAACGGTCGGGTTCCTTGACCAACTGACGGGACTGCCTCAGTTCCTTCACGTCTATTTTTCGGACCCTTGCCGGCGGACGCTTCGTCTCGGGAATTTTCCGTACCACCGGGACGTAGCTGGTCTCGACGGGTTTGATCTGCGGTCTTCCCACGACGATGTTGCGCCGCCGTGCGAAGTCTTCCCTCACTTTCACCGTCACGTTCCGGTTGACGACCGCCGGCCGTCCCGTGACGAACGTCGTCCGGTTGACCACGGTGATGCCGTTTCTGACGTTGATGTTCCGATATACGCTGGTCACCCGGACCTGCCTGATGTTCACGTTCGTGATATTCACGCTGTGCCGGCCGAAGTTTCCGTGCCCGTAGTAGACATCCCCCGGAGCGAGGGGCACCCACCCGACGTAATTGCCTGTCCTCACCCAGCCCACGTATCCCGGCGCCCAGAATACATCTCCCCGGGAGGGTGGCACCCAGCACCAGCCGATTCGGGCGACATGAGCCCAGCGTCCGTAATGGTAGGGGGCCCACCCCCAGGGCTCGTATCCTACCCACACGTAGCCTCCGCCCCTCCACACCCACCTTCCATGCCGGTACGGAGCCCAGTCGCGGGTCGCGACGACCCGGGGAGTCCAGACGAATCCGTATGCCGAAACGTATACCCAACGGCCGTTCTCATCGAAGTCGCTGGAGTACACCCGGAGTTCCTCCGGCAGGTGCCGGTAGCCTCCCCCGCGAGCAAGGGCGATCCGGTCCCGCCTCTCGTTCCACTCCTGCCAATCATCGGGAGGGGGGAGCGGGGAAAGTTCCGCGTAGCCGTCCGACCCCAGGACCAGCATGCCGCCGGCACGGATCCTCGTCGCCCCGCCCGCGTTCTCCGCCGTGACGCTTCCCCGAAACACGAGGAGGTCCGTCCCCCCGTTGGAAATGTCGATCCGGAACGTCGATGCCTCGAACGCGCGGATGGAGGTGTCGGGGGTGTCGACCTGAAGTACGCTGCCCGTCGGGTCGTCGTTCAGCACGTACACGCGCCCCTGGGGAAGATAGAACTGGAAGGCATCGCGGTCCACCCGCAGGATCTGAAGGGCCGTGTTCCCGTCGAGCCGGACATAGGCCCCGTTGTTCGTCTGGATCGCAGAGAGACTCCCTTCGGGGACCCACAGTTCATCCCTCTCGACAAGAGGCATGTTGACCGAGGCGGGCACCCACTCTCCCGTCTCGGCGATCTTCACCTGCACGTCGCCTGAGACGAGTCGTACGCGCATCGCTCCGAGGAGCTCCGCGCCGGAAACCGCCGGGTACAGCAGTAACACTCCCACGATCGATGCCCAGCCGAAAACCTTTGCGAATGCTTTCATCCGACCCTCCGCTCTCCGGTGCGACCCGGCGATCCTCTGCGATTATTCTCCCGTTGATACCGTCTTTCCCGGTTCCTTGGGAATACCTATCCTTACTTACGGATAATAACCCCGATTTGTTCGAATGGTTTCCGGAACCAGAGATGGGATATTACGGGAGGCGCAATAAACCTTGCCGCCGGTCCGGAGCATACCAGACGGAATCTTTTAGAAAATGGCTCCGGATACATACAGTTTACGGTCTGCGTCTCAAGCGCAATCGAGGGCGATTTTGCGCTAGTACGGGAAGGTGATCCGAGGCAAGGCGCGCCGCCGTTGTTCTGTGCGCCTCGACCCGCAGGAGCCGCTCCCGCGGTCGAACCCAGACCCGGTCCAGCCTCAGCAGTGCACGGTGCGCAGGATAGCTCCTGGGAGCGGGTGTAGGTCCGAGGACGTCTCGAAGAGGTCGCAGGCTTGCGGCCATGGGCCCCCAATCATTGAAATCCCCAAGGACCACGGTAACGGCTCCGTCATCCGCCGAAACCAGAGACCCCACGCGGCGGGCCTGTATGCGGCGCTCCCCGAACCGAAGTCCGAAATGGGTGACCAGTACCCGGATCGGAAGGTCTCCCGCCAGCAGGGACGCGTCAATCACCCCGCGCGGCTCGGTGCCCGGCACGCTGATGTCGTGGAGATCGAGATGCAGGATCCGGCCCCGGATCAAAAGCGCGTTGCCGTAGTCCGCATCCGGCCGCCGGAGAGTGATCCCGTGGTGGACGGCATATCCTGCCTCTTTCGCCAAACCGAGGAGCTCCTGGCCCGCTCCGGTAGTGAGATTTCCGTCCACTTCCTGGAGGCCGACGACAGAGGCATTAAGCTCCTCGATGACCCGGAAACACCGGCCCGCGTCCTGTCTTCCGTCCCGGCCGATGCACCGCCGGACATTGTAGGTCGCTACCCGAACTTCCACCTGGTGCTTAGCCTCCTTCCTTGCCTGTTCCCTGTTTCTCCCCATGACGGATCCACCGGCTCGCCAGAATGCCGCCCCCCGCGAGGAACACGGCGAGGACTCCGACCCAGGCGATCGTTCGGACATCGGGTGCGCGAAGAGCCCCGACCATTCCGTCGGCAAAGAAGGAAAGCGCCAGGGCCCCCGGGGCCATGCCCAGAAGCGTGCCCAGCCACAAGTCGCGAAAGCGTATGTGCGACGCTCCGGCCACCAGGTTGATCACCGTAAACGGGGCGACGGGAACAATCCGCAATGTGATAACCGTGAGCAGGCCCCGCCGCGACAGCCTTTTGCTCAAACGGTTGATCCGTCGTCCCGCAAGCCGACGGACGGCATCCCGGCCCAGGGATTTCCCGATCCCGAAACTCACCATGGCGCTCAGCACCCCACCGGCAAGCGAATAGAAAAATCCCTGCCAGGGCCCGAAAATCAAGGCCGACACGGAAACCAGGAGCGTAACCGGGACGACGAGAAGGCCGCCCGCGACGAAACCCGCCATGGCGATGGGGAAACTCCAGGGGCTGCCCGCGACATCTCCGGCGAGCGCTTCGATACGTCCGACGGCCAGCAGATTCCCCAGGGGAGTCCACCGCCATGCTACGGCAAGGGCGAGAAGCCCCAGCAGCAAGGCGGCGGCGCCGGCAAGGCGTTTCCCGACGCTTCGCGGGGGCTCTTCCCCCAGGACCATGTCGAGCAGCATGTCGGGGTCGACGGGTTTCTCCGGATCGACGATGGCCGAGTCCGGCACCATCTGATCGATCTCCGCCGGCACAGCTCCGTCCAGAGGACGAAGCGCACGTTCCCCGTCCCGAAAACCTTCGATGGCAGGCAAAAGGCCGCCTGTCCCCTCGATGGCCTCCTGGACCTCCTTTTCTTCCCTTCCGGAGTGTTCAGCCAGGAGACGGAAGAGGCAGCCCCGGACGGCGCGCTCCGCGTCTGCGTCGCCGGCTGCGTCGATCAGCAGATCGCATTCGGAATCGAGTCCCATCGAGCGGTTGCTTATGTTGGACGATCCGACACGGAGAAGCCGGTCGTCGGAGATCATGACCTTGGCGTGCACATTGACGCACTCGCCCTCCCCAAGCCCCGGGATGTGGGGGTAGAAGACGCCCAAACGGCCATGGACGTCGTCCGCCCGCAGCCTGCTTAGCAGCCGTGATCGAAGTACCTCCATCGTGTACTTTTCCAGCCAGCCCGTCTTGCTCTTCGGCTGGACGATGACGATTTCGGGTCCCTCCTCCTCCTGCAGACGAGAGGCAAGCGCATCTCCCACCGCAGCGCTGGTGAGATACTGGTTCTCGATGTAGATGTACCGGCGCGCAGCCGCGATGGTGTCGCAATACAGACGCTCGATTTCCCGTACCTCGGCCCGTCCGCGATGCGGCGACATGGTCCGCGCGATTCCCACATCGACGTCCCGGAAATCCGGGTTCACGCCCTCCGGCCACGGGTCGGCGGCCGTATCGATCGCCCGGGGGGGCTTCCCCTCTTTCCCCGTGGCCACGCGCCAACGCTCCCGGGCGAGTTCCCCCAATGCCCCGGCGGCGTCCCCGTCTACGACGAGCTGGACATCATGAAAAGGGGAATAACGACGGCCGTCCGGATCCAGGCGCCCGGATTGATCCGCAGCGTGCTCTGTCGTGTCCCAACGCCGCTTTGTCAGGTCGATGCCGCCGACGAAAGCGACCGCGTCGTCCACCACGACTACCTTCTGGTGGTGGGAGGCGCCCGGCGGATGCTCGTTGTCCATATGAAAGTCCAGGCGCCGATGCATGCGCCAGCGCGGGCTGTAGATCGGGGGCCACTCCCGGTCCAGCGCAAAGACCATGGAGAAGTCCCAGACCAGCACGTGGACCCGGAGTCCGCGGCGTCGCTTGAGCGTGTGATGAAGAAACTCGACCAGGGCCGTGGGCCTGTCGTCCTCTCCGTCTCCCCGTACCAACCCGATTCTGCTGTCGATGTCCCATCCCAGGATCCAGACGGCACGGCGTGCCTTGCCGATGGCGTTGCGCACCGCCTTGAAGTAGGCCTCGCCGTCGACCAGGAGGGAGCAACGGTTCGACCTGGCCACACGCCAGCAGTTGACCCCCGGAGCGAGCAGTTTGTCCTTCCCCCTGTTCGTCGTTCGCGAATCGCGCGCCAACGTTCCCGTCCTTCGATTCCGGTGTCGGTGGTGAATGGAGTCTGTTCAGTATACTTGACACCTCCTCTCGAACACCCGGCAAGGCCCGGCAAAAGGCGGCAAGGATCTTCCCGAAGTGGTCGAAGTCTGTAAAGTTGGAGGAATCAACCTTACGGGTGGGCAATCAACCTTATATAAGCGCATAATTCAAGATGATGCGGCCCGGTACGGTACATGTCATTCCTTCCGGAAAAACACGGCAATTTCGGTGGGGGGTTCGGTGACCCTGAGACGCACGGCCCTCTGGTGTGGCGCGGGATTGGCGGTCCTTCTGGGGGTCGCCGCACTGGCCGTGGCATTGGCTGTCTACCGGCCTCAACTGGTCCGCCCATGGGTGGAGCGGGCGCTGACTCCGCGGGGGGGTACGGCTTCCCTGGCAGGCTTGAGACTATCGCTTTCCCCGCCGGCCCTGGAACTTTCGGGACTTGCGATCGCGGGTCCTCCGGGCGATGGCGACCTCCTGCGCCTGGACCACCTGACATGCGAACTGATCCCTCGTGCCTTCCTCCAGGGGGGGGTGTGGCTGCGGCACGTGGAAGTAAAAGGGCTTGTCTTCGAGCGCCCGCGGCCCCGGGAGACAAAGGGGCCACCCGACCTGACGCCTCTCACCCGGCTGTTCGACATCGAGGACCTGTCGCTGACGGACGCCCGGCTGCTCGTGGCTCTGCCCCAGGGCGAGCTCACGGCCGACAAACTATTCCTACGCCTGGTCCCGGGGGAAGGGGGCATTCGCGCTTTCAACGGAGACGGGGAGGTGACCTTTCGCCGGAAGGGACAGACCGTCGCCAGGGGAACACTTTCCGCCCGGGGAAACGTCACGCCCGACCCCGCGATCGAGGTCGACCTGGAGTTTGCGTCGGGCCGCCTGATGCTGGCGGAGCTCGCCGGTGACGTTTCCGGCCGGACCCGTGTAACGGTGACCCCGAAACGTTTCCAGGCAGAGGATGCTCAGCCTGGCTCTGACGCAGGGGCGCGTGAGCCTGCGTCCGCAGGCGACTGCGACCCTTGATCCGGTCCTCTTGATCGCGGCGGCAAGTTCCACGCTTGCGGGAAGGGAACCTCGACTGGAGGTGCGCCGACTCGACATCGGGGGGCTGCTCCTGGCGAAGGGGCGGATTGACGGCTCCACCCTGGAAGAGATGTCCGGCACCCTGGACGGGGAGATCCCCCGGGTCGAACGGGTGAAAACCGTTTTCGCTTCCCTGTTGCCCGGCAGCCTGGCGGGCATGGATCTCACAGGCAGGCTCCCCTTCGCCTTCCACCTCACGGCACGAGGGACGGCAAGCGTACTGGCCCTGGAACTCCTCCCAAAGGATTTGCAGTTTTCCTGGCCAGATGCGGGGTTTGGTTGCCGCGTCGAGGGATCCTTGCTGGCGGAGGGCCCCTTCCCGGGTTGGCTCCGAGGCAAGGCCATCCTGTCCGGGGGGATCAAGGGGACGGGACATCTCAAACAGGCGCCTCTGGCGGTACGCATTTTTCACTTCGACACGCCTCTGGCCGGGGAAATCGACGCTCCCACGCTGCCAGGCTGGAAGCTTTCGATCGGACCGGGCGAGGTTTCCTTTGATGGCCGGCCCCTGCCCTTGGGCGCAATGGGCCTCAAGGGATCGCTAAGGGCACTCGATAATTCCTACCTCGTGGAAGGCGTGGAGATCCAATCCGAATCCCTGGGGCGCATGACGGGCGAACTTCGCCTTGGCGAAAACGATGTGGGCGGCCGCCTGGACGGGGCGGGTCTGCCCGCGGACAACCTGGCAACGCTTGCGCGGGCGATAAGTGGACAAAAATGGGACAGCTGGTCGCCCACGGGCGAAATCGACATCGCCGCCCGGTTCGAACCGGTGGTGGGCGGCTCCCGGGTAGCGGCTACGGCCGCGTTCGGGAAAATCGGCTTCAGCTCGCCCGCAGGCGATGTGCTGGGCCAGAACCTTGCCGGCAGAGTCGAACTCGAGGCCCTCCTTACCCGTCAGCCCCGGGTGAAAGCCGACCTGATCGTGCAACAGGGCGAGGCCCTCTGGGGCACGGTGTACGTCGATCTCACCAAGGTTCCTCTTGACCTCCACGCGGGGGGAACGCGAGCGGGCCCCGAAGAGTATCGGGACCTTGCACTGGAAGGCGGTTTGGCGGGGTTCGGTCGCCTGACCGTAAAGGGGAAGGCGCGCCACTCGGCAGGATCATGGCGACACCAGGGGCGCCTGAGCCTGATCGATGCGCGGCTTGGGCCCATCTTCCGGACGTTCCTCAGGGATCCGCTGGCGGCATCGCGCCGCGAACTGGCAGGGCTTACGATGGAGGGGACCGCCGAGGTCGACCTTTCCTTTACCGGCGCAGGACAAGCGGCCGATCTGGCCGGGACGCTCCGGGTGCGCTCGGGTGGTCTCCGCCGGGGAACGGAGCCGCCGCTCCTCTCCGACCTTGCCATCGACCTGCCGATCGCCTACTCCCTGGGAGCCGATAATCCTGGCCGCCCCCGACCGTCCGATGCGAAAAAGTGGGGCCGGTTGCGCCTGAAGACACTTCGGCTGGCCGACCAGGACCTGGGCCCCCTGGAGATGCCTGCCGTCCTGGTTCCCAACAGCCTCTACCTCGGGGGAGGGATCGATTTGTCCCTGTTCGGAGCCAGACTGTCCCTGCGGAAAATCCAGGTGGACGAACCGCTTTCCCGGGGCTTTGGCATCAAGATGGCGGCGGAACTGGACGGTCTTGACCTCGCCCGGGTCGCCGGAGAGAACTCCATGCTGGAAGGACACCTGGGCGGTCTCCTCGATCCCGTCGCCATCGGACTGAAACGAATGACCGCCGCCGGAGAGCTGACCGGCGATCTCTTCGGCGGCCGATTGGAAATCCGCGACCTGACGGTGGAACGGCCCTTCAGCGCGGGCCGGGAAATCGGTGCCGACGTGAACATCAGCATGATGGACCTGGAACGGTTTTCCGAGGCCCTGGGGATAGGCCGCATTACCGGGCGAATCTCCGGGTCTATCGAGGGGCTGCGGATCGCCTACGGCCAGCCGGTCGCGTTTTTCCTCAGGATGGAGTCGGTGCCCACGAAAGGGGTCGACCAGTCGGTGAGCCTCAAGGCGGTGAACTCCATCTCGCTGGTCAGCACCGGCTCCGGGTTGAGCGGGATGGGGTCATCCCTGATGACGACGTTTTTCAAGGAATTCTCCTACGCCAGGATCGGTTTCGAATCCAGCCTGAAAAACGACGTCTTCACCGTTCGGGGGACCATCCATGAAGATGGTGTAGAGTATCTGGTGAAGAGGCCTTTATTCGGCGGGATCAACGTGGTCAACCGCAACCCGGACAACCAAATCGGCTTTTCGGACATGGTGGAGCGTGCGAAGCGCGTAACGAGCGAACGCTCCCATTGAGACGGATGCATTCACCCAAATACGAAAAGGGGGATGGCATGAAACGATCCGCGCATCGCTTTTCTTTTTCTGTCCTCACGGTTCTCGCGATCATCGCGGGGTGCGTCACGGTGAACATCTACTTCCCCGCGGCCAAGGTGGAGAAGACCGCCGAGAAGATCGTGGACGAGGTCTACCAGGAAAAAACGGAACCTCCCGGGCAGGAGCCGGCGGGGAAACCGCAATCGTGGAACGAGCCGGGCATATTCCGAAACATCACCCGGCTTGCCCGCTTCGGGCCCGCGCAGGCGTTCGCCGAGGAAGCCACGACCGTGAGCAACGCGGCCATCCGCGGGTTGAAGGACCAGATCGTCCAGAGGCACCAGGAACTGCTCCCCTACTATCGGAAAGGCCAGGTGGGGATCGACAAGGACGGCTTCCTGGAGGTCCGGGAGACCGGCGGCCTGGGTCTGCCGCAGGTGGCGTCCCTGAAGAGACTCGTCAACGCCGACAACGCCGCCCGCCGCCAACTCTACGAAGAGGTGGCGAAAGCCCTCAACCTGAAACCGGACCAGGTGTCCCAGGTCCGGCAGATCTTTTCGAAGCAGTGGCGGGACAAGGCCGAGGCCGGCTGGGCTGTCCAGGCGGACAATGGCCAGTGGGGGCGCAAGTAACGGATCACCGTGGAAGGGGGCTTGCCACGTGCGCCCCCTCCCGTTTCAAAGGACCCCCGCAGGCAATAACGGTGAGGATGACGGGGACTCTCCGGACGAAACCGGAGAGTTCCCCCATCCCGGGCTTTTATTTGCACTCGATTCCCACTCCTTCTGACAGCGCACACCCCGGTCATTCGTCCTTGCCGAGAACCTCCTTCATGACCGACGCCAGGTCCAGGAGCGCTTTCTCCCCGTCGCCCCGGAAGGAAGATCCGTGCATGATCGCGAGTGTTCCGGGCTTCAGGTCTCCCAGCTCCCGCATAAGACGTTCCGTGCTCACAGCGTAAGGGGTGGCGTTCAGCAGTTGCGTGGACTGGAAATCGATCATCGCCTTCCGGGCTCTTCCGACCACGTCGGATTCGGTGAGCGGCTCCACCTCCCCCCCGTGGAGGAACAGGTCCGAACAGAACAGCGTCCGGTTCGTCTCCTCGAACAGCATGCCGGCGTCCCAGGAGTGGGGCAGGTGGTGCGTCGGGTAGAGGCGAAACCTGTATTTCCCCGTGTTGACTACCTCCTCCTTCGGGATCCAGCGGGACGCCCGGATGGCGAAATCGGAGAGGTTGACGAGCGCCGCCACGACCGTACAGAGGGGTTGCGCCTGCGGAGCCGCCTGGAGCCACTCGTTCAAGGATCCGCATTCGTCCGACTCGAAATGACTGAAGCTCAGCCACCGGATCGTTGCGGGATCGACGATTCGCGCGACGGCTTCCCGGACTTGGGGAAAGTCGCCCTTCATGCCGGTGTGAAAGAGCAGCGGCTCGTCATCCTTGACGAGGAATTGATTGAACTGAAGCTTGTAGTTGTCGTTGTAGCTCGAAATGCGGTAGACGTCGGGAGCAATCTCGGTGACGTTCGCCATGATTCCCTCCTCCGGAAGGCGGTTGCCAACCGGCCCGCCCGGGAAACATAACGGGCAGACATCAGGGGTGGAAACCTTTTTCCGCCGTGGTTTATGTTACAGGATACCCCTTCAGGACCCCGAAAAGGGCAATTGTTTCCGAGGGAAGCCACGTACAAACGGCTGTCTGCGCCGGGTGACCGGATACTCCGAATTATCCCTTCCTCGCTACCGCATAGATCGCACTCAGTTTCAGCGACTGGATCCGGTGCTTCCGCACCCAATCGAGGTTTTGCTCGCGAACCCGCCTCGCCCCATCCTCCCCCAGATCCGTCACCCATTTCCGCATTCCGGTGCCCATCACGATGTCCCACCAGATATCGGGGCTTGGCAGGGGAAGCTCGTTCTCTTCCTCCGCGACCAGAGCATCCTGCACGCCGCCACGCCCCATCAGTTCGGAAACAACAGGCAGTCGGTTCGTCCTCTCCCAGGGACCCACGATTTCCGTCCGTCCCAGTTCCGCTCTGGACGATAGTTTTCCAGTAATCGTAGACCGGGGAAAAGAAGTGTCGACCGAGCGTCGAGATGGCAAGAAGTCCTCCCGGCCTGACCAGGCGCCATAACGTTTCGACCTGCCCCGCCATATTGCCCACAAAGAACAGCCCCAGCACGCAGACTACAGCGTCGAAGCTCTCCGGCGGCTGCGCAAGCCGCGTCATGTCGCCCAGCGAGGAACTCTATGTTCCCGAGATTTCGCCGCCGGGCTTTTTCGCGCGCCAATACCAGCATCCGGGGGGCAAGATCCACTGCCAAGATGCGTCCCCCGGATCCAACCGCCTCCGAGGCCGCGATCGCCGACCAACCGGGTCCACATGGGACATCCAGAACGTTAGCACCTCGCGGGAGGTCAAGCCGGGCAACCGTGCGTTTGCTTACGAACGCCCAGAACCTTTCGGAGGCACGGTCGTAGTCCTCTGCCGCTGCGTCGTAGGTCACCGGAGCATCGAAGTCGTCGCTCATGAATCGCTCTTCGCGCATTTCCTCCAGTCCAGGTAGCCGGACAGGTCTTCATTCGATATGGCAAATCACGAAATTACAATCCGTCCCCACTTCCTTGCAGCTGAAAAGAATAGAAATCCCGCACCTCCGTTTGCTCACCCCATCGTCACAAAACACCGTTTCTTCGCTATCCTATTTCGCTTTCCTATGATGTGCTTCGGCCCTTTCCGGGTTTCGCGGGAAATGATCCGGGTGGGAAACCATCCCCTTCCCGACAGAATCCCAATGGAAAACAAGGGGGCATCCGTAAACCTCATGGGTAAACCTTGGAATGCATGGGATATTGCAGGGTTCACACATGTTCGAATCTACTCGTAGAGGAGGTTACATCCGATGGCGAGATTTCTTGTGGAAGTTCCCCATGAGGCGGAGGAAAAGGCGTGTGCTCTTGCCATTCAGCTTCTCCTGCGGACCGGATCGCATTACCTGACGAATGCGGAATGGGGGTGCATGGACGGGGAGCATAAGGGATGGGTGATCGTCGATGTGGACAGCAAGGAGCAGGCCCGCGGCATCCTGCCGCCCGTGTATCGATCCAAAGCCAAGATCGTGAAACTGAACAGGTTCTCCATGGAGGAGATCGAGGAGATTCTTCGGCATCACCAGCCGCAGGAAAAGACGGGATAAACATTCTTCGTTTCGCCCGGAAACGGGAGTGGCACACCCTGATGGATTGGAGTTGTGCTCCTGGAACGGGCATCTGTCCCGATTTCGATGATAGAATAGGCCTATCTCGGTCTACGGGAGGAGGCGGATATGGCCATTCGGAAAACGATGCGGACGAAAATTGGAAGCGTCGAGAAGCAGCTAGCCCGGCGTGTTAGCTCGCTCGAAAAAGACGTGGCGCGGTTGATGAAGAAGCTCGAGAAGAAAGAGCACGAGGTCAAAAAACTGAAGGACAAGCTGACATCCGGTCAGGTCAAGAACATCCAGAAAAAAGTGAAGAAGGCGAAGAAGGCGGTCCGGAAACACCTGCCCGGGATCCGCTGACAAGACAGACCGCTCTCCCCGACGTCGACCACGGGAACGAATCGGCCCGAAGGGCATCAACACCTCCCGGACCAATTCGAGGAGGGAATGTCGGCCTCCAGCCCCGAATACCACGGTTTGACCGTCTTTACCGCCAGCCCGGAGACTCCTGCAAGGCCCGCGATGTTCGGCAACTTGTTTGGATTTACATCGGGGGCAAATCGGGTAGATTGAGGCACCCGGTACATGGCAAGGGAGGTGGCTTCATGGATCTGCTCAGGGAAACGCCCCTCATTGGCAGACACCAGGAACAAAAGGCCCTCCTGGCCCCCTTCGGCGGCTGGAACATGCCGATCCAGTATGAGGGGGGGATCCTCTCCGAGCACCGCTGGTGCCGGGAGAAGGCCGCCCTTTTCGACATATGCCACATGGGAGAGTTCCTCTACCGCGGCGACATGGTCGACGGCGGCCTTGAAGACGTCTTCACCTTCTCCGTCGCCTCCATCCCGGAGGGACGGTCCCGCTACGGCTTTCTCCTCAACGAACAGGGAGGGGTCATCGACGACATGATCGTCTTCCGCCTGGCCAGGAGCGAGGCGATGATCGTGGTCAACGCCGCAACCGCCGAAAACGACTTCGGCGTCATACGCTCGCGCCTCAAGACGGGGGCGGAATTCAGCGACATCTCCGACGTAACCGGCAAACTGGACCCCCAGGGACCGTTGTCCAGGGATGTCGTGACCGATCTGCTCGGCGGGCATATTTCCTCCATACCGTATTTCCGGTTCATCACCACGGACATTCTCGGCAGCAAGGCAATTGTCAGCCGCACCGGCTACACCGGCGAGCTCGGCTACGAAATCTTCCTCCCGGCGGACAAGACGGTCGAGCTGTGGGACATCCTGCTGAAAGACCCTCGCATGAAACCGGCAGGCCTGGGGGCGCGTGACCTCCTCCGCCTCGAGGTGGGGTACAGCCTTTACGGAAACGACCTCGACGAGAAGATCACCCCGCTGGAAGCCGGCCTGGAGAGGTTCGTCAACTTCGATACGGAGTTCATCGGCAAGGACGCCCTCTTGCGGCAACGGAAAACGGGGCTCAAACGATCCAAGGTGTCCTTCCGGGTAGGTTCCCGCCGCTCCCCTCGCCATCACTACGAGATCTGGAGCGGCGACAGGAAAGTCGGCATCACGACAAGCGGAGGCTTCGCCCCAATGCTCGGCTGCGGAATCGGGCTCGGCCTGGTTTCTCCCGATGCCGCGGAGATGGGGACAGAGCTCACCATCCGCCACGAAAAGGTCAGCATGCCGGCGACGGTCTGCGAATTGCCATTCTACGAGGGTGGTTCGGTCCGCACGTAGCAGCGATTCGATCCTACATCGCCCAAGGAGAAGCGGTATGTCCAAAATGTACTACACCAAGGAACACGAATGGGTGAAGGTCGACGGGAACATCGCAACGGTCGGGATCAGCGATTATGCGGCCCACCAGCTGGGGGACATCACCTTCGTGGAGCTTCCGGCGGTGGGGAAGGCGGTGAAGCAGTTCGAGGTGCTCTGCGCCATCGAGTCGGTGAAGGCGGCCAGCGACATCTACGCACCGGTCTCCGGCACGGTGGCCTCGGTAAACGAGGAGCTTACCACCCGGCCCGAGATCGTCAACGAGTCTCCCGAGGAAGCGGCCTGGATGGCCACCATGAAGATGACCGATCCTTCCGAGGTGGCGAATCTGATGAGCAGGGAACAATACGACGAGTATCAGAAGGGGCTCTGAGATGAGTTTCACGCCGCATACCCCGGAAGAGATCAGGGAGATGCTTGCCGCCATCGGGGTCGGGAGCATCGGCGACCTGTTCCGCCCTATCCCGGAAGAGCTGCGGGCCCGATCCTTCGACCTCCCTCCCGGAATATCGGAGTTCGAGATGATGGCCCGGCTGCAAGAGTTGGCGGCGCAGAACGACCGCGTCGTTCCGTTTGTCGGCGGCGGTTACTACGACCACGTGATCCCCGCAGCCGTGGACCACCTGGCCGGCCGCTCCGAGTTCTACACCGCTTATACTCCCTACCAGCCCGAAGTCTCCCAGGGGTCCTTGCAGGCGCTCTTCGAGTACCAGACCGCCATCTGCCGCCTGACCGGCCTGGAAGCCTCCAACGCCTCCCTCTACGACGGCGGCACGGCCCTGGCCGAGGCCGCCATGATGGCGCTGCGGGTCACCGGCCGGGACCGGGTCATCCTGGACGGTGCAATAAACCCCTTCCACCGGGCGATCGTGCGGACCTACCTCGCCAACCTGCCGGTGGAGATCGTGGAACTTCCGCCGGTCAACGGGATGCCGGACCGGCAGAGCCTGGACGGGATGCTCGACGACCGCTGCGCCGCGGTGTTGGTGCAGAACCCGACCTTTTTCGGCTGCGTGGCCGACTACAGCGACCTTGCGACCCGGGTGCACAAGAGCGGCGCGCTGCTGGTATCGGCCGTCTACGCGGTATCGCTGGGGCTTCTCAAGACGCCGGGAGACATGGACGTTGACATCGCCGTTGGCGACGGCCAGAGCCTCGGGAACCACCTCTCCTTCGGCGGACCGGCCTTCGGCTTTATCGCCGCGAAGAAGCAGTACATCCGAAACATGCCCGGTCGGATCGTGGGCGAGACCGTCGACCGCGAAGGACGCCGCGGATTCGTCCTGACTCTCCAGGCCCGCGAACAGCACATCAAGCGCCACAAGGCGACCTCCAATATCTGCAGCAACCAGAGCCTCTGCGCCCTGCGCGGGCTGATCTTCCTGGTGAGCCTGGGGAAACGGGGGCTTGTAGAGCTGGCGCGGCTCAACCGCGACAAGGCCGAATACGCCAAACGTGCGCTGGCCGCGGTCCGGGGGGTGACGATCCCCTTCGGCGGCCCGACCTTCAACGAATTCTCCATCCGTCTTCCCAAGCGGGCCGACGACGTGGTTGCCTCCCTGTTGCAACGGGGCATCGCCGCAGGCGTGCCGCTCGGTTCGTACTACCCGGGGGAGGAGAACTCCCTGGTGGTGACCGTCACCGAGAAGCGGACCAAGGGAGAGATCGACCTGCTGGCGCGGGAACTGGAGGGTGCGCTATGAAACTGGTTTTCGAGATTTCGGTTGACGGCCGGAAGGGTGTCAGGCTGCCGGCCAGCGACGTACCCGCGGCAACCCCGCTTCCAGGCGGGTTCCTGCGCGCCGAGCCCGCCGGACTTCCCGAGCTTTCCGAGCTGGACGTCGTGCGCCACTTCACCCAGCTGTCCCGCCGCAACGTCGGGGTGGACAACATGTTCTACCCGCTCGGTTCCTGTACCATGAAGTACAACCCCAAGGCGCTGGAGGAGGCAGCGAGGCTTTTCCTGCCGTTCCATCCGATGATCGGGCTGTTGCCGGGGGGCGAAGCCCTTGCCCAGGGTGCGCTGGCAACGCTTTACCACCTCGGCGATCTGCTCGAAGAGATCACCGGGATGGACGCGGTCACCTGTCAACCGATGGCCGGGGCGCACGGCGAGATGACCGGCATCATGCTGATCGCCGCGTACCACAAGGCAAAAGGGAACAAGAAGAAGTACGTCATCGTCCCCGACTCTTCCCACGGCACCAACCCCGCTTCCGCCGCCATGGTCGGCTACCAGGTCGTCACCATACCGACCGCCCCCTACGGCGACATGGACCTGGAAGCCTTCAAGGCTGCGCTGAACAGCGAGGTGGCGGCGGTGATGATGACCTGCCCCAACACCCTCGGCCTCTTCAACCCGCACATCAAGGAGATCTGCGACCTGGCCCATGGCGTGGATGCTCTTGTCTACTACGATGGCGCCAATCTGAACGCCATCCTCGGCCAACTGCGTCCGGGCGACGTCGGTTTCGACGTGGTCCATGTCAACCTGCACAAGACCTTCGGCACGCCGCATGGAAGCGGCGGCCCCGGGAGCGGCCCCGTGGGGGTGAAAACGGCCCTCATCCCCTTCCTGCCGGTTCCGCGAGTCGTTCGGCGGAAGGACGGCGGCTTTACGCTGGCGGCCGACAATCCTCAAAGCATCGGTCGAACCGCCAATTTCTTCGGCAACTTCGGGGTTATCGCGCGGGCGTACGCCTATACATTGATGCTGGGGCGCGAGGGGTTGATCGAGGTAAGCGAGCGGGCGGTGTTGAACGCCAACTACGTGATGAGCCGGCTGAAGGACCTCTACGACCTCCCCTTCGACCAGACCTGCATGCACGAATGCGTCTTCTCGGCCAGTCGCCAGCTGCAGCACGACATTCATGCGATCGATATCGCAAAATTCCTGATCGACAAGGGATTCCACCCGCCGACGGTCTACTTCCCGATGATCGTAAAGGAAGCGATGATGATCGAGCCCACCGAGACGGAGAACAAGGCGACGCTGGATGCCTTCGTCGATGCCATGCGCGAGGCGGCGGAACTTGCCGAAAAGGATCCCGCGGCGCTCAAGCGGGCCCCGGTGACGACTCCGGTCTCGCGGCTTGACGAGACCAAGGCCGCCCGGGAACAGAACGTCTGTTTCGCCTGATGTCCGGAGAAATCTGGCGCCTCGTCGACACCGGCCCCCTGGACGGGGCCTCCAACATGGCGATCGACGAAGCGCTGTTGGACAATTTCGACCCCGGAAAATCGACGCCGGTGCTCCGCCTCTATGGCTGGAGTCCACCGGCGCTTTCGCTGGGGCGCTTCCAGGATGCAGGGAAAGTTCTTGACCTGGAGCGCTGCAAGGCGGGCGGCGTACCCGTGGTCCGGCGGATAACCGGGGGCGGGGTGATCTATCATGCCGACGAACTGACCTACGCCATCGTCTGCGGCCCGCAGCACCTGCCCGAGAAGACGACCATCAAGGAGTCGTTCCGGTTTCTGACCGGGTTTCTGCTCTCCTTCTATCGGGAGTTGGGGTTTCCCGCGGTCTATGCCGCCGACGTACCGGGGGACATGTCACGGCTGGGCAAGCCGACTCCGCTCTGCTTCGCGGGCAGGGAGAGCTATGACATCCAGATCGACGGGCGGAAGATCGGCGGCAACGCCCAACGCCGGTTGAGAAAAGCGGTTTTCCAGCATGGCTCCATCCCCCTGCGGGACAGGGTGGAGACAGGGATCGGATTCCTGCGCGAAAGGCCGTCCGGCCTGGACCTTTCGGTGGCCGATCTGGCGACGCTGGGGGTGAACGTCCCGGAGGAAGCTTTGAAGAAACGACTCGCTGCGGCTTTTGCCGGGGGGATCGGAGGGACCCTGGTCCCGTCGGAAATGACTGCCGCAGAGCGGGAACGGGCAGAATGTCTGATCCGCGGCAAGTACGCCTCCGACAACCGGGACCGGAACGGTATGGAGGCATGAAGATCGCCAGGAAGCCCGAGTGGCTGCGGAAGCAGGTCCGCCCTGCCGCACATGCCGAAATGGAGCGGCTGCTGGAAGCGCTGCGGCTCAACACCGTGTGCCAGGAGGCGCGCTGTCCCAATGTCACGGAGTGCTTCCGACAGAAGCAGGCCACCTTCCTTATTCTTGGAACCGCCTGCACCCGGCTCTGCACCTTCTGCAGCGTCGCAAAGGGTGCGCCGCTTCCGGTCGATCCCGGAGAATCGGCGCGGGTGGCGGCAGCGGTCGCCCGCCTTGCGCTTGCCCACGTGGTGATAACCAGCCCGACACGCGACGACCTTCCGGACGGCGGGGCCGCCGTTTACGCGGCCACGGTGACGGCCATCCGGCGCCTGTCGCCGTCGACCCGCATCGAACTGCTTATCCCGGATTTTCAGGGGAGCAGGTCGAGCATTTCCCGAATCGGTGATGCCGGGCCGGACGTGATCGGCCACAACCTAGAGACCGTGCCGCGGCTTTATGCCATCCGCCCGGGCGCCGGTTACCGGCGCTCCCTCGAAGTTTTATCCGCCATCAAGGAGGTATCTCCGGCAACTCCCACGAAATCGGGATTGATGCTCGGCCTGGGAGAGAGTCTCGACGAGGTGCGTGGGGTGCTGGCGGACTTGAAGGAAGCAGGTTGCTCGTACGTCAGCCTGGGGCAGTACCTGGCGCCGAGCCGGCGACACCGGCCGGTGGCGGAATTCATTCCCCCCGGGACATTCGTTCTCCTTAGGAGAGAAGCGCTCCAATTGGGATTTGCGCACGTGGAGAGCGGGCCGTACGTTCGCAGCTCGTATCACGCGTCCGACTACGCCATCGGAGAAAGCTGACGCACGATTTGCCCTGCCGGGGTGTTCAGGCGGACAATGGCCAGTGGGGGCGCAAGTATCGTATCACCGCGGAAGGGGGCGTTGGATGTCTGAACCGGAGGCCCGCGCGCAGGAAAGATTCAACCTGCAGTCGGCCAACTGGATTTCCTACGTCCTGGACCGGCGCAACCGGATCCCCGACATCGCGGATCCGAATCTCGTAAGGGACACGCTGGTCGTGTTCCTCGGGAACCTCATCGACGGGCTGTATTTTCACGGCATATCGAATACGAAGATCATCGAAAAAGCGGTTCACATGAGGAACACGGTCCGGGAGAGACCACACCACCGTTACGATGATATCGTCATGGATCTACGCGATATCTTTTCAAAAAGGGAATGGACGGCAATTCTCATCCCCTCCGGGCTCCAGGAATCTCATCCCGTCGACCAACTGTTGACATCAAAAACGTTCGTGTCGAAATTGTCCGGCACCATCAGGACCGACCCGCATCTCATCCTTCACCTGAACGAAGTTCCCCAAAAGGATTTCGCCATTACGTACGTATACCCGCCCTTCCATTCCGCCCTGTCGAAATCCACCCGCTGGCCGGGAATTTTACTCTGGCGCAACAGCGACGAACCCCTGTTTTTCCCGCTTCCCGCGGAAAAAACCGAAGATGCCATCCACTGGGTATTCTCCCGGGCGGATGACCTCGCGCACACACCGGGGCACCTCCTGACGCGTCATTACCTGGACGCTTTTCCTTCCTGCCGGATCCACGCGGCTTCCCGGCTGACATTCCTGCACATGAGCGACACCCATATCGGAAGCAAAAAATCCTTCGAGAGAATCGTCCGGGTAAAGGGTCTCCTGAAAGATTACATGAACAAAAACCGGGACGATACGTCCGTGGTGTTTCTGTTGAGCGGAGACATCATGCAGACACCGGACGAGAGCAACGCGATCTGCGCGAACGACTTCCATGCTTTCCTGAAAGAGATCAATCCTTGCGGCCAGGACCCGATATTCGTACTCGGAAATCACGATGTGCGGAAAAAAGACGGAATGAGGAATCGACAAACTTCCTCATCCCTGGTTCCCGCAACCCATACCCGAATCGAATGGATCCCGGATCATCCCGTCGGGATTCTCTGCTGGAATTCCACCGATGGCGGAAGGATGGCACGGGGGAAAATCACGGAGGGGCAATACCGGGCCATCGAAGAACGTCTGCATCCTTTCCCCGGCGGAAACTCCAACCCCGTGCTGATCTCCCTGCTGCATCATCACCCCCTGCAGTTTCGCCGGATCGATCCCGAGATGCGCAGGTTCCACATCCGGACTATCGGGCCATCCTTGCGCAAGATCATCGGTTCCGCGTATGAGCGCATGGACGGTTTGGCGAATGCACAGGAATTCATCCGCTTCTGTGACTCCCATGGCGTGAAGGTAATCCTTCACGGCCACAAACACATACCCATTGCGGGGAAGATTCCCGGACCCCTGCCGGAAAACCGGCCGATCCTGATTTTCGGATGTGGAAGTTCCGTGGGCAAAAACACGTATATGTACAGGAAGCTGTTCGACGTGGACTATGAAATCTCATGGAACGAGATCGTTCTCGACTTCCAGACGCACCTCCTGTCGGGGAAACTGATGGCGGAAGCACAATATGACAAGGGACTGGCGACGATAAAGACCCATCACGGATTTGTTTCCCGTTCCGCCATCGAACGATGACCCGATGTCGGGTATTCCCTCCCCTGCCCTCCTTTGATTGACCGGGTCGTAAAGCGGCGTTCCTTCCGCAAGGTCGTCGTGGAGCGGGACGCCGGTTACCGTCGATACTTCCCCCGGAACCGAAGCGCCAGGGAGCGGACGACGAATCCGGGGAGCGCCTTCAACAGGAAGACGTAGAACCTGTAACGCCAGCCGGGCACAACGACAAGCGTTCCCCTCTCGAGACCCCGCAGGGAGGCGTCCACCACGTCCTCCGCGGACATCCACCAGGCCGCGGGAACATGGCCCTTTCCGATCCCCGAAGCGTCATGGAATTCCGTGAGGGTGTAGCCCGGACAGAGCGCCTGTACCTTGACGGGCGAACCGACGGCGGCAAGGTCGAGGTACAGCCCTTCCGTGAAACTGTTCATCCACGCCTTGGTGGCGCAGTAGCCGGCGTTGCCGGGGCTCTGTGCGAAGGCGGCCACCGAGGAGACGTTCACCAGGCATCCTTTTCCGCGCGCGACCATCCCGGCAAGCGCCACATGGCTAAGCCGCACGGCAGCCAGCACGTGGAGGCGGTGCATCCGGTCCTGTCCCTTCACGTCGGCCTGGAAAAACAGGCCCCGCGTGCCGAAGCCCGCGTTGTTCACGAGAAACTCCAGGTCCCCGGCGCGGGCGATCCGCTCCTCGATCTTCCGGAGATCGGCGTCCTCGGTCAGGTCCGCCGCCAGGACCTCCGCCTCTACCCCGTGGCTGGCCTCCAGTTCGTTTGCAAGCTGCTCGAGCCGGTCTTTCCTGCGGGCCACCAGGATCAGGTCATAGCCCCCGGAGGCGAGCCGCCTGGCATAAACCGCCCCGATTCCGCTTGATGCGCCCGTCACCAAAGCGGTCCGACCGGCACCTCTCGACAACATACTCGTCACAACTCCCCCTCCCTAAATAAAACACCCACCGGGTCTGAAAAACCCGGCGGGTGTATCCCTCGATCGAATCCGCAGGCTCCATCTCTTACGATGCCCCTGCGTCGATACTCTTTAGTCTGACGTATTACTCTTTCCGGCTTTTCTCTTCGGATATAGATTTTAATAATTTCAACTGGTCTTCAAGTGCTGCCAGGGCGAGATCCAACGCTTTCTGAGTATTTTCACACCAGGTGAGCCTATGTTCTATTGTTCTAACAATGACTTCGTTAAGCTTCGCCATTTTTGACAACACGTCATCGGACTGATCCTTCAATAACGGTTGTAATGTAGAGTAATATCTTTCATAACTTTTTGACAAAGAGGACTGTACCTTTCGCCCCACATCATCCAAAAAATCATAAGAACGATCTCCTTCCGGGGAGAAGAAAGCAACTTCTTCATACCTGGGAGGTTCGATCCTCGAATGGTTCAGCATGAAATCCGTAAGACGTATCCTTGATTTCTTTCGCCATGAGGTCAATGTTGTTCCATAGGGTTTCCATTGTGTGCCCCTCCAGAGGTTGTATTTGGAAGCAAAACGCCACTGAGGTGGGTAAGAAAGAATATATTGGATGCCATTCGCATGGCAATGGCAACAAAAAAAATACCGAAAATTTCCGACCCGCCCATCGATGTTGCCCGGTTTAAAATTCTCCCCGCGGCCCTCCCCACGTCACCGTGGATGGCGAGACGCCAGGGATCTAGGTGAGAAACCCTATATGCAGGTAGTTGGCGATGCGCAAACGTATGCGCGTTATAATCCAGCCAGGATCGGAATCGAGAGAGATGAGTGTGAGTCGCATCCCTGTGGACACCCCGCAACCCGATGCGCACGTGGTTGCCGTGCTGCGTGGCGCCGGCCTGATCGCCTCCGCCGAAGAAGCACACTTCGAGGCCCTCGCCGGCGGCGTGTCGTCGGACATCTGGAAAGTCGAAACCGCCGGGCGAATCTTCTGCGTCAAGCGTGCGCGGGCCAGGCTCAAGGTCGCAGCCGACTGGCAGGCGCCCGTGGAACGCAACCGCTACGAGGTGGCCTGGTACCGAATCGCGCATGGCATTGTGCCCGGAGCAGTGCCCGAAATCCTGCATCACGACGAATCCGGGATGCTGTTTGCGATGAGTTATCTGGATCCCGAGCAGTACCCTCTGTGGAAGACCGGGTTGCGCGCCGGCCACGCCGAACCGGCCGATGCCGCCGAGGTGGCCCGCCGGCTGGTTCGCATCCACGCCGCGACGGCGGGCAATCCGGCCGTATCGGCACAGTTCCCACCCAACGGTATCTTCTACGCGATCCGCCTTGAACCTTACCTCGAGGCTACCGCTGCGGCCCACCCCGATTTGCACGACAGGCTGCTGGCGCTCAGCCGGCGCACGGGATCGCTGCGTATTGCCATGGTGCATGGCGACGTCAGCCCGAAGAACATCCTGCTCGGTCCGCAGGGGCCGGTATTCCTGGATGCCGAGTGTGCCTGCATGGGTGATCCCGGCCTTCGATCTGGCCTTCTGCCTCAACCACCTGTTACTCAAGTGCCTGTGGAGTCCGGCAGCGCGCGAGGGCTTCACGGCCTGCTTCGAGGCCCTCGCCGAAACCTATCTGGCCGCCGTCGACTGGGAGCCGGTAGCCGCGTTCGAAGCGCGCGCGGCGAGTCTTTTGCCGGCGCTCCTTTTGGCGCGCGCGGATGGCAAGTCGCCCGCCGAATATATGAGACCGAGGAGGAGCTCACAAAGATCCGCCGATGCGCCCGTCCCTCTCATCAAATCGCCGCCCGCACGTCTCGCCGACGTGCTGACCGCATGGAAAAAGGAACTCAAACCATGAACCCCAGCATTACCTCGGTTACCGGGCGTCGCGTCTGGGATTCACGCGGGCGGCCGACGGTCGAGGTCGAGATCGGGCTCTCCGGGGGCACGTTGGGCCGGTCGATCGCACCGGCCGGGGCGTCAAAAGGCAGCGGCGAGGCGGTAGACCTGCGCGACGGCGGCACCGCCTTCGGCGGCTACGACGTGCAGGCCGCCCTGGCCGCGGTCAACGGCGAGATTGCCGGTCTGCTCACAGGGCGCGGGTCAATGGACCAGGCGGGTCTCGACGCGGCATTGATCGCACTCGATGGTACCGCGAACAAAGGACGCCTGGGCGGCAACGCCATCGTTGCCACCTCGATGGCGATCGCGCACGCGGCCGCCGCGGCCCGCGATCTGCCGCTGTGGCAGCATCTATCGGAAGATCGGACCGAGATTTATCTGCCGCTTCCCGAGATCCAGATTTTCGGCGGGGGCGCGCACGCGGGACGCCGCGTGGACGTGCAGGACTTCATGATCATCGCGGTAGGCGCTGCCGACTACGCCCAGTCACTCGAATGGACCGCGGAGGTCTATCGCGCCGCCGGCGCGCTGATGAGTGAGGCCGGCCTCCTTAATGGGGTCGCCGACGAAGGCGGCTACTGGCCAGCCTTCGACAGCAACGAGAAGGCGCTGGATTTTTTGCTGCGCGCGATAGAACGTTCCGGTTACACCCCTGGCCAGGACGTGGCGATATCGCTCGACATCGCCGCCTCGAACTTCGGCCGTGACGGGCAGTACACGCTCGCCCGCGATGCCCGCCGAATCGATTCCGATGGCCTGTCGGAAATGCTGCTCGGCTGGCTTGCGCGCTACCCCATCGTCTCGATCGAGGATCCGCTCGGCGAGGACGACCCCGAAGGCATGCGGCGTTTTACCCACGCGGCTGGTGACCGCGTCGAAGTGGTGGGGGACGATTTCATTTGTACCAACGCGGGACGCATCGCGCATGCACATACATTCGGGGCGTGCAACACGGCACTGATCAAGCCCAATCAGGCCGGCACGCTGACCGAGACCCGTGCCGCACTCGATGCCGCTCGTGCGGCCGGCTGGGAAAGCATCGTGTCGGCCCGTTCGGGCGAAACAGAGGACGTCACCATAGTTCATCTTGCTGTGGGCTGGGGTGCCAAGCAGCTCAAGGTAGGTTCTTTCTCGCGCTCTGAGCGTATGGCCAAGTGGAACGAGGGGTTGCGCATCGCAGAGGCCCTCCGGCAAACCGGTGGGCAACTTCCGCCGAGATCGTCGTTCCCATGGGGGCGAACATAAGGGACGGTTATTTCGATACCAGCCCCGCGTAAGGAAATCCGACGCCAGAGCGGTTTCCCTCTGATTCTCGAGATGATGCCGAAAGGAGGTCGCCGCGCTTCCCTTAGGTCCTACTTCTCGAGAGCCCTGATCCCTTCCAACTCTTTCTTGCTGAGTTCCTTTCTTTTCTTCAGAGTCCAGTTGCCGATCCATTTCTTGAAGATTTCCAGGTTCGCTGCACGTTCCGCGTCGGTGATCCCCAGAAACAGGTACATGTTGCCGTGCTTCCCGTCACTGGTGTTCTTCCCGTCGTCCAGCCTTCTCATCAGGGCCCCGGCGTCCGATCCCTTGACCATCACCATCAGGTTCTCGTAGGTGTCGAGCCTCGGACCCTTCATCTTATTCGTGAATCCCTCTTTATCCCGTCCGAACTCCTCCATCATAGGCGACTTGGCATCGTGGCATAAAATGCACTGTCTGGCGATAATCCCCTTGATGTCCTTCTCATAGGTCACGGCCTCCCCGGCAAAAACCGGAACCGCAGTCAATATGAGTGCAAACGCGGCAAGAAGGATCCTGCCCATTCCCTCCTCCTTTGCATCCGGATATTCAACCATCTATCATACAAGACTTGGGGAAGCCTCCGCCTCGAGGAATCACGCACTCCCCTCCCTTGCGAATTTTTATCAGGCACACTTCGGGCACAACATCGAGGTAGATACATTGGAGGTTAACCAAAAAAGCCAAGACCTTGGATCGGTGTGAGGATATCTACCGGGACAACCTTCGGGGTGAGGGGACCGGGTTGGAAACAGTGCCCTTCGGGTTACGCAAGAATCACTTCGTTTTTCCTCTTCCGTTTCGCTCCGTACAGAGCATGGTCGGCAGCGTGGATCAAATCGGAAGGCGAATCCCCATCGATAGGAAACGAGGCCACCCCGCCGCTGATTGTCATGCCGACAGGATTTTCGACGCCTGGTATATCTATCTTCGTTGCGGCAATTCTTTCTCTCAGGGCGTTCGCATAGATTAATGCCTGTTCCTTGCCCGACGAGGTCATAATCACGACGAATTCTTCCCCGCCATACCTGGCCACCAGATCGGAGCTTCGAGTGTGATGACGGATAATCCTGCCCAATTGTTTCAGGACCAGGTCACCGGCATCATGTCCGTGGGTGTCGTTCACTGCCTTGAAATGATCAACATCGAACATGAAGAGGGACAAGGGAAGCAGGTAGTTCTTTGCACGTCTTAATTCCGTCTCGAACCACTGCATGAAATATCGTCGATTGTAAAGTCCGGTGAGATCATCGCGGGAGGCAGATTCCAGCAAGTCCTTTTGCATTGCATTCTGAAGAGCGAGGCTGGCCAGGTCCGCCAGCATTGCCACATATTTCCGTTCGCTTGCGATATCGACGTCGCAACCGCCCAGCACGAGTACCCCCATATTCTGGGAATGCAAATATATGGGAGCGACTATGTCTATATCGATACCATGGCTTTCAAGGGAGGTCCCTCCCGGGTTGTCTGCCGAATAGACCGGGTTGTCTGCCGAATAGACAAGAAGATCGGCCCGGGAAACGATCTGCCTTTTTTGAATCGCCATGCCCAGAATATTCTCCTCCGCATGCAGCTTTACCTTGATCATCAAATCCGGAGGGAATCCTGAACAATCAAGCAGGACGAACTCGCTGGAATCGGCTGCTCGCGTGAAATACCCTACTTTTGAAGCATGAAACAATTCCTTCGCGGCACGGACAACTATCCGGGGGATTGCTTCCTTTGGCAAATTCTCGCTCAGGGTTCTTACAATCATCGATATTTTCTCGACGATCTCGCCTTTCCTGAACAGATCTTCGGGAATGTTTTCAAACTTCCCGGATTGATCCATGTATGTCTGTTTACCTTGTCCCATTTTTTTCAGAATATTCCCTTTTTACCCTTTCCCGGAATGTCCAAAGAAACAAGAACCCCACTCAGGGGCGCAGATCGTTCATGTCGAGTGCCATACTTTGTATTTTCGGAAAAAGAGGCTTAGAAGCTTAGAGGTTGAGTCACGATCCCCGAATCTCGATATATTTCAATACCTCTTCCAACGTTTGCCTGGCCACGGAGGCATCCGGAAACAGCCAGACCACCTTATTGCGACTCTGGAAGTAATAGAATTCATGAGCCTCGTTCTTCCAGACAAAGACCTCGTTTCCTCCTACCTCTATCTTCTTTGTGTGTTTCGAAAAAGCGGGATCTGTCTGCATTCGTGCGATTATCCCGGAAAAAAGACGTTTGGCCTTCTCCGAATCCTTGAATTCGGAGATTAACAGGTGTGTCCGTTTTTTGCGGTTTGTATACTCGCCCAGGTAGGCATTTCTCATCTGCCCTCGATGCCCAAACGTTTTATCTGCATAATCCATGGCATTGATTCCCACGGTTTCCATGCTTAGCGGAAAATCCGCCACGTTTCTGGGCAGGTAGAAAGCCTTGGGGTGAGAATCCCTCCAGGTCTTCAAGGGTACGATGTCTGCTTTGACCTTGAGGACGGTAACGTGCTTCTCAGGGTCGGAAGATTTGATGAAGACGTGGAAAAGATGTGGCCCGTCCATTCCGTCATGCATGATGACGGAGACATTCACCAATCCCGTTTCTCCTGGTTTGATGGTTGTAGAACCTACAACCACTTCGGGGCTTCAACAGCCCTCTATGGCCTTGCTCGTAACGTGCGGTGCGAGCGACAAAGGCGCCGTTCCGATGTTTTTGTAACGAAAGTTGTGGGATACCATCCTGTCGACGGGAATCTGTCCAAAATCATAGGTATCCTCAAGGAAACGAATCTTCGATCCGTTAACGTTCTCCACCTCCTGATACGGACAGGATTCTCCGGAACGATCACTGTCTTTTGTGCTTTCGCTTCCCGCCATGGCCATTGAGCTCAATAAAACAAGCAGGGAAACCATTACGGAGATTAGCGCCGGGTTCACTTTTCTATTCATGGTTGCCTCTCCTTTTCCCACCTGTTCACCCGCTGCCAGCGAGGCATATACCACCGGTAGTGCCCTGCTGGCCAGGAGCGGAATACCGATGACTCTTTCTCCTCATCCCTGTCCGTCATCCATGCCGACCCTTCCAGGGGACACCTCTCCGCCTCCAGGGCCTCCATGCCCTTTATGGACACCGTCTTTCCTGTGGCCGCGATGCATGAAGAGATGGAGGACCGGGCACAGGAGAAGGAGCGCCCACGGCAGGATGTCCAGAACATATGCCTGGTGTCCCTTCAAGAAGAATAAGAAGGCCCCCGCCATGAATCCGATCAACGCTACCAGGATATAGTTCCTCATTCGCGTTCCCTCCTGTCCCGGGGAGAAAAAACCACAGCACCGTGGGAACCCCCACGATGACAACGACCCAGAAAAGCATCACCCAGCCCATTTGTCCTTCCCCATTCCCACCTGACGTCCTTACGGAAAAGAGTCAGCACAAGCCATGCCAAAGGAGGGTAACAACATATCTTTTTAAAATCAGCCAGTTGGACTAAAGGGGAATTTTCAATGGAAACAAACCGGGGATTATCCTGCATAACCGCCAAGACCATTAAAGAATATTATTCAGGTTGGGCACAAAATTTTTGAAAATAAAACACCCAAAATCCAATAGCACCCTTTCCAGCGTTTTCAGCCTATTAGGCTATCCGTCAGATGGACAGGAAGTGCCAGATTGCAACAGGAGGACGCAAACCGGTCAGTTGAGCCCGAAGAGGGCCGGCAGGAAGGTCGACAGCGAGGGAATGAGCGCCACCACGACCAGCGCGGCCACCATGGCGAAAATGAACGGAATCACCTCCCAAAAGGTGTCTTCCAGGGGGATCTTCCCGATGTTCGTGGTGACGTAGAGGTTCACCGCCACCGGAGGGGTGAACTGTCCGACCGCGAGGTTGAAGGTCATCATGACTCCGAACCAGACCGGATCCCATCGGAGATGGGCGATGATCGGAATAAGGACGGGGAGAAAGATGTAGTAGATGGTGACGGGGTCCATGAGCATCCCCGCGACCAGCAGGAGGAGGTTGATCAGGAGCAGAAGGACATACCGGTTTTCGCTGAAACCGATCATGGCGGAAGCCGCCCGATCCAGCACTCCCACGGTCGAACCGGCCCAGGCAAACAGGGTCGCGAATGCGACGATGATCATCACCACAGCGGATGATTCGCTCGCGTCGGCAAAGATCTGGAACAGGTCGCGAAGCGTGAGAGACCGGTAGACGACAAGGCTTACGAAGAGGGAATAGACGACCGCGACGACCGCCGATTCGGTGGGGGTGAAGATCCCCCCGTAGAGCCCCCCGAGGATTACGATCGGGGCCAAAAGCCCCCAGATGGCCTCCTTGAACACGACGAGCAACGGCTCGGAGGGGGTTGCCACGGAACCGTACCCGCGGCGGCGGGAAATGATCAGGGCCGGCACCACCAGGGCCGCTCCCGCAAGGATACCGGGGAAGACGCCTGCCGCAAACAGTGCACCGATGGAAGTGTTCGTAATCGCCCCGTACAGGATCAGGGCGATCGAAGGAGGCACGATGATCGCGGTCGACCCGCCTGCGGCTATCAGTGCGGCGGAGAAGGACCGGTCGTACCCTTCCCGGGCCATGGCGGGAATGAGAATCGCCCCGATCGCGGCCGCGTCTGCCGGCCCCGAACCGGAGATCCCCCCGAAGAAAACGCAGGTCGATAAGGCCACGATCGCCAGGGCCCCCGTCCGATGCCCGATCACCCGGTTCGCCAGACGGATGATCCGGTAAGAGATCCCGCACCTCTCCAGCAGGAACCCGGCCAGTATGAACAGGGGGATCGCCAGCAGCGGGAATTTGGCGATCCCCGCGTAGAAGTTCGAGGAGATGATCGGGGTCCCCAGCTGCGCCCCATAGATCACGGCGATGGCTGCCGTCCCGATGGCCACCGCTATCGGGATGCCTAAGAAGAGCAGGAAAAAGAAGAGAAGGAACAGGAGGATCCCGTAGTCCATTCAGCCGCCCCCCCGAGTCCGGAAATCCCGCGCAACTTCCTGGAGAATCCGAACAATGACGAGAAGGCAAAGGGCGGGCAACAAGAGCGTGTAGCCCCATTGAGGGACGCTCAACGCCTCGGAGATGATACCCAGCTCCCTTTCGACCTTCGCTTGCAACAAGCCGTGATAGATCAGCAGCGAAAACACCCCGACCGCGAGGACCCGTCCGAACAGCCAGAAGAGCCGGGAGAACTTCTCTCCCACGTACCGGTTCAGGAAGATGAGTTTCAGGTGGGATCCACGCTTGAACGCCGCACCGGTCCCGAACATCGTGATCCAGACCAGGGCGTTCACTTCGATCTCCTCGGAAGGGGCGAAGGAATACTTGATCAGATAGCGGGTAAGGACGTTCAGGAAGGCGAAGAGGGTCATGAGGGCGAGGATCAGCGCCCCCATGACCTCCTCGAAATGTTCAACGAACCACCGGAGCTTGTCCCTCATCGGATCCCCGGTCAGTGCGACTCGATGATCTTCTCCGCTTCCTCCACCAGGTCCTTTCCGATCTTGCCCTTCCACTCTTCATACACGCTCCGGGTCTTGTCGATGAAGAGCTGCCTCTCCTTCTTGGTGAGGGTCGTGACCTCCATCCCCTTGCTTTTGAGGAGATCCAGGGCCGAGAGGTTGGGCGGGATCAGCCCCTTGCGGACGGTCTCCACCTGCCACTTCGTCGCTTCGGCCGCCGCCTCCCGGACGATCTTGCGGTCTTCCGGCGTAAAGGACTGGAAGACCTCCTGGTTCACCGTAAGCATCAGGGGATCGATCACGTAGTGCCAGAGGGTGATGTACTTGTGGAACTGCCAGATCTGTACGGGGATGAGGACCCCCACGACCGGGTTCTCCTGCCCGTCGACCACCCCCTGCTGAAAGGCGACCTGCGCCTCCCCCCAGTTCATGTTCACGGGGTTTGCCCCCAGCGCCTTCATCGTGTCGATGAAGGCCGGCGTGCCGACCACCCGGATCTTCAACCCATCAAGATCCGCGGGGGTATGGATGGCCCGCTTGGAGTTCGTGATCTCGCGGAACCCGTTCTCCCCCCATCCGAGAAACAGGACCCCTTTTTCCTCGAGCAAGGCGGCGATCTTCTTTCCGACGCTCCCTTCCTTGACCGCGTCCAGCGTCTGGTAGTCAGGGAAGAAGAAGGGAAGGTTGAACAGGTTCAGCTCGTTGATCGTGGAGGACCAGTTGATCGTGGAGGCGAAGGCAAAATCTGCCACCCCCTGCTTCAGGATGAGGAACTCGTTGGTCTGTTTCCCCGCCATCAGGGAGGAGGAGGTGTACACCTTGATGTTGATCCTCCCCTTCGTCCGTTCCCGCACGAGGTCCGCGAACTTCGTCGCCCCTTCGCCCCAAGGGAACTTGGGACCGACGACTACGCTCAGCTTGTATTCGCTCTTGTAGGCCGCCGGAGCCGGGGCCGGCAGGAGCATCGCCAGGGAAAGAGACACCACAAGTGCAAACAGCAGGCATGGCAAGCCGCGTTTCATGACATTCCCCCCATGGACCGGATTATTCACAGACCGTCTGCTTCACCACCACACCATAGCGATGAAGCAGCCCGGCATACTCTCCATTCCCGCACATGGCGGAGAGGCCTTCGTTAAACCGGTTGCGCACGGTGACATCTTGGAAGCCCGCCTTGAAGTTTGTCACCGGCGGAAAGATGGCGTGGAAGCTGACCTCGTTTATTTCATGGCCCATTTTCCTGCTGAAATAACTGAAGATGCTGTAGTCGATCACAATGACCAGGCCTTTCCCTTCCCAGAACTTGCGGACCTGCTCCTTTTGATCGGCGACTTCGATGTAGTTATTCCGTTGGGGGGATTGCGGTGAAAACATCGCCTCGAATTCGCTGCCCAGCTCCAGGTACGCATTTTCCCAGGTCAGCACCTGATGATCCCGCAGGTCGGCAACGCTGTCGATCCGGAGACCATCTGCCTTCTTGCTGATCGCGTAATTGACAAAGTTGATAAAGTCGGCGGAATAATGGACCCCTTTGTCGCCCGGCTGCACACCGACGGACACATCCACCCGTTTCTGCTGCACAGCTTTCTGCAGCTCTTCATAAGGGAGTTGGATAAATCGCAGGCGGTAGTCCTCCAGGGCATGCCGTACGATATCGACCTCTATCCCGCCGGCAGCTTTGTCCATGACGAAAGGCGGGATATCGAGCGAGATGGCAACCAGGAGTTCCGGTTTCGCCGCGGCCAGGGCCTGATGACTGAATCCCGCCAGAAGCAGCAACACCGCGACGATGCCCGCAATGCCAGAGATCACGAAGGCTCGGTCACGCTTCAGTACAGCATCGCCGCGTCCTGATGCCATCCCTTTTTACCCCTGGTAGGAAAAGGGCGAAAAATACCCGTTCTTCCCCGAGATCTCCCAGTGAAGGCCATAATCTTTATAATTCAGCTTTTTGGACTTTGCCACCACCGCTTTGTAGCCCGGAGCGATGCAGAAGGGATGACCTTCGATGGTGGCGTCTCCCCCGCCTTGACCTTCGATTGCCTCGATTTCCGCGGCGCCCACATCGGAAATATTTAAGGTTCGCCGCTTCCCGTTCGCCGTGTATTCGATAGGGACATGTTTTATCCCCATCACGTCGCCGACGTGGGAAACCAGCATCCCGGGATGCCCGCCTGCCTGACCGGTAAAGATCTGGGTCAATGCATCTTTCTGTTTCTCAGACGCATTTTGATCAAGATACAGGGCTACTCGCCATTTCACCTCGACCATATGCCCCGGAGAGTGCACCGCGAGGGCGATATTCAGGTTTCCCAGGTCGACGTTTCCATAGTATCCCTTGTCGATATGCCAGCCGACAAGGAGTGTGCATTCCCCCCCCGTCGGAGCGTTCAGGAAAACACACGAACAAGCCACTTCGCAGTTGCATGCCTCACAATATGTTCCGGTCAGCTTCCACTTCTCTGCCATGCTCCACCTCCTTCCCAAATATTTTCCCATCATGGATGTGGCGTGAAAAAACCATACTTGGCGATTGGATGGCGGCGGCAGGAGCGAGGTTTCCTCGGCGGGAACTTTTATGGCATCCCGGAAGGCAAGGCCATCCGGTCCTTATCAAGACTAAACGTAAGACGCATGCGGGGGAGAGTTCGGCCCGCATAATATTGAGGGGTACAAAGGGCTATGACCCTGACCCGTCCCATCCGATCGGTACACAAGGATGGTTTAATTCTCAAAATTTTGCGGTCCTGATTCCTCGGAACCTTCTACGACATCAGTAAAGCATCGAGGGGACATTTCCTGTTTCAGTAGTATTTCACCGGAGCGTTATTCCTTCCTGCACTTCTTCTTCACTCCCTCCCCCCGTATTTCCTGAGAAGTTCGGCTACTCCCGTGTGACCCAGTAAAACAGCTACGTGTAGCGGCGTCCATCCATCGACGGCCTTCGCATTGACGTCTGCGCCGTTTTCGATCAGAAACACGGCCATCTCTTTTTGACCACCAAGAGCAGCAACATGAATCGGCTGCATCTCTTTAACGGCGTTCCCTTGGATCCTCTCGCTCTGTGCAATGAGAAATCCTGGCACGTCCTTGTGGCAATTGCCTGTTATTGACGAACGATGTAGTGGTGCCACGAAAGGGGAAGCCTTTGCCCGGACATCCGCACCGCCGGCAATAAGCACTTTGGCTGTGCTTTCGTGACCCCAAAGAGCCGCAATGTGCAGGGGCGTCCATCCGTTGCCGGCCTTCGCATTGACGTCCGCACCGTTTTCGATTAGAAGCACCGCAAGGTCCGTGTGATCACCGGTTGCAGCAAAGTGCAACGGCGTCATTCCATTGCTCTCCTTCGCATGGACGTCTGCGCCTCTCGACAGGAGCACCTCGGCCACGTCCTTGTGACCCCAGATGGCCGCAGCGTGAAGCGGTGTGTTGCCGTCATCGGATATCGTGTTGACATCTACACCCTCGAGAAGCAACTGCCTTACCTGCTCGATTTTGCCCTTTCCAGCTGCATCGTGAATCGGGCCGGCGATGGCTGTTGCACAGATAAAGACGATGAGGAAGACCATCATCTCTGTACGGCATCGGTTTTTCATCCGGATCCCCGGGGAATCATACGTGCTTCTATAGAGCGAACCCTTCTGGCAATTTTCCTTTTCTTCATTTCCTCGAAAAATCCACGTCTTTCGGGATACCAAGCTTTGAACTGTTTACCATCGATCCTGTAGCCTGCCCACGATTCCGCAAAATCGTCGAACTCATTGTCGTCTATGCTTCGGGGCTCCTTCTTTCTGATCCTGTTCCATTTCAACCGCAATCTTCCGTCCAGGAAGGAACTATACGGGTTGTGAATGTTTACTCCCTGGGCATAATATTTCAGCCATTCCTTTTTCCCTTCTGGTCCGTTAACCAACTGCTGATGTGCTCCGGAGAACCGCAATGGAATAGAAATCCTGATCTTTTCCCCCCTCAGGAACAGATATCCCGGTTCCTCGTTCCCTTCCAGGATCAACCGATGGGCGGGATTTGTTTTTAGCTTCCTTCCTTCCCTCCGTTTCAGGATCGGATCCTCCCTGAGCAAAAGTTCCAGAAGCCCCTCTCTGCCAAAGACCAAATATTTCCTGTATGATTCCCTTTCTCCCAGGAAATGGAATTCCATAGGGGCGTTTTTTTCGATCAGTTCCTCAGTCAACGCATCTCTTTGCGACTCCTCCTCCCTCTTGCATACCCAGACCCACAATTTGTTCTTCTCGTCCCGGTAGAGAAATCTGTTTTCTACAGGTATGCTCTGGTCGCACGAAGGACACGTGACGAGGTTAAACTCACCAGAAAGGATGGAATCTTTCAGCTCAGGATCATGCTCGGAAAACACATATTCAATAATGTCTCCGACAAATGTCGTGTTGCAGCCGCATCGGATCTCGTACTTCGCTTTCAACGCCATGGATGTCTCCCGAAAAAAGTGCCGGCGGATTAGCGAATCACCCGCCGGCAACTGGTCACCTCTGTCTCCGATCAGGACTGCTTTGGTATTAACAGGGTGTTCTTATCTGCATATTGCTTCCCGACGAAATATCCCTTGGGGATCATTGCATGAACACCCTTCGTGTAGTCCACGAGCTGCGTGACATGTAGGTCGACAGCCTGGGAGCAGAAGGCATAGGCTTCCAGCTCGGGAACGCCGTAATACTTGTTCAGGAAGGCGATTGACTGCCTCACAGCCATCTGGCATGACTTGTAAAGATCCGTATGGAACCCCATCATGACCCAATCGGTGGGGCTCGAAGCCATGGGCCAGTTCACCAGCTTCTTGAGATCCTTCCGGACCGTAAACCGCAACGTAATGTTCTTGAACGCCCCCTCCAGGGCATTCAGGTTTACCTCCCCATGGCCTTGGGCAAAATGGGCATCTCCGACTTTGAACCCTGCCCCCTTGATCCACACGGGAAGATAGAGCACGGTCCCGGCGACCAGGTCCTTGTTGTCAAGGTTGCCGCCGTGCTTCCCCGGTGGGACGTTGCTCCACATCCCCTTGTCCGGCAGCTCCACGCCGATGGTGCCGGGGAACGGTTTGACGGGAACCTTGATCCCCGGTAGAAACTCGTACGTCATATCTCCCCGGTTGACAGCGTACCACCTTACCTTTCCCTGTGGATAATCATCCGCGAGAACTCCCAGTTTCACAAATGACGTGGTCGGGTTCAGGTTGAATCCGTAGGCGCCGGGGTCGATATCGAGGATTTCGATCTGGAGCATATCTCCCGGTTCGGCTCCTTCGATATTGATCGGGCCAGTCAGGTGATGGTGGCCAGCGCCTTTTCTCTTTTTCTCCGCCCCTGTCATCTCGTCGGGATAGAAATAGGTTTCTTTCGTTTGATCGAGGACCGCCTTGTACCAATTCATCCAGTCATCGATGGTTGCACCCGGGACCATTTTACTCATGAGGTGCGTCCCGGTTTCCACATACACGGTATCGCCCGATTGAATGTTCAGGACCGGTTTTGTGGAATTGTCCCAATAACCATGGGTGGAGGTCATTTCATTGCATCCCAGGATATGGACATTCCCCCCCATATCCATCCTCTTCAACTCGACGGCTTGGGCCTTGGAAAAGGCTATATCGCGAAAAGCCAGTGCTGCACCCGTTGCGCCCATCACTTTCAGGAACTTCCGTCGGTCGATCCCATTTGGAGCCTTTTTCTTGACCGGATCATCACTCATGTGTCACCCCCAATCTGCAAACCGGTGCGATGCTTTTCCTTTCATTCCTGGAAGCATGTTCTTGTATCGAAGTCTTATCCCTGTCACCTCCTTTCTCCTTCGAGTTTCTCGGGTGTAGTCTGTCGGATCACAGAAGTACATCTACCGATCATTCAGCATTGCCCCTGAAGAACGGTATAGCAACCTGTTGTAAAATAAGGATATAGCACCCCAACATTCCCCTCGGGAGGGAAAAAGATCATCCGAAGATTGCCGGATGTATGTACGTTAATTTGGTTGGTTCACAGCCAGGACGAAATGTATACAGTATGCAACCATGGGGGCTTATCCCTGTCAAGTAATGGATATTGGGAAATGTAACGGTTTCTTCGCAGCCTCGATCACAAGAATTTACTGTATCGTTTGTTATGTCCGAGCGGAACATTCCCCGATACGTTGTGTATCTCGCTGCTCTCTTCGTTTTAGCTTTCATGACGGGAATCCTTACTCCGATACCGGGAAATCTGGATCTTCTTGGCACATTCATGGATACAATTGAACCTTCGTCTCCTTGGAAGATGTTCTTCGTGATCCTCCTCAACAACTCAGCCAAGTCCTTCGCCATACTTCTGTCCGGTATCCTGTTCGGTCTCGTTCCCTTGATTGCCGTCGCAACAAACGGGTACGTTCTGGGAGTGGTCTACTTGTTCGCTTCTGGGAAGGTTGTGTATGTGCAAGAAGCACAGACGATCCTCCCTCACGGTGTGCTTGAGATCCCCGCAGTGATCTTCTCGGCGGCTTACGGGCTATGGCTTGGTGTGACGTTCGCCAAGCGAATACAACAACGTGACATGGCAGGTTTTGGAGACCAGGTCATTCATGGGATCAGGATGTTCTTCAAAATTGCTTTCCCGCTGTTCATCCTTGCGGCCCTCATTGAGACGTTCCTGATTTGTTCGATAGGAGGAGGTTTGCCTCGATGAAAACAGGTGGTAGGTGCGAAGCAAGCGTGGGGGGAAATCCAAATATGGAATGAATGTAGCCGTGGCTATTGTGACTACTGTTGGGACCAAAAGGAGCGTGCCTGGCCAGAAAAAAGAAAAGGGGTTACGCATCTCAGCGTAACCCCGACTGTTTTCCGTTAGGGAGGCCATGGTGGGAAGACATTCGCTTCCCGGTGAAAAATCCGCCCCGGGGCGACGTTCCCGGGACGGATTCAGGAATGAGTTGGGTTACCGCCCGACCGACGCGAAACTCCCTTCTATCTCCGCGCCCAGTAGCCGGGGACCCACGCCTGGATGCCGACGTTCTCGTAATGCCCGGGGACCCACGCGTTGCGGGACGCCCGGTACCCCTCGACCCACCTCTGCTCGTACCGCGTCACGTAATGTCCGGGGACCCAGACCTGCGCGGGAGGAGGCGGAGGAGGAGGAGGCGAGTAGACCACCGTCGGCTGGGTGGCATTAGCGATCACGCTCCCCAGGATGGCGCCGCCCATTAGCCCGACGAAGAAGGCCCCGGCGCTGTTGCCGCTGGAGTAATAGTTATTGGAGTAGTACCTGCCGTTCCCGCCGTAGTAGCGTCCCCCGTAATAGCGGCCCCCTGCCGAAGCGGACACCGCCCCCACCGCGAGGATGCCCAGTGCCAGCACTATGGAAATCGCCTTTTTCATCGCCCTGTTCCTCCTTCCAAGCCCGTTCGTACCTGTCAGACGATGGGGGCGAGGCGGTTATTCACACGGCGGGAATGATCGCCGGGGGGACGGTGACTCCGCAGCATGGTTCCCTCCTGTCCAGCGCCACAGATTTCCTTCCCTTCCTAAGGAAGCCCCTTAAGAATCTGGTTCATCTCCTGAGCGGAGAAGGCTCTGAGGGTCTCGGTCGTGACATTTCCCAACATACCCAGCCCCAGCGTCAGACGGGTGATGGTCTCTTCGTCAGGTGCCTCCGCCACCACCACGACGTCATAGCGCCCCAGGGTCCAATACATCTCCCTGACCTTGACATTCATCTTCGCTGCAAACTCCTGTAAATCTTTCGCCCGTTTGGTTGTCTCCTTCACTTTTCGGATCCCCTGGTCCGTGAATCTCAACAGGCCGAGATAGGTAGCCATCGCCCTCCTCCTTTCGGCGTTTTTCATGCGCCATCGAGTCGAGATAAATGACGTTCTACGACCGGAGGGTCTCAGTATCATTCGACAGGGGAAGAGGTGTCAAACCCATTCACGCTCCGTCCAACGCTCGATTTTAACAATATCCCCTCTCCCCACTCCCCAGGCGTGGTTGATGGATAGGAACAATTTAGTCCCACGCATCGCGTTCTGATCTTTGCCGGACTGCGTAATCGCAATTACAAATGAGATGCTGTCACACTGAAGGCGTAGGACCTTCGGGCAGGATGCCTATAGGTCCCGTGACCTTCGGGGCCGATATCAGAAGGTCAGGTGTTCTTCGCCGCGCACTCCTCCGCCATCCGTTCAATAAATTCCCGATGCCGGTGCGGGGCAAGAACCCGGATGTACGGCATCCAGCGGGCGAGGTGCTCAGGAGGTCATTTCGCCAACTCCCGCATCTTCTCCAGGAGCTTCACCATCCCCAGGGTGTCCTGCCGGCAATACTCGCGCAGGTCTTCTTCTGCCTTCCTGCGTTCCTTGTCGCTTTCGATCTTTTCCAGGGCGAGATAGGCCAGGGAGGCTTCCTTTCCCTCCTGGATCGCTAATCCCTCATAGGTGAGCTGCGGCACCAGGACCGGCAGGACGTTTTTCAGCGAGTAGGAGCCTTCCATCCGCCAGTCGTAAATGTCCCGGCGGCGGAACGGGACCATGAGATCGATCATTCCCTCGGCGATCGCGAGCAGCCGCTCCTTTCGCTTCGGGAACCGCTCGGCCAGGTCCTTGAGCACCCGGGCCTCGAACGTCTTGTTGTAGGCGAGGACGCAAGCTCCTTCCGGGATGACAGCGAGCAGGCGATCGGTCAGCGCTTCGCGCGGATCGATGCCAGGGGGCGCCAGGAACTCGGAGTGGTGTAAAGTGCCGTCCGGAGAATCCTGCCGGTGAAGGGAAAAAAGAAACGGGATCTGCTGGTAGGGCCGGGTGCCGTCGAAGGGGGGAATGGGAGAGTCGTAGGTCTCGAAATCGAGGAAGCATATCGGGTAATGGAGCCCCTCCAGGAACTCCCGAATTGCGTCTAGGTCCGCGTGCTCCCCCCGATTCCGGTGGAACTCGGCCTGCATCCTCTGGGCGCTGTTCAGAGCCTCGAGCGGAACGTCGTCCATCCGCACGATCCCCTTCCGGTAGAGGTCCCACTTGTCGACTCCCCTGCCCTTGAGATCGAAGATCGAGTACTCGGGGATGTGCCGCCAGCAATATCCGATGAAGTCGCACTCGTAAGGGTTGGTGCATTGAGGGCCGATGTCGATCACGGGGAGTCCGGCAGCCAGGACCTTGCGCATGCGGGCGATCTCCGCAGGGATGGCGGACTGCTTCTCCCGGACGATTTCGGTCACCTCCTGCATGGCGAACAGCTTCTCCGGGACGATCTCTCCCCTCCGGACGTAACCGGTGTCGATGTGAACGAGAAAGGCGCGGCGTAAGCGCAAGCCGCAACCGGAGAGGACGAAGTACTGGATGGCCACGTCGTCGGGGAAGTGCGGTTTGACGCCGGAGGCGCTTTTCACTTCGTAGAGGTCCCAGCCGCCCTGGACCTTATGTAGGATGTCGGCGCGGACGAAGACGCCATCAAAGGAGAAGGTCGCCTCGTAGATCGTTTGCGCGCCTTTGGCAAGCAGTTCTTTGGTTGCGCCAAGCTGCTTAACCTTGGTGTGGCCGTCGTAGGGGATCTCCACCCCGCCGGGGAAGAGCTGCTGGGCGTAGAGGCCGACCTCGTTGCCGGCCTCCCACCGGGCGATGAGACCCGGCGACGGCGGAGTGCGCATTTCCGGCTGCTTGCGGTCCAGCCAGAGCGACTTGGGGCACTGTAGGCCCCGCATGTAGAGGGTTTTGCTTAACACGTCGTGATCACCATATCATCCTGGCCGGGGGAAACGACAGTCGCTGTCGCGTCAGAACGTGTCGCGAAAAAAAATTTATCGGAGGAAAAAGGAGGCCGATCGGCAGGGTATCAGGGGGGTCTTTCGGCTCAACTGGTGGCGAATCGCCACCGGTTTTCACAAAATACCCCCCACGTTCCCCTAGGCGATTGTACGAAACCATAGTGAAGGCTCCCCGCATCAAACAATCATGAGTACGGAAAAGAAACGAGAACTGGGGAATTCCGGGCTTAAAGTCGCTCCGCTGGCGTTGGGAGGCAACGTCTTCGGATGGACCGCGGATGAAAAAACGTCTTTCCGGTTGCTGGACGCATTCACGGACGGCGGCGGCGATCTGATCGACACGGCCGACATGTACTCCGCGTGGGTCCCGGGCCACAAGGGCGGCGAGTCCGAAACCGTCCTCGGCAAATGGCTTACGCGGGGCGGGAACCGGGAGAAGGTCCTTGTCGCCACGAAGGTCGGGAAGGAGATGGGTCCGGACAGGAAGGGGCTTTCGAAGCCTTATATCCTGCGCGCGGCGGAGGATTCGTTAAAGCGGCTGCGGACGGACCACATCGATCTGTATCAGTCCCACGAGGACGATCCGGATACGCCGCTGGAGGAAACGCTGGAAGCCTTCGCGCAATTGACCAGGGAAGGAAAAGTGCGGGCGATCGGAGCGTCGAACTACAACGCGGAACGGCTCGCCAGAGGCCTTGCAGGTCAGCGGGCGACACGGGCATCCCGCCTACCAAAGCCTTCAGCCTTTGTACAACCTCCACGAACGTGCCGAGTATGAACCGGAGCTCGAACCGCTCTGCCGGGAGAAGGGATTGGGCGTCCTCCCCTACTTTCCGCTGGCCAGCGGATTCCTCACGGGTAAATACCGGTCGGAAAAGGACCTGGCGGGCCGCGCGCGAGGAGATATGGTCAAGAAATACCTGGATGACCGGGGGTTTCGGATTCTCGATGCGCTGGACCGGGTTGCCCTGCAATATCATTTGGTCCCGGCCACCGTAGCTCTCGCCTGGCTGATCGCGCGCCCCGGCATCACCGCCCCCATTGCGAGCGCGACGAGCCTGGACCAGTTGCACGAACTCATGAAGTCGCTTACGCTCGAACTGGACCCATCCGCCATCGATCTGCTGAATCGGGCAAGCGCATAAAGTCCAAAGGCTGTCCCGCGCGGACGACTCGGGTCGAAATCCGGGATCGAAGGGGTGAAGCCGACTCTGGAGGATGATTGCCATGAGGATTTGTTTTTCCGTCCGGAATCAGCCGGTCGAAGTGGATCTGGTCCTTCTCCTTATCCGACTGGTCTGCGGATACGCCTTCGTCCTTCACGGATGGGGGAAGATTCACAACCCCTTGCATTGGATGGGGAACGAGTCGTCGGTCCCCGCAATATTCCAGGCCCTGGCTGCCGTTTCCGAATTCGGTGGCGGTATCGCGCTGATTGCCGGATTTCTGACCCGCCTGGGGGCTTTCGGGATCGGCTGCACCATGGCGGTCGCCGTCTATATGCATCGCTTTGTCCTGGGGGATCCGTTCGTGAATCTGTCGGGCGGAAGCTCTTACGAACCCGCGTCCGTCTTCCTGTTGATCGCTCTTTTACTCGTGATTTCGGGACCCGGCCGATTTTCACTGGATCAAAGAATCTTCGGAACAACAAGAAATGGCCTGCTATGACGGAAAACACAGCCGATTGAACGTTCCCATGCGATACACGGACGGATCCTCCCCTATTCCAACAATCGATTTACAATCTTCCAACTCAGGTAAAACCCGAGAATACTGGCAAACCCGCTCAAAATATATGCCGTCATAAAGCCTATTCTCTCCCCTACTATCCAACCGAGCCAGCCAAATACCACGACAAACAGCAAGTGAATCAACTTTTTCATAATCTTCTCTTCCGAGGTTATTTCTTCTTCACGAACGCGGCGAGCTCCCCAACGATTCCCCGGCGGAAGACCAGCACGCAGACGACGAAAAAGGTCCCGGTGATGACCGTCACCCATTCCCCGATGTTCGCGCCGTAATGCTGCAGGCTGACGACCATCGCGGCGCCCACGATGGGGCCGAAGACGTTCCCCATCCCCCCCAGAAGCGTCATCAGCACCACTTCCCCCGAGGTGAACCAGTGGGCATCGGTCAGGGAGGAGAGCTGGAAGACGAGGCACTTGGTCGACCCCGCCAGCCCGGCCAGGGCGGCCGAGAGGACAAACGCCATCAGCTTGTACCGGGCCACGTCGTACCCCAGGGAGATGGCCCGGGGCTCATTTTCCCGGATCGCCTTGAGCACCTGTCCGAAGGGCGAGTTGACCGCCCGGTAGACCACCCAGAACCCGCCGAGAAAGATCGCCAGCACGAGGTAGTACATGAACAGGGGATTTTGCAGGTCGAACAACCCGAAGAGAACGCCCCGGGGCACCCCCTGGAGGCCGTCCTCGCCCCCCGTGAACGGCATCTGGAGAGCGACGAAGTAGACCATCTGCGCCAGTGCCAGGGTGATCATCGCGAAATAGATCCCGGACCGGCGGATCGCCAGGCTCCCGAAGAGGTACCCGAGGGCGGTCGCGGCCGCGGTCCCCAACAGGATGCCCAGCTCCGGCGGAAATCCCATGGACTTGACGGTGTATCCGGTGATGTACCCCGCCGTGCCCAGGAAGGCCGCGTGCCCGAAGGAGAGAAGGCCGGTGTACCCGAGCAGCAGGTTGAAGCCGCACGCGAACAGTGCGAAGCACAACACCTTCATCGCGAACACCGGGTAGACGAGAAAAGGGGCCGCCAACCCCGCGGCGATGACGAGCAGCCAGCCGAGCCGGTTCATCCCGTTCGCGATGTGCATCTAGCGTTCCCTCCCGAACAGCCCCGCGGGTCGAACGAGCAGCACGATGGCCATGATCACGAATATCGTGACGGCGGACGCCTCGGGAGAGAAGAGCAGCTTGACCGGGTAGACCAGGGACCCCAGGACCGGAACCTTGTCGAAGAGGTTCCCCAGCAGGTTGGCGATCATTCCGGACTTGACGATCCCCTCGATCAGTCCGAGCCCGATGCCGGTCACGATGGACCCCAGGATCGAGCCCATCCCCCCGACCACCACCACCGCGAAGACGGTGATGATGAGGTTCGAGCCCATGACCGGGTTCACGTTGAAGATCGGCGCGGCAAGAACCCCCGCGAACGCCGCGAGGGCGACTCCATACCCGTAGGTGAGAGTGACGATCAGGGGAACGTTGACCCCGAACGCCTGCAGAAGCTCCGGGTTTTCGGTCCCCGCGCGGAGGTAGGAGCCGAGCTTCGTCCTCTCGATGACGAACCAGGTGGCGAAGCATACGACCAGCGACGCCACCACCACCCAGCCCCGGTAGATGGGCAGGAACATGAACCCGAGGTTCTTCCCCCCGCCAGCTGGTCGGGAACCGGGTAGCTCTCCCCGGAGATCCCGAACTTGTACCGGAACAGCCCCTCGATGATCAGCGCGAGCCCGAACGTCAGAAGCAGCCCGTAGAGGTGGTCCAGCCTGGCGAGTCGACGCAGCATCCCCCGCTCGATGAGAACCCCCGTGGCGCCGACCACGAGCGGCGCGAGCAGGAGCGCCCACCAGTAGTCGACCCCGAAGAATCGCATCGCGATCCAGGCGGAGAACGCGCCCATCATGTACTGGGCGCCGTGGGCGAAATTGATGATGTTGAGCAGGCCGAAGATGACCGCCAGCCCGAGGCTCAGGATGGCATAGAAGGACCCGTTGATGAGGCCGATCAGCAGCTGGCCGGCCAGCCCCTGCACGCTCACCCCGAATATCCCGGTCATCCGCGCCTCATTCCTTCCCGGGGGTCCCGGACCGTCTCATGGGGAAATAATACGCGGGACGGAGAGCCAGGCTTTCCGCCCCGCGCCTTCGTTCCTATTTCTTGACGAGCGGGCACTTGCTCTTGGACAGCGGTATGAACGCCTGCGTCGCCCGGGATCGTCTGCCGGATGTTGTAGTAGTCCCACGGATACTTGGACTCCTCCGGCTTCTTCACCTGCGCCAGGTACATGTCGTGCACCATGCGGCCGTCGATCCGGATCTTGCCGTTCTTCGCGAAGAAGTCGTTGATCGGGGTCGACCTCATCTTCGCCATCACCGCCTTGGTGTCGTCGGTTCCGGCGGCCTTCACCGCCTCCAGGTAGTGGGTCACCATGGAGTAGTCCCCGGCCTGCACCATGGTCGGCATGCGGCCCTTCTTCTCGTTGAAGCGTTTCGACCAGGCCCGGGTCTCGTCGTTCGCGTCCCAATAGAAGCCGGTGGTCAGGTACATCCCCTGGGAGATCTTGAGCCCCAGGCTGTGCACGTCGGTGATGAACATCAGCAACCCGGCCAGCGTCTGCTTCGGCGTGATGCCGAACTCGGCCGCCTGCTTGATGGCGTTGATGGTGTCGTTCCCCGCGTTGGCCAGGCCGATCACCTGGGCACCCGAGGACTGCGCCTGCAGGAGGAACGAGGAGAAGTCCTGGGCGGGGAACGGGTGCAGCACGTGCCCCAGCACCTTGCCGCCCTCCTCCAGGACGACCTCGGTGGTGTCCTTCTCCAGCGCTTTCCCGAACGCGTAGTCGGCGGTGAGGAAGAACCAGGTCTTCCCCCCCTGCTTCACCACCGCCCGGCCGGTTCCCGTCGCGAGCGCGTAGGTGTCGTAGGTGTAGTGGACGTTGGTGTCGGTGCACTGCTCGTTGGTGATCGGGGTGGAGGCGGCGCCCGACACCAGGGTGATCCGGTTCTTCTCCTTGGCCACCTTCATGACGGCCAGCGCGGTGGAGGTGGTGACCAGGTCGGCGATCATGTCGACCTTCTCCTGGTCGATCCATTCCCTCGCCTTGATCGCCGCGATGTCCCCCTTGTTCTGGTGATCCGCCGAGATCACCTCGATCTTGAAGTCCGGTTTCTCCTTGGCCTGGAAATCCGCCACGGCCATTTGCACCGCGAGCAGCGATCCGGGGCCGGCCAGGTCCGAGTAGGTTCCGGACATGTCGGTCAGCACGCCGATCTTGACCACGCCGTCGGACACTTTGGTCCCGGCCAGGGCGGCCGAGGGGATCTGCGCGGCCAGAGCGGCGCAAACCATTGCGCAAAGCAGTTTTCGTACCATTGTCCCTTCCTCCTTTACTCCTATGGGGTTACACGCCCAGGTACTCGTGAAGCATGTCGATCTTCGACTCGAGCTCCTCCTTTCCCACCATCTGCACGATCCTCCCGGTCTCCATGACGTAGTGCCGGTCGGCCAGCCTCGCGGCGAAATGGAAGTTTTTTTCCACCATGACGATCGTCAGCCCTTTCTCCTTGAGGCGCTGGATCACCCCCCCGAGCATCTGGATGATGACCGGGGCAAGGCCTTCCGTGATCTCGTCGAGCAGCAGGAGGGTCGCGCCGGTGCGCAGGATCCGGGCCAGCGCCAGCATCTGCTGCTCTCCCCCGGAGAGGCGGGTCCCCTGGCTGTTCCTGCGCTCCTTCAGCAGGGGGAACATCTCGTAGAGCTCGGAAAGCTCCATCCCGCCGTCGGACACGGCCGGCGGGAGCAGGATGTTCTCCTCGGCCGTCAGGCTCGCGTAGATCCCCCGTTCCTCGGGGCAGTACCCGATTCCCAGGTGGGCGATCCGGTGGGTGGGCAGCCCGATCGCCTCCCGACCGTTCACCATGATCGAGCCGGTCCGCCTGTCGACCAGCCCCAGGATGGCCTTAAGCGTCGTCGTGCGCCCGGAGCCGTTGCGCCCGAGAAGCGTCACCAGCTCCCCGCGGTTCACCGAAAAATCGATCCCGTGCAGGATATGGGACTCCCCGTAGTAGGCGTGCAGGTCGGCCACGCGAAGGAAATCCCCGCTATTCATGGGCGGTCCCGACGTAGGCCTCGAGCACGTCCGGATTCCGGGAAACCTCCTCGTACGTCCCTTCGGCGAGCACCGAGCCCCGCTGCATGACCGTGATGATGTCGGAAAGATCCGCCACCACGGACAGGTTGTGCTCCACCATCAGGATCGTGCGGTTGGCGGAAACCTTCCGGATCAGTTCCACCACCAGTCCCACATCCTCGTGCCCCATCCCCTGGGTCGGCTCGTCGAGCAGCATCAACTCCGGATCCATCGCCAGCGTGGTCGCGATTTCCAGGGCCCGCTTGCGCCCGTAGGGAAGCTCCACCGTGATCGTGTCCGCGAAGGAGGAGAGGTCGACCGCCTCCAGCAGTTCCATGGCGCGGTCGTTCAGCACGTTCAGGGTCCTTTCCGGCTTCCAGAAGTGAAAGGATGTGCCCAGCCTGCGCTGCAGCCCGATGCGGACGTTTTCCAGGACGGTCATGTGGGGGAACACCGCGGAAATCTGGAACGACCGGATCACGCCGCGCCGGGCGATCTGCGCCGGCCGCTCGTGCGTGATGTCGACCCCGTTGAAAAATATGTATCCGCCCGTGGGGAAGAGGAACTTCGTGATCAGGTTGAAGACCGTCGTCTTGCCGGCCCCGTTGGGCCCGATCAGCGCATGGATCGAACCTCGCCGGACCTGCAGACTGACATCATCGACCGCGACGAACCCCTTGAACTCCTTGATGAGGTTGCGTGTTTCCAGGATGTTCTCGCTGGCCAACAGTCCTTCCCCTCGGGAAATCGTGTTTTATTGTTCGACGGCAATTCGGAACAACGTTCCGGGCATCCGGTCCCGGATCGACTTCTTCTTTCCTTCCTTCGTTTTGTTTAATGGGAATAAAACCAACAATCTGCCGCCGCTGCGGACCCGGCAATTTCTTTAAAACCGCATTTGCCGATCCCCTCGCCCGCAACTGTAGATGCCATGAATTATCACCGAGTTTCGGGAGGATTGCAACGAAAGGGGAGTCCGCGGGCATGGGCGTTCGGGCGACCTGAGGTTCATGCGTGTGAGCCGTTGTAGTATACTGCCTCCGGCCATGCCCCCGGCAGAATCCCTGTCTCCGGAGGATCGAGGAATATGGAATCCGACCGAAAACGCTCCACCCTGAGGCGGATCGCCCGTCGGGCGATGATCGAGCGCGGGTTTCTGCCCGACTTCTCCCGCGCGTCGCTCGCCGAGATCGACGGTATGCGGGCGACGGCAGCCGGGAATCCCGGGTGGCGGCGCGACATGCGCGACCTCCCCTGGGCGTCGATCGACAACGACGACTCCCGTGACCTGGACCAGCTCACCGTCGCCGTGACGATGCCGGAGGGCACGGTGAAGATCCTCGTCGCGGTCGCGGATGTGGACGCCCTCGTCAGGCAGGGAAAGGCGGTCGACGACCACGCCCGGCATAACACCACCTCCGTCTATACCGCCGCCGAGATCTTTCCCATGCTTCCCGAGAAGCTGTCGACCGATCTCACGTCGCTTGGCTACCGGGAAGATCGCCCCGCCATCGTCATCGAAATGGTCTTCGGCGAGGATGGGTCGCTTCGCTCCTCGGATCTCTACGGTGCGATGGTCCGCAACTGCGCCAAGCTTGCCTACAACAGCGTCGCGGCCTGGCTGGAAGGCGAAGGACCCGCTCCGGGGCCGATCGCAGACGTCGAGGGACTCGCCGGGAACCTGCGCATCCAGGACCGGATGGCACAACAACTGAAAGCGTTCCGGCACGAGCACGGAGCGCTGGACCTGGAAACGATCGAGGCGCGCCCGGTGTTCGACGGGGACGTGATCCGGGACCTGGAAACCGAGAAGAGGAATCGCGCGAAAGAGCTCATCGAGGATTTCATGATCGCGGCCAACGGGGTGACCGCGCGGTACCTGAAAGCCAGGAAGTATCCCTCCCTGCGGCGCGTCGTCCGCTCCCCCAAGCGGTGGGAACGGATCGTCGAAGTGGCGTCCCGATACGGGGCGACGCTTCCGCCGGAACCCGACCCGAAGGCCCTGGCGCAGTTCCTTGCGCTGCGCAAGGCCGCCGATCCTGTCCGCTTTCCCGATCTCTCGCTCACCATCATCAAGCTGATGGGGGCCGGCGAATACGTGCCCGAATTTCCGGAGGAGACGGCTCCCGGTCATTTCGGGCTCGCGGTCAGGAATTACGCCCACTCCACGGCCCCGAACCGGCGGTACCCCGATCTCATAACCCAACGGCTGCTCAAGGCCGCCCTCACGGGATCGCCGATGCCGTATGGCCGCGACGAGTTGGTGGAGCTGGGCCGCCACTGCACGGAAAAGGAAAACGACGCGAACAAGGTCGAGCGCCTGGTCGGAAAATCCGCGGCGGCCATGCTGCTGGCGCCGAGAACCGGGGAGCGGTTCGACGCGATCGTCACCGGCGCAGCGGACAAAGGGACCTGGGTCCGTCTCCTCCACCCCCCCGTGGAAGGCAAGCTGGTTCAAGGCTTCAAAGGGGCCGATGTCGGCGAAAGGCTTCTCGTGCAACTGGTCCACACGGACGTGGAACGGGGGTACATCGACTTCAAGAAGGTCGATTGAGGTAACGCCTTCGATCGAAGCCGGAATCTTCGGCGACGCTGGCGCAGGACGGGGAGAACGGATGGCCAAATACCGGAAAATCGCCCTCTTTGTTGCCGGAGGGCTCTTTGCGGTTCTCCTCCTGGCGGCGGTCGCGACTCTCTTCGTGGATGTGAATGCGCACAAGCCCTGGCTGGAGGCGGCCGCCTCCGACGCCCTGGGGATGGAAGTCCGCATCGGCGGCAGAATGGGGATCGGCCTCTTCCCCGGATTCCACGTCAAGCTGAAGGATGTGAGAATTCGGAACCGGGGGGCGGACGTCGCCTTCGCAAAGGAGACCATCCTCGGTATCGCACTTCTCCCCCTCCTCCACAAGGAAGTCCGGATCGTCAAGATCGGGATGAAGCGCCCCCGGATTTCCATCGAGCAGGACAGCGACGGAAAATTCAACTTCGAAACTCCGGAGGAGGAAGCCGGGACGAAGCCGGCCGAGGAGGCCGAAGGGACGGTATTTTCCCTGGACGTGAAGAAAATTTCCTTCTCGGACGGCGCCCTCTTCTACACGGACAAAAAAACCGGGGAAGTACTCGAGGCCGGGGACTTCAACCTTATCATTAGCAATTTACGTCTATCTAATCATAATAGCTCGGACATTCTGAAACGCCTTTCCTTTACGGCAGAGTTCGCCTGCAAGGAGTTCCGTAAGGGGAACCTGGCGGTCTCGAACCTGAAACTCCGGATCGAGGGGAAGGACGGCGTCCTCGATCTCCATCCGGTTACGATGCTCCTCTTCGGAGGGCAAGGGTCGGGGAGCCTCCGGGCGGACTTTTCGGGCTCCGTCCCCCAGTACCACGTCCGCTATTCCCTGCCAGGATTCCGCATCGAGGAGTTCCTCAAATCCCTGTCGCCGAAGAAGGCCGCGGAAGGGTCGATGGACTTCTCCGCCACCCTGTCGATGCGGGGAAAAACCACGAACGAGATGAAGCGGACCGCGAATGGCAAGGTCTCCCTTCGGAGCGAGAACCTGACGCTCGACGGCATCGACCTCGACCGCACGTTGTCTCGATTCGAAGACAGCCAGAGCTTCAACCTCGTCGACGTGGGCGCCTTCTTCATTGCTGGCCCCTTCGCTTCGCTGATCACGAAGGGATATACCTTCGCGAGCCTCTTCCAGGGATCTGGCGGCAGCAGCAGGATCCGGGAGCTCGTCTCCGACTGGGAGGTGGAACACGGCGTTGCGCGGGCGAAGGACGTGGCGATGGCCACGGACGAAAACCGGATCGCACTCGTGGGAAGTCTCGATTTCATAAACGAACGGTTCGATGATGTCACCATGGCGGTGGTCGACGGGAAGGGATGCGCCACGGTGCGCCAGAGGATCCGCGGCCCGTTCCGGAAACCCGAAGTGGAGAAGGTGAGCGTGGTCCAATCCGTCGCGGGGCCGGTGCTCAAGCTGTTCAGGCAGGCGAAAAAACTCTTCGAAAGGAAGTGCGAAGTCTTCTACGCCGGCTCGGTGGCGCCGCCGAAATAAAGAAAGAACAGCTTAGGAGGAACCACGGCCTCGCTCGGTGTTACCTGCGCGCATTGCGTATCTCCACCTCGACCGAATGGTTCCGGCGGTCGTCGACAAGGGGAATCTCCTTGTCGTGTTGCTCTACCCCATCAACGGTCACGCTCGTCCCGCCGACCTCGGCAGGTTTTTGCATTACGACGATTTCGTAGACCGTCTCCCGATACCGGTAATACACCTTGAACTCCTTCCAGTCCGCGGGGAGGCACGGAGCAAAACGCAGCTTGTCCACTTCCAGCCGCAAGCCCAGGAGGGATTCCACGATCAGCCGGTACATCCAGCCGGCCGAGCCCGTGTACCACGTCCATCCACCGCGGCCCTTGTGGGGCGAGAGCGCGTAGACGTCCGCCGCGACGACGTACGGTTCCACCTTATAGGTCGCAACCTCTTCCGGAGATCTCGCATGGTTCACCGGGTTGATCATCGCGAACAGTTCCCACGCGCGCCGGCTGTCGCCCAGCGCGGCGAACGCCATCGCCGCCCAGATCGCCGCATGCGTGTACTGTCCGCCGTTTTCCCTGACGCCCGGGACATACCCTTTGATATAGCCGGGATTCAAATCCGACTTGTCGAACGGCGGGTCCAGGAGTTGGACCAGCGCATGGTCCCGGCGAACGAGGCGCCGATCCACCGCTTCCATCGCCATGCGCGAGCGCTCGGCATCGCCCGCCCCGGACAGAACCGACCAGCTTTGCGCAATCGAATCGATCTGGCATTCGGGATTGCTCGCCGACCCAAGCGGCGAGCCGTCGTCGAAGTAGGCGCGGCGATACCACTCTCCGTCCCAGCCGTTCTGCTCGATATCCTGGCGGACCTGATCCGCCTCCATCCGGCAACGTTCGGCGAAGGACAGGTCACCGCGCGCAACGGCTATCTCGGCGAACCGCAGGAGCACTTCATAAAGGAAAAAGCCCAGCCAGACGCTTTCGCCTTTCCCGTGCTTCGCCCACAAGGTTCATGCCGTCGTTCCAGTCGCCGGAACCGATGAGCGGCAGGCCGTGCTCCCCGGTCCGCAGACCTCTCAGGATGGCCCGCACGCAGTGTTCGTACAAACTGGCCGCTTCTCCCGACCGGCCGGGCAGATCGTAATAGGAGTCTTCCTCCGCGTTTACCGGGCGGCCTTCGACGAAGTGAGACGGGTTCGTCCAACACCCCGATGTCCCCCGTGATCATGACGTAGCGGCACGTCGCCAGCGGCAGCCAGAGGAAATCGTCCGAACAGTGCGTGCGCACGCCCCGTCCCGAGGGGGGATGCCACCAATGCTGGACATCTCCCTCGGGGAACTGACGGGCCGCGCAGCGGAGCAGGTGCTCGCGCGCGAGGCGCGGCTCGGCGTGGAGGAGCGCCATCGCGTCCTGCAAGCTGGTCGCGAAAACCGAACGCGCCTCCCGACTGGTAGTATCCGCTCCGCGCCCAGAGACGGCACGCCAGAGTCTGGTACAGGAGCCAGCCGTTGGTCAGGATGTTGAGGGACAGGTCGGGGGTTTCCACGTGAACGGCGCCGAGGGTGTGGTTCCAGTACTGCCACACCGCTTCGAGCGCGCCGCGCGCCGCAGAAGATCCGCGGAAGCGATGCACCAGGTTCCTGGCGTCATCGGCAGTCTTGCCCTGCGCCCAGCAGAAAGATGATCTCCCGCTCTTCCTCGTCGGCCAGCTCGAAGGGGACCTGGATCGCGGCGCATGGGTCAAGGGCGGCCCCTGCCTTGCCCGAGAGCTTCGCCCCGGCCATGGCGGCCGGACTCCGAAGCGTGCCGTTTCGTCCCAGGAATTCCACCCGGTCGCCGCTTACAATCCGGGCCGCATCGTCCACATCGAAGAACGCAACCCGGCCGGCGAACTCCGTATTGTAGGAGTTCCGCGCAAAGAGCGCTCCGGTGTCGGGATTGACTTCGGTGACCACGTGCATGGCCGATTTCGACCGCAGATCTCCCAGCACCCATTCCACGTACCCCGTGGCGGATAGACGGCGGGCTCGGCCGGACTCGTTTCGCACTTTCCACACCGTGAACTTGACCGGCGCGTCCAGGGCGACGTAGACCCACATCTCCGAGCGGATGCCGCTCTCCGTGTGCTCGAAGACCGTGTAGCCGAATCCGTGCCGGGTGACGTAAGGTGTCGACCCGCGGCTGGGCAGCGGCGTGGGGGACCAGAAGCGGCCGCTCTCTTCGTCACGGAGATAAAAGGATTCTCCGCTCGAGTCGCTCACGGGGTCGTTGTTCCAGGGAGTGAGGCGATACTCGTGGGCATTCTCGCTCCAGGTATAGGCATGTCCGCTCTCCGAGAGAACGCTTCCGAAGTTCGGGTTTGCCAGCACATTCCCCCACGGTGCAGGCGTTACTTGCCCTTGCGCGGTCGTGATCACGTACTCCCGCCCGTCCGGCGTGAAACCTCCCAGCCCGTTGAAGAAGACCAGGTCTCGTCGGGCCGACTCGACAGGCGGGGGGACTTCCACGTTCCGGGGTTTGTCCGGCGCGAGGCGCGGGACCGGAGCTTCCGCCAGTCGGCGACGGTGGATCTGGTCCCACAGCGTCCCCCGCTGGTCGGTGAGGATGACGCGGGCGACCGATTGCAGCAGAACGCGGTCTTCGTCCGATATCTGCTCCGCAAGCCTGACGAAGATGCCGCCCGGTCGATCGGTCACGTTGGCATCGATGCCTGCGGCAATCAATCCCATGATCTGGTCGTGGAGCAGTTGCCGGTAACCGGCGTGGTCTTCGTTCCAGATCACCAGGTCCACTGCCAGCCCTTTCAATCGCCAGTACGCATGGGCATGCACGAGCTGACGCACCAGGTCGATATTCAGCGGATCTCCGATCTTGACGAGCACGATCGGCAAGTCGCCGGAAATGGAATAGCCCCACAGGCCGGATTGCCCGCGGCGGTTTCTGATGAGAATGCTCGCGTCCGCGCGCAGTGAGGAATCGGCATGGATGACGGAGCCGGCAAGGTGTCCATAGAGTTGCGCGTCGGCTTCCGTGGCATTGAGCTGCTGCAGGAGCACCTGTCCGTGTGTCCACGCCAGGTCGAAGACACGATCCGCGAGACGCCGGTCCTGGTATTTCCCGACAAGACTCAGGGCGACGTCGCGGGTTTCGCCGACGCCCGAGACGATATCGATCGTGGCCGATTCTCCCGGATCGAGCGTGATCCGCGACGGATCGCGACAATCGGATCGAGCACGGAGCCCTGGCTGCCCGAGAGCGCGGCAGTTCCCCTCATCGCTTCCGGATCGGCGACCGTGTTTCCGCGGCCGAGGAACCGCATCCGGTCCGTCTCGTAGGAAACTTCTCCGGATTCCGCCCCATGGACGACCATCAGGTGAAACATCCAGGGCACCGGCTCCTCGAGGGAGCGGGGCCGGCGGGTGCAGAGGATCGCCTGGCGTCGGGAGAGGATCTCCGTCTGGACAAAGAGGTTGCTGAACGCCGGGTGCAAGGCCTCCGCGGCAGGCGATGCGAGAACGACTTCCGCGTAGCTCGTTACGTCGATCCCTCTTTGTATCCGGGAACGGTTGGTGATCCGGATCCGGCGAAGCTCGATGTCATCCTCCGGGGAGACGGCGATCTCCGTATGCGTGTCGAAGCCGTGATCGTGGCGGCGGAATTCCGCCCGCGTTTCCGAGAATATCGCTTCGTACTTCTCCGATGGTCTGTGCGTCGGCTGATAGGCGCTCGACCAGAACTCCCCGCTGGTCACGTCGCGCAGATAACAGAACGTTCCCCAGCCGTCGCGGGTACCGTCCTCGCGCCAGCGTGTGACCGCGATATCCTTCCAGCGGCTGTACCCTCCGCCCGCGTTCGTGATCATCACGTGGTATCTGCCGTTCGACAACAAATGCACTTCCGGGATCGGCGTGTCCGGACTATGGAAAACGCGCAGCGGCGCCATCAGACCATCGGGAGCCGTACGATAATCGGAGAGCCCGGCAACGGGCGAATACAATGCCGTGGCCCTGGGAACCCGCTCCTGGAGCAGCAGCGTGGTCGCCTGAAACCGCGGATCCGACCCGAAACGCTCCTGCATCGGACGGTCCAGGAGCAGATAGGCCAGAGACAGGAGGCTCATGCCCTGGTGATGCGTCAGGAAGGCCTGGACCACGGCACTCGATTGTCCGCGCCGTTGACGGGAAGGGGTATAGTCGATGGCTTCATAAAGGCCGTATTTGCCCTCCCCTCCTTCCGCGGCGAGTCGCTGCAGATTCTTGCACGCCTCCTCGGGCGCCACCATCAACGCCAGGGCGGACGCATACGGCGCAACGACCAGATCCTCGGCGAGTCCGCGCTTGAGCCCAAGGCCGGGCACGCCGAATGCGCGGTACTGGTAGTTGAGACGGACGTCGACCATGTTGTAGCACGATTCCGAGATGCCCCAGGGTACGCCGCGCTGCTCTCCATACTGAATCTGCCTCGTGACGGCCGCCTTGCAAGTCCGGTCGAGCAGCGTGTTTTCGTACGTCGGCATCACCAGGAGCGGCATGAGGTACTCGAACATCGAACCGCTCCACGACAGGAGGATCGGCTCTCCCCCGGCGGTAGTAAGCAGGCGCCCCAGGGCAAACCAGCTCTCCTGCTTCAGCTGCCCCTGCGCAATCGCCAGGAAACTGCACAATCTCGCTTCCGAAGCCAACAGGTCGTAGAAACTCGAGTCCCGCCGCCGCTCATCCGCGTTGTACCCGATGGCCAGCAGCTGACGCCCCTTGTCGAACAGGAAGTCAACCTCCATACGGGCAAGTTCGGCGGATTGCCGCGCAAGGTGGTCGATCGCCTCCATCCTTGCCCTGGCACACCGGCTTGCCTCCGTGATGTGGGTTCGAAGATCGACAGGCCAGTCGCTCCGTCCCTCGAGTCTTGCCACCTCGCGCAGCGTCGGGATCCGGTCGTCCGCGGGAAAACCGTCGAGCCCGTCCTTCGCTGCCGGCAGCGGGATCCACGGCGCGAGGCACGTCAATTCATCGAGGAGGTCGCGGCATTGCCGGTCAAAGGCCCGGGCCCACCACGTCTGCCGGCTCTCGGAGTCGGTTTCCAGGGCGCGGACCACTTCCCCGGCGGATGCCGCCAGCCGGTCCAGGCACGACCGGGCCGCAGAGAGAGTCGCCGGACGGGAATCCGATGCGGCCGCAAGATCCTTCCGAAGCTCCGCGAGCTGGGCCTTTGCCGCTCCTCCCGCAGCGTCCACGAGGACCCCGAGCGTATCGCGTAAGCCCTCCACCCATCGCGGTCCCAGGATCTTGTGGTCGGGAAGTGCGACCAGACCCGGCCGCAATGTCAGCAGATGGCCCGCGAGATTCCCGCTGTCCACCGTCGAAACGTAGAGAGGGGACAGCGGTCTCAGGGACTGCGTGTCATACCAGTTGTAGAAGTGGCCCCGGTGCCGTTCCAGGGATTCCATCGTACGGAATGCTTTCGCCGTGCGCTCGATGAGTTTTCCGGCCGGAAGGTAGCCGAAGTCGTACGCGGACAGATTCGCGAGCAGCGCAAGCCCCATGTTGGTCGGCGACGTGCGGTGCGCAACCGCGGCGAGGCGATACTCCTGGTAGTTGTCCGGAGGCAGCCAATGGTCCTCCGGGCCGACGAAGGTCTCGAAGAACGCCCAGGTCTTTCGGGAAAGCTTCCGTAGAAAGAGTGCCTGGTCGGCCGAGAGCCGGGGCGACCTGGGAACGAGCGGCCGACTGATCCACCAGGCGACCGCGGGGGAAGACAAACCAGAGGGCTAGTATGGGCCCACCCACGACCAGCGCAACCGGCCTCGAAATCGCCAGACAGATCGCCGTGGCGGAGGCGATCACGGGAGCGATCCACATGGACCGGCAAGAGGCTGCGAGGTCCGCGCGGCGATTGCGGTCCGGATTGCTCGACGGATTCCATTCCAGAAGCCGTCTGCGCGTGATCATCACCCGCCAGGCCGTGCGCGCCATCGCATCCAGACTGAAAAACGCCTCGTAGGGCAGGCAGACGAGCGTAAATGCCGCCTGGGTGAAGTGCCGGCCGGCCGAACGCACATGCGGCGAAGAGATGCTGCCTCAGCAGCACTTCGTCCGGCTTCCGGAACAGTTCCAGAACCGATGCAAGCAACGGTGGAACCAGCAGGATTCCGATCACCGCAAGGGTCCATAACCACGGTTGCGACAAGACCATCCAGCCCAGCAGCAACATCAGCGTCAACGCCGAAGGCACGAGACTGCGTCGGAGATTGTCGAAGATCTTCCATTGGGACAGTATCGAGAGCGGATTTTTCTGACGGCGCTTGCCGGGTCCGGGAACGTGCGGCACCAACCACGACGCAATCTGCCAATCCCCGCGAATCCAGCGGTGCCTGCGGCTAACGTCCGCGCTGTAGCAGGAGGGATAATCCTCATACAGCTGCACATCGCTCATCAGCCCCGCCCGAGCGTAGCACCCTTCCAGAAGATCGTGGCTCAGGATCCGGTTCTCGGGGAAACGCCCATGGAGCGCCCGCTCGAACGCATCCACGTCATAGATCCCCTTTCCGATGAAGGAGCCTTCCCCGAACCCGTCCTGGTAGGTGTCGGAGACGGCGCGCGTATACGGATCGATGCCCGGCTCACTCCCGAACAGTCGCGCGTACCTCGACCGGTTCGTGCCCGGCAGACTCACGGCTACGAGGGGCTGAAGGATTCCGTATCCCTCGGTGACACGCTTCTTTCCTTCGTCGTACCGCGGACGATTCAGCGGGTGCGCCATGGCTCCCACGAACTGCCGCGCCGAGTCGCGGGGGAGCTGGGTATCCGTGTCCAGAGTAATTACGTACTTCACCTTCGATAAAACGGCAGTCTCGCCGACGACGAGGGAAAAGCGGTCCCGTGAACCGCCGCGCAGAATCGAATTCAATTCCGCAAGCTTTCCGCGCTTTCGCTCGTAGCCCATCCAGACCCGCTCCCGGGGATTCCATCGGCGCGGGCGATGAAAAAGGAAAAACGCGTCGCTCTTTGCCTCCCTGTACTTTTTATTCAGTTCCTCGATCCCCTTCCGGGCAAACCGCAACAGCGGCTCGTCCTCCGGAATCGTTTCCTCGATCGCATCCCGGAAATCCGTCAACAAGCCGAAATACAGGTTGTCGTCCTGGTTGGCGAGAAACCGGATTTCCAGCGCCTCGGTCAGGTCCGAGATGTCGGAAGCACTCGTGAGCATCGTCGGGATCACCACCAGGGTGCGCGACTCCTCCGGAATTCCTTCGTTAAAGTCCATTCGCGGCAGCAGGTGCGGCGTCACCAGCAGCGGGACCAACCAGTTCACCAGCGCCACCGCCAGCTGGCTTCCGCCCAGCAGCGAAAGGAACCCCAAAAGCGCGAGCAGCCAATCCGGGATCCCGCCGGTATGCATATTCGCCAACAAGCCCGCGGTGAAGATGCTCGCCAGCAGCGTGATCGTGCCAAGGTAGAGCGGCAAAGAAAACCGGCGGCTCGTTCTGTGGAGAGCCTCCAAGGGAGACAGTCGCACCTTCGCCGCTCTTTCGAGCTGCGGTAATCCCTTATCGATCAGGTAGAACCCGACATGTGCGGCCCGGTCGTCCCCGCCTTTCACTGCCAGGCTCTCGCAGGTCAATCGGATCGCTTTGCCCGCCACATCGCTTTCGGACAGCCGGCTGCCCTTCGCGACCTTCTCCACTGCGTGCCGGTAGCGATCCCGTGTGGCGAAATTCATCTTGCCGTAGACTCCGGCGGGATCCTCCCGCAGCACCTGTTCGACGACGCTCATCCTCTCGACGAACTCGCGCCAGTCCATTGCGCCCAGAAACCGTAGGCTGCCGATGCTGTTGCTGATGGAGACCTGGTCAGCGGCCTGTTGCTGGTTCTCCGACCGTACCAGCTGCTCGATCGTCAGCCCGGACTCGGATAGTCGCTGTTGGACCCAGGTGAGCGGCATTGCCAGGGCGGGGCTTTGTCCCTGTAACCGGCGCGCCAATTCCGCGACAAACGAGCTCACCATCGGCGGGTTCGAGCGCGCCATGTCCGCGATCACCAGGATCAGGCTCTTCGGGTCCTTCTCGGCGATCTCCGTCATCTGTTCCGCCCATTGGGCAGCGCGGTTTCGTTCGATCATGCCGGTGGCGATCCGCCCTCCCGCCCGTCGGAGATTCTCGATCAGCGCCAGGCGCAGCATGATCGGGATTGCCCACAATTCACCCAACGTAAGGGAAGTGACCGTCTGGTAGGCTGCCACGAAGCTGCCGAGGGTTTCCGGGTCCACCCGTCCATCGCCATGCGAGATCGTCTCCAGGGCGATGTCGTAAACGCGCGGACGTCCCGCCGAGGGACCGGACAGCAAACGAGGCAGTTCGCGGCTGTACCCCTTCGGCAAGTGTCTCCTGGCCGTGCGAATCTGTTCTTCGATCAGGTAGAAGTTGTCGAGCAGCCATTCTCCGGCCGGCGCAACCCGGCGGTGCGTCTTGACCGCCTCGGTCAGCAGGTTGCAGGCTCCCACCAGGACGGCTTCATTCTCCGCCAGCCTTGTCAGAAGCCGGTCCGGAACCCCTCTCGGACCCAACTTGTGCAGGCCCGCCAGGGTCTTGCCATGCTGTTCCATCTGTTCGCGGCTGAACAGTTCCGAGCGCAGCGGCGGCTCGTCGCCGGCAAACTTTTTTGCCAATGCGTTCTCGCGGAGGTGTGCTCCCAAATAGGGCAGGCTCCCGAGAATGGATTTTCCGCTCACCTTCAATGCGCTGGTCCTCATTCCATGGATCAGGATTCGGATAGATTCGTCTGGTTATTTCTGCGGTTCCGATTCCAGGCGGCGGGTCAAGGTAAAGAAATGGTGCCCCATGATGGCCAGCGTGACAGCCAGCCCCAGGTGTCCGGGCGTGCGGAGGAAGGCTTTGCCCAGGAAGCGCCAGTAGGACACCCGGTACCGGGCGAAGATCCCTTGCCGGATGAACGAACGGCCCAAGGCGAGGATATCCGAGTAAACCAGGCGCGATTTCGCCGTGGCTCCCAACCGGTTCAGCATCGCCTGGGCACGGTCGAAATATTCCGCCGGGCTGTAAATGGAAGCGATGACTTCCCGATAGCCGGCAAGGAGCGCTTCCGGGTCCATCCTGGGGATGAAATTCAACAGGGCCGCCGTATTGTCGCCCATGCTCTGTCGCAGTATCCGGCCTTCCTCGGAGAGCCTGCGCCACAGGCGCGTGTTGGGGAGCGCGGTCAGCAGGCCGACCATGGAGACGGGGATGGCCGCCTCCCTGATAAAGGCGATCTGCTTCTCGAAGATCTCCGGGGAATCCTGATCGAAGCCGAGGATGAAACCTCCCATCACCTCCATCCCGTGCTCCTGGATGCGTCGCACACACGCCAACAGATCGGCCTTCACGTTCTGGATCTTGCCCGCCGCCCGGTTGCATTCCGTGGAGGGGGTCTCGATTCCTATGAACACCCGATTGAAACGGGCCGCGCGCATCAGGGAGAGCAACTCGTCGTCCTCGGCAAGGTTGATCGACGCCTGGGTAAACAGGGAAAACGGTTTCCCCCGGTTCCGCATCCATTCGGCGATCCGGGGAAGCAGGGACTTGATGGCCTGCCTGTTCCCGACGAAGTTGTCGTCCACGACGAACACCGATCCGCGCCACCCCATGCCGTGGAGCCGCTCGAGCTCCGTAAGGATCTGGTCTGGCGTCTTGGTGCGGGGGTTTTGCCCGAAAAGTTCTATGACGTCGCAGAACTCGCAGGAGAACGGGCAGCCCCGGGAGTACTGGATGGGCATCGAGCTGTACCGGCGCCACCGCGCCAGATGCAGATCGGGGGGGGGAACCCTGGTCATGTCCGCCCGCCCGGCGGCTTCGTAGCGGCAACGCGCATTGCCCGCTTGCAGGTCGGAAACAAGCTCTTCGATCACCCCTTCCGCCTCGCCCCGGACGACGTGGTCCGCACCCTCGTACGAAGGGTTGTCGGCACTCGTGACCGGTCCGCCCACCACCGTCCGCAGCCCTGCTTTCCGGCAACGGTCGATCGTTTGCGTTAGGGAGGGCCCCTGGACAAGCATGGCGCTCAGGAACGCCACGTCGGCCCAGGCGAGGTCCTTGTCGCGAAGCTCCTCCACGTTGAGGTCCACCAGTTTTCGTGTCCAGTGCGACGGAAGCAACGCCGAGACGGTGAGCAGCCCCAGAGGAGGATAGGCGGAGCGTTTCCCCAGGAAGGTGAGGGCATGGCGAAAACTCCAGAACGTATCGGGAAATTCGGGATAGAGCAGCAGGACCCTCATGTCCGACCCTTCAATAAGAGGAGAGACGTCGACGGGATGCAGATTCGATTATGATAAGACATTATAAACGATTTTAGACCAATCTTCCGTCCCGCAGGTATCGGCTGAGCCGCTCTCTCAGATAGAGCCGCGACCGGTGGAGCCGGGACTTCACCGCGGGGATCGTCAGATCCAGGACCTTTGCCGTTTCCTCGTTCGACAGCCCCTCGACGTCGCTCAACACGAAAACCACCCGGCATTTCATTTGCCCCCCCTTCCCTGCTGCTCCCCCTGCGTCATAACGCCGTAATTCCGTCCGTCGCCCCAGGGTACCTGGCAACTGTCCGAAACGGGATCACTAGTTCGTCTGATTTTCGTACCGGTGTTTATCCTATGGTTGAGAGCGTAACGACGAATGGTGTCGAACCGATCACTCCTTACTCATGGTGTGCAACGATGCGGTCACGTCCGGCCTCCTTGGCGGCATACAGGGCGGTGTCGGCGGCGTTCAGAAATTCCCGCATGGTAATCCCGCCGTGTTCCGGCATTCCCGCGATGCCGGCCGAAATGGTGATCGTGCCAAGCAGATGATCGCCGTTCGAAATCTCCATCTTCTTGACCAGAGCACGGATCTCTTCCACACGTTGACAGGTGTCCGCAATCGATGAATCGGGCATGACGACCACAAACTCCTCTCCCCCATAGCGGCATGCGATATCGCTCTTGCGAAGCTTCTCACGCAGCACTTGCCCAAGCTCGCGCAACACCATATCGCCTGCCTGGTGCCCGCACGTATCGTTCAATCTCTTGAAGTGGTCGAGATCGAGCATCGCTATGCACAGCGGTAATTTCCCCCGACTGGCACGATGCAGTTCGCGCGACAGACTGTCTTCCAGGTAGCGCCGGTTGTATAGACCGGTCAGCGGGTCATGGGTGGCCTGTTCGCTCAGCTTCTTTCGCAGCTTCAGGTTGGACAAAGACAGCTTGATCGATTCGCCCACCATCATGGCCAGTTGCTGCTCGCGGGATTGATGATCCCCATTCGTCATCAAAATCCGTGTGTTGCATATCATCCCCAGTGTTTTGCCTTGTACCGTCAAAGGCACACACAAGTAGCTGCTCTCCGGATTGTGGGCAAAATGGCTGCACGTCAAGCCAGCATGAGGATCAATGACGGTATGGGTTTGGCCGCGTCGTAACGCCCAGCAATCTTCCAGGGTAAAATTGTCAATCGCAATGGCCTCGCTACCCCAGGACGCAACCGTATGAAGGTTCCGATCCGACGCCTGAGAGATCGCCAGAAAACCGTTTTGCCCGACGAACAGTTCATTCAACGTCATGCCTACCACCTGGTAGGCTTCCTCCTGCGTATTGCAGGTCTGCAGCAGATCATTCATGCGGTTGAGCGTCCTCAGTTCAATGTCAACCTTCTTCAACTCAGTCACCATTTTCAGCAGATCTTCATAATTCTTCCGAAAATCGTCCTCTGCTTTTTGACGATCCGTGATGTCGCGAATGTTGCACTGAATCACTTTCTCGCCATCAACGGGATAGACATTGCTGACGAACTCCACCTGGATGTGCTCTTTCCGTTTGGTTTCCAGCGGCAGATTGTCGTACCGGATATACTCCTTGCTCTGTAATTCGCGAAACGCGTCCTGGCTGGCGGAGATATCTTTGAACAGGCCGATTTCCCAGAGCCTCTTGCCGAGAAACTCCTCGTGGGTATATCCCAGCAGACCCTGGAGGAATGGGTTGGCGTCGGTGATCCTTCCCGTGGTCGCGTCCAGAAGGAGTATGCCGTCTTTTGCCGTCTCGAAGAGCCGCCGGTAACGAGATTCGGACGCCTTCAACGCATTCTCGATTCGTTCTTGTTCGGTGAGATCGCTCTCCGAATGCGTTTCCTCGACGGTCTCCGCGGTGGTCATCCGGTCTTCCAGGCTGGCAATCCTCGCCCGCAAGACGACATTTTCTCTCGTGCTTTGGGATTTCGTTCCGGGCGGCATCGTCACACCTCCAGTTTTAGGTGTGTTCTTTTGCCAGGTTCCAGCCGTTCACAAATTGCACCGAATTTCTGTGATTTTACCGCCATCATAATACCTGTCATGGTAATGGTGTCCGCCGGCTTCAGGAATCGGGGTTTGTCCGATTCTTACACCGGTGTTTGTCCTAGAGCATCGTTGGTCCGGTACCGCCCGGGCGCCAGGTTTTATCCGCCGTGGAGAACCGCGTATAATCCCGAAAAGAATTATGGTTGGTGATTGTTGCCGCCCGGCGGAGGTACGACGATGAAAACCAGGGATGCGGAATCCGTGCTGGTCACCGGGGCCAGCGGCTTTATCGGACAGCACCTGGTGCGGCGGCTGATCGAGCGTGGCGACCGGGTGTCATGCCTGGTGCGGGCCACGTCGCGCGTCGACGAACTGCGATCATCAGGCGCCCAACTCATCGTGGGCGATGCGACCGATCGCGCCGGCATGAAACGGGTGCTGGCGGAGTCGCAGGCAGGCGTCGTGTTCCACCTGGCGGGTCTGTTGAAGGCGGTGCGGACGGCCGATTTCGCACGCGTGAATGCGGGCGGCGTCGAATCCGTCGCGGCTGCCTGTGCGGACCGCGCCGAACGGCCGGCCTTGATCGTGGTTTCCTCGCTGGCCGCTGCGGGGCCTTGCGCCGGCGACCAACCTCGCGTGGAAGGCGATTCGCCCGCACCGGTTTCCGCCTACGGTCGCAGCAAGCTGGCGGGCGAGCTGGCCGCGGCCAGGCATGCCGGAGAGATGGCGATCACCATCGTGCGTCCGCCGATCGTCTTCGGCCCCGGCGACCGGGGCGTGCTGGAAATGTTCCGGCCGATCGCCCACTCGGGGCTCCATGTCGTGCCCGGCCGGGAGGAGCGACGCGTTTCGCTGATCCACGTGGCCGACCTGGTCGCCCTCCTGCTCCTGGCCGCCGGGAAAGGCGAGCGTCTGCGCCCCGACGGAGCGCCGGGCGAGGGTGTCTACTTCGCGGCGGCGGAGCACGATCCGACGTATGCCGAACTGGGGCAGGCCATGGCCAGGGCATTGGGAAAGAAGCGGGCCACGGTGGTGCACATGCCGGGACCGCTCGTGCGACTGGTCGGGCTGTGCGGCGACTCGCTGGGGCGCGTGCGGCAACGTGCCGGTTGGGTGAACAGCGACAAGATGGTCGAGGCCCTGGCCGGGTCATGGACGTGCTCATCCGCCAAGGCCCGTGCGCAGTTGGGTTGGTCCCCCGCGGCCACGTTGGCCGAACGCCTGCGTGAAACGGCCCAATGGTATCGCCAGGCCGGGTGGCTCTGAAGCCTTGCGGCAGTTTTATCCTGCGTCCGGCCGACGGCCGGTGCGCCCGTGCCGGTCAGGCCAGGCCGCTTCTTGAGTGCTCCGGGTCGGGGTCAGAATCTCCTCTGTTTCCCTATTGCGTTGGAAGCCCCGGGAAAAATGGTTGTGGATTCCTCAGGCCTTTAAAATAACGTTTACGGGTAAATAGATTGGCCCCGGCGTACGCCTGGCATCCCAGCAGAGTCCGTTTCCATGGGCTCATGCCAAGGAATCGTTTCATCATTGCGCCCAAAGAATAGGTTTGTCTGTTCAAGCGGGCGTAGCCACTGATGAGCTCGTCGGCAGTCATGCCCTTTGGTTGGAAAAGGAGTGTATCAGGAGGATATCCACGGAGCCACCAGTCACGCACAAACAACCTGCCTTCGCCTGATAGACGCTTGTACAAGCGTGTTCCCGGATAAGGAGTGAGAACCCTCATCTCGACAACATCCATGCGACATTTCATGATGAACTCGAGGGTCTGCTCGAACACATCCTTGTTTTCGTAATCAAATCCAAAAACAAAGGCGCCGAGGATTCCGAAACCTTCGCCATGGAATCGACGCATGGCCTCATAAAAATCGATCCTCAGGTTCTTGATTTTCATCACCTCGTTCTGTGTGGCTTTCTGTACCGATTCGAACCCGATCAAAAGCCCCAGGCACCCCGAGCGTTTCATCAACTCGAGCAGCTCCAGGTCCTCAGCCAACGACACGGTTCCCTGCGCCAGCCATCGCCGCCGAAGAGGGATCATTTCGGTAAAGAGCTTTTTCGCCACATTCCGGTTCAGTCCAAGGGCGTCATCGACGAAGAAGAGGTGAGGGGAATCAATCGACTCTATCTCGGCGATCACCTCTTGAACCGGCCTGACCCGATAGTGCTGCCCCAGGGTCTGGCCAATGCAACAGAATTCGCAATCGTTCGGACACCCGCGGGAGGTCTCGACGCCGATCGGGATACGGGTAAAACCCTTGATATTTGGTTCCGGGTAAGAGGTCTCGCCGTGGTTTCGGCAGACCTTGGAGATCGGTCATTTTACCGGCACGATAGATTCTTTGCATCTGTCCCGAGGCGGCATCCGATACAAGTCGCGGCCAGACACCCTCCGCTTCTCCCACGACTACCGCGTCCGCATGCTCTAAGCGCTTCGTCGGGCAATACCGTGGGGTGTATCCCTCCCATCACCACCTTCACGCCTTTTGGCGATAGGCGTCGGCGATCCGATAGGCTCTTTGCGCAAGTTCCGTCAAGACGGTGATGCCCACCAAATCCACATCTTGATCGATGTCATCGGGAGCAAAAGCTTCCTCGACAATGGTTATCGTGTGGCCGGGCGGGGTAAGCGCCGCCAGAAGAGGAAGATTTACCCTCCGTAGCTTGAAAGGGCTGGACATCGCGTCTTCACGATGTTCATGCGGCGCGATAAGTTTTATTTTCATGTTTTCATTTGGCCTCTTCCCATTTGGTGGCGAATATGCCCAGGATGAAGACCACGGCCGCGAAAACCCCGATGATCGCGGAATTTCTGCAGCGCGGCCATGTTGTCGACAAATACCATGGATGCCCGGAGCCCCTCGTTCACGTAATACAGAGGCAGGATCCTGGCGAGCGTCTGCAGGAAGCCCGGCATCATCTCGATGGGGAAGAAGCTCCCCGAGAGGAACATCATCGGAAACATGATGGCGTTTGCCGCGGCGGCGGCGCTCTGCGCCTCCTTCACGAAGCGGGTGAGGATCATCCCGATTCCGACGAACGCGAAGACGTCAAGCACGATGAACACGGGAAGCCAGGCGTTTATCTGCAGGCTGACGTGAAACACGGCGTAGCTCACCAGCAGCATCGCAATCGTGGAGATGACCGCGAGGATGAACTGGTACAGGATGTTCGACAGGATCCAGTCGGTACGGGTGATGGGCGTGGTGGACAGTTTCCTGATGACACCCTTCTGCCGCAGCTCCGTGTTCAGGTTCACCGTGCCGAACAGGCTCGCCGTCATCACCGCCATCGCGATGATGCCGGGGATGAAGAACTCGATGAACCGGTACTTCTTCGTGAGTATCGATTTCTCGGCCGACCTGATGAACGGCGGCTTCCCGGACATCTTCTGGTTTATCCCGGCGAACACCGAGTTCAGGATTTCCATCTTCGTGGACACCGAAGTAGAGCTGGGGTCGTATATGTACGTGATGGTAACGGATGCGTCGAGGTCGTTGCCCCTCATCCTCTGCATGAGGGACGTTCGTAAGCCTTCGGGAATAATAAGGACAAGGTTCCGCTTGTTGTTCTTGGCGTACTGCGTGGCGTCGATGGCCGGGTCGACCTCGGTGATCTGGAACTTCCCGTTGAGCTCGAGGGTCTTGACGAGCTGCGCCGAGGAGTCCGTGCTGGTCGAGGTCCTGCACGTAAAGGTGGAAACTCACGTTTTCCTGGTCCATGAAAATGGTGCCGAACACGAGGATCAGGATGATCGGGAACGCCATCGTGAAGAACATGGCGGTCTTCTCGCGGTAGAAGCTCTTGATGCTCACGACGAGATTTGCGCCGACGACGCGCAGGTTCATTCCGCCTCCCCTCCCCCGGCGGGGCCTTCGCGGAGCGGCTCGCCGGTGAGCTTAAGGAAGACCTCTTCGAGGTTGGGCTTGCGAACGTCCAGGCTGCGCAACGACGTCCCGGCGTCCTTGATGGCGTTCAGTATCTTCTGGACGTCGTCCGTGTGCTCCACCCTGACCTTGATGTTTTTGTGGTTGTCATGGACCGGCTCGAAGCCCATCTTCCGGACGATTTCAAAGGCTTTTTCATCGACGAACTGCAGCGTGAGGACCAGGTAATTCGCGTTGGTTTCTATGAGCTCCCCGGGAGAGCCCATCGCGATGATCTTCCCCTTCGAGATGATTGCGACCGTGTCTGCAAGAAGCTCCGCCTCCTCCATGTAGTGCGTGGTGAGAAATACCGTCTTCCCCTTCTTCTTCAGACCCAGCAGGACGTCCCACACCTCGCGCCTTGCGCGGGGGTCGAGCCCTGTCGTCGGCTCGTCGAGGAACACGACCTCGGGTTCGTTCACGAGCGCAATCGCGATTCCAAGGCGCTGCTGCAACCCCCCGGAGAGGTTCTTGTACTGCTCTTTGGTTTTGTCCTTGAGGTTCACGAGCTCGATCAGTCCGTCGACATCGGTGTTCCTGCGGCAGGAAAAGCCGCGAGTAGTACTGCAAGGTCTCCCTGACCGTGATCCTGTCGAACGAGCTGAACCCCTGCGGGAGGACGCCGATGCGGGGGACGATGTCGTGCTTTCTCTTCGTGACATCCATCCCCAGAAGGCTCACTTTTCCCGACGTGGGCGTGCGGATGGTATCGATGATCTCGACGGTCGTGGTCTTGCCGGCCCCGTTCGGGCCCAGCAGGGCGAACACTTCGCCTTTCCTGACGGTAAACGATATGTCGTTGACCGCAAGCAAATTCCCGTAACGCTTCGTCAGTTTCTCGACTTCGATTACGTGTTCAGCGCGGTTCGTCATGGATCGGCGGCTCATTTCCGTTTCGCTGCAGTTTGGCCAGTTCGTCGGCCACGGCGCCGACGGTGGCGCGGATTTGCGCCTCGCTGTGATTCGTGGTGATGAAGAAGCGCAGGCGGGCGGAGCGGTCGGGCACTGCCGGGGGCAGAATCGGATGGACGTTGATGCCGCGGTCGAACAGGGCGCGTGACAGACGCAAGGCCTTGACCGGGCTTCCGACGATGACCGGGACCACGGGCGTGCCGGCCGCCGAACCGGTGTCCAGCCCGCGCTCCCGGGCCAGTTCCAGGAACAGCGTCGCCAATTCGCGCAGCCGGGCCACGCGCCGCGGCTCGCGCTGGAGGACCGTCAGGGCGGCCAGGGCCGCAGCGGCGCTGGGCGGGGAGATGCCCACGCTGTAGACGAACCCGGGGGCGGTGTACTTGAGGTACTCGACGAGTTCGGTCGAGCCGGCGATGTACCCGCCGCAACTGGCCAGCGACTTGGAGAGCGTGCCCATCCACAGGTCGACGTCGGAGCGGACCACGCCCCAGTGCTCGCCGATGCCCCGGCCGGTCGCCCCCATGGTGCCCAGCGAGTGCGCTTCATCGACCAGCAGCAGCGTCTTGTGCTTCTTCCTGAGTTCCAGGAAGCGTGGCAGTTCGGGGAAGTCGCCATCCATGCTGTACACGCCCTCGATGGCGATCAGCACGCGGCGATAGCGGTGGCGCACTTCGGACAACAGGGTGTCGAGGGCCTGCCAGTCGTTATGGGCAAAGGGGCGACGCGTAGCGCCGGAAAGCATGGCGCCCTGGACGATCGAGTTGTGCGCCAGAATGTCGTGGAGGATCAGATCGTCCGGCCCCAGCAGGTGGCCGATGGTGGTGACGTTGGTGGCATGGCCGGAGACGAAGACGATCGCGGCCGGGGTGCCCAGGAACGCGGCCAGGGCCTGCTCCAGATCACGATGCACCTGCTTCTCGCCGGAGACCAGGCGACTGGCGCCGGCGCTGGTGCCATAGCGGTCGATCGCGGCCTTGGCGGCGGCGGCGACCTCCGGATCGTGGGCCAGGCCGACGTAGTCATAGACGCTGAAGTTGACGAGCGGGCGCCCCTCGATGCATGCGTGCGCTTCCGGCGCCGCCCTGGTCAACGCGGAAATACGGGTTGTCGCCGGCCACCGCCCGCAGCATGCGCTTCCTGACGCTTCAACTCCCCGTACTCGGGGAACCGGGCAAAATCGTAGTGTTCGGGCGGGATCTGGTCGGCTGGAACATCGGGCCTGGGGCCATCGATCAGGTGCTTCTGCACGGCCTGGGCCAGATCCTCCAGCGTCCGGGCCTGGCTGAACACCGTTTCGGGCAGGTGGCCGGCGAAGGTCTTCTCCAGCTTGGCCGCGAGGGACAGGCGCTGCAGCGAATCCAGGCCCAGGGCGGTAAGGGGTGTGTCCGGCGTCAGGTCGGGCAACGCCGCGCCGGCCAAGGCGCGGGCGTGCTGGCGGACGGCGTCCAGAGCGACTTGCCAGGAGTGCGGGGCGGGACGCGCCGCGGAAGTCCCCGCGTCTTCGGCGCCGGGGCGGATGGCGGCGCTCGGGCCGGCATCGTCGACCGGCAGGCCACGGTGTTCGGCGAGGGCCTTGAGTTCCCCGGCCAGGAAGGCCGCGCGACAGGCATGGCGCTGGATCTTGCCGCTGGAGGTCCTGGGAATCGTACCGCTGCGCACCAGCACGATCGCATCCAGGGCCAGGCCATGTTCATCGAGCACCGCCCGGTGGATCGCATCCAGCGCCGGCGTCCAATCCTTCTCGCCGTTACTCGCAGCCTCCTGCACCAGAACGAGGCGCTGGCGGCCGTGATCGTCCGCGACGAAAGCGGCCCCATAGCCGGATTCCAGCAGCGGGTGGCTGCCGCGGGCGGTGGCCTCGATATCCTGCGGATAGCGGTTCAGGCCGCGAACGATGATCAGGTCGTCCAGCCGGCCGGTGACGTAGAGTTGGCCCTCGCGCAGGAAGCCCAGGTCGCCGGTCCGCAGGAACGGGCCTCCGCCCGTGTCGCTCAGGCGGGCCTCGAAGGAACGGCGGGTCTGGTCGGGCTTGTGCCAGTAGCCCTGACCGACCGACGCGCCGGCAACCCAGATTTCGCCCACGCGGCCGGGGGTCCCCTCCGCGCGTGTGTGCGGGTCGACGATCACCACGCGCAGATCGCCGACGGGCGATCCGCAGGCCACCAGGCGACGAGCCTGCGGCGCATCGTCGGGCACGGGCTCGACGCGGTTCTCGGTCAGCGCCGTGTCGCGAAAGGTCCCGACGGTCGCGCCGCTGCCGCGCCTCGGGCCGCTGACCATGAGCGTCGCCTCCGCCAAACCGTAGCAGGGATAAAAGGCGCCGGGTTTGAAGCCGCAGGGGGCGAACGCGGCGGCAAAGCGTTCGAGCGTTCCGGGGTCGATGGGTTCGGCGCCGACGAAGGCCAGGGCCCAGGAGGAAAGGTCGAGGGTGGCACGCTGCTCGTCGGTGATCTTGCGGACACAAAGATCGTAGGCGAAGTTGGGCCCGCCGGAGATGGTGGCCCGGTACTTGCTGATGGCGGCCAGCCAGGTGATGGGGCTCTGGAGGAACGTGGCCGGCGAGATGGAAACGTTTGTCGACGCCGGCGAACACCGGGACCAGAACGCCGCCCACCAGCCCCATGTCATGGTACATGGGCAGCCAGAACACGCTGCTGTCCTCGTCCTGAATGCCGAAAGCCTGATGGATGGCGCGGATGTTGGCCATGAGGTTCCCGTGACTGACCATGACGCCCTTGGGCCGGCTGGTCGAACCGGAGGTGTACTGGAGCATGGCCAGCGTGTCGGGGGCGATGGCCGGTTCCTGCCAGCGCTCGGCCAAGGCGTCGGGGATCTCGTCGGTGGCGAGCCACGAGAGCTTTGAGGAAGCGGCCGCTTGACCGCTTTTTTCCGCTTCCATCATGGCTTGGAACCGAGCCGCGCCCGAGGCGTTGCTCAGGGCGATGCGGGCCCCGGCATCGGCGGCGACGGCCTGGAAGCGCTCGAGCATGCGGTGGCGATGCGGCGGGGAGGTCGGCACCGCTACGCAACCGGCGTACAGGCAGCCGAAGAAAGCCGTGATGAAGTCGAGGCCGGGCGGATAGACCAGCAGCACGCACTGGCCGGCAAAGCCCATGTCCTGCAAGCGAGCCGCGATGGCTCGGGCTCGCCGATCGAGCTGGGCGTAGGTCAGACTGGCGTGATCGGCCTGGCCGTCGAGCAGATGGACGAAGGCCGGTTGCCGCGGGCGTTCGTCGGCGTGGCGGCGCAGCGCGCTGGATCAGGTGGCCGGGAAGGGGATGTGCACGAATGTGGGCTGGGTCGGAAAACGACACGGTTCGGGGTCTCCCAGATGACAATGGCCCACTACCACCGTGGGCCTCTGTTCGTTTATACCTGTGGCCGGGTTCGTTTCAGGACTTCCCATCGTCTCGATACGCGGCCGATGCAAGACGGCGATGGAGAGCCACGTCTCCGCCTGGGGCAGCGAACGTACCGTGATGGGTCGGCGGTCGGCCATGGGAAAGCGCACCAGAGCTTTCCCCGATAAACGCGCGGAGAAGGCAGGCCCGCCATCCTCGACTGCCGATGGAGAGACATGGATTTCCCGCGGGGCGCACAAGATGAAAGGCGCAGCCCAGGGCCTTGGCGACGGCTTCCTTGATCGACCAGAGAAGCGCCGCAGCCTTGGCCAGGTCTCCGCCCGCCAACTCCAATGCCTGGTGAAGCTCCTGTTCGTGGAAGACCCGGTGCACGGGGTAGCCTTCCTGGAATTCAGCGCTTCCGGCCACATCGATGCCGATATCCGACCCGTCGCCACAGAGGGCGGCCCAGACTTCTTCGCCCGCCTTGCTGAAGGAGATGGCCGGTCCCCGGTGTTCTCCCAACAGGAGATGAGGCCGGCCCAGCGCATCGTGGACCAGCTGAACCGGGAATGCGACCCGGTCGGAGAAATGGGGGCGTCTCCAAAGAGGGCTTTCCTTCGCCCGAAGGTGTTCCCAGAGGAGGGTGACGAGCCGGCGACGGTTTTCCGCCGAGGCCGGTTCCGCATCCGGAGGAGGTTGCGGAGTTCCCTGGCACGGAGGCATAGAAGACGACTCCTCCGCAAGGCAGCGAGACGCAGAGTCCGGACGATTCCTTCCGGGCGATCCTGTGCCACGGCTGTCCCCTGTCTGTTCGAGCCGCGTCATGGCGAAACCCGGTGCAGGCGCAACGTACGAACCTGCATGATCGTGCGGCCTTGGTCGTCAAGACCCCGGGCGTCCCAGGCACAAGATTCCTGGTCCTGGACCCGCAGGCGGGCTTCCAGGGTGATCGGTTCGCCCGCCCGGCATCGGGCGCAGAAATCGCATCTCGCCGATCTCCGTGGGCAGCATCGAGCGGCGATCCTGCGGGTCCATGGCCAGCATGTGGAAGCCGACCAACTGCATAAGGGCCTCGAACAGGTAGGGAGAGTATTGGTAGCGGGCGGCGGGCAGATGCGCGAAATCACCGGCTCTCCCGGTAAATGGTTCGGCCCCGTACCAGCCCCGGACCGGTACCGTCAATGACCTCCAGCACGCGATACCTGCCGTCGAGTCCGGTGCGGTCTTCGTACCATTGGAGCACCTTTTCATGATTCACGGGCCGAGTCCGCAGTTCCTCCGGACGGACAGGAAAATCCTGGAATCCCTCGGCGAGTTCTCCACGCCCGCCACCGAGGAGCACCTGTCCCGTGCAGTGCGGGATGAAGCGGTCGGTCAGCCGCCCCGCGGGGGAGATCTCCTGCACGGATAGAGAGGCCTCGCATACCACCTCCCGAGGGTCGCCGCCGGCACGGCGGCAGGAGATCCGGGAAGACCGGGGAGCCTCGGGAGGACAGGAGATCATGTCCAGGAAACGCACCTGTCGCACGCCCCGCACCTGGAGGTGGGGATAGAGGATGCGGGCGGATTCCATGAAGGTCTCGATCATCATGATGGCGGAGACCAGTGGATGAGCGAGGGACGGGAGCGGCCGGTGATCCGCGATCCAAAGGTCGTTCTCCCGGGAGAACGACCTGTGAGGCCTCCACCTGTTCCCGCCGGAGGTCCAGGCAGGAGAGGCCATCGATCATGGGGAAATCCGAATGGCTGAAGGCCAAGGGGCCGCCATCCAGCAGTCCACGGAGCGCGGGATGGCTGATATCCCCGAGCGGCGCCGTCCTCACCGCGGGCAGGGTCCTGATGAACATGACCCAATCGTCGTCGGCCGGGGCGACGAAGAGTTCCCGGCAGAACAGGCCGGCAAGCTCCTGGACATGGACGTAGCCCACGCCCCTGCGTCTGAGAAAGTCCCGGACCTCCGGGTCCTCGGCCATGCCCGCTCCCTCGATCGGTGGCAGCATCAACGCCTTGAAGCGGATGTCGCCGTTCTTGCGGCGGAGGGATCGGAGCAGCGCCGACATCATGCGGTTGGCGGCAGCGTAGTTGGTCTGGCCGGGATTTCCCTGGATGGCCGCCACCGAGGAAAGGCCCGCGAAGAACCTCAACCCCGCCCCCTCTGCCGCCGAGAATAGATTCCAGGCTCCCAGGAACTTCACGTCCGTGACGAGGGAGAAATCCTCGGGGGTCATCTGATCGAGGAAACCGTCCCGGAGGACGCCGGCGCCGTGGATGATGCCGTCGATCCGGCCATAGCGGCCGACCACATCGTCCAGGGCGACACGAACCGCCACGGGGTCGGTGACATCGCAGGCCAGGTACATGGCCTCGATTCCCGAGGCGTGCAGATCCGCCAGGGTCTGGGCGATCTCGCGGGCTCGGGAGGTCGGGGGAATGGCCGGATGGATCCAGCCGGGTCCTGCCGAGAAAGACCAGGCGAGGCGCAAAGGGCACCAATGCGCGGGCCAGGTGGGCGCTGATCCCCGTGCCGCCTCCCGATATGACGACCACGTCTCCGGGGTTCAACGTCGGCGGCGGCGGATCGCCGAAGACCGCGGGGGCCGGATGTGCCTGCGAGGTGAAGATCCTGCCTTCGCGATGGATGAGCTCCACTTCGGCGAAACCCTTGTCCAGGGCGGCGCGCAGGGCCAGGGACAGGTCCGTGCCCCGGTCGATTTCCATCGTGCGAAACTGGACCGCGGGGTGTTCCTGGGCGGCGCTCAGAAACAGTCCGAGCAGCCCCTCCATCAGCAGCCGGCCCGGGGTGTCGGTATCCTCGCGGGCATGAATCAGGAGGACGAATTTTCCGGTTGGCGATTGGAGAAAGGACTTCAGGAGCTGAAAGAATCCGGTGAGGAGCCGCGAAACATCCGCCATGCCGGCCACCCGTTCCGACCCGCCTTCCGGCAAGGTGAGGACCAGCCCCGCGAGGGAGGCTGAGGCCCTCGAATCCCGCGGCGGTCGAATGTCGTGGCCCTCTTCTCCCGGCCCAAGGGCTCCGGCAGGAATGGCAGGGCAACCGTGTCGACGCCGTACTCCTGGCGAAGCAGGTCTCCCGCACTCCGGGCCAGCGCGTCATCCTGGTTCGGCGAGAGGAGGAGGACGGTCTCGCCGGGGCTCAATTCCACGGGTAGGAACGCTGCCGGCTGCACGGGGGCGAGGCCGAATACGAGCCGCTTCAGGCGCGCCTCATCCGCCGACGGCTCCGGGATTCCGGCAGGCGCCGCGCCGGTGTCGGCCGCCCTGGCGGCGAGATTATCGCCCAGGCCTTCCTGCCGGGCGGCGATCGTGGTGATCCGCCGGGCGATGTCTCGTACCGTGCGGACATGGAGAAAGTCCTCCAATTCGATGGTGATCCCGAAATGGTGTTCGGCGGCATCCATGATGATCGGCAGGCGGCTGGAGCGGACCGAGAGGTCCCTTCTGAGATCCATATCGGGTTGGATTTCGTCCCGGTCGAATCCGGTGGCATCCATGATGATGCGAATGATCGCCTCCAGGTGATCTTGCCGCTCGGGCGCTTCGGCAGTGTCCGGGGCGGCCTCTGTCCGGTGGCCGGGGTGCGGCCGGGGGGCGTCCCTCCGGGGGTGGCGGGAGGACGGCGAGGGAGATGAACCGCGGCTCCCCCCGAACCTGCAGACTCCCGTGAACGAAGAGCTGCGCCAGGGCGGTCCGGTAGGTGTGGCATTCCGCGTCGGGCAGGCAGGTCTGGAGGCATAACGGTTCCGGGATCGTGTCGGCGAGGAGATTGCTCAGGATGTCGCCGGGGCCCACCTCCACGAAGAGCCGGATGCCGTAGTCATTCCACAGGGTCCGGGCGTTCTCCATCCAATGCACGGGAGATTCCAGGTGGGCCATCAGAATGCGCCGGATCTCACCGGGATCCGACGGATACGGTGCCATGGTGGTGTTGGAGAGGACGGGGATCTGCGGGGAATGCAACGGGATGGAGGCAATGAACGCCTCGAGCTCGTCATGGATGATCCTCATGATCGGAGAGTGAAAGGCCATGCTGACCCGCAGGAGGGTGAACCGGTACCCCTTCTCCTTGAGGCGGTTTCCGAACACCTTGACCGCCTCGGTGTTGCCGCTCAGGACGATCTGCATCGGTGAATTGATGTTGCTGAGGTGGACATCGTCCTCTCCCCGGATCCACTCGTTCAATACGTCCAGGGGAGCGTCCGTGGCCGCCATGACGCCGGGGTCTCCGTGCATGGCAGCGGCCTTGTCCATGCAGAGGGCCCTCTGGTTCACGATTCGAAACCCGTCCTCCAGGGAATAGACGCCGGCCAGGCACAAGGCGGCCAGTTCGCCCAGACTGTGGCCGGCCATGGCCACGGGGCGAACCCCAAGCGCGAGCAGATGTCGAGCCATGGCGTGTTCCATCGCGAACAGGGCAGGTTGCTGCCACCGGGTCTTCTGAAGGTTCTCCTCCCGATCGTGGAACAACAGGTGAAGGAGGTCGAAGTCCGCTGCATCCGCCGTCCGATCCATCCATTCCCGGATGACGGGAAAGGACTCGTAGAGCGCCTGGCCCATGCCGGCATAGTGGGCTCCCTGTCCGGGAAAGACCAGGGCGAGCGGCGCCGCGGGCGGACCCTCGGGGCGGAGGAAGAGACCCTGCTGCGCCAGGGAACGCGCCGCCTTGGGGGAGGAGACGGCTGCTTCGGCCAGGGAGGCGGAACGCTCGATGACCGCGAGGGCCTCCTCGGCGGAGGGTGCAACAACGGCCATCCGGCAGGTGCGGCCGGCCATCCCGGTCCGGAAGAAAGAGATGCCCGGGAGCGCCGCAGGGCCATCGGCCGTTTCCGCGGCGGGGCGCGACTCTCTCGCCCGTGGAGACCAGGATCGCATCCTCGCCACTAAGGGCCTGCTCGACCTGGACCACGTAGTTGGAACCTCCGAACCCGAAGGCGTTGACCTGGAGCCTTCTGGGCAGGCCGTTCCGGCGCTTCCAATCCAGCGGCTCCGGGGCGATGAGGAGACCCGATCCTTCCAGGGCCATTTCCGGGTCCGGATGCCTGTAATTGAGGGTGGGAGGGAACACCCCCGCCTTCATGGCCATGACTCCTCGAATGAGGTTGTTGATGCCCGAGGCGCCCAGTGTGTGTCCGATCTGGGATTTGTACGAGGTGATCACGGTGCGCCTGGAGGGAGGAAAGAACGCCTTCAAGGCACGGACCTCTTCCACGTCCCCTTGCCGGGTGCTCGTGGCATGGCATTCCACCAGGTCCACCGCATCGGGCCCATAGGGTACCCCCTGGAAAGAGGTGCGGATGGCGATCTCCTGGGTGACGCTGGAGGACTCCACCATGCCCAGATGGTTGTTGCTCGCTCCCATGCCGGTGATGACGGCGTGGACATCCGCCCCTCTCGCGCGTGCCAGGCTTTCCCGCTCGATGACGATCATTCCGCCGCCTTCGGCAAGGACCATCCCGTCTCTTTCGGCATCGAAGGGACGGGAGGCTTCGTGAGGCGGCCGTGGGCGTCCCGACAATCCGTAAAGAGCGCCCACGGCGGAGAATTCCAGGAAATGCAGATGCGTGAGACTATCCTCTCCCCCGCCGACGACGGCGGCGTCGATGATGCCGTTGCGGATCATCTGCAGGGCGCTGTAGATCGCGACCAGGGAGGTGGAGCAGGCGGCGGAAACCGCATAGCTGGGCCCCATGAAGCCATAGCGGTTGCAGATGAAGCCGGCGGCGGTGCAGTTGAGCCGGCCCAGAAGCGTGGTGTCGTCCGGGGCCATGCGTCCGGACTTCACCTCCCGTTCGATGGCGCTCTCCTGATCCGGGGTGAGAGGAACGGCCCGCTTGATGGCGGAGAGGATTTCGTGCACGTACTCCCGGATGATCATGTCGGTGAGGGTGCCCGCCGCCTCTCCGGAGTTCTGGGAGATGAGGACCGCGATGCGCTCGCGCGGGATTCCCGACTCCAGGATTCCCGAGTCCCGGATGGCCCTTTGCGCCAGCCACAGGGTGGTCCTGGTGGCCGAGGTCATGGTCCGGAAATCCTGGGGGGGAATCCCCAGTTCGTTGCGGGAGACCGGAAGGTCCACGAAGGCGCCCACCTGGCAGTAGGTCTTGTCCGTAACGCGCGGCCGCGGATCATAAAAGCGGTCGTGATTCCACCGGGAAGAAGGAACCAGGGTAACGCCGCTCTTCATGGCCAGGCTTGCCGCCCAGACCTCTTCCGGACTCTTCCCGAGGGCATTGAAGACGCTCATCCCGGTGATGGCCACCCGGTCCCGATCGTCTCCCGGGCGGTCGACGCCCTTCGACCCCCGGCCAACCCCGGGGGTTGGGGTTTCCGCGGACAGCGGCGCGTCGGGGGAAGGTGCTGCGGTTTTTGCGATCGACGTCGTAAAGGGCTGATGGAGCAGGAGCGGGCCTTCGGCCAACTCGCGGTGAAAGGATTCCAGCTTCCGTACTTTCCGGATCAGTCCGGCGCAGGACCCGCCCATGAATTGTCCACGTTCCAGGCACTCCTGCTCATCCAACGGCTGCCCGCTTCGGCGGTCCATGCCCCGGGCCGCGGTGAAGAGGCTGCCGGCGGTCATATCCTCAATGTTCTTGCGGAACGTCTGCTCGTCCTGATGGCCCGCTGCAAACTCCCGTTCCAGGGCCAGGACGGCGGCCATTCTCGGGGTCCTCAAGGAGCGCATGTGAAGTCCGGTGCATTGGCCCGAAACGACCGTTCCCCCCGGCGGCGATTCCACGATCATCCGCTGGTAGAGGGGCGCCAGGGCGCCCGTCTTGACGATCTCCTCCGTGGCCAGATAGGCCGTGCCCATCTGGATGGCGTCGGCGCCGAGCAGGGCGGCCATGAAGGCGGTTTCCCGGTTGAAGATGCCTCCGGCCAGGATCACCCGGCAGTCCTGGAACAGGGAGGGCTGGCGGCGTTTGAGGTCCAGCACCATTTGCGCCAGGGTGAGCGTGCTGTGTTGTCCGATGTGGCCGCCGGCCTCGTAGCCCTCGCAAACCACGTAGCGGACGCCCGCTTCCAGGGCGAGCTTCAACAGGGCCTCATCGGGGGCGATATACACGACGCCGATGCCGCATTGCAGCAATTCCCTGATGGGGGAGAGATCTCCTCCGGCGATCCAGACGAAACGGGGTCGGTGCTGCTTGATCCAGGCCAGATGCGATTCCCGGAACGGGTTCTCGGCCAGGGAGACGACATTCACCGCATACGGGCCGTCCGCCCATGATCTCCGGCAATCGTTCCAGCTTGCGGTCGACAGGCCTGGGCGATCCATCATGCCGAGGGCGATGGTGGGCAGTCCGCCGGCATCCGCAATCTCGGAGGCGAACTCCGGGGTATCGGTGATCGAGGACATGGCGCCCTGGATAAAGGGGTACCGGATGCCCATCTCCCGGGCTACGGGGCTGTCCAGGAAGCAACCCTTCTTCCCCTCGGCTGCGCCGCACACGTTCCGCGTCTCCGCCAGGAAGGCGTTCACGGCCTTCTCGGTTCCGGTGCCAAAACGCTCGGCAAACGACGCGGCAAATGCCGCCTCCACGCCCAGGGGGATGACCTCGCCCTGGGTGAAATGGCTGTCCAGGGGATGGAGGGCGCCGGCCTGCACCTGGCCGGCGAAGGCACGACGGCCTTCGTCCGTGATCCCGGCGGCGCACAGCCCATCCTCGAACGCCAGAATCTTTTTGAAGGCCAGCGAGTTCCCCTTGTTGAAAAGGCGACACGGAACCTGCACGTTCAAGCCCACCAGAGCAGTGGAATCCACGCGGAGCCTGGCGAGTTGCTGGCGTTGGCGATCGTCCATCTCCACCAGATCGGTCAGCCAGTGGAGGCTCTCGAAGACGATACCGGCGGCTCCGGTGGACAGGAAGGCCGCGGCCGCCTCGGGGGTAAAGACGCCGCCCCAGAGAAGGACGTCCAGAGACTTCGAAGAGGCGCGCAACATTTCCTTGGCCACCGAATAGAGGACCGAGGTCGTCTCTCCGCTCACGAACCCGGCGGCCTCGCAGCCCTTGAGGACGATGCGCCCGACGCCCGACCCATCCTTGACCATGGCGGCCAGGAGAGGCACATCCCCGACAATGGGAAAGACGCGGTAGTCTTCCGACAAGGTCCGCAGCCGCTGCAGGAGGGCCGAAGGATCTCCCGGGAAGGAGTGGGACTGGCATTCCACCCAGAGATTCCCGGCGCCCGTTTCCTTCAGGAGCCGGCCGACGGATGGATCCATCAGGGCGGAGGCGGAAATCTTGATATCGCTGACATGGCCAACGGCGTCGGCATTCTGCAAGAACGAATGCAATGCTTCCGCCCCCATCGTGGAAAAATCGAAGATGGCCCGGCTGCCCGTGCGTCGTGCCATTTCGGACACGGGCGGACTGATCTCGCCGGGTCTCCAGACAAAACCGATGATGGGAAGTTGCTCCTCAGCCAACATGGTCGGACTCCCCCTGCAATGCCGGATGTTCCCGTGGCGCGGAATGGCAAAGAGCCTTTTCGAATATGCGATATCTCTTGTAGGGTCTTGCGCCCGCTTCCACTGCCAGGGTGTTGATGGCCTCGTTGTCCTCCAGGGTCCAGCCCATCTCCAGAGAACGATATTTTTCTTTTTGCCGCACAACCTCGAAGATGTGGTGGAAGGCCAACATGGGGATCCCCAATTGCCGGTACTTTTCCTTGATCCCGAACATCAGACATCGCAATCCGGTGATCTCCCGGCGATGGAGGAGCACCTTCAGCAAACCCAGCAGGCCGATCCGCCCGTTGAGACGCTTGAGCAAGGGGTTGATGTCGGGAAAGATTACGCAGACCGCCGCAGGTTCGTCATCGTAATAGATGAAGAAAGCCAGGTCGGGATCCGCGAAGGTCATAACGCTCTTCTGAATGTCCCGCATCTCCCCATCGCTCAGGGGGACGAACCCCCAGTTGGCGGACCAGGAGTCATTGTAGATCTCCCGGATCCGGGCAAACTCGGCGTCCTCCTCCTTGGGACGAAAGGGCCGGATGCGGATGCCCTCTTTCCGGGCGATCCGTCCGGCCAGGCGATCCATCCACTCGGGAAGTCGGTAATCGCCATCGATCAGGAAGGCGATCAGGTCCTTCTCCTTGGCGAAACCGCACGATTCGACCAATCCGGAGTAGTACGGCGGGTTGTAGGTCATCATCAACGCCGGCGGATGCTCGAAGCCCTCGACGAGCAGCCCGACCTCGTAATTGGTGGACGGGTTGAGCGGCCCCCTGACGAAGGTCATCCCCTTCCGTCGAGCCCACGTCTCCACGGCGGAAAAGAGGGCCGCGGCCACCGCCGGATCGTCAGCGCATTCGAAGAATCCCCAAATGCCCATCTGTTCGCCGTGGAACTCATTATAGCGATGATCGATGATGCCCGCGATCCTGCCCACCGCCTGCGAACCGCGCCGGGCCAGAAAGAGACGGCGCTCGGCAGACGACCAGAAAGGGTGCCGGCGGGGATCCAGCAGCCGGCGAACCTCCTTCTTCAGGGGAGGAACCCAACTGGGGTACCCGGCATAGAGATTCCACGGGAGATCGATAAAATCACTCAGTTCCGGACCTTTTTCCACCACAGCGATCTCGATGCCGGCCATGAGCGTTCCCTTTGAGACGGGATTTTCCATACGAATATCGTCTCACAATCATGGTAGAACAACTCTCGTTAATTATATATTGTCCGCGCAGTACTTCATCCCCCATTTGGGCGATGAAAACCACCCTGAAGCCGCCCCCGTATGCGTGGAAGACTCCGGAGAATACCCTTCAGGATCATCGCCGAATTGGCAGACGAGCGATTATTTGATACAATTTTTCAAGGATTTTCAAATGGCGAAAATCGCGCCTGTTCCTGGGGAGTGCAGATGCCACCCAAAACGAAATCCCACCTGGTCGCTGAGAATGACACCTTGCGGTCGCGTTTGGCCGAACTGGAAGAAAAGCTGGCCAAACGGCCCTCCGGCAAGGCGGGGGAGCTGCCGGTTGGTGACATCGCCGAGCGCAAGCGGTTCGAGTATGAGCTGAAGGCTTCCGAAGTCCGCTACCGGCGACTCTTCGAGTCGGCAAAAGACGGCATCCTCATCCTGGATGCGGACTCGGGGCGGATCACCGACGCGAACCCCTACCTCCAGGGCCTGCTGGGGTATTCGCACGCCGAGTTGCTCGGCAAGAGGCTCTGGGAAATCGGCCCCTTCCGGGATATCGCCGCCAGCCGTGCCGCTTTCCGCAAATTGCAGAGGAAGGAGTATATCCGGTACGACAATCTGCCGCTGATGACCAAAGGGCGCCGGCGCCGGCATGTGGAGTTCGTCAGCAACGTCTACATGGTGAATAGCACGAGAGTGATCCAATGCAACATCCGCGACATCACCGAACGCCATCAGGCGGAGGAGGCCTTGGCGAGGGCCAGCAAAGAGATGGAAATCCGCGTGGAGGAGCGGACGGCCGAGCTGGTGGCGGCGAACCGTCTCATGAAGAAGATGCTCGACGAGGGGAGGCGGAAAGAGGAGAGGATCCGGGAATCGCGCGAGTTGCTGCGCAGACTCCTGGGACGTCTGCAATCCCTGGTCGAGGAAGAAAAGATGCACATCTCGCGCGAAATCCACGACCAGCTGGGGCAGGCGTTGACGGCCTTGAAATGGGACCTCTCGAGGATCAGAAAACGCTTGCTCTCCGACGGACTTGCCGAGCAGTCCGCAGCAATAAACAAAATCGAACTGTCTGTAAACCGCATCATCGGGACGGTACGAAAGATTGCGACGGAGCTTCGACCCGGGATCCTGGATGAACTCGGCGTGATCGCCGCCATCGAATGGATGGCGAGGGATTTCCAGACACGGACAGGGATCGACTGTAAAGTAACGATACGCGCAGTGGACACGATATCCGACTCCATCCGCGCCACAGCAATCTTCCGCATCGTTCAGGAGACCCTGACCAATGTCGTGCGCCATGCCGCGGCGTCCCAGGTGAATGTGATCCTGGAGGAGAAGGACAATACCCTGATCGTCGAGGTGGGAGACAACGGGATCGGGATTCGGGAGGAACGGATTTTCAGCTCCAAGTCGCTTGGACTCCTCGGGATTCGGGAACGCGTCCTGATGCTCGGGGGGAAAATCGTAATCCGCGGGAAACCCGGTAAGGGGACCCTGGTACGCGTGACTCTTCCCGTGGGAAACGGGGCGAACTCGAATGCATAGAATCCTGCTCGCGGATGATCACGAAGTCGTACGGAAAGGATTGATGAAGGTTCTGACGGAGACCTTCCAGCCGGTCAAGGTCGATGAAGCGGGAACCGGGCAGGAAGCGGTGAGCAAGGTCTTGAAGAACCCATACGACCTGGTCGTGCTGGATATCAAGATGCCCGGCAAGAGCGGATTGGACGCCTTGAAGGAGATCAAGCAGCAGCGGCCTCGGTTGCCCGTCTTGATCTTAAGCATGCACCCGGAGGACCAGCTTGCGGTAAGGGCCATGCGGGCAGGCGCCTCCGGATACCTCACGAAGGAATGTGCGAGCGACGAACTGATTCTTGCGATTCGAAAAGCACTCACCGGCGAGAAATACATCAGCGGATCGCTCGCCCAGATCCTGGCGGGGGAACTGGAGAAAGACCCTGACAAGCTTCCCCACGAGATTCTATCGGATCGCGAATACCAGGTGATGGTCATGATCGCCTCCGGCAAACCGGTCGGTGCGATCGCCAAGGAGCTGTGCCTGAGCGTGAAGACGATCAGCAGTTATCGGGCGAACATCCTGCTGAAGACGGGGATGAAGAACAACTCGGAAATCACCCATTACGCCATCCTGAACAAGCTGGTGGATTGAAACGAATCCTCCGGCGCCCCTTCCTGCCCTAGGACAAACACCGGTCCGAGAATCAGACAAACGGCGACTCGCGTTTCGGACGGAAGCCGGTACCGAAGGCAGGCGGGCAGGATTACCGTATTGGAAACAAGAGAATGCATGCGGCTACCGGTTGAAGGACAGGCAGCATGGCCGGCGATTTGCTCGAAGGGGTTGCCGTCGGGGAGATAGATGCAGTCATGAACGGATTCTTTCGTGGAACGCTGTTGGCGGCCTTGTCGGGGATCGCAATCGCACTCATCGGGTGTGGGGGCGACAGCAGCAATCCAGCTGGCGCCCCGGCGCCGACCGTCGTCGTGCGGCCTTTGGCGTTGCCGGGTCCCTACGAGGTTGCGTGCAGCAACGTCGACCAGGATTTCAGTCGAGTGGTTGCCGGCGAGGATGTGACGAGCTATTGGGAAGGCAACCCGTCGAACACAGGCATGCCGCGTTATGTGACCGATCTGCTGGCGGACCCGGATAACACGCTGATCGCCACGGTGACCGCGCCGGATGACTCGAGTCTCTACGGTTCGTTTGCCGGGCAGCAGGTCGCGTTCGTGGTGCTCGCGTGCTATCCCACAACGGCCGGCAACCCCCTTCGACAACTATGTGCTGCCGACAGGCAAGGTCGTGCCCCACATGCAGACCGGATCGGATGCGCCGTTGTTTGCGGACAACTCGGTTCGTTATCCCGTGGTTGTGTTTTCGCACGGCTACAGCGGCAGCCCGCTCTCCAGCGACTACATTTCGGGGCTGTCCGTTTTCGCAAGTTACGGTTACGTCGTCGTCGCCCCGTTTCACGGAGACCTGCGCTTTTCCGATCTCAGGATCGACAACCTCGGCGACGTCATCGATGTGGCGTCGCACTTGGACGACTTCACGGCGCTGCAGGCACTGCGACCGCTTTCGATATCCGCGGCGCTCGACCTCGTGCTCGCGCATCCGCAATGGCAAGGTCACATCGATGCGACACGGATCGGCGGCTTCGGGGCGAGCATGGGCGGCGAGACGATGATGCTGTTGGGCGGCGCCGGCCTGAGCCTGACCTCAACCTACCTCGGAGGATTGTCGTCGAAACCGGTCACCTACGATCCGCGGATCAAGGCCGCGGTCGGTTACGTGCCGTATTTCGGCCAGCAGTTCCTCCCTGCGTTCGGACGCGACCAGCACGGGCTCGACGGCATCGATCTGCCGTTCCTCGGCATCAGCGGGACGGCGGACACGACCGCTCCGATAATCGAGGTGAAGATCGGCATGGGGCGCCTCACCGGGACCCGCGAGCTGGTTCAACTCTCCGGCGTGGAACACGGGTTCGACTTTGCCTCGACCAACGACATCTTCACGTGGACGCTTACGTTCCTCGACGCGATGGTCCTCGACAACACGGCGACACAACAGCAGCTCTCGACGATGGCGAGCGTGGCGGGCGGAGGCGACGACAGCGTCGTGATCTTCTACAACGGCCCGCCATTCATGTAATCAGTTATCATCAATGGCGGGTCACCTCTCGTGGCGATAAATACGGACAGCAAGAGCCTCTCAAAGGGCGAAGAAAGACGGCAGCTCGTCACGTTATTGACGAGGCCATTCGCCGCTATCGGCAGGGCGGCGATCCGCTGGGTCGGCAATTTGGGCGCCTCGGCCGTTTTCCTCTTTCTGGCGATCCTGAAGATAGTCCGACCCAAGCAGCTACCCAAGATCATTCAGCAGGTCTATTTCATCGGGGCAAGGTCCTCGATGATCATCATGCTCGTAGGCCTGTCCACTGGCATGGTCATGGGCCTCCAATTCCACCGTGCCCTGGTTAACGTCGGTGCGGAAGGGGCGATCGGCACCCTGGTGGCTCTCTCGCTGGTCAGGGAAATGGGGCCCATGCTCACCGCGATCATGATTGCGGCCAGGGCAGGCTCGGCGATCACCTCGGAAATCGGTATCCAACGGATCTCCGAGCAGATTGACGCCCTTGACACCATGCGCATTGATCCGCTCAGGTACCTCATCAGCCCCAGAATCGCTGCTTCCATCATCAGCTTTCCCCTGCTCACCGCCTTGTTTGACCTCATCGGAATTCTCGGCGGCTACATCTCCGGGGTATTGCTCATGGGTGCGAATGCCAGCACCTATCTCCATCGCGTCCAGGCCAGCATGGATATGAAAGATGTCACGGAAGGGTTTATCAAGGCCGTGGTTTTTGCGGTGATCGTCTCCACGGTATGCTGTTATCAGGGGTATTTCGCGCACATGCGCACAGACAGTCATGGCGCCAAAGCCGTCGGTCTCGCCACCACCTCGGCCGTCGTGCTCTCCTGTGTGCTCATTTTGGTCGCAGACTATGTTTTGACTTCCCTGATGATATAGGGAGACCCATGGATACTCCGTTGATCGAATTCAAGGACGTCACCAAGCGCTTCGGACCCCGAACAGTCCTTGAGCGCGTTAATCTGCAGATCTATGAGGGACAGGTCACGGCGATTATCGGCCTCAGTGGTTCAGGCAAAAGCGTGCTCCTCAAACATATCATCGGACTACTCAAACCCGATGAGGGGACCATTTATTTCAGGGGCAAACCCCTCACCACGATGAAAAAGAACGAGAAGGCTGCCTCCCTCGCACAATTCAGTTACATGTTTCAAGACAACGCTCTCTTCGACTCCATGACCGTCCATGAAAATATCGCGCTACCCCTCCGGGAAACGACAAACCTGAAAAAAGCGGAAATAGACCGAAAGGTTACGGCCAGAATGGAACAGTTGGAACTCGTCGATGCTGCCCACAAGTACCCTTCGGAACTCTCCGGGGGGATGCAAAAACGGGCGGCCCTGGCGCGTGCCCTGGTAACCGATCCGAAAATTGTCCTCTTTGACGAACCCACTTCCGGCCAGGATTCTGTCCGGAAAAACGCAATCCTGAGTATGATTGCCAAATATCAGAGAAAATTTGGTTTTACTGCGATCCTGGTCAGCCACGAGATTCCGGACGTCTATTTTATCTCCAACCGCATTCTTGCCCTTTATGATCAAGCGATTGTTTTCCAGGGATCCCCGGAGGAACTTGAAAATTTCGACCACCCGTTCAAAGATGAAGTCATCCTTAGCCTCGAAGGTCTCCAGGAAGAACTAACGGGCCTCTACTCCAAACGACAGTTCAAAGTTATGTATCATGTCCAGTTAAAGCAGAAAACGCTTGGGGAAACTTACTCGGTTGTGGTTTTTACTCTGGAGGCGATGGAAACCATCATTGCAAGCTTGGGGCACGAAGCGGCACAAGAGACAATACGGAGTATGGGCCTATATATCGATAAACACTTTCGTCCCATGGGGGGCTTTTCCACCCGCCGCCATACCAATGAATTTGTTACGGTGCTCCCCTATTCGGACCTGCCAGAGGTTGAAAGCATGCTGAAGGATTTTATCGATGATCTCCAGGAGCGGGGAATTCGAGGCCTCCGGGCCGGAGTTCGCGAACAGGCGGCTTCGCAGGGGTGCGTCGAACTCGCCATCCTGGCCGGAATTGCCCAGGGGCAACCGATTGCGGAAATGGATTCCGTCATGGATTCCGCAAAACATCAACAAAAAGAAATTGCCCGCCTTCGGTGCGACGTGAGGAGGGAAGCAAATGAATAAGTACGCCGTGGAAACAACGGTCGGCATCTTTCTCGTTTTCGGGCTGCTCTGTGTTGGGTATATGGCGGTGAAACTCGGCCATGTTTCCTTGCGTGGCGACAACGGCTATCCTCTCTTCGCCCGATTTACCACGGTGAGCGGTCTGAGAGCCGGCAGTCCTGTGAATATGCTGGGTATTGAGGTCGGGCGTGTGGAACGACTCACCATGGACCAGAAGGACCAGAAGGCGGTGGTGGAAATGAAAATCCAAAAAGACATCAAGGTCTATGACGATGCCATTGTCTCCATCAAGACGGAAGGGCTGATTGGTGACATGTTTCTCAGCATTGATCCCGGGGGCTCCGGAAAACTCCTTGGACGCGGCGGAACCATTACCGAAACGCAGCCGGCTGTGGACGTGGTGGACCTCATCGGCAAGTATGCCTTCGGAGAGGTAAAGAAGCAGTAAGGGTGGTAATAAGTTCAAGGAGGCAGAAAAAGTGAAAAGATATTTCATCGGGTTGAGTATTTTGACGTTCTTTCTGTCTACCCTGCCGATACATGCCGGCGTACCGCTCGACACGGTTCAGGCAAATATCAACAAGGTGCTTGCTGTGCCGCGAGATCCGAAGCTCAAAGGCGAGTCCGCGAAAGGGATCAAAAAGGAGAAACTCGAGGCTATCTTTGAGCAGATGTTCAATGGAGTCGAACTTTCCATGCGAACCCTGGGGAAGAATTGGGCCAAACTCGATACCGCCCAGCAGCAGGAGTTCATCCAGCTCTTTCGCCGGGTACTGGAAAAGGCTTACGTCGACAAGATCCTTTCTTATACCAACGAGAAAATCGTTTTCGCCAAAGAAACCATGATTTCGAGCAACCAGGCCGAGATTCAAACGACAGTCATCACCTCCTCGAAGGAAATCTCCATTTTCTACAGAGTGATCCTGAAGGACGGCATCTGGAAAGTATACGACGTTGTCGTAGAGAACGTGAGCCTTGTCCAGAATTATCGCAGCCAGTTCAACTCAATCCTGGCGAAAAACACCCCCGGCCAGTTGCTTGAGATTTTGCGGAAGAAGGTGAAGGAGCAATAGGTGCCCTGGAATCCAAGGTCACCGGGTTCGTGTGGATCCGCCAGGCTCATGCCCCCGTCCCATCCTGTTCGAGAAACCGGCGGCAGACATTCGCGATGTTGAACGCCGCCGACCTGTTCTGGAGGGGCGTCAGCAGCCGCAATTCGTCCATGTCGAAGTCCGAGTAGGTTTCCTTGCCCAGCGCCAGGCCGACAAAGGCAGTCGACGAAAATTGAGTGATCAGGACATCGCAGTTCGCGATCATTTCTTCTGCGCTCCCGGTCGTGAACACCATGGCTCCCGGTGCGTGCCGGTGGATTTCCCGGGTGGCGCGATCGACGTTTTCGTTCGGATGAAGCTTGAAGATCAGTTGCCTTCGGCCGGCGAGATCGACGGCTCTTCGGATAAAGGCCTTGCGGTTATCGCCACGGAATGTCTCCCTCAGCGGCGACGTACAGGCCAGCAAGTAGTACCTATAGGGAAAGTCGTTGCGGCAATATCGCCCGCAGTCATCGAAATTGGGTATTCCCGTGACGACGATCTTCCCGGGGCTCACACCTTTTCGGATGAAAAAGTCCCGATATCCCTCGCTTGCGACGCAAAAAGCTCCGTAGGCATCGCTGAGACCCGTCGTTGAAGTACCCGCCCACCAGAGAGGAAGAAATCGGAAGCGTTTTACGAGATGGAACATCCTGGATTCCGGGTCTGTAATCCCCTCCTGAACCAGTACGATCCTATGGTCCCGAACGTTCTTCTGAAGGTACACGTCCGAGCAGGTAACCACCAGGTCGTAGGGCCGATTCCTTCCCTTGTAGTCGATGGCGAGGCCATGATCCTGAAGATACCTCCGGCAGTTTCCCGACATTTTGTCCCCTGAGATCGTGAACTCGATCAAACCGAGTCTTCGAAGAATCTCGTCAACGCCGTGGACATAGTAGGGAGAGAAGGAATGCTCATACTCGGGAAGATGCTCGGAGATCTGGTGCATCTGGGTCGTCTGATTCATCGAACCGCAAATGAAAAAGATCCGTTTCCTCATTCGCGCCCTCCATCATCGCCTGGGAACCATGCCCGCTCTCGAGCGCCTGACCGCTCGGCGGACATTACCCCCGAAGCCCACCGTATCTCCTTCCCTTGCCTTCCTGATGAGACCGCATTCCTGTTCCTGCCGCATCGTACCATCTCCCCTACCGAATAAATAAGGCCTCCCCGGAAATGTTCGCAACAGAAATCGCCAAATGAGGAGCCCGAATCCTCCGGCGGCCCCTCCAGCCCTAGGACAAACACCGGTCCGAAATTCGGACAAACGGCGGTTCGCGTTTCGGACAGATGCCTATACCCAAGGCCATCGTGCAGGATTATCGTGTTGAAAAGAGAAAGGGGATTCCCAATGAAATACTCGGGAAGGAGTTGGTGGTGCCTCCTGGCGGGGGCCATGATCGCCGCCGCATGGGGGTTTTCGGAGCCCGCGCGGGCGGAGGTGAGCATCAACATCAACCTCGGGCCGCCACCGATCGTGGTGGCCTATCCGCCGGAAGTCGTGATGATCCCGCATTCCCAGGTCCACTACGTCCCGGACCCCGACATCGACGTGTTCTTCTACGGGGGATTCTGGTGGTCGCCGCGCGGCGAGCGATGGTACCGTGCGCGGGCGTACAACGGGCCGTGGGGGGTAATCGAGCGACGCCGGGTGCCGAGGGCGGTGTTGTACGTGCCCCGGGACTACCGGACCCGGTATAAACGGGGCCGGCACGTTCCGTACGGCCAATGGAAGAAGGATCGCGTCCGTTGGGACAAGGAGAACCGGAAGGCGCAAAGGCGATGGGAGAGGGAGCGTGAGCAGGAGTGGAAAAAAAGCGAAAAGGAACGGAAAAAGGAAAATAGGCACGAGGGCCGCCGTGGTGACCGCGACGGGGGGCAGAGAGAACACGGTCGATAGCGGTTCAGGCGATGCGCAGAAATCCCCTGTTATTTGTGGGGGACACGAGAGCCGTGCGGAGAAATTCTTTCGCAGGGGAAGGAAGGGAAGCATGACCGCCCGCCCTCCACCTCCCCCCGAGGCGCCCGTCGATCTGATTGCGGTCACCGAGGGTTGCCACGTAATGCTGGCATGGACCGAATGCGGGGCCGGCGGAATCGGGTTCCGCATCGAGCGCACCGACGACCCCGGACCCGACAGCCGGTTTTCGGAGATCGGCGTGACGGGGACGAATGTCGCAGTCTTCCGCGACGATTCCGTCAAGGCATGCTCGGCCTACTACTCCTACAGGGTTCGTGCATGGAACGCCTCCGGCGACTCCCCACCCTCCAATGTGGTGGAGGTAACGATGTCGCAGGCCGGGACGGAACTGGCGGCCGATCAGGAATGATCCGCTGTTCCTTGCGTGAGTCGTTGCCCAACCCATAGGACAAACACCGGTCCGCGAATCGGACAAACAGCGGCACTTGTTTCGGACAGAAGCCGATACCCAAAGCGAGCGGAAAAGATCAGCATCTGTTTACGGGCTGAAATATCGGGGATCTAGGCTTTGGAACATGTCGTCCATGCACGAACGGGACGAGAGAGGGAGCAGTATGAGGAAAAGGGATCTTATATTGATTTTTCTTGTCTGCATCACGTTGATCACCTCCTTCTGGGGTGCGCATCCACGCCAACACGAGAAAGCTCCGGCCAGTATCTCGATGACTCGGCGATCACAACCAGTGTGAAAGCCGCGATCTTTGACGATCCATCGCTGAAAGTGCTCCAGATCAACGTCGAGACCTTCAAGGGAGAAGTCCAGTTAAGCGGGTTTGTCGATTCGGCACAGAATGTCCGGCGGGCAGGAGAGGTAGCCCGGGCTGTTCAGGGGGTCAAATCGGTGAAAAACGACCTGATTGTGAAATAACGCCGGTTCCCGCGGGGAAGGAACGTCGCGGAATCACGACGGGAGGTGATGAGAAATGCTGTGGACGATCGCCGTCATATTGTTAGTTCTCTGGGCGCTGGGTTTGGTCAGTTCGTACACGCTGGGCGGATACATTCACGTTCTCCTGATCATCGCGCTCGTGGTGGTGGTGTTGAACCTCATTCAGGGGCGAAGGGCCGTATAGCGGTCCTGGAATGCTCCTCGGCAACAGGGTCCTGATACGGAAGGAGAAAATATGAGCACAATCAAGATCGCGGCCATCGTGCTGATCGTGGTCGGCCTCCTGGGAGTGGTGTACGGCAAGTTCAGCTACACCAAGGAGACCCACGAAGCAAAGCTGGGCGCGCTCGAGCTGTCGTTCAAGGAAAAGCAGACAGTGAATATCCCCGCCTGGGCCGGCGCGGGGGCGATAGCGGCCGGCGCGCTCATGCTTCTTGTCCCCACGAAGAGTTGAGGGAAAGAAAATGAAAAGGATATCGTCTGCCGTCCTGCTAGCGGTGTTCCTGCTTGCCGGGTGCATGGTGGTGCCAGGACGCCGAGGCTCTGGCATAGTCCTGGTGCCGCCTCTTCCGTCGATCGTGGTGTTGGAAGAAGAACCCTACTATTATCACAGCGGTTATTACTATTACTACCAGAACGACCGCTGGTCCTACTCAAACTCCAGGAGAGGGCCCTGGTCGGAACTGCCAAGGGACCGCTACCCGAAAGAGGTCAGGTTCAAGGGCAGGGGCGACGGAAGAGGCAGGGGTGATGAAAGAGGAAGGGGTGAGAATCGGAGGTATGACAATCGCGATCGGTAGCAAAGAGCGCCGGCACAAGCCCTGCGATCTTTATTAATCCGGGCAGAGGGGGGAGATTCGCCCCCCCTGCCCTTACCCTGAAAGAGAGGAGAGAGCTTCATGGCAAAACGACTTCGCATTTTGAGTTTGCTGATCAGCATCGGGATGATTGCGGTATACCTGGGGTGCGCATCCACGCCAACACACGAGGGTACCGGCGAGTATGTCGATGACTCGGTGATCACGACCAAGGTAAAAACTCTGCTCGCAGCGGATGATTTTCTCAAATCATTCAAGATCAGCGTCGAAACCTTCAAGGGAACCGTCCAGCTGAGCGGCTTCGTGAATTCCCAACAGGCCATCGATAAAGCGGTCCAAATCGCACGTAGCGTTAAAGGTGTCACATCGGTAAAAAACAACCTGATTGTGAAGTAGTGCGGTTCATAAATAAAAGGAGGGACACCATGAAACGACCGTGGGTGGGTTTATGGGCAATTGTGCTCATCGCCGGGCTGTCGGCTGCAGGGTGCGCTACGGCCAACAGGATCAACGCCGCCCAGGCGACGATGGACCAGGCGAGAGAGGCCGGGGCAGTGTACAAAGCGCCGTTCGAGTACAAGGCGGGGGAAGCGTACCTCAAAAAAGCTGTTGTCGAGGCGGAAGAAGGGGACTGCAAGGCTGCGGACTCCTTCACGGTGAATGCTCAGGCGTATGCCACGAAGGCGCTTGAGATGTCGGGTGGAGGTGCGAAATGAGGAATCGACTCTTCTTCCTTGGCACGACGGTTCTTCTTGCGGTATTTCTTGCTGCGGGTTGCGCCAGAACACGCATGATGACAAAGGGCGAGACAGACCGGTTTGAAACCATCTCGGCAAAGATCGCCAAGGCGGAAAAGATGGACGCCAGGGAATGCGCTCCCGTGGAGCTGGCCTACGCCCTGGCGGAGCGCGATTATGCCCGTCACGAGACGATCGAACCCTGGGAGACTGCTTCCAAGCATATCGACGCGGCGGACAAGGCGGCCGACGCCCTGCTCGCCAAGACGACCCCTTGCTGGGAGGCGAAGCAAGTCAAACCAGCGCCGATGGTGACGCTCTCGGCAAATCCGGACACCGTCGATGCGGGCAAATGCGCAATGCTGTCGTGGTCGTCCACGAACGCATCCAGCGCATCGATCGACCAGGGGATCGGGAGCATGGATCCGAACGGCTCCCGCCAGGTATGCCCCGCCGGCACCACACAGTACACGATTACCGCGATGGGCGAGGGGGGCACCCGGACGACATCGACGACGGTCACCGTGAATCCCCCGCCTCCTCCGCCGCCCGTACCTGTGAAAGAGGCTCCCAAGGTGATCGACCGCCTGGTCCTTCATGTCAATTTCAACTTCGACAAGTCGACCATCAGGGAAGCGGATGTTGCAGACCTTCAGAAGGCGATCGATTTCGTCAAGAAGTATCCGGCCAATAAGATTGTAATCGAAGGCCATACGGATAGCGTCGGCAGCGCGAAATACAACCAGGCCCTTTCCGAAAGGAGAGCCGCCGCCGTGAAAGATTACATTTTGAAGCACGGCATGATCGATACCCAGAAGGATATAGTTACGACAAAGGGGTACGGGGAATCCAGACCCATAGCGGACAATAAGACGGAGAAAGGCAGGTTCGAAAACAGGAGGGTTGAGGTTCTGGTACTCGAGAAATAGCGATTTTCTGAACGTTTTCCACTGCAAAAGGGACATCCCCCGGACCGTAGAACCGTCCGGGGGATGTTTTATTCCTAGCTGGACCCCATTGAAGGGATCAATCCCGGAGGTGTTTGTCCTAATGGTTTAGAGCATCAGGGGGGAATCGGACTTCCGAAAGGGGTGGGACCTACGGTGAATACTTTTTCTGAAACGTAATCGCGATCCCTTTCGGGACAGGCGCGATTCCGACGTGCAAGCGTTCTTCCTCTCGATCGTTTCCCTTCTCGACGGCGCCGCAACTCAGATAAGCGAGGAACCACCCCAGGGCCACCTGGGAAAAGTAGTGCCGGTCGTCGTTTATCCGAGAGAGCCCCGTCACCGTCGATAGCCCGTAAAAGACCGCCTTCTGGTAGGGGTTCTCGCTCATTTTCGCAGCGGTAATGAAAGGAATGCCGCCGATGAACGCGTGACCGCTCACCCCATGGATATTGTGAAACGGCTTCCAATGGGAATCTCCCTCGGTCGGCCGGTCTGCCCCGGTTGCCGTCGCCAGGAACAAGAGGGCGGGCCCGCCCACAACGGTCGCCCGGAACGATTTTTGGCCCCATTCCTCCATCGTCGAATTGTGAAGCCACAACCCGGCCCCGTAGGTGCCGATGTAGACCGGTACGGTAACGAGAATGAGCGCGGTGCCGGACATATTGAATATTTTCGTTCCTTCGTCCGTGTCCTCGCTTCGCAGGTCGTCCTGATACGTGTTGCGGATATACCGATCCATCCCCGTGTTGGCGAAGACGGCGGCCCCGGCAAGACCGATTCCGAGTTTTGTCAGGTTCGCCCGATCGAGGTAAAAATTCCCGAAGTCCGTTTTTACGGTTTCGATGCTCCGTGCAATCGCCCCGTGATCCTCCGCGATGCAGCGATGACCGAGGGGAAGAAGCCCCACGGCCAGGACAAGACCGATTCGGAGGAAGACGGCCCTCGCCGTTATTCCCTTCGCTTTCCGCAGCATCCGCAGTTAGCGCCCTTCGATTACGGCAGGCCGCCACTCGACGGCGCCGAACCGGGAGTCGCCGAGGAAGTTGTAGGCGATGCTCCAGGTTCCAACCGTCTGGTGAGTGTCGGGGAAATTGGGATAGGTCGCATCCCGGCGCGACATGACGTACTGGATCCCGAGCGCGTGGCGTTTGTAAACGCTCACGGTGAACGACGCGTTCCCGCGGAAGATGCGTTCCGATCCACCCTGCCGGGTGGCACCGAAGCCGCTGATATAGTACTCGCGTCCCGTCAGGTCGAACATGGCCTTGTCGCCGAAGATCATGCGGGCCGCGAGAAGTCCCTGCGCGGTCCCGCCGTAATGATAATCGCGGTCCTCGCTGGCGCGGACGGTGCCCCCTGCGCCGTATCCGATCCCGGCGAGCGCAGAGCCTTGGAGCGCGATCGCCCGCGAGAGCCACCACTGGCCGGTGGTACCGAGGGAAAGGGCCGTGCTGGAGACTCGGAAGACCTGCGGCGAGAGGTATTCGAAGCTGCCGTAAAGGCCCCACACCCCGCGATAGTCGTCGCCTGCCTCGTATTTCTTCCCGAAGAGAAGGCCACGGGTCATGATGTTTTCGAAGGCGCTCCTGCCGGAGACGGCAGTGAACTGGAAGTGAAAGTAGTCGAAAGGACGATCATAGGTGTACCCGTCTTTCCCGGGGAGCCCGTAGGAGAGGGAGTAGTCGCCGGTCACCTCTGTCCGGTCGACAGGGACATTGCTGATGCCGATTACGTGGTCGGTCAGGCTCGTGCCGAGCCGCAGGCGGGTGAAGGTGGCCGGGTTGTGGCTCGAGAACACTCCTTTGAACCGCTCGCCGTAAACGAGGCGGTTGAAGCCGGTCGGGGGCGAGATAACCGCCGCGCCCAGCTCGCGCCAGAATCCGGGGTGATCTCCGCCGTCTTCAAGCACCAGGCTCGCCAGCCGGAAGAGAGGCTCCCCGAGTAAACTCCCGCCGATGCCGCTCGCGACCTGGTCATTGATGGAAGGCGTCGTGGTCTCCCCCGCTACTTCCCAGACAAAGCTGCCCAGGAAGGTATAAGCGGACGATTCCCAGAAGCCGAGCCCGGCCGATCGCGCGAATCCCTGATAGACCGCTCCCTGGTATGGATGCTGGATCTGGTTGATCTGAAAGGAATCGCCGTCGAATCCCCAGGGGCCTTTGGTGAGGTGCCTCCAGATGGTGGACGGGGTCACGCTGTAGACTTTGTGCCCTTCCGAATATTGCGCGTCCACCAGGTCGGGGTCGGTGATTCGGCCGTACACGTTGAGGAGTGCCTCGAAGCCCAGGATCTCGAACGCCGGGATCGAATAGCTCTTGCCGTTCCCCGTCCCCCACGACAGAACCGGCGTCCGCACGTTGGGCGGAGGAGGAGGCGTCGTGATCAGAAGGTTGTCGACCGCCGCCACTGGCCCCTTCGCAGGCGCGGCAGCAGGGACGGAATCCCCGGCAAATCCCGCGCTCGGCAACAGGAGGAACAGTGCGACGGCACCGGCAAGGACCGCCCGTCGGAACCCGCCGCCGGGCCTGGATCCGCTACCCTTCCGTTTGTTGTCATGCCGCCCTTCGGAAATCTCGTTCGTCGTCGGCATATCGGCTCCTATTCTCTATCTATGGTTTCGGGATGTGGACGGTGCTGATCATCGCGCTTCCGCTCGCCGCATAAAGGAGCGTAAACGGGTGAAATATCCATGGCCCTATCGGAAAGGATCCAAAGGGGAGGAGATGGTCGATCCGGCCCTTCCAGAAGGCAATGCCAAGAATGATTACAATGATGATACTGGTAGGGATGGGAGTCCCTTCGTAATACTTGACCTTTCCCGTTCCGCCGGAGAGCGCCTCTGCGGTCACATTAAACCTTGCGAGCCGACTGATTCCGCAATTCACGAAATAGATCAGTATCAGTGCATCCCACATGCCTTGCAGTCCCAATGTAAACCCCAGGACGGCGGGCGCTACGCCGAAGGAGACGATGTCGGCCAGGGAATCGAGATCGGCCCCAAGAAGCGAATGCCGCTTCAGGCGGTGTGCCACGAACCCATCGAGAACGTCACAGACAAGCGCGAGAGGGAGTAGGACGAAGACGGCCCAGAGGTATGGGGTACGGAAATCGGTAACATGATTCAGACACAGAAAGATGGCCGCCATTCCGAAACCTGCGTTTGCCAAGGTAATGAGGTCCGCCAGGACAAACGTCCGGAAAATGGACACCGATTTGTTCGAGGGATTCTTCATGCGCGGACAGACTTCTTTCCGGGGATTGAATCGGGCGATCCGGATTCCATCCGCTTCGTATCCCGCCGGGTCAACTGGTCCCGGCGGGGATACTCTTCAAGCCGCTTCGCCGGATGCCCCCCCGGGCGCCCCGATAGCCGTCGCCTTGATCTCTCTCTCCGCGGCATCCACAAATCCACTTGACCTGCTAGATGGTCATCCGGTTCGTTACGCTCTTCACACCGTGTATGTCGTTCGCGGGTGCACTGGCCAATACCAGGACAATGGCCAGAACGGGTAACAATCTAGCTGCTGATTTCATGGTATTACCCCCACTATTTTTGGAGCTGACAGGACCACGATAATCCCGTGTCCACGCCCCGGGTATCGGCCTATGTCCGATATGGGGATCGTGGTTTGTCCGATTCTCGGGCCGGTGTTTGTCCTACCGGTTTGAACGGAAAGATCCGATCCGACATCCAGCCGTATGACAAACACCGATCCGAGGAAGACGGGGTGACGGCTCTGCAGGGTCCATCCGCAGAGCCGTCGATGTGCCGCCGGAGGGGGAGGCGGCGCAATACTGTTTCTTCCGATAAACCTTAGGATGGTCTCCCGTCCCGCAGGTATTGGCCGAACCGCTCCCTCGGATAAAGCCTCGCCCGCTGGAGCCGCAACTTCCCCGCCGGGGCAGGACCATGAAGTGGGCGGAGTACTGGCATTTTCAAGAGACCTCTCTTCTCTGCGAATCCCTCCTGCTTTGACAGAATAAATCTGTCCACCTGCCGTGGGTATCGGTTTCTGTCCGAACCGCAAGCCGGTCTTTGTCTGATTCTCGGACCCGTGTTTGTCCTATGGTGTAGGGCGTAAGGAATGTGCTGGCGACGAACCGGTTCTCGCGATTCGGAAAACCCTGAAAGGCGACCGGAACAAACTGGCGGATTGATCCGAATCCTCCGGCGCCCCCTCCTGCCCTAAAACAAACACCGGTACGAAATTAGGACAAACGGCGACATGTTCCAGGCAGGATCCGAACGACCAAGGTAATATCCGCGCTTGCGAATGATGATTTCCTGAAATCATTCCAGATCAGCGTCGAAACCTACAAGGGAACCGTCCAACTGAGCGGCTTCGTGAATTCCCAACAGGCCGTCGATAAAGCGTCCCAAATCGCACGCAGCGTGAAAGGCGTCACCTCGGTGAAAAACAACCTGATTGTGAAGTAGCGGCGGTTCCCGCTGAAATGTCGAGAAAGGGGAGCGTCGTCCGGGGGCCATGAAGAAGACCATGGCCCCCGAAGGACGTCGTTTTGGTTGGATGATGAGGGAGGGACGGTTACCGGCGGAACCCGCCGCCACCGCCGCCATAGCCTCTCGACCCACCACTATTGCGGGGCGCCTGGGGAAGGGCCTCGGATACCTTGAGCGTCCTTCCGTCCATTTCGGCGCTGTTCATCTTGCCGATGGCCTCGGCCGCTTCCTGCTTGCTCGAAAGCTCAATGAAACCGAACCCTTTGCTCTGGCCCGTGTCACGGTCCGTGATGATGTTCACCGATTCCACCGTTCCGAAACGCGCAAACGCCTCTCTCAGCGAATCCTCCGTTGCGGAAAAGGGAAGATTCCCGACGTACAATTTCTTGCCCATAAAACCTCCTTGTCATGCGCTAGGGCCGCAAAAGAGGTCATGAGCACGATTCTCGGGATCTCTTTGACTGCGGACGGTTAAGTTCCAATTCACAATACCACAGATCGATGGCGAACATCCGTCTTCGCCTAAAGTCAGCTGCCGCGATGTGCGGAGGGTCCTACCTCGCGTGGCCGCGGCGTTGCGCCTCGCGGTTGCCCTGCTTGCGGCTTTCGGGACCGGCTCCCCACTTCGACTCCCGTCGCGACCTCCCGGGGCGGCCATCGGAACGACCGGGAAAGGCGTCCATCCGGCCCGGGCGGAACAGCTCGTCGGCACGGAGCATGGACAGGGCGGGCACGCCGTTCGCCCGCCGCGGGTCGAGGTCCGTCGGCGGACCGGGATTGCGGTTGGAGCGGAAGGGATGGTCTTCCGCCACCGGGAGATGCTTGCGGATGAGCCGTTCGATGCCGGCGAGGAAGGGGCGCTCCTCGAAGGAACAGAAGGACAGGGCGATGCCGGATGCGCCGGCCCGGCCCGTGCGGCCGATCCGGTGAACGTAGCTCTCCGGCTCGTTGGGAAGATCGAAGTTGATCACGTGGGACAGGGAGGCGATGTCGATACCCCGTGCGGCGATGTCCGTCGCCACGAGCACTCTCGTCTGCCCCCGCTTGAAGCTGCCCAGGGCCTTCTCACGGGCGTTTTGCGACTTGTTTCCGTGGATCGCCTCGACCCGGACGTTGTGGCGGGCGAGCTGTTTTGTGACCTTGTCCGCTCCGTGCTTCGTTCGGGTGAAGACCAGCGCGTTCTTGACGGAAGGGCCGGCAAGGAGGTGCTTCAGCAGCTCGATCTTTTCCAATTTCTCCACGTAGTGGACCTGATGCACCACGGACTCGGCCGGTGTCGCAACGGGAGTTACGGCCACCCGGACCGGGTCGCGCAGGATGCTGCCGGCGAGCCCCTGGATCTCCCCCGGCATCGTGGCCGAGAAGAAAAGGGTCTGCCGCTTCCCGGGCAATTGGTCGATGATCCGCCGGATGTCGTGGATGAAGCCCATGTCGAGCATCCGGTCGGCCTCGTCCAGGACGAAGGTCTCGACGGTCCGCAGATCAACAAGCCCCTGCGACATGAGGTCGAGCAGCCGTCCGGGCGTGGCCACGAGGACGTCGATCCCCCGCTTGAGGGCCTGCGCCTGCGGGCCCTGGTTGACGCCGCCGAACACGATCGCTGTTTTTTGGCCCGTGTGCCTGCCGTACGCCCCGAAGCTTCCCGCGATCTGGGAGGCCAGCTCCCGGGTCGGCGTCAGCACGAGTGCGCGGATGGGTCGCCGCCCGCTCCCCTTCCAGGGCGTCTCCTGGAGATGATGGAGGATCGGGAGCGCGAAGGCGGCCGTCTTGCCGGTGCCGGTCTGGGCGCAGCCGAGGAGGTCCTTCCCCTCGAGCACGAAGGGGATCGCCTTTTCCTGGATGGGGGTCGGGGTTGTGTAGTTCATCTCCGCAACGGCGCGGAGGAGCTCCGGGCGCAGCCCGAACGCTTCAAACGATTTTCTTGCTTGCGTAGTTCTCTGTTCTGCCATGTTCTTTTCTTCTCCTGACGTTTTTTCACCAAGCACAATCGGGGCAGGCAGTTCGCCCGTCCGATCTTTCCGCACGGTGAAGTTTCAGGAGAAGCGTCGAATGGACCGGCCAAGTCGGCGGGCCCGCTTCTTCGAAAGGTCCCTTGTGGATAGGATTGTGTCTCGGGATATTCCGAACTAAAGTCAATGTACCACGTCGATCCCGGGTCTGCAAGCGAAGTCTTTCGCTCCGTCAGGGGAATTCGTCTTTTTCCATGCAGCAGGAACGGGGATAATGGGGATACGATGCAAAACGGAGGCGGTCCCGTGAATCTCAAGGCGCTTTGGAAAAACCCTGTCCTGAGACGATTTGTCCTGTGGCCCGCTATCGTCCTTGCGGTCTATGCGATCGTCGGGTTTTTCATCCTGCCTCCCGTCGCCAGGTCGGTCCTGGTCAAGCAGCTCACCGAAAAACTCCACCGGCCCGTGGCGATACGGGCGATCCGGATCAACCCGTTCGACCTCTCGGCCCACGTAGAGGGGTTTTCCATGAAGGACCGGAACGGTACGGGGCCGTTCGTCGCCTTCGAGGAGCTGTACCTGAACCTCCAGGTCGCCTCCATCGTCCGGGGAGGGCCGGTTCTCAGGGAGATTTCCCTGCACTCCCCGACCGTCACTCTGATTCGGAACGAAGACTCGACCTACAATTTCTCCGATCTCCTCGGCGAGTCCCCCTCCGGGCCGTCCGATGGAGGCAAGCCCCTCCGGTATTCCCTCAACAACATCCGCATCATCGGGGGGAGCGTCGATTTCGACGACCGCCCCAAGCGTACACACCACACGGTCCGGGACCTATCGATCGCCATCCCCTTCCTGTCGAACCTGCCCTATGCCGTGGACCTCTTCGTCCGCCCGTCCTTCGAGGCGAATATCAACGGGACGGAGGTGGCGCTCCAGGGGATAACCAAGCCGTTCAGCGCCTCTCGCATGACCACGGTCGACCTGAACATCCGCGATATCGACATCCCCCATTACCTGGAGTACATCCCGTTCCGAAGGAACTTCCGGGTCCCCTCCGGGAAACTGGACGCGATTGCCGTCCTGTCGTTTTCCCAGCCCGCCGGGCAGTCTTCCGCCTTGTCCCTCACGGGAAGCGTTACGCTTACGGACCTCTCCGTAACGGATATCAAGGATGTGCCGGTGCTGCGCCTGCCGTCCCTGTCCGCTGGCAATAAGATCCCTGGAGCCGCTGGCGAGGCGGGCGGAGCTGGACAACGTCATCATCATCTCGCCGGAGATTTCCATTGCCCGCGGGAAAACGGGAGTCCTGAACGTGGTGGCGCTGCTGCCGGACGGGAAAGCGAAAACGGAAAAGGAGGAGAGAAAGGCGGGAGCGACTTTCTCGCTGAAGATCGACGACTTTCACCTGTCCGGGGGACACGTGTCCTATTCGGACCTCTCCTCGCCCAGGCCGTTCCGGGCCGCTGCCGCAATCGACCTGTCGACCGGTTTCCGGTTCGCTTCGGACGAAACGGGCGACGAGTCTGTCCTGTCCGGGCTCGAGACGAGCGTGACCTCCCTGCACCTCCGGCGGCAGGATGAGAAGGAGGACTTCCTCGCGGTGCCGGAGATCGTGGTGAAGGGGGTGGAGGTCGACTTCATCAATAGGACGGCCACGATCGACGAAGCAGCGACCCGGAAGGGCACCGTGCGGGTGACCCGGGAAATGGACGGCGCGATCGATCTGGCGAAACTCTTTTCCCCCAAGGAAGGGAACACGGGGAAGACTACTCCCCCGCCGCCTGCATCCTCCGCAAAGGAAGCTTCGCCGGAGTGGCTCGTCCAGGTGAAAAAGGCCTCCCTGGAGGGGTACTCCGTCATCGCCTTGGACAGGACCCCGGAGGAGCCCGTCACCGTGAGAGTATCCCGGTTGGATGTCACCGCCGAAAATCTCTCGACGGAAAAGAACCGCCGCGGGCGACTGTCGCTTGCGGCCGCCCTGAACAAGTCGGGCAAGATCGCCTTCGGCGGCGCCTTGGGGCTCAACCCCCTGTCGGCCGAACTTGATCTCGATGCCCGGACGATCGACCTCGCCCCGTTCGAGCCGTATGTAACCAACCGAATCAACATCTCCCTGACCGGGGGGAACGTCTCCGCGAAGGGGAAGTTTGCCCTGGCGACGAAGGACAACGCGATCCGGACGACCTACACGGGGACGATCCTCGCGTCGAAAGTGGCCACGGTCGACAAGGCGACCTCGGAGGATTTCCTGAATTGGGAATCGCTTCACCTGGACGGGTTTTCGATGGGGACCAGTCCCCTGTCGATTGCGATCCGGGAGGTGGCGCTCACGGACTTCTACTCCCGCATTGTCGTCACTCCGGAAGGGACCCTGAACGTGCAGAATATCGTACGGAAGGAAGAGCCGGCTGCCGGCTCCGGGACCGCCGGAGGGGCCCCGGACAACGTCGCTGCCGTGAAGACCCCGGAACCCCCGGAGCCTCCGACGCCGGTTTCGATCCGGTTGGTGTCGCTGCAGGGAGGGCGGATCAACTTCACCGATTATCACATCAAGCCCAACTACTCTGCGAACCTCCTCGAGGTAGGCGGCCGTATTTCCGGCCTGTCGTCGGAGGAAACGAAGATGGCGGACGTCGACCTCCGGGGGAAGCTCGAGAATTACGCCCCTCTCGAGATCACGGGGAAGATCAACCCGCTCCGGAACGACCTGTTTCTGGACCTCAAGGTCGATTTCAAAGACATGGATCTTAGCCCCCTGACGCCTTACTCAGGCCGTTACGCCGGCTACACGATCGAGAAGGGGAAGCTCTCCCTGAGCCTCGAGTACCGGATCGTGGACAGGAAGCTTACGGCGAGCAACAACGTCTTCCTCGACCAGTTCAGCTTCGGCGAACCCGTGGAGAGCCCCGACGCCACGAAGCTGCCGGTCCGGCTGGCCGTCGCCCTGCTCAAGGACCGCAGCGGCGAGATAACGCTCGACCTCCCCGTGAGCGGGTCCCTCGACGACCCGCAGTTCCGGCTGGGGCACGTCATCGTCAAGATCATCGTGAATCTCCTGGCCAAGGCCGCCACGTCCCCGTTCGCCCTTCTCGGTGCGGTCTTCGGCGGGGGCGAGGAGTTGAGCTACCTGGAGTTCGACTACGGGAAGGACACGCTCGGCAAAGCGGGGGAAGCCAAGCTCAAGACTCTTTCCAAGGCGCTCCACGACCGGCCTGCCCTCAAGCTCGAGATCGCCGGGTACGTGGACAGCGAGAAGGACCGGGAGGCGCTGCGGCAGTCCCTGTTCGACCGGAAGGTCCGTTCCCAGAAACGGAAGGACCTCGTGAGAAAAGGCGGTCAAGCGCCCTCGCTCGACAACGTCGTCGTCGACGCGAAGGAGTATCCGGAGTACCTCAAGCGGGCCTACCGGGCGGAGAAGTTCCCCAAGCCCCGGAACTTCATCGGATTGGTCAAGGACCTCCCCGTCCCCGAGATGGAGAAACTGATGTTCGCCCACCTCCAGGTGACCGACGACGATCTGCGCCTGCTGGCGCAGCGACGGGCCCAGGCGGTTAGGGATTCCCTGGTCGCATCGAAGGAGGTGGAACCGGAGAGGATCTTCCTGGTGGAGCCCAAGTCGCTGGCTCCGGAAAAAAAGGAGAAGGAGCGGGACAGCCGCGTCGAGTTCGTCCTCAAGTGAGAGTCCGGGCGGTATTGCTCCGGAAACTACGTCCCGCAGCAGTCTCCCGACTGGTGCAGCCCCCTGTCCCGAAGCCATTGGTTGATGAGGCCGGTTGCGCACCCCACTCCGGCGTCGACGTCGATCGCCCCTTCCGGGCAGTTCCTTGCGCAGGCGCCGCACTCCATGCAGGCGTCATGTTCGGCGATGCGTGCCTGTCCGCCCGCCACCGAAAACACCCCGTGGGGACAGACTTCCGCGCAGCGACCGCAGCCGTTGCATCGCTCCGTTTCCAGCACAAGCGTCGATACGTTCTTCAGGTACCGGTATCCTATCAACTGCTCCTCCTTTTCCATTCCGGCAGTCGACTTCCTGCCCTTCCCTACAGGATCGTCCCCCAGACATAAAGGGCCGCCGCGCAGACCAGGGACACCGCCATCGCCGGAAGCGCCACCCGTAGCTCTTTTCTTACGCCGGAGCGAGAGGTGAACGGGGTACACCCGGTAAAATTGAGCGTAAAGAAGGAACTGACAGTGGCCAGGGCGAGGCAGCCCGCGGCGGCAACGGCAAGCGTGGTACCGCCGCCGGCCGGGAGGTACCAAATCAGGCCCCAGATCAGTCCGACGAGGGCACCCTTCCCGGCAAAGCTCGGGCCGGGGATCCAGGGAAGCAACAGAGGCCCCGCCACCGTCCCCGCGACTACGGCTCCCAGGAACGCAGCCGTCGCCGATATGCCCGCGGAAGCGTCCCTTAGACCCCATCCCGCAAGAAAGAGCAGCACGGTGATTGCAAAGACCGGTCGAAGCGACGTCACGAGCTCCACCGGCACGAGGACCAGCCGCTCCCGGAACGAAAACGTCATCCGGCGCATCGCTTCGGTCGTCACCATGCCGTTGTCCAGGTATTCGGGGAAGTCGCCCGCCCGGATTGCCGCATAGCGGACCGTAAATCCCGTCCGCCGCGCCACCTCGTGGGCCGCCACGCCGGGGGCACCGAGGACCGGGAGCAGGAGAGTGCGGTGACGTACCACCCGGGAAAGCTCCGTCCCGGCGATCCTGCGGATCAGTTCCTTCGTCCCGAAGGTCCCCTTCCCCGCTGCGCACCAGACGTTGACCCCGAAGGTCTCCAGCACGAGGATCCAGGCGTTGCGGCCGTCAAGCGCGCTGCGGAGGGCGTCGAAGCTCATCTTGTAGTTGGCGGTGACGGCCACCGGATCCCCAGGCGTCGGCGCCCCGATAGCGTACAGTCCCGGAGGGACATGGTACGACATCCTCCCCGCCCCCCACCGGACCTTCCACGCGCCGAGCCGGTCCGCGAAATGAAGCCGCCCGGAGACCTGCGGCACGCGCCCCGCCGCCGTTTCCCGCCACCGGATAAACCCCGGGACCCTCTCGGTAATCTCCCCGCCTCCGGCGGAGCCGGGAGGACCTCAGCAGGGGGGCTTGTCCGCCGCCCCCGGTGTTGTCCCGCACTCCGGACCTTGCACCATCTCTTCCCCTTCCCTGTCGGTACGATGCACAACTTCCCCCGTTCCGTCGCCGTGTCCCGCCCTGCAGGAATCCCAACGTCATCGTAGCGGGATATTTTACTCCCCTTTCCGCTTGACAGGTAAATCGTTTTTGTATACAGCATACTGAGTGCCGGCGTTGTCCATTGGGAAAACGCCGATGTCCTGCGACGCGTGATCTTCTTCCATCGGCATGATCAGTCCCTTCGCACGACTTAACGAAGTCAACCGCACAGTAGTCGGCTTATGATTCGGAACCGTTACCCTACAGCAGAAACCCTACCAAAGGAGAGAACATGACGACAAAACCATCCAAGATCATCTGGACGAAAATCGACGAAGCGCCGGCACTGGCGACATACTCCCTGCTCCCCGTCATTCAGGCGTTTACCAAGGGGACGGGCGTTTCCTTCGAAACGTGGGATATCTCTCTTGCCGGCAGGATCCTCGCGAACTTCCCCGAAAACCTGACCGAGACCCAGAAAAGACCCGATTACCTGGCCAAATTGGGTGAGCTCGCACTGACACCCGAGGCCAACATCATCAAGCTGCCCAATATCAGCGCCTCGATCCCCCAGCTGAAAGGGGCGATCAAGGAATTGCAGAACCATGGCTATAAAGTCCCGGACTATCCCGAGGAGCCGAAAACCGACGAGGAGAAAAAGATCCAGGAACGATATGCCAAGATTCTGGGAAGTGCCGTGAATCCGGTGCTGCGGCAGGGAAACTCGGACCGCAGGGCGCCGGTTTCGGTGAAGCAGTTCTCCAAAAAGAAGCCGCACCGTATGGGGGCATGGACCAGCGATTCCAAAACCCATGTGGCGCACATGAGCGGCGGCGATTTCTACGGCAGCGAAACATCCACCACCATCAAAAAGCCGACGGATGCAAGGATCGAGTTCGTCGGCGGCGACGGGAAGGTAACCGTCCTGAAGGAGAAGCTGCCTCTCATGGAGGGAGAAGTTCTCGACGCGGCGGTGATGAACGTTCGGGCGTTGCGGAAATTCTACGAAGAGCAGATCGAGGACGCGAAAAAGAGCGGCGTGCTGCTGTCGCTGCATCTCAAGGCCACCATGATGAAAGTATCCGATCCCATCATGTTCGGCCATGCCGTTTCCGTTTTCTATAAAGACGTTTTCGACAAGCACGCGGATGTGATCAAACAGCTGGGTTTTAACCCGAACAACGGACTGGGCGATCTTTACGCCAAGATCCAGAAGCTGCCGGAAGCGAAACGGGCGGAGATCGAAGCGGACATCCAGGCCGTCTACCGGAAACGCCCCGCGCTTGCGATGGTCGACTCCGACAGGGGCATTACCAACCTGCACGTGCCGAGCGACATCATCGTCGATGCCTCGATGCCCGTGGTCGTTCGCGATTCGGGGACGATGTGGGGCCCGGACGGAAAACCCCACCAGACGAAGGCGATGATCCCGGATCGATGCTACGCAACGACGTACAAGGAGATCATCGAAAACTGCAAGAAGCACGGCGCCTTCGACCCCGCGACGATGGGAAGCGTCCCGAACGTCGGACTCATGGCGCAAAAGGCCGAGGAGTACGGCTCTCACGACAAGACGTTCCAGGCGCCGGGAAACGGGACGATCCGCGCCGTCGACGCTTCCGGAAAAACGCTCCTCGAGCAGAAGGTGGAGGAAGGCGACATCTTCCGGATGTGCCAGACAAAAGACGTGGCGATCAAGGATTGGGTAAAACTTGCCGTCAACAGGGCGAGGGCGACCGGGGCCCCTGCCGTTTTCTGGCTGGACAAGAACCGGGCGCACGATGCGCAGATCATCGAAAAGGTGAATGCGTATCTCAAGGATCACGATACGAAGGGCCTGGAGTTCCCCATCATGGCTCCACAGGATGCGATTCGGTTCTCGCTGGAGAGAATCCGGGCGGGGAAAGACACGATTTCCGTTACCGGTAACGTGTTGCGGGATTACCTGACCGACCTGTTTCCGATCATCGAAATCGGCACCAGCGCAAAAATGCTCTCGATCGTCCCCCTCCTGAACGGCGGCGGACTGTTCGAGACGGGAGCCGGCGGCTCGGCACCCAAGCATGTCCAGCAGTTCGTTAAGGAAGGGTACCTGCGGTGGGATTCCCTCGGCGAGTTCTCGGCGTTTTCCGCGTCACTGGAACATATCGCCAACACGACCAAAAACGAAAAAGTCAAAGTCCTGTCGGATACGCTGGAACAGGCGATCGGCAAGTTCCTGGACAACAACAAGTCGCCGGCCCGCAAAGTGGGCGAGATCGACAACCGGGGAAGCCATTTCTACCTCGCGATGTATTGGGCGCAGGCGCTCGCCGGACAGACCAGGGACAGGGAGTTGCAGGCCCGTTTCGCCAAAGTGGCGAAGCAGCTGGAAGAGAACGAGGAAAAAATCAACCAGGAGCTGCTCGGCGCCCAGAGGAAACCGCAGGATCTGGGCGGCTATTACGATCCGGATCCGGAAAAGACATCAAAAGCGATGCGCCCCAGCGCAACCTTCAATGCCATAATGGACGCGATCGCGTAAAGGCAAAGCCGTGTAAACCACGCCTTGCGGCGGTGAGGAGGTCGTGGGACCCGAGGAGATCATCGCCGCCTACCGGCTGAAAAAGCACCCGGAGGGTGGGTGGTTCCGGGAGATGCACCGCTCTTCCCGCTCGCTGGGGCGGATTCCCGGATATCCGGGAGAGCGCACGGCATTTACCGCGATCTACTTCCTGCTTCCCCGGGGCGATTTCTCCGCCTTTCACCGCCTGCGCAGCGAGGAAATGTGGATCCACCTCGCGGGGGACCCGCTGGAGCTCGTGCACATGGGACCCGAGGTCCGGCGCATCACGCTCGGTCCTGCAACGGAAGGCGGAGAACCGGTCGCAATCGTACCCGCCGGGGAGCTGCAGGCGGCAAGATCCTTGGGCGAGTACACGCTGGTGCTCTGTGTCGTTTCCCCCGGATTCGATTTTGCGGATTTCTCGATGCCGACGCGTGAGGAACTGCTGCGGGAATACCCGGAACAAAGAGAACGGATCCTGGCCTACACCCGCTGACGGATTGGCCGCTTATCTCTTTTTTCGTTCTCCCCTCCTCCCCCCACGTTCCCTCAAACCATTTATGGGTCGGCAATCCGTCCAACCGCCGACAATTACCTCTTGTACCCGCTGCACGCGGAATTTTCACCGATGTTCGGTTCGATTTCGGGCCGGAAGGTGCGATTTCAGAGGAAGACAGCCGAGACCGCGATTCCGCCGAGGACGACCCACAGGAGGTCGACGCGCAGCCTGAGGGCTGCGAAGGCGATAGCGCAGACCGTTGAGGTCGTCAAACTCCACTGCACACTGCCCGAGAAGTGCAGCGTTACGGCCAAAAGCAGGCCGACGAACGAGGCGAGGATGCCCCGAAGCGCACGATGGAAGAGCGGCGATCGGCGCAGAGTGTCCAGGTAGGGCACCGCAACGACCAGGACGACGAACGAGGGAGTGAAGATCGCCAGGGTGGCGACCAGCGCCCCGGCCAGACCCGCGACTTGGTAGCCAATGAATGTGGCAGTGATGACAATGGGGCCCGGGGTTACCTGTCCCAGCGCGATGCCGTCCAGGAAAGTCCTCGCGTCCAGCCAGTGCCTTACCTCGACCACCTGGTGGAGCATGATCGGCAAGGAAGCGAAACCTCCGCCGAAGGCGAACAGGTCCACCTTGAGCATGACCTCCGCAAGAGAGAAGAGATTTTCGTTTAGCGCGCGGAGCACTCCCAGGCCTGCGGCGGCCAAGATGATCAGGATCGCCGCCTCGCGCACACCCCGCCCCGCGGGCGCACCGACGGGTGCAGGGGAGGCAGCCTCACTCTCCCCCTTTCGGCAGAGGAGCAGACCGACGGCTGCCGCACCCGCGACTACCAGAATCGGGCTTCCTCCGGCCAAGAGATAGACCGCTCCGACTGCGGCAAGGAGGCCATCCCTCCAGGTCGTGAGGGATGCCCGACCGAAGTTCACAGTGGCGTTTGCCACGATGGCCACGACGATCACCTGCAGCCCTCGAAAGACCGCCGTGACCAACTTCACGTCGCGCGCCTCCCCGTACACGACGGATAACGCGAGCATCAGGAGGAAGGCGGGAAGACCGAATCCGACGTAGGCGGCGACGCCTCCGCCAAGCCCTCCGGCGCGCAGCCCCGCGTAGGCTGCAGTCTGCATCGCGGTGGCCCCGGGCAGAGACTGGCATAGGCCCACTCCCTCCCGGAAGGACTCCCCCGAGAGCCATTGTTTTCTTGCCACCGCGAGGTCGCCTATGTAGGCGACCATGGCCGGGCCGCCGAAGGCCGTAAGCCCGAGCCGGAGGAATGCCAGGAAGATGCGTGCGGCCGACTGCTGGTATGTCGGCGCAGGACAGGAGTCTTTCCGTTCGGACGAGAAGTTCAAGAATGTCCCTTTTCTTTCCGGATCCGGCGCGTCACGTCGCAAGGAGGCGCCGGATGGTGCGGGACAACTATTTCTTCGTGCGGGCCGCCTCCACGATCGCCCGGATCATCCGCGGGTTTACGGAAGCATCGATGGAGCAGCCGTTCGCCAGGAAGAACCTGTCCTTCCCCCCGAGCTTCTTTCCTTCCCGCACGTGGTTTTTCAGAAACGGGGCGGTCCTGCGGGTGACGATCTTGTGGTCGATGCCGCCCATCACGCATCCGGCGATCCGCTCCTTCACATGCCCGAGGGAAGGGCCCGCGGGGCCGCGGTCCCACCAGTTGAAGACGGCAACCGGAAAATCGAGGCAGTCGTCGAAATACAGGTCCTCCCCGTGGATGTGGGCGACGTTCATCCTGCCGTGCCCCGATACCGCTTCCAGGACCCGGCGTGTAAACGGTTTGACGAAGCGCAGGAATTGCTCCCGGCTCGTGAACTCCCGGGACGCCGCAACGGACAGGAAGATCCCCGCCGAACCGATGTCGAGGGACCGCAGGCAATAGGCGATCAGATTCTCCGTGATGACGTCCAGGGCGGCGAGCACGGCGTCCGGCTCGCTGTCCATCAGAGGGCCGATGTGCTCCCCGGCCAGGGCCCGCTTCAGCGTGTGCCAGGGATCGAACACGGTGTCGAGAAAGTAGGCCTTTCCTTTCAACTCCGAACCGATGACCGCGAGCGCCCGGAACTGTTCCCGCCAGGGGGATCGTTCCACGTCGAAACGGGTGATCCGCCGCAGATCCGCCCCGGTGCGGACGGATTCGATTCCCTCCGGCATCGGGTAGAAGTAGTCGTTCATCACCTTGAGGAAATCGAAGTCGTAGTGATGGAAAGAGTCCAGGGCCAGCCGGGCCAGCCGGGCCCCTTCCCCGTGCTGCACGCCGAAGTGGTACCAGAGGCAAAGCGGTGGCCGGTCCGTTTCTTCTCCCCGCAGCACGCTGTCGACGAGTTCGATCTTGTTCCCGCCGGATCTCTCCATCCTTCGTCCCTTCCTTTTCTCCCCCGGCTACCGTTTCCGGACGCGGGTCCCGTCCCCGATCTGGTCGCTCGGGTGGGTAATCACCATTTCCCCCTCTTTCAGGCCGGAGAGGATCTGGGCGACGAGGCCGTTGCGGTGCCCGACTTCCACGGCCCGTCGTTTCGCCTTGCCGCCCTCCTGCGCGAACACGGCCCACCCGTCGCCGTACCGGAAGAGGGCGCTTGCGGGAACCTGGAGAACGTCGTCGCTTTCCCACAGGAGAAAACTCGCCTCGAGGCGGTAGCCGTCGCCCAGCCGCTCCCAGAGCCCGGAAGGCGAGGTGATGTCTGCGATGACGAGCACTCGCTGCTCCTCCACACCCAGCGCGGAGATTTTAGTGAAGCCGGCAGGCTCCACGGTCCGCACCTCCCCTTCCAACGGAGCGTCTCCCCCCCATCGATGAAAGAGCACGGACGTCCCCGGGCGGATGCGCACCGCATCGGTGGACAGCACGTCGATTTCGACTTCCAGGGCGCGGGGGTCTCCGATCTCGATCAGAGGCCTGCCCGCTTCCACTACCCCCTCGTTCTTATGGGGGATTCCCAGCACACTCCCCTCCACCGGCGTTCGGACGGAGACGCTCCGGGCCAGGCTTCCTCCCCCCTCTCCATGGGAGTACTTGAGCCGGGTGCGTGCCGCGTCCAGGTCGTACCGGGCTCCCTCCACGGCGAACTCGGAGGAAAGATGCGCCGACCGGGCCTGGCGTGCTTCCGACTCCGTCCTTTCCAACTCGTCCCTGCTGGCAAACCCGGACTCGTGGAGTTTCTTCGTGCGCTCGTATCTCGCCTGCGCGTAATCGTCGGCGGCGGCCGCCACCCTTGCGTTTTCTTCCGCCGCGTCGAGCGCCGCCTTCGCGGCTTCCCCCATCGCCTTCGCCTCCTCCCGGCTACGGGTATCCAATACGGACGGGCGCACCGGCTCCAGCTGCGCCAGTACCTGGCCGCGAACGACGTTGTCCCCCACGTGAAAACCGATGCGGCGGACGTATCCCGTGACAGGTGCCGAAATGACGAACCGGTCCTTCACCCGGGTTTTTCCCTCTTCCTCGACCGTGACCTGGAGCGGGCCGCGCGTGACTTTGGCTATGTCCACGGGAACGGGCCGGGGGATCAATCCGTAGGCGACGGCCAGGACGACCGCCGCCGCGACGGCGAACAGGAGAACCCACCTGCCCCAGCGCATTCCCTTTACTCCCTGGCCTTGAGGACCGCGACGAGGTCCAGGCGGAAAAGTTTTCTGCGCATCGAGAACGCGGAAAGGCAGGTCGAGGCCAGGACCACGGCGGCCGCAAAGGCATAGGTACCCCGCTCCAGGATTAGAGGAACCCGGTAGAGATCCGACTGGAGGTTCGCGGCGATATACCCGCACAGGAACCGCCCGATGACAAATCCGATCGGGATGGCCGCCAGCGTGAAGGCGAAGATCTCTCCGAGCAGGATGTAGGAGATCTCCCCGCGCGTGTACCCCAGCACCCGGAGGCTCGCCAGTTCCCGGCTGCGCTCGGAAAGGGCGATCCGCGCGCTGTTATACACCACGCCGAAGGCGATCGTTCCGGCAAGCACCGTGTTGATGAACGTGAAAATGAGCAGGGACTCGCCCAACGTGTCGTAAAAGCTTCGAATGGCGTCCTCCCGGATGACCGTCCCCGCGATGCGGGGCATCCCCTTCAGCGTTGCGTAGACCGCAGGCCGGGACTGTTCGTCCACGGAAAGGTACGCCCCCGAGATCGCGTTTCCCTCGCGCAGAAGGCGGTTCAGGGCCGAAAGCTCCATGAAGGCGGACACCCCCACGTACTGTTTCGCAAGGGATGCCACGGGCACTTTCCTCACCGGCCGGCTTCCCTCGAGAACTTCGACGGTCAGGAGGTCTCCGGGGCGAATGCCGAGGATGCCGCCGAGATGTTCGGTCAGGACGACGCCTTCGGGAGGGATCTGCACGGGCCGCAACCCCGTGTCGAGGACGCGATGCAGGCTGCTGCCCGCTTCGATGCCCTGGATGGACGTGCGGTAGCTGCGGTGTTCGAACTTCAGGCGGGCGTGTACGGAACGGAAGGGCTCCCCGTACGATACGCCCTCGATGCTTCCCAGCTCGTGCAGGGATCGTCGGGACGTGGGATCGATGAAGGTCACGGCGAGATCCTCTCTCTGGGCGATGCGGAACTGGACGTCCACCATGAAGTCTAACGCGTCCTCCTGGAAATTGCCCACCATGAGAATCGCGATCGCCAGGGCGATGCCCACCACCGAGAGGAGAGACTTGACCGGTCTTCGCCCGATGTGCCGGGCGATCATGCGGGCCGGATGGGACAGGAAGCGCTTGAGTCCCAGGCGCTCGATCGCCGTCTCCCGGTACTTCTCGGGCGGCTCCGGGCGCATCGCCTGGGCGGGAGGAAGCAGGGCGGCCTTTCGCACGGATTGCAGCGTGCCGAGCAGGGCGGCGGCCGCGCTCACCAGAGCCGCCGTCAGGAAAACGTGGGGGCGCAGCACGTAAGTCAGGTACGGAAACCGGTAGAACTCCATGTAGATTCCGCTCAAGCCTTTCCCGAGCCAGATGCCTGCCGCCACCCCGCCGCACACCCCGGCCACGACGATAAGCAGCACCAGCTTCGCGTAATGGAAACCGATGGCCGCGTTCCCGTAGCCGAACGCCTTGAGGACGGCCACCTGCTCCCGCTGGATGCCGACGAGCCTGCCGATGACGATGTTGAGGAGAAACGCGGCCACACCGAGAAAGATCACGGGGAACAGTGTCGCCAGCGTCCCGAGCTGGCGGAACTCCTCGGAGAGGTAGCGGTGGGACACCTGGTCTTTCCGGCCGTATGCGCCCAGGCCCCCATACCTCGCCAGGAGGGCGTCCAGACGAACGATGACATCATCGGTATTGGCGCCGGCACGGAGCGTCAGGGCGACGTCGTTGAACGCCCCTTCCATGTCGTAGGCGCTGGCCAGCGGCCCCCTTGCCATCCAGAACACGCCGTACCGCTTGTAGTCCGGGAACAGGGCGCCCGGGCTGATCTGGTAGATATGCTCGGGGGAAAGGGCGATCCCGACGATGGTCAGGTCCTTCCGCCGACCGTTGATCACCGCCCCGAAGACGTCGCCCGGGACGAACCCGTGCGCTTCCGCGAAAGGCTCGCTTACGATCACCTCGTCGTCCCGTTCGGGATCGACCGTCCTCCCCTTTCGAAGGTACAGCCGGTTTAAGCCCGCTCCCTTTTCGTCGGGAATCGAGATCAGCTGCCCTCTCACGGGATCGGCGAACCCGGGGATGTCGAGGTTGGCCGTTGCGACGACGCGGGTCTCGACCCTGTCCACGCCCGGGATCTCCCGCACCCGCTGCGCTACCCCTTCGGGTGCCCGCGTAAGGGAGGCGAAGACGTCGGCGAAGCGATAGTCCCGGTAATAGGTCGCCTGGGTGAGCCTGAGCGAGTCGAGCGTGCTGACGGACATGATGAACGTGGCGACACCGCTCACGATCACCAGGGCGATGGCCACGGCCTGGCTCTTCATGCCCCACAGGTCGCGCCACAGTTTTCTGTCGATCGCTTTCACCGCTTCACCAGTGGAGGTCCTTCGGAAGTTTCTTGTCGGGGTTTTTGTATGTTTCGGCGACGCTGCCCGAGCTCAGGCGGATGACCCGATCCGCCATGCGGGCGATGTCCGCGTTGTGCGTGATGACCACCGTGGTCGTTCCCAGCTCCCGGTTGATGCGTTCCAGGGCCTCGAGCACCAGGATTCCCGTGGAGGAATCGAGGGCCCCCGTTGGTTCGTCGCACAGGAGGACGGCGGGGTTCTTGGCGATCGCCCGGGCGATCGCCACGCGCTGCTGCTCCCCTCCCGACAGCTGGGCGGGGAAATGGTTAAGACGTTCCCCAAGACCCACCATGGCGAGCGCGTCCTCGGGCCTCATCGGATCCTCTGCGATATCGGTGACGGCCGCCACGTTCTCCTGCGCGGTCAGGCTCGGGATAAGGTTGTAGAACTGGAACACGAATCCCACGTGATGGCGGCGATACTCGGTGAGCTCCTTCTCCGTGGCCCGCGTGAGGTCCTGCCCGCGGTAGGACACTTCCCCCCCGGTGGAAGTGTCCAGCCCCCCGAGGATGTTCAGGAGAGTCGATTTTCCGCTCCCGGACGGCCCGAGGAGCACCACCAGTTCCCCGGCGAACAGGTCCACGTCCACTCCCCGCAGGGCGTGCACCTGGACTTCCCCCATGTCGTAGATTTTCGTCAGGCCGCGTGCCCGGAATACCGTCTCCCCCGGAGACGAAGTCGCGATCGGTGTGGGATCCCGCATCTGCTCCTCTCCGCGCCGGCGGGACGTCGCCCCCGGCCTATCCGACCTTCATCCCCCCGAAGAGGAGATGGGCCAGCCATCCCGCCACGGGGGGGAAGAAAAACGTGGTGGAAAGCCGGACGAGGGTGAATTTCCAGCCCAGGATACCGACCTCCATCGGCAGACGGGCGATCGCCCAGAGGGACCAGCCGGTGAGGAAGGCGACCATGGTCCCGACCCCCGCTCCCGCGCGAAGCAGTCCGGCCACGATGGGGAGGCTGACGTAAGGCCCCCCGGGGGAGAGACCTCCGGCCACCGTCCCGATGAGGATGCCCCGTATCCCGGACTCCGCCCCGACCCATTTCGCGATGAGGTCGCGGGGAAGAAGTACCTGCACCATTCCCGCAACGATGAACGCGAACAGCAACAGCGGCACGATCTCGAGAATCATCCCGAACCCGGACCGCAATCCCTGCAGATGCTCCCCCTCCCCCCGCAAGTAGCCGAGCGCAAGCAGGGCGACCGCCAGCAGACCCATAATGACCGTCGGGATCACCATCCTCGTTCTCCTCTGTTTTCCTTCCATGACGGACATTGTCCCTCTTCCCGCCGGGCGAACTCGCCGCCTACTCCCTTTTCCCTATCGTCTTCCCGATCGAGTAGGCCTTCCCGAGGCCGTTGCCGATCCCGTGGTACCTTCCTGCTTCGGGGGAATACACGATCGGTTTCACCTTTTCGATATCGGGAAGTCCCTCTTCGCCGAGCGCGGATTCGTCCGCCTTGACGTCCAGGATTTCCCCGATGAACTGGGTGTGCAGGCCGATCTCCACCGCCCGGAGGAGACGGCACTCCAGGACAAGCGGGAACTCCCCGACGTAGGGGGCGTCCACGAGGTCGCTTTTGACGGGGGTGAGCCCCGTCACGGCGAACTTGTCGGCATTTCTTCCGGAGGCGGTCCCGATGTAATCCGCCTCCCGCGCGTGGGCTTCGGAGGGAACGTTGACGGTGAAGGCCTTTCGCTCCACGATATTGCCGTACGAATAGGTGGCCTTCCGAAGAGATACGGCCACGCACGGAGGTTTCGAGCAGCAGATCCCTCCCCAGGCGACGGCCATCACGTTGGGTTTTCCCTGCTTGTCGTACGATCCCACCACCCATACCGGGGTGGGGAACACGAGGGTCTTCGCGCCGAACGATTTTTTCATGGCTGGTTTCCCCTTTTCCTTTTTTCCCGCAGCGGCCCGTTCCCGGTGAACCGGCCGCTGCCGGGGTCGTTACCCTCCCGCGAACACGTTCGCCACGATGGCCTGCGCCTCCTCCTGTATCCGGCGGAGATGGTCCATCCCCAAAAAACTCTCGGCGTAGATCTTGTAGACGTCCTCCGTGCCGGAGGGACGCGCGGCAAACCACCCGTTCTCCGTCACGACTTTCAGGCCGCCGATGGGACTGTCGTTGCCCGGGGCGTTCGTGATCATTTCCCGTATCGTTTCCCCCGCCAGCTCGGCAGCCTCTATCTTGCTTGCCGAAAGCCGGGAAAGCATCGCCTTCTGGTTCGTCGTGGCGGCGGCGTCGATCCGTTCGTATACCGGCTCCCCGAACCGTTTCGCAAGATCGGCATACTGTTCGGCCGGGTCCCTGCCGGTCGTCGCCATCATCTCCGCCGCGAGAAGGTCCATGATGATGCCGTCCTTGTCGGTCGTCCAGACCGTCCCGTCCCGACGCAGGAAGGAAGCGCCCGCGCTCTCTTCCCCGCCGAAGCCCAGCTCCCCCCCGAGGAGTCCGTTCACGAACCATTTGAATCCCACGGGCACCTCGACCAGGCGGCGGCCAAGCCCCCCGGCCACGCGGTCGATCATGCTGCTGCTCACCACGGTCTTGCCCACCGCCGCATTCTTCGCCCACCTCGGGCGGTGCGAGAACAGATAGGAAACGGATGCGGCGAGGTAATGGTTGGGATTCATGAGACCGGCGGTGCGCACGACGATGCCGTGCCGGTCGTTGTCGGTGTCGTTCGCGAAGGCCACGTCGAACCGGTCCTTGAGGGCGATAAGCGCAGCCATCGCGTACGGGGAGGAGCAGTCCATCCGGATCTTCCCGTCCCAGTCCAGGGTCATGAACCGGAATGTCGGATCGACCTCTTCGTTCACGACCTCGATGTCGAGCCCGTACCGGTCGGCAATCGGCCCCCAGTAGGCCACACCCGATCCTCCCAGGGGATCGACGCCCAGACGAAGTCCGGCCCCGCGGATCGCCTCCATGTCCAGGACGGAACCCAGATCCCCGACATAGGAACCGGTGTAGTCGTGCCGGTGCGTCGTCGATGCGGAGCGGGCCTTTCCGACGGAAATCCTCTTCACCCCCCGCAGATCGCCTGCCAGCAGCTCGTTCGCCAACTCCTCGATGCGACGGGTCGCGTCCGTGTCCGCGGGTCCCCCGTGCGGGGGGTTGTACTTTAAGCCCCCGTCCTCCGGCGGGTTGTGCGACGGGGTGATCACGACGCCGTCGGCCAGGCCCGTCTTTCGCCCCCGGTTCCAGGAAAGGATCGCGTGCGAGATCACGGGAGTCGGAGTGTACCCCCCTTCCCGGTCGATCATCACCTCGACCCCGTTGGCCGCCAGCACCTCGAGCGTGGTGAGGAACGCCGGCTCGGAGAGCGCATGCGTGTCCATCCCCAGAAACAGGGGGCCGGCGGTCCGCTGCTCCCGGCGGTACATGCAGAGCGCCTGGCTCACGGCGAGGATATGGGCCTCGTTGAACCCGCAACGAAGAGAGGAACCGCGATGGCCGGACGTGCCGAAGGAAACCCGCTGCTCCCGCACGGCAGGATCGGGACGCTCCGTATAATAGGCCGCCACCAGGCGGGGGACGTTCACCAGCATCGATTTGGGGGCGGGCTTCCCCGCCAGTGGGCTCACGGTCATGAAAGGACCCTTCCGATCGATCGGATCCGCACGGCGTGCCGATCCGTCACCATTGGAAACCCGCGAAACTATTCACCGGTAGGCGATCCCATGTTTATAGATTTAATATTATTATTAATTAATGATTTATACATTCTATATTTAACTGATGCTTTAATAAATAGCCGGTGCATTATCCGCCGGAGTCTTTCCCCGGAAACGCTTCGAACCGGCATACCCCGGCAGTCGATCACACCCCCCTTCCCAGTGTGAGGGGGCGTGTGATGTCCGTGTCCGGCAGGATCCGTGCGAGAAGGGCGCGCAGCTGGCCGGCTGCGGCCGGGTGTACCGCCGCGCCAGGGTGTCGGACGCGGGAGGTCGCGATGAGTCCGCGCATTCGGTAGATTTCCTTTCGGATCCCCAGGCCCGGCTGCTGCTCGAAAACGATCAGCGGCAGAAAGCGTCGGTAGAGTTCCCAGGCGGCATCCATCCGTCCCTGGCGGGCCTCCCGGACCATCGCCACCAGGACCTCGGGGAAGGCGAATCCGGTCATGAAACCGCTGCTTCCCCTTTCCAGGTCGAACATCCCGTAGAGGGCCCCGAGTCCCGTCAGGACGGGGACTTTTCGGCCCGTCATTGCCTGAACAAGTGCGGAGATCTTCCGGGGGGTGGGAGGAGCCTCCTCCTTGATGCACTCCACCCGGGGGATCTCGTTCACAAGCCGGAGCAGCAAGGGAACCGGCATGTGCACTTCCGTCGAGGCGGGGTGGTCCTGCACCACGACCGGCAGCGAGACCCCGCCGGCCACCTGCCGGAAAAATGCAAGGATCTTCTCCTCGCCCGGCACGGGTTCCCGCGAAGGGGTCACCATCACCGCGTCCGCGCCGAGCGACTGGGCCATCTGGCTCAGGTGGCGCGTCGCGAGCGTACCCCTGTGGCTCGTCCCGACGATCACCGGGATGCGTCCCTCCGCAGCGGAGACCGCCGCCCGGATGAGCTGCTCCCGCTCCTGGTCCACCAGCCGGTTCGACTCCCCCAGCACGCCGAGTATCGTCACTCCGTCCACGCCGATGTCCGCCATGAACCGGACTACGCGGGCGAACGAAGCGAGATCGATCCCCTCCCCTTCGTCGAACGGGGTCACGAGGATGGGATATACCCCCTCGAAGGACAATCCCTTTGCCATGGACAACCTCCTTGCGACGTGCGACCGGCGGGCCTTACAGGCGTTCCGTGATCGATCCCGTGGACCAGTATAATGCAATCCGGTTCGGATTCCCCCGCTTTCCCCTGTATAATTGGCAAAAGAACCATATACAGCGCGCCTTTACTTTCCATACGATTTCGTCCCTGCGGAGGTGGCGATGAAAGCGATCCGTGTTCACAAGTTTGGCGGCACCGATGCGATGGCCCTGGAGGAAATCCCCCGTCCCAAGCCCCCGGAAGGACATGCGCTCGTCCGGCTGAAAGCGGTCGGCGTGAACTTCATCGACATCTATCAGAGGATGGGGCTCTACCCCGTACCGTTGCCTTTCACGCCCGGCAACGAGGCGGCCGGCACGGTCGAGGAAATCGGACCGGGGGTGACGGAGGTGGCTCCGGGGGACACGGTAACGTACTCCAGTGCTATCGGCTCCTACGCGGAATACGCGGTGGTCCCTTCCTGGCGGCTTGTCAACATCCCCCAGGGGCTCGACCTGAAAACGGCGACCGCCGCGATGCTCCAGGGGATGACCGCCCATTACCTCTCCCACGACACCTATCCGCTGAAACCGAAAGACACCTGCCTGGTGCACGCCGCGGCCGGCGGCGTGGGCCTCCTCCTTGTCCAGATGGCCAAACAGCGCGGAGCCCGGGTGATCGGAACCGTCTCGACGGCGGAAAAAGCCCGGTTGGCGCGGGAAGCGGGCGCCGACGAGGTTATCCTCTACACCGAGAAGGACTTCGAGTCCGAGGTGAAGCGTCTTACGGGCGGGGCCGGTATCCAGGTAGTCTACGATTCCGTCGGACAGGCAACGTTCGACAAGAGCCTTTCCTGCCTGGCTCCCCGCGGTTACCTTGTCCTCTATGGCCAGGCCAGCGGCCCCGTTCCGCCCTTCGACCCGCAGGTGCTGAACGCCCGGGGAAGCCTCTTCCTGACGCGGCCTACCCTGGGCCACTACACACGAAACCGGGAGGAACTTCTCTCGCGGGCGGACGAGGTTCTCGGATGGGCGGCCAAGGGGAAGCTCAACGTGCGAATCGGGGCAACCTTTCCCCTGGCGGAGGCGGGGGAGGCCCACCGGAAGCTGGCGGGCCGCGAGACCACGGGGAAGATCCTGCTGGTGCCGTGAAACGGGAGGGCGGACGCCCCCTTACATCACGAGATTGAACAGGCACCCCACGATGAGGATCCCCACACCGACAACGCCCGCGAAGGTGGCGATCAGGCGCGGTTTGAGCACTTTCCGGAGGATGACCATCTCGGGCAGGGACAGCCCGATGACCGACATCATGAAAGCGAGGGCGGTTCCCAGAGCGGCCCCCTTCCCCAGCAGGGCCTGGACGATGGGGATGATCCCGGCGGCGTTGGAGTAGAGGGGGATCCCCAGCAGGACCGCCAGCGGCACGGACCACCACGCCCCCGATCCCATGACGGAGGCCATGAAGTTCTCCGGCACATACCCGTGGATGCCGGCGCCTACGGCGATTCCGGCGAGCAGGTAGGGCCACACCTTCCCCACGATGTCGCGGACCGCGTCCAGACCAAGGCGCAACCGCATCCCCCACGACATTCCCTGCTCTTCGGGCATCGCGTCGCCTCCCGGCTTCCGCGGTCGCAAACACCCACTCCTCCACGTATTTCTCCATGCCCATCCTGCCGATGGCCCATCCCGAAGCCATCGCGATCGCAAGGCCCATCCCGAGGTAGATCGCGGCGATCTTCCACCCGAAGAGTCCGAACAGAAGGACCAGGGCGACCTCATTGACCATGGGAGCGGAGATCAGGAAGGAAAAGGTCACCCCGAGGGGGACCCCGGCCGTCACGAAGCCGATGAAGAGGGGGACCGCGGAGCACGAGCAGAAGGGGGTCACGGTCCCGAGCAGGGCGGCCATCCCGTTCCCCGCGAATTCCCTCTTTCCGGCGAGGAAACTCCTGGCCCGCTCCGGGGTGAAGAATGAACGGACCACCCCCACGACGAACACCACCAGGGTCAGAAGCAGGAGAACCTTGGGGGCCTCGTAGAGGAAAAACTCCAGCGCGGAGGTCAGGTGCGTCCCGGGCGACAGGGAGAAAAGCGAATAGGTGACCCACTTCGCAAAGGGGGACAACCCCTGGTACACGAGCCACCAGGCCGCAAGAACCAGCAGGCCGGCCCCGAAATACCTCTTGATATCCCGCGCGCCCGTTACGGAATGAGAAGCGATGTCACTTCCTCCACGGTCGGCACCCGCCCGGCGATCTTCACCTCATCGTCGATGGCCAGCGCAGGGGTCGCCATCACCTTCCATTTACTGATCTCCCGGATGTCCTCCACCTTGGATATGGCGGCATCCTTCCCGGACTTCTCCACGGCCTTGCGCACGACCTCGGCCATCTGTCTGCACTTGAGGCACCCCGTGCCCAGAATCTCGATCTTCATATACTCCCTTCCTTCCCCCCCGGACTCCGCTCCTTCCGGAGATATATAAATAAATGTCTATACATCGATACTACGTCGTCCCCTGGGGGAAATCAATCTTTTCCCGTCGGTGGTTTTTTGCTTTCCCGCGAAGCGATTCCGGAGACGGACCGATGATGATACACTCTATCTTTAACGCCTATGAGCGGTAACATTACCCTACCCGTATGGCTCGCCGCGCTCCTCTTCCTTCTCGCCGCGTGGGCGGCGGTGTACCGCCTGCTGATTCCGAGCGTCCGCTGGTTTCTTCGCCGGCGCGTCAACCTGGTGATCGAGGAGATCGGGAAGCGTCTCCACCTGGAAATCCGTCCGTTCTCCCTGACGAAGCGGCAGGTGCTGATCGACCGGCTGATGTACGACCCGAAAATCCTGGAGGCAGCGTCGGTCCACGCAAAGACGCACAATATGCCGCGAGCCGTCGTCATGGCGGAGATCGAGCGGTACGCAAGGGAGATCGTCCCCTCCTTCAACGCGTATGCCTATTTCCGGGTCGGCTATTGGGTCGCGAAAAAGACGGCCAGGATTCTCTACCGGGTGCGGGTGGGCTTTACGGACGAAGCGGGGCTTTCCGCCGTCGACCCTCGTTCCTCCGTTGTCTTCGTCATGAACCATCGCAGCAATATGGACTATGTTCTCGTGGCCTATCTCGCGGCTACCCGTACCGCCCTGAGTTACGCCGTCGGGGAATGGGCGAGAATCTGGCCGTTGCAGACGCTCATACGGTCGCTCGGCGCCTATTTCATACGAAGGAGTTCCGGGAACCCCCTCTACCGCCTCGTACTGGAACGCTACGTTGCCATGGCTACCGAGGGAGGCGTCGTGCAGGCAGTTTTCCCGGAAGGCGGTCTTACCCCGGACGGGTCGCTGCGCCGTCCGAAACTCGGCCTTCTCGACTACATGACCCGCTCCTTCTCCCCCGGGGGAGACAGGGACATCGTCTTCATCCCGGTGGGAATCAACTACGACCGCACCTTCGAGGACCGCAGCATGCTGGTCTCCCTGGACCGGGAGGCCCCGGGAAAAAGCCTGCCGTTCGTGATCCTCACCTCGCTGAGATTCCTCCTTCACAACCTGCTTCTCGTGGTCCGCGGCCGCTGGTACCGGTTCGGCTACGCATGCGTCAACTTCGGCTCGCCCGTCTCCCTTACGGAGTACTGCCGCCGGCTCGGCGTCGACTTTCGTTCTTTGGAGAAAGAAGAGAGGTACAGGGAGGTGGAGAAGCTGGGCGGGGAACTGATGAGGGATGTCGGGAAGGTGATTCCGGTGCTGCCGGTCTCCCTCGTGGCGACCGCGTGCCTGAACCTGGGGGAGGCCCGCTGGAGCGAGCTCGACCTGAAAACCGAGGCCCACCGGCTGCTCGCCGCGCTCGCCGCGCAGGGCGCCCACATCTACATCCCCCGCAAGGACCACGATTACGCCGTCAACGTCGGGTTACGGATGCTTACCCTTCGTCACCTGGTGGAGGAAAAGGAGGGACTCTATCGCGTCGTTCCGGATAACGTCGTCCTCCTGCGATATTACGCCAACTCCATCCGCCATCTGTTCCCCGTCCCGTCTTCCCACGCCCCGCTTTGATTCCGCCGTGCCCCCGGCCGGACACGGTCCAAAACAACCTTAGTACTCCGCTTCATAAATACGGTGTCCCACCGAGAGCGTCGATGCGCGGCGCCAGTGAGGCGTGCGACTGAGGCGTACTCGTAGCAGCACGGCGCAAGGAGCGCAACGAAGCTGGAGCGGATGCAGCGGCGCTCGAATGCAACCGTATTTGTGAACCGGGGACCTTAGCGTTTGAGCTCTTCGATCAGAATATCCCGCAGCGTCTCCGCGATCGAAAACGGTCCTGTCTCCAGGGCCCTTTCCGCGCACTCCAACGCCTCTCTGCGCTTGCCTTGCAGCCTCAGGACACTGGCCTTGCCCGTCCATGCCTCGGTTGAGTCCGGGTCCACGCCGATCGCAAGGTCGTAGAGCACGACCGCCTCGTCATGCCGTTTCGCGGTCGCGAGAGCGTCGGCATCCCTTACGTACTTGTCGGCGAGTTCTTCGGGGTCCATCGGGCTTTCCGTATCCTACGAATCCCGGCGGGCGGCGTCCGAGGCCAGCTTCCCCAGAAATCCTTTCATCTTCCCGAGGACCTCGTCACATCCCGTGATGCCGTAACGGTCTTTCAGGACTTCCGGATCGCTGTACCCGATCCAGACCGAGCCGCTTGCGTCCTCCCACACCAGCATCTTCAGGGGAAGATCGATGCCGACGCGTTGCTCGCACATCATCAGGGGAGTACCCCCCTTGGGATTCCCGAAGATCAGCACCTCGGTCGGGCGCAGCGGCATGCCGACCGTCCTCGCCCCTTCGGCATGATCGATGCGATCGAACAGCGTCATTCCCCTTTCCTTCGCCAGGCGCTCGACCCGATCCGCGGTTTCCTTCGCTTTGTAGGAACTCTTCACGGTTACCAGCCCTTCCCCCGCGGATGCCGCCGGGACCGCAAACAGGACGAACAACAGCAGGAAAATCAGCATTCTGCGCATATCGCCTCTCCCTCCGGGAAACGGATCGCCGTGTCGGCGGCGGACCGAGACAGCCGCCCCCGCGAAGGCCCTCCTCCGCATCCCGCCATTAGATAGCCATATCCCGAGGAAGTTTCCCCTTCGGCCCGCGTACACCTACTCGTGGCCCAGGACGGGGTGCGGCACGTACGGATCTCCGAGGGCCTTTTGCTCCTCCGCGGTGAGCACGATCTCGAGGGCCTTGACCGCCTCCTCGAGATGCTCCATCCGGCTCGCGCCGACGATCGGGGCCGTCACGCCCGGTTGGTGCAGGATCCAGGCCAGAGCGATCCGGGCCATGGAGACCCCGCGTTTCCCGGCGAGATCCGCGACGCCACTGACAACCGCCTGATCGCCCGGGCGGACGTACATCTCCTTCTTGTACGTGTCCGTGCGGGCGCGGACGGTGCTGCCGTCTTCCCCGGGAGACGGCGCTCTCGCGAGGAGTCCCCGCGCCAGCGGACTCCAGGGAAGTATGCCGATCCCCTCCTTCCGGCAAAGGGGGATCATTTCCCGCTCCTCCTCCCGGTAGACCAGATTGTAATGGTTCTGCATCGTGACGAACCGGCGGTAGCCGCGTTGGTCCGCAGCGCCCAGCATCCGGGCCAGTTGCCAGGCGTACATCGAGGATGCCCCGGTGTAGAGCGCCTTTCCCGAGCGCACGACGCCGTCCAGGGCATCCAGGGTTTCCTCGATCGGCGTAAAGCGATCGAACCGGTGGATCTGGTAGAGGTCGACGTAATCCGTCCCGAGACGCCTGAGGCTGTCTTCGATCGAGTGCCGGATGTGCTTGCGGGAGAGCCCTCTCTGGTTGGGATCGTCCCCCATCTCGCCGAACACCTTGGTGGCGATGACCACCTTGTCCCGGCCCGGCCCGAAATCCTTAAGGGCCTTCCCGAGTATCTCCTCGCTCCGCCCCCGGGAGTAGACATCGGCGGTATCGAAGAAATTGATCCCGAGTTCCAGGGCCCTGCGGATGAAGGGACGTCCCTCTTCCTCCTCGAGCACCCATTCCCGCCAGCTCTTCGCGCCATAGGTCATGCAGCCCAGACAGATGCGGGACACCTTCACGCCGGTCGGGCCCAGATTCACGTATTCCATCGTTTGCCCTCCTTCCTCCAGCTGACGCCTCGCGGGGCCTGTCGTTAACGGCTCCCGATCAGCGGAACAATGAGTTTCGGGTTCGCCCCGGGAACGACGGTGACGGTTTCCACCCTGTCCACGCCGAGAGGTTCGTTCACAAACCGCAGCCGATGGTTCCCCACCGGAAGTTCCAGGGAGGGAATCGGCGTCACTCCAAGATACCGGTCCCCCTCGTAGACCTTTGCCCAGGGAACGGCCTGGACCACGGTAAGCTTCCCGGTCTGCCGCGCAAGCGCGATCCGGAAACGGGAAAGCTGTCCCAGCGCATCGGCCGATACACGGCTTGTGACGTATCCCGCCTTCCGGAAAAGTACCGTTTTCCCCGCCAGCGGCGCGGTGTCCAGGTGAAAAGGCGTCAAGCCGAGGGACGGCCCGTTGTCTACCCCTACCGAAACGCCTGCCGGATCCGTCTCGATCCACACCGGGCTCCGCTTTCCGGGCAAGAGTCCGTTCTGATCAACGTCCCCGGACCGGGGTCCGGACCGGGACGGCGGGGAAACGGGAGGAGACACCGGCGGCGTCGCCTCGGCATCCGCCTGTCTCGCCGCCGGAGATGGTCCGGACCCGCCGGCAGGCGAGGCGGTCACCACGGGGGATGTTTTCCTCTCCGCCGGGCCGCATCCCTTCCACCACATCACCCCTCCCACGGAAGCCGCCACGAGCGCCGACGTCACGCCGATCCGGACCCCGCGTCTCCCCATTATTCCGTAGGTTGCCCTCTTCTCCCGTACCAGGCCCGCGTCGCCTGCCCAGGGCAGGACGTCTGCGACAACCGTGTCCTCCTCTTTCTGTCCCGCCCCGGGAAAAAGGAGATCCCAGAAAGCGAACAGGTCGGTTCGGGAAACCGTTTCGGGGATTGCCCCGGCGATCGCCTCCGCGAAGGCCCCTGCGTCCGGATACCTGTCCCCCTTCACCTGCGACATGCTTTTCCGCAGAATTCCCGAAATCGCCGGGGGGAACCGGTCTCCAGGAAGTCTTTCCGCATCGTGGTCCCGCAACCGGGCAAGAATCTCGTCTCGCCCCTCGCCGTCGAAGAGCCTCCCGGGGAGGAAAAACTCCGCGGCGATCACCCCGGCGGAGAAAAGATCCGAGGAGACGTCCGCCTCTTCTCCCCGGGCCTGCTCCGGAGACATGTAGGAAAATTTTCCCTCCCATCCTTCCGGCCGTTCCTCTGCGGCGTGCCCCCCCCGCGCAATACCGAAATCGGCCAGTTTCACCGCTCCTCCCCGCGACAACAGGACGTTGCCGGGGCTGATGTCCCGGTGGATGATTTTCCGGGAATGCAGGTACCCGATTCCGTCCAGCATTCCCTCCACCCAGTACCTCCAGAGAGGAAGCGGAATGGGAATCGACCGGAGGCGCATCTGTGCCGCCGCCTGCGCCATGTTCCATCCATCGACGAACTCCATGACGAGGTAGTAGGAGTTACCCCGCTTTCCGAAGTCGAAGACCTGAACGAGATTCTGGTGGGATAGCGATGCCGCGATGCGCGCCTCCCGAACAAACATTTCGCGAAAGCGCGCGATCTCCGTGAGGCGGGGGTGAATCACCTTCACGGCCACTTTCTTCTCGAAGCCCTCCTCCCGCCGCAGCCGGCAAAGGTACACCTCGGACATTCCCCCGGAGGCGATTTTCCGGACGACCGCATACCTGTCGGGAAGGCCCGGGACCAACCGGCTACCTCCTTCCCCCTTCGGCGGTAATCCCCAGCTGCTTCATCTTTCGGTGGATACTGGTGCGGTCCAGCCCCAGTCTCTCCGCCGTGCGGCTCACGTTGAATTCGTTCTGCCTGAGCTTGCGCGTGAGGAACTCCTTCTCGAAGGCGAGGACCGCCTCCCGGAAATCCTCCTGGTCGAACACGGGCGCGTGCGGCGTCTCCGCCCGGACCGATTCGGCGGCGAGGACGCGCTGGACGATGTCCTCCCCGATCGCAGTGCCCGTCGATAGAATCACGAGCCGCTCCACCACGTTGCGCAGCTCCCGGACGTTTCCCGGCCAGGTGTGGGCCATCAGTCGTTCCATCGCCGCCCGGGGGACCTTCTTCCTTTCCTTTCCATGCTCGGCGCAGATTTCCTCGACGAAATGCTCCGTGATCGAGGGAATGTCCTCCCTCCGGTCGCGCAGGGGCGGAACGACAATCGGAAAGACGTTCAGGCGGAAGTAGAGGTCGTCGCGGAAACGGCCGGCCTCGACTTCCTTCGGCAGGTTGCGGTTCGTCGCGGCGATGATCCTCACATCCGCGTGGATCTTCTCCCCTCCCCCGATCCTCTCGAACTGTTTCTCCTCGAGAACCCGGAGGATCTTCGCCTGCGTCCGTGGGCTCATGTCCCCGACCTCATCGAGAAACAGGGTGCCCCCGTCTCCCAGTTCGAAGCGTCCCCTCCTGCGCACGGTCGCCCCGGTGAACGCGCCCTTTTCGTGTCCGAACAGTTCCGACTCGATCAGTTCGTCCGGGATGGCGGCGCAGTTCACGGCGACGAACGGCCGGGCCGCCCGTTTGCTGTGGTGGTGGATCTCGCGGGCGACGATCTCCTTTCCGGAACCGTTTTCCCCGGAGACGAGAACCGAGGCGTTGGTGGGGCCGGCGGCGGCGATCTCGGCCCGGACCCGCCCCATGGCTTCCGAGTCTCCGACCAGGCGGTACTTCTTCTCGACCCGCTCCTTCAGCTCCACGTTTTCCCGGAGCAGGTGCCCCTGTTCGATGGCGCGGGAGAGGGTGATGAGCAGCTTGGTGAGCGAGATCGGCTTTTCGATGAAGTCGAACGCTCCCATCTTCACCGCCTTCACCGCCGTGTCGATCGTCCCGTGCCCCGAAATCATGATGACCGGTACGATGGGGTACGCCTCCCGGATCTTTTTCAGCGTCTCGATCCCGTCCATGCCGGGCATCCACACGTCGAGCAGCACGGCGTCAACAAACGACCGGGAAAAAACCTCGAGCCCCTGGGCGCCGTCCCCGGCCTGGATCACGTGATAGCCGTCGTCGGACAGGACCCCTTCGAGCGTCTTCCGGATGTTCGTCTCGTCGTCGATGACCAGAACCGAGTATCCCATGGCGTACCTACCCTTCCTTCTTCGGTCGAACGGGGAATTCGATCTCGAAAACCGTCCCCTTCGGAACGTTGTCGCGTATCTTCACCGTCCCCTGATGGTCGTTCGCGATCGCGCTGACGATGGCCAGACCCAGGCCCATTCCTCCCTCCTTGCGGGAAAAATACGGCTCGAACAGTCGGTCCCGGTCCCCCGGAGGAACCCCCGGCCCGTCGTCGCCCACGGACACCCGCACGCTTCCCCGGGCCGGCTCGTGCCCCACTTGCACCAAGCATCGTCCCTGCTTCCCCAGCGCCGCCGCGGCGTTCTCCAGGAGATTGGTCACCGCGCGCCGGATCTGGAACGGGTCGAACCAGACCGGCGGCACCTCCCCCTCCTCGAACTCCCATTCGATCCCGGGGTGCGCCGTCCGGAAGGTCTCCACGACCGGCCGCAGTTCCTCCCCGAGGTTCCCTTCCTTGAAGGCCGGAATGGGCATGCGGGCGAACCGGGTGAACTCCTCGACGAGAGATTTCAGCGATCCCACTTCCGAGAGGATCGTCTGGGTGCACTCGGAGAAGGCGGAGTCTCCCTCGTGGGACGCGGCGAATTTTTTCTGCAATCGTTCCGTGGAGAGCTGGATCGGCGTCAGGGGGTTACGGATCTCGTGCGCGATCCGGCGCGCGACCTCGCGCCAGGCCATGATCCGCTGGAGCCGCATCGCCTGGGAAAGGTCGTCGAAGGCCACCACCAGACCCATGTACTCCTCGTCGTCCCCCTGGAGCGCCGTCACGCTGACGCGCAGGGAGATCCGCTTCGCTCCGATGGTGAGATCCACCTGCCGCTCCACCTGCTTGCCCGGCGTCTCCCCCACCTCGCGCGAAAGGGTGCGAACGACATCGTAGTGCTCCTCCCGGACGACTTCCTTGTACGGCTTCCCCAGCACCTTGTCCGTCTTGATCGCAAGCATCCGCTCCGCCACCTTGTTGATCATCGCGATGCGCCCCCCCCGGTCGATGACGATGACCCCGGTGGAGATGTTCGTAAGGATCGTCTCGATGAACCGGCTCCTCCTTCGAAGTTCCTCGAACGTGGCGGAAAGGGACACGTTGGCATCCTCGAGACTCTTCTTCATCTCCATGAGGTCCGCCGTCATCCGGTTGAAGGAGCCGACCAGGTGGCCGAATTCATCGTCGGAGCGGTAGTCGAGCCGTACGGCAAGGTCCCCGGATGCCACCTTCTGCGTCCCTTCCGCCAGCATCTGGACGGGGACGGTGATCTGCCGCGCGAGATAGATCCCCATCCAGGAGGCGGCAAACACCACGAGCAGGGTGATGAGGATAAGGGTGGCGATATAGCTGGCCCGGATCGGGTCGTCGAGGAGCCGCACCTGGTGATACTCGTCGTATGTATTCGCGATCTCCCGGATCCGTTTCGCCTCCCGGGCCGGGATCGTCTTCACCGCCACGACGGCTCTTCCGTCGGGCAGGTGCCGGACAGCGGAAGCATACGACTCCCCGACGATCGTCGTCACACCCTGGCCGCGGATGAGTTCCCTCCTCCCCTTTCAGGCGGGACCGGATCTCCGCGGCGATCTCCCCGCGGAGGCTCCCGCTCACCTCCGCATGGCCGGTTTGCCCCACCATCAGGAGCGAGACATCGGGGGGCAGCCCACTCCTGGCGGACTCCAGCGAATCCCGCAGGGAGACCGTCGTTCCCTTCCGGAGCACGGCGGTCGCCGCCCGGTCCGCCACCCCCGAAAGGTTACCAGCCTCCCTCTCGAGGCTCCCCCGGGCAATGTCGAGCGCGCTGGTCAGGGCGACCCCGACCCTGCCGCCGATCCACGACTTGATGCTCGTCGTAGTGATATTGGTGGCCGCGATGAACAGAATGATCGTGGGAAGCAGGGAAAAGGAGATGAAGATGAGTACCAGGCGGGAGCGGATCTTGGCCCCCAGGATGTTCCGCTTCCGGTCCAGAATCAGCTTGAATACGTTTCGCGTGACGAGGAAGATCAGCAGGACGATCAGGATGACGTTGATGTTGATGAGTGCGAAGATGATGATGTTGCTGGTGAATCCCACCTTGCCGCCGATCGCCCCCAGGCGCGCTTCCAGGATGGTAAGACCGGCCACCAGGACGGCCACGATCCCGATGGCAATCCTCTCCCGCTTCTTCTTTGCCCGGTCCTTCTCAGGGGACGGATCCGGCTTCCAGGACAGAAATTTTTTCATGGCGCGGAAAGGTCTCCTCTCGCCCATTCGGTCTCCACGTCCCACAGGGAGGAAAAGAAAAAGATCGAGCGGAGCGGATCCGACAGGCCCACCTTGTCGAGGCGCGTCCGGACGAGTGCCCTGTACTTCTTGCCACGCGTGACCTCATGGTAAAGAGGAACGGTCACCTCGTACCGTGTCATCCCTGCGAGCGCAGTGAAGATGTCCGGCAAAAGCTCCACATCCTTGCCCCGGTTCAGGCGGTATACGCGTGAGAGGGCGTCATAGCGGACGGAGCGTGAAAAGGTGATCTCGCCGACCGTCGTGTCGAACCAGTTCCGGTGGTGCCGCTGGACCCGAACGACGGTCTTGAAGGAAATTTCTATGCCGCTTTTCAGCGCCTCTATCATTCCGGGAGTAAAGGCGTTGCGCAGGGTGAATTGCACGCGGGCAGTGCGTCCCTTGGCCTGTCCATGAATGTCCGTGATGCGTGGTTTCGGGGGGGCGGCGGCGGAGAGGCCGGGCGCCACGAGAACCCCAAGGAAAATCAGCGAAATAGCAACGTAGCGCAACACTGCCTCCCCGGATATTATACCGGGCTGAGGCAAACCTGCAACAGCGGGAAACGTTCTGGGGAAAGGGGGGTGAGTGGCCCGTTACGGGCCACTCAAAGGGGGATTAGGCAGTGACCTGTATTTCCACGGGGACCTTCCCCGGGCTGACAGGCGATCCGGGTGATGCGGAATACATGGGCGACGCAAGATATTCGGCAAGGACATGGTTTACCGTATGCCCCGGACGGATGGCGAGGAAGCAGCCGCGCACGGGACGCCCCAGCAAAGCCAGGTCGCCGATAAAGTCGAGCAGCTTGTGCCGGGCGAACTCGTTGGGGAAACGAAGTCCTTCCGCATTGTGCACCTTGTCGCCCTCGACGACGATCGCGTTATCGAGCGACCCCCCCTTGGCAAGACCGGCCGCGCGAAGGGCGTCGATCTGCTCCCGGAGGACGAAAGTCCTCGCGGGAGCGATTTCCTTGAGGAAGCTCTCGGGAGTAAGGGTTATCTTCGCCCACTGCCTCCCGATGGCGCTCGCCGGGAAGTCGACCGTCACCAATATTTCCATTTCCACGCCGGGGGAGAGGATTACCATCGACCCGTTCTGCCGGATCTTGTCGTTCTCCCAGACCCGCAGGAACTTTCTGCGGACGTCCTGCCGGGCAGGGCCGGCAGCGTCAATCGCACCGGAAATCTCGAGCGCGCTGCCGTCCAGGATCGGGAGTTCCGGCCCGTCCACCTCGATCCGCGCGTTGTCGATCTCCATCCCGTAGAGCGCGGCAAGAAAATGTTCCACCGTGGAGACTTTCGCGCCACCGGCGGAAAGCACTGTCGCGTAGGCCGTTTCGACCACGTTCTCCACCCGCGCGGGAATTTCGGTGTTCGTGTCCTTTCGGAGGAAGACGATCCCGGTATCGGGGTCCGCCGGAAGAATTCGGGCGTGGATACCGATTCCGGTATGGAGCCCCGTGCCGGTAAAGGAAAGCGGCTTCGAAACCGTATGCTGGAAAACGTTCATCCCATTCTCCCGAAGAAATTCTGTCCTTTTATAATGCAAACGGCATGCCAGTTTGGCGCAAATAAAAAGACTACGTTTTCGGGTGATTATACCCTTACTACGAAGGGAACATCTTCGCGTGTTGCATCTGTGCAACGCTTCCTGTTGCCGGGGAACAACAGGAGCTACTTGCGGAACAGCCAGAACAGAAGGGTAAGGACAACACTTATCAGTACGCTCGTGGCGAGGGGAAAGTAGAAGGTGAAGTTTTTCCGCCTGACGAGGATGTCTCCGGGCAGCCTGCCGACCCAGCCTGCCTTGTCAAACAGGAGGAGCAGAAGCCCCATGCCGGCCAGGACCAGGCCGGAAGACCAGAAGGATTTTCCCCCAGGAAGCCACCCCCAGACTCACCCCTATTTGCCGCCGAACACCGTCTTCAGGAGGTCGGTCACCCTCGCGGCCGGGTTCGTACGGATCTTTGTTCTCCTCCTGCCCCACCATGAAGAAAAGACCGTCGAGCGCCTTGTTCGTCACGTACCGTGTCGAGGTCGAGCGACTCGGCTTTCATGAACGGAAGGGCGGTGTACTTTTCCATCATCTCCTTGTAGTTGCGGGTCGCTCCGACTTCGTCCACGCTGGAGGAGACGATGGGCTTGAACGCTTCGGAAAGCTTGGCGCTGGTCTTCTCCTTGAAGAATTCGGTGGCCGCCGTGTCACCTCCGTTGAGAATCTGTTTCGCGTCCTCGAAGGTCATCTCCTTGATCGCGTCGACGAAGATCGATTTCGCTTGCGGAGCGGCTTTTTCCGCCGCGCGATTCATGCTGAGGACGAATTCGTCCACCTGCGCCTGGTACCCGAGTTTCCCGAGGACATCCGTGCCTTGTCGAACAGGAGGAGGAGAAGCCCCATGCCGGCCAGGACCCGCCCGGAAACCAGAAGGATTTTCCCCCAGGAAGCCACCCCTAGACTTACCCCTGTTTGCCGCCGAACACCGTCTTCAGCAGGTCGGTTACCCTTGCGGCCGGGTTCGTACGGATCTTTTAATCCTCAAGTCACCCTCCCTCTCCGAACAATCCTTCCTGCTGAGGAGTGCGCCGGGGAGGCGTCAACCCGAGGTGGCGGTAGGCAGCGGGCGTGGCCACCCTTCCTCTCGGAGTGCGTTTCAGAAACCCTCGCTGGATCAGGAACGGCTCGTACACGTCCTCGATCGTGTCACGCTCCTCGCTCACCGACGCCGAGATCGTCTCCACCCCTACCGGTCCGCCGTGGAACTTCTCGAGAATGACCCGGAGAATCTTTCGGTCCATCACGTCAAGCCCCTCCCGGTCGACCTCCATCTTGAGGAGCGCATGGTCGGCGATCTTCTGATGGATCTTCCCCTCCCCGCTCACCTGGGCGAAGTCGCGAACGCGCTTGAGAAGCCTGATGGCCACACGGGGGGTGCCCCTTGACCGGCGTGCGATTTCGCGTGCGCCGGCATTGTCGGTCGGAATCGACAGGGATCCCGCGGATCTTCGGATCACCTCCTCGAGCTCCTCGGGGCCGTAATACTCCAGCCGGAAATTGACGCCAAATCGATCCCGCAGGGGGGAGGTAAGAAGACCGGTCCGCGTCGTGGCGCCCACGAGGGTAAACCGCGGCAGGGATAGCCGGATCGACTTGGCCGAAGGACCCTGACCCAGGATGATGTCCAGGGCGAAATCCTCCATGGCGGAGTACAACAACTCCTCCAGGACCCGGCTCAGGCGATGAATCTCGTCGATGAAGAGGACGTCACCGGGCTCCAGCGCCGTCAGGATCGCGGCGATATCGCCTTTCCTCTCCACTGCAGGGCCGGACGTGGTACGAATCCCCACCCCCATCTCGTTGGCGATGATGTGGGCCAGTGTCGTCTTCCCCAGGCCGGGGGGGCCCGACAGAAGAACATGGTCGAGCGGCTCGCCGCGGCTCTTCGCCGCCCCGATGAAGGTCTTAAGGTTGGATACGATGGGAGCCTGTCCGATGAAGTCGGCCAGGTATTTCGGCCGGAGGGAGAGATCGAACCCCCCTTCCTCCCCGCCGGCCTTTGGTGTCACGATACGCTCTTCCACCGCCCCTCCTCCGCTTTCCGCGTGCTGGTCATCTGCGCGGTCCCGAGAGGCGCTTGAGCGCCCCCCGGATCAGGAGTTCCACAGGCGCGTCCGCCCCTGCCTCTTTCCGCAGGCCGGCCACCGTTATCTGCGCCTCCCCCCGGGAGAATCCGAGAGCTACCAGCGCCTGGGCGGCCTCTACTTCCGGCTCGGAGGATACACCCTCCCCGTCGGCCGCCGCGGCGGGAGCCAGCTCGACCGCCACTTTCTTCAGCCGGTCCGGAAGCTCCAGGGCGATCCGCTGCGCCAGTTTTTTCCCGATGCCGGGCACCCTCGTAAAGGGTGCAGCATCCTCCCGCGCGCACGCCGATAGAACACCGGAAATCCCCATAACCGACAGGATGGCCACCGCGGACTTCGGCCCGACTCCGCTAACGCCGATGATCGCAAGGAAGATCTCCCGTTCCGTCTCGGAGGAAAAACCGAACAGGTCGGAACCCCCCTCGCGCATTTGGAGGAAGGTGCGAATCAGGCAGGACTCCCCTTCGGGGGGAAGGTCGGCGCGCGTCACGGAGGATATATGTACACGCAATCCTACCCCTGCGCACTCCACCACAACGAAATCTTTCCCCCCGCCCGAAAGGCGACCGCGCAGATGCTCGATCATGGTTGTCCATCATACCATTTCTTTTCCGCAGGAGAACGCGGTCGTGCGTCGTCACGTGGGGATCAAAATGATCATCCCTTCTTTACCCATTCGCCTTGTCGGGACACCGGACCGGACGCGGGGGAGGAAGCCGGACCAACTTCCGCACATCGGAGAATATGTGCAGGGACGGAATCATTCGCCATTTCTCCAATTCGCTCCGGCTACATATTGCCTATATGACAATATATAGACACAACGACAACATATAGGGTTAGCGCTGTCCCGGGAGTCATCGGTCTGCGGGGCAGAAAACGTCTCATTGTTAAGCAACAACAATAGGATACACTCCCGGGTCCGGAAAATCGGCCCAATGGCACATTCCTTGTTACTAATACAGGCAACGCAAATAGCAGCGTCGGCGAGCAGCAAACGAAATACTTGTCTTGCGGAATGAAGCGCGGGGAGGCCGTCATGGAAAAGGGAATCGAGAGTGTACATGCGATGGTTAAGACCTTTGGCCGGGTGTTTTCGGTTGCTTTCCAGCAGGCGCGGCAGAGCGAGATCGATGTCCTCTCGAAAAGAAGCTTCCGCGAACGATATGAGTCGAAGGATGATTCCCCCGCTCATCCTGGGGACACAAGATCCCATGACGATATGCTGACGGCGAAAGGAAACAGCAGGCTGCACGCCATCTGGAGATGTTGTTCCGAGGCAAACCAGCAAGCCATGCAAAGCGAGATCGACATCCTCGCAAGGCGGCGGCGATTCCGGGAATTTCGCGAAGCGGCCGGACCGGAAGGAAACAGGTCCGCTCCCGGAGGGGATGCAGGGGACCCGAGAGAAACGAGAACACCGCAAGAAGGAAACAGGGGCCGCTCCCTCGCCAATCCGGGTCAGATGGAAGGTTCACTCCCGGACTGCTCTTAGGCGATCCGTCCGCTCTTGCGGATACGAAGTTTTTTCATGCGAGCGGTGAAGGTGAACCTTTTGCCCCTGCCTGACCGGACGCGGCGGCAATGTTCCGTTTCGCCCTGTCCCCCTTCCGGGTCCACGCCGATCGTCTCTGAATGGTCCGGATCCGTAACAGGGTCTCGAGGAAAGCGACCTGGAACCGCCCCGGATCCGGCTCCTCGAACAGGGCCCGGATGAAATCGAGAAGCAGCTTCGTTTGCATTATTCTGAAACCGGAATGTCCAATCTGTCCTCTAATCGTCACTTCCGCTTCGGCATGATGTCCCGAAACGGGTTGAAATCTTTCCCCGAGAGGACCCATCACTTTGATTATCAAGGTTCTCGGCGCCTCAGGCTCCGAGGTTCCCGGCCATTACTGTCCCGCATTTTCCGTCGACGGAAAAATTCTGCTCGACGCGGGGACGATCGGCATCTCCCTGAACATCAGCGAGGAGAGCAGGATCCGGCACATTCTTCTCACCCACGTCCACTTCGACCACATCAAGGGGATTCCCTTCCTGCTTGACAATCTCGTGGTCCACGAGACGGGAAGCACCGTGACCGTCATGAGCGGGAAGGAGGTTATCGACGACCTGAAGCAAAACATCTTCAACGGCCGGATCTGGCCGGATTTCACCCGGATCCCGACCCCCGATACGCCCGTGCTGCGGTTCGGCATCATTCGGCCCGGATTCACGGAAACGATCGACGGGTACAGGGTCACGGCGGAAAAGGTCAGTCACACCGTTCCTTCGTACGGGTACATCCTGGAAAACAAGGAGCGGAAGGCGATCGCCTATACGGGAGACACGGGGCCGACCGATCTTTTCTGGGAAAGGATGAAGATGTTTCCCGTCAACTGCCTGATCGTGGAAACCTCGTTCCCGAACCGAATGGAAAGGACCGCCCTGCAATCGGGCCATCTCACGCCGTCGCTCCTGGGAAGAGAGATCGCGAAGATGAAAACCCCGCCGCCGCGAATTTACCTAACCCACGTCAAACCCCAATACCAGCCGGAAATCGAGAAGGAGCTTTCGGCACTCGACCGGCGGGACATCCGGTTCCTGATCAAGGGGGAGATCCTGGAGATCTGAACCCGGCCATAATCATTCGTCCGCCGCCCCCCCTATTTTTCCATTACGCCGCCCTTCCTCTTTTCGGGGCAACCGGCTTTTCGGGGCTCCAAGAATCCTTTTCAGTTCCTCGAAACTGGCAAACCTTTGCTTAACGTTGGATTCGATATCCTCCACGATCCCCACAATCAGGCCGGGATCCGACTCGTCCCGGCGGTATATCCGGATGATATAGCTGACCAATCCCACCGTCCCCCCGATTCCTACTCCTCACGCAGTCTCTGGAACAGATCTATCAGTTCCTCGCGGGGGCGGCGTCCTTCTCCCTCAAGGGACACGACCTTCCCCCGATCCGGTTCCGGTTCGTAGGAGAGGAAAATATTCCAGAGCTCCTCCATGCTCACAAACCCCCGCTTCTCCTCTTCCCCATGCCTTTCCAAAATTCCCACGAATTTCCCTGGATTGTTCCTGTCCCGGTAAAGGATCCTGATCGAGAATCTTTCCATCGCCGCACCTCCAATACGACGGGATGGCCGGAGCACTTGCGCCGCGACTGCCCGGTTCCCCCCCTGCCCGCCCTTCCCTGCTGCCCCGGAGAACGTTTCTCCGGAAGGGAACACCAACGACGGGAAAACCTGGCCGGCAATGTCATCCTCCTATGGGGAAGGTGACAGATCGGAGACGGATTCGTAAAATCGGGGGAGACGGTCAGGAGGGTCGGATACGCTTCAGGATGGCCTCGGTTTCCGGAGAGGGGGTGATTCCAAGCATGGAGGAAAGCGCCTGCCGGCAGCGGTTGTATGCGGCCACGGCCTCGGCAACTTGTCCGTTGCGCTGGTGGCAGATCATCAGGCGCTGGTAGAATTCCTCCGCGAGTTCATCCACTTCCACCCCCCTCCGGTAGCAGATGATCGCCTCTGCCCATTTTCCCTTCCTTTCCCGGTAGTGGCCAAGGACCCCCACCGCACGAAGGAATTTGCTTCTCATCCGTTCCCCCATCCCCACGGCCCAGGGGCGGGAGGCTTCCCCCGCAAGGAAGGGTCCTTTGTACAAGGCGATCGCTTTCTCCGCGAGGTTCGCGGCGCGCGTTTCTTCCGGGCGGACATCGCCGCTCACGACCGCGGCGTCGACCTGCGCGAGAAGGGACTCGAATGCGAACGCATCCACCCAGCAATAGCGGTCGTTCAGGGTAACCCGGCCCTCGCGCAGCAAAACAGCCTTCTCGTTTCCGAGCAGTTTTCGCAGACGCCTGAGCGTCGTGGCAAAGGACTGGTGCGCCAGGTCTCCCTCCGCATCGGGCCAGAGGATGTCGGTCACCTGTTCTTCCGAGACATCCTTCCCCCCCATGGCGACAAACACCTTGAGCATCAGAAGGGGCTTGTGCTGGACCTTCCGTGAAAACGCGAGGGGCTTCCCCTCCCTGAGAAGTTCGAACGTCCCAAGCGTATTGAGATTGAGCGGCCACGGCCAGCTCTCCAGGCCCGGAAGAGCGGAGTCGGGGACAAGGGCGTTCCTCCGGATGAGTTCGCGGACATACCCCGTCTCGATCCCTTTTTCCATCGCTTTCGCGGCAACAGTTTCCAGCAGGCCGGGACGCCACAGGTAGACGTCGATATAGCCCTTCTCCCTCCCGATGCGCAACCCTTCCCGAAGGGACGAAAGACCGGATGCCTCGTCCCCCCGGACCAGGGAGAAGTAAGCCTCCGCCAGAAGACAGGCGAAACGGATGAAATGCATTCCGCTGACTTTGCCCATCCGAAGCGCTCGTTTGAGATGGCGGTTCGCTTCTTCCGCCTGCCCCTCTTCGTGGAGGACGAATGCTCTCAGCAGGAGAGCCAATGCTTCGGTCCAGGGATTGCCCACCTCCTCGCACATGGCAAGGCAGCGGTCCGAATGGAACAGGGCCTGCGCCCGGTCCTCCCGGTGCAGGGCTTCCCAGGCCGCGATGCGATGGTAAAAGGACGCTTCCCACGGTCTCGCCGCCGAAAGCCCGGATGCCATCTTGCGCAGGAATCCCCTCGCCGTCTGCAGATCCCCTCCGTGCAGGTTGGACAATCGCCCCGTGACCATTGAGCAGAAAGTCCATGAGGTGGACTCCCGTCGTGTCGGCCAGTTCGATCCCCTCCGCCACCACCTTCCGGCAACGGTCGTGCATCCCGTTCACGTTGGCGTATGCCGCCTCGAGCCAGCAAAGGGTCAGGCGAGAGAGCGGGGAGATCTCCGGCCTCCGTCCCAGTTCGCGCAACGAGTCGAGAAGAAGTCCCGTTTCCTGGAAATCCCCGCTGTGGAACCGGTAATACGCTACGTTTAGCAGGGAAGTAAACCTAAGCGACACGTCCCGGGTCGATCTGGCAAGGCGCATCGCCCGATCCGCCCACATTCCCATGTCGACAAAGGGTGGACGTCTCAAGGAAAGAGCCTTGATCATGGCGCACGTCGCCTTGGACTCGATCTCTTCGGGCAGGGAGGGGGTGCTCCTCTTCCACATCTTGCCGAGGGTTGTAAACCAGGGATCGAGCGTTTTCAGGCTTCCGGGACCGTAGATGATCGCGTCGACAATACCTGCCCATGCCAGGAACGAACCGTCCCGTTCCTTCTGTCGCGAAAACCGCCGGAAGGCCTCCTTGAAATCGCCCTGGCTTTCCCCGGGGCGGGAAGATAGCTGCGCCACTCCCCTCCAGTAGAGAAGCCACGGGTCTTCCTCGAGGATCTCTCCCGGAAGGAACTCCAGCCATTCGGCAAGCGTTCCTTCCCTTCCCTGCCGGACAAGCGAGGGCGCCTGCTTTTGCAGGATACGGGAAAACCCGTTCCAGTCGCCGATCTCGCGGAAGATGCCGGCGGCCTCCTCGAAATACCCGGAGTTCTCCATGATCACGGCCGCCTTCGCCCGGAGGCGGCGAATATATTTTTCCGAAAATATGTCGTCGGCACGGGATTTCAGAAAGTCCCGGAACAGGGGATGGTATTCGTACACCGGCTCGGAACCCGGATACACCTCGGTGAAGTAATTGTGGCGGTTAAGCGAGGCAAGGATCTTCCCGGCCCGGCGAAGCCCTGTCAATTGTTCGGTCATCCTGGGTGTCATCCGGGGAAGGTGAGCGCTTTTCAGCAGGAAGGAGTGCATCTCCTCGTCCAGATTTTCCAGGATCTCCCCCGCGAAGTAGTCCAGGATCTCCTGGGGTTTTTGCCGGGGCAGTTTCAGCGGAGATCCCGATCCCGGTCCGGCTTTGTCCAGCAGGAGCACGAATCCGGCGGCCCATCCGTCGGAAATGCCGTACAGGCTCCGGATCGTTTCCCTGGTCCTCTTCGTTGTCCCCCGGAGGCGTGCAATCCCTTCCGTCTCCGGAGGGGACAGGCGGAGATCCTTCCAGCCGATGACCCCCATAGCCTGGCTGGCGCGAAGTCGGGCGAACAGCGGAGGGGGCTGCTCCCGGCTGATGAGAACGACGCTGATGCCTGGTGGGAGGAGGGAAAGACCGTCCCGCAGCATCGCATGGAATGCCGAGTCGGCAGGAATTTTCTGGTAGTCGTCGAACACGATCACCGACCCGCTTTCAAGGCGGGAGAACAGGGCTTCGAAATACCGCTGGGCAAATACCGGGACGGCCGGGTGCTGATCGGAAGTCAGAATGGGAAGCGGCTTTCGTACCCGGGGCGCAGCCTTCTTCGCCGCGAGACCGAGGTAGTGGAAGAAGGTCGCGGGATCGGCGTCGCCCTCTTCCAGCCGGATCCACAGGCAGGGAGAACGCCGTTCCGCGACGTAGCTGCTTACCAGTGTGGTCTTCCCCGAGCCCGGCGGGCCGGTTACCCACACCACCTTCTGTTTCCGGGCACTGTCGACGAGGCGGAACAGCCGTTTCCTGGGGTAGCTCCCGGCGAGAACCGGACGGGTGATCTTTGCAATCGAGGCGGTCTTCCCGGCCATATTCCCTCGCAACCAGCCGCCGAAATACACGCAACGCCTCTTCCCTTTAGATAGGGGGAATATACCGGAAGGTGCTCGATAACAGAAGAGGAAGATGGGCCGTTCAGCCACCTCCGGAAATAAAAAGCCCGGCCCAGGCCGGGCTTTTTAAGAGAAAAATACGATGACAAATCATAATATGTGTTTACCAACAATATTGATGCCAATGCCCCCCGGAAAATTTCCACACGCAGGTGCCAGTTCCGGATTCAATAACAGTGCCTTCAGTAACAAACTTGATATCCTCCGCCGGTCCATGTTTCCTCTTTATTTGTAGGTCTGTTAAATTATCTCCATGTCTTTCGTTCGCTCTTCTTGTAACATCTTCTTCAGCAGTTCCGTCTCTGATTATTACTTTTTTAAGCATATTATTATGATCAACAGTAACTGTTATTGTTCTATTTCCTCTTTCTACTACAATGTTTTCATCTTGTGCCAGCGCAAAGCTTCCAGCAAACGTGAAGCACAGACAAAGAATAATCGCCATAATTCGTGAAGATCTCATCGTTTCCCTCCCTGGATTCATACCGTTTACCGCGAAGTCCCTGCTTCCCCCGATGCAAAGCTCCCCCCCGTTGTCAATCACATAAAGATCACCTCCTTATCAAACCAACGCGTTAAAGCGCCAACGTGAGCTTGAAAACGACGGAGCGCACAGGTTGCAGCACGGGACTCACCGGGTCCGTGTCCTGATACCGGAACGACTTGTCGAACAGGTTTCTCGCATCGACGGAGAATATTCCGTACCGTTTCGGCAGGCGGTACCCGATCGAGGCATCGGTAATCCAGAAACTGTCCGAGCCGGGAACCGCAGCGTCGGCAAGTTGGCTTTGAAAATCCCCCTTTTGATTGAAATATGTTTCCTTCAGACGGAAGAATATCCCGCTGGGATGGAAGAAACCGAGCCCCAGCGGAACACGGTGTGTTTTTACTTCTTCTATCCCAAAGCTGAATTCCTGGTCCCTGTCGAACCGTTCGTACTGATACTCGGCGCTCAGCGAAACCCATTTGTGAGGTGTCCAGAAGAGGTAGGCGCGCCCGAGGCGTTCCTTCCAGTCGACGTGGTCAAATGTAAGAAACGGTGTTTCATACGGTACATCCAGGTCCCTTTGCGAGTACTCTACGCCGCCAAAAATATCCCCGGAGAATTTCTGATCGATGGCGGCCCCGTACCGCCATGACCGCGTACCATCTGCATCAAAGAAAAACTGGTTGAACCCGGCAACTTGCGTCGGCTCGAGGGTCTGATCGTTCACGAACGCTCGCTTGAAGACTCGGAAAACCGCCGCCCGTATCGTCGTGGCAGGGAGAGACGTTCCAGGTGACCCCGAATTTCGGGTTGAACTGGTCCCGGTCGCCTTCGAAATCATTCTCGATAGAAGTCGCCGCTTGCGCCGACGGTGAGTCGTCACGTTTTTCGGATACTGGATCTGCGAATACATGTACAGGATCATGTGGTGGATATCGGTCAGTCCCTTGATCGGAGACATCATGAAGGGCGGGTCGGGAGGGGGTAGCTGTATCAGACTTTCGTTTATGACATCACTATCGACCAGTGAAATACCCGGCGCCGCTGATCAGATTCGAATCTGTTCCGATCGAAACAGATGCTGCAAGCTCCCCGCCGGTACTCGTATCATTTTGTACGATCGTTAAAAGCCACACCGAATTGTGGGAGGTTTAAATCTACCGTTCACATCCAGTTCCTGGCGGCTGACATACCCGATGAGGTCGGAACCCGGGCGAGAATGCGTGGTGGAATCCGACCCGCAAGGTATTTTCTTGTCCTCCTGTCGTCAGCGCGTGGGCAAGAAGGATTCCGGATCGAAATCGAGCGTGAGATCCCCGTTTTCTCTGCTTGTCCGTCCGGAACTCCGCCTGGAGACTTGTCTTGTACGAAACGCTGAGCTGGGCAAACGCGTTAAAGATGCTTTCATCAAGGTCGTTGTTGGGCCGGAATCCGTCGGTGTTGAAGTCGAACAGCCCCACGCTGTAGGACAAAGTGTCCCGCGACGGCGGAATGGACGACCTCGCCTCCGCGGGTGCTGTTTTCCCCGACGACGCCGCTTGCCTGCAGCGCCAGGCGGTTCCGGTTGAACAGGGGGTTGAACTCGTTGAACGAAGGGGGAGGAGGGTCCGGCCCCTTCCAGGATGAAAAGCCGCTTCCTGTCCGAGGTTGGGCTGGACCGGGTTGATGTTGATCGGCTGGAGCAGCTGCGACTGCAGCAGCTCGCTCACCCGGGCGATCTCGTGCCGCGGGCAGGGCCGCAGTAGGAGTCGGCCAGGAACCGGTGCGCGGAGTAGTTCGCCGGGTCGGTGTTGACCGATTTCCACCCCTCCACCAGCGCCAGCTGCTGGAACCCCAGGTCGTCGTAGATTCTCCCCAGGCTTGCGCTTCGAGCCGCCAGGTCCTCGTCCAGCAGCAGGCGGGACCGGTAGACCGCCCGGTTGTCGTTCAGCGAGATCGACTTCTGCAGGTCATGCAGCGCCTCCACCGGCCGGTTCACGGACTGCTTCAGGATCGCGTCGTAGAAGTAGGGGGTCGGATCGTTGGGATCCAGCTCCTTCGCCATGGAGAACTGCGTGGAGGCGGTCTTCCCCCGCTTCTCCTCGTAGTACGCCTTCCCGAGATAGCTGCGGATGAGGGAGTTGTTCGGGTCGAGACTCGCCGCGATTTCGATCTCCTTCCGCCCTGCTTCCACGTCTCCGTCCCGGATCGTCGCCAGCCCCAGGCCCAGCCGCGGCAGCGGATCCGCCTGGTCCAGTCCGATCGCCCTTTCGAACGCAGTCCCGGGATTCCTTCGTCTTTATCTGGGCCAGGTAGGCAAACCCCAGAACCGTCTGCGTCCGGGCGATGTCGGGATTTTGCGCCGCCGCCTTCTTCGCCTCGTCGAGCGCCTCGTCCAGGCGGCCGAAGGAAAGGAGGAGCTCGGAGAGCCTCGCCCGGGCCAGTGCGTTCCCGGGCTCTATCTTCACCGCCTCCCGGAGGGAGGCAAGGGCGCCCTCCAGGTCGAAATCCGCCTGCTGCGCGTAGGAAAGGGCGACCAGGGCGGTGGCCGATTCCGGTGCCGCGGCGACCGCCTTCTTCGCCAGGTCGAGGGCCTTTTCCTTCTCGTTCTGCGCGACCGCGATGACCGCCTGCAGGGAAAGCGCATCCGGCGTTGCCCGGCGCCGTTTTCAGGGCCTCGTCGATCTCCGCACTGGCCTCGTCGACCCTGCCGACGGCGAGAAGGTTTGCGGCACGGTCCTGCCAGCCTGACGGGGCGCCGGGACGGGTCGCACCCACCACGGGGTAGAAAAGCGTCCACCGGACCGCGTCGCGCGGGCCTGGCCTCGGTGCGGAGAACCGGCGCGCGGCCCGCCTCCGCCACGACCGATTGCCCCCCGGTGACCACGACTTCTCCCCGATCGTTCGCCGCGGCAACCCTTCCCTCGAACACCGTCAGGAGGGCCCTGTCCTTTTCCACGCCGATGAAGAACTCCGTCCCCTCGATCCCCGCGTTGACGAAGGGGGTGTGAACCTTGAACGTTCGCGGGGTGCGGCTCATGAAATAGGTGCCCCCGAAGAGCACGTCCAGCAAGAACTCCTTCTTCCTCTCGGGCGCGGTGAAGACGATCTCCGTATTCTGGTCGAGGCGAAGGGTCGTCTCGTTGATCAGGAGAAGGTCCGCCCTGCTTTGCTCCATCACCCGGACGGCATCTCCCGGGCAGAAGGCGTCCTTGCGCCTGACCGGCTCCCAATCCGCCGCTCCTCCCTTCCTTGCATTCACCTCTCCCTGCACCGAGACGGCAACCGCAACCGGCCTTTCGCATGTCTCGGCAACGGCTTCGTGGGAGAAGTGCGGAGTAGCCAGAACGACTGCGGCAATGAATCCCAGGCCCGTCAGAGAACGAAATTTCGACATCCTTCTCCCTCCTTGAGGGAATCGTTTCCCGCCTTCCCTGTCAGCGTCTACTTGCTCCTCATGTGGATAACCCCGTCCCACGAATCCCCGGGCGGACTCTGTGAATACCGAGCGCAAAGGTCCAGGTAGAAGTGCGAGGGACCGTCTCCTCCATGGATTGTGAGCGTCTCGTTGAATATCCGGGACGCCTCGTCCCAGGATTGACGGCGGAACGCCTCGACCCCTTCCGAAAACCGGGCGCAACAGTCCCGTTGCCGGGGAGTGGATTCCTCGAGGCGGGAAATCAGTTCGTGCACGTTCACCGGCCTGGATTTTCCTGCAAGCAGGAACATCCCCAGGTCCCGTGTCAGGAAGCCGTTGACTGCGGAACACACCTCCGCGGAAACCAGTATTTTCGTTCCCAGGTATTTGTTCATCCCTTCGATCCTTGTCGCCGTGTTGACGATGTCTCCGACCGGGCGGTATTCGAAATGGCTGCGCGCCCCCGATGTTCCCGAGGAAGATCTCCCCGGTGTGCAGTCCGATGCGTGTGGGAAGCGCCGGCTTCCCCAGGTTTTGCCGGAATTTCCGCAAGGCGATGGCGATCTCGATCGCCGCCCCGCAGGCATCGACCATGGGGGCGGTGTCCACCCGACCGGACAGCCACAGAGCCAGCATGGAATCCCCGACGATGTTCGAGACCATGCCTCCCCGGCGATTTATGGGTTCGAATATCGCCTCGTAATATCGGTTCATGACGTCCGCGAGTTCCTTCGGGTCCATCGACTCGGAAAGGGAGGTGTACTGCCCCGCATCCGTGGCCAGACAGATGCCGTTCGTGAGCCTGTTGCTCACGCCGAGACCCGACACGTTTTCGGCCAACTCGTTCACGACGTCAGCGGGAAGATACTGCTCGAAGGCCCTCCGGAAATGTTTCCGCTGCCTTTGCAGATCGACGTAGTTCCACGCGACGGCCCCGAGCAGGACGATGGGTCCCTGGATTGCCAGGGGGAAAACGACGGGATACCACACGCCCGCGGTTGCGAACCGGTATTCCGCCGCACCGAGGTACAGGAGGGAAAGTGCCGCCACTCCCGGGATGGCGAAGGCGGGGCGAAAAGCGAAGGAGAGAATCCCCACCCCCAAAGTCCATGCGAGCAGCGTGGCAACGTGGTAGGGATACGGAAGCGGACGGATCGGCATGTCCTCAACGAGGTTGGCAAATGCCGTCGCGGCGATTTCCACGCCGCTCAAGTCCACCCCGTTCTCTTCCGTGTACACCGTGTAGAACCCGTCTTTCTGCGAGAGCTGCCGGGATTCCGAGGAGCCGACGAATACCGCTTTTCCCGCCACCTCCTCCGGTGACGGGCCGCCGGGGTCCGTCGTACTCCCAAGCGTGAGTGCGCGGTAAAACGGGATGGTGGGGATCGTCCGCGTCGGACCGTAGAAATTCAGGAACTTGCTGACGCCGCCGCCGTACAGGTGTATGAGCGACCGGAGGATCCGGCGTTTTTTCGGATCCACGGGGAGCGGTTGGGGAGAGTCCAGCGCATCCAGCATCCTTTTCTCCGCCAGCGGTTCCTTTTCGAAGATCTCCCGTATTTCCCGGATCATTCTTACCACTCCGATCGAGCGGACCAAATCCTCCCCGGAACGGGGAAGGTTTCCCGCCCGGGCAGGAAAAACCTCTCCCAGGAGGCGGAGCAAATCATCGGCCGCGGGAAGCGCATACAGCTGGAATGCGACCACCGGCAATCGTGGGCGCGTGGGTATCCCCTATCGTTTCCCGAAACACCCAGTTCCGGCTTACCTTGACGGGAATCTTGGGGAGCGGATAGGGAGATGTGGCAACGGAGGCGTCGGCCAGGAGAGGGATCGGGGGGATTTCCCGTGCGATCTTTGCTTTCCCCGCCGGCTTTCCCCTCATGTCCGTCAGATAAATCCTCTCGGACTGCAGGCGCTTGCACAACACCACGTTATTCGCCTTCCGCATCGCCTCGGCAAACGCCAGGTCACCTTCCAGATCCGAGTATTCCTCGAAGAAGACGTCGAACACGATGACCGCCGCACCGCTGGCCGACAGGGTTTCCGTGAGACGGGCGTGCAGGGACCGGTGCCAATTCGTCACGTTGGGGTCCTGGTCCAGGGAATCGGCCGATTCCTTGTCGATGCTGACGATGACCACGTCCGGGGGGGGGGTCCGGTGTCCCCTCAGGTGGAACAGAATCTCCAGCCCGAAGTTTTCCTCGAGGTAAAGGCCTACGGGGGTGCCGCTCGCAACGATCCCCACGATGCCAGCGGCGACACCGATCAATGTCCCCTTGGAGAGTCGAGACATCATGGATGCGTCTCTCCGCTAAGGCGGGTTGTTCAGATAACCGCGTCCGCCCGCATCCCCTGAATCTTATTCAATGCGAAACGGGACGTACCCGTTCGCAGATATCTCGGCTTTAAAACACCCTACGACGACGGAAGGGACAGATTGGTGACCGATTCGATTTCTTGCCGAAATCGACCCGTGCAGGAAACGGAGAGGATACGCCGGAGGATGCATCCAGGAGGAGGCCATCTCGATACCACTGCCCTCCCCGCCCTGCGGTTGGCGAATACTTGTTTCCTAATTAGGTAGTTACGCTGTTAATACCAATAAGAAGACTATAAATATTTCTAGTTGTCAAGGCGGGGGTTTCCCGGCAGGGAAGGATATGCCTGGAACAGGGAACGGGTCCGATCGAAACGGAAGGGGAAGGGTTACGGGCCTACGAGGGAAGTTCCCGGGACACGGCCCGGCAGAAGGCCATCGCGAGGGCGTCGGAGGCATCGGGGGGAACCGGCTCCCGTATACCGAGGAGACGGCACACCATCTCGGACACTTGCTCCTTGGGGGCGGAGCCGAAGCCGGTGGCGGAGAGCTTGATCTCCTTGGCGCTGTATTCATGGACGCCCAGCCCGTG
>CAWEPX010000032.1:392500-461801 GCA_963811025.1 uncultured delta proteobacterium
AGCCCAGCGGCTTCTGGTACAGCCAGCTTTCGTGGTGTGACGGGCGGTGTGTACAAGGCCCGGGAACGTATTCACCGCAGCCTGCTGATCTGCGATTACTAGCGATTCCGACTTCATGAAGTCGAGTTGCAGACTCCAATCCGAACTGGGACCGGGTTTTTGGGATTCGCTCCCCCTCGCGGGATTGCAGCCCTTTGTCCCGGCCATTGTAGCACGTGTGTAGCCCTGGGCATAAAGGCCATGAGGACTTGACGTCATCCCCACCTTCCTCCGGTTTGACACCGGCAGTCTCCTTAGAGTGCCCAACTGAATGCTGGCAACTAAGGACAGGGGTTGCGCTCGTTGCGGGACTTAACCCAACATCTCACGACACGAGCTGACGACAGCCATGCAGCACCTGTCTCCCGGCTCCCCCTTACGGGGGCACCCCCCTGTTTCCAGGGGGTTCCGGGGATGTCAAGCCCAGGTAAGGTTCTTCGCGTTGCGTCGAATTAAACCACATGCTCCACCGCTTGTGCGGGCCCCCGTCAATTCCTTTGAGTTTTAGCCTTGCGGCCGTACTCCCCAGGCGGGGCACTTAATGCGTTAGCTGCGGCACGGGAGGAGTGGATACCCCCCACACCTAGTGCCCATCGTTTACAGCGTGGACTACCAGGGTATCTAATCCTGTTTGCTCCCCACGCTTTCGCGTCTCAGCGTCAGTATCGGTCCAGGAGGCCGCTTTCGCCACCGGTGTTCCTCCCAATATCTACGAATTTCACCTCTACACTGGGAATTCCGCCTCCCTCTCCCGTACTCAAGCCAGGCAGTTTCAGATGCACTTCCCCGGTTAAGCCGAGGGCTTTCACATCTGACTTACCAGGCCGCCTACACGCGCTTTACGCCCAGTAATTCCGAACAACGCTTGCACCCTCCGTATTACCGCGGCTGCTGGCACGGAGTTAGCCGGTGCTTCTTCCTACGGTACCGTCAGACTCCGCGGATTATCCCCGCGGAGCGTTCGTCCCGTCCGAAAGGGCTTTACGACCCGAAGGCCTTCTTCACCCACGCGGCGTTGCTGCGTCAGGGTTTCCCCCATTGCGCAATATTCCTCACTGCTGCCTCCCGTAGGAGTCTGGACCGTGTTCCAGTTCCAGTGTGGCTGGTCATCCTCTCAGACCAGCTAACGATCGCAGCCTTGGTAGGCCATTACCCTACCAACTAGCTAATCGTACGCGGGCCCATCATCAGGTGACAGCACCGGCAAGCCGGTGCCGCCTTTAACCCCAGGATCCGAGGACCCCGTGGTCTCATGCGGTATTAGCCACCCTTTCGAGTGGTTATCCCCCGCCCGGAGGTAGGTTACCCACGCGTTACTCACCCGTGCGCCGCTCTACTTGGGGAGTTGCCCCCCCTTTCGCGCTCGACTTGCATGTGTTAGGCACGCCGCCAGCGTTCGTTCTGAGCCAGGATCAAACTCTCCACTTGAAAACAAAAAACGGAAAAGACGAAGATCCGATTCACGCCTCGCATTCCCTGTTCAGTTTTCAAAGATCCGGTCTGGAAATTGGCCCGCCCCCGATACGCGGGGCGGACTAACCAATATATGAAAAACGACTTCGAGTGTCAAGATCAATACGAAAGATCCCGACATTATTATACCGCGGGTACCATCCGCAAAACAACGGGGCTTCCTGCCGGAAGATACGGGAGGGTTGCCACTGGCGTTGCTTGAGCGACGCAAAATATAGCCCATTTCCCCGACGGGGGCAAGAAAAAAATCGGGGTGACCCGACCTTCAGTCGAACGCGACGATAACAAACTCTTTTTTCCCGATTTTCAGGCGGATTTCGCCGCCCGGGGAAATCTCTCCCGACGGGTCGCACACCCTCTCCCCGTTGATTTCCAGTCCCCCCTGCTCTATGAGGCGACGGGCCGCCGCCTTCGACCGGAAGGATTGGGAAACCGTGGAGACAACCGAGGCCAGATCGGTCTTCCCGGATAGCGCACTGCCGGGTACGCGGCGGGCATCTTCGGGGAATTCCTTCCGGGAAAATCGCTTCCGGAATCCTTCTTCCGCCCCCCTGGAGGCCGCCGCGCCGTGGAAGCGGGCGACGATCTCCCGGGCCAGGGCCACCTTGGCCTCCATCGGGTGGCGTGACCCGTCCGCAATTCCCTTTTTGAGCCGCTCCAGTTCGTCCACGGAGATATCCGACAGCAGCTCGTAGTACCGGAGCATGAGTTCGTCCGAGATCGACATCATCTTCCCGAAGATCGTGTCGGGTCCTTCCGTGATCCCCACGTAGTTCCCGAGGCTCTTGCTCATCTTGTTCACGCCGTCCAGGCCCTCAAGGAGCGGCGTGGTGATGACTACCTGGGGCTCCTGTCCCCAGACCCGCTGGAGATCACGGCCCACGAGGAGGTTGAATTTCTGGTCGGTGCCCCCCAGCTCCACGTCCGCCCGCAGGGCGACCGAATCGTATCCCTGAAGGAGGGGGTAGAGAAATTCGTGTATCGAGATCGGACGCTCCTCTTCATAGCGCCGTCGGAAATCGTCCCGCTCCAGCATCCGGGCCACCGTCATCTGGGCGGCGATCCGAACCATCTCCTCGATCGACAGCGGGGAAAGCCACTCGGAGTTAAATCGGACCTCGGTCTTATCCGGATCGAGGATCTTGAAGATCTGTTCCCGGTAGGTCTGCGCGTTTCGTTCCACGTCCTCCCGTGTCAGGGGTTTGCGGGTCTCGACTTTCCCCGTGGGGTCGCCGATCATCCCCGTGAAGTCCCCGATGAGAAACACCACCTGGTGTCCGGCCTCCTGGAAATGCTTGAGCTTCTGGATGAGAACCGTGTGCCCCAGGTGCAAGTCGGGAGCTGTCGGGTCGAACCCCGCCTTCACGCGAAGGGGTCTCTTTTCCCTCTGCGCCCGCCGGAGTTTTCCGCCGAGCTCCTCCTCGGAAATGAGGTCGACCGTCCCGCGCCTGAGGGATGTCAGGATCGTGTCCATGCTTCCCGGTTTCTCATCATGGTTTCCCGCATCACGAACGCCTCCGCGCCACGGCACGTCCCGGTCTCCGGGTCGATCTCGAAAAAGACGCCGGCCGCCTCCGCCTCGCCGGAGGCCACCTCGAACCGAGTCGGAACCTGGGTGAGAAACCGCCGCAAAACCTCGCCGGAGTCCATCCCGATCACGGAATTCGCGGGGCCGCACATCCCGGCATCGGTTATGTACCCTGTCCCGCCGCGCAAGACCTGTGCGTCCACGGTCTGGACGTGGGTGTGGGTGCCGGCGACCGCGGATACTTTCCCGTCGAGGTGGAACGACATGGCCCGCTTCTCCGACGTCGCCTCCGCGTGGAAGTCTACGATGACCGCGGCGGCATGCCTCTTCATTTCCGGCAGCGAATCGTCCATCCACCGAAAGGGGCAGTCGACCTGCCCCATGAAGACCCTGCCGATCAAGGAGACCACGACGTACGGGGATCCGCTCCGTCCCCGAAAAACGCCCCACCCTCGTCCCTCCACGCCCGGAGGGTAATTCGCGGGCCGGAGGACCTTCTCCTCTTCCCGCACGAGCGGGAGCCCCTCCCGCTTGTCCCAGGTATGGTTCCCTCCCGTCAGGACGTCCACCCCTGCATCAAAGAGTTCGCGGACCACCGGAGCGGTCAATCCGACCCCTCCCGCAGCGTTTTCTCCGTTGGCGATGACCAGATCGACGTCCCGGCGGGAGCGGATCCGGGAAAGATACTCCCGCACCGCCCTTCTGCCGGGCTTGCCGACGACGTCTCCTAAAAATAGGATCAACATGGATAAGCAGGGACGGTCCTGGAAACCCTTGTATCCCTTGTCACCCCCGGGTCGTGGACTGCGGTTCCCGGTACCATCAAGCAAGTCTTACCACAGGACCGTCCCTCCGTCCCTAGCGAGCGTATTCCACGGCGCGCGTCTCGCGGATTACCGTAACGCGGATCTGTCCGGGGTAAGAGAGTTCGGCCTCGACCTTGTTCGCGATGTCCCTGGCGAGCATGGTGGCCACATCGTCGGATATCTTGCTGTTGTCGACGATGATGCGCACCTCCCGGCCGGCCTGGATGGCATACGATTTCTCCACGCCTGCGAACGACTTCGCGATTTGTTCCAGGTCCTCGAGACGCTTGAGATAGTTGGCCAGCATCTCCCGGCGCGCCCCCGGACGTGCCCCGGAAAGCGCATCGGAGGCCTGGACGAGAATGGGGAGAACGTCCCGCGGGGACTCGTCCTCGTGGTGGGCAGCAACCGCGTGAATGATCCGGCTGGGCTCGCCGTACTTCTTGCACAGGTCCGCACCGATCAGTGCGTGCGGCCCTTCGACCTCGTGGTCCACTGCCTTGCCGATGTCGTGCAGAAGCCCCGCCCGCTTGGCGATCTTCGCGTTCAGCCCCAGCTCGGAAGCGATCATTCCGCAGAGGAACGCCACTTCGATGGAGTGGGTATAGATGCTCTGGCCGTAGGATGTCCGATACTTGAGTTTCCCGATGAGTTTGACCAGTTCGGGGTGGATCCCGTGAAGACCCAGGTCGAACAGGGCCTGTTCCCCTGCCTCCCGGATGATCTCATCCACCTCTTTCGTCACCTTCTCGACCGTTTCCTCGATCCGCGCGGGATGGATGCGTCCGTCCTGGACGAGGCGCGTGAGGGAGATCCTGGCGACCTCGCGGCGTACGGGATTGAACCCCGACAGGATAACCGCTTCCGGCGTGTCATCGATGATGACGTCGATCCCCGTCGCCGCCTCGAACGCGCGGATGTTGCGGCCCTCCCTCCCGATGATCCTCCCCTTCATTTCCTCCGAGGGAAGCGGAACCGCCGTCACGACACGCTCGGTGACGTAGTCGGCCGCGTACCGCTGGACGGCCAGCGCGATCATCTTCTTCGCCTTCTGGCCCGCTTCCTCCTTGAACTCTTCGTCGATCGCGCGAATCTTCTTCCCGGCCTCGAGTTTGGCCTCGTTCGTGACCATCTCCACGAGTTCGTCCTTGGCCTGCTCGGCCGTCACCCCGGCTATCCGTTCGAGATTCTCTTTCGCCCCCCGGAGGATCTCCTGGAGTTCCGCGTTCCCGCGCTCGAGCCTTCCCGCCTGCTCGGCAAGCTCGTTCTCCCTCTTCCCGAACTCCTGCGCACGAGTCTCGAGGGCTTCCGTCTTCCGGTCGAGCACGTCCTCTTTCTGCAGGAGGCGCTTCTCGAGCTGACTGATCTCGTTTTTCCGCTCGCGGGTTTCCCGCTCGAAATCGAGCTTCACCTGGAGCTGGTAATCCTTCGCCTGGAGCGCAGCCTCCTTGAGGGTGTTCTCGGCTTCCTTTCTTGCTGCCTTGAGGATCTCCTCGGCCTTGGCAGCGGCCTCCAGTGCCCGGTCTTCCGCCGATTTCTTCTTCGACAGCAGGGAAAACACCACGAACGTAAGACCAGTCACGAATATCGATAGGATGACGATGACGATCATGGTCGTATCCAAAGGATTCCTCCCTCATACCGCATCTATTTTATGCCGCGTCCCACGACGCCGTTTTCCGTGATTACCACGCTGACGGGAACGTCCCATGCGTCGACGGGGACCTCGGGTACCAGTTGCCAGGAAAAGGCAAGCCCCACCGTCACCGCGGTCCCCCCGAGGGCGAAGAGCAAACGATCGTAGTAGCCGTGGCCCCGCCCCAGTCTTCGGCCGGTCGTGTCGAACGCCAGGCCGGGGACGACGACCAGGTTGAACCCTTTCCGAATGCCTTCCTCGCCCGGGGCGATGCGGGGCTCCCGGATTCCGAACCTCCCCGCCTCCCAGCCGTCGTTCCCCTCGTGCCGGAAGAAAGTGAGGTTGCCGTCTTCACTTATCCGGGGATAGTAGAGCCAGGCGCCGGCGGCAAGGCAACGTTCGCGGATCCGGTCGGTTCCGACCTCCCCGCGAACCGCCGAATACAAGGCGATCTTCTGCCCGGGCGTCGCGGGAAAGGCCGCCTCAAAGCGCTCCTGAACCAGGAGACTTTTCTCCGCACGCTCACGGTCCGGTTCTCCGGAATCGACGCGTCTTCGTTCGCTCAAGCGAAGAAGCGCCTTCCGCTCTCCGACAAACATGAATCGTCCTTCCGACTAGGGAGTTCTTCTGGGAGACAGGAACCGCGAATAAGGTGAGAACCCGGCAGGAAACACACGGATCCGCTTGAGGTTACAGTCTATCGGAACAACAATCATTCCTTATTCGCAGTCGAACGGACACAACCAGTTCCCCTGCCGCCCGGATCTATGTGAACGGCCGACTCCCGCCCATCGTGCGGGAAAGCCCCTGCGCTTTGCCGTGTCGGTAGCCGAGTTGAACCTGGCTCTCACCAGGTGGGCTCCCTGGGTGGCGCTTTCAGGCTTCCCCGTGCGGGGGCATGCTCACCGGCGCCAGGAAGGGATCCCGTTCTCTTCGTGTTGGCTCAAACACTGCCACCAATCACGCGCACGGCAGGGGCCGCCTGCCTCTCCTTCCTACTTCAATGCCTTGTCCAGCACCGTCAGAAGGTCCTGGCTTTTCTCCTCAAAACGCCCTTTTTCCTTTTCGAGCTGCTCGCGAAGCTCTAGAATTTCGTCCCCGAGCTTCATGGCCGCCACCAATATCACGTGAAGGTAGTTGGCCGTTCCGCCCGTCTTCTGGACCTCCCGAACCCTCTCGTTCAGGAGTTCGCTCAGTCGTTCCATGTGTTCAGCCGACCGCTCGGTCGTAATGGTGAGCGCATACCCGGCGATATTCACATTGAACCGGCCGTCCATCTCCTCACACCCTCAATTATACAACGGTACGACCCGGACACTATAACTCAATGCTCTCGATCCGGGACAGGATCGTTTCCACTTTCCCCCGGATCTGGTTCCGTTCCGAGGTCAGTTCGGCGATCTTTTTCGTCAACTCCTTGACTTCGGCCTCCTTTTGCTCCAGCTGGGCCGCCAGGGATGTTTTTTCCTTCTTCAACGCTACCACCAATCCGGCGAGGTCCGAGATCTTTTTTTCGATCACCGAAAATGACGAATCCACCATGTGCGTGTTCCCCTCCTCCGTATGCGTATCGTTCCCCGGCAGTCGACACCTGAGGGTTTCTCCCGGACGGGGGCGCGCATTCCGGGCACCGCCAACCGGGAAGTTTTCGACAATGTACGATACCTCTTCGCCCGGGCGGAATCAATGCCGAAGCCCGGCCGTCCGGGCGGTTCGGAAATCCATGTCGCAGGGCAGACACCCACCCGGAGGAAGAGGGCATCCTTCATGAAAGGAGAATATCAGAAAAGCGCGGAGGCGAAACTCGCGGCATCGAAGGGCCTCAGGTCGTCGACCGACTCACCGACCCCTACGTACCGGAGGGGGACGCCGGTTTCCTTCGTGACCGAGAGAACAACCCCCCCCTTTGCGGTACCGTCCAGCTTGGTGAGCACGATGCCGGTTACCCCGGTGACCTCCCGGAACGTCTTCGCCTGGGCGATCGCATTCCGGCCGTTGGTCGCGTCAAGAACGAGGAGCACCTCCTGGGGAGCCCCCGGGACCTCCCTTCCGATGATGCGAACGACTTTCCGCATTTCCTCCATCAGGTGCGTCTTGGTATGCAGCCTGCCTGCGGTGTCGATCAGAACGACGTGCGATCCTCTCGCCTTGGCTGCCCGGAGCGCGTCGAACACGACGGCGGAGGAGTCGGATCCCTCCTTGTGGTGGATTATGTCGGCCCCCACCCGCTCTGCCCATACCCGAAGCTGTCCGATGGCAGCGGCCCGGAACGTGTCTCCCGCGGCAAGGAGGACGGAATGCCCGTCTCCCCGGAGATGGTGCGCGATCTTTCCGATCGTCGTCGTCTTCCCGACGCCGTTCACACCCACCACAAGGACGACGAAGGGGTAGGGAGGGGACACCGGGAGAGGGGCGATGCAGGGGGCAAGGGTGTCCGTGATCATCGTTTTCAGTTCCGCGCGAAGCGCCTCGACGTCCGGCAATTCCCCCCGTCGCCATTTCGCCCGGAGCGTCTCCGCATAGCTGCGGGCGAGGTCAGCTCCCGCGTCCGCCAATATGAGCCCCTCCTCCAGTTCCGTCAGGACGTTTTCGTCCACGGGACCGATCCCGCGGGCGATCGCCTCGACGTTCATGAAGAGAAGCTCGCGGGTCTTCGACAGGCCCGTCTTGAGGCGCGAGAGAAAGGATCCGTTTGTTTTGTCGTCGTGGAAGACCATGGGGACCCGTGTCGGGAGGGAATGCTTCAGGACTGGAAGTTTACCGAAACCACCTTGGAGATTCCCGGCTTTTCCATGGTGACTCCGTAGAGTACGTCGGCGAGTTCCATCGTCCGCTTGTTGTGCGTTATGAGGAGGAACTGGTAGTTCGACGACATCTCCCGGATAATCGAGTTGAATCTGTCGATGTTTGCATCGTCCAGGGGAGCATCCGCCTCGTCAAGCAGGCAGAAGGGGGAAGGCTTGACGAGGAAGATCGAGAAGATGAGGCTGATGGCGGTCAGTGCCTTCTCCCCGCCGGAAAGGAGGGTCAGGGACTGGAGCTTCTTCCCCGGGGGCTGGGCAACGATCTCCACGCCCGAATCCAGAAGGTTCCCTTCGTCGAGGAGCTTCAGATAGGCCCGTCCCCCCAGGAACAGTTTGGGGAAGATCTCCTGGAACTTCCGGTTGATGTTGTCGAACGCAACGGAAAACCGTTCCCTTGTGGTCCGGTTGATCCTCTGGATCGCCTTGGCGAGGTCCTCCAGGGATTTTTCGAGGTCCTCCTTCTGGGAGGAGAGAAAGGAGTGGCGCTCGGCAAGTTCCTTGTGCTCTTCCAGGGACGCGAGGTTCACCTCGCCGATGGCGGTCATGCGGGCCCGGATCTCCCCGACCCGTTCTTCCCATCCGGCCAGGTCCCCGTCCTCCTCCTCCCCCGTCCCTTCCCGGCCGGCAATCTCCCGGGGATGGACCTCATACTTCTGGTAGATCGCGCTGTCCAGGTGTTCAAGATCCATCTCCACACGCTGGGCCGATAGCCGCAGGTCCGAAAGGCGGGCGATCCCGTCGGCCTCGAGCCGTTGCTTCTCTTTGAGCACCCCCTCCATCGATGCAAGCTGCGCATAGAGCGCCGCATTCCCCTCGAGGTGCCGGTCGATTTCCGCCTGCCTGCCCGCCAGGTCGACGGCGGCGGACTCGATCGCCTCCCGCCCCTCCGCGACGGCATGCTCCAGCTCGCCGACGGTTTTTTCGTACGTCCCGATGCGCTTCCTTCGTTCCTCGACAGTGGCATTCCTGCCGTTCCGCGATTCCCGCAGGCCCTCGAGAAGCACCTCGCCGGACCGGAACTTTTCCTCGAGCCCCGTCCATTCGATCTCCGCCGCGTGGAGCTTCGTCCGGATCGCCTCTGCCGCGGTCCGTTTCTCCTCCACGAGGGCGACCAGAGACCTGACGCGTTCCTCTTCCTCTCCCCGGGCATGACCGGACTCGCTCGCGGCTTCCTCCGAAGCTCTATGCTCCGCGGAAATCCGGACCAGTTCGGCCTCGAGGTACTCCCGCTCCCGGACAAGCGACTCGAGGGTCGTGCGCGCCTGGAACATTGCCAACTCGGCCACGGCCCTTCTCTGCTGCGCGTCGGCATACCGGCCTTTTCGCTCCTCGCGCAGAGAGAACATCTCGACAAGCCTGTTCTCGAGCCTCGCCCGGGTGCGCCTCGCCTCCTCCACATCCTCCGTCATGCGGGCCGATTCCCCCGCGAGCCGCGCAATCTCCTGCTCGAGTTCCCGAATCTCGCGCTTCACCGCGAGGACCCTCGATTCCCCCTGTTCCTGCGCTCCGCCCACCAGGATGCCATCGGCGGTGACCACGTCTCCGTCGAGGGTCACGAAGGAGTTCCAGACCCCGTTGCGGTTCCAGAGCCGCAGAGCGCACGGGAGGTCGGACACCAACAGGGTGCTCCCCAGAAGGCCCCTCAGAAGATCCCTGCACTCTTTCGGGGAGTGCACGACATCAAGGAGAGGGGCGATCACGCCTTCTTCCCCCCCGTACGCAGGAGGTTCCTCACGCGTCCGCAGGGTTACCGGCACGAACGCACCTCTTCCCTCGCGGGAATCCTTGAGGTACTGAAGGGCGGAGAGGCCGTCTGCCTGGTCCCGGACCACGATGGATTGGATCCGTTCGCCGAGGACCGCTTCCACGGCCCTTTCGTAGGGTGCGTCGGTCTCGATGAGCTCGCCGATCACCCCGAATATCCCCGGTTCGCCGCCACCGTCGCCGTTCCCTTTCCCGAGGTAGTGGTGCAGGACGGCCCGGACGCCGGAGGAGGCCCAGTCCCGCTGCTCCTGTACCCGGGAGAGGGCGGACAAACGGGATTCCGTCGCCTCGAGCCTGCCTTCCGCTTTCCGGAGAACATCGGCGAGCATGTCGAGGCGGGTGGCATGTTCGTCCCGGAGAGAACCCGTCTCCTCCCAGTCCTTTTCCGCCGAAGCCAGCGCCCCCCTGGCCTCCTCCTCCTCCGCACACGCGCCGGCGAACTGCGCCTCCGATTTCCGGACGAACGCCTCCGCCTCCGCGATCCTTTCATTGAGGCGCGCCACCGCCCTTGCGTTCTCTTCCATCAGCTTCTGAATCGACTCCGTCCCGGAGAGGGCGTTCGAGTGGAGGGTTACCCGCACCATGAGATCGGATTTCGCCTGCTCGGCCCGAGCAAGCGCCTCGCTATAGGCCGCCTGCATCGTTTCCGCCTCCGAGGCCAAAGCCGCCCGTTGTTCGCGCGACAACGCAAGAGATTCCCGCCCTTTGATCGCCGACTCCTCCCCTTCCCGGATTCGGCGGGAAAGTTCGTCGATTTCCCTCTCCAGGGATGAGACCTCATCCTTCGTCTCGGCGATGAGCGTCCGCAGCTGCCATGCCTCGCGGCTCTTTCCCTCCCATTCCGCCTGTTTCCGGGCGATTTCCTCCTTCAGAGCCGCGTGGCTGGTGCGCAGTGTCCCCAGAGCGGCTTCCGCCTCCGCCAGACGCAACCTTTCCGATTCCCGGTCCGCCTCCAGGGCCGATATCTCCGCGCGAAGGGAAAAGAGCGTGTGCTCCAGGCCGGAAAGGTTTCCCGCGATGCGGGATCCCTCCTCCGAAAGAATCCGGTATTTCCGCTTCGCGATCCTGAGGTCGAGCCCGCGAAGTTCGTCTTTCAGGACCTTGTACTTCTCCGCCTTGCGGACCTGGCGCTCCAGGCTCCCCAGCTGGCGCCTCACCTCGTCGAGGATGTCCCTTACCCGGGCGAGGTTCTGCCGCGTGCTCTCCATCTTCCGCTCCGCCTCTTTCTTCCGGACACGGAATTTGGCCACCCCGGCCGCCTCCTCGATGATCATTCTCTTTTCTTCGGGCCGGGCGTTCACGATGGTCATGATCTTGCCCTGCTCGATGATGGCATACCCGCGGGCACCGGCCCCGGTGTCGAGGAACAGCTCGGCGATGTCCTTCAGCCGACAGGGAATCCGATTGATGGAAAATTCGCTTTCCCCGTCGCGGAAGGTTCGCCGGGTGACCTGGACCTCGGAGTAGGATTCGTACCCGGGAGGGGCGATCCCATCCTCGTTGCTGAACGTCAGGGAGACCTCGGCCATGCCGAGGGGGCCCGCGGCGTCGGACCCGGCGAAGATCACATCCTCGAGGGCCTTGCTGCGGAGATAGGAAGGGGCATGCTCCCCGAGCACCCAGCGGATGGCGTCGACGATGTTCGATTTGCCGCATCCGTTGGGTCCCACGATCGCGGTGATGCCGTCGGAGAAGTCGAAACTGATCTTGTCGTAGAAGGATTTGAACCCGAAAAGTTCCAGTTTCTTAAGCTTCATGAATCCCCTGGGCAGGCCCCCCGGAAATATCGCAAAACATCAATATAATGTGTAGGGCTACCTTATTGGGCCCAATATATGGTGTTTCCGCCGGGATGTAAAGGCAAAAAAACGGCGGCCCCGTCAGGGGGCCGCCGACCTCCCGGAAAGCGATAACCCTTTATTTTTTCTTCTTTCCCGCCGGGGTTTTCGCCGCCGCTTTTTCCTTGAGGGCCGCCTGGGCGGCCGCCAGTCGCGCGATGGGCACCCGGTATGGTGAGCAGGAGACGTAGTCCAGTCCTATCCGGTGACAGAACTCCACTGTCTGCGGGTCTCCCCCGTGCTCCCCGCATATCCCCGTCTTGAGGTTCGGCCTGACCGCCCTCCCCTTCGCCAGGCCGATCTCGATCATTTGTCCCACACCGGCCCGGTCCAGCGTAGCGAACACGTCGAAGTCGAGAATGTTGTCGGGACGCCTCGGGTACTTGACATCGCAGACCGTACAGGAGAGGTCCTTCGCGAGCCTCTCGCCGCACCGCGGGCACGATTCGGAAAAGGCCAGGTAGCACGGGATGAATTTCCCCGAGTCGTCCCGCGAGAAACCGAAGGTCGTCTGCGTCAGGTCGTTCGTCCCGAAAGAGAAAAACACCGCCTCCCGTGCAATCTCGTCCGCCGTCAACGCTGCCCGCGGGAGTTCGATCATGGTGCCCACGGTGTACGCGATCGTTTTCTTGTACTGTTTCATCGTATCCGTCGCCGTCCCGGCGATCAGCTCTTTCTGGGCCTTCATTTCGCCGGCCATGCTGACCAGGGGGACCATCACCTCTGGCTGTACCCGGATCCCCTCCCGGTACACCTCGCAAGCCGCCTCGAAGATGGCACGCACCTGCATCCGGCTGATCTCCGGATACACGATTCCCAGGCGGCACCCCCGCAGGCCCAGCATCGGGTTGACCTCGTGCAGCTCCTCCACGCGTTCCAGAAGATGCTTCTTCTCCTCGATGATCGAGCGGTCGGCGTGGATCAGCTCGAGCTTCGTCACCTCGACCATCAGATCCTCCCGCCGGGGAAGAAACTCGTGGAGCGGCGGGTCCAGCAGACGGATGGTCACCGGATACCCCTTCATCTCCCGAAAGAGCCCTTTGAAATCCTCCCGCTGCATCGGCAACAGTTTCTCGAGAGCCTGCTCCCGCGCCTCCCTCGTCCGCGCGAGAATCATCTCCCGCATGATCGGAACCCTGCCCTCGGCGAAGAACATGTGCTCCGTCCGGCAGAGCCCGATTCCCTGGGCCCCGAAACCCCTTGCCGTCCGGGCGTCGCGCTGGGTGTCCGCGTTGGCCCGGACCTTCAGTCTCCGGAAGGAGTCGGCCCACGACATGAGCGTCCCGAACGCCCCGATCATTTTGGGTGCGATGAGGGGAATTTCCCCCAGGATGACTTCGCCCGTGCTCCCGTTCAGGGAGAGGAAATCTCCCTCTCCGATCATCCGCCCGCCCACGACGAACCGGTTGGTCTCCTCGTCCACCTCGATCGCCTCGCATCCTGCGACACACGTCTTCCCCATCTGCCGCGCGACCACCGCCGCATGGGAAGTCATACCCCCCCTGGCGGTAAGAATCCCGCGCGCGGCGTCCATCCCGTGGATGTCGTCCGGACTCGTCTCCTTTCTCACGAGGATGACGGCTTTTCCCGCCGCGGCCAGCTCCACCGCCCTGTCGGCGTGGAACACGACTGCGCCGGTCGCGGCTCCCGGGGAAGCGGGCAATCCCTTTGCGATGACCTCCACTTTCGCCTTGGGGTCGATGACCGGGTGAAGAAGCTGGTCGATGTTTTTCGGCTCGAGCCGCATCACCGCCTCTTCCTTCGAGATCAGTTTTTCCTTCACCATGTCCACCGCGATCTTCACCGCCGCGGCGGCTGTTCTCTTCCCGGGCCTTGTCTGGAGCATGTAGAGCCTGCCGTTCTCCACCGTAAACTCGAAGTCCTGGACGTCCTTGTAATGCTTCTCGAGCCTGGATGTGATCTTCTCCAGCTGCTGGAAGACCCTGGGCATATCCTTCTTCATGTCCGCGAGGCGGAGCGGCGTCCGGATACCGGCCACCACGTCCTCGCCCTGCGCGTTGACGAGATATTCGCCGTAGAACTCTTTTCCACCGGTAGCGGGATTGCGCGTGAATCCGACGCCGGTCGCGCAATCGTTCCCCATGTTTCCGAACACCATCACCTGGACGTTGACGGCAGTCCCGATGTCGTCCGGTATGTCGTTCGTTTTGCGGTAATACCGTGCCCGATCGTTATTCCACGATTTGAAGACCGCGTCGCGGGCGAGAGCGAGCTGCACACGGGGATCCGGGGGAAACTCCTTCCTGGTCCGTGCCTTGACGAGGGACTTGAATTTTACGCAGACCTCCTTGAGGTCCTCGGCGGTCAGGTCAAGATCGGTCGCCACTCCCCGTTCACGCAATTTCCGGTCGAAGAAGTCCTCGAAATGCTCCTTGTCGATACCGAGGACAACGTCGGAAAACATCATGAGGAACCGGCGGTAGCAATCGTAGGCGAACCGGTCGTTCTTGGTCCTCTTCCCCAACCCCTGGACCGTCCTGTCGTTCAGGCCCAGGTTGAGGATCGTGTCCATCATCCCCGGCATCGAGAACCTTGCTCCCGAGCGCACCGACACCAGCAACGGGTTCTTCGGCTCCCCGAATTTTTTCCCCGCGACCCTCTCCAGGCGCACCAACTGAGCGGCGATCTCACGGTTCACGTCGGCGGGAATCTTCCCCCTGTTCTTGTAGTAGAGAGTGCAAACATCCGTGCCGATGGTGAATCCCGGCGGAACGGGGACGCCCAGCTTCGTCATCTCGGCGAGGCCGGCGCCTTTTCCGCCGAGGATGTCCTTCATCGCGCCGTGTCCTTCGGCCTTTCCACCGCCGAAGAAAAACACCCGCTTGGTGGGCATTCGCTTCCCCCTCCGGTCCCCTTATTTTTGCTGTCCGACGGCTACGCGGGAAAAATCCGCCACCGAGGCGATCAGGCCGGACAGGTTTTTCAGGAGAGCCAGCCGGTTGTTTTTCACCTTTTCCTCCTTCGCCATCACGAGGACCTTCACGAAGAACGCCGCCACGAGAGGCTGGAGGCTGGCCATCTCGCGGAACGCCTCGGCATACATTCCGCTCCGGGTCGCGGCATGCACCTTTTCCGATACGTCTCCGACGGCCTTGTGAAGTGCACGCTCCTCCTCATGCTCGAAGAGCGCCTCCGACACGTCGAACGGGCCCGGGTATCCCCTCGTGATGTTGATCACCCTCTTGAACACCTCGGCCAGCGGTTCGAATGCCGCTTCCCGGCGGAACGTGACGAGGGCCAAGAGCCTCGCGCGCATGTCCACGACATCGGTGAGCCCCGCGGAGAGAACCGCGTCCACCAGATCCCCCGGGGTTTTGCGGGACGTCCACAGGTTGACAATCCGCCCGGTGATGAATTCCATCACTTTGCGCTTCACCTCGCCGGCCGGCGACTTGAGTTTTCCGCCGAGGGTCGCGAGCGATTTGTCCACCAGCTCCTCCACCGGTATCCGAAGTCCCTTCGCCTCGAGGATGGAAAGGATCCCGAGGGTTTGCCTGCGAAGACCGTACGGGTCGGCTGTACCGGTGGGAATCAGTCCCACCCCGAAGCAGCCGCATACCATGTCGATCTTGTCTGCGATGGCCACGGCGGCGCCCACGTCGGTTTCCGGCAGTTCGTCGGACATGCCCTTGGGGAGATAGTGCTCATACACCGCCTGTGCCGTTTCCTCGTTCTCCCCGGTCTTGCGAGCGTAATCACGTCCCATGACCCCCTGAAGCTCGGGGAACTCCTTGACAACCCCCGCCGTGAGGTCGGCCTTCGAAAGGATCGCGGCGCGCCGGCACTCCTCCGCCTTTCCGGGAAAACCCGCCGAGGCTACGTACGCCGCGATCTCGGCCATCCGCTCCACTTTCTCCCAGTACGTTCCCAGGTCCGCCTGAAACAGAACGTCCTTGAGCGCCTGCCCCCGGTCGAACAGCGACTGCTTCAGGTCGTCCTGGTAGTAGAACTCCGCATCCGACAGGCGGGCGCGAATGACCCGCTCGTTCCCGATCACCACCACCTGGTTGTCGGGGACGACCATGTTCGAGACGAAGGCGAAACCGGGGAAAAGATTCCCGCGCTCGTCCTCGAATACGAAATATTTCTGGTTGTTGCGCATGCTGGTGATCAGGATCTCGCGGGGAAGGGCCAGGTATTTCTCCTCGAACCGTCCCACCAGTACCACAGGGTACTCGACCAGGTTGGCGACGGTTTCCACGAGCGGCTCGTCCTCGATCCATTTTCTCCCGATCTCTTTCTCCGCGTCCCTTATCCCGGCGCGGATCTTATCCTTGCGGACCTCGAGCTCGACGAACACCTTCGCTTCCGCAAGCTTTTCGATATACTCTCCCGGAGAGGCGAGATGGATCGCGCCGGGCGCAAGGAAGCGGTGCCCGTGCGTCGTGGCCCCCGCCGTCACGTTTCCGAACGACAACGGAATGACCTTCTCGCCGTAGAGAGAGAGGATCCAGTGCACGGGACGGGCGAAACGGACGTCCAGGTCGGCCCACCGCATCGTCTTCTTGAAGGGGATCGTCGGAATCCAGTCCGAGACGAGCTTGGGGAGAACGTCTTCGACGGGTCCTGCCGCCTCTTCCCTCACGTAGCCCAGGTACTCTCCCCGGTCCGACTGGAACAGCTTCATATCGGAGACGGCCACCCCCTGTCCCCTGGCAAATCCCTCCGCCGCCTTGGTCGGCTTCCCGGAAGCGTCGAAGGCAACGCTCTTGGGGGGACCCAGAACGGTCTCCTCCGCTCCCTGCTGCCGGTCCTCCAGATCCCGGACGATATATGCCAGGCGACGAGGAGTGCCGAAGATGTCGACCCGGCTGAAGGAGAGCCTCCCCTTTTTCAGAACCTCGGCGAACTGCTGACCGCCGTACCAGAGTGCGGGCCCCACAAACCCTGCGGGGATCTCCTCGCACCCAATCTCCAACAAGTAGTCGCGTCCCATATCTCTCTTCTTCCTGCTCGATGGATTCTCAACCGGAAAACTTGTTGAGCAACGGGTACCCCTGCTCCTCCCGGGATTTCAGATACCCGGTCGCGCATAGTCGGGCCAGGTTGCGCACCCTGCCGATGTAGGAAGTGCGCTCCGTCACGGATATGGCCCCGCGCGCATCAAGCATGTTGAACGCGTGGGAACACTTGAGGCAGTAGTCGTAGGCAGGCAGAACGAGATTTTCCTCTATCAGGCGCAGGCACTCCTTTTCATACATCTGGAACAGGGAAAAGAGCATCGGGATGTCTGCCGACTCGAAATTGTACCTGGAGAATTCGACCTCCCCGCGGTGGTGCACGTCTCCGTACGTCACCTTGCCGACCCACTTCAGATCGAACACGTTCTCCACGTTCTGCAGGTACATCGCGATACGTTCGATGCCGTAGGTGATCTCCCCGGACACGGGCTTCAGATCGATCCCTCCGCACTGCTGGAAATAGGTGAACTGGGTGATCTCCATCCCGTCCAGCCATACTTCCCACCCCAGCCCCCAGGCTCCGAGGGTGGGGGACTCCCAATCGTCCTCCACGAGACGGATGTCGTGCTTCAGAGGGTCGATGCCGACCGCCTTGAGGGAGTCCAGGTACATCTCCACGTAGTCGTACGGGCAGGGCTTCATGATGACCTGGAACTGGTAGTAGTGCTGAAGCCGGTTCGGATTCTCCCCGTATCGCCCGTCGGTCGGGCGGCGGGAAGGCTCGACATAGGCGGTGTTCCACGGCTCCGGGCCAAGCGCCCGAAGGAAGGTCGCCGGGTTGAACGTCCCGGCCCCCACTTCGATGTCGTAAGGCTGGTGCACCACACACCCTTTATCCGCCCAGAACTGTTGCAGGGCAAGGACAAGGTCCTGGAAAAGCACTGCGTCCTCCCGTAGGAAACGTGATACGGTTACATATCATCCCCTGTACGGGGCTGTCAAGGAATATCGTTATAAAAACAAGGGTTTTACGGTTTCCGGCCTTCGGAATCGACGCCCAGGCTCCGTAAGCTTGCCCCAAGGTTCCACTCGAGGTATTTTGGTATAACCATTTGTAATTCTTCAAGTATTGATTCCGGGATACGAACTCGCCCGATGGTGGCAGGAGACGACGCCTGGAGGGCCCTCCAGGTCCGGACCGCCCCGAGGGAGAGGGTATGGCCACCTTTCCCGGAGCATGCTCCGCAGTAGAGCCTACCCTCGGAGACGACGAACCGGAAAGACCCGCTTTCCGCCCTGCCGCACCGAAGGCACCCCGACAACTCCGGTCCCCACCCCCCCAAGGAGAGAAAGGCGGCTTCCGCTTTCCTTCCGACGGAGGCGGGGGTCTCCCCCCCGGAAAGGGACCGGAATCCGGCCAGGAGGAAGGCGAATGCCTTCGTTTTGTGCCCGGACTGGGGGAAGAGCGACGAGGTGAGCTCCAGCAGGTAGTCGGCGTACCGGACCCTGTCCCAGTCCGCCACGATATCCCAGAAGGAGACGAGGATCGACGCCGACGTGAGGATCGGCATCCTCCGCGGCTCCTCCGTCCAGGCCACCTCGAGGAGAAAGTACTTCTGCAGCGCCCCTCCGAAGCGTTTCCGGCTCCGGTGGGCGGCCTTGGCGACGACGCTCACCGCCCCGTCGGATTCCGTGAAAAAAGCGAGCCGCCTGTCCGCCTCCCCCATATCCGCGGAACGTACGAGGAATGCCCGGGAGGACCGGAAGGAACGCCTGCCGGCCATCTTTCCTACCGGCCGTCCGGCGGAGCTTCGACCTGTGCGTAGGGAAGGCGGTCCCGCACCCGGAGGCGGGAACGGAACGGGCGGGGTCGGATTCGGGCGAACAGGTCTTCCCTGGCTTTCAAGCTTCCTCCCCCACGGGACTTCGCATCACCGGAACGGGTTCCCCGTCGGCGCCCTACTCGCCCAGCATGATCTCCTTCACTTCCCCTCTCTCCCCGAAGGGGGGAAGCGGCTTTCCGTTCAGTGTCCCGATCACACCTCCCGCGTTCCCGATCTTCAGGTAAATCTTTTCCCGGGCCTGAATGCTGAGGCGGTCCCCCGGATACAGCATGACGTCGACCGGATCCGACCCGTCGTGGCTGTACATGATCCAAGTCAGTTCTCTTGCCTCCAGGAACAGCGACGACAAGGTATGGGAAGGAGAAGACACCGGTCCGCCTCCTCCCGTGGTGGTCACCGTTTTCTTCTCGGGAACAGGGGAGGGCTCCGCCGCCTGGTGGCCACTTTCCGCTACGTTGTCGGACGTTGGGGGGGGGATGGCGGCCGGAGCGGGAATCGGGACGGGGGCAGGAGGGGACGTATCCCCCAACTCGACAGGGGAAGGAGGGCGAGGCGTCGTGTGCCTTGCGTACCAGGCGAGAAATACACCGATCACCAGCACCGCAACGGTGGCGATCGCGTACGCCGTGCGGCGGCTTCCCCGCCGCCGCTCGCGCTCCAGCCACTCCGGCTTGGCGTGAAAGGGGGTTTCATCGACCGACCGCTTTTCGAGGAAAGCAAAGTATTCCGACTGTACCGGATCGGGATTCACCGACAGGAAGAACGCGTAGGCGCGGATGAATCCGGTGGAAAATACCTTGGGCGGCCACCGGGAGTAGTCTCCTTCCTCGATGCCGCGCAGGTATTTCTGGCTGATGCGCACCTGAAGGGAGACCTCTTCCAGGGTCTTGCCCATATCTTCCCGACGTTTCTTCCAGTCCGCTCCCGCTCCCATTCCTGCCTCCCTACGGGTTTCCCTGCCCGAGAATGTTCAGGTACTTCACCGCTTCCGCCCGGAGTGTGGGATCGTCCGAGTTCGCCATGGCTTTCCGGAACGCCGCACGAGCCTCTCCCGTTCGGTTGAGCCGAAGGTACAGGCGGCCAAGCTCCATCCACCCGGGGGCATAGGAGGGCGCTACGTCGACAAGCTGTTCGAGGGTCCGTGCGGACTTCTTCCATTCCCCCTTTTCCGACTGGATCATCGCCAGTTCCAGGTACGCTTCTCCAAACGACGGTTTCAGGGCGATCGCCCGCTGGTACATCTCTTCCGCCTTGGGCAGATCCTTCAGGCGCGCGTATTCCCGTCCCATGTTGTAATACGCGTACTCCGGAGTGGGGTAGGTAACTGTCACGACGGCCTTTTCGTATTCCCGGATCGCCTCCTCGCTCTTCCCCTGGAGACTCAGGAGGTTTCCCAGGTTGTTGTGGGCCTCCGCGTAGTCCGGTTTCTCCCGGATCGCCATCCTCAGGTACTCCTCCGCCTTCTCCAGATCTCCCCGTTTCTGGTAGGCAAGACCGAGCGTCATGTCGATTTCGGGATTTTCCGGATCCAGCTCCTTGGCCTTCGTAAGCTCGCGCATCGCGGCAGGCAGGTTGCGCTGTTCCAGGTAGGTGACCCCCATCTGCATCCGGGCGGACGCCTCTTTCTTCATGTCCTTCGTCGGTGCCGAACAGGAGAGGAGCATCCCCCCCGCCACCAGGAATGCCGCCGTAACGATCCGCAATCGTGCGCCCCGGGTCACAGGTACTTCCCGATGAGAAGGGATAGCCGCTTTCTCGCGGCCGCCGGGATCTTCTTCGGGTCGGTGATGATTGCGTAACGCAACGTCTCCCCGCACCCGCAATCCCCCTTCCCGGGCAGGCGTCCCGCCACCTCGCGGACAATCTGCTTCGAGTGTTCCACGTTCTGCCGGATGATCGCCAGGATCGCCTCGATGGAGACGTCCTCCTCGCTCTCGTGCCAGCAATCGTAGTCTGTGGCCAGCGCCAGGGTGGCATAGCAGATCTCCGCCTCCCGGGCGAGCTTCGCCTCGGGCATGTTCGTCATGCCTATCACATCAACACCCCAATTCCGGTAGATCCGGGATTCCGCACGGGTGGAAAACGCCGGACCTTCCATGCAGAGATACGTGCCTCCCCGATGGGTACGTCTTACGACCTTCCTTGCCGAAACGTAAGCGATTTCCGCGAATGACGGGCAAACGGGATCGGCGAAGGGGATGTGCCCCACGACACCGTCGGAGAAAAACGTGTTGGGCCGGAACCGGGTATGATCGAAGAACTGGTCTACCACCACGATGTCCCCCGGCCGGATTTTCTCCCTCATGCTTCCCACGGCGGAGAGGGAAAGCAGCCACCTTGCGCCGATTTTCTTCATGGCGTAGACGTTGGCCCGAAAATTGATTTGGAACGGCGGGATCCGGTGCCCTCTTCCGTGGCGGGGGAGGAAGGCGACCGTCCTGTTTCCGATCTCCCCGATCACCAGGGCATCCGAAGGGTCCCCGAAGGGAGTGCGGACTCTCACAGTCCGGACGTTCTTCATCCCCTCCATCTCGTATAACCCGGAACCGCCGATAACACCAAGAATATCCGACATTATCCTATCGGGCTCCTTTCGGGAGGCATTCTCTTTCCCAATATAGGGAGAACATTTCCGGGGCTCAAGGGTTTTTCGACATCTCCGCTCGGTCCGGAACGTGAACTTCCGATGGGCCGCAGGTCCGCGAACGCGCCCCGTAACTGTCCACAGGCGGCGCGGATATCCGTTCCCCTCCGCTCCCGGGTGATCGTCCGGACCCCCGCGGCCATCAGGATGTTGCGGAAACGGTCGACGGACGCCGGGGAAGGCGGCCGGAACTCCGCGTGCTCGTGGGGATTTACGGGAATCAGATTGACCTTGATGCGGGCTCCCGACAGCAGGCGCGCAAGCGCTTGGGCTTCCGGAGGGGAATCGTTTACCCCCGAAAGGAGGACGTATTCCGCGGTTACCTGTCGTCCGCTCCGCGGAGGGATCCTCCGCATTTCCGCGACTACCTCCCGCAAGGGGTATTTCCGGTTTACGGGCATAAGCCGGGATCGAACGCCTTCGCTGGCCGCATTGAGCGACACGGCGAAGTTCACCGGATACCGTTTAGCCAGTTCCCGCATCGCCGGGACGATCCCCGCCGTCGAAACGGTCACCCGTTTCCCTGGCATTCCGAACCCGAACGGGGAGAGCAGAATCTCGATTGCGCGGGACACCTCCGGGACGTTTTCGAGCGGCTCACCCATACCCATGAAAACGACGTTCGTCAGCCGCTCTCCCCTCCCTGCCAGCCGACGGGCGGCAAAACATGCCTGGTGGATGATTTCTGCCGCCGTCATATTCCGCCGGAACCCCGACGCCCCCGTCGCGCAGAACGCGCAGGACAGGGCACATCCAACCTGCGTGGAGATGCAGAGGGTCCTGCGGGATTCCTCGGGGATCAGCACGCTCTCGACCGCTTCCCCGTCCTCCAGCCGGAACAGGAACTTCTCTGTCCCGTCATTCGACACCTCTTCCTTTTCCACGGGGGGAGAAGAGATCCTGCACGACCTCCCGATCTCTTCCCGTAAGTCCCGGGAAAGGTCGGTCATCACGGAAAACTCCTCCGCGTGACGACGGTAGATCCAGCGGGACACCTGTATGGCCCGGTAACGCTCCTTCCCCCGGGATCGGAAGAAGCGTGCCAGCTCCTCCAGGGGTATTCCCTTGATATCCGTGCGCGCATCATTCATGAGATTCATCATACAACGGGGTGTGGGAGGCAGTCGCGATGCGAGGGGGAGGGGGACATAATCCCGGCCCTGCCGGTTCGTCTCCCGTGGATCCGGGTCTGGTCGCTTCGCCGGGGGATGCGTCTTATCGCATCAGTTCCAGGTCGCTGAAAAAATACCGTATCTCTGTTTCCGCCGTCTCCGGGGCGTCGGATCCGTGGACAATGTTCTGTTCCACGTTGTGGGCGAAGTCGGCGCGGATCGTCCCCTTGTCCGCCTTCTTCGGATCCGTGGCTCCCATCAGCATCCGGTTCCGCGAGATCACATCCTTCCCCTCCAGCACCAGGACAACGACGGGACCCGAGGACATGAATTCCGTGAGGGAACCGAAAAACGGCCGTTCTCGGTGCACGGCATAAAACCCCTCCGCCTCCCTCCGGGTGAGCCGGAGCATCCGCATTGCGACGATCCGGATCCCCTCCTTCTCGAACCGGCGGGTCACTTCGCCGATGAGACCTTTTTTGACTCCGTCGGGCTTGATGATCGACAGCGTGCGCTGCATTTTAGTGTGCCTTCTCGTAAATAGATTGACGCACCGAGAGCGTCGATGCGCCGCGCAGGCGAGGCGCGCGACTGAGGCGTACTGGTGGAACTAAGCACGGCGCAAGGAGCGCAACGAAGCAGGAGGGGATGCAGCGGCGCTCGAATGCCAAGATATTTGCGAGACGGTGCACTCTAGGCCGCCGTTCGCGCCTTGGCGACGTTATACCCCGCCTTCAGCGCTTTCTTGTTCAGTTCCTCGGTGCCCTTGGGAACGCGGGAGAGGACGGCTTTCTCTATCGCCTCGTAGCTTACCTGGCCGGTGATGGCGGCGATCGCTCCGATGGCGACGATGTTCGCAACGAACGATTTGCCGATCTCCTCCGTTGCCGTTCGTATGATCGGGAGCTTGAGCACCTTGAATGTCCCTTTCGGGATCTCCTTGACGAAGTCCTCGTCCACGAGGAGCGTGCCGTCGGGCTTCAGGTCCTTGTAGTATTTTGTGCACGCCTCCTGCGTGAGCGACAACTGCAGATCGATGGAAGTGGCCTTCGGGAAGTGGATCGTGTCGTCCGAGATGATCACCTCGGATTTGGAGGCCCCGCCGCGCGCCTCCGGCCCGTAGGACTGGCTCTGGACCGCGTTCTTCCCGTCGTAGATGGACGCCCCCTCGGCGAAGATCACGCCCGCGAGAATCAATCCCTGCCCCCCGGACCCGGAGAAGCGGATCTCGTACCGGCTCATGGCGTTATGCCCTCCCCTCGGACGCTTTCCTGATGCGGTCCACCATGCCGTAATAGGTATCGCAGTACTCGGAGGCCTCCTTCTTGAAAAGAACCCCCGTGGGAAATTTGCCGGCGGTCTTCTCGGGGGGAAGCTTCTCGAAGGCCGTTACGGGAAGCGCCGAATCCTTCATCCACAAGAGCATGTCCGTCGGGCTCCGGAACTTGTTCCTGCGCCCGTGCGTGGTCGGGCAGGCGTTTATGATCTCCAGCACCGACAACCCCTTGTGCTCGATGGCGCCGGCGATCAGCTTGTCGAGCGCGGCGGCGTGGTAGGCGGTTCCCCGCCCCACCCAGGAGGCACCGGCCCCCCTGGCCAACTCGGGGATGTTGAACGAGGGGTCGATGTTTCCGTACGGCATCGTCGTGGCGATGTGCCCCGACGGCGTCGTCGGGGAGTACTGCCCGCCCGTCATCCCGTAGATGAAGTTGTTGAACACCATGACGGTAATGTCGATGTTCCGGCGGCACGCGTGGATGAAGTGGTTTCCCCCGATCGCTGTCGCGTCGCCGTCCCCGCTGACCACCAGCACGCGCTTGTCGGGGTTTGCCATCTTGAGCCCCGTCGCGAACGGCAGTGCCCGTCCGTGCGTCGTATGGAGCGTGTTGAAATCCACGTATCCGGGAAGCCGCGACGCGCATCCGATCCCGGAAACCATGGCGATGTCGTTCTTGGGGATCTTCAGGGTATCCACCGCGCGCAGAAGGGACTTGAAGACGATCCCGTACGTGCAGCCGGGACACCAGATATGCGGGAGTTTGCCACCCCGGATATATTGATCGTAATTGAAGGCCATTTACCCAACCTCCTTTACTTTCGCAAGGATCTGCGCAGGGGTGATGGGATCGCCGTCCACACGGTAGATCCCTTCCACCCGGCAGCGCCCCTTTGCGCACCGTTCGACCTCGAAAATGATCTGCCCCAGCGACAACTCCGGCACGACGATGCTCTTCACCCGGGACGCAATAGCCGATACCTCCTCTTCCGGGAAAGGCCAGATGGTCAGGGGCCGGAACAGCCCGGCCTTGATCCCCTCCGCGCGGGCCGCCTCCACCGCCGTCCTCGCCGACCGCCCCGAGATGCCGTAGCCGAAAACGACCACGTCGGCATCCTCCGTCAGGATCTCCTCGTACCGGACGATATCCTTCCTGTTCGCCTCTACCTTGCGCATGAGCCTCAGCTCGTCCGTGTGGATCCTCGGTGAGGCGTTCACGGGAAAACCGTCCGGCCCGTGATTGAGACCCGTTACATGATACCGGTATCCCTCGAAGAAATTCGCCATGGGAGGTACGTCTCCCCCGCTGTCGTCGTAGGGGAGATATTTCTCGGGGGAGCAATCCGGCTTCGCTCTGTCCACCACGGGAAGAACCCCCTGTTCGGGGATCTCGATCCGTTCCCGCATATGCCCTACGATCTCGTCGAACGCGATGACAACCGGGGTACGGTATTTTTCGGACAGGTTGAAGGCGCGCACGGTCTCGGAGAAGATCTCCTGGACGTATGCCGGGGTCAGGCAGATGGCCGGGTGGTCGCCGTGCGTCCCCCAGCGGCACTGCATGATGTCGCTCTGCCCGGGGCCGGTCGGGACACCGGTCGACGGCCCGCCGCGCATCACGTTCACGATGACGCACGGAATTTCGGTCAGGGCGGCGAATCCCAAGTTCTCCTGCTTGAGGGAGAACCCGGGGCCCGACGTGGCCGTGAGCGACTTCCGGCCGGCCAGCGACCCCCCGATCACCGCGGCCATCGCCGCGATCTCGTCCTCCATCTGCAGGAACACCCCCCGGATAAGGGGAAGGCGCTTGGCCAGGTTTTCCGCCACCTCGGTGGAAGGCGTGATCGGGTACCCGGCGAAGAACGTGCATCCCGCGTAAAGCGCCCCTTCCGCGCATGCTTCGTTTCCCTGGAGCAGTTTGATCGTCCCCACCGTTATTCTCCTTTTCCGGTTCGGTCGGTACCGTTATTTCTTTTCCACGAAGATCGCGAAATCGGGACACCGGAGCTCGCACGCCATGCAGACGATGCACTTGTCGATGTCGACCACCTTTACCGTGAACATGTCCATCCCCAAAACCTTTGTGGGGCACAGCTTGACGCAGACCTCGCATCCCTTGCAGAAGCGCGGGATGATGCTGATCTTCACCTTCTCGTTTTCCGTCGCCTCGATCTTTTCGACCGCCGCTTCCTTTTCTTTGGTCATCGTTGCCATCCTCTCACTCCTAGTGGACTTTCCCGCCGAGCCGTTTGGCAAGCGTGACCCCCAGATCCGAGGGCGCCTCGGATACCGAAATGCCCGCCGCCCGGAATGCCTCGATCTTTTCCGCCGCAGTCCCCTTCCCGCCGGAGATGATGGCGCCCGCGTGCCCCATCCTCTTTCCTTTGGGTGCCGTCTGGCCCGCCACGAATCCGACTACGGGCTTGTTCATGTTCGCCTTCACGAAGGCCGCCGCCTCCTCCTCGGCCGTCCCGCCGATCTCGCCGATCATGATCACCGCCTCGGTCTTCGGATCCGCCTGGAAGGCCGCCAGTACGTCGATGAAGTTCGTCCCGTTCACGGGATCCCCGCCGATGCCGACGCAGGTGGTCTGCCCCATCCCCAGGATGGTCACCTGGTGGACGGCCTCGTACGTAAGCGTTCCGGACCGGGAAACGATGCCGATCGTTCCCGGCTTGTGGATATATCCCGGCATGATCCCGATCTTGCACTCGCCCGGCGTGATGATGCCCGGGCAGTTCGGCCCGATCAGGCGTGTTTTCTTCCCGTTCATGTACCTCTTGATCTTCACCATGTCGAGGATGGGGATCCCCTCCGTGATGCAGACGACCAGGTCGATTCCGGCGTCGACCGCCTCGCAGATGGCGTCCGCGGCAAAGGCATTGGGAACGTAGATAACGCTTGCGTTGGCTCCCGTCGACCGGATCGCATCCTCCATCGTGTTGAACACCGGGACCCCTTCGACCCGTGTTCCCGCCTTGCCGGGAGTGACGCCGCCGACGACCTTCGTGCCGTATTCCAGCATCTGCTTGGTGTGGTAGGCCCCCACCGAACCGGTGATCCCCTGAACGAGAAGTTTCGTGTTCTTGTCGACCCAGATGCTCATGGCCGCCCCCCCTCAGTTCGTCCGGGCGGCGGCAACGACCTTTTCCGCCGCGTCCTTCATGTCCGACGCAGTAATGATATTGAGTTTCGATGCGGTGAGAATTTCCTTCCCCTTGTCCACGTTGGTCCCCTCCTGCCGAACGACGAGCGGTACCTTGAGGCCGAGCGACTTGACAGCCGCAACGACCCCCTCGGCGATCACGTCGCACCGCATGATGCCGCCGAAAATGTTGACCAGGATCGCCTTTACGTTCTTGTCGGATACGATAAGCCGAAAGGCATTGGTCACCTGTTCGGTGGATGCGCCCCCCCCCACGTCGAGGAAGTTGGCGGGCGACCCTCCGCTCATCTTGATCATGTCCATCGTCGCCATCGCCAGTCCCGCCCCGTTGACCATGCAGCCGATGTTCCCGTCAAGCCGGATGTAGGAGAGGTCGTACTTGGATGCCTCGGTTTCCGTGGGGTCCTCCTCGTCGAAGTCCCGGAGCGCCTGGATATCCTTGTGGCGGAAGAGCCCGTTTCCGTCGAAATTCATCTTCGCGTCGAGCGCGATGATCTCGCCGTCCTCGGTCAGCACCAGGGGATTGATCTCGGCCAGGGAGCAGTCGGTGTCGACGAATGCGCTGCTGAGCGCCATCATGAACTTGACCGCCTTGCCCGTCAGTTCCGGCGGTATGGACAACCCGAAGGCGAGATTGCGGGCCTGATACGGCATGAGCCCCAGCGCCGGGTCGATGTATTCCTTGAGGATCTTTTCCGGCGTGCGAGCGGCCACGGTCTCGATCTCCATTCCTCCCTCGGTCGACGCCATCATTACCGGGCAGAACGATCCGCGGTCTATGACCATCCCGAGGTACATCTCCTTCTTGATCGCTCCCGCCTGCTCTACGAGGACCCGTTTCACCTTCATTCCCCGCGGCCCCGTCTGGGGGGTCACCAGGGTCATCCCGATGATCTGTTTCGCGTGCGCCCGGGCTTCCTCCGGCGTCTTGGCCAGCTTGATGCCGCCGCCTTTCCCCCGTCCTCCCGCGTGGATCTGGGCCTTGACGACGACAGGCGTCCCGAACTCCATGGCGATGACCTCTGCCTCCAAGGGAATATCCGCCACTTTGCCTCTGGGAACGGCCACGCCGTACTTGGCCAGGATCGCCTTGGCCTGATACTCGTGGATGTTCATGCCCTTCGACTCCTCCCGGAATATTTTTTATGCGCTGGGGACCACGGGATGTAAGGAGAAACAAGGAAACGGATGCCTCCTCCCCCCCGGAGAGGCACCCGCTTGCAACTCACGTCAAATTTTGAGTATACCCCACAATCACCCTTCTTGAAATGGGCGAAGGGGGGACCGATGGTCCCCCCTTTTCCGATCACAGCGTCTTTCGGCGGAATTTCCCGCCACCCGAGGAACCCGGCCGGGCGGATTCCTCAGAAGCCAAGCCGGTCCACCGCCCCGCAAAGTTCCCTGACCGCATCGGCCGACATTTTCAGCGCAGCGGATTCCGCCTCGGAGAGCTTGAAACTCACGACCTCCTCTACCCCGTTCGCCCCCAGTTTCGCCGGGAGACCCACGAATAGGCCGTCGCATCCGTCGTACTTGCCCTTTGAAAGCACCGCACAAGGCAGGATCATCTTCCTGTCCAGCAGGATCGATTCGCACATCTGGACAGCCGCGGCCGAGGGTGCGTAGTAGGCGGAGCCCGTTTTGAGGAGGGCGACGATCTCCCCCCCTCCCTTTCGGGTCCGCTCGACGATGGCATCGAGCTTGGCCTTGGGAATGATGTCCTCCACCGGGATGCCGGCCACCGTCGTATACCTCGTGGATGGTACCATCGTGTCGCCGTGTCCCCCCAGAACGAACGCGGTGATATCATTGACCGATACCTGGAGTTCCATCGCGATGAAGGTTCGGAACCGGGCGGAGTCGAGAATGCCGGCCATTCCCATCACCTTGTTCTCGGGAAGTTTGCTGTACTTGTGGGCGACATAGGTCATCGCGTCGAGCGGATTGGATACGACGATGACCATCGCGCCGGGAGACTTCGAGACCGACTTCAGGGTGACGTCCTGGACGATCCCCGCGTTTACCTTGAGAAGGTCGTCCCGGCTCATCCCCGGCTTTCGGGGGAGGCCGGATGTGATTACGATGATGTCGGACCCGGCGGTATCTTCATAGCCGTTGGCGCCGGTCACCTTTGCGTCGAATCCGCAAACAGGACCCGACTGCATGAGATCAAGCGCCTTCCCCTGCGGCATCCCCTCCACGATGTCCACCAGCACCACATCGCAGAAGTTCTTCTCGGCCAGCCGCTGAGCGGTGGTCGCCCCGACGTTCCCGGCTCCGATCACGGTGACCTTCTTCCGGCTCATCGAAGCCCTGACCGGCGGATAAGCGAAGGGATTATGCCGGGCGGAAGCAAATTCCTGAAGAGCGCCAGTGTTCCCTCCGTGGAATCCGGGATGGAGGATGGGTTGGGACCGGTGTGGGGGGGAGACTGCCCGCCCAAACCACGCACACAGTATATAAAGAGGCAAGGGATGTCAAGGTAAAACCATGGGAATCGGCGTTCATTGCCTGTCCTTCCCCCTTCCTCCGTCATGGTGTTCCCCCCCTCGACCGGATTCCCGCAAAGAGGCGAGGATGCCTCCGATGTCCACGTGCTTGTCGACGAGATCCACCCCTCCCTCGGATTTTACCTTTTCGCGTATCCGTACACGACCGAGGAGCTGCTCGAACCGTTCAACGGTAGCCATCGTGTCCCCCTGGACCACCAATACGGGAACACCCAACATTCGGGCCCGGTGCCTGACCCCCTCGCTCGGGGACACTCCCCCGGTTAGTATGAGGCACCGCGTGTCCGTTTCCAGTGCCGCGTGCTGGATGTCGGGGCGCATCCCCCCCGTCACGACCGCTTTGCGCGGAATGCGCCGGAACACCCGCAGAGCACCCTCCACATCCATGGCCCCGACGCAAAAGCGCTCTATCATCGTGTCCATGCGGTCCTCGCCCGACGCCACGACCGCGGAGAGGCCTTCCGCGAGTACCGCCACACTGACGCTGTCCATCAAGGGGTCAACCGGGATCACCCCGAAAACCCGGATCTTCCCGCTCTCGAAATACGGCAGGACGACATCCCGGGCAAATGTCTCCTTGGAAGGGGCCACGCGGTTGAGAACAACGCCCAGAAGCCTTTCTCCGAGGATTCCGGCCGCCCACAGCACCTGGTCCATCGACTTCTCCCCCTCGAAACGGTCGACCAGCAGGACCCGGCAATCCAGCGAAGAGATCATCTCGAGTGGGGACAGGCCGAGAAAGAAGCCGTCACGAAGATTGGCGGCTCCCCCGAGGAGAAGGATTTCCACTGAAGATGCGGCTTTCGCCACGGCACGCTCGACCTTTTCCCGGAGATGGAGCGGTTCCCTGCGGTAGGCACCCATCAACAGATCCTGCGTTATCACCACGGGGCAGATCTCTTCGAGGGAGCCGGGCAACCCGAGTTCCTCCGCGAGGAAGAGGGCATCCCCGTCGACGACCTTCTTCCCCGCCATCACCGGGATCTTCCCCAGCGGCTTGACATACCCCACCGACACTCCGCTTGCCGACCAGATCCGGGCAAGCGCAAGGGCGAGCAGCGTCTTCCCTGAGTATCCGGATGTGGATGCGATATACAGTTTCATGTCTTAAGCCTCCCCTATGGACATCCGGGAATCGATCGCCATAATCCCCCTGCCCTTCGGCAGTACCATTACCGGGTTGATATCCAGTTCCAGGATCCCGGGAAAATCGAGGGACAGTCTCGATATGCTGAGAATCGCCTCGACGATCGCTTCCTCGTCCGCGGGCTCTTCCCCCCGGAATCCCGCGAGAAGAGGGTACGCCCGGATCTCACGAACCATTTCCGCGGCTTCCTGCCGGGAGACAGGCGCCACGCGGAAGGTGACATCCCGAAGGACCTCCACGTGGATCCCTCCGAGACCGAACATGAGGAGAGGGCCAAACTGTGTGTCCCGGCTCATGCCGAGGATCAGCTCCCGCCCCCCCGTCACCATCTCCTGAACGGATACACCCGCGATCCAGGCGCCAGGCGCTATCCTGCGGACCGAGGTAGTGATTTCCAGAAACGCCCCGGCGACGTCCTCCGGGGAACGGAGATGGAGCCGGATACCCCCCACCTCCGTCTTGTGGAGGATCCCGGGGGAAACGATCTTCATCGCCACCTCCCCCCCCAATTCCTTGAATGCGGCCACCGCCTCGACGCTCGTTCGTGCAAGGATGTGCCTCGGGAAACGGAACCCGTACGATTCGAGTATCCCCCGGCAGTCCTCCTCCCCGAGTGTTCTCCTCCCTCCCTGGAGCGCATCGTGAAGAACCGCTGCGACCGCATCGGGGGGTTCCCCGGCGGTTTTCTCCCCGGCGGGCAGGTCGGCATCCCGGATCCGCCGGTACGCGATCATCGCCCCGAGAGCCCGGACGGCCCTTTCCGGGTCGGGATACTGGGGTATCCCTTCCTTCATGAGGATGGCGCGCGCCTTCCGGACGGTACTCTCCCCCCAGAAAGGAGGCAAGCACTGTTTTTCCCGACTTCGAAAGGGCGGCGGCCACCTCTCGCGCCGTTTCCCCGGGTTCGGTCATCGCCTGGGGAGTGAGCAGAACGATAACCGAGGCGGCGGAGGGGACCTCCTGGATCACCCGAAGAACCTCCCGGTATCTGTCGGAGCGGGCGTCCCCGATGATATCCACCGGATTGCCGAGGCTCGCCGTCGGCGGCAGTACCGTGCGAAGCCGCGCCCGCAATTCGTGCGATACTTCGGCAAGGGGAATACCAAGCCTTTCGGCGGCGTCTGCCGCCATGATGGCAGGCCCGCCTGCGTTGGTCACGATGAGTAATCGGTCCCCCGCGGGCACCGGTTGCATGGAAAATCCCAAGGCCAGGTCGCACAATTCCTCAATCGTTCCGGCACGCAGGACCCCGCCTTGGCGGAAGGCTGCGGAGTAAGCCCTGTCGGATCCGGCGAGGCTTCCCGTGTGGGACGAGGCGGCACGCGCACCGGCCGCCGTGGACCCCGCCTTTATCAGGATGACGGGTTTCTTCGCGGTCGCATCCCGCGCCACGCGAAGAAACCGGCGGCCTTCGTCGATACTTTCCACGTACCCGAGGATAACGCGCGTCTCCGGATCTTCCGAAAGAAACTCCATCATATCCAGTTCCGATAAGTCCGCCTTGTTTCCCAGGCTCACGACCTTGGAAAATCCGATTCCTGCGCCGACTGCCCAGTCCAGGACTCCGGTGAGGAGGGCCCCTGACTGCGAGAAGAAAGCGATCACCCCTGGGGGAGGGGACCCGACCGCGAAGGAAGCGTTCAGTCTTGCGTGGGTATCGATTACTCCCAGGCAGTTCGGGCCGACCGCCCGGACCGACGTCCTGGCGAGGACCTCCCGCAGGGCCTGCTCCAACGACGCCCCTTCGCCCCCGATCTCCTTGAACCCGGCGGAGATCACGATCGCCGCCTTCATCCCTTTCTCCGCCAAGAGAGGGATCGCCTCGATAATGGCGGGGGGGGGGATGACGAACACACCGAGATCCACAACGCCGGGTATCGCACCGATGTCCCTGTGGAAGGACCTCCCGAGAACCTCCCCTCCCGCCGGGTTCACACCGTACACCTCCCCCGGGAATCCCGAGGCGACAAGGTTGGTGAACACACTAAAGCCCACCTTTCCCGGGTTCCGGGAAGCACCCAGTACGGCAACGGAATTCGGTTGAAACAGTTCCCTGGGGAGAGGCATCGAAGAAATTATATATGAATCGATCGGACTGGTATGCTATAAAAATACGCCACATTTTTGCATCCTTGACCGGATTTTCCCTACCTAACCACAAGACGACAGGAGGAATTTCATGAGGAACCGGAATCTGATTCTCTTTTCGCTGCTCGTTCTGGCGGTCGCCTTCGCCGCCGGCTGCGCCAAGCGGGGAATGACCAAGGGTGAGATGGACCGCGCCGACGCGATCGCGGCCAAGATCGCCCGGGCGGAAAAAATGGGGGTAAAAAACTGCGACCCGAAAGCGCTTGCGGACGCAAAAGCCGCGCTTGCCCATGCGCGTCAAGAGGCGGCGAAAGATCATGAGAAGGCTGAATCGTATTTCGCGGCGGCGGACAAGGCCGCAGACGACCTCATCGCACTGATCGGCCCTTGCATGGAGAAGATGGAGCCCAAACCTTCCGGTGAGCCCACTACCGGCGTCGCTCCACCCGAACCGCCACCGCCACCGCCCCCGATGGCCGTCGTCCAACCTGCCCCCGTGATGCTCGAGAACATCCATTTCGACTACGACAAGTCGTTCATCCGGGACGATGCGAAGCCGGTTTTGGGAGAGGTTGCCGCGTTCATGAAGAAGAACCCCGGTGCGAAGGTTCAGATCGAGGGGCACTGCGACGAGCGCGGCACCCCCGAGTACAACCTGGCTCTCGGCCAGCGCCGGGCGGACTCGACGAAGAAATACCTGGTGAATCTCGGCATCGATGGGAGCCGGCTTTCCACGATCTCCTACGGGGAGGAAAAACCGGCGGATCCGGGCCACAACGAGGCGGCGTGGGCGAAGAACCGCCGGGCGGTCTTCGATATTCGCTGAGGCGGCATGTCACTACCCCGGGGGGCTTTTCGCGCCCCCCGGGGTTATTTTTTTTCCGGCCCCGTCACCCGGATGTGCAGTTCCCGCAGCTGTTTCGGGTCGACCGGGGAGGGGGCGTCGGTCATCAGACAGGTGGCCTTCTGGGTCTTCGGGAAGGCGATCACGTCCCGCAGGGATTTCGCCCCCGCAAGGATCATCGCGAGCCGGTCCAGCCCGAAGGCGATCCCCCCGTGCGGAGGAGCCCCGTACTCCAGCGCCTCCAAAAGGAACCCGAATTTCCTGGTCGCATCCTCCGGCCCGATGTTCAACAGTTCGAACATCTTCGACTGCACGTCCCGCCGGTGGATACGGATGCTCCCTCCGCCGATCTCCGACCCGTTCAGCACCAGGTCGTACGCCTTCGCCCGGGCTCTTCCCGGATCAGTGTCCAGAAGGGGGAGGTCTTCGTCCAGCGGCGCCGTAAAGGGATGGTGCATGGCCATGTACCGGCGCTCCTCCGGATCCCACTCCAGCAGAGGAAAATCGGTTACCCAGAGGAATTCGTGACGAGACCGGTCGATGAGGCCGTTTTTTTCACCGATGTGCAGCCGGAGGCGTGCGAGGGAGTCGCAGGCGACGAGATACTCGTCCGCCACCAGCAGAACGAGATCCCCGGGCCTGGCGCCGCTCCTGGCAAGGAGCGCCTCGTGCTGGTCGCTCCGGAAATGCTTCGCGATCGGCGAGGCAAGGCCCGATTCGGAAACCTTCCACCAGGAAAGCCCCCGCGCACCGCCGACCTTCGCAACCTCCTCCAGTGCCGCCAGTTCGGAACGGCTGGCTTCGCCTGCCCCCGGCACGGTGATCCCCCGGATCACCCCTCCCTTCGCCACAATGTCGGCGAAAACGCGGAACCCGGTATCCCCGAGTTCCTTCGTATAGTCGGTGATCTCGAGGCCGAAGCGGGTGTCGGGCTTGTCCGCTCCGAACCGGTCCATCGCCTCCCGGTAGCCCATCCGGGGAAAGGGGAGGGGAACATCGACCCCGAGAACGTCCCGGAACACCCGGGCCATGAGACCCTCCATCATCTGAAAGATGTCCCCCCTGTCGATGAAGGACATCTCGACATCGATCTGGGTGAACTCCGGCTGCCGGTCCGCCCGAAGGTCCTCGTCCCGGAAACATTTCACGATCTGGGCGTAGCGGTCGTACCCGGCGACCATAAGGATCTGCTTGAAGAGCTGCGGGGATTGGGGGAGCGCGAAGAACATCCCCGGCGAAACCCGCGAAGGGACCAGATAGTCCCGAGCTCCTTCCGGTGTGCTCTTGGTGAGCACGGGAGTCTCCACCTCGAGAAATCCGTTTTCGAAGAGGTAGTCCCGTGTGGACCGGGCCAGAAGGGAGCGCTGGAGGAAGGCCTTCTGGACCGAGGGACGCCGCAGGTCGAGGTATCGGTACCGGAGCCGGACATTTTCCGCAACATCGGTGTCGTCCTCGAGGGCGAACGGAATGGCCTTCGACTCGTTGAGGATCGCTACGGAGGACGCGACCACCTCGACCTCTCCCGTGGGCAGGTTCCGGTTTTCCGTCCCATCGGGACGCCTGCGCACCGTGCCGCGCACCGAAAGTACGTACTCGGCGCGAAGGGCGTCGGCCTTTTCGTGCGCATCGGGGAAGGAATCGGGGGAGAATACGATCTGGGCGATCCCTTCCCGGTCGCGCAGGTCCACGAACGCCAGTCCCCCGTGGTCCCTTCGTCGGTGCACCCAGCCGCAAAGGACGACCTCTTTCCCTATATGTTCGGGGCGCACCTGCCCGCAATAGATCGTCCTCTTGTGATCAGGCAGAAACAGGTCCACCGCTACCCCTCCTTGTCGTCCACGAGGCGGCCAAACCGCCGGAACGCTTCATCTTTGGCAAGTTCCTCCTGCACTCCCTTCGCCATGTCCCGGACCACGACGTTTCCCCGCTCGGCCTCCGACTCCCCGAACACCACGACAAAGCGGGCCCCCGCCCTGTCCGCGCGCCGGAACTGGCTCTTGAGACTGCGGCCCTCGTAGTCCATCCCGGTCCGGACCCTCATGCCGATCAATTCCATCTTCCAGCGAAACGCGGCGGGGAGGAACCGGCTGCCTGAGGTGACGAGGTACACGTCCAGGGCAGGATCCGGGGGCTTCTCCTCCCCGAGGAGCATCAGGAGGCGCTCGACCCCGATGGCGAATCCGATCGCAGGAATCCTTTCTTTTCCCCCCAGGATCTCCGCCAGCCCGTCGTAGCGCCCTCCCGCGGCAACCGTGTTCTGGGCTCCCAGGCCGGGGATGATGAATTCAAACGTGGTCCGGCGGTAGTAGTCCAGGCCGCGGACCATGCGCGGATTGCGGGCGAAGGGGATTCCCGACTCGCGCAACGCCCCTTCCACCGCCGCGAAGTGCGCGCGGCATGGATCGCAGAGGAAGTCCAGCACGGACGGGGCGTCGACAGTCGCGCGGATACACCCTTCCGCCTTGCAATCCAGTACGCGGAGAGGGTTCTGTTCGCGGCGCCGGCGGCAGTCATCGCACAGCCGGTCTTCCCGGGAGGACAGGAAGTCCGACAGTTTCCGATGATAGACGGGACGGCAGTCCGGGTCCCCCAGGGAGTTGATCTCGAGGGAGATCCCACGGAGCCCCGTCTCGTTCAGAAAGCGGTGGAGGAACGTGAGGACCTCCGCGTCCGCAAGCGGTGAATCGGTGCCGAACATCTCCGCCCCGAACTGATGGAACTGGCGGAGCCGACCCTTCTGGGGTCTCTCGTGGCGAAACATCGGTCCGGTGTAGTACAACCGGACGGGCCACTCCCCCAGGGCGGCACGATGGGCTTGCAGCGCCCGCACGACCGGCGCGGTCCCCTCCGGCCGCATCGTGAGGCTCTCCCCCGAACGGTCGGAAAACGTGTACATCTCCTTTTCCACGATATCGGTCGTTTCGCCGACCGAACGCGCGAAGAGCTCGGTCTTCTCGAGTACGGGGGTACGGATCTCGGAAAAACCGAAGCGGGTCGCGCAATCGCGAAACGCCGCCTCCAGAGAGACCCACTTGGCTGACGCCGGAGGAAGGATGTCCTTCATCCCCCGGACGGGAGGGATGGTCATGGGACGTTCTGTGGATGGGCGAGGTAGACCACGTTCCGTGTGGAGTCTTTCCCCCTGTACATCGCCTGGTCGGCCAGGTTCAGCAGATGCTGCTTCGTCGTCGCGTGCTCCGGGAAGGCCGCGATGCCGATGGAGATCGTCAGACGGATATCGAGGCCGCTCTCCCGGCCGAACAGCTTCTCCTCGATCATCTTGCGCATCCGTTCCGCCACCAGAATCGCCTCCTCGGCCCGTGTCTCCACAAGAAGCACGACGAACTCGTCTCCCCCGTACCGTACCACGGTGTCCGTCTCGCGAACGCAGGAGCGCAACACGCTTCCCGCCTCCACCAGCACCCTCGTGCCGACCAGGTGCCCGTGCGCGTCGTTCACGCGCTTGAAGAAATCCAGGTCCATGAACAGGACCGAGAAGAAATTTCTGTACCGCTCCGACCGTTTGAGTTCCCGGTCCAGCACCACGTTGAGATACCGGCTGTTGTAAAGTTTCGTCAGGTCGTCAATGTAGATCAGGTTCTGCGTATGCGTCCCGCGCTCGGCATTGAGGAGGGCGAACCGGACCTGGCGATAGAAGAAATTGAGGACCGTGCTTCCGAGCACTTCCGCGCCGGGCATCCCCCTCATGGCGAGAACGGCGAACATGCTCGACCCGGGGGATAGGTCGAACCGGAGGGAGAAGAACGTCCGGTTCTCTCCGAGTATCGCCTCGTCCTCCGGGGTGAGACTCGCCACGCTATCGGTGGAGAACACGGCGGGGACGAGCGAGGAGCGTTTCGTTATTCCTGCGCCAAACCGCAAAAGGAATATACCCGCCATCGAATCGTCGGGAAACCCTGCCGTCGCCAGGACGGAGAACCCGGTGCCTCTCCCCTCCTGCTCACGGAACAGGATCCCGAAGGAGGCCCCGAGAGACTCCTTGAACATCTCGATTACCGTGTAGCCGAGCAGGTCCATATCGGTAGTCGTGATCACCGGGAAGCAGTAGTCGAACAACTCGTCGAGTGACAACTTTCGGAGGAGTCCTTGCCCGAGGAAGAGGTACTTTTCCAGGGTCGGGAGCAGGTCCCGCCCGAGATTCTCCTCGAACAGGATCTCCGACGCGCCACCCCGCAACCCTCCGAGAACGGAGGGCCCCCCCTTTTTCGAAAGGATCAGGACGAGGGGAGTCCTGGGGGCGATCGACAGGATGTCGTGGACGAACGCCTCCGCGGTCTGCGATTTTCGGAATTTCCGGGCGATGATGACCGAGAAATTCTCCCGGGAGAGGGCGGCTATCCCCTTTTCCCAGTCCTCGTGAGCGGTGATATGGACCCCGGCCAGGGAGGAATCCCGTATCCGGCTGGCAATCGACTTCGGATCTTGGGAGAGGATCAGGACTCGCTTTTTCGCCATTTCATCTGCCAGATAGTTTCATGCGTCCGCCTGATGCTGACCTTTCCGAGGGCAAGCGCAAGAGAAGTTCCCAGAAGTTGGGCCGCCTGTCTTGCTCGATGAATAGCATGTTCCCGTCGGACCGCATGATAACCGCCCCATTTTCCAAGAAGAATGACAAACCCGAGGGTACCAGATTCTTTTTTATCAAACAATCGCTATTTTGGGAAACGACGGCGTCTGGAGACGCCGTCCGGATCCACGCCTCCGGCTTTGCCATGGCCGAACCGTGATGCGGCAGGAAGAGGACCGTTTTCGCCCCTTTCCCCATACGGGAGTCCTCCCCCCACGCGGAAGGTCCCAGCTCCACATCGCCGGGAAGCCACGCGGAGAAGGTCCCGTGGCGGATCTCCAGAACCAGGCTTTGTTCGTTGGTCTTTCGCCGTTCGGCCGGATTCCCTGTCCCGTGAACGATCACCTCCGCCCCGCCCGACCGGTACCGGTCCCCACGGGATTTCCACCGAACCCGGTCGATCCGCTCCCGCACTTCCCCCCCGAAAGCGCCCGGAGGAATCCCCTCGGGAATCCAGATCTCTCCTACGGGCACAGAAGACAAAACGGCCGCCGCGCCGCCGTAATGGTCCTCGTGCGGGTGCGTCAGGACGAGCACATCGATCCGTCGGATCCCCCTGCTCCTGAGGTAGGGGAGAACGACGGTCTCCCCTTTGTTCCCGCGCAGACCGCTTCCGCAGTCGACGAGCATATGCCCTCCTCCCGGAAAGGAAAGAACGTGCGCCGCTCCCTTCCCTACGTTCAGAGCGGCAAGCGTCAGGCGATAGTCGGGCAACGCGGCGTACGGGACGTGGATCCATGCCAGGAATACGGCACTGGCGATCGCAACCGAGGGCCACGGCTCCCTCCCGCGAGTGCGAAGCCAGAGGGAACCTGCAGCCGCCGCCGCGGTACAGACAATCGGTGCGGCGATCCCGGTGGGAGGGAGAGGATACCAGCAGGACCCGTTTCCGGAAACGCGAGCCAGTAAGGCGAGGGAGTCACTCAGGAATCCGGCGATGATGCGGACGGGAGCCCCGAAGAGATCGACTGAAAATATGCCTCCCGCTACGCCGAGAAACGCACCGGTCACGCCGACGGTTCCGAGCACAGGCACGAACAGGGTGTTCCACAGGATCGCTCCTGCCGGGAGCCGCCCGAAAAATGCCGCGGACACCGGAAGCGTCCCGAGAAACGCCATGGCGGATCCGACCACCGCGTTTCTTGCCCAGGAGGCCGCGACCCGCGGGAGAGGCAACTTCCGGGATGCGGTTCTTCTTTTTCCCCCGAAGGCTGCGATCAGGAAAAAGGAGGCTCCATAGGAGAGGAGGAACGAAGGGGAAACGATACCCGACGGCGCGGACACGATCGTGATCAGGAAAAGGACCGTCCATGCCGCGCCCGATCCGCGAACCCCCAGGAGATTCCGGAGGAAAACGACTACTGAGAGCATCCCCGCGGCGCGGATCGCGGAAACCGGGGACCCGGCCATCATAGCGTACAACCAGCAGCCAGGCAGAGAAAGGAGGGCGGCCATCCTGTTGAGGTCCGGAAACACCGTGCCTTCGTCGAAGGACCCAGAGGGCAAACCGGATCAGGAACGACTGAACCGAATAGAAGAGGACCACGTGCAACCCCGATATGGCCAGCAGGTGGCCGAGACCCGTTCTTCGCAGGAGGGTTACCAGCGGGTGGGAAGAAGGCGGGACATTCCCCGTCGCCACGGCGCGGAGATACAGGGCGCCGTCGGAATCGCCGGCGTGCGAGGCAAGCCATCGCTCCACCCGGGCCCGTGCGCGCTGGAACACGCCCACGCCCCAACCACTTCCTTCAGGTATCGGAAGAAAGACGGAGCGGGAGGGATCGGTGAAGAACCGGTACTGGACGCGATGCGAAAGCGCGGTCCACTCCCGCGGGATCTCCCCCGGATTCCCTCGGCTCCTAATGGCGTAAAGTCGCCCCGTCGCCCGGAGCTCGGCCGGGAACGATACGGAGTCGACCGGATTTCGAACCGAAAGCAGGACCCTACCCGGTCGTATCGAGTCGATCCCGTCAAGTGACGATACCTCTGCCCCTTCCACGATGCAGGTCCAGCCCGTATCGGTGTGGCGGACCTGAAAAACGGTCCCGCGAAGAACCACCTCCCCCCCGAGAAACGGCCGGACAAGATCCGGATCGAGAATCGGAAACCGTCCCGCGGCGAGGGTGCCGCACAGGGCCGTGACGGCAAACGCGGCTGAGACCGGGGACCGCCGGAAAACGATCAGGAGGAGGGAGAGAAGGAGAAAACACGCCGCCACGACGACACGGCACGGGCCGGCAATAAGACCGAGAAAGAATCCGGAGAGGAGAGGCAGGATAAGAAGAAGGACGGGGCCCGGATTCCGGAACGGATGATCCATGCCGCGGGCGTTGCAACACCTGTTCCGTCACGCCCCCGTTGCGGGGGCGCCCGTGGCGGAGCAGCCGAGGAAGGGGGTTCCGAACGGAGCTTATCGGGGAGGAAGAGCGAGCGCGGACTTGCAGATGTATCGCAAGTCGAGCGACTTCGTCAAGGGGCCCCCTCCGAGGATGCGGAAGCCGTTCTTCGCGCCACCGTTGATGGAGTGCCCCCGAGAAAACGTATTCTGACGTACGCTACGTTTTCCCGGTATATTGCTTCGCCCGTCGCGCCCGGTGATAGGAAAGCGCGAACCGGTGCGCCTCGTCCCGGACCCGCATCAGGAGAAGAAGCACCGGGTCGTTCGCGGGAAGGACCACCGGATTCTTCCGGCCGGGAAGGAAGATCCTCTCGCGGAAAACCGTCCGCCCGCCCCGGACGCGTTCCTTGGCAAGCGAGACGACCGGGACGGATCCGTACCCGGCGGCGTTCATTGCGGCCAGGGCGGAGGAGAGCTGCCCCTTTCCCCCGTCGATCAGCACGAGATCGGGCATCCCTCCGAAATCCTCGTCGTGCCCGAAGCGCCGCCTCACCACCTCCGCCATCATCGCGTAATCGTCCTGCCCCGCGGATCCGCGCACCGCGAACTTCCGGTACCACTTCTTCACCGACTTCCCCCCGACGAACGTCACCATCGAACCCGTCGGTTCGGACCCTGCGATATTCGAGATGTCAAACCCCTCGATGCGCACGGGGGATCCGGAGAGCCGGCAAAGGGAGGCGAGTCTCGCCGACAGCCGCCCGTAGTCCGCTTCCTTTTCCTTGCGCATCCGGTTCGCCTCCTCCGCGTTCCGGTTCGCCAGCTCCACGAGGCGAGCCCTCTCCCCCTTTGCGGGAGTCCGAACGACGACCGGTTTCCCCGAACGCTCCGCGAGAAGGGAGGCCAGCGGCTTCGAATCCGGGATCTCGAGGGGCAGCAGGATCTCTCCGGGAAAGTAAACGCCCTCGGAGTAATGCTGGAGCAGAAAAGAAGTTAAGGCCTCCCGCTCTTCTCCCGCCACGCGGAAATGATAGGAGTGGGCATCCGAGAGCCGTCCCTCACGGATGTGGAGAATGGCTGCCGTCGCCTCTTCCCCTTCCCGCATCCATCCTACGGCATCCACGTCCCCCGGTACCGCACGGACGACCCGCTGCCGGACGAGCGTATTCCGCACGATGTCGATCCGGTCCCGCATCCTTGCCGCCTCCTCGAACCGCATTTCCCGGGCAAGCGCCGTCATCTCCGACTTCCAGCTCTTCAAAAGATCCCGGTAATTCCCGCGGAGAAACCGCACGGCGTTGTCGACGATGGGCAGGTAATCATTTCGGGAGATCAGGCCGGCGCACGCCCCGACGCACCGGCCCATCTGGTAATTGAGACACGGCCTCGTGCGGGAAGAAAACTTTTTCCGGGAGCAGGAGCACAGGGGGAAAAAGCGATAGAGGATCCGGAGCGTTTCCCGGATCCCGCGGGCGGAGGAAAACGGCCCGAAGTACATCGCCCCGTCCTTCGCCACCCGGCGGACCAGCTCGGGCCGGGGATATTTCTCGTTCCGGTCGATCCGCAGGAGGAGATACTCCTTGTCGTCCCGCAAGAAGATGTTGAACGGAGGCCGGTGCTCCTTGATCATTGTGTTTTCGAGGAGAAGAGCCTCCTTCTCGGAGGAGGTCACGATGCACCGGACGGCGGCTGTCCGACGCAGCAAATGGGGAATCTGGGGACGGCCGTCACCGCCTCCTCCCGCATACTGGTGGAGGCGGGCACGCAGGTTCTTTGCCTTTCCGACGTACAGGACCTTCCCCCGGGCGTCCGCCATCAGGTAGACGCCCGGAGCGCGCGGGAACGTTTTCCATCCGGAGAGGGGATCTAGATCCACTGCCTACCTCGCCTTCAGCTCAACGCGCTCGAGAGCGAGCATGCGATCCCGGATCTCGGCCGCCCGCTCGAAGTCGAGTTTTTTCGCCGCCTTCTCCATTTCCTTGCGCAGCTTCCGGAGATGGCGGGCCAATTCCCCGGCGGAGGCGAAATCCCACGCCTCCTCCGGGATGACGGTGACGTAGTCGGCTTCGCACGCCTGCCCTATCGGTTCCGCGATGTTCTTCTTCACGGTCTCGGGGGTAATGCCGTGCTCCTCGTTGAACGTCAGCTGCTTCGCCCGGCGACGCTCCGTCTCGGCAATGGCGTCCCGCATCGACCCCGTCATCCGGTCCGCGTAGAGGATCACCTTTCCCGACAGGTTCCGCGCGGCCCGCCCGAACGTCTGGATGAGGGAGCGGGTCGACCGGAGAAACCCCTCCTTATCGGCGTCCAGGATGGCCACGAGGGACACCTCCGGGATGTCCAGTCCCTCGCGAAGAAGATTGATGCCGATCAGGACGTCGAACTTCCCGAGGCGCAGGTTCCGGAGGATGTTCACCCTCTCGACCGTGTCGATGTCGGAATGCAGGTACTGCACCCGGACGCCCTGCCCCTCGTAGTACTCGGTCAGGTCTTCGGCCATCCGTTTGGTAAGCGTAGTCACCAGAACCCGCTCCCCGGCTTCGGCCCGCGCACGGATTTCCCCGAGCAGGTCGTCCACCTGACGGGATGCGGACCTCACCTCGACTTGCGGATCCACGAGGCCGGTAGGCCGTATGATCTGCTCCACCACGGCCCCCCTGCTCTCCTCCCGTTCATATTCGGCCGGCGTCGCCGAGACGAACACCGTTTGCCCCACCCTGCGGAGAAACTCCTCGAACCGAAGCGGCCGATTGTCGAGGGCGGACGGCAGGCGGAATCCGAACGTAACCAGCGTGGACTTCCGCGAGAAATCGCCGTTGTACATCCCGTGGAGCTGCGGCACGCTGACGTGCGACTCGTCGATGAACATGAGGAAATCACGCGGAAAATAATCGAGGAGCGTGTACGGGGGCTGGCCGGGCTCCCTGCCGTCCAGATGCCGGGAGTAGTTTTCGATCCCGCTGCAGAACCCCATCTGGCGTATCATCTCGAGGTCGTACGTCGTGCGCTGCCTAACCCTTTCCGCCTCCAGCACCTTCCCCTCCCGGGTCAGCTGGTCCCGCCGCTCTGCCAGCTCCGCTTCGATCCCGCGAACAGCCCTGTCGAGGTCTTCCTTCGGCGTGACGTAGTGACTGGCCGGGAAAATGACCGTCTCGGAAACGTCGTACAGGCGTGTCCCGCGCAGGGGGTCCACGTAGCGGATCCGCTCGACGGTGTCCTCGTCGTATTCGATCCGCAGGACCCGGTCCTCCTCATAGGCGGGAAAAAGCTCCACCGCATCGCCCCGCACGCGGAACGTCCCTCGATGGAAATCGATGTCGTTCCGTTCATACTGGATGTCGATAAGACGCCTGATCAGGTCGTTCCGGGGGAACATGGCGTCCCGGGTGACGCGCACCGTCGCCCTGCCGTAGAACTCCGGTGAACCGAGCCCGTAGATGCAGGAAACCGAGGCGACGACGATCACGTCGCGCCGGGTCATGACCGACCGCGTGGCGCTGTGGCGCATCTTGTCGATCTGCTCGTTGATCGAGGAGTCCTTCTCGATGAAGGTGTCCGTCTGCGGGATGTAGGCCTCGGGCTGGTAGTAGTCGTAATAGGAGACGAAATACTCGACGGCGTTATCCGGGAAAAGATCCTTGAATTCCGCGAACAGCTGGGCCGCAAGCGTCTTGTTCGGCGCGATGATCAGGGCCGGCCGGTCGGTCCCGGCGATGACGTTTGCCATCGTGAAGGTCTTCCCGGATCCGGTCACCCCCAGGAGCACCTGGTTCCGCACGCCGCGGGAAAGACCGCCCACGAGACTGCGGATCGCTTCCGGCTGGTCCCCCGAGGGGGAAAACGGCAACTTCAGATGGAACCGCTTCTCCAACGCGTCACCCCTTTACGCCATTATAGGGCGCCGGGCCCCGGGCGCCCGGGGTGGCTCCGCACCCGGGGAGCGCTCCGCATTCGCCGCTACGCCGTCGCGATGAACGCAGTGCACCTCGCTCCACAGGCCGCTCTGCGGAACCCCCCGCATCGCCTCGGGTCCCAGATGCCGGGCGCAGCAGCCGCAGGAGGGGGGCGCAGTGAGGTTAAGCGCAGCCGTGCGGGTGCATCGCACGGCGAGCCACGAACGGAGCCCCCCTCCGAGGATGCGGAGCTGATCCCGGGCGCCCCGTCGTGATCGTGCAAAAACCGGGAACCGGGGCAATGCGGAATCTTTCTGCGAGGAGGCAGGGCCGTTGCGGGGACGTCCGAACAATAGCGTGCGCTACGTCTTGTACTTCCAGGTCGTGCCGGTCTTCGAGTCCTCCAGGACGACCCCGAGCGTGTCGAGTTCCTTCCGGATCCGGTCGGCCTCGGCGAAGTCTTTCCGTGCGCGGGCGGCCTTGCGCTCCTCGATGCGTCGCTCGATTTCCTCGGGGGAAAGCCGAAACGTAACTTCAGCATCCGCCTCAGCCTTGGTTACGGCGCCTTCTGATTCAGGTACATAATCTTCGCCCCGGAAATATTCCTCCGCGGAGGGCGTAAGCAGCCCGAGGACGCCGAAGAGCGGTTCGATGACCGCATACCCCGCCAGGAACCGTCCCGCCCGTTCCGGTTCCCCGGCGACATCGGCAGGCGCCAGCCGGTTCAGCGACCGCACGGCGTCGAAGATGTGCCCCAGGGCAGCCGCCGTGTTGAAGTCGTCGTCCATCGCCTCGGTGAACCGTTTCCCGACATCCCGGAGAGCGGCGAAATCGTCCCCTTCCGGCACGGACGACGCCTCGATTCCGGCGGACGAGCACGCCTCCGCCTTCTCCTTCACCCGGTAGAGGCGGGTAAGACCCGCCTTCGCCTCGGCCAGGCTCCTTTCGGTGTAGTCGATCGGGCTCCGGTAGTGGCTCGACACCAGGAAGAAACGGAGCACGTCCGCCTTTACCTTTCCCAGCACGTCGCGCAGGGTGAAGAAGTTCCCGAGCGATTTGCTCATCTTTTCACTGTCGACGTTGACGAATCCGTTATGGATCCAGTATCGCGCGAATGGCTTGCCGGTGGCGCCTTCCGACTGGGCGATTTCGTTCTCGTGGTGGGGGAAGACGAGATCCTTCCCCCCGCCGTGGATGTCGAAGGTCTCTCCCAGGTGTTTCATCGCCATCGCCGAACACTCGATATGCCAGCCCGGCCTCCCGGGACCCCACGGGCTCTTCCATGCCGGCTCCCCGGGCTTCGACGCCTTCCACAGGGCGAAGTCGAGGGGGTCCCGTTTCCGGTCGTCCACCTCGACCCGGGCCCCGGAAAGCAGATCCTCGGTGTTTTTCCCCGAAAGTTTCCCGTACTCCGCGAAACCTCGGACCGAATAGTACACGTCGCCGTCAACGGTATAGGCTTTCCCCGCCTCGATCAACCGTCCGACAAGGTCGATGATCTCGGGGATATGTCCTGTCGCCCGGGGCTCCACGTCGGGGCGCACAAGACCCAGTTTGTCGAAATCCTCGTAGAAGGCCTCGATGTACCGGTTCGATATCGTCAGATAGTCCGTTTTCTCCCGGTTGGCACGCTGGATGATCTTGTCGTCGATGTCGGTGAAGTTGCGCACGAACGTCACCTCGTATCCACGGTACCGGAGATAGCGAACGATGATGTCGAAGGTGACGTTTGCGCGGGCATGCCCGATATGGCACAGATCGTAGACCGTCACCCCGCACGCGTATATCTTCACGCACCCCGGGGAAACCGGGACAAACGCCTCCTTCCTGTTTCCCAGCGTGTTGAAAACGGTCAGGGCCATCAGGTCGTTCTTCTTTCCGTCATCGGTACCGATCCCCTGAGAAGCGCCACGGCCCAGGCGGATATCCCCTCCTTGCGTCCCTCGAATCCCATCCCCTCGGTCGTCTTGCCCTTCAGATTCACCCTGTCCTCGGTAAGGGAAAGCATCCCCGCGATGGTCGCGCGGATGGCCGGGACGAGCGGAGCCATCTTCGGCTCCTCGCAGACGACAACGGCGTCGAGCCCCACCAGCCCGAACCCTCGCTCCATCATCCTCCCGCGGGCGTGGGCAATGATGCTCCGGCTGGCGATTCCTTCCGTTTCTCCCCGGCCCGGGGGGAAGTGCTGGCCGATGTCCGCTTCCCCGAGGGCTCCGTATATCGCGTCCGCGATCGCGTGGAGGAGAACGTCGCCGTCGGAGTGGCCAAGGAGCCCTCGTTCGTACTCTATCCGGACCCCACCCAGCCAGAGGTCCCTGCCTTCGACCAGCGAGTGCGCGTCGCCCCCGATCCCGATGCGGAAGTCAACCGGTTCGCGGAGCAGTCCCTCGGCTATGCGGAGATCCTCCGGGATGGTGATCTTGACATTCGCTTCCTCGCCCGGCATCGGAATGACGGGATACCCCGCCCCCTCCACGAGGGATGCGTCGTCGGTCCCTTCCCTCCCTTCCTCCCGTGCCTTCCCATAGGCGTCCCGCAGTATCACGGAGCGGAATCCCTGTGGAGTCTGGGCCAGCATCAGTTCGGACCGGTCCCGGGTGCAGAGGGTCTTCTCCGCCCTGTTCCATTGCTTGACCGTATCCCGGACAGGCACGACGGGCACGACCGCCCCATGTTCCCGCGCGAGTTCCGCGCACCTATCCAGAAGATCCCGGGACACGAAGGGCCGAACGGCATCGTGCACCAGAATGATTTCCGTTTCTTCGGGAACTACCGCGAGGGCATTCCTCACCGAATCCTGTCTTTTCGCACCTCCGTCGACAACGGCGACGACCTTCGCCACCTGCCGGTACGATTCCTTCACCTCGTCCGAAAGAGCGGGGGGAAGGACAAGGACGATTCCGTCGATCCGGGGGGAGCTGGTAAAGGCCGACAGGGATCTGTCGAGGAGGGAGCGCCCTGCGAGAGGGAGAAACTGCTTGGGGAGTTCCCCGCCCATCCGTTTGCCGCTCCCCGCGGCGAGAATGATCGCCACTACCGTTATCATCACCCCTCCGGGGTTCTCGCATGGCGGGGCTCCGGCCCGCAGACCGGAAGAAACGGACGCACGGGAGAAGGGAAGCCGGTCAGAGTTTCAGGAAGCGGCGCAGATCCGCCTCGACCACTTCCTCCGTAACGGACCTGGCGATCGAGATCTCCTTGACCAGGAGGGAGCGTGCCGTGTCGAGCATCTTCCTCTCGCCGAAAGAAAGGACCTTTTCTCCCTTGAGACGAAGAAGGTTGCGAAGAACCTCGGCGATTTCGAAGGGAGACCCGGACTTGAGCTTGTCCATGTACTGGCGGTACCGCCTGTTCCACGGCTGGGGGTCAACGCCTACGTCGCGACTCTGAAGAATCTTGTAGATGGACCGGACGGATTTGGCGTCCATGATTCGCCGGAGACCGACCTGCTCCACGTTTCCCATGGGGATCATGATCGTCACGCCGGTATCGAGAATACGAAGAACGTAGAAGGATTCCTTCTTTCCCCCGGAAATCGATTTCGCTTCGATCGCCTGCACCATCCCGATGCCTTGGGCCGGGTATACAGCCAAATCCCCCACTTTGAAGTTCATTGGGACAGTTCCTCCGAGGAGCAAGCAGGAAGTGAAATATTCGGTATATGTATGAGTAATGTATTATATGGGAATCCCTCAGGTCATGTCAAACGGGAGGAACCTGCATGCAGTCGACAGTATGGCATAGCGACCTGTGCGCCTCCCCGGGGAGGAGCCTGATCGACAAGACGGGCGAACTCCTCCGGGCGGCGGGTATCTCCGGAAGGATCGGTGCGGGGGATCTCACGGCCGTGAAGCTCCACTTCGGGGAGAGGGGAAACGTCTCGTTCGTCCGGCCGGTATTCGTGCGGAAGATCATTGAGGAGATCGCCGCGGCAGGGGGGAGGCCGTTCCTGACGGACACCAATACGCTGTACGTCGGCGGGCGAACAAACTCCGTCGACCATCTCCGGACGGCCATCGCCAACGGCTTCGCCTTTTCGGTGGTAGACGCTCCCCTTCTCATCGCGGACGGTATCCGGGGCGAAAGTTCGGTGCGCGTCCCCGTGGAGGGGAAGATCTTCTCCGAAGTGGCGATCGGCGCGGATATCATTAACGCCGACGCCATCGTGGCGGTGACCCACTTCAAGGGTCACGAACTCACCGGGTTCGGGGGGACGATCAAGAACATCGGTATGGGGTGCGCCGCGCGGTCGGGGAAACTCGCCCAGCATTCCACGGTATCCCCAAGGGTCGACCCGGCGAACTGCACAGGGTGCGGGACGTGTGTCGTACATTGCCCGGCCGGTGCCATCGAGGTTGTCTCGCAAAAGGCGCTCATTTCCCCGGGAACGTGCATCGGGTGCGCGGACTGCATCGTGGTGTGCCCGGAGCACACCGTGATGATCGACTGGAACGAGGCTGCCCCGGCGGTCCAAAGGAAGATGGTCGAGCACGCCGCGGGCGCATTGCGGGGAAAGAAGGAAGCGTGCCTCTTCGTATCCTTCGTCATGCAGATATCCCCCTATTGCGATTGTTACGGATCCAACGATCGCCCTATCGCCCCGGACGTCGGAATTCTCGCCTCCGCCGATCCCGTAGCGCTTGACCAGGCCTGCGCCGATCTCGTCATCCGGTCCGCCGGGAAGGACCCCTTCCGGGAAACGCATCCGGGGGTCGACTGGACGGTCCAGCTCGCCTACGCCGAAGAGATGGGAATCGGGACAAGGAACTATCACCTGGAGACGATATGACGTCGGGAAAGATGATCTTTGCGGGAATCGACATCGGGTCGCTTTCCACCGACGTCGTCCTGCTCGACCGGCAGGGGGAGATCGCCGGGGCCGCCGTCGTCCCGACGGGGGCCTCCACGGTGAAGGCTTGCGAGGAGGCCTTCTTCCGGGCTCTCGCCGAAGCAGGGGCCTCCCCTTCCACCGTCGTCTTCACGGTCTCCACGGGATACGGCCGGGAGAGGGCGGCGTCCGCCGACCTGAAGGTAACGGAAATCACCTGCCACGCAAGGGGAGCGCGCCACCTGTTCCCCGAGGCCAGGACGGTGCTGGACATCGGGGGACAGGACAGCAAGGTCATTCGCCTGACTCCCGACGGGAAAGTGGCCGACTTCGCGATGAACGACAAGTGCGCGGCGGGCACCGGTCGCTTCCTCGAAGTCATGGCGCGTACACTGGAGCTGGACCTCGAGGAGATGGGGCCCCGCTCCCTGCGGTCGCGAAGGACGGTCCCGGTAAGTTCCATGTGCACGGTGTTTGCGGAGTCCGAGGTGATTTCGCTCATCGCCTCCGGGACATCTCCCGAGGACATTGCCCGGGGAATCCATCTCGCCATCGCAGACCGGATCGCGGCTCTCGCCGATAAAGTGGGGATGGTCGCACCCGCCGTCATGACGGGCGGGGTGGCGAAGAACCCCGGCGCGCGAAACGCGCTCGAGGCGAAATTCGGCTTTCCACTCCTCGTCCCGGGGGAACCCCAGTTGGCGGGGGCGCTCGGTGCCGCCCTTATCGCCCGGGAGAAGAGTCAGGACCACCACTGAGGGGTCCGGTGCGCTCCCAAGTGCCGACGGAAAGCGATTCCTCCCCGGGACTACAGCTCCTGGTGCGTTTCGTAAATTTCCCGGAACTTTTCGGTATTGGCCCGGAAGATATCGAGAATGTCGGGGTCGAAGTGGTCGGGGGTCGTACGGCCGTCTCCTTCCGTAATAATCCTCACGGCCGTCTGGTGATCGAAGGAGGGCTTGTACGGACGCCTGCTCCGCAGCGCGTCGTACTGGTCGATGAGGTTCAGGATCCTCCCCTCGATGGCGATCTCCTTGCCTCTGAGTCCCTGGGGATACCCCTTGCCGTCCCACCTCTCGTGGTGGTACAAGGCGAACTTCTCGGCGGCGCGTAGGTAGGGACTGTCCGAACCGCGGAGAATCCGCGCGCCGATTGCGGAGTGAGATTTCATGATCTCGAACTCCTGCGCCGTCAGTTTGCCCGGCTTGAGGAGAATCGAATCGGGGATGCCGACCTTCCCTATATCGTGCATCGGGGCGGCGTAGAACATGACGTCGGCATCCTGCGAGGGGATGTCCATTTCCTTCGCGATGACCTCGGTGTAGTAACTGATCCGCTTGACGTGGACGTAGGTGTCCTCGTCCCGGTATTCCGCAGCGAGCGTCAGCCGCTGCACGGTATCGATAAGCGCCTCCCGGAGCTTTTTCGTCCGTTCTTCCACCTGCCTCTCCAGAACCCGGCTGTTGTCCTCGAGAACGTCCTGGTACTTCTTCACCTTCAACAGGTTGTTGACCCGGACCACCAGTTCCGTGCTGTCGACCGGCTTACCCAAAAAGTCGTTCGCCCCCGCCTGAAGCCCCGTGATCCGGGAGTCCCGGTCCGCCTGTGAAGTGAACATCACGACGGGGATTTTCTGCGTTCCGGAACCGTTCTTGAGACGACGGCACGTCTCGAAGCCATCCATGTTCGGCATCGATATGTCCAGGAGGATGATGTCCGGGGAACCCTCAATCGCTTTCGCCAGACCCTCGAGTCCGTCCGAGGCCGATTCGACGACGAACCCCTGGTGCGTCAGGATCGCCCCCATGACGTCCACCACCTCGGGCTGATCGTCGACGATCAGAACCTTTGCTCCCCGCGAGGAGTCCATTGCGCCTTCCCTTTGCCTTCGTTACTGCTCCCCTTTTCTATCGGATATGCGAACCCCTTTCTTTAATCCTTTTTTTTCGGGCCCTTCCCCTGCAGCCTTCTGCCCCCCGACTTCCTCCATCACGATCTCGAAGAAGCGGGCTATTTCTTCGGAAGTATTGTAGAAATGAGGGGAAATGCGTATTCCTCCATCCCGCGGAGAGCATACCGCATTCCTCGAAAGAAGCGCCTTCCAGAGCCCCTTGGGATCCGACCCGGGGATCCGGAAGGTCACGATCCCGGATCGCTCTTCGGGATTGCGCGGAGATACGACCTCATACCCCGCCCGCAGCGCCGTTTCGATCGCCTCTTCGGTAAGACGCCGGACCCGCTCCCAGATCCGTTCCACGCCGATCGACAGGAGGAGATCCAGTGACGCGCCGAACGCTGTGAGCCCCACGGTGTTGAAGCTCCCGGGTTCGAAACGGCGGGCATCCGGCGACAGACGGAAATCGTAATGCTCGAAGTCGAACCGGTTCCGGACCGAATGCCAGCCAAGCACCACCGGCTCGACCATCTCCATCACTTCCCGGGAGATGTAGAATCCCCCGATCCCTTCCGGGGAAAGCATCCACTTGTGTCCGTCCGCGGCCAGGGCGTCGATCCCGTAGGCCTTGACATCCATCGGGATAACGCCGAGGCTTTGGATCGCGTCCACGAAGAAGAAAATTCCCTGCTTCTGGCAGTACTCCCCGATCCCCGGAAGATCGTTCCGGCACCCGTTGGCGAATTCCACCGAGGACAGAGCGACAAGACGGGTCTTCCCGTCGCAGGCGGAGATCAGGTCCTCCCTTCGGACGCGACCCTCCCTGGCCTGCACCATGCGAACCTCGATATTGTGCGCTTCGAGTCGCAGCCAGGGATAGATGTTGGCGGGGAACTCGACGTTTGTCGTCACGAGATTGTCCCCCTCTTTCCACGGAAAACCCGCGGCGATGAAGGATATCCCCTCCGACGTGTTCTTGATGAAGGCAACCTCGTCGCTTGAGGACCCGATCAGTCGGGCAAAGCTGCCACGCGCCGCATCCGACTCTTCCTCCCACTTGCGGATCTGAAATGCGCCCTCGTCCCGGCACCGTTGCAACAGACGCACGCCTGCCGACGCGGAAGACGCGGGAATCGGGGAGACCCCTGCATGGTTCAGATACAGGAGACGGGCAGTCACGGGAAACTCGGCGGTACGAATGGCTTCTACGTCGATCGGCACGGACTTCTCCTTCCCTGCATTGGATGCGGCACCCCTATGTTACCAAGGATGCCGCGGGTGTATGGGGTATAATAACCGGATGACATTGACCGACGAAAACATGCTGCGATACAGCCGGAACGTCCTGATCGAGGAGATCGGTACCGAGGGGCAGGAGAGGATTTTCGGCTCCTCCATCCTCGTGGTGGGTGCGGGCGGCCTGGGATCCCCTGCGCTTCTGTATCTTGCCGCGGCGGGTGTCGGCCGGATCGGAGTGGTCGACCGGGACCGGGTCGAGATATCGAATCTCAACCGTCAGGTGATCCATCGGGAGAAATCGGTGGGGCGCAGGAAGGTGGAGTCGGCGGGGGACAGCATCCGCGCGTTCCGGTCCGAGGTCCTGCTGGAAGAGCACGGCTTCGCCGTCACGGTGGCGAATGCCGTGCAACTGTTCCGACGGTACGACGTCGTCATCGACGGGAGCGACAACTTCCCGACGAAATACCTGTGCAGCGACGCCTCCGTCCTGACGGGGGTTCCGCTTGTACACGCGGGAGTACTTCGGTTCGGGGGTCAGATGACGACGGTGTTGCCCGGAAAGGGGCCCTGCCTGCGCTGCCTGATCCCGGATATTCCCCCCCGGCGGGACGCGCCCGCCTGCGCCGAGGCGGGGATCCTGGGGGGCGTTGCAGGAATCGTCGGGGCATGGCAGGCCGTGGAGGCGATCAAGGTCATTGCCGGGGTGGGAGAACCGTTGGCGGGGAGACTGCTCTCCCTGGACACCCTGGCCGGAACCGTTTCCGTACATGCCGTTCCCCGGGATCCGCAGTGCCCCGCATGTGGGGAATCTCCCCGGATCCGGCTTCCTCTCGAAGCATCCGAATACGAGCAGGAACGGAGTTGCGCACTATGAGACAGGCGGTGAAACTCCATTCGAAGCGGGCCGTAATGCTCCTGTCCGGGGGATTGGACAGCACGCTGGCCGCCAGGATGATGCTCGACCAGGGGGTGGAACTCTTCGCCCTCCACTTCACTTCCCCGTTCTGCACATGCGCGAGGGTGCCCGGGAGCGGCTGCCACTCCCAGGCGCAGATTGTCGCCGAACGTATGGGAATCCCGATCAAGACGGTCTCGAAGGGAATCGAATACCTCGAGATCGTCCGGAACCCGAGACACGGCAGGGGCGCGGGGATAAACCCTTGCATCGACTGCCGGATATTCACATTGAAAAAAGCCCGGGAGTACATGGAACAGGTCGGTGCCTCCTTCCTCGTGACCGGGGAGGTGGTCGGCCAGCGCCCCATGTCCCAGCGCTCCGACGCCTTCCGGATCATCGAGAAGCGAAGCGGATGCCAGGGGCTGGTGCTCCGGCCCCTCTCGGCGAAGTATTTCGAACCGTCCATCGCCGAACGGGAAGGGTGGGTCGACCGGGAACATCTTCTCCACATCACGGGACGATCCCGCAAGGAGCAGATCCGGCTGGCGGAAAAGTGGGAGATCGGCAATTACCCCTGTCCGGCGGGGGGATGCCTCCTGACCGACAAGACGTTCTCCCGCAAGGTCAGGGATCTCTTTGACCACTGCGCGGATCCGGACATGACGGATATCCACCTGCTGAAAATCGGAAGACATTTCCGGTTCCCCGACGGAAGAAAGGTGATCGTGGCGAGGAACGAGGAAGAGAACCGGAAACTGGAAGCGCTCGGCAGGGGAAAAATGCCCATCTACGTCGCGATCGGGTTTTCGGGACCCTCGATCGGGGCCGAGGCGAAAAACGGAGCGGTCCCCGAAGACCTTCTCTCCCGGCTTTTTACCCGTTACAGCAAACCGGGAACTCCCTCCCCCTTTCCCGTTCGGGAAGTGACCTCGGGGGGCGAGAGGGATATGTCCCTCCCTTCCCGGAACGATTTTTCGGAAGTGGAACGTGCGCTCCTCTGCTGACCTCCTGCAATCCGGGGAGCTTCCCCCGGCTCTCGCGATAAAATGGGAGTCCCTGCTCTCCTCATTGCGCTCCCTGGGATCCTCTGTAATCGCCTTCAGCGGGGGTGTCGACAGTACGTTCCTCCTGTACGCCGCTCTCCGGGCACTCGGGGAAAAGACCCTCGCGGTAACCGCCACATCCCCCACCTACCCGAAATCGGAGCGCGACGAGGCGGAGAGGATCGCACGCGCATGGAACGTTCCCCATCGTTTCGTGGAGTCGAACGAGCTCGAGATCCCCGGATTCTCCGAAAACCCCCCCGACCGGTGCTACTACTGCAAGATGGAGTTGTTCGGCATCCTGTCGGAGATCGCCCGGGAGGAAGGGTACGCGGCGGTGTTGGACGGCACGAACAGCGACGACACACGCGACTTCCGTCCCGGGAGGAGGGCCGCAAAGGAACTGGGAGTCCGCAGCCCCTTGCTGGAAACCGGGGTAACGAAGGAGGATATACGGGCGTTGAGCCGCATTTTTCGCCTGCCCACGGCGGACAAGGGTGCGTTCGCATGCCTTTCCTCGCGGTTTCCGTACGGGACTGCAATCGACGCCGAAAAATTGCGGCGGGTAGAGGCCTGCGAGGAGATCCTCCGGGGGTTCGGCTTCCGCCAGTTCCGCGTACGCGTCCACGGGAACGTAGCGCGGATCGAGGTCGGGCAGGAGGAAATTCCGCGACTGTTCCAGCCGGAGATTTCGCAAACCGTAAACGGGGGGTTCCGGGAAAACGGGTTCCTCTACGTGGCCGTCGATCTTGCGGGATACCGAACCGGGTCGATGAACGAGGGGGAACTTGTGGCGGGACATCCCCCGGACCCGACCCCTGATACTCCCTCAGACCGAAACGCGGAGAAGATCCTCGGCGAGAATGACCTCGCCGGAGAATGTTTCCCGGCATTGACCGAGAATGTCCGCCCCCTCGCACTCCGGGTAGAAATGGGTCAGAACCAGCCTCTTTACCCGTGCTTCGTCGGCAATTTTCCCGGCCTCTCCGGGAGTCAGGTGCCCACCGACCTTGCGCTCGTCGGGAAACGAGCAGTCGAAAAAGGCCACGTCGGCGTTTTGCGCCGCTTCGACAAGCCCCGGACATACATCCGTGTCTCCGGAAAAGGCGATCACTTTTCCCGTTGCCGGGTCCTCGACCCGAAAGGCGACACTTTCCGGCGTGTGCGACACCGGGATTGCGGTCAAGTACAGGGATCCCAGGGATACGGGCCCGGCGGACGTCTCCCTCACCAGGAGAGAATATTCCCCCCCTTCCACCCAGGATCCGTAGACCCGGAGCAGCCGATCATAGAAATCGCGGAATCCGGGAGCGCCCAGAAGGGTCAGCGCCTTCCTGCGGCCGATCCCGGGGTTTCGGAGGCTGAAGAGGAGCGGAGCCAGTTCCGCCGTGTGGTCCAGGTGAAGGTGGGTGAACGCCACCGCATCGGGGGCGGCAAGGGATACCCCGAGAACCGCAAGCTTCTGGAGCGTCCCCAGGCCGGCGTCGACCAGGAGCGTGTACCCGCCATGGCGAACCATGTAACCGGCGGAACCCCTGCGGGGATGGGGTACGGCGGTCCCGGAACCAAGAACGATGCTTTCCATACCGGTAGCTCCCGCCTCTCCCGCTGGCGGTACGGTCAGAACCGGCGGACCACGAGGGCGCTAACCGTGAGGTAGTTGTTTCCCCCTTCCCGGTCCTGCCAATCGACGTTTCCCTCGAATCCCCAGCGGGGAACGGGAAACATCCTCCCTCCGATGCCGAAAGTATGAGAAGAAATATCTGCGATCTGGTCGACCGTCCCTGTCGTGTATCCCTCCGTCCCATAAGAGTAGTAGGCCCAGAGACGGTCATCATCGGTCCGGAAGTGGATCAGCTTGACCATCCACGATCCGCTTGTGTCCGACCCTCCCGAATCGAACTCCGTTCTCGTGAGGATGTATCGTGAATACAGCGCGTTGCTTCCCCGGACATACCACTCGAGGGCGGCGACGGCATTCCATACATCCGCAATCGAATAGTTCGCATACTTTCCCCCCGCATACCCTACCAACCTGTCGCTTATCGGCCACGCCAGCTCGGCTTCCAGGGATTCGCGGGAAAAGACCTGCGCATCCGGGGAAACTCCCCCTTCGACGCGCAGGCTTTCGCCCCCTTCCCATTTGCGCATGACACCGGCGGTCCCCCGTCCCTCATCCTCTCCGAACCGGTGCAGGTAATCGACGCGCCCGAGGAACTCCCACCCCGCGATGCTCCGGTCCCGGATTGCGGCGTGCACCTGGCTCCCGGGGCCTTCCCCTCGGATCCGGAGATAGGAGGCACCGAACTCCGCCTGCCTGGGGTAGACTCTCGCGCCCTTCGCGCTGATGAGCTCGAGACCCTGCAAGGCGTCCTTGTTCCCCGGATCCAGGGAGAGAACCTGGTCGAAATCCCTTTTTGCCTCCTCCGGATTCCCGGCCCAGAAGGCCACCTTTCCCCGGCGGGTCCATACCTCCGGATCGTCGGGACGCTCTTTCGCCAGGTCGGACAGGAGAAGCCCAGCCTCCCTGTACCTCTTTTGCCAGGCCAGCACGTCGGCAAGCCCGAGTCGGGCCTCGACGTCGTCGGGATACGCGGAAAGGATGACCCGATATTCCCTTTCCCCTTCCGCGAAGTCGCCCGAAAAACTGAGCGCCCTCGCAAGCCAGAGTCGTGCCTCCCGGTTGCCGGGATCCTTCTCCAGCACTCCCCGAAGCGTAGTCGTGGCCGCCGCATACTGCCCCGAGCGCACCTGTGCTGCTCCCCTGACCGTTTGTTCCCCGTCGTCGGCCGCCGCCAGGCCGGGGGCGAAAAGGAAAACGGCGAGAAGTACGCAACCGGCGCGCGTCAACCACCCCATTATTCCTCCTCCTTTGCGGTGGGGACCATGACCTTTCCGAATCCCTTTCTTTCGAACTTCTCCCAACCCGTTTTCCCGAAATAGAAGTCCCAAATTCCCCGGACTCTCCACCAAAGGATCACCTGCCTGTATCCCAGGTTTTCCAGGAGCGCATAGATGAACAGAACGGCGAGGTGGCGCCGTTCCCGGTATTGGAGGAGAGAGATCCCGCGCTCCCGGCTCCGGCTCGTCCGCTCCGACCACGCTCCCGTCACCACGGCGGAAACCGAAACGAGCGTACCATACGTAACGGAGAGGGTAAAAAACAGGAAAAGAAACTTGCCACTCAGGAATCCCAGGCCATACAAAAGCGGCACAGCCACATATCCGAAAAACTCCAGCGGCGCACCCACGAACTCGAACAGCAAAAAGAACGGGTAGGCGAACCAGCCCATGTTCCCGTACCGCTTGTTCAACAACAGGGCCCGGTGATACACAAGGGTCTCGATCAGGCCGCGCATCCACCGATTCCGCTGTTTCCCCAGGCTGTCGAACGTCTCCGGTCCCTCGGTCCAGCAAAGCGGTTCCGGGGTGTATCCCACTCGGGCGGACAGCCCCTTTTCCTTGATGTACCGCTGGATCCTCACGATGATCTCCATGTCCTCGCAGACGGTGTCGCATCCCTTCCCGACATACTCGCGGACCAGCTTTCCCGTCAGGTTGCGGGTCAGGTATCCCCCCACCTTGATCACCACATCCTTCCGGAATATCCCGAACACCCCAGAGATGATCATGATCGCATTCAATCGGGCAAGGGCCGTCCTCCCGATCGCGAAGGAACGAATGTATTCGACGACCTGGAACCGCGCCAGCGAGGAATCGGGAAGACCCACTTTCCGTACCCTTCCATCGTGTACCTCGCAACCGTTGACAAGAGCAACCTGTCCCCCGATGGCGACGATCTTCTCGTCTCTTAGCATCAGCCGGAACGCCTGGAGGAGCGCTTCCTCATCGATGACGGAATCGGCGTCCATCGAAACGAACATGGGGCAGGTGGAGGCGTTGATCCCCACGTTCAGGGCATCCGCCTTTCCCCCGTTCTCCTTGTCCACGATCACCCATCGGATGACTCCGGTGGGTAGGTTTTCCCGCAGTTCGTAAAACCCGCGAACGGGGCGTGTCGTGATCCGTTCCTCGTACGTGATCTCCATGCGACGGAAACCAAATTCCCGGATGATCCGATCGAGCGTGCCGTCCGTCGATCCATCGTTGACCACGATGATCTCCATGCGGGGGAAACGCAGGCGAACGAGCGATGAGAGGGACTCGACAATGGTCGTTTCCTCGTTGTAAGCCGGAACGATGATCGAAAGCGGGGGCGTGAACGGCGACTGGTACACGATGTCCAGGTCCTCATACGCCCGGCCCCGCAGCTTGCGGCGGACCTCCTGGAACGCGACGAGAACGAAGGCAAGCTGGAAACTGTTGTACAGGAGGAAGTACAGGATAAGGATTGCGCCTAATCCCTGGAAAAGGATATCGGTCCCGCTCATATCAGGTCGTTTCCGGCTTCCGGAGAACGGATTCGGCCTCCTTGCGCACCTGGGCATCCGGGTCGTTGGCCAAGACGGTCGCCACGCGCGCAGCTGCATCCCCGGAAAGGACTTGCAGAACCCGGAATGCCATCATTCTTCGTTTCGGATCCGGGGACTCCCGTACCGCCGTCTCCGCCTCTTCCAGGGGAAACAGCTCTTGCAGGAACCCTTTGGCGGCCGGATAGGTAAGGACATCCGATGGAGCGAGATCCTCCAGGAGGAGGCCGCAGGCGGCCCACACGGAGAGGAGATCGTCAGGTTCATTGTCCATCGACCGGATCCGTCGGCGAACCGTTTTCGAGCCCATCCGGAACAGAGCGATCGCCGCCCGTTGCCGTACGAAGGAGTCCGGATCCGAAACCATGTTCTCCATGGCTTCTTCCCATTCCGAGGCTCGCATCCGGGATAGCGCATTGACCGCCGCAGCACGCACCCTGCCGTTCGGGTCCGACAGGGAAGCTTTGAGGAACCGGGCGACGATTCCCATCCGGTACTTCGCCAGGGCGCCCACGGCCGCGGCCCGGACATCCCCTTCCTCGTCCTCGAGATAGCGCAGGAGAAGCTTCATTGCTCCCCCGCGGCGCGTCTTCCCGAGCAGCCAGACCATGCCGAGCTTGCGGGTCTTGGTCGAGGGGATCTCCGCCATGAGCTCCTCGGCATGTTTGGGGTTTCGGCCCATATGCCTGGAGAGTGAAGAGGTAACCGCTTCCCGCAGTTCCCGTTCCGGCGTGTCGAGGGAGTGAACGAGCGCCTCCATCGCTTCCGTGAACTCCATCTCCCCGAGGATCCTCGCCGCTCTCACCCGGATATCCGGGTGAGGGTCCATCAGGGAACTCCCGATCACTTTCGCCACCTCGGAATCGCGCCGGATGGAGAGCAGCAGATCGAGCGCTTGTGCGCGTACCTTGGGTGAGGGATCGTTCTTCAGGATTGCCAGCACGGTCGTGTACGACTGCCCCGTAGCTACCACCTTGCATATCTCCAGCGCGCGTGCGCGCTCATCGGCGGTAAGCGCCTCGCGTGCCTGTCGTACCAGATCCTTTTCCAGGGCAAATCGGCTCCCTCCCAGGAATAGACGGCTCTCCATATTGTTCTGGTGCGTCGCCTTCTCCACTACCATCCGAACGAGCGGATCCGGAGACTCTTTCACGAATATCTCTCTCGCCATCCTGCACAGTTCCTCGTCAAGGGAAAAATCCCGGATGGCCGTGATCAATTCCGGATCGTTCTGGAGAGACAGGGCCATCGCTGCTCCGGCCCGAACGGCAGGGTCCTTGTCCTTGCCCAATGCCGCAAGGGAGTGCCGGAACTTCCTGTCTCCGGAAATTCCGAGAGCCAGAGCGACGCTGAATCGCACCCCTGCGTGAGGATCTACCGCCAGCCCCTTCGCCCGGGAGAAGAGGGATGGTCTCTCGCTGAGCGCTGCGACGGTGACCGCGGCCTCGCGCACGCTTTCGTCCGGGTCCCGCATAGGTCCATCGAGGAGCGTTTCCGCCTCCACGGGGTCGATCCCGCGCAGAGCGAAGACGGCTCTTCTGCGTTGCGCAGGGTTTGGCGCGCCCAGGTATTTCAATATGAAACCAGGGCGCCCCTCTCCCGTTCCCGCGGATGCCGCTTCGAGGAGAATCAGGACCTGCTCCGGGGACAAGGGATCGGGAGCACGAGCCAGAAGGTCCGTAAAGGGGCCTTTGTGGCAGCGCCGGACCGCGACAGTCAACGCCTCCACAAGCCGGTCCGATCCCCCCTTCGCAGCGCGGAGTATCGCCTCGACCGAAACGTCTCCCCCGATGACCGAAAGGGCCATGGCCGCTTCCCGTCGCACCTCCTCGCTGATATCCGCCAATGCCTCGCGCACCTTCGGCTCGCAACGGAAGAGTTTCCTTCGTCCCACCGCCCGGAACGCCTCCGCTCGCACCTCCGGAGAAGGGTCGGTTAGCAGACTCTCGACCGGGGCGTCCCCTCTTTCCCCTTCCAGTTCCGAAACTACGCGGCATACCGCTTTCCTCGTCTCCGGGACGGGATCCTTGAGCAGGCGGACCAGATCCTCCGCGTGCTCTTCCGCCCCGAGGGAGGATAGGGCATCGACGGACGCGCGGCGGATCCACTCGTCGGTGTCTCTCAGACATGTGAGGATGTCCGGGATCGCTTCGCGGCAACCGATCTTTCCCAACGCTTCCACCACGCGGGAGCGAAGGGATGGATCCTCGCTCTCCGACAGGACGGCCCGAAGAGGAGTGCCCGCTGAGACGTCCCCGATATCGCCGGCAAGTCGGACGAGAATTTTCCGGGCATCCCCTTTCGTCTCCACCAGGCTTCCGAACAGCACCTCCGTCACCCCTGCCCTCCCCATCAGCAGCAGAACCCTGGATATGTCGGGGCGGTACCCGTCGCGCACGATGACGGCGATGCCCTCCTGCACATATCCCATTCGTTCCAGGGCCATGGCGGCGCGTTGACGGACCTCTTCATCGTCATCTTCCAATGCGACCAGCAGGGCGCTGGAGGAACTCTGTCCGATCTGCTCGAGCGCTTCAATCGCCCGGATCCTCACCCACCATTCCGGATCCTTGAGGACGTGGATCAGGTGGTCGATCACCTTCGGATGCCCGATCGAACCCAGTGCCTGCGCCGCGCGCGTGCGGACAAAGGGGATCGGGTCCGACAGGAGCATCTCCAGGAGCCTGTCCACACTCCGGGCGTCGCGGATCTTGCCGATACCGCCCGCGGCCTTCGCCCGCACTTCGGGGCTGACATCGCCCAGGGATTCGATCAGGGGAACCGTTGCCCGCGGGTCGCCAAGCCATCCGAGGATCTCCGCGGCCCACATCCGGCGGACATCGCTGTCCAGGTTTCTCAGATCCGCGATCAGGAGGGGAACCGAGTCCCCCCCGAACATGACGATGATCTCCGCTATTCTCGGCGGGAGGGAGGCTTCGGCGTAGCCCAGCGCCTCGATCAGCCCCGGCAGCGCGCGAGGATCGCGTATCCGCCCGAGACCCCGCAACGCCGCGCCGCGGACATCCTCGTCCTCGTCCTTGATATCCCGGACAACCCGCAAAAGGGCTGGCACCGCCCTGGCCGAACCGATGCGGCCGAGCCTCTCCGCCGCCCTCGCCCTCTCCTCCCAATGGGGGGATTGCTCCAGTTCTTCGATGTAGCGGTCGGTTATGGCCAGATCCTCATAGGCACGGATCAGAAAGGGTATCGATTCCGGCGGAGCCTCCGCACGAGACCGGTCCAGGATCGCCTCGCGCATCAAGGGATCCGCAACCGCGGCCAATTGGCGGAAAACTCCGTCAAACTCCTCGGCGGATGTCGATTGAAGTCGGGTGATAAGTCCCGAGTGCCTGCCCAGATCAAGGGAAAACTTCTGCTCCCTCCGGGCGCTTAGCCACTCGCGGCCGAAGAGGAGAAAGGAGATCCCCACTATCATGAGGAAAAGAACCACTGTGGCTGCGATGAGTAGGGAGAAGATCACGCCGTTTTTCTACCCCAAGCGGAACCGGTTTGCAATGCGATCATGAGCAGCCGCATCAGCAGGAAGAAACGCTTCCCGATCTCTCCTTGCTCCTCCGTAATCGAAAGACAAACGATATGCGGACCGCGGCACACTCCCACACCCGCCGGAGCCTGTCCGGACCGCTTTTATTTCCGGCCAGCCCACATGATTACTTGAGAATGTTCGATTTGAAGATGAGTTTTTCGTGGTCCTCCCCGTCTTCGGGGAAGCCGGCGTGTCCGAAGCGCACATCGACCTTGAGATCCTTCATGCTCCTCCGGATCTCCTCCACTTCGTCGAGTATCGCCTTCTTGATCCGGGGGATCGCGCTCATCTTGCCGTCCTCCGCCTCCGGAAGGATCAACCCGAACTTCCATTCGCTGATACGGGCCACGACGTCGTATCCCCGGAGGGCGGTCCGTATGACCTTCGCCAGCCGCTTGACCACCCACTCCTCCCTGTCGATGGCGGAAAATCCCCGTTCGGGGATCCGGGGGGTCACTTCACAGATCATGAGCACGAGCCGGCGCCGGAAGCGCCGTCCACGACTCAACTCGTGGAGGAGGCGGGTCTGGAAATACTGCAGAGTAGGGAGGCCCGTGGACTCGTCGAGATTCTTGAGCTTTTCGTTCCTTTCGAAGATGATCGCATTTCCGATGGCCTTTTCCACGTACCGGATGTACTTCTCGAACGTTCCCATGTCGTCGCCGTTGAAGGATGCCGGGTAAAACGTCTTGTGCGGGAACTTGTCGAACAGGGAGACGGTGCCGATGATTTCGCCGTCGCGGTTCAGGGGAAGCAGGATCATGGTGCGCGCCACTCCGGAGAACTCCTTCCACTTCTCCTCGCTGGCCGTTTCCCGTACCAGAACCGAGGACCCACCCTTCAGCACCTCGGTGACCCCCTTCATGTCCATCCGGAAGAGGTCCTGCTGGTCCGCCTCCCCCTTCATCCCGTAGAACTCACGGATCCTGTATTTACCGGTCTGGGGGTCGAGCAGGCGAATGATGCAGGACTCCGCCTCCATGATGAGGGAGGCGGACGTCGCGACCAGGTGCAGGAGGCGGGAGATTTCCAGGGTGGAGATGATGTTGATGCCGGCCTCGTTGATCGCGGCGATCTTCGTCATGCGCTGTGCCGTTGTTTCCTCCCGGAGGGATATTCCCACGGAATCGGAGAGCAGGAGCGCGGCCTCACCCAGAAACCCGACCTGTTCCTCGTCCACCCCGTTCTGCGAAACCGACTGGACCACAAAGACCCCGAGCGGGACATCGACCGAAATGAGAGGGAAGAAGAACATTTCGCCCCGGAAGCGGCTGTCTGCCGACCGATGCACCTCGCAAAGCATGATCGACCTTCGCTCGCGAAGAGCAAGATCCTCGATCGTGCCCGCGGAGGAATGGTGGACGATCTGGGCCGCCGGAGAGACGCGAAGCGTGGTCGTTCGGAGGTAGAAATCTTCGGTATCCCCGTCGAACAGAAGGATTGAGGACACCGCACCGGGAAGAAATTCTCCCGTCGCCTCGCAGAATTCCCGGAGCCTGTCCTCGATCGGTTTCCCCGACCTGAGGATTTCCCCTACTTTCCGCAAATAGTCGGCAGGCATGTCACCCCCGTCCCTCCTCCATGGAGATGCGGATGCGAATCTGCACGGGATTCCCCTCCGCGTCGAGAAATACCGCGGGCAGCACGGCGTGCCCTTCCGGGGAAACAAACACGCCCTCGAACTTCAGGAAGGTAAGCCCCTCTCCCTTGACTTTGAGGGAAATACCCGGATCGGAAACTTGGTGATCGGCGGCATCCTCGAACGTCTCGGGAATATCGATCTCGATCTCGTCGGGCATGTCCCCCAGGGGGGAAACCCTCTCCTCCTGCGCAGGCTCCTCCCGACTTTCCCCTCCCCCGTCGGACGTTTCTTCGGGGTAAGGGGCCGGGGAAACTTCTCTCGGCGGGATGATCATCTCCACGCCTTCCGGAATCTCCGTCGTCTCGGGGATCTCCTGCACCTCGGGGATCTCCTGCATCTCGGGGATCTCCTGCATCTCGGGGATCTCCTCGATCTCGGAGATCTCCTCGAGCAGATCCGCCCCCTCGGGGGATGGCTGTTCGTCCGCAGTAACCCCGGGGATTCCGGCGACCTCCTCTACCTCGGCCGCATCGCCCGGCAGAAGGAGGGTCTTGCGAAGGTTGGCGAACACGAGGCGCGAGATGCCCACCAGCGTCTCCGTCACGCCCAGCCCGTCCTTTGCGACTCCCTCGTAAACGGGAACGGCCAGTACGTTCAATGCCTTGCTCATCTCCTTCACGGAAGCGATGTTCTTGAGGTCCCGCTTGTTGTACTGCATCACGAATGGAAGCTCCGCGAGCTTTTTCCCGTACGTGGAAAGATTCTCTTGCAGGTTCTTCAGGCTCTCTGTATTGCTGCCCATCATATCGACCTGGGAATCCGCCACAAACACAACTCCGTCCACACCCTGAAGCACAAGCCGCCTCGTGGCGTTGTAAAAGACCTGGCCGGGCACCGTGTAGAGGTGAAACCGCACCCGGAATCCCTTGATCTGCCCGAGGTCCAGCGGCAGGAAATCAAAGAAGAGCGTCCGGTCGGTCTCGGTGGGAAGGGAGATAAGTCTGCCCTTCTGTTCCGGCTTCAGGAGTTGATGGACCATTTCGATGTTCGTGGTCTTGCCGGAAAGGCCCGGGCCGTAGTACACGACCTTTGCGCTCAGTTCTCTCGTGGCATAGTTGAAAAGTGCCATCCGGCCTCCCTTACTTTCGGGTCTGGACCACTCGCCTTTTCGCTTCCCGGCGGATGATCATCGAGACGTTTCGATTGCGGGCCAATATGCCCAGATCGCTGACGGAAACGTGCCCGAGGAATCGCAGAGCAACGGCGGGGGGCGTCTTCGGGTTCGAAACCAGGAGGAGCTTCACCCGGACGCTCTTCGACCATTCCCGGTTTTCCGCGATGCCGCGAAGAACGTCCTCGTTCGTCTGGGGGGATCCGGCGTATGTTATCACATCGGTATCCGTGATCCGGGGGCTGCTCACCAGCGCCTTGGCGACCAGGCTGCTCGAATCCCGGGAGAGAATCAGCCGGACTTCCCTGTTCCCCTTCATGGTCAGTTCCACCTTCTGCGGGACCGTCAGTCCGGCGATGTACGATTGCAGGGACGTCCGTACGGTTTCGTCGACCGCATGGTCTTCCGTCAGGCTGACCCGGACTTTCCGCTCCTTGGCGCTCATCATTCCTCGATTTCTTCCCCCATCTCTTTCCTGGCCTCGGCAATAACCTTCCCCGCAATCGCGGCGGGCACCTCCTCGTAGGAGGACATCTTCATGGTGAACTGCCCCCTGCCCGATGTGATCGAGCGAAGATCGGACGAGTACCGCAGGATCTCGACCAGCGGGACGAACGTCTTGACGATCTGGCTCCGTCCCCTGGCCTCCACGCCCAGCACGCGTCCACGGCGGCTGTTCAGGTCGCCGATGATGTCGCCCACATTCTCCTCCGGCACGACGATTTCCATTTCCATGACAGGCTCCAGAAGCACCGGCTTCGCCTCGAGCGCCGCCTTTTTAAAGCCCATGGATCCTGCGATCTTGAACGCCATCTCGGAGGAGTCGACCGTGTGGAACGAACCGTCGAACACGGTCACCTTGGTGTCGACCACAGGGTAGCCCGAGAGCACCCCCTTGGATATCCTTTCGATAACGCCTTTCTCGACCGCGGGGATGTACTGTCTCGGAATCGCACCCCCGACGATCGCGTTGACGAACTCGAAGCCGGCACCGGGAGGAAGGGACTCTACGCGAAGCCAGCAATCCCCGTACTGGCCGCGCCCGCCGGTTTGCTTCTTGTACTTGCCCTGGGCCTCTGCGGATCCCTTGAGGGTCTCCTTGTACGGAATCTTGGGGGTGCGAAGCTCCACCTCGACACCAAACTGGCGGCGAAGCTTCTCGACGGACACCTCGAGGTGGATCTCCCCCATTCCGGAGAGGATGAACTCCCGGGTCTGCGTGTCCTTTCCGAACTGCAGCGTCGGGTCCTCCTCGATCATCCGGGAGAGGGAGCTGCCCAGCTTGTCCTCGTCGGACCGGGTCTTTGGCCGGATCGCAAACGAGATCACCGGCTCGATCACCGGGGGCGGTGCGAAGAGGACGGGATGCTTCGGATCGCATAGCGTATCCCCCGTGGACGTCTCCTTGAACTTGGCGACGGCAACGATCTCTCCCGCGGAGGCGGACCCGACGGATTTCTGTTTTTTCCCTTCCAGCCGGAAGATCTGGCCGATCCGCTCGGTGGTGTTCCTTCCGGGATTCAGGGGAGACATGTCGGGAGTAAGCGTCCCGGAATAGATCTTGAAGATGGAGAGTTTGCCCGCGTAAGGGTCGGCAAGGGTCTTGAACACCATGGCGGAGAACGGGGCATCGACGGATATCGGTCGCGTCTCCTCGGTCTTCGACTTCGGATTCGTACCCTTCACCTCCTTGCGGAAGGAGGGGTCGGGCAGAACGAAGTTGATCATGTCCAGAACCGGGTGGATGGCAATGTTGCGAAACGCGGATCCGCAAAGAACCGGAAGGATTTTCATCGCCCGGACGCCGGAGGTAAATCCTTTGCGAATCTCCTCCTCCGTGAGGGAGGCTTCCTCGAGGTACTTCTCCAGCAGGGAATCGTCGGATTCCGCCGCCGCCTCCACCACCTTTTCCCGTCCCTTCGCAGCGGCATCCTTGAGGCCCGGGGGGATGTCGGTCACCTCGAACTGACCGGACTCCTCCTTGTAGATGCACGCCTTCATCCGGAGCAGATCCACGACACCGCGGAACCCCGCCTCCGCGCCGAGGGGAAGCTGGATCGGAACGGCGTTGACCTTCAGAATGTCGGAAATCTCATCTACCGCCTTTTTAAAATCCGCCCGCTCGCGATCCATCTTCGAGACAAATGCGATCGTGGGAACTCCCGTATCGCAGGCCAGGTGCCACATCTTCTCCGTCTGCACTTCGACGCCGGAGACCGCATTCACCACCAGGATCGCGCCGTCCAGCTGGCGCAGGCAGGCATGCGTGTCGGCCTCGAAGTTGATGTAGCCGGGCGTGTCGGCAACGGTCACCTCGACCTTGTTCCACTGGTAATGGTGAAAGGAGGTGCTGATCGTGATCTGCCGGCGGATCTCCTCCGGGTCGTAGTCGAAGTGAGAGCTGCCGTCGTCGACCCTCCCCATTCGCTCCGTTGCCTTCGCGTTGAAAAGAAGAGCTTCCGCCAATGTAGTTTTTCCCGCACCGCCGTGGGCGATGATCCCCACATTTCTCAGTTGATGGATGTCCACGTCCCGCTCTCCCTCCTGCGAAAATCGCTTCCCGTCATGTCCCGGGCGTACGGTTCCTCTCGTATATAATACGCAGCCCCTCAAGAGTCAAATTCTCATCAATTACCTGTATTTTGGCGGACTCGCCGGCGATGGCCACGGCCAGACCGCCGGTGGCGACGACGATGGGATCCGTTCGTACTTCCTTCCGGATCCGGTCGATGATCCCCTCCACGAGGGAGAGATAGCCGAAGAACAGACCGGATTGCATGGCCGACACCGTGTTTTTTCCGATCACGGTCGGCGGTTTGGCGATCTCGACCTTCGGCAGTTTCGACGCCTGCCGGAAGAGCGCCTCGGCAGAGATACTCGCCCCCGGGGCGATGACTCCGCCCATGTAGTCCCCCGCCGGGGAGATGTAGTCGAACGTGGTTGCGGTGCCGAAGTCCAGTACGATGCATGCGCTCTTGTACTTCGCAAACGCCGCGACCGCGTTGACGATCCTGTCCGCGCCGACCTCCTTCGGGTTGTCCATCTTGATGGAGATTCCGGTCTTCACGCCGGGCCCGACGACGAGAGGCGTGATGCCGAAGTAGCGGGCGCACAGTTCCACGATCGTCGGCGTGAGAGGCGGGACGACGGAGGAGACGATGATTGCATCGGCCTCCCGGGAGGAGAGATGACTTCCGTCGTAGAGGTTCCGGATGAGGATCCCGTACTCGTCGCTCGTTTTCTGCTGATCGGTCCAGACGCGCCAGTGGTGCAGGAGGTTCTCCCCCTCGTATACTCCCAGGACCGTGTGCGTGTTCCCCACGTCGATGACGAGCAGCATGGTAAGGCCCTCACTTCTCGAACTCGACGATCTCCCCGCTGTGGATCCGTTCCTCCCTGCCCGCACCGTCCTGCCGGAAAAGGAGCATCCCGGCCTCGTCCACGCCTGCGGCGAGCACCGCGCATGTCCCCTTCCCGGCAGCGCACCACCACCCGCTTTCCCGAGAGCAGGGACCGGCGGTTCCATTCCGGGAGAAGGGGGGCAAGCCCACCGGAAAGAAAATCCCGGTACGATTCCGAAAAACAATCGAGAAAACGGGCGAGAATCTCTGCCCGCCGGAAGCTCTTCCCGGTAGCCAGCAAAAGCGAGGTGGCGCCGCGGCGAAGGATCCCCGGGAAGTGGGACTCTTCCGCGTTCACGTTCAGCCCGACTCCGATCACCACGTGACGAAGGCGATCCGCGTCGGTGGACATTTCGGCCAGGACCCCCGCCGCCTTCTTCCCTGCGAGGTAGAGGTCGTTGGGCCACTTCAACCGGGCGGAAATTCCCGTCAGCCTCCTCGACCGCCTTCGCCAGCGCCACCGCCGTCACAAGGGTAAGTTGCGGCGCCCGTCGGGGATCGATCGGGGGCCGAAGGAGAAGCGACAGGTACAGGTTCACCCCGGGGGGAGATTCCCACCGGCGGTCGAAGCGGCCCCGGCCGCCGGTCTGGGCGTCCGCGCACACGACCGTCCCGTGAGGGGCTCCCTTCTCGGCCGCTTCCGCGGCTCGGCTGTTCGTGCTGTCGGTGACGGGGAAAAACGCGAAGGAATGCCAGAACGACCGGGAGGAAAGACGCGAGAGAACGTCGGTCTCCTCGATCACGTCGGGGCGCCCGAGAAGCCGATAGCCGGCCCCCCGGGCCCCTTCAATCCCGAAGCCTCGGCGTCGCAATGTCCTGATCTGCTTCCAGACCGCTGCGCGGGACGTTCCCAAACGCCGCCCAATATCTTCGCCGGAAACGAACCGCCCCTGATGTGCCTCGAGTATGCGCAGGAGCAGATCCCCCATGCCTCTCCTTCGGAAAACCGTGAAAAACCCTTCGTACCATTAAGCATTTACCGTACGAGAAAATCAACCGAAAGATGGG
>CAWEPX010000033.1:0-295395 GCA_963811025.1 uncultured delta proteobacterium
CGCTTTCTCCCGAAAAATCGTTCGGGACGCTGGTCGAGGCGTTGAAACTCGTCGGGGACGGAAGCGTCGAGCTGACGATCCTGGGCGAAGGTCCGTCCCGGGGGGGCCTCGAACAACAGATTCGTGCTGCGGGGCTTTCCGGCAGGATTGTTCTGCCCGGTCATGCGGCGGACGTCCTTCCGTATCTCGGGGAGGCGGACATCTACGTCCAGTCCTCCGTCCGGGAGGGTCTGTCCAATGCCCTGCTGGCCGCCATGGCATCGGGGCTTCCCGTGGTCGCCACCGACGTGGGGGGCACCCGGGAGGCCGTGGCGCACGGGGTGACCGGGATTCTCGTTCCTCCTGCGGTCCCCGCCGCCCTTGCGGGAGGCATACGGAAATTCATCGACCGGCCGGAGGAGGGAAGGCGACTGGGAAGAAATGCGCGTTTGAGGATGATCCGGGAGTTCTCGTCGGAGCGGGAACTTGGGGAAACGGTCAACTGGATCGATGAGCTTCTCCGACGGCGTTCGGCAGGTATCTCTCCCGCCACATCCCGAACATGACGAGGGTCCACAGCCTGTGGAAGTGGTTTCGTCGGCCCGACAGGTGCTCCTCCACCAGCTCCCGGACCCCGGAGGGGAGGAAAAACCGCTCGAGTCGAATCCGTTCGGCGTTCAGATATTCCCGCAGGATCGCTTCCCACTCCCCGCGGAACCATACCTCCAGCGGGACCCCGAACCCCATCTTCGGCCGCTCCATCAGCTCACGGGGAACGTACCGGTAGAGGACCCGTTTCAGCAACTCCTTCTGCTCCGTTCCCCGGAAGTTCCAGGACAGGGGCAGCCGCGCTGCGAACTCCACGATCCGGTGGTCGAGCAGCGGAACGCGGGCCTCGAGCCCGACGGACATGCTCGCCCGGTCCACCTTCGTCAGAATGTCGTCGGGAAGGTAGGTGAGCAGGTCGCAGAGCATCGCCCGCTTCACGGGCGGAAGGTTCCCGTGCTCCCGGAAGGCCCGGAAGTAAGGGAGCGACCCGTCGTCGTGCAGGCGGGGGAGGATCCGCGGAAGGCGGAACTTCTCCACGATCCCCACCATCGGGGAGTAGACGTCCTCGACCGTGTCGTACCGGAAGACGGTTCCCGCGCGCCGGGCGTCCCGCCAGGGAAGCCGCCGGAGGAGATGGGAGGCCGCGAGGCGGAGAGGGGAGGGCATCCACTCGAACCTCCCGGCCAGCCGCAGCCAGTCGTAGCGGGGATAGCCGCAGAAGAGCTCGTCCCCGCCGTCTCCGGACAGGGACACGGTGACACTCCTGCTGCAGAATTCGGACACCATCATCGTGGGGATCGCCGAGGAGTCGGCGAACGGCTCGTCGTAGACTCCGGAAGGACGCCGGATAAGCGCGGAGCGCCTCCTCCCGGCGTGCAGAACTTCTCGTGGTGCTCGGTTCCCAGATGGCGCGCGACCCGTTTCGCATCTCCCCCTCGTCATACCCTTTCTCCGGAAGCCGGATGGTGAATGTCTTCACCGGGCGGGAGGCTGCGACTGCATCAGCGCGACTGCGAGCGAGGAGTCGATCCCCCCCGAGAGGAACGCCCCCAGAGGAACGTCACTGATCATCCGATAGCGAACGGAGGAGGGATGGAGGGAATAGAGTTCCTCGAGATATCCTCTTCCGTCCGGATGGGGGTCGTCCCCGTCTTACAGGGGAGCGGTCCCAGTAGGCCTGTCCCTTCGTCCCGTCCGGCGAGAGTCGATCGACATGGCCGGGGAGGAGCTTGCGGCGTCCTACGGAAGATGCAATGAGGGGCCGGGACATACTGGAACTGCGAGGTAGTACTGAAGCGCGGCCGGGTCGACCTCCGCGGGAGAAGCCCGGGGCAGGCAAGAAGCGCCTTGAGCTCCGAGGCGAACAGGAAGAGCCTCCCCGTTCGCGCAGTGAACAGCGGCTTGATCCCCAGCCGGTCCCGGGCCAGGAACAGCCGGCGCGCCTCGTCTCCCAGATCGCGAAGGCGAACATCCCGATGAAATGCCGAGACGCAGTCCGGCTGCCCCACGCCCGGTAGGCCGCCAGGATCACCTCGGTGTCGGAGCCGCCCCGGAACCGGGCCCCCGTTGCTTCCAGCTCCGCGCGGATCTCCCGGAAGTTGTAGATCTCCCCGTTGAAGACGAGGACCTGGTCACCCCCGGCGCCGTGCATCGGCTGAGCCCCGGTCTCCGTGAGGTCGATGACCGCGAGCCGGCGGTGCGCCAGCCCGGCCCGTCCGTCCGCATCCAGGAAGATCCCGTCGGCGTCGGGTCCGCGGTGGGCCAGCGAGTCGCTCATCCTCCGAAGGACCGCTTCTCCACCGCCCTTGCCCGAGAGGGAGACGAATCCCGCTATTCCGCACATGCCGGACCTCTCCCGGAAAGGAGCTCGTCGTACAGCCCCTCGATCCCGCGGACCATCTTCTCGAGGGGGAAGCGCTCGCGGACACGCCGCCGCCCCGCTTCTCCCATCGCCCGTGCCCTGGCCGGATCCGTCAGCAGGGAAACCAGCACCTCCGCAAGACGTTCCGGGCTGCGGGAGGGCACGAGAATCGCCGTCACGCCGTCCTCGACCGCTTCCGGGATTCCGCCGACGGCCGTCGCAACGACCGCCTTGCCCGCCGACATCGCCTCGAGGATCGTGTTGGAAAACCCTTCCTCGTGGGAGGGGTGCACGACCAGGTCCGCGGCGGCCATCAGGGCGGGGACGTCGTCCCGGGGTCCCAGCAGGCGCACCTGTTCCTGCAATCCGAGCTCCTCGATCCGTCTTCTCACCTGCCCGCCCGTCCCCTCCTCCCGTCCGGCCAGCAGGAAGTGCGCCTTCGGGAAACGTGCGGTCACGGCGGCCGCCGCCTCCACCAGATCCAGGTGCCCCTTGTACGGGAAGAGGTTGGCGACGTACAGGATGACCGCGGGCGTCCGGGGGAAGGGGAGGGTCCATCTCCGGGAGGGCTCCCGGAGCGACGACGGCGTCGGCATCCGTCGCCGTGGCGAAATCGATCCCGTTGTAGATCCGCCGGATCTTCCGGCCGCAGAAATACTCCGCGGCCCTTACCGCCGCCGCGACCGCGTCCGAATTCACGAGCACCGAGTCGGCCGCGAGGTTGGCGACGTTTTCGAAAAACGCCAGGACGGGACGCCCCTTCTTGTAATGGCACAATCCCCGCTTGCTGACGAGGATCCGCGGGGTCCGTGCGAGCATCCCGCCGATCGCCCCGAGTACGTTCGCTGCCGGAAGGTAGGCATGCAGGATGGACACCTTCTCCCGGCGCAGGGTCCGGGCCAGCTCCCGGATCGCCGCCGCCGGATCTTCGCGCCGTGTCCACGACCCTGCCCGGCCTCCGGGTGAACCCGCGGTAGCCCAGGATCTGCACCGGAACGCCCATCCGCGCGAAATCGGCTTCCAGGGTTCCTCCCTCGGCGGTGGCGATGACGATCGGGCGGAAGCGGCCCCGGTCCAGCCGCCGGACCAGGTCCCGGACGTGCTTTTCCGTCCCCCCCATCTCCAGCCGGGGGAGGAGGTAGGCGACGGTTGCGGGAATGGGGGCGATACCCGGCTCTGTCACAAGGAAAGTTTCTCCTATACGGTTCGGACCCGTCAACCGGGATGATGCACGGGAGGGGTTCCATCCCGACGGACATTTCCGCCATTGAGAATCGGAATGCGGTCTCGTAGAATGAAACCGCAATGGAGTGTTCCCCCAACAGCATCATCCCACGATCCAGTCTTTCCATGGATTCTTCCCTGCGGCGTGGAAGAGGGGAAACACGATAAATGCCGAGGGAATCTCGAGAGCCGGCCTCTTCCGCAACGGGCGAACGGGGACAGGTGAAGGTCATCGGGCCTTCCCGGGGGTTCCGCGCCTTCAATGTCGGAGAACTCTGGGTCTACCGTGAGCTTCTCTGGGTCTTGATGATGCGCGACATCAAGGTCCGGTACAAGCAGAGCGTGCTCGGTGGATTGTGGGTGATCATGCGTCCGCTGATCAGCATGGCGATCTTCACGCTGATCTTCGGGATGCTGGCCAATATTCCGTCGGAGGGGCTGCCCTACCCCCTGTTCGTCTATGCCGCTCTTCTCCCATGGACCTATTTTTCCCAGGCCGTGAGCGTCTCCGGCAATTCGCTCGTCGGTTCCGCGGGGCTTGTCGGCAAGGTGTACTTCCCGCGGGTGATCCTCCCCATGGCCTCGGTGGCAGGCGGCCTCATCGACCTCGGGATCTCCTCCGTGATGCTCGTCATCCTGATGTTCGTGTTCGGCGTGGGATGGAGCGTCGGGATGCTGGCCGTCCCGTTCTTCGTGCTCACCATCACGATCACCGCCCTGGGGGTGGGCACCCTCTTTTCGGCGCTGACCGTTGCCTATCGTGATTTCACCAACATCACCGGGTACTTCCTCCAGATCTGGCTCTTTGCAACGCCGGTGATCTACCCGGTGACCTTGATCCCGGAGAAATGGCGCTGGGTCATGTACTTCAACCCCATGGCCTCGCAGGTGGAAGGATTCCGCTCCTCGTTCCTGGGGAAGCCGATCGATCCGTTATCCGCCGTGATTTCCCTCGTATTTTCGTTGGTCCTGCTTGCCGTCGGGATGGGATATTTCCACAAGGTCGAGCGAAGGTTTGCCGATATTTTATAGGGAGCCGGCATGTTGCCGGATGGATGGATGCGGGCGATCCGGGTAGAAGACCTCTCGAAGGAATATTTCATCGGCACGACCCCGCGGGGACGGGAGACCCTGCGGGAGGCGCTGTCGGAGATCCTGTTTTCCCCCTGGAGGCGATACCGGCGGCTGAAGGGGGAGGGGACCGGCGCCGAGCGGTTTCTGGCCCTCAAGGAGATTAGCTTCGAGGTGGGGCAGGGGGAAGTGGTCGGCATCATCGGAAGGAACGGGGCCGGGAAATCCACCTTGCTGAAAATCCTCTCGGAGATCACCGCGCCGACGAGCGGACGGATCGAGCTTCACGGCCGGACCAGCAGTCTCCTCGAGGTGGGGACAGGATTCCACCCCGAGCTGACCGGCCGGGAGAATATCTACCTGAACGGAGCTGTCCTCGGAATGAAGAAGGCCGAGATCGTCCGGAAGTTCGACGAGATCGTTTCGTTCGCGGAGGTCGAGAAATTCCTCGACACGCCGGTAAAGCATTACTCTTCGGGGATGTATGTCCGGTTGGCCTTCGCGATCGCCGCGCACCTGGAACCGGAGATCCTGATCGTCGACGAAGTGCTGGCCGTGGGCGACGCCCAGTTTCAGAAGAAATGCCTGGGCAGGATGAACGAAATCGGCAGGGCGGGACGCACGGTGCTGCTCGTGAGCCACAACATGAACGTGATCCAGAGCCTGTGCGGACGGGCGATCTGGCTGGACGAGGGGGCGGTGGCGTTCGACGGCCCCGCCCGCGCCGCGGTGATCGCCTATTCGGAGTACCGGGGGAAGAATATCATCGCCCAATCCTGGGAGGACGCGGCGGATCCGCCGGGCAATGAAAGCGTGAGATTGCTCCGCGCGAGGGTAGTGCCCGCCGAGGAATCCGCCGGGGAATCCCTGACCGTGAGAACGGCCTTTCGCGTCGAATTCGCCTACCGCCTCCTGGAGGACATTCCCGTGTTCAACCTGGTGATGCATTTCCGCACCGTCGACGGGACGACCGTGTTCGTCACCGCGGCCGATCCGCGGCGGATCTCGGCGGGGACCTATCGAAGCGACTGCCGCATCCCGGGAGATTTGTTGAACAACGGGAAGTACACGATGGAGCTGATTTTCGGAAAGGACGGGAACATCGTCCTGTACAAAGCGGAGAATCCGCTGGTGTTCGAAGTCCACGACGCGGAGAGATCGCCGGGATCCTTTCTGGGCGAAATCCCGGGCATCGTCCGCCCGAAGCTCGCGTGGGACACCCGGACTGTTGAATAGCCGCTGACCGATGAGAGTTGCCTTCGTCACGCCGGAATATGTCACCGAGCCGAACTTTTCCGGGGGGCTGGCGAATTACCTGTTCCGGGTGTCCCTGTCCCTTCTGCAGCTCGGGCACGAGCCGGTGGTGGTGGTTCGATCCGACCGGGACGAATCCTTCGTGCATCGCGGGATCGAGGTGCACCGGGTCCGGGTGTCAACCGGGTGGATGCGCGAAGATCGTCGGACGGCTGACCTCCTATCGGTACACGGCGTCGGTGAATTTTTTCGGCGCGAGCTATACGCTGAGCAGGAAGGTAGCCGAGCTGCACGACTCCAGGAAGATCGCGTCGGTCCAGTATCCCCACCTGGGCGGAATGGGGGTCTTCCGTCCCCGGAGGATTCCCTCGGTGGTACGTCTCTCGAGCTACCTCCCCCTCTGGCGGATACACGGAGAGTATGACCACACTCCTCCCGCAGTTCTCCGGCAGCAGGAACGCTGGGAGCGGTACGGATTGAAGAGGGCGGATGCGGTCTTCGGCCCCTGCGGCGAAGTCGCGGCGGCCGTCGAGGGGACATCGGAAGGCCGGTAGAGGTGATCGAGACCCCGTTTCTGATGGATGCGACGAAGACCGACGATCGGTCTACAACGTGAGCCCTGGCGGGGGAAACCGTACCTGCTCTTCGTGGGCCGTTTCAGCCCGGCCAAGGGGTTCCTCTGCATCGCGGACGCGATCCATAGTCTCCTGGAGAAGTTCCCGGATCTTCTGTTCGTCATTGCGGGGCGGGAGGCGGGGGGATACCGGGGGCGGCCCGCCCTCGAGCACCTGCTCGAGAAGGCAGGGGTTCACCGGGGAAGAGTTCTGTCCCTCGGGGAGGTCCGCCACGATCGGCTCTATCCCGTCATGAGGCACGCGAGGGCGCTGGTGGTTCCCTCCCTGGTGGAGAACTTTCCGAACGTCTGCCTGGAGGCGATGGCGCTCGGGAAGGTTGTCGTCGGGACCCGGCGAAGCGGGTTGGAGCAGTTGATCGCGGATGGGGTGAGCGGGATCCTGTGCGACCCCGGGAGCTCGGCCGGCCTGCTGGAGGCGATGGAGCGGGCGATGCGTCTTTCGGAGGAGCAACAGGAGAACATCGGCCGCATGGCCCGGGAACGGATCGATGCATTGAGACCGGAGAAGACCGTGGGAAGGCTGCTCTCCTTTTACGAAGAGGTCATCGAACGGAAACGTCGGAGGGGACGGAGAGTGCCCATTCGGAAAGGCGGGACGGGAAGAAGATGAGCCGAGGGGGAACGGAATTTTCGTTCGGGAAGAATTGGGGGGAATTCCTCGAACGGTATTTCAGCGAGGAACGGATGGAAATCTCGAGGAAGCACCTGCTGGGGTTTCTCGATCGAAGCGATCTGCAGGGAGTTGCATTCCTCGACATCGGTTGCGGCAGCGGGATCCATTCCCTCGCGGCGTACCGGTCGGGCGCGATGACCATTCTTGGGATCGATGTGGATCCGCATTCTGTCGAGACGACGAAACGGATTCGCGAATGGGCGGGCAACCCGCCGAACTGGGAGGTGCGGGAGGGGTCCATCCTCGATCCGGACTTCATCGCGGGGATCGCACCGGCGGACATCGTGTACTCCTGGGGGGTGCTGCACCATACGGGAAACCTGTGGGAGGCGGTCCGCAACGCGGCCTCCCTGGTCAATCCGGGGGGGATGTTATACATCGCCCTGTACGAGAAGACCCCGCAATCGGACCACTGGATATCCGTGAAGCAGAAGTACAACCGGGCCGCTCCCTGGAAAAAGAGAGTCATGGAATGGGTCCATGTCTACAACTCGTTTTTCCGGACCTGGTCTCCGTTCGGGTGGTTCCGGTCTTTCCGCTATATCGCGGGCTACCAAAAAAGCCGGGGGATGGAGTTCTGGACCGATGTCCGGGATTGGCTCGGGGGATGGCCTTACGAGCCGGCCACCCCCGAAGAAGTCGTTTCCTTCTGCGAGCGGGAATCGGGGCTGACCCACCTGAAGACGAAGAACGGCGAAGCCAATATCGAATACCTGTTCCGGCGATAGCGCCGGCCGGGTGTCCGGAGAAAGGCGACCGAACGACGATGTGCGGCATCTTCGGCATCCTGCACAAGGACCGCGAGGCCACGGTCGACCCGGGCGCCCTGCAGGCGATGGGAAGCGTGCTGCGCCACCGGGGCCCGGATGCCTTCGGGACGTGGACGAAGGACAACGTGGGGCTGGGGCACGCACGCCTTTCCATTATCGACCTGAGCGACGCGGGCAACCAGCCAATGGCGAACGAGGACGGGTCGGTCCGGATCACCTTCAACGGGGAGATTTACAACTTCCCCGAGTTGAAGCGGGACCTGCTGGGGAAAGGGCACCGGTTCCGTTCGAACACGGACACCGAGGTGATCGTCCATCTCTGGGAGGAGGAGGGCATCCGGTGCGTCGACCGGCTGAGGGGGATGTTCGCCTTCGCGATCTGGGACGACAACCGGAAGACGCTGTTCCTGGCCCGGGACCGCGTGGGGAAGAAACCGCTGTATTACTGCGTGCTTCCCCGATGCATCCTGTTCGCTTCGGAGATCAAGTCGATTCTGCGGAGCGGCGAGTACGGGGTCCGTCCGGACATCGTGGGGATCCACCACTACCTGGCCTACCAGTCGGTTCCCTCCCCGTATTCCACGTTCCGGGAGATCTCCAAGCTTCCGCCCGCGCATACTCTCCTGTTCGAGGAATTCCGGGGAACGCCCCGAAGATACTGGGAGCTTTCCTATCGCGACAAGTTCCAGGTGGACGGGGTTGCGTCATTGCGTTCGCTGGAAGAGGAGTTGGTGGAGAAATTGAGGGAGGCGGTCCGGATCCGCCTGATGAGCGACGTCCCCCTGGGGGCCTTTCTCTCGGGGGGCGTGGACTCCTCCATCGTCACCGCCATGATGGCCGGGGCGATGGACCAGCCGGTGAAAACGTTCTCGATCGGATTCGACCAGGACGAATACAATGAGCTTCCCTATGCCCGGATGGTGGCGAAACGCCACGGGACGGACCACCACGAGTTCGTGGTGACTCCCGACGCGAAAAGCATCTTCCCGGAGCTGGTCTGGCACTACAATGAGCCGTTCGCCGACTCCTCCGCGATCCCGACGTATTACGTGTGCCGGCTTGCGAGGCAATTCGTGACGGTGATCCTGACCGGGAGACGGGGGCGACGAAAATTTTGCCGGGTATCCCCGGTACCGGCACAGCCTGGATGCAGCCGCGAAGGAAGGGAACGCTTCCTCCCTTGTCGGCTGGATTCGCCGCAGGACCGCGTACGCGGATTTTCTCCGGCGGGGTGACGGATGCCGGAGCAACCTCGCCAGGATCCGGTCCCTGACCCCGGGCCGTTTGCGGTACTACTACTCCATCACCCACTTCCACGAGCACTACCAGAAGGATCTGTACACCGTGGATATGAAAAAGGCCACGCGATGCTCTTCCGCCGTCGACCTGATGCTCGACAGGATGCGGAGGTCGGATGCGACGGATCTCCTGGATTCCCTTCTCTCCCTGGACTTCGATCTGTACCTCCCGGACACCCTGATGACGAAGGTGGACATCGCCTCGATGGCGAATTCCCTGGAGGCGCGCTCTCCGCTGCTCGACCACGAATTCATGGGATTCGCCGCGAGAATCCCCTCGAACCTGAAGCTGTCAGGCGGCGAGAGCAAGTGCATCCTCAAGGACGCGATCCGCGAGCATGTCCCCCAGGAGGTGCTCCATCGCGGGAAGATGGGGTTCGGCGTCCCGATCGACCATTGGTTCCGCGGGGATCTGCGGGAGATGACCCGCGATATCCTCCTTTCCCGGAGGGCGGTGGAGCGGGGCTATTTTCGGAAGGAGTATATCGAGGGAATGCTGGATCGCCACCAGCGGGGGGAGGACTGGCACTTTCTCATCTGGAACCTGTTCATGCTGGAGTTGTGGCATCTCATGTTCGTCGACGGCACCCTGTCTCCTCCTTCCGGGTCGATTCGCGTAGCATGAGCCGCCCCGGGAGGAACCGGATCGCCGCGACCGCCTGTGGTTTTCTGGTATTGTCTTTTTGCGCCTGCCTTCTTTTCGTGTATGCCTATCCGCTCCCCGCGGTGAAGAACGACGCGGTGGGGTACCTTGCCGCTGCGCGGAACGTCGCCGCCGGCACCGGGTTCACCCAGGACGGGATGACTCCCATGGTGTACCGTCCCCCGCTGTTCTCCGCTCTGCTGGGGGGCTGGTTTTTTCTCACCGGGACCTCGTCCGTGCTCTCCGCGGCGGTCTTCCAGTCGATTCTCCACGCTCTGGGAGTGGTTGCGGCGTTCCTGCTGTTCCTGGAGATATCCGCCTCCCTTGGCTGGGCGCTTGCCGGGGGGCTCTTCCTGTCGGTGAACCCTCTGCTGGTGACGCGGGTGGTCTTCGTCCTCCAGGAGCCGACGCTGGTCCTGGTCACCACCCTGGCGGTCCTGGCATCCGTCCGCCTTGTGCGGTCGCCCTCCCCGGGGCGGGCGGCGCTGGCCGGGGCGGCCTGGGGAGTGTGCACGCTCGGGAAGGTGGTGGCCTGGTTCGCCCCGTTCCTGCTGCTGGCGATCCGTTTACTGCCGGCGCGCCTTCGGTGGCATTGGCGGGGAAAGGAGGCCGCGGCCCTGCTCTTCTGCTTCGCCGCCATGATCGCTCCCTGGGCCCTGCGGAACTGGGTCCATTTTGGCCGCTTCATCCCGGTGAACGCGCAGGCGGAAGGGATGCTCGCATGGAACGTCGGACACGCCGACATTCCCGGCTTGCAACCCGGAGCGGCATGTGCTTGCGGCCATCGAGAAACAGAATCTTCCGGAGCAGGAGGAAAGGGCCGCCCTCTGGAACTATGTCGCGAGCCATCCGCGGTACTTCCTCGTCGACAGGGTGGTCCGGAACGCGGTCCGGTTCGCGGCGCCGCCCCGGGACTGGTGGATCGCCCGGGGGCATTTCCGGCCCGGGGAACACAGGACCTCCTTCTGGATCCTCGCAGCCCTTTTTCACGTCCCGCTCTACCTCCTCCTTTTGCTTCGAACGTGCCAATGGGCGGGGAGGGGGAGGTCTCCCGCATTCGGGGTCCTCGTTTTGTTCTATTGGACCTATTGGATCGAGTACGCGGTGATCTGGGGAGATCCACGGTTCGGACTGGCCGTATACCCCCTGCTCGTGGGCATGGCCATCCCCTTTCCGGGAGGAGGGCCGCAGCGGGATTTCCGGGACCCGGGAGGGAAGAATGAACCGGCCGCGTGAGGCGGCTCTCGGGGTAGCCGCCGCACTCATTCCCGTGGTCGGCCTGCCATTTCTGGTGTCTCGTTCCCCGCTCCTTCAGGGGGTCGTCCGGTGGGCCGCCCCGGGCTTGCCGTTCGCCCTCATCGCAATCGGTGTCCTCGTCGGAGCGGTAGAGGTTCTTCTGTCATGGCGATCACGGGCGATCTCCCCCCGGAAGCGGTCGGCGGCCCACACGGCAGGCGATTTGTCCTGTTGAAGGAAATGGGACCGGCCGCCGCTATTGCGGCGTTCATGCTGCCTCTGCTGTTCGCCTGGTGCACCGCCCCCTCGGGGGGATACAGCCTGTTCGGACTGCTGCCCCGGAGCGATGGGGGAAGCTACTACCTTGGGGCTCGTCAGCTTCTGGAAACGGGCAGGCTGGACGACTGGAACTGCCGACGTCCGTTGAATACGGCACTCCTCGCCGTGTTCCTGGCGGCGACCGGGAACAGCCTCCAGGCGGTCCAGACCATCCAGGTGGTCCTCCTGTCGCTCGCCGCGTATGCATTGTCCCAGACGATCGCGAAGGATCTCGGCCGTTCCGCCGGTCTTCTCCTATTCGCCCTTCTTCTTGCGTACAGCCGGTCCTATACCCACTGGCTGTCGTCGGAATGGCTGGGGCTGACTCTCGGCGCGCTCGCCACCGTACATCTTTGGGCCGGGGCTCGCAATGGCCGGAAAGCGGTGCTGGCATGGGGCATGGCGATGATGACGCTGGCCCTCAACGCCCGGGCCGGGACGTTCCTGGTGCTGCCGGCGCTTGTTCTCTGGGCCGGTTTTGCCGGCCGGGGGAAGAAGATGTTTCGCTGGAGTGCTGCCGCCCTTTCGGTCGCGGGGATTCTCGCCGGGTTCCTCGTGAACACATCGATCATGAAGATCAACGGGAACAGCCCGGAACTGGGAAACGGCAATTTTGCCCTGACGATGTACGGTCTTGCGAGCGGGAAACCGGGATGGACCCAGATTTACAGGGATTACCCGGAGACCCGCCGGATGGCGGAAAAAGAATTGACCCGAATTCGCGTACAGGGAATCGTATGAGCTGATCGCCCGGGATCCGTCCCGCCTGATGGATAGTTTGGTGAACGCGTCGAGGATGGCCGTGCGTGATTTTCCCCGGCTTCGAGGCTGGTGGGTCTTCCTCAGTCGGGACGAATCCACCCGGAGGCTTCTCGTGCTGGCCCTCGCGGCCGGCGGGTTCGTATTCCTCCTGCGCGCGCGCCCCCAGCCGGAGATCACGATGCTCTCTGCGTCGCTCGCCGGGTTTCTGGCGTCCGTCCCGTTTCTCTGGATCGACGGAGAGGCCAGGGTTTACGCTGCGACCTTTCCGATCCCGGCCGTGCTTCTCTCCGTAGGGATTTGCGCATGGAAAAGGACGGTCGGGCTTCCCCCCGCGGGGGAGACACCCCAGGAACGGTCCCGCCGTGTGTCGCCCCTGATCTTCGCCAGCGCCGGCCTGGTCGCCGTCGCCGTGGCTGGTCCACCCTTCGCGTTCCGCGCGGGAAAGGTTGTACAGGCGTTTCCCATGCACGACCCCGGCGCCCGCGAAGAGGTTGTTATCCGATCGGACGCCCCCCACATCGTCGTCCCGACTCGCGGTTCGGGAGACGCGACCTACGTCCCGCGGGTGCGCGGATTCGATTTCGTCCGGCACTTGCCGGAACCGGAAAGGAGGATTTCCTGCATCTCCCCGCCCGGGAGCCGTATTCTTCGCGCGCGACCGGCGCGTCCCCGCGACCGCGATCCCCCATGACAAGTTCGTCTGGGTCGTCGGACCGGCGGCGATGGCGGAAGGGGAGCCGCGAAACCTTCTGCTGAGGGGCACGTACAGGAAGGAAACGAATGTCTTCCATGTCCCGGCCATTTCCTCCTTGCCGGATGTCCCCCGCGGAACGGATGGGGAATGAGGCGGGCGCCCTTCAGCGGGGGGACAGGACCAGCACCTGCGTGAGGCACAGCGGTCTGGCACCGCGGATGCCTGCGGCCAGCCGGTTCAGGAGAGGGGCCAGCAGGGGCACCTTCTTCGGGCAGAGGATTCTGCCGTGTTCCTCCAGCACGGCGAGTCCGGCCCCGTCCGCCAGCGCCCGCAGGTCCCGGGAGGGAAGCCACCGGTGCTCCCCCTCGGGCATCTTGAGGCCGAGCCGCTCCGCGAGGTGGAGGACCGGCGCCCACAAGGGATTGACGGAGGATACGATCACCCGGGTGCCTGGGCCGCAGTGCCTCCGGGCCGACCGGAACATCGCGCCGACGTCGGAGAGATGCTCGATCACGTCGGGAACGATGACGTATTCGAACGATTCCCCGAGATCGAGCGCCTCGGCGTCCGCGGCGAGGAACGAAAGCCCCGGGAATTTCGCGGCGGCGATCTCCACCATCCTCGGGCTGATGTCCACCCCGACCCCGCGACCGGGGTGAAGCAAGGCGAGAAGCGTCCCGGTTCCGCAGCCGACTTCCAGGACTGAGGCGCCGGGGGGGACGAATTCCCGGTAGATCTCCGCCAGCAGCTCGTAGTAGTAGGACGACCGCGCCTTCCAGCGGTCGTAGTCGACGGCGATCGCCTCGAAATGGTCGCGGACGTCATTCTTTGTCATCGTCTCAGACGAACTTGATCCGCCGGAGGGCGAAGAGGCACATCCGGAGCAGGAGCCACCCGTGGCGGAAGCGGGAGATCTGGGTCGACCCGTAGACCCGTTCGCGATACCGGATCGGCACCTCGACGATCTTGAGGTCGAGCTTGGCCGCCCCGAAGATCAGGTCGAAATCCCCGAAGGGATCGAAGTCTCCGAAATAGCTCCTGCCCGCGGCGATCCGCTCGTAGTCCTTCCGATAGAGCACCTTGGTCCCGCAGAGGGTGTCCTTGAAGCGCTGGTCGAGCAGCTAGGTGAAGGCCAGGCTGAAGAACTTGTTCCCCAGGGTATTGAGGAATCGCATCGCCTGCTTCTCCATCGGGTAGACGAGGCGGGACCCGTTGATGAACTCCCCCCGGCCCGAGGCCAGCGCGCGCAGAAATTTCGGAAGTTCCTCCGGGGGCATGGTGAGGTCCGCGTCCAGGATCATCAACACGTCCCCCGTGGCGGCGGCGAATCCCTTGCGCACCGCGTCCCCCTTTCCGACCCCATCTCCCTGCCGGACCAGCCGGATCTCCCGGTCCGGGTGGGCGGCGATCACCCGCTCGATCTCCTCGGCCGTGCCGTCCGAGGAGTTCCCCTCCACGAAGATCAGCTCCGTGCGGCTCCCCAACCGGGGTGTCCGGGCGACCGCCCCCTCGATGTTTCCCCGCTCGTTGCGTGCAGGGATGATCACCGAGCAGGAGAGCGACTCCTCGGGGACCGCGACGGGTGCGGGACGGGCGACGACGACCTGGACGAGGCAAAGCTTCCGCAGCATCGGGAGGTTCGCCAGGATGCGGTTGCACAGGGTCGACAGGAGCGGAACCCGAACGGGAAGAGCAGGTGATGCCCGATCCGGATGGTCTGGAACCCGGCCAGCGACAGCAGGTTCTGGATGTCCGGAGGCGCGAGCCAGTTCTGGTCCGGCTGGGGACGCTTCATCCCGAGCCGCTCGCCCGCCCGCAGGACCGGCTCCCAGAGGTAGTTGTAGTAGGTGACGATCACACGGGTTCCCTCGTGGCACACCTTGCGGATCTGCTCGAAGGCCCGCTGGACATCCTCCATGTAGCCGATCACGTCGGAAAGGATGACGTAGTCGAACGGTTCGGAGAGGGGCAGGTCCTCCGCGTCGCCTACGAGGAAGTCCAGGTCAGGGTACTTCGAACGTGCGATCTCGATCATCTTCGGGCTGATGTCGATCCCGACCCCGCGGACCGGGGCGAGGGAATGGAGCAGGTCCCCGGTCCCGCAGCCGATTTCGATCACCTTCGATCCGGGGGGGATATGGAACCGGAGGATCCGTTCGAGCGACTCGTGGTAATAGCGATTTTTCGCATGCCAGCTATCTGCGTGCGGGGCCTGCACATCCTGGAAGAGCCTGAGTTCCTCCCGTCTCATCGTTTCCCGGCCTCTTTCCCGCGACGGTTCCCGTAAAGGAATACTGCGCCGATCAGCACCATGGCAGCCGGGAGGAGATCCTTCCCGAGCGTTGCCGCCTGTTCGATACGCCCCGGCCTCTGGCCTTTTTCAAAGATTCCGCCGTTTTCGGGGAATGTCAGGTACCGATTATCCGCGACGGTTGTGAAGATGGAGACCACATTCTCCACATACGCCGGTCCTCCCCTGTCGGCGTAGGCTTTCCGCAGCAGGGAGGGGTTTCGAATCAGTTTTGCACTTGACAGGACATGACCGTTTCCCTCCGGGTCCCGGACGAAGATTTCGAGATCTGGATCATAGGCGTGCCACATCCCCGAATACATGGTTTCCATGATGATGTGACCATCCAACAGTACGAAACGGCTTGGGAATCCCGCCTTCAAGGCAAGGCGCAGCAATACATAGGACACATCTCCGCAAAGTGCCGAATGCCCCTTGCCTAGAAGAATGTCGGGGTCCTGGATGTCGCGGTATCGGCGGTTCACCGCGCCCAGTGTCCATAGGATCCAGTTGCCGGAGGGTGTGTATTGCGTCTTGTCGCCATGGGTAAACCGGTCCGCAACCGTGTCGAAAAGAACCTGCATCTTTTCTTCGGGGGATAGATTCGGAAATGGATGGATCGCTCTGGATTGTGCTTCCCGAAAGAGGGAATCGAGGTCTGGAGTCCGTGACATGAGTTCGGGGTCGAATCGCTCCCATGCGCGTGGGGGAAAACTCGGATATCTTCCGGCATTTGTCCATTGTCCAATCGAAGTCAGGGCAGAGAAAAAACAATCCCAGAACGACCAGGATGAGCCCGATCCTGTAGGTCCATATGTTCCGGTGACGGATCATATGGATACCGGGAAGTCCGTTCCACCTCTCGATCAGCGCCGAGACGATCCGGATCATCTCGGCGATCCCCGCCAGGGGAATCCGCTCGTCCACCCCGTGGATGCGGCCGAATTCCTCCCGGGGCAGCAGGACCGGCATCAGCCCGTAGGTGTCCACGCCGATCGACCGGAAGAAGCGCGAGTCCGTGAATCCCGTCGACAGGTAGGGCAGCACGACGGCGTCCGGATGCACTGACCGGATCGCGTCCGACAGCGCGTCGAACAGGGGGCCCCGGGGCGAGCCGTTCGGTCTCTCTGCGAAGGCGATCTCCACGCGGACGTCGAGATCCCGGACCATATCCCGCACGCGGGCGGCTACCCGGTCGGGGTCCTCCCCCGGCAGCATCCGGCAGTCGACGGACCCTTCCGCCCTCGCGGGGATCACGTTCGGCTTGAACCCCGCCGTCAGCGTTGTCACGGCGAAGGTGTTGCGCAGCAGCGGGTCGATCTCCGGATGCCCCCTGACGAATTCTTCCAGCCTCGGCACATCGTCCGGGCTCCCGTCGATCGTGTCCGGATCGAGGTCGATCCGCCCCTGGGCGAAGAGGGGCCGCATCATCTCGCGGACCGGGTCGGTAAGCCGTGCCTGCTCCCGGTGCTCGGCGATCCTGGCCATCGCCCGGGAAAGCCTTGCCGGGGCGTCGCCAGCCGACGGGCGGCTTCCGTGGCCGGCCCGCCCTTCCGCCGAGAGGGTAAGCCACAGAGGCCCCTTCTCCCACAGGTTCACGAGGAAGAATATTCCCTCCCCGAATATGTCCCGGACTCCCACTCCTCCCTCGTTCATCCCGAACGCGCGTCCGAAGGATACGGGGAGGTTCCGGACGAAGTATTCCGCACCTTCCTTTCCCCCGACCTCCTCGTCGGCGTTGGCCACGAAGAAGAGCTTGCGCCGCAGCAGTCCGGAACGGGCGGCGCCGATCGACGCGCACAGGTGCGCTATCCCGAGCCCCTTTATGTCCAGGGTTCCCCGCCCGTAGAGAAAGCCGTCCCTCACCTGCGCGGAGAACGGGGGCACGCTCCATTCCTCCGCCCGCGCCGGCACCACGTCCATGTGGTGGATGAGCACGAGTCCCGGCTCCTCGGTTCCGCCCACGTGGCACAGGACGTTCGGTTTCCCCGGCGTCGCGCCGAATGTTATCGGCGTCAGGCCGTTTGCGATCAGGACGCGGCACAGGAACTCGGCGGCGGCGCGACAGTCTCCCGGCGGGTTCGTCGTGTCGATCCGGAGATATTCCTTGAGGAACGAAACGGGGTCCATTGTTGGATTATGGCGTGTTTTCCGGATACAATGCAAAAGTTGCCAAGAACGGGGACGTTCCTAAGAACTGCCGGAATAAGAAAAAGGAACGTTTTTGATTTAATGAATTTTTACTAGCTGGGGCGTTCGGGACACAAACACCGAATAGTTCTTATGAACGTCCCTGTTCTTAGGAGGGGGAATGCCCAAGGCGCTGATCACCGGGATTACCGGCCAGGACGGATCGTACCTGGCCGAGCTTCTTTTATCGAAGGGATACGAGGTCCACGGCGTCATACGGCGTGCGTCCACGTTCAACACCGGCCGCATCGACCATATCTACATCGACCCCCACATCGCGGGAGCGAATCTGCTCCTCCATTACGGCGACCTCGCCGACTCGGGACAGATGACCAACCTCATCTACAACCTGCAGCCCGACGAGATCTACCACCTCGGGGCGCAGAGCCACGTCCGCGTCTCCTTCGACATTCCCGAGTACACCGGCGACGTTACCGGCCTGGGGACCACGCGGATCCTCGAGGCCCTGCGGCGGGCCAACGGGAAGGCGAAGTATTACCAGGCATCCTCCAGCGAGATGTTCGGGGCCTCCCCCCCCCCGCAGAGCGAGAAAACACCCTTCTACCCTCGTTCTCCATACGGGGCGGCGAAGGTCTACTCCTACTGGATGGCGCTGAACTACCGGGAGGCGTACGGGATATTCGCCAGCAACGGCGTCCTCTTCAACCACGAATCGCCGAGGCGCGGCGAGACGTTCGTCACGAGGAAGATCACCCGGGCAATCGCGGCCATCAAGGCGGGGACGCAAGAGGAGCTGTTCCTCGGCAACCTTGACGCCCGCCGGGACTGGGGATTCGCCCGGGAATATGTCGAGGCGATGTGGCGGATCCTCCAGCACGACCGGGGGGACGATTTCGTCGTGGGGACGGGAGAATCGCACTCGGTGAAGGAGTTCCTCGAAGAGGCGTTCGCCTACGCGGGCCTGGACTGGAAGGAGCACGTGAAGATCGACCCGAAGTATTTCCGCCCGACGGAGGTGGAGAGTTTGATTGCCGATGCCTCCAAGGCGAAAAAGATGCTCGGCTGGGAGCCGAAGATCACCTTCCGGGAACTGGTGCGCATCATGGTGGACGCCGACATGGAGGAGGCGGGACTTGCTTCCCCCGGAGAGGGTCGGAAGATCCTTGCGGCGAAGGGTTTCTCCGCCGGCGCAAGGTTATGACGAATGGAAAAGGGGATGGTCCTGCACTTCTTGGCGGGCTTCCCCCGGCCGCCGGTTAAAGAATTTTGTGGCGCATCCGTATACTTATTGCGGAAGTTGAGCGACGCCCCCGGATTTGACGGTACCATCCCCGGGGTTGAACGTTTCCGAGGGAGAGAGCGATGACCGCACGAGGAGTGAAGAACCGAAAACCCCGGTCAAAGGGGTTCTTCGCGGGGAAGAAGATTGTCGTCACCGGCGGAGCGGGTTTTCTTGGGCAGTCGATCGTCCGGCTTCTTCTCGAGAACGGCGTGCGCCCCAAGGACATCTTCGTCCCCCGTTCGGACCAGTACGACCTCCGCTTTCAGGTCGCATGCGCGAAGGTCGTCACCGGCCAGGACATCGTGATCCATCTGGCCGCCAACGCCGGCGGGATCGGCTGGAACCTGTCCCACCCGGGAGCCCTCTTCTACGACAACGTCGCGATGGGGGCCCTTCTCATGGAGGAGGCGCGCCGCGCCGGCGCAGAGAAGTTCGTCCAGATCGGGACGGTCTGTTCCTATCCGTTCCAACCGCCTCGCATCCCTTTCCGGGAAGACGACCTCTGGGAGGGGTACCCGGAATCGACCAATGCCCCCTACGGGATCGCGAAGAAGGCGCTCATGGTGATGGGGCAGGCATACCGGCAGGAATACGGGTTCAATGTCATCTATCTGCTCCCGGTGAACCTTTACGGCCCCGGGGATCACTTCTTCGAGCCCGAGAAGTCCCACGTCATCCCGGCGCTCATCCGGAAATTCGTCGACGCGAGGGAAGCAGGCGAGAAAGAAGTGGAGATCTGGGGGACCGGGTACCACGAAGGTGTTCCGGTATCCCGGGAGTTCCTCTATGTTGACGACGCCGCCGAGGCGATCGTCCTGGCCGCCGAGAAGTACGACAAGCCCAACCCGGTGAATATCGGCTCGGGGCAGGAGATTGCGATCAACGACCTCGTGGAGATGGTCCGGGAGATGACGGGATACCCGGGCACAGTGGTGCGGGATATGTCGAAGCCGGACGGCCAGCCGCGGCGCTGCCTGGACATCTCCCGGGCAATGGCGGAGTTCGGGTTCGCCGCCCGCACCCCCTTCGAAGTGGGGTTGCGCAGGACGATCGAGTGGTATGAACGGAGCCGAGCGGAAGAAGAGCCCCGCCAGTGAACCCGAAATGGTACCTCGTCAAGACGAAGCCGCGGAACGAAGAAAAGATCGTCTCCCGGCTGAGCGAGGCAGGTTTCCCCTGCCTCTTCCCCAGGATCCGGAAGAAGTCCCGCAAGAGGGAACAGCCCGATATCCGCCCCCTCTTCCCCACCTATCTGTTCGTCCGGTTCGGTCTCGGCCAGCTTCGCACGGTTCGGTATACGCGGGGCGTGGCCAAGGTCATCTCCTTCGGGCCGGAGCCCCAGGAAGTCGGCGAGGACATCATCGCGGCGATTCGCGAACGTATGGACGAGGAGGGGACCGTCACGCTGGTCAGGCCACCGGCGAACTGGAAGCCGGGCGACAAGATCCGTATCGGCGAGGGACCGTTCGAGGGACTGGAAGCGATCTTTCTGGAGGAACTGCCCGACCGGGACAGGGTGGTTCTTCTTCTTGATGCGGTCTCCTCCTTCCGGGTGACGCTCCAAAAGGAGATGATCGAGCGGTAGCCGGCTTCCCGGGAGTATCGATCGGCGGCCACGCTTTCCGCATGGTAGTAAGAACAGAAATCGGAGTCGGACATTCTTGTCGCTAAAGAAAAGAGATACGGCATTCGGAATTCTCATTCGAGGCTGCCTGCCTTGTTGACCAGTCGAAGCGACCGAGGAGCGTATTCGGGAAAAACAGTGCGCGTCTTTCCTCCTTCCTCTCCCCGGATTGCCTGCGCTCTGGCTGTCCTGCTCTCCCTTTTCCTTGTCTCCCGGGTTTCCGCAGCCGATCTTTTCCTGAACGACGAACCGGAAGTCTACGCAGCGATCGACAAGCTGAACGCGCTGGGCTACCTTCCCGGCCTTCTCGCCAATACCCGGCCTTACTCCCTCCTGGCTGTCCGGGCGGCGACGAACACGATGACGCGCTTTGCCTCCCCTGACAGCTTCGAGGGGAATCTCCTCCGGTGGGTCGCCTCTTATGTCGCCCCGAAGGAGATGGGGCGATTGACGGCAGGGGGGTCTTTCTCGGACGCGCGGTTTACGCTCCCCAACAACGAGGGGATCCCCATGCCGGACGGGTGGTCGGGTTGGGCGTCCGTCGCCATGCGGGAGGAGACGACTCCCCTGGTGAACGGTCAGCTCCGCTACACGTACTTTCACGGCGAAGGGGGGGACGACGGGAACCGCCTGCTCGACACCTCCCTCGAGGTCGGATACCGCTATTTCGCCGTCCAGGCCGGGAGAATTTCCACCTGGTACGGCCCTGGCCGCCATGGCGCCCTCGTCTTCACCAACAACGCCGCCCCGTATTTCGGAGTCCGGATTCACAACCCGGAGCCGATACCGATGACGGGCCGGTTCCGTTTCCTCGGGAACGTCCAGTACGGGTTCTTCGCCGCCCGGATGGAGAAGCAGGACCAGTACTCCCATTCGATCCTCGTGGGGACGCGGCTCGCCGCGCGCCCTGCCGGATGGCTGGAGTTCGGGTTCTCCCGGGCGCTCCATTACGGCGGGGCGGGGCGCAGTGATGATCTCTCCGAGTTCTTCACCGACTATTTCGGGAACAACGATCCGTCGGATCGCAGCAACTCGCTCGCAGGGTTTGACATCACCCTCACGCTTCCTTTCCCGTTGCAGCCCGTGCAGGCATACTGGGAGAGCGCCGTGGAGGACAGCAGCCACGTGGGCCATATTTTCCTCCCCTGGGCGAGCAGGGGGGGCCATCTCTACGGTCTCTACTTTCCGAAGGTCCTGGGCGTCTCCCGCCTCGACCTGCGGGCCGAGTACGCCGACACGTTCAGCGGCGAGGCGAAAGGCGACAACTGGTACGATCATTCCGCCTATCCTCACCGTTACCGGGGGGAGATCCTCGGACATGCGATGGGCGGAAGCTCCCGCGACTGGTTCGTCGAGTCGCACTACTATTTTCTTCCCGCTACGTACGCCGAGGCTTCCTACGAAAAGGTGCTGCACGACGGCGGCGACCGCAAGGGGGAGCGACGTTCGATCGTCTCCGCGGGACTCGTCACATGGCTTACGAAATCGTGGCGCGGCGAGGTGCACGCCGCCTGGGACCACGCAAATGCGCCGGAAGGGACGCAGGGCCAGGGGGGTACCGCCTTCGCGGCATGGGTCGAGCTTTCCTGGCAGACGGACATCCTGATCCCCTCGGACGGGGGGGCACCCCCGGTGCGGGAACGCGGGAGAATCGTGCCATGAGACGCCGGCCGGTTCGTCCCGCTTGGCCTTGCGTCCCGCATCGGGTACTATCTCGACCTATTCTCCGTTTCCCGGAAGGGTGATGATGACCGGAACGTTTACGCGTCGCAGGACGGGAATCGCCTGGGGAGTCCGGCTCCTCCGTGTGGCGTTATTTCTGGGGGTTTTTCTTCTTGGGCTTCCCGTGCTCCCCGCCATCGCGCAGGCGCCGGCCGGGATCACGTCCCAGCAGGTGGACGCGGCGAAGCAGGCGATAGAAAGCGGAGCCACCATGCCTCCCGGTGCGACCGAGGTGCTGGAGGCTCATCCCGGGCTCAAGGAGCAACTTCCCCCCGAAATACGGGAGAAGCTGAAGGAGAGGGAAAAGGTGCCGGAGGCCGGGGGAGCGCCTTCCGTCACGCCGGCACCGGAGCAGGCGGCTCTCGCCCCCTACGACTGGAGATTCTCCGTCTACGTCTCCGGGCTCTTCTCCAAGCGTCTCCACGAGGCGGAGCTGAGGACGCTTTCCCACTTCGGCCACGAGATCTTCTCCCCGCAGCCCGGCAGGGCCTCCATCCTGGAAAACATGCCGGTCTCTCCGATGTACATCATCGGGCCCGGCGACGAGGTCGTCGTCCGCCTCTGGGGGCGGATGGAGGGGACGCACCGGATGGTGGTCGACCGGGACGGGAAGATCTTCTTCCCGAAGATCGGCTCCCTCTACGTGGCGGGCAAGACCTTCGACGAACTCAAGGCGTTTATCCGGGGAAAGGTCGGAAACATCGCGGAGGTCTCCTCGGACGTATCCCTCGGGCAGATGAAGGGGATTCGCGTCTCCGTGGTGGGGGAGGTCCGGGCCCCGGGGTGGTACAATGTCTCCTCCCTTCACACGGCCCTCCAGGTTCTTTCCCTGGCGGGGGGAGTCAAGGACATCGGTTCCCTTCGCCGCATCGAGCTGCGCCGGGGAGGGGAAACCGTCGAGACGATCGACCTGTACGACTTCCTGCTCCGCGGAGACAGCAGGGCGGACACGAGGCTTCTGCAGGGGGACACGATCTTCGTCCCCGTGGTGGGAACTCTCGTGGCGCTCGCCGGAGAGGTGCGCCGGCCCGCGATATACGAGCTGGGGAAAGAGCGTACCCTTCGGGAACTTGTGGAAATGGGAGGAGGTTTCGCCCCCGCCGCCTACAAGCGCCGCGTCCAGGTCGAGCGGCTCGAGGGGCACTTCGCCAAGATCGTCCTCGACGTGGACGCCGAGGAGCTGGAGAAGGGAGATACGTCCTTTCCACTGGCCGACGGCGACATCATCCGGATCCTGCCCATCACGCTCGCGGACGTCAATGCCGTCACCCTGGAAGGAAACGTCATGCGCCCGGGCAAGTACGAGCTCAAGCCCGGGATGACGGTGAAGGATCTTCTTCCGGACATAAAGGCGTTTCTTCCTGAAACGTATTTCGACTACGCGCTCCTCAAAAGGCTTGTCGCCCCGGATATGACCGAGGAGATCATCCCGGTCAATCTTCGCCGGATCGTCATCGACCGGGATGCGGCGGCCGACGTCGTTCTTCGGCCGCTGGACACGCTGACGGTGTACCGCAGGGCCATGTTCCTGGACAAGCCGAAGGCCTCGGTGCAAGGGGAGGTCCGTCGTCCCGGCCGGTACGAAATCCTTCCCGGGATGCGCATATCCGACCTGGTCAAGCTCGGCGGGGATCTTACCCCGAATGCGTCCCTGGAGGTGGCGGAACTCACCCGGTTCGATGCGCAGAGGAAAACGTCCCTGGTGACGGTCCGCCTCGGGGAAGCCCTCGCGGGAAACGAACCGGAGAATCTCCCGTTACAGGACGAGGACGTCCTGATTGTCCGGCCGATACCGGATTTCCAGGAGATCCGCTTCGTGACCGTCATGGGGGAGGTGCGCTCCCCCGGCGTCTACACGGTCAGCAGGGGGGAACGGTTGAGCTCCCTGATCGAACGGGCGAACGGGTTTACCCCGGACGCCTACCTCCGGGCGGCGCAGTTCACCCGCGTGTCGACGCGGAAATCCCAGCAGGAGGCGATCGAGAAGCTGATCGAGGACCTCGAGGTGGAAGTGGCGCAGCGGGCGCAGGAGGTAACCGGAGCTCTCAGCAAGGAAGACATCGAGGCGAACAGGCAGCTGCTCGATGCCCGCCGCTCCCTCATCGCGAAGCTGAAAAAAGCCAGGGCGAAAGGGCGGGTGGTCATCCGGCTTGCGGCGGCCGACAGGCTGAAGGGTACGGCCTCCGACATCCTGCTCGAGGACGGCGATCGCCTCGAGGTCCCCAAGAAGCAGAACGTGGTCAACGTCGTCGGCCGCGTGTACAACCCGACCGGTGTGGTGTACGATCCGGCCAACGACCGGCTGGGCCACTACCTCAACACGGTGGGCGGTCCCACCAAGAGCGCCGACCGGGACCAGATCTTCCTGATCAGGGCCGACGGATCGGTCGTCACAAAGGAGAACGTGGGAGGAGGCTTCTTCGTGTTCGGCGAACGGGGGCTGATGTCGGCCCGGGTGGAGCCTGGCGACTCGATCGTCGTGCCGGAGAAACTGATCGAAACGCGCCTGATGAAGGACGTGAAGGACATCACGCAGATCCTGTACCAGATCGCGGTTGCGACCGGGGTGCTCTTCCTGGCGTTCTGATTTTGGAAACTCCGTATTTCCGGTGTTTCCCGCAGAGTTACCGACAAGGAGGCGCAATCGATGAACGTAGGCGTAATCGGAACCGGCTACGTCGGGCTGGTAACCGGGGTGTGCCTCGCCGAGCGGGGCAACAAGGTCTTCTGCGTCGACAACAATCCGAACGTGGTGGAAAGACTCCGCTCCGGGGAGATCACGATCTACGAGCCGGGACTCGAGGATATCTTCCTGCGCAACCTGAAAAAGGAGCGGATCGAGTTCTCGGGGGACCTGGAGTCGGCGGTGCTCAAATCGCAGGTCGTATTCCTGTGCCTCCCGACGCCCCCGGACGAGGACGGCTCCGCGGATCTCCAATACATCCTCGCCGTCGCGGACCAGATCGGGAAGATCCTGGCGAACAACGCCGGCGCCGGGCACAAGGTGATCGTCGACAAGAGCACCGTCCCGGTGGGGACGAGCGAAAAAGTCGATGCGGCCATCCGGAAACACCTCGATTCGAAGTTCGCGTTCGACGTGGTCTCCAACCCGGAGTTCCTCCGGGAAGGATTCGCGGTCGAGGATTTCCTTCGGCCCGAGCGCGTCGTGATCGGCTCACGGAGCGAGCGGGCGATCGCCCTTCTCACCGACCTGTACGAGCCGTTCATCCCTGCCGGAAGTTCCGTGATCGTCATGGACGAGAAGAGCGCCGAGGTGACCAAGTACGCGGCCAACTCCTTTCTCGCCATGAAGATCTCCTACATGAACGACCTGGCCAACTTCTGCGACGCCGTCGGGGCCGATGTGGAGATGGTCCGGGAGGGGGTCGGGTCCGACTCCCGGATCGGCAGAAAATACCTCTTCCCGGGGCTTGGATACGGCGGATCGTGCCTCCCGAAAGACGTGAAGGCCCTCCTGAAGAGCGCTCAGAACGCGGGGGCGCCGCTCACCATTCTGCAGTCGGTGGAGGAGATCAACCAGGAGCAGCGCAGGCGCTTCTACCGAAAGGTGGAGAGGCATTTCAAGGGGAAGCTCGAGGGGCTTCGGGTGGCGATCTGGGGCTTGGCGTTCAAGCCGAACACCGATGACGTGCGCGAGGCGCCGGTCTTCTACATCATCGATGAGATGCTCAAGGCGAACGCCCACGTCTCCGTCTTCGACCCCGAGGCGATGAAGAACGTGAAGGCGAAATACGGGGACCGGCTCGAGTACGCCGAGTCCTCCTACGGCGCTCTCCAGGGAGCGGACGCGTTGATCGTCGTCACCGAGTGGAACGAGTTTCGCAAGCCCGATTTTAAGCTGATGAAAGACCTGATGCGGCAGCCGGTGATCTTCGACGGCCGCAACATCTACGATCCCGTGAAGATCCGGGAACGCGGGTTTTTCTATCACTCGATCGGGCGCAAGTCGGTCGAGGCACACGCCCCCGCGTCCGCCTGACCCAAGAACCGGGACGTTCCTAAGAACCGGAGGCAAGGTTGGGGACGCTGGTTGACCGTTCGAGGAGACGGGACGGGGTCACCACGATGCGGTCCGCGGTGAACGTTCGGCAACGTCCCGGTACGGAACGCGGGACAGGGCGGATCCGTGGGAGGGGAAGATGAAGGGACTGGTGTTAAGCGGGGGAAAGGGGACGCGCCTTCGGCCGATCACCTTCACGAGCGCCAAGCAGCTACTCCCCATCGCCAACAAGCCCGTCCTTTTCTACTGCCTCGAGCAGCTGGCCGCCGCGGGGGTTACCGACGTCGGGATTGTCGTGGGGGAGACGCGGGAGGAGATCCGCCAGGCAGTCGGAGACGGCGCACGGTTCGGCGTCCGGGCGACCTACATCGAGCAGGACCGTCCCGGCGGGCTGGCCCACGCCGTGATGGTGTCGGAGGGGTTCCTGAAGGGCGACCCCTTCATCATGGTCCTGGGCGACAACCTGCTGCGGGACGGGGTGACCTCGATCGTCGAGGAGTTCCGGACCCGTCCGACCAACTGCCAGATCCTGCTGACACGTGTAAAGGACCCCGGCCAGTTCGGCGTGGTGGAGCTGCGCGACGGGAAGGTCGTCCGCCTCGTGGAGAAGCCGAAGGAGTTCGTCTCCGACCTTGCGCTGGTGGGAGTCTACCTCTTCGATTCCAACGTGTTCCATGCGGTCAAGGCGATCAAGCCCTCCTTCCGGGGGGAGCTCGAGATCACCGACGCGATCCAGTGGCTGGTGAGCAACGGATACACCGTGCGACCGCACCTCGTCACCGGCTGGTGGAAGGACACCGGGAAGCTCTCGGACATCCTTGAGGCGAACCGGATGGTCCTCGACGGGATCGAGGAGGCGATCCAGGGCCGGGTCGACGAGAGGAGCCGCGTGGAGTTCAAGGTGTCTCTCGCCGGGGACGCGGTCGTGGAGAACAGCGTCATCCGGGGTCCGGCGGCGATCGGGCCGGGGACGCGGGTCGAGAATTCCTATGTAGGGCCCTTCACCTCGATCGCGGGCGGCTGCACGATCCGGAACGTCGAGGTGGAGCACAGCATCATCCTCGAGGGATGCGTGATCGAAGGGGCCGGGGCGCGGATCATCGATTCCCTGCTCGGGCGGAGCGTGTCCATCCGCAAGGGGGACGGCCAGCCCCGTGCGTATCACTTCATGCTCGGCGATTTCTCGGGAATCACCCTGCCCTGAGACCGGGAAGGACCGGGCCGGACGAGCGGGAAGAAGGAAAAGGAGGGGAGCACGGAGATGATCGATGGCGTGGTGGAAAAAGCCCTCAAGGTGATCCCGGACGAGCGCGGGCGCCTCATGGAAATCCTGCGCTGCGACGACGAGATGTTCCGGAAGTTCGGGCAGGTGTACCTCACAACCGGTTACCCCGGCGTCGTCAAGGCCTGGCACTACCACAAGACCCAGACAGACCATTTCTGCGTCATCAAGGGGATGATGAAGGTGGTGCTCTACGACTCCCGCGACGGATCGCCGACCCGGGGGGATGTCAACGAGTTCTTCCTCGGAGAGCACAGGCCGATGCTCCTTCGGATCCCCTCCCTTGTCTACCACGGGTTCAAGACCGTCAGCACGGAGGAGGCTCTTCTGATCAACATCCCCACGGAGCCATACCGATACGCTGACCCCGACGAGTTTCGCATCCCCCCGCACGACAACGACATTCCCTATTCCTGGACAAGGAAGGATGGATGAGGGACGACGGGATCCGGCTTCTCATCGCGGGCGGCGCGGGATTCATCGGTTCGAACTTCATCCGGTACATCCTGGATGCCCGCGGGGACTGGCAGGTCGTAAACGTCGACAAGCTGACCTACGCGGGGAACCTGGCCAACCTGGAGGACGTGGAAGGCGACGAACGGTACCGGTTTCTCCGGGCGGACATCTGCGATGCGGAAGCAGTCGGGGAGATCGTGACGGACGCGGCGCCCGACGCGATCGTGAACTTCGCGGCGGAGACGCACGTCGACCGGAGCATCGACGACCCGGCCCTCTTCCTGCGGACGAACATCCTGGGCACGCAGGTCCTGCTGGACGCGGCGAGAAAGCACGGAGTCGCCCGTTTCCTCCAGATTTCCACCGACGAGGTGTACGGTTCCCTGGGGTCCACGGGCAGGTTCACGGAGGAATCCCCGCTGCGCCCCAATTCCCCCTACGCTGCGAGCAAAACCGCCGCGGACCTGCTTGTCCGGGCCTATTTCAAAACGTACGGACTGCCGGGGCTCATCACCCGCTGCTCGAACAATTACGGATCGTACCAGTTCCCGGAGAAGATCATCCCGTTCTTTGTGACGCTTCTCAAGAAGAACGAGCCGGTCCCGGTGTACGGGGACGGTATGAACATCCGCGACTGGATCCACGTGGACGACCACTCCCGGGCAGTGGAGGCGGTCCTTCTGCGCGGTCGTCCCGGCGAGGTGTACAACGTCGGGGGGGGGAACGAGCGGACGAACATCGAGATCACGAAGCTTCTTCTGGCGGCGATGGGGAAGCCGGAGTCGCTCCTGCGGTTCGTTCCCGACAGGCCCGGCCACGACCGCCGGTACGCCATCGACGACACGAAGATCCGGAAGGAACTGGGTATCGCCCCCCGGGTCCCCTTCGAAGAGGGAATCCGCGAGACGGTCCGCTGGTATCTCGAGAACGAGCCGTGGTGGCGCGCGATCCAATCGGGAGAGTACCTCTCTTTCTACGACCGCTGGTACCGCCAGAAGGGTCGTGCCTAAAAACCTGTGTCTTCCCCGACGATGCCACGCAGGCGGCTCTACTTTTTTCTCCTCCTCTTGTGGATCGGCCTGACCTTTCTGTTCACCTCGATCCCGAACCTGGAGATTCCCGAGGGCATACCCTTCTGGGACAAGGGCGCCCACTTCGCAATCTACGGGGGGACAGGGTTTCTGTGCGCGCTGTGGCGGAGGGAATCCGGCTTTCCCGCGAAGCGGGCGGCTCTGTATGCCGTGCTCTTCGTCCTCGCGGTGGGGGCCATCGACGAGATCCACCAGCACTGGATTCCCGGCCGCTCGATGGAGCTTCTGGACTGGCTGGCGGACACCCTCGGAGGCGGGACCGGCGCGGTTTTCTCCCTCCTTCTTACCCGTCTCTTCCCTTCCCTGATTACTGAATGACCATTCACTTTCGGGTTGATTCCCCCCTGTCATTCCGGTATCATCCCCCCTGTTTCTCATTTCCCCGCAGGCGATTTTCCCCGGGAGGTGCGGTGTGAAGATGCTCGTGGCGATCAAGCCGGTTCCCAACCCCGACGAGAGGGTGAAGATCCGGAAGGACGGCAGCGGGGTCGTCCTGGACAACATCAAGATGGTGATCAACCCGTTTTGCGAGATCGCCGTGGAGGAAGCCCTCCGGATCAGAGAGAAACAGGGAGGGGAGGTGCTGATCCTGACGATCGGCCCGAAGGAGAGCGAGCAGCAGGTTCGAACTGCGCTGGCCATGGGAGCGGATCGGGCGGTCCTGGTGGAGACGACGCAGGAGCTGGACAGCCTGGGCGTCGCCAAGCTGATGGCGAAGATCGTCGAACAGGAGAAGCCGGACTTCATCATCATGGGGAAGCAGGCCGTAGACGATGACAACAACCAGGTGGGACAGATCCTGGCGGCGATTCTCTCTCTGCCGCAGGCGACCTTCGGGTCGAAGATCGAGTTCCTGGAGGAGGGTAAAAGGGCCAACGTCACCCGCGAGGTGGACGGCGGCCTGGAGACGATCGGAGTGACGCTGCCGGCGGTCATCACGACCGACCTGCGCCTGAACGAGCCGCGCTACGCATCGCTTCCGGGAATCATGAAGGCGAGGAAAAAGGAGATGAAGGTCGTCCCGGCGGATTCCCTCGGAGTCCCCATGGAGCCGAAGGTGCGTCTTCTCTCCCTGGCACCCCCCAAGGAGCGCGCGGGGGGGAAGATGGTGGCCGATGTGGCAGAGCTCGTCGACAAGCTGAGGAACGAGGCGAAGGTCCTGTAGTCAAGAACGCAAGAACCGGGACGTTCCTAAGAAGTTTGGGGTATCGCAGTGTCCGGCCCGGTTGGCGGTTTGCGCCTGGGGGGCAAGTTCTTAGGAACGTCCCCGATCTTAGGGAGGAAATAGATGGCGGACATACTGGTCGTGGTCGAGCACCAGGAAGGGACGTTCCGGAAGACGACCCTGTCCACCCTGACGGCGGCGAAGACGCTCGCGGGACTGGTCGGCGGCGAGGTGGACGCCCTTGTTCTCGGGCATGAGGTCCAGGCGCTGGCCGATACGGTGTCCGAATACGGCGTGCGGACCGTTCTCCTGGGGGAGGCCGAAGGGTTTGCGCGGTACCTTGCCGTCGCGTACGCCCCGGCAGTGGCCCTGGTGGTCAGGGAGAGGGGGTACGGAGCGGTCCTGGCACCGGCGTCCACCTTCGGAAAGGACTTCATGCCCCGCCTGTCCGGCCTCCTGGACGCCCCGCTGGCGAGCGACATCTCGGAGCTTGCCGGGGAAGGGGACCGTTTGCTCGCCCGGCGGCCCATGTACGCGGGGAACGCCATCGCCACGGTGGAGCTCATGGGAAGTCCGCTCCTGTTCACGGTGCGCCAGACCGCCTTCGACCCGGCCCCGAAAGCCGATGCGAGGGCGCCCGTCGTCCGGGTGTCCCTGACGGCGGACGCGGGCGGCACTGTCTTCGTCCGCCGGGAGGAAACAAAATCCGATCGGCCGGAACTCACCGAGGCGCGGGTCGTCGTCTCCGCGGGCAGGGGGATCAAGTCTCCGGAGAACTTTAAGCTCATCGAGGAATTTGCCGATATATTCCATGCGGCCATCGGGGCGACCCGCGCGGCGGTCGACGCGGGGTGGGCCCCCAACGACTGGCAGGTGGGGCAGACGGGGAAGATCGTCGCCCCGGAGCTGTACTTCGCCCTCGGGATCTCCGGCGCCATCCAGCACCTGGCGGGGATGAAGGACTCGAAGGTAATCGTCGCCATCAACAAGGACGAGGAGGCCCCCATCTTCCAGGTGGCCGACTACGGGCTGGTGGCCGACCTGTTCAAGGCGGTGCCCGCGCTGATCGCGGAGCTTAAGAAGGAGAAAATGGCCTAGGCCGGAGGTATGACGATGTCGGAGATTCCCTCGGGGGACGATCTTCTCGCCCGTCTGAAACGAAAGGACTTCACGGCCGCGGTCATCGGCCTGGGATACGTGGGATTGCCGCTAGCGGTGGAATACGCGGGCGCGGGAATTCGGGTAATCGGGATCGACTCCGACGGCGCAAAGATCCGGGCGATCCGCTCGGGGAACTCGTACGTCGACGATGTCCCTTCCGAGTCGATCCGGGGTGCGGTGGAGAACGGGCTCCTGCGGGGAACCTCCGACTACTCGGCCCTGGCCGAGGCGGATACTGTCAATATCTGCGTGCCCACGCCGCTCAGGAAGACGAAAGACCCGGATCTCTCCTACGTCGTGAACGCCGCGGAGCAGGTGGCGAAGTACATCCACCGGGATATGCTGATCGTCCTGGAGAGCACCACCTACCCGGGGACGACCGACGAACTCCTCGTGCCGATGTTCGAGGAGAGGGGGTTCACGGTGGGCAAGGACATCTTTCTCGCATTCTCCCCGGAGCGCGTCGACCCCGGCAACCCGCAATACAGTACGAAGAACATCCCCAAGGTGGTCGGGGGAGCGACGCCGCAGTGCACGAAGATGGCGGCGGCCCTCTACACCGGCGTAATGGAGCGGGTCCACCCCGTCTCCACCGCCACGGTGGCGGAGATGGTGAAGCTGTTGGAAAACACCTTCCGCTCGGTGAACATCGGGCTGGTCAACGAAATCGCCCTCATGTGCAACCGGATGGGAATCGACGTCTGGGAGGTGATCGACGCGGCGAAGACGAAGCCGTTCGGGTTCATGCCGTTCTACCCCGGCCCGGGGATCGGGGGGCACTGCATCCCCCTGGATCCGTTCTACCTGTCGTGGAAGGCGAAGCAGTTCGGCTTCGAGGCCCGCTTCATCGAGCTGGCCGGGGTGATCAACGGGCAGATGCCCCACTTCGTGGTAGGCAAGATTATCGACGCTCTCAACCGGTTCAAAAAATCGGTCAACGGGTCGAAGGTGCTGATCCTGGGCGTCGCGTACAAGAAGGACATAAGCGACGTCCGCGAGTCCCCGGCGATCGACATCCTCCAGCTTCTATCGAAAAAGGGAGCGAAACTCTCCTACTGCGACCCCCATGTGCCGGTTCTCGACGAGCACGGCATGCGCATGAAGGCGGAGCCGTTTTCGGCCGCGACGCTCAGGAAAGCCGACTGCGTGGTGGTCGTGACCGACCACAGCGGTTTCGACTACCGGCTGGTCGCGCGCGAATCGAAGGTGATCGTCGACGCCCGCAACGCCCTCAAGGGAAAAAACGGCGGCAAGATCATCAAGCTCTAAGAACCGGGACGTTCCTAAGAACTCGAAGGAACCGGGTGACTCCCGGAGTCCTGGAAAGAAAGCGCAGGGGAAAATGAATTATCTGGTGACAGGCGGAGCGGGGTTCATCGGTTCGAACCTGGATCGCAAGTCTTCTCACGGCCGGGCATCGGGTCCGCGTCCTGGACAACTTTCTCACGGGCAAGCGGAAAAACCTGGCCGGCCTTGCGGAACGGTACGGCGATGCTTTCGAGCTGGTGGAGGGGGATCTCCGGGACCTTGACACGTCACCCGATCCGCCGCGGAGGGGGTCGAATACGTCCTCCACCAGGGCGCTCTTCCCTCGGTCCCCCGTTCCGTAGCGGACCCGGTCCTCTCCAGCGAGATCAACGTGTCAGGTACGCTTTCCCTGCTCGTCGCGGCGAGGGACGCCGGAGTCCGAAGGGTTATCTTCGCCGCCTCTTCGTCCGCCTACGGCGACACGCCCGAACTTCCCAAACGGGAATCGATGACGCCGAACCCGAAGAGTCCCTACGCCGCCCAGAAGCTCGCCGGCGAGCACTACATGCGGATCTTTTACGAGGTGTACGGTTTGGAGACGATTTCCCTGCGGTATTTCAACGTCTTCGGGCCGAAACAGGACCCGGCGTCGACGTACGCGGCCGTGATCCCCCGGTTCATCACGTCGGTCCTCTCCGGTACCCCCCCTACGGTCTACGGGGACGGACTCCAGACGCGCGATTTCACCTACATCGACAACGTGGCGCAGGCGAATCTCCGGGCGTGCGAGGCGCCGAAGGAGGCGTGCGGGAAGACGTTCAACATCGCCTGCGGCGAGCGCGTCTCCCTGCTCGACATCCTGGAGATCGTCTACAACCTGGTCGGACACCGCGTTGCTCCCGAGTTCGAAACGGTGCGTCCGGGGGATGTCCGAGACTCCTTAGCCGACATCTCCTTGGCGAAGGAATTCCTCGGATATGAACCTCAGGTTGGGTTCCCCGAAGGGCTCTCCAGGACATTCGACTACTTCCGCCCGTAAGAACCGGGACGTTCCTTCAAAGTCCACAGTTTGTCGCACTCTTCTCTTAACCGGGGTGTTCCACGCAATGGTCGTTTCTCCGGAGGATCAACATGATGGGAAGTTGAGTTTCCACGGCAGATCGGCACGTTATTTGAGTCCCTGTCGAGAATGCCACGTGGGCCGAGAGTCGATTTTCCTGGCGCCATGCAGCACGTCTATGCCAGGGGGATCGAGAAGCGAAAAATATTCTTCGACGCACAGGATTTCCGGAAATTCCTTGGCGGATTGGGAGAAAATTTGCCCCGCTGGGGGGTCCACTGTTTTGCGTGGGCGCTGATGCCGAATCATTTCTTTGTAATCCTCGACCGGATTTCGTACTCCACCGGGATACCAAGGGAACGAATTGCAGGCGGACGAAAATACGCAGAAGTACAGGCGCGAAGGCGGGTCCTTGTCGAATGCGTCTCCGGGATGGAGGTTTCCGTCGCATGTATATGTCGATGGCTTGGGATTACTGCGGGGGCAGGTGAATATCTGGTCAGGACGGCCGAAGGGGATCGGAGAAGTTTTGAGGAACGTCCCGGTTCTTAGGAGATTTTCCGGCATACGATCAGAAACGCCGAGTGGGAGAACATCCACTGGACGGGCCGGACCGACTGCCCCTTGACGTGCCAGGGGCGGTGGATCACCTCGAACACCTCGGGCGTGGTGAACCCTCCCTGTTCCTCGACCCGGTCGACCATCTGCTTTACCTGGATCGTCGATGGAAGGTAGGAAAGGATTATCCCCCCCGGGACGAGCGCCTGCGCGGCGTGAGGGACTACGTGCCACGGTTCCGGCAGGTCCAGCACGATCCGGTCCACGTCCCCCTCCTCGATCCCCCCGTAGATGTCGCGCACCCGGATCTCGTGGTTCGGGCATTCCCCGAGAAACCGCTCCACCGTCCGGGCGCCGCTGGCGGCGAAGTCCTCCCGCACCTCGTACGATACGAGGCGGCCCGAGGGTCCCACGGCCTCGAGCAGCTTGATCGCGAGCGCCCCCCAGCCGATCCCCGCCTCCACGACCGCGGCCCCGGGGAAGATGTCCGCCCACAGGAGGATGGGGCCGATGTCCTTCGGATAGATGATCTGCGCGTGCCGCTTGAGGTTCATGACGTACTGGCTGAACGTGGGCCGGAAGGCCCGGTATTCGGCCCCCATCGCTGTCCAGATTCGGCTGCCGTCCGGCTTGCCGATGATGTCGTCGTGGAGGATGTTTCCCTTGTGGGTCCCGAAGGGCCTCCCCGGAGAGAGGGTGAACATGTGCTCCTCCCCCTTCGGCCCGACGAGGATCACCTCCTCCCCCGCGCGCAGCGCCCCCCCCGGTTTTCTGCCCTGCGTCAGCGGACCGCTCCTTTCCCCACCTTTTCCTTGAGGCGGCAGAAGGCGCACGTTTCCGCGTACGTCGGCGCCCCGCACACGGAGCAATGTACGGGTTCCTCCCTGCCCTCCGCCCCGTTCCTTTCGGATCCCCTTTTCCCCTCCTCCATCGCGTGGCTTTTCGTTCCCCCGGAGGAATCCCTGGTAGAACTTGCTCCGGGTCCCTGGCATCTTTTCCTCGATCAGGGACAGAGCCTCCTTGTAGGCGAGGGAGGTGGCATCCTCGCTCATCGGGCACTCTTCGGTCACATAGTCGATCCCCTTCAGGAACCCGTACGCCGCCGTCTCCATCTCGCTTAGGCGCCAAAGCGGCTTGACCTTTCTGACCAGTCCCTCGCCCGACTCGGGCAGGAGAGGATGCTGCCGTTCCAGGTGTTCCCGGTGCCAGTGCAGCAGATTTCCCAGGAGCCTGGCAGTCTCGTCGTCGAGGTTGTGGCCGGTGGCGACCACGGGGAAACCCCGGGAGGCCGCGACCCGGTTGAAGAAATACCGTTTCACCGTACCGCAGACGGAGCACTCCTCCTTGCGGCTGTTCCTCGCCGCCTCCGGGATAGGCACCCCCTCCCGGCGCAGATCCACGACGATGGGTTCCTTCCCCCGTGCGCCGGCGAAGGCCAGGACCTTCTCCCGCGAACGGTCCGAGTATCCGTCGATCCCGAGGTCAATGTAGAGCCCTTCCGTTTCGTACCCGAGCTCCATGAGGATATCCCAGAGGACGAGGCTGTCCTTGCCCCCGGAGACGCATACGAGCACGCGGTCCCGCGAATCGAGGAGGGAGAACTTCCGGATCCCTTCCTCGACCTGGCGGCGGAAGAACACGAAGAAACAGTCGGGGCAGAAGGCGGCGTGATGGCTGGGCAGATCGACCGCCGCCGCCGCGTTCCTGCATCGCTTGCACTTCACCGGTTATCCTCCGGATACGACGGAGATGATGTCCACGGTCTCGCCGTCTTCCACGTGCTGGTCCTTGGTAAGCAGTTTCTTTCCCTGCGTGACGAGGACCGTGGTGGGGCGGACGCCCGCGGCGGCCAGGATGTCCATGACCCTCTTCGGGCCCGGGATCTCCAGTTCCGTTTTCTTCTGCGGCATGCGGACACGGATCATGTCGGGGGTTCCTTTTCCCGTTCGCTGTCCCTTCATCATAGCAGACAACCACTTCCCCCCCCATTCCGGTTGAGTCGATGCCACGGGGGGAGTAAGATGGGAACCATCCCATCCCTGACAGGAGGAAATTTCCCATGCGCTTGCGCGCTGTGTTCCCGCTCATTGTCGTCCTGCTGATGGTTGCCGCCGTCCCCGGGTGTTCCAAGAAGGAGGAGCCGAAACCCGGGTTTTCGACCCCGGCGGTAGCCGCCATGGGGGAGGGGAAGGCCCTCTTTGAACAGAAGTGCGGTGTCTGCCACGGTCTGGACCGGGCCACGGCCCGGACCGAGACAAAGGAGAGGTGGTCGGCGATCATCAAGGAGATGCAGGGAAAGAGGGCGGACTGGATCTCTGACGATGAAGCCGCGAAGATCCTCGATTACCTCACGTCCGCATACGGGAAATAATTACCACCCGGAACGCGGATTCCCGATCACCGATGGGTGAATCGAGGGGGATCAGCGCTCTCCCCACGAAGATACACGGTCCGGTAGCGAGGTAGCACCGGGAGAGCTCCGCGGCCGGACCGCGAGACGTCAGGACGATTCGAGACGGGCGGCCCTGCTTCTTGCGGGTCGCCCGTTGTTCGTGAGGAGAAGAGGAACATGGAGATCCTGCAGGCGGTTCTGCCGGTTTTCCTCGTGATCGCCATCGGCGCCACAGCCCGCCGGTTCCGATTCATCGGGGAGCCCTTCATCGACACGGCGAACCGGCTCGTCTATTACTTCCTGCTCCCCGCTCTCCTGTTCTACAAGATCGGCACCTCGAACTTCCGGGAGGCGTTCAACGCACAGCTCGTCATCGGCGGGTACGCAGCGACCGTGGTCACGTTCCTCGTGGCCACCCTTCTATCCCGGAAGATGGCCCTCACGCCCGGCGAGCGCGGTTCGTTCGTCCAGGCGACGGTTCGGGGGAATCTGGCCTATATGGGGCTGCCGATCGTTTTCTCCGCGGTTGGGGACATCGGCCTTACGAAGGCCGGGATCCTCCTGGGCTTCATGGTTCCGCTCATCAACTCCCTCGCGGTCGTCGCCCTCGTCACTCCGCACAGGAACGGGAAACAGAGAGGCCGGGAGAACGCGCGGCGGGTCGCGTACCAGCTTGCCATCAATCCCATCATCCTCTCCTGCTTCATGGGAATTCTCTGGAGCCTGTTCAAGATTCCCCTGCCCCTGCTGGCGGACAGAACGCTTTCGATCCTTTCCTCGGCCACGCTTCCGCTTGCTCTTCTCTGCCTCGGGGGGGCCTTCTCCTTCGAACGGGCCCGTTCGGGATTCCGTCTTGCGGCGTTGGCCACGGGGATGAAAGTGATCCTGGTGACGGCACTGGCGGTCGCCGCTTATCGGTGGATGGGCCTCACGGGAGACGATCTGCGCGTGGGGGTGATCATGATGGGGTGTCCGGCGGCTGTGGTCACCTACGTGATGGCGTCGCAGCTCAAGGGGGACACGGACCTTGCCGGCACGATCATCGTCCTGTCTACTGCGGTTTCGGCCGTTACGATCACCGGCTGGCTTTTCTTCCTGCACGTGGCCGGGTGGTAGAAAAGGCGCCCGCCCGGTCCTCTCTACCACCCGCCCTTTCTACAGAGCTTCCCGGCCCCGTTCTCCCGTGCGTATCCGTACGACCTCCTCCACGTCGAAGACGAAGATCTTCCCGTCGCCGATCTTGCCGGTGCGGGCGGAGGTGAGGATTCTCTCGACGACCAAAGGTACCGTATCAGCCGCCACCGTCACCTCCAGCTTCACCTTCGGGACGAAATCGACCATGTACTCCGCACCGCGGTAGATCTCGGTATGCCCCTTCTGGCGTCCGAACCCCTTCACTTCCGTGACGGTCATGCCGGACACACCGATCTCCTGGAGCGTGTTCTTGACCTCATCGAGCTTGAAGGGCTTGATGATCGCCTCGATCTTCTTCATGGCGGATTACCTCTTCTCGATCAGCTGGAAGTTGGGGTACGCCGTGTTGCCGTGCTCGTGGTAATCCAGGCCTTCCATCTCCTCCTCCTCGCTCACCCGGAGACCGACGGTCTTTTTCAGGAGGAAGAAGAGGAGCCCCGCCGTGATGCTCACCCAAACGAAGGCGGCGGCCACGCCCAGCGCCTGGACTCCCAGCCGGGCCATGGTGAATCCTTCCTCGTGGAAGACGGCGGCAAGCAGGGTACCCAGCGCGCCGCAGACGCCGTGGACGGAAATGGCGCCCACCGGGTCGTCGATGCGGAGTCCGGTCGAAGAACAGGACCGACAGGACGACCACGACCCCTGCGATGCCCCCGATGTACACGGAAGACATCGGCGTCACGGTGGCGCACGGGGAAGTAATCGCCACGAGGCCGGCGAGCACGCCGTTGAGCGTCATCGCGCCGTCCGGTTTCTTGAATATCGCCCACGCGGTGAGTAGCGACGCGATGGCTCCTGCCGCCGCGGCGAGGTTCGTGTTCACCGCGATCCGTGCGATGTCGGGATTGCCGGCGGTCGTGCTTCCCGGGTTGAACCCGAACCACCCGAACCACAGGATGAAGACCCCCAGGGCGGCCATGGGAATGTTGTGCCCGGGTATCGCCATCACCTTGCCGTCCTTCGCGTAGCGCCCCAACCGGGGGCCCAGTATGACCGCGCCCCAGAGCGCGGCCCAGCCGCCCACCGAATGGACTACGGTGGAGCCGGCAAAATCGATGAACCCGAGCTTCTCGAGCCACCCGTTGCCGTGGTACAGGCTGCCCCACGCCCAGGATCCGAAGACCGGGTAGATGAGGGCGCTGATCACGGCGCTGTAGACGAGGTACGCGGAGAACTTCGTCCTCTCCGCCATCGCCCCCGAGACGATGGTCGCCGCGGTGGCGGCGAAGACGACCTGGAACATCCAGAAGGCGTAAAGCCACTTGTCGGCGTCCTTGGCAAAGTCGGAGAGGAAAAACCCGTCCGTCCCGAACCAGCCGGTAGAGCTTGCCCCGAACATGATCCCGAACCCGATGGCGAGAACGCGATCGAGCCGACGGAGAAGTCCATCAGGTTCTTCATCATGATGTTGACCGCGTTCTTCGCCCGGGTGAACCCGGACTCGACCATGGCGAAGCCCGCCTGCATGAAGAAGACGAGGAAGGCCGCCACGAGCGTCCAGACGAAGTCGAGATTCTTCTGCACTTCGGCGGGAGTCGGGCCGGGCGGCGGCGCCGCGAGCTGTCGCCTCGTCGCGAGCGCAGCAGGCGGCTGCCCCGATCGCGAGAAGCAGGGCCGCGAGGAACAAGAGGGTGACCGGCCATTTTCCCGGATCGTGAATCGTTTCATCGTATTGCTCCTTTCCTGCCCGCCGCCGGGGCGGGACCCGGAATTGATCGTCCGTTCGTTGCCGAAGGGATATCGCCCGGAATCAGAACGCGTAGGACAGGGTGGCGCCGAAGAACGTGGCGTTGTCGTCCTCGACCGCGTCCCTCAGTTCACTGTCGATGACCTGGGAGAAACTGACGAACGGTCCGACGGACAGGTGCTCGTCGATGGGGATGGCCAGCCCCGCCGTCAGGAGCAGGTCCACGAGCCCGGAGCTATGTACACCGAAGTACCCTTCGTTGTAGCTGCTCGACCCGTACCCGACGGAGCCCGAAAGATCCAGGCTGGGAGAGATCCCCTTGTACACCTCCCCCAGGGAGAAGCTGTGGCTTATGCCGAGGGTTCCGTACACCCCCCCCACCTCGTCGATATCGTAATAGACGCTCACGGTGGGGGAAAGAAGCATATCCAGCCCGGCGGATCCGTAGATCTCCGTCGTCGGCTCGAAGTCGGTATGGGGGAACGTGTACTGGATCACGCCGAGAGTGAGATTCACCTTGTTCACGGCAAAAGAGTAGCTGAGGGTGTAATCCAGCTCGTTCGTTTCCCCCGGGGTACCGTTTACGTCCGTCAGGTCCGTGTTCCCCCACACGTTCAGGTTTAATGCCTTGTAGTCCACCGTCAGGGACGGCTGGAGGACCGGGTCGTCGGTGAGAACGAGTCCCCTCCAGACGTACTTGCTGGCGACCGTAATATCGGCGCTTATGGAAGGTCCTTTCGTCTCTTCCGCGGATGCTCCCGAGAAAAGACCCGCCGCGGCTGTCGCAAGCAGAACCAGAACGATCATCCTTGCGGGCCTCCGTGTTCTTCCTTTGCCTGTGGTGGTTTCCATTGCCTTCCTCCTTGGAGATACGGGGTGCGTGTCGGGCACCGGTAGAGCAGGAGGCATGCCAGACCGGGGTATCGCAGGCGCGGGGAACCTGGAACCTCATGACAGGAAAGGGATAGCGAGGGCCGTGGAGGTTCGGGGACCCCGCGTAGAAGAATCCCCTGTGCCTACAATAATGTTGTATTAACGACAAATATGGTGGGGGGGGTATTGCAGCTAGGCCGCGGGAGAGCAGCCGCGATAGCCCGGCGGCGGAGAAGCGGACACGTTCCCTTATTTCCAGGGGGACTTGAGGGAGTGCTTCTTCATCTTGTAGGCGACCTGGCGGGGGGTCCAGCCGAGGATTTTCGCGGCCCGCGCAATCACCCACCCCGTCGACTCGAGCGCATTCCGGAGTTCCTCCTTCTCCAGGGTGCGAAGGTGATCTGCCCGGGAAGACGGGAAGGGAGGGATTTCTTTCCGACCCGCGGGGGCCTGCCCTACGGGACCCTCCGGGGCGTGGCGTCCCTCGGGCATCGCCGCCATCGCTCCCAGGCGGATCGCCCGCGGGAGGTCCTGGACGCCGACGACGGAGGTTTTCGCCATCACCACCGTACGTTCCACCATGTTTTCCAGCTCCCGCACGTTCCCCTGCCACCGGCACTCGATCATCAGGTCGAGCGCCTCGGGCGTGAAGGAGACCCCCTTGCCGTGCTCCGTGTTGAACCGCTCCAGGAAGTGCTCCGTGAGCGGGATGATGTCCTCCCGCCGGTCCCTGAGCAGGGGGAGGAAAATGGGAATCACGTTCAGGCGGTAGAACAGGTCCTCCCGGAAACGACCCTCCTCGACGAGCCGCTCCAGGTCCGCGTTCGTGGCGGCAATGATGCGGACATCCACCGAAATGGTCCGGCTGTCGCCGAGTCGTTCGAATTTCCGCTCCTGCAGGACGCGCAGCAGTTTCACCTGCGTGGGAAGGGGAATGTCGCCGACCTCGTCGAGGAAAATCGTCCCGCCGGACGCCAGTTCGAACCGTCCTTTCCGGTCGTCGACGGCACCGGTGAACGATCCCCGCTTGTGGCCGAAGAGCTCGGACTCCAGGAGCGTCTCGGGCAGCGCCGCGCAGTTCACCGTGATGAATGGACGGTCGGCCCGCGGGCCCGCCATGTGGATGGCGCGGGCGACCATCTCCTTGCCGGTTCCGCTCTCGCCGCGAAGAAGAACCGTGGCGCGGGAGGAGGCGACGCTTACCACCTGTCCGAAGACCTCCTGCATCCGCTTGCTCGTGCCGACGATGTTCTCGATCCGGTAGGTCTTGCGAATCTTTTTCTCGAACTCCTGCCGCTGGCGCTGAAACTCCTCCTGCAACCGGTCGATCGCCGCGTGCATCTTCAGCGCCTGGGCGATGAGGCAGCCGATGACCGTGAGCGTGCGCGCGTCCGCCTCCAGGGCCTGGGTACGTGCCCGCCCGATCCTCTCGGCGGCCAGTACTCCGAGAACCTCGTTCCCGATCTTGATGGGCACGGCGATGTAGGCAAGGGGGCCCGCGGGCGCCTTCCCGTGGGCCCGGGTTTTGTCCAGGAAGGTCGGCTCCTGCCGCACGTCGGGAATGGCGGTAGGCCCGCCGGACTTCATCGTCTTTCCGATGATGCCTTCCCCCCACACGTAGCGTGCGCGTGCGCGTTCCTCGGCCGTGTAGCCGGCGGACACCTCCATCCGGATCTCGCGCGTACCGGGGTCGGGCAGGAGGATCGCCGCGCGGTCGAAGGCAAGCAGACTCTGGAGGGTGCGGAGGGAGGTCCCCAGGCCCCTCGTGAGGTTCTGCGTGGAGGTGAGGATCTTCCCCACTTCGTAAATGGCGGAGATCTCCGCTTTTTCGGTCGCTATGGGTTTGGGCACGGGTTGATTATAACGCGGAGAAGGGAGAGGACGAAAATTGTGAGAGGAACAGGCTACCGGAGGTATAATGCGGTCAACCCTTTCCACGGACGGAACAATCGACAGTTCGACCGTATCCTGCGGTGCCCATTCTCGAGCGAGGAGATCAGGAAATGAGGCAGAAACAGGGGCATTTTCTCCAGGGGGCGAGGATTCTCCCTCCTCCGATCACGAAGGGAATCGGGGCGGTGGACCTCGTGGACAACCACTTCCTGGCTTTTAACGCGGGAAGGCTGCGGGAAGGTGCGAAGCTGTATGCGGAGAAGATGCTGCAGCACGACGTCACGGTCGGCCTTTCCCTTTCCGGGGCACTCGTCCCCGCCGGGCTGGGGATGTCCTGCATCGTGCCGCTGATGCGGGCCGGGTTTGTCGACTGGATCGTCTCAACCGGGGCGAACCTCTACCACGATGTGCACTTCGGGCTCGGGATGAAGATGCACGCGGGGTCCCCGTTTCTCGACGACACGGTCCTCCACGAGGAGGGAGTCGTCCGGATCTACGACATCCTGTTCGCCTACGAGGTGCTTCTCGACACCGATGCCTTCTTCCGGCGGGTGCTCGATGAGGAGGAGTTCCAGGGGGAGATGAGCACGGCGGAGTTCCACTTCCGGATCGGGCGGTACGTCGCCGAGCGTGAGAAAAAACTCGGGATGGGGGAGGTGAGCGTCCTCGCGGCGGCCTACCGCTGCGGGGTCCCCGTGTATACGTCGTCCCCCGGCGATTCCTCCATCGGCATGAACGTCGCCGCGATGCGCCTGTTCGGAAAAGGGATGGTGATCGACGTATCGGCGGACGTGAACGAGACCGCGGGGATCGTCTACGCCGCCAAGAAGGGAAAGGGGAAGAGCGCGGTCCTCATCCTCGGCGGGGGCTCCCCGAAGAACTTCATACTCCAGACCGAGCCGCAGTTGCAGGAAGTCCTGGGAATAGCGGAGAAGGGGCACGACTATTTCCTGCAGGTCACCGACGCCCGTCCCGATACGGGAGGCCTTTCCGGGGCCACGCCTTCCGAGGCGGTATCCTGGGGGAAGGTCGACCCGGGACGGCTCCCCGACGCCGTCGTCTGCTACCTCGATTCCACGGTGGCGATGCCCCTGCTGACAGCGTACGTTCTGGACCGCGTGAAAAAGCGCCCGTTAAGGCGTCTCTATGACCACCGGGCCGAGTTCGTTGCGGCCCTGGAGAAGGAGTTCCGGCGCAACTACATCGCCTGGAAAGCCGGAGGGAAGTGGCGTCCGGGCAAGTAGGGGGGCGCGAAAAACCCGCGGCGGTTATCCCGTGCGATCCGCCCCCGGGTCGAGTTTCCCTCCCGCCGCGAGGGCCAGCAGAAGCTTCCCCGCCGCGTACGCATCCGCCTCCGCCCGGTGGAAGGCCCCCCCGATCCCGAGCCGTCCGCAGATCGCGGAAAGGGAGTGATCGCGGAAGAGGCGGGTTCGCCGGGCGAGCGTCAGCGTGTCGATGACGGGGTTCCCCGGCCACTCCCCGCCGGCGATCCTTGCCTCCATTTGCAGGAACGACAGGTCGAACGGGGCGTTGTGGAAAACGGTCGTGTCCTCCCCGAGGAAAGCGAAGATCCGGGGGAACAGGTCCGGAAACGTGGGCGCGCCGATCACCATGTCCTCCGTGATCCCGTTGACGGCAGACGCGCCGGGGGAGATCGGCCGCAGCGGGTTCACGAAGGAGACGAGCGAGTCCACGACGGTCCCGCGCAGGAACCGGAGGAGCGCGATCTCGCACACACGGTGCCCGTCCGAAGGGGAAAGCCCCGTGGTTTCCACGTCGACGGCCACGTAGGGGATTTCCACAAGGGATTTTCCGTCGGGCCTCATGTCATTTATTATAAACGGCAGGTCCGGGAGCGCGCCGTTCTTTATCCCCTTTTTTCGTTTGTGTTATAAGGGCAGGACGGATCTTCCCGAGGAGCCGGAAACCGATGAGAAGATGGAAATGCACCGTATGCGGCTACATCCACAAGGGCGACGAACCGCCCGAAGCCTGTCCCGTCTGCGGATCCCCCCCGGAGAAATTCATCGAGCTGAAATGATCCGTTCCGGGGAAAAGGTCGCGCTGGTCACCGGAGGAGGCCGGCGCATCGGCGCGGCAATTTCCGGGAGGCTTGCCCGCGAAGGATTTACCGTCGTCCTCACCTACCGTGCCTCGCGCGCACACGCACGGTCCCTTGCCCGGGAGATTGGCGGGAGGGCCGTTCCCCTGGATTTCCTGCGTCCGGGAGGAGTTTCCCGCCTCGTTACCACGATCGAAAGGGATTTCGGACGACTGGACCTCCTCGTCCATAATGCTGCGGTCTTCCGCCGCACGCCGGCGGGCGCTATAGGGGCCCGTGACTGGGACGAAATTTTCGCCGTAAACCTGCGCGGTCCGTTTCTTCTCACCCAGGCGTTTCTCCCGCTCCTGCGGCCGACTCCCGGCGCAGCGGTTCTCTTTCTGGGGGATGCGGGTGCGGTGCAAATGTGGCCCGGCTACCTCCCCTACTGCCTCTCCAAGCTGGGCCTCGCGCATCAGGCGGGGGCGTGGAAAAAGATCCTCGCCCCGCACGTCCGGGTGGGCATGGTGAAGCCTGGCTTCGCGCTCGCCCCCCCCGGGTTCCCGGAAGGCGAGTGGCTCCGCCTGCGCTCCCGCGGCGGAGTCAGGGGGCCGGATAGTCCCGGCAAGGTCGCCGGGACTGTGTTGCGTTTTATTCGACGCGGAGGGTATAATTCTTCCGTATCCCGATGTCCTTGATAATCCGAAAAGGAGAGTGGCCATGACCAAGTGGAGATGCAACGTGTGTGCGTACGTGTACGATCCTGCCGTGGGCGATCCTGAACATGGTGTGAAACCGGGGACCCCTTTCGAGAATCTCCCTGATGACTGGTCCTGCCCGTTGTGCGGCGTGGGCAAGGAAGACTTCGAGGAGATCAAGGGGTAGGAAGGAGAACGGGACCTATGGAAACGGTATCCCTGGCGAAAAACGTCCACTGGGTGGGGGCGAAGGATCCCGGCCTAACGGTTTTCGACATCGTCATCCCGACGGAATTCGGGACCACATACAATGCCTACCTGGTTCGGGGGACCGAAAAGACGGCCCTGATCGACTGCGTGAAGAAAGAGTTCACGGAGGATCTCTTCCGGAACATCTCCCGTATCCTGCCGGTGGAAAAGCTCGATTACGTGGTGATAAACCACTCCGAGCCGGACCATGCAGGGGGGATCGTCGAGCTCCTCAAGCGCAATCCCCAGGTGACGGTGCTCCTCTCGAGGTCGGCGAAATCGTTCGTCGACCATCTCGTGAACGCGGAGTACTCGTACCGGATCGTCAAGGACAACGAGGAACTGCCCCTCGGCGGAAAGACGCTGCGGTTTCTCAACACTCCGTTCCTGCACTGGCCGGACACCATCCTCACGTATCTCGTCGAGGACAAGATTCTCTTCCCGTGCGATTTTCTCGGGGCGCACTACTGCAGCCCCGAGTTCTTCAACGACGAAATCCGCGAGCCGGAGAAGGTGCGCAAGGCGTTCGAGTTCTACTACGGCATGATCATGCGTCCCTACAAGGAGCACGTGCTCAAGGCGTGCGAGAAGATCAAGGACCTGCCGATCGCGATGATCGCCCCGTCGCACGGGCCGATCCTTCGAAAAGATCCCCAATCCTACGTCGCCTGGTACGAGGAACGTGCCTCCGTCCTGTCGAGGGTGACGGAAAAGAAAGTGAGCGTCATCTACGTATCGGCCTACGGGAACACCGCAGCCATGGCCGCAAGGGTGGCGGAGGGGGTGCGGTCGGCCGGAGTCAAGGCGACGCTGATCAACAGCGTCGAGGTTCCCATGGACGAGATCATCAACGAGATCGAGACGTCGGAAGGGTTTCTCATCGGGACGCCCACGCTCAACTCGAACGTCCCCCACCCGATCCTGCACGTGATCGCGAACCTCGTCGTGCTGAACGTCAAGGGCAAGCCCGCATCGGTGTTCGGCTCCTACGGATGGAGCGGCGAGGCGATCAAGACGGTCCAGGACATCCTGACCTCGATGCGTCTCAAGATCGCCCCCGACCCGATCCGGTTCCAGATGACCCCTTCCGATGCGGATCTCGCGACGTGCGAGGAGTTCGGGAAACAGTTCGCCGAGATCGTCCAGGCCCGGTAGATCCGTCCCCCCTCACTTCTTCGGGGGGACGCCCTCCCGGCGGATCTCCCGTTCCGCCTCCTTGCGGATTTTCTTTCCCTTTTCCGATGCCTCGCCGCGGATCATCGCCTTGCATTCCTCGCAGATCGTCCCCGTGAACGTTTTCTCCTTTGCGCACACCATGCAGCGTTGCGTCCGCTCGGTCATGCCGTCCTCCCTCGATCGCCCGAGATCGGCTTCGCCGCCTCGGAGGGGGGCTCCGTTCCTGGCTCGCCGTGCGGCGACCCCGCACGGCTTAAGCTTTACCTCACTGCGCCCCCCATCCTTCGGCGTAGCGAAGCCTCCGGGTGTGCCCCGCTCGAGGGCGAACGAGATCGGTGCCGCCTCCGGGGTCCCCGGGCCCGGAGGGTGAAACGGGGCTCCCCTTCGGTCATCATAACAGGGACCTGGCGAGGGGGGAACGCTCAGGAGAAGGGGGTGCCGATGGAGGGTAGAAAGGTCGAACGGCTTCCGGACAAACCGCGACGGGGCCTCGTCCTTGTTCTGACGGGAGAAGGAAAAGGGAAGACGACCTCGTGTCTCGGCATGGCGGTACGGGCCGTGGGATACGGGATGCGCGTCGCGATGATCCAGTTCATCAAGGGGTCGCTCCATTACGGGGAGCTCGACGGCGCGAAGCGGCTGGCCCCCGAGTTCGAGCTGATCCCCATGGGGAAAGGGTTCGTCGGGATCCGGGGAGACACCCTTCCGTTCCCCGACCACGTTGCGGCGGCGATGGAAGCCCTCGCGACCGCACGGAAGAAGATGCTGTCGGGCCGCTGCGACGTCGTCATCCTCGACGAGGTGAACGTCGCCCTCCACCTCGGTCTCCTCAGCCTCTCCGACGTCGTCTCCCTCATCGGGGAAAAGCCGCCTGACGTCCACCTCATCCTGTCGGGCCGGCACGCCCACGAGGAGGTTGTGCGGCTTGCTCATCTCGTGACCGAGATGCGGAACGTCAAACACCCCTACGAGCTCGGGATCGAGGCGGAAAAGGGGATTGACTATTGAGCCCGCGCTTCGTCGTCCATCGACACGATGCGTCCCGACTTCACTGGGACCTCCGTCTTGAGCGGGAGGGGGTGCTCAAAAGCTGGGCGGTCCCGAAGGAGCCTCCGGTCGACCCGGGTGTGAAGAGGCTTGCGGTCGAGGTGGAGGACCATGATCTGGCCCACATCGATTTCGAGGGAGAGATCCCGAAAGGAGAGTACGGCGCGGGGACCGTATCGATATGGGACGGCGGGACGTATGACCTTCTCTCCGAGCACGACCGCAGGCTCAAGCTTGCGCTCCGGGGAAGGCGGCTCCGGGGGGAATACGTCCTCGTTCCCCTGGAGGGGAAAAACTGGCTCTTCTTCCGGACCAAGGGGAATGATGGGTGATATGAGGAGAAGGGAAAAGACGCCCTCCCCGGAGAACGTCCGTGTGGAGGAAGAGCTTTCGTCATGCCCCCGGTGCGGCTACGAGACGGGGTTCCACGTGACGTTTCGCCGGAGAGTACGCGATCTTGTCGTGATCCTGATCTGTCCGTCCTGCTCCGCCCGCTTTTCGGTGGGCGATTGGACGTTTCCCGACCGGCGACCCGCGCCCCTACGATCCCGAGATCGACGATGCCTAAGAACGGGGACGTTCCTGAGAACTCTTCCTCCCCTGCGGCTGCTTCACCCGGTCACCGCGAGCCCTAGGTTCACGGGAGAATGGTCGCCCCGTTTCCGGGTCGCCGGATGCGGTTTCGCGCCCGGGGGACCCGCTTATTTCACCCTGTCCAGCAGCGGCGATCCGTAGAGCAGCCCGAAGTAATCCTCGGTGTTCCTTATGTAGAGCTTCCCTCCGCCGGCCATGTTCTCCCCGGCGAGCTGCCCCTGCTTCATCGCGCTGCGCCAACCGAAGTTGATCCGGCTCTCCCGGCGGTTGATGTCGAACACTTCCGCGCAGTCGCCCGCCGCGAAGATGTTGGATACGTTCGTCAGCAGGTACTCGTCGACCAGGATCCCCGCGCCGACCTTTACACCGCTTCCCTCGAGGAAATGGACGACAGGGAGCCTCTCGGTGGCGACCACGATCATATGGCATCGTATCTCCTCCCCGCCCGCCGTGTAGACGAGATAGGTTCCCCCGTCGAGGTCGAGCACGTCGGCGATGTCCGTCCCCTCCTTGACCGTGACCCCGTTGTTCCGGAGCTTCTCCGTGACCTTCGCCTCGAGCTCGCCGGATATCGGGTTTCCGAAGCGGGGGAGCCCCGGGTTGATCCAGATCACCTGCTGTCCCAGCTTCCGGAGCGCCCGCGACGCCTCGAGCCCCAGGTAGCCCGGCCCGTACACCACCGATACGTCGGAGCGGAGAGCGCGCGCCTTGATCCGGAGGGCGTCACTCAGGGAGTTGAGCGACAGGAACGCCCCGAAGCTTCCCATCAACGCCAGGGGAAGGATCGGCTTTCCGCCCGTGGCGACGCAAAGAAAGTTGTACGTCTCCTCGCTTCCGTCCGAGAAGAGGATTCGGTTCTTGGCGGCATCCACCCGTTTTGCCCGCTTGCCGGCCCTGACCTCGATCCCTTCGGCGGCGAGGTCCTTGGCCTGAGGGTCCGGAATCGCGGAGGGGTCGATCTGGCCGGAGATGATGTCCGGGAGGTTGGGCCGCAAATAGGGGGCCGCGAACTCTTCGGTGACGATGACGACTTCGGCGTCCTTCTCCATCTTCCGGGCGGCCTTTGCAGCCGCGATGCCTGCCGGGCCGCTTCCGAGAATCAAGTGGCGCATGAAGAAAATCCTCCATGGGTGGATTTCTAGCGGGAAAGATACATAGTAATGCGAGCCGGGGGAAAAGGAAAATCGAAATTCAAGTACCCGGCGACATCCACGAATCCCGCGAAAGGCGGAGTTCCGCGTCCGAGGAGACGGTTCGCAGGCTCATGTGGCGGCAGGCCCCGGGGATCGGCCCGGATAACGTAAAGTTTCCGCCCCGTATTTCCGATATGGAAGATGTCGGTATGTTTCCGTATTGACGGCAGGAAAAAACGTATTCATGCTCCGGAAACTTCCACCCGGGCAGGGAAGGAAAGCAATGATCCATCCGGAGAGGAAAGGACGCCCGCCCGGGATTTCCGCGAAGGCCGCCTCCGGGGGGACAATGGCGCGGAAATTCGTCGTCGCGTTTTCTGCGATGTTCATCATCCCGATGCTGCTGTCGGCGTATCTCTTCTCCAGGCGCACCGATATCCTCAGCGGGGGCTCCGTTCAAATAACCCTGTTGTCCGTCTGTGTGCTGGCCCTGGGTCTGGGAGGGTTCTTTCTTGTCCGGTCCGTCGTACATGCGATGCTGCGTGTGTCGAGGGACGCCTCCGCCATCGCCGAGGGGGACCTGAACGCACGCCTGGACACGGAAGTGGAAGGGGAGATCAGCGAACTGGCCAGAAATTTCAACAGGATCACCAGCCGCCTGCAGATGACGATCGACAGCCTCGAGACATCCAAGGGCCAGATCCAGACCCTGCTGTCCCAGGTCTGCCTCACCTTCGGACAAAACAGCGACATGACCCGCATGCTGGAGGTCTTTCTGAAGTCGCTTCTCTCCCTGATGGGACTCGAAATGGGGGCGATCTTCCTTCCGTCTCCCGACGGGAAGGAACTTGCGGTTCACGCCTCGATCGGGTTGCGCGAGGAAGATCAGTCCACCGCCATCCTCAAGGGGAAAGGGATCGTCGGATGGGTGGCCACGCACGGACAGCTTGTGACCACATCCGAATCGATGCCCTGGGCCAGAGCGGAAGGGTTGACGACGCTCGAAAAAGGAATGCCCTGGGCGATCCATATCCCTTTGTGCGCCCGCGGAAAGACCTACGGCGTGATGAGCATCGGGTTGGCCAAGGGAAAGCGGGAGATCACGGGCGACGACCTGCTCATGATCCAGAATCTCGCCACCCAGATCGCAGGCGCCCTCGAGAACGCCGAATTGAGGGATAACATGGAAAAAACCTACGTGGAAACGGTTTCCGCCCTGGCGACGGCCGTGGAGGCGCGGGACAAATACACGAGAGGTCACTCCCGGCGTGTGACCGAGTTCTCCGTGGAGATCGCGCGGCGGATGGGGTTGCCGGAGGCGTTCGTGAAGGATCTGGAGGCGGCGGCACTGCTTCACGACATCGGCAAGATCGGGATCCCGGACTACATCCTGCACAACAGCGGGGTCCTTCCTCCGGACGGTCTCCAGTTCATTATGGAACACCCGATCGGGGGGGAGAACATCCTCAAGCCCGTGGGATCTCTCGGCCGGCTCTGCCCGATCGTCCGGCATCACCATGAGAGGTACGATGGGGAAGGGTACCCCGACCGGCTGAAGGGGGAGGAGATCCCGCTGGCCGCGCGCATCCTGTCGGTGGCCGACAGCTTCGACGCGATGATCTCGGACCGGGCGTACAAGCCGTCCCGGACGAAGCCCGAAGCGATAGAGGAACTCTCCTCCTGCAAAGGGGACCAATTCGACCCCGAGTGCGTGGAGGCGTTCATCGCCTATCTCCGGGAAAACCCGGAAGTAGGAGTTCTCTGCACGGCCTGAATCCGCGCTGCCGCCCGCCTCTCCGAGTCCCCGAAGGCAACCTCCCTCTCCTCTATGCCGAGGTGTCGACTCCGGGCTTCTCCCCGTAGGAGGGCGGCACGATGATCCGGACGGGGACGTCCGTCATCTCGAAACGGACGGGGAGCGGTCCGAGATAATCACCGTCCACCTGGGCGGCGGAGCGGATCGGGGAGCGAACGAAGACCGAGGTGGTCTCCCGGATCAGGATGTCCGGAGAACCGGTGTGTTTCCCCCTAAGGGCATTCAACGCGAACCGGAGTATCGGGATGCGACCGGTCCTCCGGAGGATAACGACCTGGAGCGTGTTTTTTTCGAGGTTGCCGTATGGCGCCATGATTATCCCTCCGCCGTACGTTTTTCCCCGGCAGATGATGACGGCCTGCGCCTCCAGGCGCTCCTGTCCCTCCAGTTCCACCCAGAGGCTCGGCTGCTCCCGGAAAAGATGCGCCGCACCCGCCAGGAGATACGCCCCGATGCCGAGGTAATGCTTCCCCCGGGCGTCCATCCGATCCAGAACCTCGGCGTCGAATCCTGCCGAAGCCAGGAGCAGGAAGTACCTATTCCCGGCTTTCGCAAGGTTCACCGTGATCGTCTTCCCCTCGGACAGGAGCGAAAGGCATCCCTCCACGGACTTCGGAAGCCCTACCTCCGCGGCGAAGACGTTTCCCGTGCCGTGTGGGACGACCAGGAATCGCGTTGCCGTGCCCGCAAGCCCGTTGGCCACTTCGTTCACCGTGCCATCCCCCCCGACGACGATGACCGCCTCCCCCCCGGCATGGGCGGCCTCCCGGGCCAGGAGAACGGCGTCACCGGGTCCGGCGGTCTCCCGGACCTCGAAGGGAACCCTGTTTTCAGCGAGCCCCTGCCGGACGCGCTCGATGTTGTGGACCATTTTCGGACCGGCCACGGGGTTGTAGATGACGCGGATCATGATGAGGGATTATAGATGGTTTCCCCTCCTTTCGGTGTGGGATATCGTACAGGCATGAGGATTCTTTCCCGTGGAGGGGGGTATTCCCCTCCGATCGTCATCGCGCACCGGGGAGCTTCCCGCCGGGCCCTGGAGAATTCCCTCGAGGCATTCTCGCTCTCCCTGGCCGACCGAGCGGATATGATCGAGTTCGACGTGAGGCTTTCCGCGGACGGGGAACCGGTGGTCATCCACGACGACCGGACGGGACGAACCGCGAGGGAAAACCTGTCGGTGGCCCGTTGCGACGCTGCGAGGCTGCGAACGCTTCGGCTCAAGAACGGGGAGCCGGTTCCGCTTCTTGCCGATGTGCTGGACCTGGTCCGGGGTGCCGTCCCCGTCAACATCGAGGTGAAGACGGCCGGTGGGGTCCACGCGTCTCTCCGGGTGATCGACGGGATGCATTACGAGGGGAAGGTCGTGCTCTCTTCCAGGCTGCGGGAAGAGTGCCTGGCCGCAGGAGCGGCCCGCCCCGGCCTCCCCTGCGGCCTGGTGACCGATCGCCCTTCGGCATCCGACATCGCCTTCTGTCTTCGCCATTCCCTCTCGATCCATCCGGATTTCCGCAGGCTTTCGGTTCTCCGCACCCGGAAGGTGAAGGAGGCGGGGCTGTTTCTCTTCCCCTACACCGTGGACGACGAGGAGAAATTCTTCCGGCTCGTCAGGAGCGGCGCGGACGGCGTCTTCTCCAACCGTGCGGAGGAGCTGCGCAGCGCGTGGAGGGAGCGGTTTCGCGGGGAGGGATGAGCGGTCCGGTCGATCCCGCTACCTGCCGAGGTCTCCCGCTTCGATATATTCCTTGGCGGCGTTGACGGCGGTGGCGGCCTCCCCCGCGCCCGCCGAGATGAGCAGGATCTTTCCCAGGTAGGTGGCGATGTCCCCGGCCGCGTATACGCCGGGCATGTTGGTGGACATGTCCGTGGAAACCGCGATGCCGCTGCCCATGATGTTCAGGCCCCACTCGCGGAACGGGTCGAGGTTGGTGAGCATCCCGATGGAGAGCACGATCGCGTCGACCTCGATCCGCTCCTCCAATCCGCTCCGCTCGTTCCAGATGACCGCACCGGTGACCTTTTCCTCGCCTATGACCTCCTTCAGGGCGAAATAGGGGAACATCACTTTCACCTTCGACGCGAAGAGCCGGTCGACCATCGCCTCGTGGGCATCGAACCGGTACATCCGGTGGGCGAGCGTTACCTTCGCCGCGATCCCGACAAGCGAAAGCGCCCAGTCGACCGCGCTGTTCCCTCCCCCCACGATGAGGACCTTCTTTCCCCGCAGTGGCTCGAAGGAGGGGAGGTAGTAGTAGATCCCGTGCCCCTCCAGATCGATGAGGTGCGGGATATCCAGCTTGCGGGGGACGAACGCGCCGCATCCCGCGGATATGACTACGGTCTGGGAATAGTGACGCCCCTTCGGGGTCGAAAGCTCGATCACCCGCTCGCCGCGGATACGCAAACCGGTCACTCTCTCGTTGAGGGCAACCGTCGGGCGGTACTGCATCGCCTGCTTGGTGAGCTGGGTGATGAGGTCGCGAGCGAGGATCCTCGTGTGGCCGGCGACGTCGAAGATCTCTTTTTCGGGGTACATGGAGATCAGGCGGCCGCCGACCTGCGGATACATCTCGATAAGCTTCGTCCGGCAGTCCCGCAGGCCCGCGTAGTAAGCCGCGTACAGCCCTACCGGGCCGGCGCCGATGATGGTGATGTCGTACATGTCGGACTGGCGGACCATCGTCGATTACTATAGCAAAGAACCCGTTCCCGACTTCCCTTATTCTTGGTTCTTTCCCGCCCCCCCATGGTATAGTTCAGGGAATCGAGCAAAGGATCACGTGGGAGAGACCGGATGGCATTGAAATTTCTGCCAAAAGTGTGGAAAAAGGGGACGGATTTTCTCGGGACGCGCCATGCGATCCTGTGCGGGGCGATGACCTGGGTGTCGGAGTCGAACCTCGTCTCCGCGATCTCGAACGCGGGGGGGTTCGGCGTCCTCGCAGGAGGGAACATGCCCCCGGACATGCTGGCCGCGGAGATCCGGAAAACCCGGGAGAAGACGGAGTATCCGTTCGGTGTCAACATGATCACGGTGGCGCCCAGTTTTCGGTCCCACATCGAGGTCGTGGTGCGGGAAAAAGTGTCCTTTGCCATCTTCGCCGGAAGTATTCCTTCGGGGAGGGACATCGAGCAGGTCAAGGCCTCGGGGGCGAAGGTCCTTTGCTTTGCGCCGGTCCTGTCCCTGGCGAAGCGCCTGATCAAGCAGGGGGTGGACGCACTCATCATCGAGGGGAACGAAGCGGGGGGTCATATCGGTCCGGTTGCGACATCCATCCTGGCGCAGGAATTCCTTCTGACCATCACGGAGGTTCCGGTCTTCGTGGCGGGCGGAATCGGCACCGGGGAGATGATCGCGCAGTATCTGTCGCTCGGGGCGTCCGGCGCCCAGCTGGGGACCCGGTTCGTGGTCGCCGAGGAGTGCATCGCACATGTACGGTTCAAGGAAGCCTTTATCCGGGCCCATGCGCGGGACGCCATGTCCACATCGCAGTTCGACCCGGCTCTTCCCACCATTCCGGTGCGCGCCATCACAAACGAGGGAACGCACGACTTCAACCGTCTCCAGCTCGAGCTCCTGAACAAAGTGAAGGCCGGTCAGATGTCGAAGGAAGAAGGCCATGTAAAACTCGAAGAGTTCTGGGTAGGGGCCCTGCGGCGGGCCGTGATCGACGGCGACATCGAGCGCGGGTCGCTCATGGCGGGGCAGAGCGTCGCCTTCGCGAAAAAGATCCAGCCCGTCGCCGAGATCATCGATGAGCTGGTGGCGTCCGCCGAGAGCAAGCTTGCGGAGATGGCTTCAAGAAGCGCGGAAGAGGTTGCCGTGGGCCGCCCGCCCTTGTTTCGTCCCGGGTTGCCGATCAATTAATCCACCGATATCCTGTAAAAAAATGCCACGCTAGGAGCGGACGCCATGTTCCGGATCATCCCCCGCGACGAAGCATTCTTCACAATGTTCGAGAAAGCGGCGCAGAACGCCATGGATGGCGCCGAGGTGCTTAAGGATCTTCTGGACAACTTCGAAAACGTCAAGGAAAAAGCACGCCAGATCGAGGAGATCGAGCACAAGGGGGACACGCTTACCCACGAGATCATCAAGAAGCTGAACACGACCTTCATCACGCCGATCGACCGGGAGGACATCCTGGCTCTCACCTCCTCGATCGACGATGTCATCGACCTGATCCACGGCGCCGCCAACCGGATACAACTTTACAAGGTCACCGAGCCCACTCCCCAGGCAAAGGAACTCGGATTCCTGATTCTCAAATCGACCCGGGAACTTCACCAGGGGATAGCCCACCTGTCCACGAAAATGGACGGGGTTTACGCGCACTGCGTTGAGGTGAACTCCCTGGAGAACGAGGCGGACCGGGTGAGCCGGGACGCGATTGCCCTACTCTTCGATCGGGAGAAGGATCCCATCTATATTCTCAAGTGGAAAGAGATCTACGAGACGCTGGAGACCGCCACCGACCGGTGCGAAGATGCCGCCAACGTTCTGGAGGGGGTCGCGTTGAAAAATGGTTGAGACCCCTCTGGTGCTTTTGGGGTTGGTGGTCATAACAGCCCTTGCCTTCGATTTCATCAACGGGTTCCACGACACGGCGAACGCAATCGCCACCTGCATCTCCACCCGGGCCCTTTCGATCCGGAGCGCCATCGTCATGGCGGCGGGGCTCAACTTCGTCGGAGCGCTGGTCTCCACGCACGTGGCGGCGATGATCGGCAAGGGGATCGTGGATCCCGGTTTCGTGTCACAGACCATAGTTCTCTCAGCCCTCCTCGGAGCGATCTTCTGGGATCTTGTCACCTGGCGCTACGGAATCCCCTCCTCCTCCTCCCATGCGATTATCGGCGGGATCATCGGCGCGGTGATCGCCTCGCGCGGGGTCGGCGTACTGAAGTGGGGCGGCATCTGGAAAATCCTCGCGGCCATCGTCATTTCCCCGTTGGCGGGGACGATCATCGCGTTCCTCATCATGGTCGGGATCTTCTGGATCTTCAGGGGGTACCACCCGTCGACCCTGAATCGGGGATTCCGGAAGCTTCAGATCCTCTCCGCTGCGGTCATGGCGTTTTCCCACGGGTCGAACGACGCCCAGAAGTCGATGGGGGTGATCACGATGGCGCTTGTCTCCTACGGGGTAATCCAGACCTTCTACATTCCCATATGGGTCATTCTCTCCTGCGCCACGGCGATGGCGTTTGGCACCGCGATAGGGGGATGGCGGATCATCAAAACGGTGGGAAGCGACTTCGTCAAGCTGCAGCCCGTGCACGGGTTCTGCGCGGAAACGTCCTCCGCGGGGGTGATCCTGACGGCGTCGGCTATGGGGATCCCCATCAGTACCACCCACGTCATCACCTCTGCCATCCTCGGGGTCGGCCTCTCCCAGGGCCGGCGGAAAGTGAACTGGATCGTGGGGGCGAGAATCGTGTGGGCATGGGTCCTCACCATTCCTTCATCGGCCGTGGCGTCCTACATCGCGTACCGCCTGCTTGGTCCCACGTTGGGATAAAACCGGGAAACCACGGTCGGCCTCCCGACGGGCGGGGTGGGGGACGGCCTTCGCCGGCCGGCAGGATCCCTTCGCCCCCCTCCGAGGATGCGCAAGCCGTTCCCCGCTCCCCGCCGAAGGCGCCGGGTACGCTGGCCTCCCCCGGGCGTTTCGGATTACAGTAGGAACATATCGCCCGGGAGGAGAGCCATGATCCGCAGGATCCAGCACATCGGGGTGGCTGTGAGAAGCCTGTCCGACGCCATTCCCTTCTACCGCGACGTTCTGGGACTCGAGTTCCTCGGAATCGAGGAGGTGGCCGAACAGAAGGTCCGCACGGCGATCTTCCGGGTGGGGGAGAGCACGATCGAGGTGCTCGAGACGACGTCGTCCGACGGTCCGGTCGGCAAATTCCTCGAGAAGAACGGGGAGGGGATCCATCACCTTTGTTTCCGGGTGGACGACGCGGAGGCGGCGCTCGCGCACGCGAAAGAAAATGGGGTCCGGCTGATCGACGAAACCCCGCGCACCGGAGTCCACGGGATGAAGATCGGGTTCCTCCACCCGAAGTCGACCTTCGGCGTCCTCACCGAGTTCGCGGAAGAGGAGGAAAGCCCCTGATGGCACCCGTTCCTGCCCCCCCCGGGGGACGCGTGCTTTTGTTGTGCCTGCACAACCACCAGCCGGTAGGGAACTTCGATTCCGTTATCGGGGAGGCGAGCGACCGGTCGTACTCTCCGTTTCTCGAAACCGTCGCCCGGTTTCCGACGATCAAGGTGACGCTCCATTATTCGGGTTTTCTCCTCCGGTGGATTGCGGAAAATCGGCCGGAGTTGTTTTCCCTGCTCAAGGACCTCGTATCGCGGGGGCAGGTGGAGATTCTCGGCGGGGGAATGTACGAGCCCGTGATGCCCCTTCTTCCGGAGAGGGACCGCAGGGGCCAGATCGTCGATCTCGCCGAAACCGTGGGCAGATACTTCGGAAAGAAGCCCCGGGGAATGTGGCTTGCGGAGCGGGTATGGGAGCCGGAACTTCCCGCGTCGCTATCGGCGGCCGGCGTGGAATACCTGCCGCTTGACGATTTCCATTTCCTGCGGGCGGGGATTTCCGGGGAGGAACTCGACGGAGTCTACCTGACGGAGGCGAACGGGCCGTCGGTCCGAATCTTCCCGGGGAGCGAACGGCTTCGGTACCTCATCCCCTTCGGGGACGTGGAGGAGACGCTGCGGACGGTGGAGGCGATGACGTCCCGGGACGTGCCGTACCCGGCGGCCATCCTGGCCGATGACGGGGAGAAGTTCGGCGTATGGCCCGGGACCCACGACACCGTCTACACGCAGGGGTGGCTTCGAAGATTCTTCGAGGGGATCGTTTCCCGGGGAGAGTGGCTCCGGACGATGACCTTCGGGGAGTATGTCTCCTCCGCTCCCCTCCGGGGGAAGGTCTACCCGCCTTCATGCTCCTACATCGAGATGGGAGAGTGGGCGCTTCCTCCCGCCGGGGCCATGCGGTTCGGCGGACTGCTTCACGACTTCCGTTATGGAAAGTTCCCGGAAATGAAGCCCTTCGCCCAGGGGGGGAATTTCCGGGGCTTCCTGCGAAAATACGAGGAGGCGAACCAGCTTCACAAGAGGATGCTGTGGGTCAGCGGGCGGGTGCAGGCGGCTGCGAAGCAGGGGGGCGGGCCGGAGGCGCGAGATTTCCTCTACCGCGCCCAATGCAACGACGTGTACTGGCACGGCATCTTCGGGGGCCTCTACCTCAACCATCTCCGGGAGGCGGCGTACACGAACCTTCTCCGCGCCGAGGGGCTTTCCGACCGGGTTCTGCACGGCGGGAAGGACAGGTGGACGGAAGCGGCGAGCGGCGATCTCGACATCGACGGGGGGGAAGAGGCGATTCTCAAGACGCCGGATCTCACCCTTCTCGTCCACGGCCACGACGGGGGGGCGATTACCGAGATCTCCCTCCCCCGGCGCGGGGTTGCCCTGGGACATGTCCTGACCCGGCGGGAGGAGGCGTACCACCGGAAGTTCAAGGATGCGGGCGGAGAGTTTGATGGGCGCACGAGCATCCACGACCTGCTGGTTCTCAAGGACCCGGCTGTTTCCGACGCGCTGACCGTGGACCCCTGGCAGCGTGCGTCCTTCCGGGAGGCCTTTTACCGGGAGGAAGACGCCGTCGAGGCAATACTCCACGAAAGGATCGCGCCGATGTGCGCGACAGCAGGAAAGGAAGCCAGGGGGAAGATCACCCGGAGCAGCGAGCGGATCCGCCTTGCCATGGAGGTTCCGCTCCGGGGAGAAGGCGTCGATCTGTTTCTCGGGAAGGCCCTTGCCCTCGGGGTGGCAGAGGAACGGATCGAGGCGCGGTACCGGCTCCGCAACGGGGGTGAGCGGGCGGCCTGGGGGAGGTTCGCATCGGAGTGGAACCTGAACTTCCTCTCGGGGAGCGGCCCGGACCGGTGGTACGAGGGGATCGGGGAGAGAAAAGAGGAGTTGTCATCCCGCGGTGTCACCGAAGCCCTCAAAGGGTTCCGGATCGTGGACAACGCGAGGGGGATCGCCGTAGAGGCGAGAACGGACCGGGAATTCATCCTTCTGCGGTACCCGGTCGAGACGGCGTCTTTGTCGGAGTCCGGAGTGGAAAAGATCCACCAGGGGGTCTGTCTCCGCCTCCTCTTCCCCGTGCGCCTGGGGCCGGGCGAATCCGTGGAATATTCGTTATATTTGTCCGTATTTTCCGTTGCGTCCCCCTCAACAAGACGGTATGTTGGAGCGGACTTTGATCCAGCAGGGTGAATACGCCCACAAGGAGGGGAAGCGATGAGAGTCGGGAAAGTGCTGACTGTTCTTGTCGTCCTGTCGTTCACCGCGGCGTCGGCCATGGCCGCGGGGTTCCGCCTGCCCGAGCAGGGAGCCAAAGCGATGGGGATGGGGATGGCCTTTACCGCCCAGGCGGACGACCCGTCGGCGATCTACTTCAACCCCGCGGGGATCGTCCAGCTGGAAGGGCAGAACGTGATGATCGGCGGAACGTTCATCCGTGAAAACGGGGCGGATTTTACCGGAACGACGCCTCTGACGTTAAACACGAGCACCGGTGTCTTCGACAGCAAATCGGAGACCCAGGAGGACCTGGACTTCGTAATCCCCAACGCCTACTGGACGAGGAAGGCCTCCCCCGATTTCGCCTACGGCGTGGGGATCTTCGCTCCCTTCGGTCTGGGGCAGAGGTACGGAAACCGGCAAACGAGCATATTCCGGAACCAGGTCACCAATGTCGAGATCCAGACGGTAGTCGTCAACCCCACCGTCGCCTGGAAACTCAACGACGTTCTGTCGGTGGGCGCCGGGGTCGATTTCATGTACGGCAAGGCCAAACTGTCCCAGGCGGGAGTGGTGCGACTCGGTGCGGCGCCGCTGGACCAGGTGAACATCTTCCAGCTGGATCTCGACGGGGATGGAACGGCCTGGGGGTACAACTTCGGGGTGCTCCTGACCCCGAAGGGAAACTTCAAGGTCGGGGCCAGCTACCGAAGCGGCTTCCGTCTCGACATAAAAGATGCCGATGTGAATCTGTGGGAGATCAACAGCACGATCCCCTTCGTCCCCCCGGGGCCGTTCACCGCTGCCGACGTGTTCGGCGGTTCGACGTATCACACTTCGGCATCCACGACGATCAACATGCCTGCGACATTCCAGCTGGGGGTCGCCTACATCCTTGACCGGCTGACCCTCGAGGTGGACCTCGACTGGACGTTCTGGAGCGCGTTCAAGACCCTGGCCATCGATATACGCGACAACAACGGTCTCCTCCCGGACGCCAACAGGCCGGAGAGGTGGAAGGATGTCGTGGGGGTCGATGTCGGCGCGGAATACCGTGTGACCGACCCCCTGGCCCTCCGCCTCGGGTTCCGGTACGATCCCAGCCCGGTTCCGGCCGACACCCTGTCCCCGCTTCTCCCCGACTCCGACCGGCTGTTCTACTGCGCCGGAGCGGGCTACAAGATCCGCAACTGGACCTTCGATCTCTCCTACATGTACCTGGACAAGAAGGACAGGACGGTGAACAACCAGGTAAACGCTCGCCGCACCTTCCACCGGATCCGGTTTCGACGGCACATGGTCAGGCGACGCGCACCTCCTGGCGTTCGATATCGGATACAAGTTCTAGGAAACCGGCCGCCTCCGGCGGCGTCACCTTCCCGGGGGGCCGCAAGTCACGGCCCCCCTTTTGATTTGTGGTACAATCGGGATTCCGCGAGATTCCCACCCCAGGCCAAGGAGGCAGCCCGAGATGAAGAGCCCGAAAGCGTCGAAACAGTTGATGGAGATGTTGAACCAGGCGATTGCCCGCGAAATCCAGGTTTCCGTGCAATACATCTGGCAGCACGTGCAGATGACCGGCGTGAAGGGATTCGCCGTGAAGGGTGAGTTCAAGAAGATCGCCATCGCGGAGATGAAGCACGCGGAGGAGATCGCCGAACGCCTCGTGTACCTCGGGGGAACCCCGACCACCAAACCCGAGCCGATCCGCGTCGGAAACACCCTCAAGGAGATGATCCAGATCGACAAGAAGGACGAAGAGGGCGCCATCGCGATGTACCGCAAGATCATCGATGTGGCCAGGAAGGAAGGCGACGAGGTCACGGAGAAGATGTTCCGGGAGATCCTGGCCGACGAAGAGGAGCACCACGACACCTTCACGGGGCTCCTGGAAGACCTGTAGCATCCCCATCGGCTGCCGGTTGACGCCTTCGGATAGCTCCGTGGACGGAACCACGCGGAATCTCCCGGACGGGAGGCGTCTGCGCGCGGTGTCCCGCCGGCTTCTTGCCTGGTTCGCCCGGTCGGCGAGGAAGATGGATTGGCGGGAGACCGACGACCCGTACCGCATCTGGGTTTCGGAGATCATGCTCCAGCAGACCCGGGCGGTCGCGGTCACCCCCTATTACCGCCGCTTCCTCTCGGCATTTCCCACGGTGCGCGCACTCGCCGAGGCGCCCCGGGACCAGGTGATGAAGCTCTGGGAGGGGCTGGGGTACTACTCCCGGGCCCGGAACCTCCACCTTGCCGCAGCGATTATCGACCGGGAACGCGGCGGTCGCCTGCCCCGGGATCCCCGGGAGCTGGCGGCGCTGCCCGGGATCGGCCGGTCCACCGCGGGGGCCATCGCCGCGATCGCCTTCCGCGCGGACGCCCCCATTCTCGACGCCAACGCGAAACGGGTCATCGCGAGGGCTTTCGCCGTTACGGAACGGCTCTCCCTGCCGTCCGTGGAGCGCCGCCTGTGGACGATCTCGCGGGGGTTGATCCTTCCCGGGAAGGGAAGGGAAACCGCCCTTGCGCTGATGGACCTCGGGGCGACGGTATGCGTCCCCCGGCGCCCGCACTGTCCCGCTTGTCCCCTGAATGCGCACTGTGAGGGTCATCGCGACGGCATCCAGGAAACGATTCCCGCGAAAGCGCCGAAAAAGGTTCTCCCCCACCACGACGTGGTCGTGGCGTGGATCGCCGACGGGAAGGGGAGGGTCCTCACCGGCCGCCGACCCGACCGGGGGCTTCTGGGCGGTCTTTGGGAACTCCCCGGCGGACGAAGGAAGCCGGAGGAAACGAGGAGAGAGGCCCTCCGGAGGGAACTGCGGGAAGGGTGGGGAATGCGCGTGGAAGTCGGGGACCGGCTCGCGTCGCTTCCCCAGGGATTCAGCCATTTCCGGACCACGGTGCACGCCTACCGATGCCGACGAAAGGCCGGCCGGCCGGGGCCCGAAAGGGAATGGCGCTGGATGCGACCGGAGGATCTGGCAGATCTTGCGTTCCCCCGGACCTACCGAAGACTGGTTGAAACCGTGTTCCCGCTCCCTGTCAAAGGGAGGCCAGGGCCTTTTCGATCTTATTCACATGTACCTTCTCGAAGGCCACGAGATGGTCGAAGATCTTCCTGATCTTGGGGTCTTTCGCCTTCGAGGAGGCGGTCCGATACAGGTCGGCCGCCTCTTTTTCCAGCTTCAGCGCGATTTCGAGAGCGTCCCTCCTGCTTTTCAGGTCGGGAATCTTTCCGAGCAGTTCCTTGTGCGTCTCCTGCATATGCTCGTCGATGTCGGGCAACCCGTCCCTGGTCATGATGTCCTTGTAGGGAGCCCAGCACTCGGAACGCACGTTCTTGTCGTAGGCGTCTTCCAGCTGAAGAAAGTGCTCCTTTTCGTCCATGGCGAGCCCGTCTAGCACCTTTCGCACGTTTTCGTCGCCGATCATCTTCGACGCCCGGCGGTAGAATACATATGCCGCGAGCTCGGACTCGATCCCCAGGTTCAGGAACTTGAGCGCTTCCTCTGCAACTTTCATGGGTGCTTCCTCCGCAAAGAAGATGATGTGTCGGGTATTCTTCTATCTATACCATAAAACAGCCGATTCGGCTCATTCTCTCCCCGGGCGCCCCGGGGAGCCGCGTCGGAATCCACGGCCCACGGCCGCGGTCGTCACACCGATCAGCTTCCTCCGTAGCCGATCGTCACCTTTCCGGCGTCGAGGATGACCGGGACGTCGCGTCGCCCCTTGCAAAGGGTCATCATCTCGGCCATCGCGGACTTGTCTTTCTGGACGTTTTTGTACACCACCCGGGCGCCGTTTTTCTCGTAATCCATACGAGCGTTGGATGTGTACGGTCAGGTATCCTTTCCGAAAATCGTTACGATATGCGGCATGGGCACCTCCCTGGAAGGGGCAGGTTCATACCGCAGCCGCCCCGATTCCGGCCATCGCTTTCAATCGTTGGATGCGAAGAGCGGTCGAGGGATGCGTGGACAGGAGAGCCGACGCGTCGTCGGCAAAATGAAGGAGCGGGTTGACGAGGAACAGATGCTGGGTTCCCCGGTTCTCTCCCGGGACGTGGGCGCCGGACTGCGAGATCTTCTCGAGCGCGGAGGCCAGCCCCAGGGGGTTCCGCGTGAACTGCGCGCTTACGGCGTCCGCGTGGTACTCCCGCTGGCGGGAGATGCTCATCTGGAGGATCTTCGCGGCGATGGGGGCGAGGAGCGCGAGGAGGACCCCGAGAGCGATGAATGCGACGTTTCCCCGCCCTCTCCCCGTGCCTCCGGATCGTCCTCTCCCGCGGAAGGGAACCCCCCGGAGGAACATGTCGGAAAGGAGGGCTATGGCGCCCACCAGGACCGCGGCGCAGATGTTGTAGAGGGTGTCGCGGCTCTTGATGTGGGCCATCTCGTGGCCGATCACCCCCTGCAGTTCCTCCCGGGTCAGCCGTTCGAGAAGACCGGTCGTAACCGCGACGAGGGACTCCGCCGGCCGCCTTCCCGCGGCGAAAGCGTTCATCCCCCCGCTTTCCATCACGAATACGCGTGGCATCGGAATCCCCGATGCGATGCTCATCTCCTCCACGACGTTTCGCAGTTTCCGGTGGGCAAGCGGGTCGGCCTCCCGGGCACCGTGAATCGAGAGGACGATGGAGGATCCCCGGAAATACGCGGTGGAGGCGAGAATCGCGTAGAGGATGAGCGCGAGCGCGATGCCGTATCCGACGCTCCCGTACGCGCCGCCGATCCCTCCCCCGACGGCTAGGAACGAGGCGAAGAGCGCGAGGAAGAGAAGCAGGGACAGGCGGACGTTACGGGAGGCGGCTTCGTAGAACGAGAGCATGGGGGCCCCGCGCGGGACGGGAGCGGTCGGCTTCTCGCCGCCGCCCGCCGACTCATCCGCCAACCGGGAGATGCCGGGGGAGTCGAAGGGTTCCTGGCACAGGTTGCAGTACGCGGCACCCGGGTGGTTGGCGGTTCCGCAGCCCGGGCACGTCTTCTCCGCAGCTGCCATGACGGTTTTGGAGGTCCTTACCGGAGGTCCGCCCTTGGCACGGCCCGGCTTTCCTCCCCGACTTCGAAATATTCCGCCTGGGAGAAGTCGAACACCGAGGCGATCATGTTGGACGGTATGGACTGGATCTTGTTGTTGTACGTCATGACCGAGTCGTTGTAGAACTGGCGCGCGAAGGAGATCTTGTTCTCCGTTCCGGTCAGTTCCTCCTGGAGCGCGGCCACGTTCTGGTTCGCCTTGAGTTCCGGGTACTTTTCGACGACGGCGAAAAGGCTTTTCAGCGATTCCGTCAGGACGTTCTCGGCCTTCCCCTGCGCCGCCGCGCCCTTTGCGGAGATGGCGGCGCCGCGGGCCTCGATGACCCGGGTGAGCGTCTCCTGTTCGTAGGCCATGTAGTCCTTGACGACCTCCACGAGGTTGGGGATGAGGTCGTGCCGGCGCTTCAGCTGTACGTCGATCTGGTGCCACGCGTTCCGGAACTGGTTGCGAAGCCTGACGAGGGCGTTGTATGTCAGTACGAACCAGCCGACGAGTCCGACCGCGAGGATCGCCGGAATCCAGCCCATTTTTCCCCTCCGGAACGGGATTTTCCCCGCTTTTCTCCCGAACGCTATATCCCGGTAAGTCTATCGGATGTAAGATGAATGTCAAACGAAAAGGGGGCGATCCCTCCTGCCGTACAAGGGTTTACGGCCGGACCGCACACAGGGCAAGTTCTTCCACGTGTGGGCGCCCCCCCAGGAAGCCAGGAGTTTTTTTGAAGACCTTTACCGCCGACAGAAGGGGGGGACGCGGCGCGGGGAACATCCTCCGCGACGGTCCCTTCCGCGCCTGCCCGAATGCCGTTTCCGGAGCTTTTGGCCCCGGCGGGCTCGATGGAGGCGTATTTCGCCGCCGTTGCCGCCGGGGCGGACGCGGTCTACCTCGGTTTTCAGAGGTTCAACGCGCGGGAGCGCGCCGAGAATTTCACGCTGGACGATCTCTGCCGGATCCTGCCCCACGCGCAGGAATGCGGGGTACGGGTCTACCTCGCCATGAACACCGTCCTGACCGAGACGGACCTCCCCGAGGCGATATCGATGCTCCATCAGGTGGCCCCTCTCTCCCCTGACGCCGTCATCGTCCAGGATCTGGGTCTCATGCGTATCTTGCGGGACTTCTTTCCCGCGTTGAAGTTCCACGTCAGCACGCAGGCGGGGTGCGCCTCCTCCCCCTCCTCCGAGGTGTTCGCGGCGTTGGGCGCCGACCGGGTGATCCTCGAGCGTCACCTGGAATTTTCCGAGGTCCGCAGGATCGTGTCGACCGCACCCGTCGGCGTCGAGATCTTCGTTCACGGGGCGATGTGCTACTCCTACTCGGGAAAGTGCTTCTTCTCCTCCTTCCTCGGGGGAAAGAGCGCCAACCGCGGGGCGTGTGTCCAGCCGTGCCGCCGTCTCTACGGGCACCCCGGCGGACGGGAGGCGGTCTTTTCCACGCGCGACCTTTCCCTGATCGACCTGTTGCCGGAGCTCGTTCCGCTGGGGTTCGCCGCGTTCAAGATCGAGGGGCGGATGCGAAGCGCCGAGTATGTAAGCGGTGTCGTATCCGCTTACCGGCGGGCCCTCGACCGGATCCGCGAAGGCAGGAAGGCGGAGGCTGTCGAGGAGGGAAGGGGACTTCTGGAGAAAGTGATCGGCCGCAGGGAGACGCCCGGCCTCACGGGCGGCGCAGGCCCCTGCGAGGTCGTTGCCGGAGGAATGACGGGAAACGTGGGAGAGCTGCTGGGTGCGGTCCGGGAGGTCCGGGAGGGGTGGGCGCACGTCGCAGCGGAGGCCAACATTGCGCAGGGGGACCGGCTTCGCGTGCAGTTTCAGAGCGACGGCTCCGGAAGGGGGTTTTCCGCCCGGTCGATGCGTGCGGACGGGGAGGGGCTCTACGTCCGGATACCGTTCGACGTGTCTCCGGGCGACCTTCTGTTCCGTGTCGGCGGCGGGGGACGGGCGGAGATTACCCGTTTGGCCCGGCGGGAACGGGAGGCGCTGCCTCCCGGAGGGGTTCGTTTCCGGGTCGTCGTGGGAGATGGGGTCCTGGCCGTCGAGGCGTCGTACGGCAAGACGCGCGTTGAATTCTCCTTCCGTGTTTCCGGCGCGGGCGCGCGCGGGGAGGGAAAGGTTCCTCCGGACGCCGAGGCCCGCCTCCGCGCCGCGTACCGGTCCGACCTCCCGCTGGGCGAAATCCGGGTCGAGGGGAAAGGCGCAACCGTCTCATGGCAAGACGTGACGGCCCTTTTCCTTAAAGCCGCGCGAAAGTTCGACAGGGACTTCTACCTGTCGGGGAAAAATCTCCGTCTCTCCATACTTCCCACTCTTCGCGTCGCGGGGAGCCGACGGGAGTCGCTGCCGACCGTCTTTTTCGCGGGCTGCCGGGCCGAACAGCTCGGGGCTCTGCCGCAGATCCCGGAAATCGTCCCGGTGGTGGAGTTCACACGTGCTCTCGCGAGGGACCCGGCCCCGGGAAACCGGGGGTTCCGGGATCGCGCATACTTCCGGCTTCCCCCCCCGATGCGGGAATCCGACGCTCCTTTCCTCCGGAGGACCGTAAGAGAAGCGATCCTCAAGGGACACCGGCGCTGGGTGGTCTCGGACGTCGGGCATTTCCGGCTTTTCGCCGGGTTTGTCCCGAGGAAGCAGGTAACGCTCGTCAGTGATCACTATCTGTATGCCTTCAATACCGGTGCCCTCTCCACCCTGTCGGGGCTGGGGGCCTCACGGATGATCCTTCCGGTGGAGGCGAATCTTGCCACACTCCGGTCGGTGGGGAAGTACCTGCATGACCTGGGGATCGCCATGGCGTACGGCGCCTTTCCCATGATGATCTCGCGCCTGGTCCCGTCGTCGGGCGTCCGGGGCGACGTGGCAAGTCCCCGGGAGGAGCGTTTCCATATCGATGTCGATGAGCGGGGGTCCTCCGTCCGGGCCGACGCGCCGTTTTCCGCATCAGGGTCTCTCCACGAAATACGCGCCGCGGGCATCCGCGACTTCTTCGCGGACCTGCGGGATGTGCCAGACGGGGAAATCGAGGGGGTGTTGTCGGCGTTGTTTGCCGACCGCACGATCCCCGGCGCCTCGCCCTTCAACCTGTTCCGGGGGAATTTCTAGGATGGCCCACGCGGACAAGGTCCGGAACATCGGGATCATCGCGCACATCGACGCGGGGAAGACGACCCTGACCGAGAGGATCCTCTTCTACGCAGGAATAAGCCATAGGATGGGAGAGGTTCACGACGGCGACTCCCAGATGGACTATCTTCCCCAGGAGCGCGAGCGCGGGATCACGATTACCGCGGCCGTCACACAGTTCTCCTGGCTGGGCGCGGAAGTTCACCTGATCGACACGCCCGGGCACGTCGATTTCACCATCGAGGTGGAGAGGTCTCTCCGTGTGCTCGACGGGGCGGTTGTCGTTTTCTGCGGAGTCGGCGGGGTGGAACCGCAGTCCGAGGTCGTATGGCGACAGGCGGACAGGCACCGGATCCCCCGGCTGGCCTTCATCAACAAGCTCGACCGTCCGGGAGCCGATTACGACCGGGTCATCGCGGAGATGGATAAGAAGCTTTCCGCCCGGGGCGTTCCCGTGACCGCGCCGCTTTACACGGACGGGGAATTTCACGCCGTGGCGGACCTCGTGACGATGGAGAAGCTTGCGTTCTCGGAGACGGACCAGGGGACGGGCGTTTCGCGGTCTGCGCTCTCGCCGGAGGAAGCCGCGAAGGTCGAGGCGCACCGCGAGGCGCTTGTCGAAGCGGCCGCCGACGCCGACGACGGCGTCGCGGAGAGCTATCTCTCCGGCGAGGAGATTCCTCCCGAGGCGCTCCGGCGGGCGATCCGCAAGGGGACGGTGGCCGCCCGGTTCTTCCCGGTATTCGCCGGTGCGGCGCTTCGCAACAGGGGGATCCAGCCGGTGATGGACGGGATCGTGCACTTTCTTCCCTCCCCCGCCGAGGTTCCCCCCGCCACGGGGGACGACCCGAGGACAGGGGTGCCGGTCAGCCGCGCGCCCCTGCTCGACGCACCGTTCGCAGCCCTCGTGTTCAAGGTGATGATCGAGGAGGGCAGGAGGACGGTCTACCTGCGCGTATATTCGGGGAAGCTCTCCGAGGGGGATGTCCTGGGGAACGCTTCCACCGGAGGGACGGAGAAAGTGGCCCGGCTCTTCCGGATCCACGCGGGGAAGAAGGTAAGGATCCGGGAGGCCGTGGCGGGGGACATCGTTGCGATCCGGGGGATCAGGAACGCCCGGACGGGGGACACCCTCTGCGACCCGGCGGCCCCCATCCTCCTCGAATCGATCGAGATCCGGAAGCCGGTGGTGTCGGTCGTGGTGGAGCCGAGGACTCTGCGCGACATGGACCGTCTCCGTGAGATGCTCGCGAAGATGGTGGAGGAGGACCCGACGCTTTCGATGAAGGAGGACGCGGATACCGGTCAGATCATCCTGTCCGGAATGGGGGAACTGCACCTCGAGATCCTGGTGGACCGCCTGGGACGGGACTTCGGGCTCGCCGTCCGGACCGGAATGCCGCAGGTCGTCTTCCGGGAGACGATCAGCGAGCCGGGCACGGCGGAGAGCGTGTTCGAGCGCGAGATCGCGGAACGCCTCGTGACCGTGAAGATCGCCCTGGAGGTCCGCCCCGGCCGACGGGGCTCCGGCGTGAAGGTCTCCGACCGTCTCCGGATGCTCGGGCTTGCCCAGGAGATCGTGGACGGAGTGGAGACCGGCATCCGGGAGGGGGCGTTCACCGGTGTCCTCGGGTACCCCGTGGACGACGTGGAGGCGGAGGTGACGCACGTGGAGTTTCTCACCGGGACGGCCACGCCGCTTGCGGCGAAGGTGGCTGCGGTGATGGCGTTCCTCTCCGCGTACGAGAAGGGGAACCCGTACCTCCTGGAGCCGGTGATGGCGGTGGAGATCGCGGTGCCCGAGGAGTTCCTGGGCGGCGTGATCGGGGACGTCAACGCCCGCCGGGGAAGGGTCGTCTCGGTCGACCGTCGGGGGGGCATAAGCCACTTCTCCGCCCTGGTCCCGCTGAAGGAGATGTTCGGATACGTCACGTCCCTTCGTTCCCTGTCCCAGGGGCGGGGGACCCACATGATGAAGTTCTCCCACTACGACCGGGCCGATGCGGGACGCCTCATGAGCCCACTGAGAAAACGGGACGTTCCCAAGAACTCTTCCTCCCCTGCGGCGGGCTCCGTCGGTGTGTGCCCCTTTGCAAGAGCGCGTGTGAACGAAGGCCCCGGCTCGCGGGGGGATTCCGCTCCCGCTGCGCGCCGGGTCCTCCGGTCGCCGGAACGCTCATCTACGGGGGACATCTCTGATGACGCACGCAATTCCCCAGTTGCCGGAGAGCGCAGCAAGCCGAAGGAGTGGGGGCGCAGTGAGGTTAAGCGCAGGCGTGCGGGTGCATCGCACGCCGAGCCACGAACGGAGCCCCCCTCCGAGGCTGCGGAGCGAATCCCGGGAGAGCTCGCTGCCGATCCGCTCATCGGCCCCCGCGAGCCAGGGTCCCCGGGCCCAGCGTGAGGAGGAGGGATGAAGAAGTTCGACGAGCAGTTCTACAAGGACCGGGTGAACACCTTTCCCTTCGTGAAGCTGATGGGGATGAAGCTCGTTTCGTCGGCCGGCGGGAAAAGCGTGATGCGGTGCACGATCCGCAAGGTCCTGAGGAACACCGCGGGGACCCTGCACGGAGGAGTGATGGGGGCACTCGTGGACATGTCGGTGGCGACCGCGCTCCGAAGCGTCATGCCCCTCTCCTCCCGGATGACCACCGTGGAGTACAAGGTGAACTTTCTCAAGCCGGTCTCCGAGGGAACGGTCACCGCCTACGCGACCCTTCTGCGCCGGGGGGCGACGATCGCCGTCGGATCGACCGAGATCCGCAACGGAGACGGAGAGGTCGTGGCGTTCGGCTCCGCGACGTACTACATTCTGAAAACGCCGGTGAAGAGAAACGTTCCTGCTATAATGGACCGAACACCGGGCAGGGGGAGGAAACGCAGATGACCAGGGAAGGGCCGATCCGGCCGGAGATGTTTCTGGGGGAGATCCTCCGCCAGTACCCGTCCGTGCGTGGAAAGATCAAGGAGTTCTTCGGGGCCGAGTGTCTCCGGTGCGAATCGAACGAGAAAGAGACGATCCACTACACCTCCTGGCACAGGGGTTTCGACCCCAAACAGGTCTGCCGGGAGCTGAACACCCTGCTCAAGGGGAAATGAGGGAGTAGCGCCCCCCCTCGACGACCGCCTCCCCGCGGGCGACCATTCCCTCCAGGTGCTTTCCCATGAGCGCCCACTCCCCGTAGTCGAACCAGGGACCCGGACGGCCCTCGCCGTAGACGATCCGTTCCGCCACGATTTCCTCCCGGGTCCGAGGGCGGCGCAGAAATTCCCGTAACGACTCCTCCCGCCGATCGATGACCGCGAGGTACGCCTCCATCTTTGCGGTGATGCTCCCCTCGTGGACCGGATCCTGGTGGGATACGACGTGCCTCTTCGCGCCTACCCCTGCGAGCATCCTCGCCGACCGGCGGAACTCCTCGATCCCTCCCGGCTTGTCGCCGTACCAGGGCCCGAAGGCGGTGAGGTCGTAGTCCGCGAGGAAAAGAATCTCCTCGGCGGGGAAGTGGAGGCACAGGTGCCCCGGCGTGTGGCCGGGGGCCACGATCGGGACCGCTTCCGTCTTTCCGAAGCGAATCCGTTCGCGGTCGGCGACCCGGCGGGCCACGGTACGCGGACGGTAGGGGAACTTGCCGGCGAACAGGTCCCGGAAGAACGGCTCCTGGCCGGTCCCCGAGACGCCGTACCAGTCCAGAAGGACGTCGAACGACTCGAGGGCGGGGGCGTCGCCTTCCGACGCCCATACCTCCACGTCCGGGAACCGGTGAAGGAAGAGGAAGTGGTCCTCGTGGTAGTGGGTCATGAGGATCGCCGCGAGTCCCTCTTCCTTCTTCAGGCGGAGGATCGCTCCGATGTCCGATCCGCAGTCGACGAGAATCCCGCCCCCGTCGCGAATGTACAGCGAATGCGAATGCGGGTACCGGCCATCCTTTTCGCCCTCGATCAGCCAGATCCGGTCGGAGAGGCGGCGGATCAAGGCCCCCTCCCGGTTTCCCCCCGGGGGATTCGGGAATCGGGGTATCATGAAAGGAATCGATTTTCCGGATGGCGGCTGCGCGCATGATCAAAATCCTGCTGGTCCCGTTTTGCCTCGCGAGGGAAGAGCTGGCGTCGGTCGACAGGTTGGCCGGGGAACACGGGTACGCCGTGGTCGTGGCGAACTCCACGGCAGGCGCCCTGTCCGAGGTGCGCCGCCACATCTCCCGGGACAGCCGGGAAAGGGTGCGTATCGTGGGGGTCGTGTGCGAGGGGCGCGCCAAGAAGGTCGCAGTGGGGCTGCTCCTGTTGAAGATACGCCAGTTGGGGAAGAGGAGGCTCGGGCTCCGCACAAGGAGCATCGAGCTTGTGCGGGTGCCGATCGTGGGCGGGACCAAGGCCGTTTTCGGCAGGAGGAGCTGCCGCGTGGGGGAAAACGTGGCGGACCGGGAGGTGTTGCGGCGGGCCCTTGCCGGGGAGGACACGTTCATGCGCCTGTAGCCGGCGGTTCCCCCGTATCCGATCCGGGCGGCTCGCCGGGCTCCGGGGCCTCGGGAACACGGGGCGGGCGGAAGAGGTCCCCTCTGGTGCGGATGCTCCTCGCCGTGCGGCTTCGCAGCAGGAGTGCGGACAGGAAGTAGACGATTCCCACGGCCGCTCCTCCCGCGGCGAACCGGGTGACCGAGCCAGTGAACGTCTCCCAGGAGGCCAATGGGAAAAGCGCATCCAGGCCGTACGTTCCGCCAAGCGCAGCGGCCGATCCGGCAATGGCCATCTTGACGTATTCGCCGATCTCCGGGACGCCCTTCCTTCCCACCGTCCTTTTCATCAGGATTCCGAACAGGACCACCGCATGCAGGCAGATGCCGATCGTGCTCGCCAGGGCCAGCCCCCTGACCCCCAACCGCTGGGTCAGCCAGTAGTAGACGGGCAGGGTGCAAAGCCACGCGCCGGTGCCCACCAGGGTCGGGGTCCAGGTGTCCTTCAGCGCGAAGAATCCGCGGGACACGATCGTCTGGGCGCACCACATCGGGATTCCGACCGAGAAGAACGAAAGTGCGGCCGCCGTCTGCAGCGTGTCCCCGATGGTGAACGCCCCCCGCTGGAAAACGATGAGCACCACTTCGCGGGACAGCACGACCGTCACGGCCGCCGCGGCGCACGAGACGAAAAAGACCCAGCGCAAGGTGAGCGACAGCGTATCCCACATCGCCTCCCTCTCCCCCCGCGCGGCGAGGGCGGACAGGAACGGGTAGGAGGCGACGCCGGAAGCCTGGCCGAATACCCCGACAGGTACCTGCATGAGCCTCCTCGCGTTGTTTAGCCACGTGATCGCCCCCGCAAGGAGGAACGATCCGAAGATCCGAGTCATCCACTCGTCGACCACCACGAGGGAGAATCCGAGCATGATCGGGATCGACAGGCGGACGAACTCCTTCAGGCCGGGGTCGGAGAGGTCGAACCGGGGGGAGAATGAGAGGCCCGTACGCCGCGCGCCGAACGCCTGGACGACGAAGTTTCCCACGAACGATCCCGCCAGGACGCCCCACGCGAATCCTTCCATCCCGAACCTCTTTCCCAGGAGCAGGCCCCCGAGAATGATTCCGCCGTTATAGATGAGCGGGGCGGTCGCCGGGAGGAGAAACCGGTTCCGCGCATACTGCACCGCCATGAGGAGACCGCCGAGATAGAAGAACAGCTGTGCCGGAAGGACGATCCGGGTAAGCCTGGCGGCGATGCGGATCTGTTCCCGGGGGAACCCCGGGGCGATAAGGGGAATCAGTTGCTCGGTGAGAAATTCCCCGAGGATGACGAAGATGACCATCGCGATCCCCATGACCGTCGCGATGGAGGAGAACGACCGGTATCCGTCTTCCTCCCGCCCTTCCGCAAGGTAGCGGGCGAAGATCGGGATGAAGGTGATCGAGAGGGCCCCGCCGGCGAGGAGATAGTTCAGGAAGTCGGGGATGGTGAATGCGGCGAAGTAGGCGTCGGTCTCCGGGGTGGCTCCGTGCTGGTAGGCGATCACTGCGTCCCGCGCGTATCCGAGAATGCGGCTCAGGAACACCGACGCCATCATGACCGCCGCGGCGCGTCCCATCTGTCGCGTGGGGGAGTGGGCCATCCTACTGACTATAATCGATGGGGAAAAACGCTTCAGCAAAAAAGGGGATATTGCCCCCCTTCACGCTCCGGGCGGTTCCCCGGGTGGTATCATGCAGTAAGAAGGATACAGGGGAGGGTGCGATGTCCCAGGGAAATCGGCCCGGATGGGGGCCGGGATGAAGGCGGCGGAAGACGCAATGGAGGGGAGACGCCCCGTCGAGGGGGTGAAGAACGTCCTGGCGATCGCCTCCGGGAAAGGGGGGGTCGGCAAGTCGACGGTCAGCGCGAATCTGGCAGCGGCTTTCCGGAGAGCGGGCGCCCGGGTGGGGCTTCTGGACGCCGACATATACGGACCGTCGATCCCGACGCTTCTGAACCTGGACAACCACCAGTTGTTGGGCGAGAACGAAAGGATTTTGCCGGCTACCGCGGACGGGATCAAGGTCGTCTCCATGGGGTTCCTGCTCGAGGAGGACTCCCCGGTCATATGGCGGGGCCCGATGCTCATAAAGGCCCTTACGCAGTTCCTCCACGGCACGAAGTGGGGGGAGCTGGACTATCTGGTCATCGACCTTCCCCCGGGCACCGGGGACGTACCGCTCTCGCTCGTACAGATGACGCCGGTCGCGGGTGCGATCGTGGTCACGACGCCGCAGGACCTCGCGCTGATCGACGCGAAGAAGGCGGTCCGGATGTTCGAGAAGGTCGGCGTCCCGATCCTCGGCGTGATCGAGAACATGAGCTTTTTCGTATGCCCTCATTGCGACGGCAGGAGCGAGATTTTCGGCCACGGGGGCGCCGCGGAGGCGTGCCGAACGATGGGGCTTCGGTTTCTGGGGGAAGTGCCGCTCCAGACGACGGTCCGGGAGTCCTCCGACGCGGGGACTCCGATTGTTTCCCGGGCCCCCGATTCTCCGGCCTCGGTTGCCCTGACGAAGGCGGCCTCGGAGGCGGCGGCCGCCCTCAACGAATTATGGGGACGTTCCTAAGAACTTATGCAACGCAGGCGAGGGGTAGTTCTTAGGAACGTCCCCGTTCTTAGCCTCCCTCCCTGTCGCGCGTGGGGTAGGAAAAGTACTCGTGGGTCTGGATGTTCGCCCAGAAGTCCTCGAGGTCCTTCGTGAGCACGAGGAGGTCGTGCCGGACGCCGATCTGGTCGCGCACGTGGCCGTGGAACGTCGCCTCCAGCCGGAAGCCGAGCTTCTCGAACACCTTCCTCGCCCCGTGCTGGGTCTCCATCATCTCCGCGACGATCTTCTCCAGGCCGGATTTCAGGGCGTGCAGGAAGAGTTCGTTCGCCATGATGCTTCCTATGCCGTGCTTCTGGAACTCCGTCGCGACCACCATGCGGATCGTCCCGACGTGCTTCATCCATCCCCCGAGGTTCTTGTGCAGGGTGGCGTCGGCGACGACCTCGTTCCCCTTCCATGCCAGGAGGGGGAAGACCTTGTCGTAGTTCAGTTCCGCGGCCCAGCGCTCCACCACGGCCATGTCGGTGACGTTGTCCTTGAGAAACAGCCGGTCGGCTTCCGGCATCTGCTGGAAGAAGGCGAAGAGGGCATCCTTGTCCTTCCGCTCGAAGGGCCGCAGCACGAGAGGAGTTCCGTCCTTGAGCTTCACCGTTTTCGGGTAATCCTCTGCCATGGCGAAAGGTCCTCCTTCCTCCGGATGGTGGGCAGAAACGCGGTAAAATAACGTTTTGGAATTATAGGGTTCGCCGGCGGGGTTGTCAATCTCGTTGCGGCCGGCCGGGCTTTTCCCTATAAGGAGTACGATGACCCGGGTGACCGGGCAAAGGGAGGGCAGGGATGGGGGGCAGGGTCATTGTGGAAAGGGAGGGGGCGGTGGCCACCGTCACCGTTTCCCACCCCGCCAAGAAGAACGCGCTCACCCTTTCGATCCTCGAAGATCTTCGGCGTGCCTTCGGCGACCTTGCGGGGGAGGAGATTCGGTGCGTGGTGCTGCGCGGCGAAGGGGAGGAGGCGTTCTGCGCCGGGTACGACATCGGCGCGATCCCGGCGGGAGGGTCCGGCGAGGCGCAGGTCCTTCTCTCCTCGAACCCCTTCGACGACATGATCCTTGCGGTCGAGTCGTTTCCCGCCCCGGTGATCGCCATGTTAAACGGCTTCGCCTTCGGCGGCGGGCTGGAGATGGCGATCGCCTGCGACATCCGCATCGCCTCGGACCAGGCGGTCTTCGGGATGACGCCGGCGCGCCTGGGGGTCATCTACCGTCCCGCGGGGTTGATGCGGTTCGTCAACACGATCGGCCTGCCCGCGACGAAGGAACTGTTCTACACCGCGCGGAAGGTGAGCGCGCGGCGGGCGGAAGGTCTCAAGCTGGTCAACCGGGTATGTCCCCCGGAGGAACTCGTCCAGGTGACCTCCGAGATGGCCAGGGAGATCGCCGGGAACGCCCCGCTTTCCATCCGGGGGACGAAGCGGATCCTCTCCCTGTGCATGGCGTTCCGCGGGCTTCCCCCCGGCGAGGCGGAAGAGGCCGAAGAATGGATCCGCCGGTGCATGGAGAGCGAGGATCTGGTCGAGGGGAAGAAGGCGTTCGCCGGAAAGCGGAAGCCGGAATTTACGGGCCGGTAAACCCAAGGTCCGTCCGCAGGCGGTTTTCAGTCCGGGCCCGGCCGCCGGAAGGCGGTTTGGGCTTTCACGCGGGACAGCCTCCCCGTTATCTCCGGTCATAAAAAAAGGGCCCCGAAGGGCCCTTTTTCCTTAAGTTGAGAACGTGGTGGGCTTTTTAATAAAGCCCACCACGCATTCCTCCCGTGCTACAGGAGTGCAAAGATTGCGTCGGTTACCGTAAGGACTTCGGTTGCCGCGTCGTCGACAACCTCGACAAGATAACCGTTCGTCCTCATATGGCTGTTAATGTTTGCAAGCATAGCGGGATCTCCAGCTCCGTCATTCGCGATGATCGCCTCGGCTCTGTGACATGCCCCGCAGGCTCTGGTAGCAGGACCGGTGATATAGCTCGGTATCGTACCGATGTCCCTGGTGGGGACAAAATCAGCCGACGAAAGCACGCCGGGCATCGACTTGTCCTGAGCAGGGACATTGAACCTGCCTGCATTGTGGCACGATTTACAGTCCTCAATCCCAAATCTGGGGAAATTGGAATTGATATGGTGCTCGAACTCCAACGCGTCCACCGGATCGGTGAAATCAATGTCGCCGATATCGAAAATCTGGAACCGGTGGATGGCGTGGGTATAGGAATCGATCGACCTCGACTGCAGTTCCAGGTGCGAACCGCCGGACTTCGTAATGTGGCACAGCCTGCAGACGACGATGTTCCCGCCCCGATCCGGCGAATGGAAGGTCGTCGCAAGCGCTTCATGGCAGGTGTTGCAGCCATTCGCAACATCTACGATCGCCGGGTAGAAGCCGTCATCGAACGCGTTGGCGCCAAGGTCGAACGTTCTGGAAGGAGCATTGAGCGCAACCTGGATGCCGCCGACATTGTCCAATGCCGGCAAGACGGCGATTTCCGCTCTCCGTATGGTGTTGTTGTCGATATAGCCGGCCCACATGGACAGGTCGGCAATCACTTCCCAATTGCCGGGGGTTGCCGTTACGGTCGTGAAACGGGGGTTCATGTGACACCGTCCACGGCAAATTCCAGCAGCCTATCTCTGTTGGCATCCCGTTCGTGCGGACCGATGTAGAAGTCCTTCGAGTCGTAGCCGTACAATCCGATCAGCAAGTCGGGGACGATATTCGCGGAATCAGCCGCTCCGAGGCTCCCCGTCGCGCTGAACGAGACGGTAAGGGTCTTGGCGGTATTGTCGAAAACCGCATTGTCAATGGAGACGGTAATGGCGTCGGAGTACTTCACGCCATTGTCCGTGCCGTAGATCACCTTGTCATAACCGGTGTGGATCGTGTTGAACAGCGGGGCACCACCGCCGGTGGAATTATGGCAGACGTTGCATGCCGTCGAAAACGGGGGGCTATGGGCGCCAACAGATGCAGGCAGTATGTCTTCCAGCGCCGGTGCCCGATGGGGATCCACATAACCTTATCGGCGTAGCTTGCCGGCGTCACGGGGTGGCAGCTTACGCAGGTCTCCACCACGAAGTTGTTGTCCGTCAATACGGAAGCAAGTTTGCCTTCGTGGCATGTCGTGCAGTTTGCCATGGACTGGGGATAGGCGAATTCCATGGCGTGCGACATGTGCACGTCGTTCATGAGCCTGGTCTTGTACGCGTACGGGTCCAGCCTTGCATCCCCGGACTCTTCCCAATCCGCACCGTACTGGTTCTCCAGGGTGATGATCAACCGAGGATCGTTAACGAGAAGCTGCCAGATGAAATGGCCGCCAACGCCATTGTCCGCGTGGCAGGCTTTGCAGGTGTAAAAATCAGTTGCCGGATCGGCGTCGACCCGGGCGTAGATGTAACCATGCTTGAGGTAAGGTATCGTGTGGCATTTCTGGCAGCCTTCGACAGATGCGCCGGTAGCGTAGTCAACGGTACCAAATACCAATAGACCCGCAAACGGGTCTATGGCCAGCTGGACGCGGGAAGGTGACGGCAATGAGCCAAGCCTGTCGTCCCTGCCGTACACCATGATGATGCCGTTCCGCGCGGAAAGGTCACCCACAACGCCTTCAGCGTTGTTGTCGGTGACGCTGGTCGAGCACACATTCGTGCCGGCATCATAGGCCAGCGTGCCTTTTAGACTCAGTCGTTCTGTTAACGGTGCGGGCGGGTCGAAACTTCTCGTCACATTATCATAATCCGCATAATAAATACCCAGGGAGGCTTCCGGCGCCATGGTAGTTGTTTGCGTACAATCGAAGTCTGCGCCGTTTTTGGTCATTTCGAACGTTACGTTGTGCGTATTGTCTAAGCCATATGTGTATTGAATATTCGAAACGACGACGACATTATCCTGGAACCTCTGATCGTAGTCCGCCTGATGCGAGTCGCCATTTCTTGCGGTTTGATCGTTATGACAAATCGCACACGACTCGGGATTGACAGCGGAACCGATACCCCCGTCAGACGCCAGGAGGTCCGGCGGGCCCTGCTGGCCCCTGAGACCCGTCGCTCCCGCAACCCAGGAACACGAGTGGCAGGGTCAAGGCAAAAATCCCCATGAATACAAGTAACTTTTCTCAAGTTTCCCTCCTTAAGGCTGGTTTTTAGCAATGACAATCTGCCCGAAAATCCCACCTTTTCCATCCCCTCTTTCAACCCCTTGATGTTGGTGAGTCTTGGTGTTTCTCGTTTCTCCCCTTCCCTGTTCACCCCCTTTCCCTAAGAAACATATTTTGATTCGAGAAGTTACCCTACGTTGTTCCTGCCGGATGCTATTCCAATCGCGTGCAAGATATCTTAATTTTAAGCGAAATACTATAGGGGTTCCCCGGTCATGAGAACGATTCTGAATGTTCCATAATGTATACAGCATACGTAATGCTGTGTCAATACGGATTTTCGGTTCGGGGTGGGGAAATGCCCGCATTTGCCGACCTTCCGGGCGAATCCGGATCCATACGTTCGTGGATGCCGCCCGGTGATTGATTTCGCCCTCGCCTTTGCGTATGATAGGCCGGTTTCTAGAGCACGATCCCGTCGACGTTGCGACACGCTTTTCGCCCAACCTGCCGACCTGCAGACCTTGAAAAGGAGGAATCCCGTGGGAAGGAACATCGTCGAGAAGATTATCAAGAATCACTACGTGTCCGGGGAGAAAAAGCCCGGGAAGGAGGTCGGGATCCGGATCGACCAGACGCTCACGCAGGACGCCACCGGGACGATGGCGTACCTGCAGTTCGAGTCGATGGGAGTTCCCCGGGTGAAGACCGAGCTGTCGGTCTCCTACGTCGACCACAACACGCTGCAGGAGGGGTTCGAGAACGCCGACGATCACCTCTATCTCCAGACCGTCGCGGCGAAGCACGGGATCCACTACTCCCGGGCCGGCAACGGCATCTGCCACCAGGTCCACCTGGAGCGGTTCGGCGCGCCCGGAAAGACGCTGCTCGGATCCGACTCCCACACGCCGACCGGCGGAGGGATCGGGATGATGGCGATCGGCGCAGGGGGCCTGGACGTCGCCGTGGCCATGGCGGGCGGACCCTTCTTCCTGACGTATCCCCGGGTGATACGGGTGAACCTCACGGGGAGCCTTTCCCCCTGGGTGGCGGCCAAGGACGTGATCCTGAAACTGCTCGAGATTCTCACCACCAAGGGGAACGTGGGCTGCATCATCGAGTACGGCGGGGAAGGGGTGGCCGCCCTGTCCGTTCCCGAGCGCGCCACCATCACCAACATGGGGGCGGAGCTGGGCGTCACCACCTCGATCTTTCCGTCCGACGGGGTGACCAGGGCGTTCCTCAAAGGCCAGGGAAGGGCGGACCGGTGGACAGGTCTCAAGGCCGACCCCACGGCGAAGTACGACCGGGTGATCGACATCGACCTCTCCGCTCTCGAGCCGATGGTGGCCCAGCCGCACAGCCCCGACAACGTCACCCGCGTGAAGGACATCGCGGGCAAAAAGGTCGACCAGGTCCTCGTGGGGTCGTGCACGAACGCCTCCTACAAGGACATCACGACCCTCGCAAAGATCATGAACGGCAAGGTGATCCCGGAAAACGTCTCCTTCGGCGTCGCCCCCGGTTCGCGCCAGGTCCTCCAGATGGCCGCCAGGGAGAGCAGCATCGCGACCCTGGCAAGCTCCGGGGCGAGGATCCTCGAGACGGCCTGCGGATTCTGCATCGGTGCGGGGCAGGCGCCCCCTTCGGGAGGAGTCTCGGTGCGGACCAACAACCGGAACTTCGAGGGACGTTCCGGGACCAAGGATGCCGGGATCTTCCTCGTCTCCGCCGAAACGGCCGCGGCGTGCGCGCTCAAGGGGGAGATGGCCGATCCCCGGGACGTGGCCGCGGAGCTCGGGATCGAATACCCGGACGTGAAGGTGCCCAGGAAGTTCCTGGTGGACGACTCGATGGTGCTGCCGCCCGCGGAGGACCCTGCCGCGGTGACCGTGCGCCGGGGACCGAACATCGGGAATCCCCCGGAGAACGTCCCCCTCCCCGACTCCCTCCAGGGGGAGGTCGCCCTGAAAGTGGGGGACAAGATCACCACCGACCACATCATGCCCGCGGGGGCCAGGCTCAAATACCGCTCCAACATCGGCAAGTACGCCGAATTCGTCTTCGAGGGGGTCGACCCCGGATTCAGCAAGAGGGCGCTCGAGAACAAGAGCAAGGGTATCCATAATGTCGTCGTGGGCGGGCTGTCCTACGGCCAGGGTTCCTCCCGGGAGCATGCCGCGATCTGCCCGAGCCACCTGGGCGTCCGCGCGGTCATCACGAGGTCGTTCGAGCGGATCCACTCGGCCAACCTGATCAACTTCGGGATCGTCCCCCTTCTGTTCGCGAGCGAGGAGGACTACGACCGGATCGACCAGGGGGACCGGATCGAGATCCCGGGCATCCGTGAGGCGATCACGAAGGGATCGACGGTAAAGGTCCGGAACGCGACGAAGGGGTTCGAGTTCGAGGCGAAGCACACCTTGACCGAACGCCAGGTCGAGATCCTCCTGGCCGGGGGCCGCCTGGCCTACACGAAGGAGAAGGGCGGTTTCTGAGGGGGATTTTCGGCAGGACCGGCAGACCGGAAACCGGCGTTACGGAACGGGGCGATCCCCATCAAGGGTTCGCCCCGTTTCTTTTCCCGAACGGGTATGAGGACTTGGATGGTATGATCTACCCGAGGCGGAGCCGCACCGCGAGGTTGCCAGGTCCGCCCGGAGGAGACACATGCCGCGGGACGACTGGAAGTACGACGAAGAGATGTGGGACGGCGAGGAGGAGGAGAAGAAGAAGTCCTCTCCGGAGAAGCAGTGCCCGCAGTGCAGCCATTGGCTTCCGCGCGAATCGCCTCACTGCGACTGGTGCGGGAAGGTGTTCGAGGACCGGGAAGGCACGTAGCTATTCGAGCAGAGCGTACCGGGGGAGCACCCCCGGCGGGATGTTCTCCACGAACCGGGACGGCAGGGACAGCACCGTTCCGGACGCCCGTTCATAGATATTGACGGGATAGGTAAGAATCAGGGTGTCCTTCGCCCTCGTCGCCGCGACGTAGAGGAGCCGCCGCTCCTCCTCCATCTCGTCTTCGTCTTCCGCTACCCGCGCCAGCGGGAGCTTTCCGTCCAGCACCCAGAGAAGGAAGACGACTTTCCACTCCAGCCCTTTGGCCGAATGGATCGTCGACAGCGTGAGGGTGTCGCCGTCCCCTTCGGGGGCCACGATATCCCCCACGGAGGCCTCCGGCGGCTCGAGCGTGATCTCCGCGAGGAAGTCGGAAAGCGTGCGGTGTCTCGCGCAAAGGGACTCGAGATGCTCGAGGTCCTTGAGCCGCCGCGGGTAATCGTCGTACTTCGCCTCCAGGAGGGGGCGGTAGTGAGCGAGAACCCGGGCCAGGGCCTCCCCGGGCGGGGACGATGTCCCTTCCGTGAGATCCCGCAGGCACCCGGACAGCCGGGCGGCGCCTTCCGACGCCCTCATCGCGGCGAGCGAGGAGAAAACGGGGGCATGCGATGCCGACTCGTAGGCGCGGCGGGAGATCTCGGCGCTGCGCTTTCGTCCCACGCCGGGAATGAGCATCAGCACCCGGGACAGACTCAAGGTGTCCCGGGGGTTCTCGACCAGCCTGAGATGCGCGATGACGTCCTTGACGTGCGCGGTCTCCAGAAACTTGAACCCGCCGTATTTCCGGTACGGGATGTGCCTCTTGGCGAGCTCGACCTCGAGGTCGAATGACAGGTAGGCGGCCCGGAACAGGACCGCGATCTCCCGCAGGGGGATTCCGTGATTCTCGTGCAGTTCGAGGATGCGGTCCGCGACGAAGAAGGACTGGATGCGCTCGTTCGGGGCCGACAGGATCGACGGTTTCTCCCCGCCCCCCCGGGCCGTGAACAGGCGCTTGGGAAACTTCTCCGCCGCCCGGGCGATGATCTCGTTGGTCACGTCCAGTATCGGCTGGACGCTGCGGTAGTTCTCCTCGAGGTAGACCACTTTCGCTCCGGGGAAATCCGAAGGAAAATCAAGTATGTTTCGGAATCTTGCGCCGCGGAACGAGTAGATGCTCTGGGAGTCGTCCCCCACCGTCATCACGTTGTCGTGGGTGGCCGCCAGGAGCCTTAGGATCTCCGCCTGGATGCTGTTGGTGTCCTGGTATTCGTCGACCAGGATGTGCCGGTGCGACTCGGAGACCGCCCGCCGGATCCCTTCGTGCTCCCGGAGGAGCGCGGCAAGGTGCACGAGCAGGTCGTCGTAGTCCATCAGGTTCCGTTCCCGTTTCGCCGCCTCGTAGAGACGGTGGATCCGAAGGATGTCGTCCAGGCAGTACAGGAAATGGGGAGCGTCCCGCTCCGCGGCGGTGGCGACGTCCTCGCCCCGGTTTACCGCCCGGCTGTAGAGGTCCGCAAGGGTCTCCTTCCGCGGGAACCGCACCGTCTTGTGGGCGACGTGGATCTCCTGCCGCAAGAATCCGATCAGCTCCTCCGAATCGGCACGGTCGAGGATGGTGAAGTTCTCTCCGAACCCGATCGCTCCCGCGTGGCGGCGCAGAAGGGTGTTGGCGAATGCGTGAAACGTGCCGCCGGCCACCTTTTCGCACCGGCGGTCGAGGAAGAGAGAGGCGCGCCGGAGCATCTCCTCCGCCGCCCTCCGCGTGAAGGTAAGAAGAAGAATGGAGGCGGGCGGAATGCCGGTTTCCACGAGCCGGGCCACCCGGTAGATGAGCGTGCGGGTCTTCCCCGTTCCGGCTCCCGCGATGACGAGGAGGGGGCCGTCCCCGTGGAGGACCGCCTCCCGCTGCTGCGGGTTCAGCACGCTCTCGTAATCGATTTTCCCCCCTTCCGCCGGGATTTCCCGCAGGGAATACCGCTTCGGCGGAACGGGCCCTTCACGCGGCATAGCAGTACAGGCACCCGTGCCGGCAGGTGTGGTACGAGCCGATATCCCGGGACGACCGGCAGAGGCACCCGGGACGCACCGGGGAGGGGGACAGGGGGATGTCGGCGCCGGGGAACAGATCCTTAAGATATCCGCCGTCCACGCAGGCGCCGGCGGGGATGCCCCACCCGGCGAAAAGGGGAGTGCAGCAGGAGAGCATCTCGAAGCCCCGCTCCCGCCCCAGGGCGGCGATCCGTTCCGCGGCGGACCGCAACTCCGCCGACGCTTCCCAGATCCCCGGGAGGTGGCGTGTCGCCCGCAGGCTCTTGCGGTAGGGGTGGGCAATGCTCACGGTGCAGCGGGTCGACAGTCCGGCCAGGGCTTCCGACACCCTGTCGAATCGCGCCACCAGGGCCCCGGCATCCTCCCCGGGGAGGAGCGGGTCGAACCTCCACAGCACGCGCCGGGGACCGAGCGAATCCGACAGCCTGCGGAAGGCCGTGACCGTCTCCGCGAAGGGAGGGACGAAGGGCTCGATCTCCCGGGGAAGCCCCGTCACGGTGAAATGGAACACCGACCGGTACCCTTCCCGCTCGATGCGCGATAGGACGGGGAGGAACGGACGGGGGTCGCGGGTCCAGAAGATAAATGCCGCCACGCGGTCCCGGGAAAGGGAGACGGTTGCCGGTTTGCCGGAATAGGGGTTCCGGTATTCGGCGGTCCCCCGGGACAGGCAGGCGGAGAACCACTCCGCGTGGAAGGCGGGCAGGTCGGTGCGACGCGACGCGCTGACGATGACGGGAAGGGTCACGAACGTATTGTACCACCCCGCCCGTCGGGATTTCTTTTCCGCTTCGGTATGGGGATCCTCCTACGTCCGGTGAAACCCGGGAAAAGGGAAAATGTACCGGGGGTTTTTCTTCCTTGACAGGGGATATGCCGGTTGGTACAGTTTGCACTGTTTCAAATTTTGGGCAATTTGCTCAGGTTTGACACGCATTTCAAGAAGGAGGTACACGCAATTGGCTCAAGGCACCGTGAAGTGGTTCAACGACGCGAAGGGGTATGGCTTCATTGCCCAGGAAGGCGGACCGGATGTATTCGTCCACTTCAGCGCCATCAAGTCGGAAGGCTTCAAGTCGTTGAAGGAGGGCGAGCGCGTCGAATTCGAGATCACAGATGGCCCCAAGGGACCGCAGGCGGCAAACGTCACCAAAGTGATCTAAGGACAGGGCTTTGCGGCCCGAGGGGGATAAACCCCCCGAAAATTAAAGCCCCGGCGAGAAATCGCCGGGGTTTTTGAATTTATGGACCCGAAAAAACCGCTTCCTCTCCTCGTAACCTCGGTGCAGCAGGCACGGCAGGTCCAGGAACGCCTCCGTTCCCTGGTCCGCCATGTCCCGCTCCGTCCGGACCGCGTCCGCCTGGTGGGGGCCACCGACGTGACTTTCCTCGGCGCCAAGGAGATGGTGGCGGCCGCCATCGTCATTTACGACATGGTGTCGCAGGCAATCCTCGAGGAGCGGACGGCCGTCTGCCTCGTCCGGTTCCCCTACGTTCCCGGCTACCTCGCCTTTCGCGAGGGCCCGGCGGTCGCCGCCGCCTGGGAGACTCTCTCCCACAGGCCCGACGTCATGCTTTTCGACGGTCACGGGGCCGCCCACCCCCGGCGCATGGGGATTGCTTCCCACATGGGGGTCCTCCTGTCCGTGCCGAGCGTCGGTTGCGCCAAGAAACGGCTCGTGGGGGAGCATGAGCCCCCCGGTTTGCGAAAGGGGGACACGGCCCCGTTGACGCTTTCGGGGGAAACCGCGGGGGCCGTCGTCCGGACGAGGGCGGGGGTCAAACCCGTCTTCGTGTCCCCCGGGCACCTGGCGGACCTTCCGTCGTCGATCGCCCTCGTGCTCGCCCTCTGTTCCCGCTACCGGATTCCCGATCCGGCCAGGCGGGCCCACCAGTTGACGCAGGAGATCCGGAACGCGCACCGGGAAAAGTAGGAAAAAGAAAGGGCGGCGGCTTGTCGCATGCCGCCGTGCGAAGCGAAATCCGGACTATTTCCCGGGGGATGCGGGATTTCCTTGCGGCGCGGAACCCTGCGGGGCCGTCCCGCCCGGCGCTGCGGGGATCCCCTGCGGAGACGAAGGGATGGCGGGCTGTTCCACCGGCCCCGGCATCGTCTGGACAGGCGCTGCCCCCTTCATGATGCTCGAAGCGGGCCGGTTTCCCGAAAAGTATGCCAGAAAGAGGGACGTGAGCATGAAGATGACCGCGGCAGCGGCGGTCATCTTGCTCAGGAAGCTGGTGGGGCCGCTCGAACCGAACAGGGTCTGGGAGGAGCCGCCCCCGAAGACGGCCCCGATATCTGCCCCTTTCCCCGTCTGGAGAAGAATGATGAGGATGAGGGCCACGGACACCACGATGTGCAGAATTACGACAAGGGTATACATTGCGCTTTACGGTTCCTCCGTTATCGGTACTTCACGATTTTCGCGAACGACCCGGCGGAAAGGCTCGCTCCGCCGACGAGCGCCCCGTCGATGTCATCCTGGGCCATCAACGAGGCGATGTTCTCCGGCTTGACGGAACCCCCGTAGAGGATCCGCACCGAGTGCCCGGCTTCGTCCCCCCACAACTGCTTCAGTCTACCACGGAGAAAGGCGTGGACCTTCTGGGCCTGCGCGGGCGTGGCCGTCTTCCCGGTCCCGATGGCCCAGACCGGCTCGTACGCCACGACGATCCTTCCCGCGTCCGACGCCGGAACCTCCAGGAGCCCGTCGCGAATCTGCCGTTCCACGATCTCGATCGTCCTGTCCGCCTCGCGCTCCGCCAGCGTTTCCCCCAGGCACAGGATCGGGACCAACCCTGCGGCGAGGGCGGCACGGACTTTCCGGTTCACGAACCCGTCGGTTTCCAGGAAATATTGCCGCCGCTCCGAGTGACCGATGATGGCGTAGGCGGCGCCCGCGTCCCGCACCATCCGGGGGGAGACCTCCCCCGTGTACGCCCCCTCGTCGGCGAAGTGGACGTTCTGCGACGCCACGCCGACCCTCGTGCCGCGCGTCAGGGCCGCGACGGTAGCCAGATAGGGGAAGGGGGGGGCAAGCACGGTCTCCACGCGATCCGCATCCGCCACGAGAGGAAGAAACTCCCGGACGAAGGCGGAAGCTTCTTGCGCGGTCTTGTACATCTTCCAGTTGCCCGCGATGACGGGGGTTCGCATACCCCTACGCTGTCCCTGCGACGTACTTGGCCAGATCCACCATCCGGCAGGAGTACCCCCACTCGTTATCGTACCAGGCCAGCACCTTCACCATCTTTCCCCCGATCACCTTGGTGGAAAGGGAGTCGAATTCCGAGGAGTAGGAGGTGTGATTGAAGTCGACGGATACCAACGGTTCGTCGACGTACTGGAGAATCCCCTTCAGTGGCCCCTCGGCCGCCTTCCTGACTGCCGCGTTGATCTCTTCCACGGTCGCCGCTTTCGACAGTTCCACGGTCAGGTCCACGAGGGAAACGTTGGAAGTGGGGACGCGGATCGCCATTCCGTCGAGTTTTCCTTTCAGTTCCGGGATGACGAGCGATACCGCCTTGGCGGCGCCGGTAGTGGTCGGGATCATGGATAACCCCGCCGCGCGGGCCCGGCGCAGATCCTTGTGGGGGAGGTCGAGGATCTTCTGGTCGTTCGTGTACGCGTGGATCGTGGTCATGAGGCCCCGCTCGATGCCGAAGGCGTCGAGGAGCACCTTTGCGACGGGCGCGAGGCAGTTGGTCGTGCAGGAGGCGTTGGAGATGATTCTGTGCTTCGCCGGGTCGAATGTCTTCTCGTTCACTCCCATCACGAAGGTGGCGTCGGGATTCTTGGCCGGCGCCGAGATGAGCACCCTCTTCGCCCCCGCCTTGATGTGCTTTTCCGCTCCCTCCCGGTCCGTGAACTTCCCGGTGGACTCGATGACCACCTCCACCCCGAGGCTCTTCCACGGAAGCTCGGAAGGGTCCTTCGCGGCGAAGACCCGGACCTCCTTTCCGGCCACGACGAGCCTGTCGTCCCCGGCTTCGACCGTTCCCTCGAATCGCCCGTGGACGGAGTCGTACTTCAGGAGGTGGGCGAGCGTTTTCGCATCGGTGATGTCGTTGACGGCCACGATTTCCAGCGCGGGGTCCTGGTACGCCGCGCGGAAGAAATTGCGTCCGATCCGCCCGAACCCGTTGATCCCGACTTTGACTGCCATGTCGATTCCTCCCGGCAGGATGATTTGGTGAAAAGGGCGAAGGAAAAGATGAAAATATACCTTTCCCTCCTTTCTGTCAATTCGGGAAGGCCTCCCCGGATCGATCGCACCCCCCCACCCCCTCGCGACGGAGCCCGGGGAGAAACGCGGGCGGGAGCGGACACGTATCCCTTGACATTTTCCGAAACGGTAATACACTTGTTTTAAACGTATGTTTAAACCGGTGAAACCCAAAAGCGCCCGCGCCACCCCCAGGGAAATGCCGCTTCCCGAGCGGACTCGCGAGCGACTGCTGAATGCCGCTGGCGAGGTGTTCGCCGAGCGGGGGTTTCGCCGCTCCACCGTCCGGGAGATCTGCCGCCGGGCCGACGTCAACATCGCATCGGTGAATTATTACTTCAAGGGGAAGGAAGATCTGTATGCCGACGTGCTCGAATTCGCCTACCGCCAGGCGCGGCAGAAATACCCCGAGAGCGACCCCACCGGCCAGGCGGACACCCCGCAGATAAGGTTTTCCCGGTTCATCCATACCCTCCTGATGCGCATTCTCGACGACGGACGACCGGCGTGGTTCGGGAAACTGATGGCTCGGGAGATCGTCGAGCCGACCGGGGCGCTGGACAGGGTGATCGAGAGGGCGATTCTCCCCCTTCATCAATCCCTGGGTCTCCTTGTGCGCGAAATCGTCGGGACCCGTCCCGGCGACGCGGAAATTCGGCGCCACGTCTTCTCCATCCTCGGGCAATGCCTCTTCTACCGGCATGCGCGCCCCGTCATCGCGAGGCTCTACCCGGATGTCCGGTACGACGCAGCGGAGATCGAACGGACTGCCCGGCATATCGCGGGGGCCGCCCTCTCGGCGATGAGACCCCGGGGGGCCAGAAAATGAGGATCCTTCCGATGAATTTTCCCAAGCGACATCCACGATCGCTTGTTGTGGTGTTCCTCGCTGCGGTCCTTTCTTTGGCAGGGGGGCCGGCCCTTGCGGAGGAGATCCCGATTACCCTGGACTCGGCGGTTAAGGGCGCGATCGAAAACAACCTGGACCTTCGCGTGCAGACGTTCATCCCGGCTATCTCCGAGACCGATGTCCGCCGCGCCCGATCGATCTACGACCCGAACCTGAACCTGCTACTGGATTATCGCGACTCGAAAACCGTCGCCGACCCCACTTTACCTTTGCTGACGCACAGGCGCATGTTCGATGCCAACCTCTCCACGGACTTCCTCCTTTCCTCGGGTGCCACGGCGTCGGCGGCGTTTACGAACCTCTGGAGCCGCGACAACCTCGGCACCCCGCTCTCCCGGTACGCCCAGCCGCAGATTTCCCTTTCCCTCTCCCAGCCAGTCCTGCGGGGATTCGGGAAAGCGATGACGGAAAAGGACATCACGATCGCCGGGTATGCCAAGGAGTCCTCCCTCCTGCAGTGGCGATCGGAGGCCATTTCCACGGTTGCCTCTGCGAGGGACGGGTATTTCGCACTGGTCAAGGCCAGGGAAAACCTGGCAACGAGAAGGAGCTCCCTCGCCGTGGCGAAGGAGATCCACGCGGGGAACCAGGCGCGGGTGAAGGCGGGAGTCCTGGCGGCGGTGGAGCTGCTCGACTCCGAGTTCGGCGTCGCACAGCGGGAGCAGGACCTTCTCGCCGCGGAGAAGAGCGTCAAGGACGCATCCGACAGCCTGTCGGTGCTGATCCAATACGGGGTCGGGTCGGAACTGGTTCCGGCGGATTCGATCCCGGTCAAGCCGGTGGAGGTTTCCGAACAAGGGGCGATGGAAATCGCCCTCCGGACCCGCCCCGATCTCCAGAGCGCGAAGATCGGCCGGGAGACCGAGGAATTCCGGACGAAGGTCGCCCGCAACGAGATGCTTCCCGCCGTCTCCCTGACGGGGAGCGCCGGGCTCGAGGGGTTGGCCCCGGATTACGGTGAAGCCCTCGACGACCTGAAGTCGGGGAATACCCCGTTCTGGACGGTCGGGGTGGCCCTCTCCCTTCCTGTCGGAAACCACGCGGCGAAGGCAGACCTGGCCGCCGGTCGGTTGCGGGAGCGCCAGGCGGAAACCCGGATCCAAAGCCTTACGGAAAGCATCCGCCTCGATGTTCGCGGCGCGATCCGTGCGCTCGAGACGAGCGTGCGCCAGGTCGAGACTGCGCAGAAAGGAGTCGCCCTCGGCGAGGCGCGGCTCGCCTCCTTCCTCAAGCGGGGAAAGGTGGGACTGGCGGTGACCAAGGACATCCTGCAGGCGGAGTCGGATCTCACGGGAGCCCGGGAAACCCTCACGGCCGCGCGCGCGGACTATCAGGGTGCGCAGACCCTGCTCTGGAAAGCCACGGGGGAGCTTCTGGAACGGCAGGGAATCCGGATCGAGGATCCGGCCATCGAAAATCTGGCGTGGAAGGAACTCCGATGAAAAAAGCCGCTGTCGTCCTTCTGGTCCTCGCCGTACTGGGCGCGGGGGTCGTCTTATTTCTACCGGTCGCAGGATAGCAAGGTCCCCCGGTTCAAAACGACGCGCCTGGAAAAGGGGGAGATCACGCAATCGATCACCGCCACGGGCACCCTCAACGCGGTGACTACCGTCCAGGTGGGAAGCCAGGTCTCCGGGACGATCCGGAAGATCTTCGTCGATTTCAACTCCCCCGTGAAGAAGGGGCAGCCGATCGCCCAGATCGACACCAGTCTCTTCGAAGCCTCCGTGGCGCAGGCCCGGGGAGCGCTGGGGAACGCCCTTGCCGCCCTGGAGAAAGCGAAGACCGTGACCGTGAACGCGCAACGAACGTCCTGGCGAGGAACAAAGAACTCTTCCCGGACGGGTTCGTCGCCCAGGCGGACGTGGACAACGCCCAAACCGATTACGACTTGGCATTGGCGTCGGTGAAGGGCGCGCAAGCGCAGGTGGACCAGGCACGGGGGACCCTCTCCGTGGCGGAGACGAACCTGGGGTACGCGACCATCTACTCCCCGGTCAACGGGACCGTGGTCTCTCGCAACGTGGATGTAGGCCAGACGGTCGCCTCCAGCTTCCAGACTCCCACCCTGTTCACGATTGCACAGGACCTGACCAAGATGCAGATCGACACGAACGTCGACGAGGCCGACATCGGCCGGGCAAAGGTCGGGCAGGCGACGAATTTCACGGTGGACGCCTATCCGGAAAAGACCTTTTCCGGTCGGGTCACCCAGGTGCGAAACGCCCCGATCATCACCCAGAACGTCGTGACGTACGACGTCGTCATCGAGGTGGACAACCGGGACCTGTTCCTCAAGCCGGGAATGACCACCAACGTGTCGATCCTCACCGAGACGGTGAAGGATGTGCTCAAGATCCCCAACGCTGCGCTTCGCTACCGGCCGTCTGCCAAGGCGAAGGGCGAAACCCCCGAAGGAAGCAAAGCGCCTAAGGGGACAAGAGTCTACCTCGTGGGGAAGGACGGGCTCCCCCGGGCGGTCCCGGTGAAGCTCGGGATCAGCGACGGGGTGTACACCCAGGTCTCGGAGGGGGCGTTGAAAGAAGGGGACCTGCTCATCACGGAGGAGCAGCGCAACGGAAAGTCGGCCTCCCCCGCAGTAACCCAGCCGAGGATGGGAGGCTTCCGGTAGCCATGGCGGTCCCCGTCATCGAGGTGGTCGGCCTCGGGAAAACGTACCGTCTCGGGGAGGTGACCGTGGAGGCCCTTCGGGATGTCACCCTGTCCATCGGGCAGGGGGAGTTCGTGGCGGTGATGGGCTCCTCCGGGTCGGGGAAGTCCACCCTGATGAACATCCTGGGTTGCCTCGACCGGCCAACCGACGGGCATCTACCGCCTCGACGGGAAAGACGTGGCGGAGATGGACAAGGACGCGCTCGCTCTGGTCCGCAGCAGGAAGATCGGGTTCGTGTTCCAGATGTACAACCTTCTTCCCCGCATGTCGGCGATCGAGAACGTGGAGCTTCCGATGGTGTACGACGCCGTTCCCGGGGCGGACCGAAGGAGAAGGGGCCGCGAGGCCCTGGGCTCCGTCGGGATCCTGGACCGGGAGCATCACAACCCGTCCCAGCTGTCGGGGGGGCAGCAGCAGCGGGTAGCGATCGCCCGCTCGATCGTGAACTCTCCCTCGCTGCTTCTCGCCGACGAGCCCACGGGGAACCTCGACACGGCCGCAAGCGACGACATCATGGGGATCTTCCAGCGCCTCAACGACGAGCGGGGGATCACCCTGGTCCTCGTGACACACGAGCCGGATATCGCGCAGTTCGCCAAGCGGATCCTCCGGTTCCGGGACGGACGGCTCGTGTCCGACGAGGCTGTGCGCGATCGGAGACGCGCGGACGGGGACGGTCATGGGACGGCCGGGAAAGAGGGGACTCCGGCGGAAGACGGGGGGAGGCAGGGTGAATCTCTATTCCGCCTGGAAGATCGCGTACCGCTCGCTCCGTTCGAACCGGATGCGGTCGGTTCTCACCATGCTCGGCATGGTCATCGGGGTCGCCGCCGTGATCGCGATGGTGGCGATCGGTGCGGGCGCGAACGAGCGGATCGCCGCCCAGATCTCCTCCATCGGCTCGAATCTTCTCCTCGTCCTCCCCGGGAGCACGACGTCGGGGGGCCTTCGTTCCGGTTTCGGCTCCGCCCCGACGCTCACCATGGGCGATGCGAGGGCGATCGGGAAGGAGCTCCCGTCGATACGGCTCGCGGCCCCCTCGATCCGATCCACCTCTCCCGTGGTGCACGGGAACCTGAACTGGAGCACACTCGTCCAGGGGGTGACCCCGGCGTATTTCGCGATCCGGGACTGGCGGCTCGCGGAGGGGCGATTCTTCACGTCCGAAGAGGTGGACGCGTCCTCGAAGGTGGCGGTCGTCGGGCGGACGGTGGTGGAGAACCTGTTCGGGGAGGAGTCCCCCGTCGGCGCGATCATCCGCATCAAGAGGGTCCCCTTCACGGTCGTCGGGGTTCTCGAGGAGAAAGGGCAGTCGCCCCGTGGGCAGGACCAGGACGACATCATCATGGCCCCCGTCACCACCGTCCAGAACAAACTGATCGGGAGCGAACACCCGGGCTCGGTCGGGGTGATCATCGCCCAGGCGGTCGACCGGGAAAGTATCGGGGAGGCGGAGAGGGAGGTGAAGTCCCTTCTCCGGCAGCGGCACCGGATCGGGAACGGCAAGGAAGCGGATTTCTCCGTGCGCAACCTTACGGAGATGCTCGAGGTCGCGGAAGCCTCCACGCGGATCATGAGCCTGCTGCTGGGCATGATCGCCTCGGTATCGCTCCTCGTGGGCGGGATCGGGATCATGAACATCATGCTGGTGTCGGTTACGGAGCGTACGCGCGAGATCGGGATCCGGCTCGCCGTGGGGGCGAGAGAGCGGGACATCCTGGTCCAGTTCCTGATCGAGGCGGTGTGCCTCTCGGCAGCGGGCGGGGCGATCGGGATCCTGCTGGGCGTAGGGGGGTCGATGCTCATCTCGCGGTTCGCCGGCTGGTCCACGCTCATTTCGCCCGGGGCCGTTCTCGTCGCGTTCACCTTCTCCGCCGCCGTCGGGATCTTCTTCGGGTTCTATCCTGCCCGCAAGGCTTCGCGCCTCGACCCCATCGAGGCCCTCCGCCACGAATAGCCGGCCTTCAGGGGGCCATTCCCGTAAGATCCCGGCATTCGAGTCCTGCTGCATCCCCGCCGGCGGCGGAGCCTCGTCGAATTCGATCGATTTCCTGAAGGCGCCGGGATCGGCTCCGCAGCCTCGGAGGGGGCTCCGTTCGTGGCTCGCCGTGCGATGGACCCGCACGCCTGCGCTCCGTCTCCTCCTTCGGTCTGCTTCGCCCACGGTGCGCTCCGAAGGGAGGGCGCCGGCAACCGTAGGACCCGGGGCGCGGGATCCCGCATGTTTGTATATATAATGGAGGCGCACCGGAAGAGAAAGGAGGCGCCGGGATGGCCGACAAACCGAAAGTGGTGATCACGCGGAGGCTCCCCGGGGTTTCCCTGGCGAAGATCGGGGAAAAGGCGTTGGCGCTGTATCCGGACCGCGACGGGCCGATGCCCCGCAGGGAGCTGCTCAGGAAGGTCCGCGGGGCCGTCGGGATCCTCTGCACGTTGGAGGACCGGATCGACGCGGCCCTGATGGACGCTGCGGGGAGCTCCCTCCGTGTCGTGTCCAATTTCGCCGTCGGGGTCAACAACATCGACTTGCCGGAGGCGTCGCGCAGGGGGATCCGCGTGTGCAACACCCCCGACGTCCTCACCGAGGCGACCGCGGATGCAGGGTTCGGGCTCATGCTGGCGGCCGCACGGCGGTTCTCGGAGGCGGAGAGGTTCCTGCGGGCGGGGAAGTTCACCGCGTGGGACCCCTGGGGATTTTTGGGCGTCCCGGTGTTCGGGAAAACGCTGGGGATCGTCGGGATGGGCAAGATCGGCAGCGCCATAGCCGCGCGCGGTAGGGGATTCGGGATGCAGGTTCTCTACCACAGCCGCAACCGTCTCCCGAAGGCGCGGGAGGACTCCCTCAGGGCAAGGTACGTCGGGCTCGACGATCTGCTGTCCGGCAGTGATTTTGTCGTGATCTCCGTCCCGCTCTCTCCCGAAACACGGGGGATGATCGACCGGAACCGCCTGGGGAAGATGAAAAAGGAGGCGGTCCTGGTGAACATCGCGCGCGGGGGGATCGTCGACGAGGCGGCGCTTGCAGAGGCGCTTGCGGAGGGACGGATCTTCGCGGCGGGGCTGGACGTCTACGAGAAGGAACCGAAGGTCCACCCCAGACTGCTTCGCGTGTCGTCCGCGGTGCTCCTTCCCCACGTGGGAAGCGCCACGACGCAGGCCCGGAAGGGGATGGGGGAACTGGCGACCGAGAACCTGCTGGCGATCCTTTCGGGGGACGATCCCCCTTGCGCGGTCAATTGAAGCCCAACCCTTTCCGTCTCAGGAACTCGGCCGGGTCGAACCGGCCGGTGCGGGAGAAGGGGACGCGCACGACGCCGACGACGGGGGCCCGGAGGCCGACCGACCCATTGAACTCGTAGGCGATGGTCCGGCCGAAAAACGCCTCCTTTGCGGCGTCGAGAAACGCTTCGGGCCGAAGGGAGACGGGCACCTTCACCACCGTAATTCCCGATGCTCCGAGATGAATATCCTCGCGGTGCTCCCCTCCCGCGACCGTGTTCCGCCCGAAGATCGCGGAATAGGCGACATAGGAAACTTCCAGGGGATAGTCGTTGCGGTTGTCCACCTCGAGGCTCAGGACGGCATCCCACGGTTTCCCGGGATCGGCAAGCGGGTTCGACAGGAGCGCCACGTCGATCAACCGGACCTTCGGCGACCGGAAGGCGTTTTTGACGATGCCTCTGCAGGAGAGCGGGGCAACCGCGAGGGGGAGAAGGAGAAGGAGGTAGATCCACTTGGCCGTGCGCATCTCCGATATTCGGGTTCCCGTGGGTTTTCCCGAAGAGGACCTCCTCTCGAAAGTTCTTCTCATTATAGGGGTTCCCCCGGACGAGGTGGAGCACTTTTCCGTCGCCCGCCGCGGGGTAGACGCGAGGCGCAAGGGGGCGATCCGGCGCGTCTACGCGGCGGATATCTCCCTTCGCTCCCCTGCCCTCGAGGAAGCGGTGTGCTCCCGGGTCGCCTCGGCCCGCCCGCACCTCCCCGTTCCCGACCCGTTTCCCCGGGCCCCCGTACCTCCCCGTCCCGTGCGGCCGGTCGTCGTGGGAGCGGGCCCCGCCGGACTGTTCGCCGCGCTCACCCTCGCCCGGTACGGCGCACCGCCGATTCTGCTGGAGAGGGGACGGCCGGTCGAGGAGCGTTCCCGGCATGTCGCTGCCTTCTGGAGGGAAGGGGCGCTGGACCCGGAGAGCAACGTGGCGTTCGGGGAAGGCGGAGCGGGGACGTTTTCCGACGGGAAGCTGACCACGAGGATCGGGGACCCGTTGGTCGAGCACGTGATCCGGCTGTTCGCGGAGTTTTCCGGACTTCCCGAGCTGCCCCGGGAGGCGAAACCGCACGCGGGGACGGACCGCCTCCGGAAGTTCTGCGTCCGGATGCGGGAAGAGCTTACGTCGCTCGGGTCGGATATCCGGTTCGGCGCCCGGGTCGAAGAGACCGGGACGGAAGGAGGGGCAGTCCGGTCGGTCCGTCTGTCTACCGGGGAGGAAATCCCCTGCGAGACGCTGGTGCTGGCGATCGGGCACTCCGCTCGGGACACGGTGCGGATGCTCCTTGGCCGGGGCGTGCGGATGACGGCGAAACCGTTCGCGGTAGGGTTTCGCGTGGAGCATCCACAGGAGTTGATCGACAGGATCCAGTACGGGAAGATGGCGGGGCATCCCGGCCTTCCCGCCGCTGACTACCGGCTGGCGGCACGCGCGCCTGCCGGGCGTGGGGTCTATACCTTCTGCATGTGCCCGGGAGGGGAGGTCATGACCGCCTCGACCGGTCCCGACGAGATGCCGGTGAACGGGATGAGCGCGCACGCCAGGAATTCGGGGTTCGCCAACAGCGGGATCGTGGCCACCGTGACGACGGACGATTTCGGGGTCGGCGACGTGCTGGCTGGCGTCACCTTCCAGAAGATCCTCGAGGCGCGTGCGTACCGGAAAGGCGGTGGGGGTTTTGGCGTTCCCGCCATGAACCTGATGGCCTTCCTCAGGGGAAAGGACCGGAACCTCTCCCGGGGAAAGGCGCTGGCTCCCCGGGTCGTGCGGGCAAACCTCTCCGGGATCCTTCCGATCCGCGTGGAGGAGGACATCCGGTACGGGATGGAAACATTCGGGAATTCGATGCGCGGGTTTCTCTCCCAGGAGGCGACCCTCTACGGGGTGGAGTCCCGCACTTCCTCCCCGGTGCGCATCGAGCGGGAGAATTATGAGTCGGTTACGGTAAAAGGACTGTATCCTGTGGGGGAAGGGGCGGGGTACGCAGGCGGGATCGTATCCTCCGCGGTGGACGGGATTCGCGCCGCGATCCGCATCCTGGAAAAATTCACCGGCCAAAGGACGGAATAGACGATGCAGAAGGCGAAGTTCGTGAAGGATATCAAGGAAGGGGAGCAGATCCGGGATCTCTTCCTGGTCAGCAACAAGGCGGTGCTTTCTAGCAACGCGGGGAAGGCATACATAAGCCTCGCCCTGCGCGACCGGACGGGGCAGGTGGAATGCCGCGTGTGGGACCGCGCCGAGGAGATCGCGAAGCGGTTCGACCGGGACGACATTGTGGAGGCGACCGGGAGCGCCATCCAGTACCAGGGGCGCATCCAGCTCAAGGTCCATGACGTCCGGAAGATGGAGGGGGAGACGAACCTGGCCGATTTTCTCCCCGTGACGGAAAAGGGGATCGAACCTCTCTGGGAAGAGTTGCAGGCGCTGGTCAGGGAACTGAAGGATCCGGACCTCTCCCGGCTGCTTGCGAGGATCTTCCCGGATCCCCCCGAGACGGAGACGGCTCGCCGGTTCCGGCAGGCCCCGGGGGGAAAGAGCATGCACCATGATTACATCGGCGGCCTTCTGGAACACACGGTGTCGGTCGCCTCGATCTGCCGCTTCCTCTCCGGGCACTACGAGGGGGTGGACGCGGACATGCTGGTTGCCGGCGCGCTCCTTCACGACATCGGGAAAGTGGGGGAGCTCTCCTACGATGGTGCATTCGACTACACGGACGAGGGCCGGCTGCTCGGCCACCTGTACATGGGCACCGAGTGGGTAACCGGTGAGTGCGCCCGGATCGAAGGATTTCCCCGCGAGAAGGCGATGCTTCTCAAACACATGATCCTCTCCCATCACGGAGAGCTCGAGTATGGCTCCCCGAAGAGACCCAAGACGCTTGAGGCGGTCCTGCTGCACTTCGCCGAGAACATGGACTCGAAGGCGAACGCCTTCCTCGAGGCGATGGGAGACATGCGGGAGGGGGCGGTCTGGACCGACTACCAGCGGATGTTCGAGAGGTACCTCTACGCGGGAAAAAAGAACGTTTGAAGGGTTCGCTTCAGCCCACGTCGTTATAGTCGCGAAGGCGAAATGTTACACCTTCGACGGATTCCGCCAGACGGCGTACCGCTTCGTGGTCCAGGCCCGGGAGGGCCACGGCGGTTGCCGTGACCGAAGGGACGAACTTCGGCGCTTCCCGCAGAAAGGCAAGGAGGGCCGGAAACGAGTCCTCTCCGTACCGGTTCGGGCAGATGCGGGCGTACGTCCCGGCGTCGGGGGCGTTGAGGGAGACGGAAAGGGCGTCCACCAGGCCGGCGAGCTCCGGAAGAATATTGCGCCCGTGCACGAGGTTCGCCAGTCCGTCGGTGTTGACCCGGATTCTTGCGCCCCTGGCTTTTAGTGCTTCCGCGACCTCCCGGACCACCGGGAGGCGAAGGAGAGGCTCCCCGAACCCGCAGAAGACAACCTCGTCGTAGTCGGTGGGGTCGCCGACCTCCGCAACCAGCTGCTCCACGCCGGGTTCCCCGGGAAGCTTGAGGTAATGTCCTTTCACATGGAAATCGCCTCGCTTCGCGCAGAACGTGCAGGCGTTGGTGCAGCGGTTGGTGATGTTCAGGTACAGGGAGTTCCGGATTCGGTACGCGACGCGAACCTCCTCGTCGGCGGGGATCCGGAAGATCCGTTTCGCGTTCAACGTGGTGACGCGTGCCACGTCCTCGACGGACAGCCCCTTGATCTCCGCGACCCGCTTCGCCACGAGAGGCACGAACGAGGGCTCGTTCGTCTTCCCCCGGTGCGGTACCGGGGCGAGGAACGGGCAGTCGGTCTCGAGGAGCAGCTTCTCCAGCGGGAGTTGCCGAACCGCTTCGGCCTGGGTCCCGGACCCCTTGTAGGTGATGGCCCCGGGAAGGGAGATCAGGAAGTTCATCCCGATCGCCCGGCGCGCCATCGCCAGATCCGCGGAGAAACAGTGGATGATCCCGCCTACCTCGGAGGCTCTCTCCTCCGAGAGGATGGCGAGCGTCTCATCGTGGGCGTCCCGGTCGTGAACGACCACGGGGAGATTCCGCTTCCGGGCCAGGCGTACCTGCTCCCGGAAGGCCGCCCGTTGCGCGTCCCTCGGCGACCGGTCCCGGAAGAAGTCGAGTCCCGTTTCGCCGACCGCGACCACCTTGTCGCACCGCGAAAGCCGGTCAAGACGCATAAGCTGATCCTCCGTGAAGCCGGAGGCGTCGTGCGGGTGCAGCCCAACGGCCGCGTAGACCCCCCCGTGCCGGTGGGCGATCTCCACCGCCTTTTCGCCGCTTCCCGGGTCGATCCCGATCGTGACGATGTGCGTTACCCCCGCCTCGCGCGCACGACGGATGATTTCATCCTCCGCGTTGCAGAGGGGTTCCAGGTCCAGGTGGGCGTGCGTGTCGAAATACATCGGGTGAAGCGCTCTCTACGGAAAGACCGGACGACGATCGAATGCCGGCATATCGACGGGACGTGCCATTCAGTCCTCGATCCGGGGAAAGGCGATCACGGAGCGGGGAAGCGTAGTCCCGGCGCGCAGGATACCCCAGCGACCCGCCTCGGAGACGATCGCCTCCTCGACGCGGCCGTCGCACCCGAGCGCCTCCCACATCCGTTGCGCTGCCGTGGGGATAAACGGAGCCATCAGCAACACGGAGATTCTCGCCGCCTCGAGGGCGTGGTAAAGAACGGTCCCGAGCCGCTCCTTCCTCGCGGGGTCCTTCGCCAGGGTCCAGGGGGTGTTCGTGTCGATGTACTTGTTCGCCGCGTCGGAGAGGGAAAGGACGGCCGCGAGCACCTTGTGAAACTCCACCTCCTCCATCGCCGCGTCCACGGCGGGCAGGATCTTGCGGGCGGTGCCCGCCAGCGCATCGTCGGAAAGGTCGGGCGTGGTCGGAGAGGGGACGACGGAGCCGAAGTATTTGCCCAGCATGTTGAGAGACCGGTTCAGAAGATTGCCCAGGTTGTTCGCGAGGTCCGAATTGATCCGGTCCACAAGCGCCTTCCGGGAGAAGTCTCCGTCCTTCCCGAACGGCACCTCGCGGAGCAGGAAGTAGCGGAAGGCGTCCGCTCCGTACGTCTTCACCATATCGTACGGGTCGACCACGTTGCCCAGGGACTTGCTCATCTTCTGACCCTCGACGGTCCACCATCCGTGGGCGAAGACGCTCAGGGGCGGTGCAATGCCGGCGGACAACAGAAACGCCGGCCAATAGACGGCGTGGAACCGGAGAATGTCCTTCCCGACCATGTGGACGTCCGCCGGCCAGAAGGCGTCGAACGCCTCGGTCCGTTTCGGGTATCCGAGTCCCGTGATGTAGTTCGTCAGGGCGTCGTACCATACGTAGATCACGTGCCCGTCCGCGCCGGGAACCGGTATCCCCCACGAAAGCGATGTGCGCGAAACGGACAGGTCGTTCAGGCCCGCCTCTACGAAGGCGATGACCTCGTTCCGGCGGCTCTCCGGGCGGATGAACTGCGGATTCTTGCCGTAGTAATCGAGAAGCGGCTTCTGGAATTTGGACAGCCGGAAGAAATAGGAAGGTTCCTTCCGCTTTTCCGCCGGCCTCCGGCAGTCGGGGCAGCTTCCGTCCAGCAGCTGCAGGTCGGTCCAGTACGACTCGCAGGGCGTGCAGTACCATCCCTCGTACGCGCCGAGGTAAATGTCCCCGTTGGCGAGCGATTTCCGGAAGATGTCCTGGACGGAGGCGTAGTGGCGCGGCTCGGATGTCCGGATGAATCCGTCGTTGCTGATGGTGAGCGCCTCGGAGAGCCCCTGGAAGCGGGTGACGACGCGGTCGGCCAGCTCTTTCGGCGAGATCCCCTGCTGGGTGGCGCTCTTGTTCACCTTCTCCCCGTGCTCGTCGGTCCCGGTGAGGAAGAAGACCTTCTGCCCCTTCATCCGGTGCCATCGCGCAAGCGCGTCGCACGCGATCGTCGTGTAGGCGTGCCCGATGTGGGGAACGTCGTTCACGTAGTAGATCGGGGTCGTGATGTAGAACGTCTCCTTCAACGCGTTACCCCTCCTCCTCATCGCCGAACCGGAAGGAGAGGTCCTCCGCTCCCTCGACCGGGGGGGCGGTCTTTCCGCCCTGGTCCGCGGCGCAGGTCCCGCACGCCTTGTTTCGCGTGTGGGACCTGTGCTCGTAGATGAGGCAGCACATCAGTCTTCCGCAGACGCCGGAGAGTTTCGCCGGGTTGAGCGCGAGTCCCTGGTCCTTGGCCATCCTTACGGTAATCGGCTCGAATCCGGAGAGGTGGGAGGCGCAGCAGAGTTCCTTGCCGCAGGGGCCTATTCCCCCCACCATCCTCGCCTCGTCGCGTACGCCGACCTGCCGCATCTCGATCCGGGTCCGCATTTCATGGGCCAGGTCCTTGACCAGCTCCCGGAAATCGATCCGCCCGTCCGCCGTGAAGTAGAAGATCGACTTGCTCCGGTCGAGGAGGATCTCGGTTCGTATCAGCTTCATAGGCAGTTTCCGGGCCTCGATGCGGGAGAGGCAAAACGCGTGGGCGTCGCTCTCGCGCCTGGCGTTTTCCTGGTGGGCGTGCAGGTCGTCTGCCGAGGCTCCCCGCACCACCTTCGGGAAAGGGGCCTTCTCCGACGCGGAGGTGATGTTGTCGATCCGCTGAACGACCTCGCCCAGGGCAGGGCCCCGGTCGGTCATCACGACTGCGTAGTCCCCCTTGCCAAGGGACGTCCCGGTGCAGTCGTAATGGTTCATCTTGCAAAGACCCCGGAACCTGATTCCGGCCAGATCCATTTAAGGAACCTGTCCTTCCCCGTGGATTGTGAACAAAAATGCCTCCACCATGAGCTGCTTCTGTGCCTGCGGAGGCATGCGGGACATGGAGAGAAGCGCCTGGAACGCCCGGCTCCACCCCTCGGGCGTCTTCCGGCCGGCCGCGATCCGCAACGCATTCTTCAAATCCTCGTTTATTATACCCATTTCCGCGCCGGAAGATAAGAGGGCGATGTCCCGCACGAGGGAGAGGGGGGCAGCGACCTTCCGGGAGAGGTCCCCCGCTCCCTTCCACGAGGCTGCGACCGAAGCGATGTCTGCCGGGTCGGGCGAGGAAAGGAGGCGGATCCATCTCTCCCGCTCCCCTTCCGTTTCTTTCAGCACCTCGAGCGCCCTTCCCGGGCTTCCCCCCGAGCAGGCCGCCGCCCCGCGGATCTCCTCGCGGGAATGGCGGTCGCCGACTCCGGGGATGCCGGCCACGATATCCTCCACGTCCCTCGCCGGGAGGGGAGAGAAAGAGACCTTCTGGCACCGGGAGACGATCGTGAGGGGAAGGCGGGATATCCGGTGTGCGACGAGCAGGAGGTGCGCCCCCGGCGGAGGTTCCTCGAGGGTTTTCAGGAGCGCGTTCGCCGCCTGGACCGTCATCCTGTCCGCCGGAGTCATGACGACGGCGCGGGGCCTGTCCGAAAATGCCTTGAGCGACAACTCTTCCTGGAGGCTACGGATGTCATCGATCAGGATGTTCTGGTTTTCCGGGGATACGCGGACGAGATTCGGGTGGGATCCCGAAACGAGAAGTCGGCAGTCGGTGCACGTACCGCACCCGCCGGCCGGCCCCCGATGCCGGCAGAAGAGGGCGGAAACGAAGCCGGCTGCCGCCTTTTCTTTCCCGATCCCCTCCTCCCCGAAGAAGAGTAGGCCGGGGGGAACGTTGCCGGATTCGAGGTAGCGCGCAAGGAGGGCGACCGCACGGTCTTGCCCGCGTATGCCGCCGAACGGCCCTACCATCCGAACCGCGCCGCGGTTTCCGCCCGCACGCGACGAAACACCTCGTCGGCCGGAAGCGCCCCGTCGATCCGGACGATCCGGCCCGGGTGCTCCGCCTGCAGGCGGAGGTACCCCTTCCTGACCTTCCGGTGGAACTCGATGGTCTCGGACTCCATGCGGTCCGCCGGCCCCCCCCGTCCGTGGATCCGCAGGAAGCCGTCTTCGGGGTCGATGTCGAAGAGGAGGGTGAGGTCCGGGACAAGTCCCCCGGAAGCGAAGGCGTTCAGACTCTCGATTTGTGCGGCGTCGATCCCCCGGGAAAACCCCTGGTAGGCGGCGGTGGCGTCGCTGAAGCGGTCGGACAGGACGGCTTTCCCCGAGGAGAGGGCGGGAAGGATGACCGTGCGAACGTGCTGGGCGCGCGCGGCCTCGTAGAGGAGCAGTTCGGTCTCCGGGAAGACGCGCTCCTCGCGCGGAGAGAGCAGAAGCACGCGGATCTCGTCGGCCAAGGGAGTTCCGCCCGGCTCGCGGGTGACGACGTGGGGAATCCCTTTCCCGGAGAGGTATCCCGACAGGAGCCCGGTTTGCGTCGTCTTGCCGGACCCCTCGATCCCCTCCATGGTTACGAACGGGGCATTCACGACGTGCCACCGGCTTCCGGGAGAAAGGAGTCTTCGAACCCGGTCAGCACTCCGAGAATCCGCACGAGCGGCACTTGAGACACCCCTCCTGCATCTCGACCTGGCTGCCGCAGTCGGGGCAGGCTCCCCGCGAGATCTCGAACCCCTCGCTGCCGAGAGCGCTTACCTGCCGGGAGGCGTCCTTCCCGCCGGTGGAGGACGGGGGTTCCCCCGGCTCCACTTGGGCGGAGAACATCCGGTCGACGTTGTCGATGTACCACTCGACGGCCTTGGCGACCGCATCCGCGCACGACATGATCTTTGCGCCGTTTCCGGCCCACGCCGGGAGGTGGCACGATATCCCTTTCAGCTGCTTGACGATCATATCGGGCTTGACCCCCGAGCGAAGGGCCAGGGAAACGAGCCTCCCGATCGCCTCGGACTGGGATGCGGCGCATCCGCCCGCCTTCCCCATCTGGTTGAACACCTCGAAGATCCCCTTCTCGTCGCAGTTCATCGTCACGTAGATCTTTCCGCAACTGGTCTTCATCTCCTTGGTGACCCCGAGAAGGGTGTCGGGACGGGGTCGTGTGGAGACGTAGCCGGATTCTCTCTCCGTCGCCTCGGCCGTCCCGGCCGGCTCCACCCGGTTCACCTCGCCGATGTTCAGCACCTGCTCCTCCCTGCTCTTGTCCCGGTATACGGTGACTCCCTTGCATCCCAGTCGACAGGCGAGGAGGTACACCTTGCGGATATCCTCCCGGGTCGCGTCCGAGGGGAAATTTACCGTCTTGGACACCGCGTTGTCGACGTGCTTCTGGAAGGCGGCCTGCATTCTTAAGTGCGCTTCGGGCGAGATGTCGTGGGCCGTCACGAAGATCCTCCGCACCTCCTCCGGGATCCCCTCGATATGACGAAGACTTCCTTTCTGGGAGACCGCCTTCATCAGGTCCAGCGAGTAGTCTCCCCTGCGTTTCATCTCCTCCTCGAAGAGAGGGTGCCCCTCGACAAGGTGGTCGTTGTCCATCACGTTGCGTATGTACGACAGGGCGAATATGGGCTCGATGCCGCTGCTGCACCCGGCGATGATGCTGATGGTCCCCGTCGGGGCGATCGTCGTGGTTGTCGCATTGCGCCGGGCGATCTTCCCGTTTTCCGGGAAGATGCTCGTGGCGTAGTTCGGGAACGGGCCCCGCTCGCGCGCCAGGAGCGAGGAAGAGTTGACGGATTCCTCCTGAAGGAAGCTCATCACCTCCTGGGCGACGGCCAGGGCCTCGTCCGAGTCGTAGGGGACGCCCAGCTTGATGAGCATGTCGGCGAACCCCATCACGCCCAGCCCGACCTTCCGGTTTCCCATCGTCATCTGGCGGATTTCGGGGAGGGGATAGTTGTTCCTGTCGATCACGTTATCGAGGAACCGGATCGCGTCATGGATCGTCTCGCGCATCCTTTCGTAGTTGATACGGACGCTCCCGTTGTCGCCCGTCACCATGCCGGAGAGGTTGATGGAGCCCAGGTTGCAGCTCTCGTACGGCAGAAGGGGCTGCTCCCCGCACGGGTTGGTGCTCTCGATCGCACCGATCCTGGGTGTGGGGTTGTCCCGGTTGATCCTGTCCAGGAAGATGATCCCCGGTTCCCCGTTCCTCCATGCGGCCTCCACGATCTTCTCGAACACCTCGCGGGCGGAAAGCCTCGTGACGACCTGGCCGTCGTGGGGATTGACAAGCTCATACTCGGCGTCCGACTCCACCGCCTTCATGAAATCCTCGGTGAGCGCCACGGAAATGTTGAAGTTGTTCAGGCGGTCGTTCTTCATCTTGCAGAAGATGAAATCGAGAATGTCGGGGTGGTCCACCCGCAGGATCCCCATGTTCGCCCCGCGCCGGGTTCCTCCCTGCTTGATCGTCTCGGTTGCGGCGTCGAACACGGTCATGAACGAGATCGGCCCCGACGAGATGCCCTTGGTGGATTTGACGACGTCGTGCTTCGGGCGCAGCCGGGAAAAGGAGAATCCGGTCCCCCCCCCGCTCTTGTGGATGAGCGCGGTGTTCTTGACCGCCTCGAAGATCGACTCCATCGAGTCGTCGACGGGGAGCACGAAACACGCCGACAGCTGCTGCAGCTCCCGCCCGGCGTTCATCAGGGTGGGCGAGTTGGGCATGAAGTCGAGGCGGTTCATCATCGCGTAGAACCTCTCCGCCCACTGCAGGACGACCTCGGGCACGGAGCCGTAGTACAGGCCTTCCGCCAACGCGATGTCGTACGCCACGCGTGCGAGCATCTCCTCGGGGGTCTCCATCCTCTGCTCCCCCGGATCCTTCTTGAGATAGCGGCGATCGAGCACCTTCCGGGCGTTTTCCGAGATCGGCATCGGGCCGTACTTTGCATGCATCCTCTCGGCCCATTCCTGCGGAGGACGATCCGGGAGATCCCTGGTTCCGGAGACAAAGGGAGTCTCCGGCTTGTCGCCCGCCGGAACGGCGGAGGCGGAAACCGGGCGGTTCAATTCCATCGTGGCAGCTCCCCTGTAGGTATTATCCCACTTTAACGATAGTGTATCTTGTGGTCTATGATCAGTACGCATACAAGATATGGTGTCAGGGTAGGGCTGTCAAGGAAAAGACGGGAAAAAACGAAAAAATTTCTAACTCCTCCCGGTGGAGTGGTTTCCGCCCGGATAAAACATCCGCCATTCCACGGACGGGGCTTGACGCCCCCAGGAATTTCCCCGGTGTGGGGGGGGATGGACGGGGACCGCCGACGTATCCGGCAGAGGTTCTTTCCGATGGGCCCTTTTCCGGCAAGTCCGGTGCAGCCCTTGCCGCTGGTGTAACGGCGATTTTTTCTACATAAATTTTCAACAGAAGGGGCGGGACCGCGTCCGTGGGAGGAAAATTCGTCTTGATTATTGGGTGTTGATGAGTTATGTATACAGTCGACAATAATCGGAATGGGTCGCATATCGGGGAAACGGCATTGAACCCGCCTCAATTTTCTCAAAGGGAAAGGAAGGGAGCGATCATGTTCCCCTTGTTCCGGGGAAGGACCCGCATTGCAGGTCTTGTCGGAGTAGTTGCACTCCTTTTGGCATTGAGTCCCTCTTTGCTGCTGGCGGGAGAAAACTCCGATTGCCTGGATTGTCACGGGGACGCGGACATCCTCTCCTGGTCGCCCGAGGAATTGGCGTCGAACGTGGTCCCGGGCGGACCGGTAAAACCCCACCGGGCCATTGCACCCTTCCCGGGGACCAGCCTCCATGTGGACAGCGGGCTGTATGAGGCTTCGGTGCATGCGGACCTCTCCTGCACGGACTGCCACGAGGATGTCAAGGAACTGCCGCACACGGCCCGCCTCAAGCCGGTCGACTGTTCCGGCTGCCACACCGAGGAGGCGGCCGTATTCGCGAAAAGCCGGCATGTGGTCGGCCGCAAGGCGGTGGTGGGGATCGACGCCCCGGGCTGCACGGACTGCCACGGGGCGCATGCGATTTCCAAAACGACCCTGTCCACCTCACCGGTCTATTTCCGGAATGTCGCCGCGACCTGCACGCGTTGCCATGGAAGCAAGGAGGTGATCAAGAAGGGGGGGATCGCCATCCCCGGCGCCGCGAGGATGTACGGGGAAAGCATCCACAACATCGCGATCGTGGAGAAGGGGTTGAACAAATCCGCCTCGTGCGTCGACTGCCACGGGGCGCACGACATCAAGGACCGTTTGGATCCGAAATCTCCCATCTACCGCATGAACATCCCCGAGACATGCGGGAAATGCCACTACGGCGTGTTCACGATTTTCCGCGAGAGTGTGCACGGGGTTGCTTTCTTCCGGGGCGTCCCGGATGCCCCGGACTGCACCGACTGCCACGGGGAGCACGAAATTCGCCAGGCGTCGGATCCCCTGTCCCGCGTATCCTTCATGGTCGTTTCGGAAAAGACGTGCCCCTCCTGCCACGCCGCGGAGAAGCTTGCCGCACGGTACGGCGTCGAGGCCGGCAAGGTCAAGGGGTACCGGGAAAGCTTCCACGGCCTCTCCCAGCGGCTGGGGGACCGAACCGTGGCGAACTGCTCTTCCTGCCACGGGGTGCACGAGATTTTCGCGACGGAGGACCCGCGCTCCACGGTGAACCCGCAGAACCTGCCGGTGACCTGCGGGCAGTGCCACCCCGGCGCGACGGCGAACTTCGCCAAGGGGAACATCCACGCCGGCCCGGGCGGAGTCGGGAGCTCCATCAAATCCTGGGTGAGGAGTATCTACATCTGGCTGATCGTCATCGTCATCGGAGGGATGGTCCTCCACAACGGCGCCGACTACATGCGGAAGATGCGGGCCCTCTACCGGGAAAGGACGGAAAAGTGGTCGGACCCCGGATACGAGCGGCTGAACCGCTCCGAGCGGATCCAGCATCTCCTGACGCTTTCGAGTTTCTTCGTGCTCGTGATCACCGGCTTCGCCCTCAAATTTAAATGGTCGATCCCTTTTCTCGCGGACGCCACGAATGTCACCCTGCGGGGGAACGGGCACCGTGCCGCCGCGATCGTGATGGTGGGGACCTCCCTCTATCACGTCTTCTATGCCGTCTTCACAGCCCGCGGGCGGGACCAGCTGGCCCATATGATGCCCCGGTGGCAGGATGCCCTGGACGTCGTGGCGATGCTCAAATACTACGCGGGGCTTTCCGATCACGGGCCTAGGTTCGGCCGGTACGGCTACGTGGAGAAGGCCGAGTATCTCGCCCTCGTGTGGGGAACGATCGTGATGGTCGTCACCGGGTTCATGCTCTGGTTCGAGAACGAGACCCTGAAGGTGATCCCGATATGGGGGCTGGACGTCGCCACCCTGGTCCACTACTACGAGGCGATCCTGGCCACCCTGGCGATCTTCGTATGGCACCTGTACTACGTGATCGTCAACCCGGATTTCGCCCCCATGTCGTTCACCTGGATCGACGGAAAGCTCTCCCGCCACCACATGGAGCACGAGCATCCCCTCGAACTCGAGGAGATCGCCGAGAGGGAGCGGCGCGGGGAAGCCGTGCCGGGACCGGCCACCCGGCCGACGGAGGAGAAATGAAACCGCTGCGATCGTTCCTTATTGCCGCACTCCTGGCAGCCGCGGCAGTCGCGCTTGCCACGACGGCGGGTGCGGGTCCCACGGTCGGAGATTGCCAGGAATGCCACGGGGACAAGACGATGGAGAAGTCCCTTCCCGACGGGAGGACGCTGTCGCTGTTCGTCGACGAAAACCTGTTCCGGGAGTCGGTCCACGGCAAGGCCGAGTGCACTGCGTGCCACACGGACGCGACGGTTCCGCACGGAGAACTGGCGGCGGTAGCGTGCGGAAGGTGCCACGCCGACGCGCAGAAGTCGTACTCCCAGAGCACCCACGGGATCGCGCACGCGAAGGGGGTGAAAGACGTCCCGGGGTGCGAGGATTGCCACGGCAAGCACGACATCCGCAAGGTGCAGGACCCCAAGGCGCGCACGTTCCGGCTGAACATCGTCGGGGTCTGCCTGAAATGCCACGAGGACAGGGTGATCGAGGAGAAGTACGGGCTCCCCGACCAGAAGGTGATGGAGGCATACAGGAACAGCGTGCACGGAATGGCCTCGAAGAAATCGGGTCTATTGGGCGCCGCGGTCTGCCCGGACTGCCACGGGAATCACATGATCCTCCCGGGGGACCAGCCCCGTTCCGCCACCCACCGGCAGAACATCCCGACGCTTTGCGGGAAGTGCCACTCCGGCATTCTGGAGGAGTATGAGCTTTCCGTGCACGGAAAGGGGATGCGCGCCGGGATCGCGGAATCCCCGGTGTGCACCGACTGCCACGGCGAGCACACGATCACGAAGATCACCGACCCCCGGTCGAAGGTCTACGTGATGAACATCCCCAAGACCTGCACGGCGTGCCACGGGAACGAAGCGATCTCCACCCGGTACGCCTTGCCGAAGAAGCGTTTCTCCACCTATATGGACTCGTTTCACGGGGTCGCCCTCGAGTACGGGATGACCAAGGCGGCGAACTGCGCCTCGTGCCACGGGTTTCATAAGATCCTTCCGTCGTCGGACCCCGCTTCAACGGTCAACAAGGCGAATCTTCCGAAAACCTGCGGCAAGTGCCATCCCAACGCGGGGGTGAACTTCGCCAAGGGGGATATCCACGTGGAGGTGACCCCGCAGAAGGCGATGGGCGTCTTCGCGGTCCGCATCTTCTACACGATCTTCATCGGCGTGCTCATCATCCTGTTCGTCCTGCACGTGGGAATGGACCTTCTGGGAAGACGCAGGCGCCTGGAAAAGAAGCCGGAAGAGAAGAAGGAGTGACAACGATGAGCGAAAAATCCCGGGGCCCGGTGTACGTGGAGCGGATGTCGGTCCTGTTCCGCATACAGCACCTGTTGCTGATGATCTCCCTCCTGGTCCTCGCCGTAACCGGTTTCGCGCTGATGTACTACGAAAACTCGCTGGCGCAGGTCCTGATCCGCCTCGAAGGAGGGGTGCTGTACCGGGGGATCATACACCGGTCCGCGGCTGTCTTCCTGATGGCCCAGCTGGTCTACCACGCCTTCTACATGCTCATATCCCGCGAGGGAAAACGGGAGCTGAAGGAAATCTGGCTCACCCGGCGGGATTTCGACGATTTCCTCCAGGCGATGCGCTATCAACCTCGGGATGGGCAACGAATACCCGCGCTTCGGGAAGTACGGGTACAAGGAGAAGTTCCAGTACTGGGGCGCCACGGCGGGGGTCTTCCTCATCTCCGTGACCGGGATGATCCTCTGGGCGGAGACCTTCTCGATGCGGTTCCTCCCCAAGTTCGTCCTGGACCTGACCCTGATCATTCACGGGTACCAGGGACTGCTCATTTTCGTTATCCTTCTGTTCTGGCACCTCTACATCGTACACCTGCACCCGTCCGTATTTCCGATGAACTGGGCCTGGCTGACCGGGAAAGTGGACGCCGAGTGGATTCGGGAGGAGCACCCGCTCGAATATGAAAAACTCAAAGGGGAAGGGGTACTATGAGGGGGAAGTTTTTCGCGGCATGGGTCATCGTCGTCCTGGGGATCTGCGCCCAGGGGTTGTCCTCCCCCGCGGAAGCCGGAATTTCGCTGGAAAAGTGCACGCTGTGCCACGGCAAACCGGAGTTCCGGAAGATCCTCGTCGACGGGCAGATCCGTGACCTGTTCGCGACGGAGGACAGCCTTAAAGGCTCGGTTCACGAGAAGAAAGCGTGCGTGGACTGCCACTTCGACGTGAGCGAGATACCCCACCGCCAGCGGCCCAAGCGCGTGGCCTGCACCCACTGCCATTACAAGGGGAACGCGGAAGGGGCCCCGCAGTCGGACGCCTACCTGGAGTATTTCGGCTCGGTCCACGGAGTGGCGATCGCAAAGGGGAACACGAAGGCTCCGCTGTGCCAGGATTGCCACGGGAGCCACAACATCCGCAAGGCGAAGGATCCGGCGTCGGCGGTTTCCCACGGGAATGTCGCGGAGACGTGCGGACGGTGCCACATCAAGATCTACGCCAAGTACAAGACCTCGATCCACGGCGTGGCGGTATCCAAGGGGATCGTGGACGCCCCTTCGTGCACCGGCTGCCACGGAGAGCACAAGATTTACGGCCACCTGGATCCCAAGTCCTCGGTGTACGCGACCCACGTCGCGGAGCAATGCTCGACGTGCCACGGCTCCGTTACGATCATGAGCAAGTTCGGCATCGAGACCGAGCAGGTGGCCACGTACAAGAACTCGTTCCACGGCGTGGCGGGACAGTTCGGGTCCCGGACGGTGGCCAACTGCGCCTCCTGCCACGGCGTGCACGACATCCGGCCGCCCGAGGACCCGCTCTCGATGGTCAACCCGAAAAACGTTCCCGCCACGTGCGGAAAGTGCCACCCCGGAGCGAACCCCAACTTTGCCGTGGGGAAGATGCACGTCGATTCCCACAAGAAGGAGTCCGGGATCATCTATTACACGGCCCTGTTTTTCAAATACCTCACCATCGCCACCATGCTCGCCCTCATCGTGCACATCTTCCTCGACATGTATGGGCGGACCCGGAGGCTTCGCGGCGAAAAGTAGGGATTCTGCGGCCAACGGGAGATAACCTACCAGCGGGAAAGGAATCGAATGTCGATGAACGAGAAGAAGGATCCGAAGCAGGAGACCCTGGAAGGAGAGATCGAGGCAGCCATCGCCGGGGAGACGGCCGACCTCGACCCTTCCGAAGCGGAGAAGATCCGGGAAAGGGTTCGCGCCCGCGTTCTCGAGGAAGTGGAGCGGGAAAAACGGATCCGGACGGCGGCGGAACGCAGGGAGGAAGCGCGGAGGCGCCGGGAGGAGAAACGTCGGGAAAAGCACCACGAGGAAGGCGAGATGTTCCAGCGGTTCAACAGGAACTTCCGCTTCCAGCATATGGTGATGTTCACATCGGTCATCCTCCTCATCATCACCGGGATGCCGATCAAGTTTCCGGACTTCGTGCTCTCCCGGTACCTGGTGAATCTGTGGGGGGGGATCCACAACTCCACGATGGTGCACCGGTTCGGCGCGGGCATGCTCATCTACTTCATGGTGCACCACCTCTTCTACACGGTGTTCTCCCGGCAGGGCAGGCGGGATTTCGTCCTCCTGATCCCCACCCCCAAGGACGCAAGGGACGCGGCGCAGAACATCCGGCATTTCCTGGGGAAAAGCCCGGACAAGCCCCGTTTCGGGCGGTTCAGCTACATCGAGAAATTCGACTACTGGGCCGTCTACTGGGGGTGCGTCATCATGATCGGCTCGGGACTCTTCCTCTGGTTCGAGGGGATCGTCCTCAAGTATTTCCCGAAGTACGTGCTGGACGTCGCCCACGAGATGCACAGCGATGAAGCGATGCTCGCCACGCTGGCCATCGTCATCTGGCATTTCTACAACGTCCACTTCAACCCCGACCGGTTCCCCGGAACGCTTTTGTGGTGGCACGGGCAGATCTCGGAGCATGAGATGAAGGAGGAGCATCCGCTCGAATACGACGAGATCATGGCGAAACGGTCGAAACAGGAGTCGGCGGAGGTGCCCAGCCGATGAAAGAGATGTTTCTTGCCTGGTGGGACCTCGTCGTGAAAAACCGGAAGCCGCTCCTGGCCATCGGGGGCGTCGTCCTGGGGATCCTGATCGTCTTCAACGGGGCCTTCTTCGTCGCCGCCTACTTTCCCAAGTCGTGTGTCGTCTGCCACTACATGGACCCGTTCTACGACCAGTGGAAGACGTCAAAACACGCGGACGTCTCCTGCATCAAGTGCCATTCCTTCTCCCCCGTGTTCATCACCGTGACGACGCTCAAGTACTGGACCGGCCTGTACAACCCCAGGCCCCGTGCGAACGTGCCGGACAAGGCGTGCCTTAGCCAAGGCTGTCACGAGGGGCGCATCAAGAAGGGGAAGGCCATGCTCGGCGCCATCATCTTCGATCATCAGGAGCACCTGACGAAGCTCAAGCGGGGGGAGCAGCTCCGTTGCACGACGTGCCACTATTCGATCGTGCAGGGAGAACACATTGCGGTGGACACGAACGTTTGCTTCCTGTGCCACTTCAAGGGGATAAGCCAGGGGCAGGCGCTCGGCGGGTGCCCCGGGTGCCACGGGACTCCGAAGAAGACGGTGGAGCACAGTGGGTTCACCTTTTCCCACGATTCCTACCTGAAGATCGGCGTGCAGTGCAAGCAGTGCCACCTGAGAGTGGCGGAGGGGGACGGAAAGGTCGAGGATTCCCGGTGCTTCAACTGTCACGTCGGCAGACTCCAGGAGAAGTCCGATTCGCTTGCCCTCCACCGGACGCACGTCACCCTGAACTCGATCCAGTGCTTCCAGTGCCACGAGAAGATCCGGCACGGCGAGATCGAGATGGTCAAGACCTTCGAGGTGCAGTGCGACGCATGCCACAAGCATCTGCACAACTACCAGAAGGAGATGTACATGGGAGCGGGGGCGCGGGGCGTGCCGGACACCCCGTCCCGAATGTTCTCGGCCCAGGTGTCCTGCGACGGTTGCCACACGAAGTCCGTGGAGGTGCGGGAATCCGGCGTCGCTTTCCCCGGGGAGAAGAAGCTTACGGCCGAGCGGCAAAGCTGTGTCGTCTGCCACGGGAAGAACTACGACCGGTTGCTCGACGACTGGATTCGCGAATCCCGCGTCCTCGTCGCCAACATGGAGGCGATCGTCTCCTCCGGGGAAGCGGCCGTCGGGACCGGCCCCGCCAAGTCGCAGAGAGTTGCGGAGGCCCGGACGCTGGTGGCGGATGCCCGCGCCAATCTCAACCTCCTGAAGGCCGGACGCGGCGCTCACAACATCGAGTATGCCTACCGAATCGTGCGTGCCGGGTACGACCAGGTTTCCGCTGCGTTCAAGGCCGCCGGGATAGGCGGCGGGCCTCCCCGCCCGTCCATCCTGGCCAACTCCTCCGCGTATTGCATGACGTTGTGCCACCAGAGGGTGCGGCCGCCGGGAGAACTCTTCTTCCGGGAGATGGAGGTGCGCTTTCCCCATTCGCTGCACGTCCGGGACGTGGGGATCCAGTGCACCAAGTGCCATTCTCCGGACATGCACAAGATGCGTATCGTCACCAAGTCGGAGTGCATGGCGTGCCACCACGAAAACCGGGACATCGACTGCGGGCAGTGCCACAAGCCGCAAAAGGCGCTCTATGAGGGGAAGGTCAAGCCCGTCGGCGTCTCCCCGCACCCCGACGTGATGGCCGAGGCGGATGTGGGATGCACCGATTGCCACGAGCTTACGAAGGGAACGCAGACGGTCCTCACCGTCATGGCCAAGTGCGAGGAATGCCACGACGCCGAGTACGGAAAGATGCTCATCACCTGGAAGGAGAAGATCACCGCAAAGGAGAACATCATTGCGGTGGGGCTCGAGGAAGCCAGGGAGTATCTGGATCGCAGCGAAAAGCTCGGCAAGAACGTCGAGCAGGAGAAAACGCTGCTCCAGGGGGCCGAGACGAATTACCAGATCGTCAGCAACGGTCGGGGGACCCACAATTTCGAATTGAGCATGGAGCTTCTGAAATCGGCGCAGTCCGCCCTGGACAAGATCCTGAAGAAGAAGTGAACGGCCTGAATGCGGTTGCCGTTCCCGCTTCAGTCCTCGATGAACAGGTCGTACTCGTCGTAACTCATGAGCTGCTCCAGTTCCTCGGGCTCGGCTATCTCCACCTCGACGAGCCACCCCTTCCCGTACGGGTCGATGTTGATCAGGGAAGGGTCTTCCACGACGTTCTCGTTGATGGCCCGGATGGTGCCGGACAGGGGAGAGACGAGTTCCACGATGGTTTTCTGCGATTCGGACTCGCCTACCGGCCCGCCCTGTTCGACGAACTTCCCGACCTCGACCAGCGTCACGGTCAGGATCTCCCCGAGTTGTTCCTGGGCGTAATCGGAGAGCCCGACGCGGGCGGCATCTCCCATTTCCAGGACCCAGAGGTGGTCTTCGGAAAACTTGAGTTCGCTTTCGTCTACCATAGGACATTTATAAGGACGGGTTTGGTCGATGTCAATAAACCCGGGAATCTTTATTACCGCTTCTTTTCCAGGACGGCGAGCGCGGTCTCCACGCTGCCCAGGGGAGCGCTTACCTGGAAACCGCTCACGCGGGGGGAGACGCGCGAGATGGTGTTTCTCGCGATGTCGATCCCGGTACGTCGGCTCTCCTCATTCGTCCGGCAGCGTGCCATCCGGTCGAGGATCTTCCCGGGAACCACCACGCCGGGGACCTCGTTGTTCATGAATTCGGCGTTCTTGTAACTGACCAGCGGCCACACTCCCGCGATGACGGGAATGCGGCGGGAATGCCCTTCCACGCGGTCCAGGAAGCGGAACAGGGCCTCGACGTCGAAGACCGGCTGTGTGATGGCGAACTCGGCCCCCGCGTCGATCTTGCGGAAATAGCGGTCGATCTCCCGCTCCCGTTCCACGGCGCACGGGTTCGCGCCGACGCCGATGAAGATGCCCGTCGGGGGCTCGATCGGGTTCCCGCCGATATCGAACCCCCGATTGAGGTTGGCCGTGACCTGGGTGAGCCCGATCGCGTCAACGTCGAATACCCCCGTGGCCTGGGGGTAGTCTCCCACCTTGGGGGGGTCTCCCGTAATGATCAGGAAGTTCGCCAGTCCGGCGGCGTACCCGCCGAGGAGGTCGGACTGCATCCCGATGAGGTTGCGGTCGCGGCAGCAGTAGTGGAGGATCGTCTCGATGCCGACCTCCTTCTGGATGGTGATGGCGGCGATCATGGGGGAGATGCGGGCGCTTGCCCGCGGCCCGTCGGGGATGTTGATCGCATCGACGCCCGCCTCGGCGCACGTTCTCACCTTGGCGAGCATCCCCGAGAGGTCGCTGGAACGCGGGGGCACGATCTCCACGGAGGTCACCTTTTCCCCCGCGAATATCTTTCGCGCCAGTCGCGACTTCTTCTCGGGCGGGACGACCTGGACCAGGACTCCCTGTCGGGTGGGTACCCGGACCTCGATATGCTTTTTCACCCCGCTCAGCGACTTGACCGCCCGGCTGGCCACCCGGATGTGCGCCGGTGTGGTCCCGCAGCATCCGCCGACTCCGCGTACGCCCAGCTCGATATATTTCTTGGCGTACTCGGTGAAATATTCCGGGCTGGTGAGGTAGAGCAGGCGTCCCCCGACATCCCGGGGGAAGCCCGCGTTGGGCATCACGACAACGGGCTTTCCGACCAGGGGGAGAACGGATTGCAGCGCGTCGAAAACCCCGGCGGGGCCGGTCCCGCAGTTGATCCCGACGGCGTCCACGTTCTCGTCGGCGTCCAGCGCCTGGGCGATGGCGCTCGCCTTCACCCCCGTGGCCGTCTCCTCGCGGTCGTTCAGCACGAAAGAAGCGAGTACCGGCGCGCCGAGCCTCCTGGCCGCCTGGGCGGCCAGCCGGATTTCCTTCAGGTGAGTGAACGTTTCCAGCACGACGAGATCGATTCCTGCCGCGACCAGCGCCCCGATCTGCTCGGAGAAGGCTTCCTCCACCTCCCCGGTGTGCTCGTCCGGCATGATCTGGTCCGGGCGAATGCACGGACCCACGGCGCCCGCCACGTACACCGCATCGCCCGCGATCTCCCGGGCAATGCGCACCGCCTGGCGATTGATCTCCACGACTTTCTCGGAAAGCCCGTACGGCCGGAGGGCGATGCGGTTGGCTCCGAAGGTGTTCGTCTCGATCACCTCGGCCCCGGCCTCCACGTATTCCCGGTGGATCTGCCCGATGAGCTTCGGATTGGAGAGGGAGAGTTCGTCGAAGCAGGTGTTGATGAAGACTCCGCGGTCGTAGATCATCGTCCCCATGGCCCCGTCGAACACCAGCGGGGATCTCTTCATCCGTTCGAGGATCGGCTCCACCGCCTACTCCATCTCGTCGAAGGTCGCCTTGGGCGCGTAGCACATGGGACAGACCCACTCGTCCGGCAACGCCTCGAACGCCGTGCCGGGAGGAATATCCCCCATCGGGTCGCCCACCTCGGGATCGTAAATGTAACCGCAGTTCGTGCAGATGTACTTCTTCACGGGTATTCTCCTTCGGGTGGCTATATGGCGAAATACTTCGCCTGCAGGTGGTGCGCCACGATGGCCGAGGTGGTCTGCTCGGGCACCATCTCCATTGTTTCGGTGAGGGTGACCCCGATCGTCTCCGGCCGGAGCAGCTCGAATACCGGCCGGTGGGCCTCCAGGTCGGGGCATGCGGGGTAGCCGAAACCGTACCGGGATCCCTGGTATTCCTGGACGACGTACCCTTCCGGACCGGACGGCTTCTGTTCCGCGATGCCCAGTTCCCGCCGCATCACCTCGTGCCAGTATTCGGCCAATGCGTCGGTAAGCTCGACGGAGAGTGCGTGCAGCATCAGGTAATCATGGTACCGGTTCGCCTCGAAGAGTTCCCGCGTCGTCTGCCCGAACCGCTCCCCGATCGTCGCCACGAAAAATCCCGCGATATCGCCCCCTTCCGCCGTCGTCCGGAAGTAGTCGGCGATGCAGAGATGCGGCGGGTTCTTCTGGCGGGGGAAGGGGAAGGCGTGGTCCCGTCCCTCGTGCCGCACGACGAGGGTGTCGTCCTCGGAGAAGCACCGGAAATACCCGTATGCGACCATCGGGCGCGAGAGGCTCTCCTCCACGCACCGTTGTTTCAGCTTCTCGTACATCGGCTTCACCGTCTCCTCGACGAGCCGGCGGTACTCCCCGGCCTCCATCTTCCCTCGTCGGTACCCCCAGCGTCCCCGGAACAGCGCCTGCTCGTTGACGTAGGGGAAGAGGAGATCCGTGGGGATATCCGTGACGTGGCGGGCCCCGAGGAACGGGGGCTCCGGAACCGGATTGTCCCGGGAGATCCGCGCTTCCCTGCGCCCCGGCGCGGTGGCCTTCTTCCCCGTGTCCCGGTACGTCGTGGAATGGAGCGTTCCGGCCTCGAGCTCCTGCATCGCCGTAAGACCTGCGAAGGCGTCGGCGCAGTAGACCACCGGTCCCCCGTACCCCGGCACGCACTCCTCGGCCACGAATTTTTCGGTGAGCGCCGCGCCCCCGAGGAGGATGGGCATGGAAAGTCCCGCCTCCCCGTACTGGAGCATGCTCTCCTTCATGATGATGGCCGACTTGACGAGGAGGCCGGAAAGGCCGATCGCGTCGACGCCGTATTCCCGGGCCTTCCCGATGATCGTCTCCGCGGGAACCTTGATGCCGAGGTTGTACACGCGGTACCCGTTGTTGGAGAGAATGATGTCGACCAGGTTCTTTCCGATGTCGTGGACGTCCCCGGCGACGGTCGCCAGCAGGACCTTTCGGCCGGTGTCCCGTTCGGCCTTGACGAGAAAGGGCTCGAGGTAGTCCACGCTCTGTTTCATGACTTCCGCGGACTTGAGCACGAACGGGAGAAGGATCTCGCCTCTCCCGAACAGCTCCCCCACGTGCCGCATGGCCGGCACGAGGATCTGGTTGATCACCTCGCCCGCCGTCCTTCGGGAGAGCAGAATCGACAGGAGATCCTCGATCCCGCCCCTGTCGCCGGCGACGACTTTTCCGGTCAGCGCCTTCTCCGGGGAGACATCGGCGCCGTTCTCCGCGGAAGGGCTTCCCTCTTCTTCCGTCTTGCCGGAAAAATGCCCCAGAAACGCTTCCAGCGGAGGGTTTGCGCCCTCCGTCCGCCGGTCGTAGAGCAGGTCGAGGCAGACCCGCCGGTCCTCTTCCGGGATCTTCGCCAGGGGGAGGATTTTCGCCGCGTCGATGATGGCGGCGGTAAGCCCCGCCTCGACCACCTCGTGGAGGAAGACCGAGTTGAGGATGCGGCGGGAGGGCGGGGACAGTCCGAAGGAGACGTTGCTTACCCCCAGGATCGTGAACGCGCCCGGCAGTTCCTCCTTCGCCCGGCGGACGGCCTCGATCGTCTCCGCCGCGGCGTTGTGGAGGGACGGGTCTCCCGAGCCGACCGTGAAGGTCAGCATGTCGAACAGCAGGTCGTGGGGCCTAAGCCCGTACCGGCGGACCGCCAGATCGTAGATTCTCTTCGCCGTGGAAAGCTTTTCGCCGGCCGTCATCGCCATTCCCGTTTCGTTTATGGTAAGGGCCACCACGGCGGCGCCGTATTTTTTCGCCAGCCGGCAGATCCGGTCGAGGTTCTTCCCGCCGTCCTCCAGGTTGATGGAGTTTATGAGGCACTTCCCCGGGTGGATCTTCAGGGCCTCTTCGATGCAGTCGGGCGAGGTCGAGTCGATCACGGTGGGGACGCGGACCGACTTGGGCGAACAGGCGGGTAAGGGCGGTCAGGTCCGCCATTTCGTTCCGCCCGGCATACGCCGTGCACAGGTCCAGCGCGTGCGCGCCGTCTTCCTGCTGCTGCAGGGCGATCGCGAGCGCCCCTTCATAATCGTCCGCGAGGAGCCGCTCGCGGAATTGGCGCGACCCGTTGGCGTTCGCCCGCTCCCCGACGAGAAGCGGCGGGATCTCCTGACGGATCTCCACGGCCTGGTAAAGGCTTGACAGGGAAGGTTTTTCCTCGACGGCGCGCGGAGCGGGGCGCACGGAAGACAGGCTTTCCGCCAGTCGCCGGATATGCTCCGGGGTCGAACCGCAGCAGCCCCCCACGATGGTTACCCCCTCGCCGGCCACAAACGCCGAGAGCTCCGCGGCGAACGCCTCCGGAGCGAGGGGGTAGAACGTCCGGCCCCCGACGACCTGCGGCATGCCGGCGTTGGGGATGCAGGAAACCCGCCCGGGCCAGTGGCGGCTCAGGTACCGGATGTGGGACTTCATCCCCTCCGGCCCGGTGGCGCAGTTCAGGCCCAGGGAGAAGAGGGGGAACGGCTCGAGGGCCGCCACGGCCGTGGCCACGTCCGTTCCGACCAGCATGGTGCCCGTACTTTCGATCGTGAGGGACACCATGACGGGAATGTCCCGCCCGAGCCGGGAAAGCTCCTCGAAACAGGCTCACCAGCCCGACCTTCACCTGCAGCAGGTCCTGGCAGGTCTCGAACACGAGAAAATCCACGTCCGACTCGACGAGTACGCGGATCTGCGAGGCGTACGAACGGGCCAGTTCCTCGGAGGGGATGTGTCCCAGCGAGGGAAGCTTGGTCGTCGGCCCGATGGAACCCGCAACGTACCCCCGGCCGCCGTGCCGCACGATGGCGGCACGGGCGTTCTTCACGGCGGCGCGGTTGATCTCCTCCACACGGTCTTCCAGTCCATACTCGGCGAGGACGACGGAGTTGGCGCCGAAGGTGTTTGTTTCGAGCACCATCGCCCCGGCCGAAAGGAACGACGAGTGCAGTTCCTCGATCGTCTCCGGGGCCGAGAGGTTCAGGTATTCGTTGCACCCCTCATACTTCCCCCAGGCCGAAGGCCCCAGGGGAAGGCCCTGCAGATTCGTCCCGCATGCGCCATCGAAGATGAGAACGGTTTCGTCGAACAGACCCAACGGTGCCCCCTCCTGTGCACTTCCGGTTCCCGATGCCGGGGGATCAAATAAGTGCCCTATACTACAAAGGAAAACCCATGATGTCAAACCGCCGTTCTTTGGGCTTGACTTGTGGGAAGATTTCCTGTTATTTAGGTATCGGCTTCTGTATACGGTATACAGTCTGCGTGCTTCGATTCAAACCCTTGCGTGCCAATAGATATCAGCAGCTCGTACTCCTGGCCGGCACGGCTCCACAGTGAGATAATAGTCCTTTGCAACGGATGTGTGGTGTCCGCTGTGTTCGCCGGGTGAGCGGGGGACGGAAAGGCGACTTCGGCAAGGAGTCTTCCATGTTGTCATACAGCGGAGAATGGGGTCTCACATCAAGCGAAAGGGGGTTTGCGGCATGGCAAAAGTCGCGGAAAGGATGACCATGAAGGAAAAACTTTTCGAGAAGATCACGGCACACCGTCCCCGTACCACCAAGCTCAACAAGGAATTCGGGAACGTTATCATCGACCAGGTGACTATCGCGCAGTCGATCGGCGGTGCCCGGGGAATCCGCTCCCTGGTGACCGACATTTCCTACCTGGACCCCGAGGAGGGGATCCGTTTCCGGGGGAAGACCATTCCCGAAACGTTCGCGGCGCTTCCGAAGGTCCCCGGGTCCGACTATCCGTTCGTCGAGGGATTTTTCTACTTCCTGATGACCGGCGATGTGCCGACGATGGAGCAGACCCTGGCGGTCGTCGAGGACTTCAAGTCGCGCTCCCGCGTTCCCCAGTATGTCTTCGACGTCCTGCGGGCGATGCCCCGCGACACCCACCCGATGACGATGTTCTCCGCCGCCATCCTCGCAATGCAGCGCGACTCGATCTTCGCCAAGCGGTACGCCGAGGGGATGACGAAGATGGAGTACTGGGACCCGATGTACGAAGACGCATGCAACCTGATGGCGAAGCTCCCGGCGATCGGCGCGTACATCTACCGGATCAAGTACAAGGGCGATACTCCGATCGCCCCGGACCCGAAGCTCGACCTGGGCGGCAACTTCGCCCACATGATGGGAATCGGCAAGCCCTATGACGATGTGGCCCGGATGTATTTCATCCTCCACTCCGACCACGAGTCGGGCAACGTCTCGGCCCACACCGGCCACCTGGTCGCCTCGGCCCTGTCCGACGCCTACTATGCCTATTCCGCCGCGATCAACGGGCTGGCCGGCCCGCTCCACGGCCTGGCGAACCAGGAAGTTCTGGGGTGGTGCCAGGGCGTGTTCAACAAGCTGGGAGGCAAGCTCCCCACCGAGGAGGAACTCAAGAAGTTCCTGTGGGACACCCTGAACAGCGGACAGGTCATCCCCGGGTACGGCCACGCGGTTCTCCGCAAGACCGATCCGCGGTATGTATCGCAGATGGAGTTCTGCCTGAAGAACCTGCCGGACTATCCGCTGTTCAAGCTGGTCAACCTGATCTACAAGGTGGCCCCGGGCGTGCTCAAGGAACACGGCAAGGCGAAAAACCCCTGGCCGAACGTCGATGCCCAGTCCGGCGTCATCCAGTGGTACTACGGCGTCGTGGAATACGACTTCTACACCGTGCTCTTCGGTATCGGCCGTGCCCTGGGGGTCCTGACCAACATCACGTGGGACCGGGCGCTTGGCTATGCCATCGAACGTCCGAAGTCGGTCACCACGGACATGCTCGAGAAGTGGGCCGCGGAGGGAGGCAGAAAGCTTAGCTGATCGTCCGCGGATTCGCAGGCGAGACGGAAACCCCGCCCGGGAAGGATGGATCTTCCCGGGCGGGGTTTTTTTATCGGTGGCGGCATCCGTTTCCGGGCGCACCGGGGCCAGGGAGGCTGCGGAGGCGGCACGTTTCGGGAAATGCAAGGGATCTCTCGATGCGATGGAACGGGAACCCGGGAGAAGGGTTCCTTGTCTAACGGGTCAGGACGGAACCGGCCCGCATCCCCGGCAGGCTCCCATGACGTGCAGGTCCAGGGAGTTTACCAGGGAGATATCGGGTTTCCCATTCCACTCGAGTTCCTCGAGGCACTGCGGAAGCGGAATGTCGAAAACCGCCTGGCACTTCGTGCAGTGAAAATGGGCGTGGGGAGCGCACTTCCCCTCGAACAGGGAAGAGGACTCGCTGTTCGTGCGGATCTCCTGGACCATCCCCTGTTCCCGGAGGAAATTGAGATTGCGGTACACCGTCCCAAGGCTTATGTTGGGGAGAACCTTGCGCGCTTCGTGGTAGATCGCCTCCGCGGTCGGATGGCACCCGCTCTTCCGGAGGATTTCCAGGATAACCGTGCGCTGCTTGGTGTTTCGGGACTTTTTTACTCTTCGTTCCATTATTTCGTATCGTATTTTTTATGGCCGAAAATGTCAAGGAGATTGAACCGCGTGTGCGATTGGGTTATATAGGACTGATACCAGCGTAAGGGAGGTACGTCCTTCGATGTCGTATATGGGAATGGGATCCCCTGTGACAGCGGCCGCATCCGGCCTGTTTGACACCCGGGTTTTCCAACATGTTTTGCTCGCCGGGCCTATCGTAAAACTGGTGCTCCTGATGCTCGTCGTGTTCTCCGTCGTTTCCTGGGCCATCATCTTTCTGAAGTCCCGGCTTTTCAAGGGGATAGAAAAAAACCAGGTCGCATTCGCCAAGGCCTTCGCCGAGGGGAAGAACCTCGCTTCCCTGTATGACCTGGCGGAGAAGTCGGATCGGACGCCGCTCACCGAGGTGTTCCGGACAGGGTATCTCGAGTTGATGAGAATCCAGCGGGGCAGATCCGCCGACTCTGCGTCGCCGGCCGAACGCGTGAGCCCGTTTCCCCTGGACAACGTGGAGCGGGCCATGAAGAAGGCGACCAACGAGGAGATCGCGCTCATGGAGGCGTACCTCCCCTTTCTCGCTACGACGGGGAGCGCGACGCCCTTCATCGGGCTCTTCGGCACCGTCTGGGGGATCATGAACGCCTTCTCGGGCATCGCCATGACGGGCAGCGCCACGCTCTCCACGGTCGCCCCGGGAATCGCCGAGGCGCTGATCGCCACCGCCGCGGGGCTGGCCGCCGCGATCCCCTCGGTCATGGCGTACAATTTCTTCCTGAACCGGGTGCGGGGCATAGCCACCCGGCTCGACAGTTTCTCCATCGAGTTCGTAAACTTCCTCGAGCGGAACCTGGAGAAGGTATAGCCCGATGGCCATGTCCAACGGAAACGGGAGAGAACGCGGGATGATGGCGGAGATCAACGTCACCCCCCTCGTCGACGTGATGCTGGTGCTGCTCATCATCTTCATGGTCACTGCTCCGATGCTCACCCAGGGAGTCGACGTCAATCTGCCGCAGGCGAATGCCAAGGCCCTGCGGTCGGAGGAGGAGCGCCTCGTGATCACCGTGGACGCGAACAGCAGGATATTCGTCGGGAAGCAGCCGATGAAGTTCAACCAGCTGAGCGCCGCCCTCAAGGCCATCGTCGAGCGGCGCACCGACCGCCAGGTCTATTTCCGTGCCGACCGCGCGGTACCGTACGGTTTCGTCGTGAAGGTGATAGCGGAGGTACGCAACGCAGGGATTGAAAAGCTCGGGATGGTTACCGAACCCCTCGAGCGTTGACAGGCGGGGAACCTACGGACAAGCGGATGTTCCCCCTCGCGATTAGCCCGATGGAACTGCTCTTCCGCAGGATGATCGCCGTTTCGGTGGCGCTTCACGTGGTCGCCCTGGGCATTTGTGTGTTGTGGGCGGGTTTTCGTTCCCCTCCCTCCCGGTTCCTCTCCGTGACCGTGGTCGACCTGGTCGGAGGAGAAGCCTTCGCGCCGCCCCCCCCGGAGCGCGCGAAACCGGCAGAGCCGGCTCCCCCTGTCCCGACGAAGTCCGCGAAGGAGGAAAAGGCGCCTGCGCCCCCTCCTCCCGTGACGGCGAAGGCGGAGAAGAAAAGCACGGTGGAGAAGAAAAGCAGGGCGGAGGAGAGACCGGACGCCATGGCCCTTGCCGAGAGCCTGCGGAAAATCCGCGAGAAGAGGAATTCCGCGGAACACGTCCAGCAGGCGGTGCGGACGATCCGGCGGGAAAAGGCCGCTCGCTCGGCGATCCGGCAGATCGGGGAGCGTGTCGCCCACCGGATCGACCTGTCCGCCGTGCGACCCGCACCGAAGAGCGCCGTTCCCTCTCCGGCAGAGGGACTGGCGGGCGCCTCGGGGAACGCCCGGGTCCCTCCGGAGCATCTCGCCTACTTCCGGCAGCTGGATGAGAAGATCCGGTCGAACTGGACCGTCCCCGCGCTTGCGACGGGAGAGAAGGAGAAGCTCATCGTGCAGCTTCGGATCGTCATCGAGCAGGACGGCCGGGTGTCGCTGGTGCGGATGGAAAAGACCTCGGGAAATACCTACTTCGATGATTCCGTCCTGCGGGCGATCAACAAGGCGAGCCCGCTTCCCGTCCCTCCCGAGCAGCTTCGCGGCGGGGAGGACCACTACGAGATTGGATTCCGTTTCTACGGGTCCGGGGGGGGCGCATGATCCGTTCCGCGGGGAGATTGCTGCTATTCCTTGTTCTTCTCCTGGTTCCTTCCGTTTCCGGGGCTGTCCTGTACATCGACATCAACGCGCCCGGCGGAAAGAGGATGCCGATTGCCCTTCCGGACTTCGTGGTAACGGGAGGGGACGCCTCTCTTGCCCAGAAGCTCCCCGAGGCGATCGGGGGGGACCTCGCCATGACGTCGCTTTTCGATGTCATCCCGAGACCGGCCTATCTCGAGCGGATCGTAACGGAGCACTTCTCGGGGAGGCGGCTCTCTTTTCCCGACTGGAAGATGATCGGCACCGAGGCAGTGGTGATCGGGCAGGTGGAGGTCCGCGGGGACCAGATGATGGTGGAGATGCGTCTCTACGACGCCAGCCTCGGGAAAATGATGATAGGGAAAAAGTACACCGGTCCCGCGAGCCAGTTTCGGAAGATGGCGCACAAGTTCGCCAACGAGGTGCTCTACGCCTTCACGGGAGTCCGGGGGATTTTCGATACCGAGATCGCTTTCTCCGCGAGGCCGGAAAAGGGAAAGGGGAAGGAGATCTACATCATCGGGCTTGACGGCAGCGAACTCCGGCAGGTGACCGACAACCGGAGCTTCAACCTCTTTCCCCGCTGGTCGCCGGACGGGAAACGGCTCGCCTACACCTCCTACCGGACAGGGTTGCCCCAGATCTACCTGCGCAACCTGGCCGACGGGACGGACCGGATCGTGGCACGGTACGGGAACTCGAAGTCCCCGGGATCGTTTTCCCCCTCGGGCGACTCGCTGTACGCTACCCTGAGTGTCGAGGGGAACTCCGACATCTACCGGGTATCGCTTGCCGGCTCCGGCGTGCAGAGGGTCGTAGGCGGATGGGGGATCGAGGTGTCCCCCTCGGTTTCTCCCGACGGGAAGTCGCTTGCTTTCGTGTCCAACCGGGGCGGATCGCCCCAGATCTACGTCAAGGATATCGGCTCCTCGGGCGAGAGGCGCGTCTCCCGGGCGGGACATTACTCCACCTCCCCCTCCTGGTCCCCCGCCGGCGACCGGATCGCCTACACCTCGTTCATGGACGGGAGATACTCGATCTACACGGTTCGCCCCGACGGGTCGGACCCGTCCCTCGTGGTCTCGGGCAACGGCGACTGCCTCGATCCGTCCTTTTCTCCGGACGGACGTTACCTTGTTTACACGTTCCGAAAAAATGGCTATTCTGAGTTGAAAATCGCTTCCGTGGACGGACGGTGGCAAAGAGGGCTGTTCAAGGGGTTGTCCGCCGCGGGTTCTCCTTCGTGGTCCCCCCGGCGGTGACTGCTCCTTGCGGGATCCCGCAGGAAGGTCAGGGAGATTGCGAATCACAATTCGTTCTGGGGAGGCCAAGATGAGAGGTTCGGCGGGCGGAAAGTGGATTCTTTCGGCGTTGTCGGTAGTTCTTCTGGTGTTTGCAGTGGGGTGCGCAAAGAAGGAACTGGTGAAATCGACCGACACCGCTTCGGGAGCGGAAGCAGCGACGCCTCCCCCCGTGGAAACCCAGGCCGTTCCGCAGGAGCCGATCGTCACCGAGACGATGAAACCCGAGGGGATGCAGACGGCGATGGCGGGTGTGGCGGCGACCCAGGAGAAACCGTCACAGTTCCCCGACATCCACTTCGACTACGACAAGTCGTTCCTCCGGGAGGATGCCAAGCCCATCCTTCAGGGAAGTGGCCGATTACCTGAAGGCGAACCCGGCAGCGTCGATCCTCATCGAGGGGCACTGCGACGAGCGTGGTACGCCCGAATACAATCTCGCGCTGGGTGAGCGCCGCGCGGAGAGCGCAAAAACCTATCTTGTCTCCCTCGGGGTAAAAGCCGGCTCGGTATCCACGGTAAGCTTCGGCGAGGAGAAACCGATCGACCCGGGGCACGACGAAGTGGCGTGGGAGAGAAACCGCCGGGGCCACTTCGTGAAGAAGTAGGATCAGCATGAACCGCAGGAACCTAAGGCACCTGGCCTCGGTCTTATGTCTTGCCCTCCTGGGTGCGGCGGCGGGAGGTTGCGCCGTGGCCGACACCGGGGCGTTCGTCCGCCTCCAGGAGGACATGGAATCCCTGAAGGCGGAAGTCGCCGCCATGAAGAAGGCGGAGACCGCTTCCCCCCCGGCGGGCCAGGGCGAAATGTCCTCCCTCCAGAAGAACCTGGCGGATCTCGCGTCGGACAACGACCGGATCAAGGCGGATCTTCTCGCCGTCATCACCCGTACCGACGAGACGAAACTGGAGATGCAGAAGGAGGTGAGCCGCCTCAACGGGGCCACCGTCGAAATGGGACAGGAGATCCAGGAGATCCGGGGGAAAATCGCCCGGCTCGAGGAGAAAGCGGGGCAGGCTACGACGTCCCCGGCGCCCGCCGCCGCGCCGCCCCCGAAGGCCTCGCTGGAAGAGCTTTCGACCCCCGAGGAGATGTACGATTACGCGCTGGGACTCATCAAGAACGGGAACACCAAGAAGGGGCGGGAGGTCCTGAACACCTTTGCCGCGAAATACCCCGACCATCGGCTCATGCAGAACGTCTTTTACTGGAAGGGGGAAACCTTCTACGCGGAAAAGGATTACGAGAGCGCCATCCTCTCGTTCCAGGATGTTGTCGACAAATACCCCGGGGGGGAGAAGGCGCCCGACGCGATGCTCAAGCAGGGTCTTTCTTTTCAGGCGCTGAACGACAACAGGAACGCCCGCATTCTCTACGAGCTGCTCCTGTCGAAGTACCCGAAATCCCCGGCGGCCGAAAGGGCGCGCCAGAGGCTTGCCGAACTCAAGTGACCGGGCCGGCGGCCTGCCCGGAGGATGGATGATCAAGAACTTCGTGCTGGACACCAATGTCCTGCTGCACGACCCCACCGCCCTTTTCAAATTCCGCGATAACCGGATCATCATCCCCATCACCGTCATCGAGGAGCTCGACCGCTTCAAGAAGGACCTGAACATGCTCGGGCGGAACGCCAGGACCGTGTCGAAGATCATCGACCGGGCGCGGGATCGGGGGAGCCTGTCGGGGGGGGTCCCCCTCGAAAACGGCGGGATGCTTCGCGTGGCGTTCGACGGCGACGGGGCGCGCCTTCTCCCGGACGAGCTCCAGGGCAACCGGGAGGACAACCAGATCCTCGCCGTGGCGCTTGGCGAGAAGTTGCGGGACAACGATGTGCCCGTCGTGGTCGTGTCCAAGGACACCAACCTGCGGATCAAGGCGGACGCCCTCGGACTGCGGGCGGAGGACTACGAGAGCGATCGCGTCGATATCGAGGAGCTCTACCAGGGCTACCGGGAGATCCCGGTCGAGAAGGTGTGGATCGACGCGTTCTATGCCGCGGGGGATGCCGATCTCCCCCCCGAGGCGGAGGATCTGTATCCCAATGAATACCTTGTCCTGAGGAACGGTTCTTCCCAGTCCGCCCTCGGGCGGTACGATCCCGTCCGGAGGAAGGTCCGCCTCGTCCCCTCGTTCAAGGAGGATGTCTGGGGGATCCGCCCGCGCAACAAGGAGCAGCATTTCGCCCTCGACATCCTGCTCGACGATTCGGTCAAGCTCGTGACGCTCGCGGGGAAGGCGGGGACGGGGAAAACCTTGCTTGCCATCGCGGCCGGCCTGCGCAAGACGTCGGACGAGGAGGCGTACCAGAGACTGCTCGTATCCCGCCCGGTGTTCCCGATGGGGAAGGACATCGGGTTCCTTCCCGGGGACGTCGAAGAGAAGCTCAAACCCTGGATGCAGCCGATCTTCGACAACGTCGAGTACCTCTTCGGGTACAGCAGGCGGAAGCGGCAGGGCATGCGCGGCTACCAGGAGTTGATCAACCTGGGGATCCTGGAAATCGAGCCGCTTACGTATATCCGGGGCCGGTCGATCCCGAACCAGTACATCATCATCGACGAGGCCCAGAATCTGTCCCCCCACGAGGTGAAGACGATCCTCACGCGGGCGGGGGAGAACAGCAAGGTCGTGCTCACCGGCGACCCGTACCAGATCGACAACCCCTTCGTCGATTCGGCAAGCAACGGCCTGGCCTACATCGTCGAAAAGTTCAAGGAGGAGGCGATCGCGGGGCACGTCATGCTGATAAAGGGAGAACGCTCCCCCCTCGCCGAGCTGGCCGCCAACATCCTCTGAGTGCCGGCCCCGGGACGTTCGTCCTTGCGACTCTGCGGTGGACGCCGATGGCGCGCCGGGGACCCTGGCTCGCGCGGGGCAGAGCCGTCGAAGCTACGTTCGCGATCTTGCGCCCGCTCACTGCGGATTGCGCTCTTCGGACGGATCCCCGCCTTCGGCGGGGATGATTGCTTTCTCGCTCCATACGCCGCTTCGCGGCCCTCCCCCGCATCGCCTAAGGGTCCCGGTACAGGGCGCAGCAGCCGCAGGAGGAGGGGCGCAGTGAGGTTAAGCGCAGGCGTGCGGGTGCATCGCACGGCGAGCCACGAACGGAGCCCCCCTCCGAGGCTGCGGAGCCCCTTTCCGGGTGCCCCGGTGCAGAATGCGGAGAGCGGTTTCGTGTTCGGGCTCGCCGCTCCCGGGAGCGCGTGTGGTACCGTAATGGCATGCGCGTTCTGGGCATCGAGAGTTCCTGCGACGACACCGCGGCCGCGGTGTACGACTCGTCTTCGGGGCTTCTCTCGAGCGTCGTCTCCTCCCAGGTTCCCGTCCACAGCCTCTACGGGGGAGTCGTTCCCGAGCTGGCCTCCCGGGAGCACATCCGGTCGATTGTGCCGATCATCGAGCGAGCGTTGGCGGACGCGGGGTCGGGACGGGAGGATATCGACGGCGTGGCGGTGACGGCGGGACCGGGCCTCATCGGATCCCTTTTGGTGGGACTGTGCTTCGCCAAGTCGCTGGCGTACTCGTGGGGGAAACCCCTGTACGGGGCTGACCACCTCGAGGCCCACATCTTCTCCATCTTCCTGGAGAGCGAAGTGGAATTCCCTTTCCTTGCGCTCCTCGTCTCCGGCGGGCACACCTCCCTGTTCCGGGTGTCGGGGTGGGAGGAGGTTTCTTTCCTCGGCGGGACACTCGACGATGCCGCGGGGGAGGCCGTCGACAAGGCGGCGAAACTCCTGGGGCTCGGGTATCCCGGGGGGGCCGCCATCGACCGGATTGCGCAAGAGGGCGACCCCGGCCGCTTTGCCTTTCCCCGGGCATGGCTTGCCCCCGGATCGGCAGACTTCTCCTTTTCGGGTCTCAAGACCTCCCTCCGGGTATTTCTGTCGACTCCGGAAGGAAAGGGAAGCCGCGTCGAGGATATCGCCGCCTCGTTCCAGGAGGCGGTCGTCGACGTGCTGGTGGGGAAGACCCTGCAGGCGGCGAAGCGGGAGGGAGTCCCCCGCGTCGTGCTTGCCGGGGGCGTCTCCGCGAACACACGCCTGCGGAGCAGGGTCGGAGAGGATGGGAACCGCGACGGAATCGCGGTATATCTTCCCTCGAGTTCCCTGTGCACGGACAACGCGGCGATGGTGGCCCTGTTGGGAGAGCGCCGCCTGTCGACCGGCAGGGCCTCCGGGCCCGACCTGAATGCGTATGCCGCCTCCCGATTTTCCCGCTGACCATCCCCGCCGCCTCCTGGCGGAACTGGGGCTTTCCCCCAGCAAAAGGCGGGGACAGAATTTCCTCCACGACGGCAACATCGCCCGCAAGATCGTGGCCTTGTCCCGGAAGATGGGTCCTCCGTATCTCGAGATCGGAGCGGGGCTTGGTGCGCTTACCGGTCTCCTGGCCGCCGAAGAAGGAGCGACGGTAGCGGTGGAGATCGACCGGGGGCTCGCGCGGTATCTGCGCGACCGGTTCGCTGGTTCGGCCGTCGAGGTGGTCGAGGGAGACTTTCTCTCCATACCGGACGCCGGTTGGCGGAGGCGGTTTCCCGGAGGGGGAACCGCCGTCGGGAATCTTCCGTACGCATTCTCGTCGCCGATCCTGCTGCGACTGATGGAACTGCGGGAGGTGTTCTCCCGGGCGGTGCTGATGCTGCAGAAAGAAGTGGTGGAGCGACTCTGCGCCTCCCCCGGCGGGAAGGAGTACGGCACCCTGTCGGTGTATCTTTCCGTCCTGGCCGACACCCGCCGGGAATTCGTCGTCCGGGGAACCTGCTTCACGCCGTCCCCCGAAGTCGATTCCGCCGTCGTCTCGATCCGGTTCCGTTCCGGCATCCCCGATTCCCTCGTCCACAACCTGCAGACGGCAGTTCGCGCCGCGTTCGCCCGGAGACGGAAGAGGCTCCGGAACGCGCCCGTTCCGTTCCTCCCCGGCGGAACGCAGCAGTGGTGCGATCTCCTGGACGGGGCGGGAATCGACCCCTCCGTGCGGGCCGAGACGGTACCGCCGGACAAATATCTCGTGCTTGCCCGAACGATCCCCCGGGAGGGAAAGGCGGGCTGGCGGACTGACTGACGGCCGCATGCGAGGGGGGAGAGAAATCCCCGTTCGATCCCAAAGGAAATCTTGTGGACTTTTCCGGCCGCCGGCGAATAAAATCTACCGGACATGACCTCCCAGAAAGCACCCCGGTATATCGGCATCGAAGGGGCGATCGGCGTGGGGAAGACCTCTCTCGCCAAGATCCTGGCCCAGAAGTTCAGCGCCCGCCTCATACAGGAAGAGGTCACCAACAACCCGTTTCTCGAGCGGTTTTACGACGATCGCCGCAAATACGCCTTCCAGACGCAGCTCTATTTCCTCCTCTCCCGCTATCGTCAGCAGAGGGAACTTGCGCAGGGCAACCTGTTCGAGAAGGGGTTGGTCTCCGACTACGTGATCGCAAAGGACAAGATCTTCGCCTATCTCAATCTCGAGGAGGACGAGATCTCCCTCTACGAGATGGTCTACAAGCTCCTCGTTCCAACGGTTCCGCGCCCGGACCTGGTGATCTACCTCCAGGCCCGCCCGGAGATCCTGCTGGCCCGCATCCGGAAACGCGGGGTGGAATATGAGCGGAACATTTCCCTTGACTACCTGAGGGTGCTAAGCGATGCTTACAACGAGTATTTTTTCCACTATAATGAAACTCCGCTCCTGGTGGTGAACACGAGCGAGATCGATTATGTGGAAAGTCCCCGCGACCTTGAACATCTCGTAAGGGAAGTCAAGAGTGTGAAGCGGGGGACGCAGCACTACATACCGCTGGGATCCAGGTAGGACCGGACCGAGACGGGGTCGTAAGGAAGCCGGGGGTGTGTTTCATGCCCCCCGCAGGCCGATGCGTTTGCCAAGGCCTTCCGGATGCGATTCCGGAGGGCTTTTTTTTTCGGGGGTACGGAGGAACAGATGAAGAAAAGCGCGAACAAGGTCACCATCCTCGACTTCGCCCGGTGGAAGGAAAAGGGCGAAAGGATCGTGATGATCACCGCGTACGACGCACTCTTCGCCCGGATCTTCGACGACGCGGGCGTCGATACGATTCTCGTGGGCGACTCGCTCGGGCAGGTGGTGCTCGGTCTTCCCAGCACCCTCGGGGTGACGATGGAGGACATGGTGCGGCACACGGGCGCGGCGGCGCGCGGGACGAAGAGGGCGTTCCTGATCGCGGACATGCCGTTTCTCTCCTTCCAGACGGGTCCCGAGGAGGCGATCCGCAACGCGGGCCGGCTCCTGCAGGCGGGCGCCGAGGCCGTCAAGCTCGAAGGGGGACGAAGCGTGGAGAACACCATACGGGCGATCACCCGGTGCGACATCCCGGTGGTGGGGCACGTAGGGCTTACTCCCCAGTCCGTGCACCGGATGGGAGGGTACCGGGTACAGGGAAGGGAAGAGGTGCAGCGGCAGCGGCTGCGGGACGACGCACGGGCGGTCCAGGAGGCCGGGGCCTTCTCGGTGGTCCTCGAAGGGATTCCCGCCGAACTGGCGGGGGAGATCACGGAGGAGCTCGCCATCCCGACGATCGGCATCGGCGCCGGTCCCCGGTGCGACGGCCAGGTGCTGGTGATGCAGGACCTCCTGGGCCTGTTCGACGAGTTCCGGCCGAAGTTCGTGAAGCGCTTCGGGGAGCTCAAGAAACCGGTGCGGGACGCCGTCCGTGCGTACGCCGACGAGGTGCGGCGCGGGAAGTTCCCGGGGAAGGAGCACTCGTTCTGATGGAGATCTTCCGCGTCCCGGGACAGATGCAGTCGTGGGCCGATTCGCAGCGTGCGGCGGGCAGGCGGATCGGGCTCGTCCCGACGATGGGATCCCTGCACGAGGGGCACTTGAGCCTCGTGCGGATCGCCCGGGAGCACGGGTGCGACGCGGTGGCGGCGACGATCTTCGTCAACCCGGCGCAGTTCGGCCCGGGGGAGGATTACGAAAGGTACCCGCGGGACGAGGCGCGCGACCTGGCGATGTTGAAAGGCGCGGGAACCGCGGCGGTCTATCTCCCCGACGGGAAGGTTGTGTACCCGGAGGGGTACCAGACGTACGTGGAGGTGGGGAAGGTTTCGCAGGGTCTGTGCGGCGCGTCCCGTCCCGGCCACTTCCGGGGGGTCGCCACGGTGGTGGCGAAGCTCTTCCACGTCGGGAAGCCCCACGTCGCGGTCTTCGGGGAGAAGGATTTCCAGCAGCTGGCCGTCATCCGGCGGATGACCCGGGACCTGGACTTCGACATAGAGATCGTCTCCGCACCGATCGTCCGGGAGGCGGACGGCCTGGCCATGAGCTCCCGGAACAAGTACCTGGAGAGGGAGGACCGGAAGGCGGCACGATGCCTGTCCCGGGGGCTGTTCCTGGCGCGCAACCTCTTCCTGGGAGGAGAGCGGGACCCGGCAAAGGTAACGGCCCGGGCGAGGGCGGACGATCGAGGCGGAAGAACGGGCGACGCTGGAGTACGTGGAGGCGCGGGATCCGGGGACGCTCCTTCCCCTTTCGGGCCCGTCGGACCGCATGACGATCCTCGTGGCCGCCCGCGTCGGGCCGGCAAGGCTGATCGATACCATCACCCTGCAAGGGGGGGAGGCAACATGATACGAACCATGCTCAAGTGCAAGATCCACCGGGCGACAGTGACGGAGGCGGTCCTCCACTACGAGGGGAGCATCACGATCGACGAGACGCTCATGGAGGCGGCCGGGTTGCTGGAGTACGAACAGGTCCACATCTACAACATCGACAACGGCAACCGTTTCTCCACCTACGTCATCCGGGGGGAGCGCGATTCCGGAGTGGTCTGCGTCAACGGAGCCGCGGCGAGGAAAGTGAGCAGGGGGGACCTCCTCATCGTCGCCAACTATGCGGCCTACGAAGAGAAGGAGCTGGCGAACTTCCGGCCGACGCTGGTGTACGTCGACGGGAAGAACCGGATCACCTCCGTGAAGAGGAAGGTGGAATCCGCAAGTCAGGTTCCGCGCGTCGCCGCCGGCTGATCAGCAACGCACAGGGACGCGGAGCGAAGTGAGACGATGACCTCCGGCGCGCGCGGCACGGTGTACGTCGCCTCCCACCTCGTCCCGGACGCCTCGCAGGAGTTCTCCCCCGGCGCCGTGGCCGTGGCCGACGGCATGGTCGTGACGACGGGGTCCCCCGCCGACGTGGAGAGGCGGATTCCGGCGGGGTTCGACCGGCGGGACTTCCCCGGCCTGGCCATCATTCCCGGCCTCGTCAACGCCCATACCCATCTGTCCATCCCGCGGCTGGCCGGCAGGGAGGGGATCCCTGCCTCCTCCTCTCTTTCCTTCATGGACTGGATCCTGCGCGTCATCGAGTGGAAGCGGAACGCCCCTCCCGGGGAGTTTCGCCGGAACGTGGAGGCAGCCGCACGTGAGGCGATCTCCGGAGGGACGACCGCCGTCGGGGAGATCGCCGGTCCGGACATCGCCGCCTACGCTTCCCTTCCCTTGCGATCGCGGGTCTTCGTGGAAGGGATCGGGTTCCACCCCGAGGTTGCCGGCATCGTACTGTCCTCCGTGGAGGAGGGCTTGGGCCGCATCGACGGGTTCTCCCGGGCCGGGGCCATGACGGCGCCGGGAATTTCCCCCCACACGCTCTACTCCTGCGGTCCCGGCCTGTTGCGGAGTCTCGCGCAGCTCGGGGACCGCCGCAACATACCGCTCGCCCTCCATCTGGCAGAATCCCCGGCCGAGATGGCATTTCTGGCCTCGGGGGAGGGGGAGGTGTCGACCCGCCTATACCCGGCAGTGGGGAAAGACGTCTCCTTCTTCCGGGGTCTCGGTGAGCCGATTCCCGCGTACCTGCGCAAGGCGGGGATTTTGCGGGAAGGGCTGGTCCTGGTGCATAATGTCCACCTGTCCCGCGGGGAAATCGACGACTTGCGGGCGTCCGGCGCAACGTTCGTCCTCTGTCCGCGAAGCAACGCGGCGCACCGGAACGGGTCGCCCGACGTGACGCATTTCCTGGAAGCGGGGATCCCCGTTGCGCTGGGAACCGACAGCCTCGGGTCGGTCGCGACCATGAGCATGTGGGAGGAGATGCGCGTGGCGGCCGGACTCTATAGGGGCGATCTTTCCCGGGAGGAGGTGGGACGGGCTCTCTTCCGGGCGGCCACGGAAAACGGCGCCCGGGCCCTCGGGCTTTCCTCCGGGAGGCTTGCTCCCGGCGCACCTGCCGACTTCGCTGCGGTGGATCTTCCCGGCGGAAGGAACGGGGAAGGGATATGCTCCCGCCTGGTGGACCGGGGGGAAGCAAAACACGTGCGGCTGACCGTCATCGCCGGGGAAAGGATGCACGAGCGCCCCTGAAATGGAAAAGTCCCCGACGCAGAAGACGATCGCCACCAACCGGCGTGCCCGGCACGAGTATCACATTCTCGAGAATTTCGAGTGCGGGCTGGTGCTTCACGGCTACGAGGTGAAGTCGATCCGGGAGGGGCGCGTCAACATCCAGGACGCATACGGGGCGGTCCGGGGGACCGAAGCGTTCGTCGAGAACATGCACATCACCCCCTATTCCCACGGGGACCAGCGTGTCATCGATCCCCTGCGGACACGGAAGCTCCTTCTCAAGCGCAAGGAGATCGACTACCTCCTCGGGAAGACCCGGGAGCGGGGACTGGCCCTCGTCCCCCTGCGGCTCTATTTGAAGGGGCCGCGCGTGAAGCTGGAAATCGGTCTGGGCCGCGGGAAGAAACTGTACGACAAGCGGGAGGACATCGCCGCCCGGGACGCGAAGCGCGACATCGAGCGCGCCACCAGGGGCAGGGAAAAGTTCCGGGACCGCGGTTAGCCGATCCCGTCCCGTTCCGCCGGGTCCGTAAGCCCAGGGAATGGGGTGTTTCTCCGTCCGGGGGAAGATGGTATCCTGTAAATCACGGGGGCGAAACGGTTTCGACGGGGACGTCGATGCTCCCGGGTTGCGTGCCGAGGCCCCGCGGACCTCGTAAAAAGCGGGAACCAATAGTCGCCAACGACTATAGCTACGCTTACGCGGCCTAACTAGCCGCGTACGTCCGACCGCCGAGTGCCCGTGTAAGCGGAAGGGCGTCGCCCTAACGGGATAGCCCAAGTCCCCCTCCCGGGGGGAGGAAGGGCGAAATTCAAGCCGGGATGGTCCGACGGGAACCCTGCCGGCCGGGGTCCCCGAGGACGAGATCCAAACGACCGGAAACGCACGTAGTAGCCCGGAGTAAAGAGTCTTCGGACGGGGGTTCGACTCCCCCCGCCTCCACCAACTTTCAATCCCACAAAGTCCAAGGAAGTACACAAAGCCCTATAAATTAGGGCTTTTTTATATGTTTGTTGTCCGGTGTGGTCCGAAGAAGAGTCTTGGCATCCGGGAGTACTGGGGGTATTTTTGGAGCGAATGTACCCCCAGCCCAAAATTGATACCCCCAAAGGAGCGCTCCAATGTCCCTCACGGACGTAAAGGTGAAGAATCGCAAACCGGGCGAAAAAACAGATCAAGCTTTTTGACGGCGGTGGGCTGTATCTTTTGGTTCCTCCGGGCGGGGGCAAGTACTGGCGGTTGAAGTATCGTATTGACGGACGAGAAAAGGTGCTGGCCCTTGGCACCTACCCCGAAGTATCCCTGGCCGATGCGCGGGAGAAGCGGGACGCGGCTCGCAAGCAACTCAAGAACGGCATTGACCCCGGTGAAGCCAAGAAAGCTGCTAGAGCGATGAGGGTAGGTGATCCGACAAACAGCTTCGAGGCCATTGCGCGCGAATGGCATAACAAGTTCGCCCCTCGTCTTTCTCCCGGTCATGCGGAAGCGAAGCTTCGTCGTTTGGAAGCCGATGTATCCCCACTTTGGGGACACGCCCGATTGACGACATAAAGGCGCCAGACCTTCTGAGGGTGCTTCGCCGGATTGAATCACGAGGTGCGTTGGAAATGGCACACCTCCTGAGAGGACTGTGCGGGGAAGTGTTTCGCTATGCCGTCGCTACAGGGCGCGCCGAGCGCGACCCCTCAAGGGACCTCAAGGGGGCGTTACCGCCGTCCGAGAAAAGGCATTTGGCGGCTATTACGGACCCCAAGGAGGTTGGCCCCTTACTTCGTGCGATCGACGGCTATGAGGGTTCTTCCATCGTCAAGTGGGCGCTGCAACTTGCCCCGCTGGTTTTCGTTCGTCCGGGAGAGCTTCGGCAGGCGGAATGGACGGAGATCGATCTTGATGCTGCCGAGTGGACTATCCCCACCGAACGGATGAAGACGAGACAGCCGCACCTTGTCCCCCTGTCGGCGCAAGCTATCGCAATTCTAAGAGAGGCACAAGCGTTGACAGGTTCCGGGAAGTATGTCTTCCCCGGCCACCGCTCCAATTCTCGCCCAATGAGCAATAATGCCGTTCTCGCGGCCTTGCGTCGAATGGGTTATGAGAAGGGAACCATGACCGGCCATGGCTTTCGGGCGATGGCCCGAACCATCCTTGAAGAAGTATTACAAGTCCGGCCCGAGATCATAGAGCATCAACTTGCCCACGCCGTAAGAGACCCGCTTGGCAGGGCCTACAACCGCACTACCTACCTTTCAGAACGTCAAAAAATGATGCAACTATGGGTCGATTATCTTGACAATTTGAAGAAAGAAGGGGGAAAGGTGATACCGATGAAAAAGGTCAGTGTCCCCGACGACTCGGGGCAGTAAGGGTAGCGATAAAGGAACAGGGGCGTACCCCCGCCGTCCGCCCGCCAAGCATCGGGTTGGCAGGCGCGAATGTCCCCTGATACTCCTCGGCAGGGTGCCACGTCGTCCTTCTACCGAAAGAATCTCCCTCGCATAGCGGTTTGCTGAGTTGCGACACCGTGGTCGGTCGTTGCTGTAATAAAAAATATTTTCATCCCCTCTATTGCTTCGATGTCTCTTCGAGATTTCAAGACGACTCCTAAGACATACAAAAAGTTCACCAAACACGCTGATGCCATTGGCATTGTGATCGCAATCACAGTTTCTGGACAATCAGCAGTGTGACCGCAATCACGGAATCCTCGAGCATTCAGAAGGGCCGGCGATTTTTCGCCGCGTCCTTTTCGTATTCGTAATTCAAGATCCATTGAGGCCCCGTTGAATTGCGGCATCCACCAGTCACTGGTTGGTATCTTTGATGTCCCGTACGGCTGGGCCCATCGGAGACCGCTATCCTCCCCTGCACCAACTAGATTCCGCTGGTACCGGCCCCGACGTGCGGTGGGCCTGCGAGCATGCCCAGACAGCTCGCAGATTTCATGGTGGCACGGATGTTGAAAGGTGTCCGCGGGACAAAGCGGCCGCGTTGCGGCCCAAACTTGGGAGATCGGTCGAAGTGGGGAAGGTTCTTTATGACCCTGGCGTCGCGTGGCTTCACACTTGGTTTCGTCCTGCTCATTCTCTTGGCCCTATTACTGGGAATGGCTTCCCCAGCGATGGGCGCGGAGAAGTTTTGCAGCGATCCTCCGTACTTTGGAATAATCGACGGCAACAGACATCCTGATCCTGTCCAGATCACGATCGATAGGGATTGCACGTTCCAGAACTTTCCGCAGTCAAACCCGCTGACCTCCACGATCAACTTTCAAACGAACGACCCTTCGATATACCTCATCATTTTCAACAACGTCTACTACACGGGCAACATGGCGTGCGCCAACATCCCGCACAGGATCTGGTTTTCCAACAGCTCGTATTACGGTTCCAACAACGCTTGCCAGGATCTTTTCATCCCCGTAGAAACGATCGAAAAAAAGAACCCCGCGGGCCAGACTACAGCCGTCGTCGGCGTTCCCTTCACGTACACGCTCACTATCCCGGTCTATAACCTGGGGGGCGGGCCGTCGGTCAATGACCTGCATTCGATCATTATCTGGGACGATCTCACCGCAACCGGTGCGGACCTCACCTATCAGAGCAACACCGCATACCTGCAGAATGGCGCCACCACAACTCCCCTCGGCTCGCTGATAAATACGGGGACCAACAAGAACCTCGAATTCAACCGTACCTCCAACCCGGTATTGGGATTGCTCCCGGCCGGATCACAGATCGTGCTCAACATTACGGTCGTCCTCGATGACACCCCTGCAAACGCTCCCGGGACGCAATTCGTCAACACCGCCACGTGGCAGTTCGGGAGGCTCATCGACGGCGTTTACTACGAACCCCTGCCGGGCGAGTCGGGGCAATCGGAGCCGATGACGATCGTCGGACCTGATCTCGTGGTCACGAAGACGGGTCCGGCCTCGGTGATCAACCTCGGGCAATGGGCGGAGTTCACCGTCGACGTATGGAACAGAGGGAGCTTTGCCGGCGATGCCTGGAACGTCAACATCCTCGACCTGCTGCCGAGCAATTCGTCGAACCGGTTCAATGGCGGGATGTGCGATCTGACGCCTGAGGTAACCGGCGTCACGCTCGCGGGCAGATCTCTCACCCTTGGGACCGATTATTCGCTCAGCTACGTCGGCTGCAATCTCAGCCTCGCCCTGCTCGAGGCGGCCGGCCCGATCGGGACGAATGAACATCTCGACATCGCCTACCGCACCAAGGTCGACGCCGACAGCGAAACCGGCGCCGTGCTCACCAACGTCGCGGCGGCAACCCGGTGGTCCAGCGATAAGGATCCCACCGTCGGCCGAACCTACGGGTGCACCCCGACCGACGGTACGGTGGGTGTCGACGACTGCCAGGACGCTCACGAATTGTTGGTGACGCTGTCGGGGTATTTCTTCGAGAAGACCGTCGCGAACCCGACTACCGGTGAGATCGTCTCCACCGCTCTGCCGGGCGAGACGCTTCGCTACACGTTGAGCCTGCGGAGCATCGACCAGTCATTCACCGGGATTCGTTTCTACGACGACCTCAACGCGTCAGCAGGGTTCGTGCCGGGCTCGCTCTCGCTCGTAAACCCTATCCCCGCGGGAGCGGGTCTCCCAAACAGGTAACGGGATCCTCGATATCAGCAACCTGAATGTTCCGGCAGGCGGCACTGTCGCGGTGACGTTCGATATCACGCTGCTCTCGACCCTGCCGGAAGGTTTCGTGGTCCTGAACCAGTCGGACCTCATGCAGGGCGGCGTCAAAATCGCCGATAGCGACGATCCCAACATCAATGGCCAGGCCGATCCTGCAATAGCGGGCGACGAGGACCCGACGCGAGTCGTGATCACCCTCCCTCCGCCTCCGCCGCCGACGAAGGTGCTGGTCTCTCCGACTACCCCAGAGGCGACCATCGGCCAGGAGGTGGCGTACGAGATCAGGGTGCCCGGCACGGTGAGCACCCGTCCACTGTACGACGTCGTGGTCACCGATACGCTTGACGGGAACCTCGAATATCTGGGCTTCAGCCAGACCGGCGGGCCGGCGGTCACGGACAACAGCGTCGCTCCCAACCTGAGCTTCAGCGTCGGCCAGATCCCTGCCGGACAGCAGGTGGTCTTCACGGTGCGCGCCCGCGTTCGCAACGTCCTGGGAGCCCAGCAGGGCGTCGCGATCAACAACGCGGCCTCTTATACATATGCCAGCACTTCGGGCGGAGCCACACAGCCCGCGCTGACCAGCGGGACGGTGACGATCATTATCGTCGAGCCGCAGATAGCGACGATCACCAAGACCGCTGACCCGACCACACCGGCTGCCGGTGAGACCGTACGCTACAGCGTGACGCTTACGGCGAGCGGCGACAACTATTCGTCGGATGTGTTCGATGTAACCATCACCGATACCCTGGCCCTCGGTCTGGTCTATGCAGGCAACCCGACCGTCACGGTCGGAGGCGGCGTCAGCGCAAACAACACCATCGGAGCGCCGGTTATCACCGGCGACGGCATCAACCAGGCGCAAACGCTGCTCTGGAGCCTTGAGGGCGGCAATGCCGACATCGATATCGCCGAAGGCACGTCCGTCACCATCTCGTACGACGTCCGCGTGCACAACGGCGTGCTCGCCCAGACGCTCTCGAACAGCGCCGTCGCGCAGTGGACCGGCATCGATGGCCCGAATGCATTCGAGCGGAACGGCTCGGACGGTATCGGCGGACTTAACGACTATATAACGGCACCGGCCACGGTCACGATCGGCAACCTGCCGCTGCTTTACGCGCACAAGACCGCACAGATCTATCAAGATTTCAGCTCGCCTGGGATCGTCGATCCGGGCGACGTGTTGCGCTACACCATTGTCATTAGCAACTCCGGCGCGATCCCGGCCACGGGTGTCGTGCTCACCGACTCCGTTCCGGACAACACCACCTATGTGGCCGATTCCCTTCGTTTGAACGGCGCGCCGGTGGGACCCGACGGCGGGGTGTTCCCACTGATCTCCGGCCTGTCGGTGCAATCTTCCGACAATCCCGGCGCCGGGATTGTTTCGCCCGGCGCAAGCGCTGTGGTTACTTTCGAGGTCAGGGTCAACGACGGCGTTCCCACGGGGACCCTCATCATCAACCAGGGCCGTATTACCTCCACCGAATTGCCTCCGGGGGCTACCGATGCCGACGGAATACCGACCAACGGCTACCAGCCCACCATAGTCGTCGTCGGTGAAGTGCAGTTGGTCTCCATTACCAAGGAGGTATCGGTGGTCGGCGGCGGGACAGCCATCGCCGGCGGCCAGCTGGAGTATGTCATCCGGGTGAACAACATCGGCAGCCTGCCCGCCACCCATGTGGTGATGACCGATGACCTGAATCCGCCCCTGGGCAATCAAGTGACCTATGTCGACGGGTCGGGCACCTTAAACGGTGCCACAGCCGGTGTCGTCTATTCCGGCGGGCTGCTCACCGCCGACTATGTCGCCCAGTACGGCGGCGATCTTCAGCCGGGCGGCGTTGCGGTCGTGAGCTTCCGCGTGCAGATCAATCCTGCTCTCGCCATCGGAACGACCATTACCAATACCGGCGTGGTCCATTGGAACGACCCGGTGCAGACGGACTCAGCCAGCGTATCCATTGACGTCGGCGGAACCCCGGGCAGCGCCAGCCTGAACGGCAACGTCTGGCACGACGCGAACCTGGATAAAGTCCCGGACAGCGGCACAGAAACCATGATGGCAGGCTGGTCTGTGGATCTTTATCGCAACAACCAGTTGGTCACCACGGCGCTTACCGACGCCAACGGGTTCTATCGATTCACCGGCGTGGCGCCCAACGTGGGCACTTCAGACCTATATGAACTGCGTTTCCGAGCGGCGGGTGCGGGAGCGAACACCGCCTCGCTGGGTACTGCCGACTCGCCGTTCACCAACGGCCCCCAGCGGATCAGTGGCATCACCGTCGCCTCGGGGGCCAATCTGCAGAATCTGAATCTGCCGCTCTGGCCAAACGGCACCGTGTACAACTCCATGGAACGTACGCCGATTGCCGGTGCCAGAGTGACGATGCGGAACGCAGCCACCGGTGCGGCGTTGCCTGGCCAATGCTTCGACGACCCTGTTCAGCAGAATCAGGTTACGGCCGCGAACGGCTTTTACAAGTTCGACCTGAACTTTAGCGATGCCTCCTGCCCGGCGGGCGGAGGCTATCTCATCGAAGTGACGCCGCCGGGGACCGGTTATATGAACATGCCGTCCCAGGTCATTCCCCCGGCGACTAACGCCGGCACGGCTCCGTTCGACGTTCCCGCCTGTCCCGGCAGTACGGATGATGCCGTTCCGGCTACCACCGAGTACTGCGAGGTCGTGGCCTACGCCGGGGTGCCGCCTCCGTCGATTCCGCCGCGCACGGCCGGCACCACCTATCATCTTCACCTTTTGCTGAACGATGGAACCGTGCCCGGACAGAGCCAGGTGTTTAACAACGCGGTCCCCATCGACCCGGAGCTGAACGATGCCGTTGCCATCACCAAGACATCCTCCCTGACCAACGTGGTCCGCGGGGCGCTAGTGCCCTATACGATCACCGTGACCAACGTGTACAGCGCACCGCTGTCCGACATCAGTATCGTCGACCACCTCCCGGCCGGCTTCAAATACGTGTCCGGTTCCGCCCGCCTGGACGGCAATCATGCCGAACCGCAGATCAACGGTCTGGAGCTTGTCTGGGGCGGCCTCGACCTGCAGGTGAACCAGAAACGCACCCTCCGGTTTCTGCTGGTGGTGAGCTCCGGCGTCTCCGAGGGCGAATACGTAAACAAGGCCTTGGTGCTCAATGCCGCCACCGGCGGCGCCGTCTCGGGAGAAGCGACGGCCACCGTGATGGTCGTCCCGGATCCGGACTTCGATTGCACCGATGTCATCGGCAAGGTGTTCGACGATCGCAACCTGAACGGTGAGCAGAATCCGGGTGAGAAGGGGCTGTTCGGGGTTCGCGTGGTGACGGCACGAGGCCTGATCGCCTCGACCGATCAAAACGGACGTTTTCACATCACCTGCGCGATAGTTCCGAACGAGGATCGCGGCAGCAACTTCATCCTCAAGCTGGACGAGCGCAGCCTGCCGAGCGGTTATCGCCTTACCACGGAAAATCCGCGAGTCCAGCGGGCCACTCGCGGCAAGATGATCCGCTTCAACTTCGGCGCGACGATCCAGCGCGTGGTGCGCATCGATCTCGCCGACGGTGCCTTCGAGCCCAAGTCCACCGAAATGCGGATGCAGTGGGCTTACAAAATCGACCGGTTGCTTGAGGAACTGAAGAAAGGGCCGTCCGTACTTCGGCTGTCGTACCTTGGCGACGTCGAGACCAAAAGCCTGGTCCAGGAGCGGCTTGAGGCACTGAAGAAGGAAATCATCGGACGGTGGAAGCAGTCGGGCGGCGGGTACCGGCTGGATGTCGAAACCGAAATTTTCTGGCGGCGCGGCGCTCCGGTTGCCGGCAGGTGATTCCGGAATGACGTACTCCATGTCCTCCGCCCTGATCATTTTGAAACGGTTCTTGCGGAAGCACCATATCGCCACCTTGTGTTTGTGTGTTGCAACCGTGGCAGGGGCAAAGACCGCTTTCGGAGCGGAATCGTGGACACGGGAATCGAGCGCGGGCTCAGAGGCAACCGAGATGCATCTGCCGGCCGACCAGCCTTTGACCCCTTGGGTCCATGATCCGGCCATATTCGGAAAGGATGAGGGGGATCGAACGGAGATGCGCGAAGTGGCCGAGCAGGATGTCAAGACCATAAAACTCGACAACCTGGTTCCGCCCATCCATTTCGCCTTGGGGAAAGCGGAAATCCCCGATAACTACATTACGCTTCTCCGCGACGTGCTCGACAGCATGCGCGATCGAACCAATGTACGGCTCCACTTTGTCGGCCATGCCGATTCCCTACCGCTCTTGGGCGAGTTGATAACTATCTACGGCGACAACATCGGGCTGTCGCGCGAGCGGGCGGGGACCGTAGCAGAATATTTCCAGCGCGCCCTGAACCTGCCCCCCGAAGCCATCTCCTATGAAGGACTCGGCGAAAGTCAACCGATTGCCACCAATGCGACGGAAGAAGGACGGCAGCTCAACCGGCGCGTGGAGGTGCAGGTCTGGTATGACGAGATCAGCGAAAAGCCCACCGAAAAGGAAGTGGTCGTTCCCCGCGAGGGGAACCGCATCAAGGTCTGCCGGACCGAGACTGTCTGCAAATTGCGCTATAAGGATGGCCACTCCCATCGGGCACGCGTCAAGAACCTGACCTCTCCCCTTCATTACGACAAAGGCATGCTGAGCGTTCCGGAGGAATTTCTGCAGCAGGTCAGGCAGGGGATGAAAAATCTCGGTGGCAAACAGAACCTCGTGGTCAAGTTCATCGGCTATACGGATAACAGCCCGCTCAAGGGACGGGACGAACGCATCTACGGCGACCCCGTGGGGCTCACCAAGGCGGTTGCCCGGCGCGTTGCACTCGCCGTTCAGGATGATCTGGGTTTGCCCAACGACGCGATTGAGACCGAGGGCCGCGGGTCGTCGCAGCCTGTCACCTCGAACGATACGCAACAGGGGCGTGCGCTGAACCGTCGCGTGGAGGTGGAGTTCTGGCACGACGATCCGCTTCAGGATCTTCCCGACGAGCCCCAACTGTGCCCTGACGCCCTCGCCACCGAAACCGTCACCCGCGTCTACGATTCGCCGTCGGGTGGCATTGATCCTATTTTGTTTGAAAACGGCAAGCCTGTGATACCGGCAGGTTACACCGAACGTTTGCGTCGCATCATGGACGAGATAAGTGACAAGACCAATGTCCGCCTGCGGTTTGTCGGCTACACAAGCAACAAGCGCCTCGACCGGCGGACTGCAGTGGTTTACGGAGACGACATCGGTTTGTCCATGGCGCGTGCACGCCGTTCCATGGCGGCCGTCGACGAGCAGATGGGGTTGGCGGAAGGGCAGTCGGAGTTCGACGGCCGCGGCTATGTTCAGTCAGACGATGTGATAAATGCCGGTTTTATCGAGTCCGATACGTCGAGAGTCAAGGTTCAGGTAGTCTACGATGAACAGATCATCCGCGACGAATACGAAGGCGTGGAAGTCACCCCCATGACTCGCGAGGTGAGCACCGCCGATCCCTTTGCCCTGAATCTCATGCGCATCACGGTAGACGGCAAGCCGCTCGACGATCCGGGAAAATGCAGTTCCGATGTGCAGCGCTGCACCGACGTGGCCCTGGACAATGCCCAAATCCAGGTTAAGTACGACAGCCTGAAGGCGGAACCGCGGTTGAACGTGGCCGCCTGGCCAATTACGGTCCGCTATCGGGATCTGCCGGATACTGCGTTTGCCGAAAACATGGTGCATTTCCGCCTGTACTCGAACTACCGCACCTTTATAGAGAGGGCGGAAGTCAGGATTTTCGAAGAGAAGCAGTCCGTCCGCGATACCCCCATTGCCGTCGTCGAGATGGATGCCGACGGGTTGGCCCAATGGCAGGCCGAGTTCGAGTCCTTCTCCGCGTCGGTTCGCAGGCTGAAATACCTGGTGCGTGTGTACGACAGAAAGGGGCTTTTTGACGAGACGAGCACCCAGCCACTGTGGGTAGTCGACAAAATCGATCCGTCGGTCGTCGAAGCGAACGTTGACGAAAAACTGCTGGTCGTTTACGGCGAGAGCCGAATCGCCAGCCGCAATATTCCCCTTCACGGCGGTACGGTGCAGGCGCACGGGACCGCGATTCCAGAAGGAGACGGGGTATGGATGGCCGGATACAGAGTGCCGGTGGACAACACCGGTAATTTCGTGGCCGAAGAGATTCTGCCGGAGGGCATGCAAACCGTGGAAGTGGCCGTGCTCGATGAGTTCGGCGACGGCGAACTATTTCTGCGTGATCTGGCGCTGAAAAAGAACGACTGGTTCACCGTGGGGATCGCCGACCTGACCTTGTCAGGAGGCAAGACAGACGGACCGGCCGAACGGGTTGCGCCGGATAACCCCCTGTACGGCGACGACTCGAACCTCCAGGGTCGCCTGGCGTTCTATACGACCGGCAAATTCGAAAACGGCTGGTCGCTGACGGCGAGCGCCGATACGCGCGAAGGTCCCCTGGATGATATCTTTTCCAATTTTCTGGACAAGTCCCCCGAGGCATTGTTCAGGCGTATAGATCCGTACTACCACTACCCAACCTACGGAGACGACAGCACCGTCACGCAAGACGCGCCGACCAACGGAAAGTTCTTTGTGAAAGCGCAAAAAGAGAAAACCTACGGACTCTGGGGCAATTTCAAGATCGCGTATACCGATATCGACCTGGCGCACGTGGAACGCGGGCTTTACGGCGCCAATCTGCATTATCAACCCCTCGACACCACCAGTTTCGGTGAGCCGCGCCTCTTAGTGGACGGGTATGCCTCGGACCCGGGTACCGTCAAGGGACAGGATGAGTTCCGCGGCACGGGCGGATCGCTCTATTTCCTGAGGCGCCAGGACGTGCTGGAGGGTTCCGAGCACGTGCGTATCGAGGTCCGCGACAAGGATTCCGGGATTGTTCTGGGAGTCAAGAACCTGACGCCGGTGCTCGATTACACGATCGACTATCTGCAGGGACGCATTCTGCTATCTCAGCCTCTGTCCCCGACGGCGGACGACGGTCTCCTGGTTTCCACCCGCTCCCTCAGCGGGAATCCGGTCTTCCTTGTGACAATTTACGAGTTCACTCCGGGGTTCGACGACCCGGACACGCTGTCTACCGGTGGCAGGGTTCATTACTGGTTTAATGACTATGTCAAGATCGGGGCGACTGCAAGTCAGGATGATGAGGAGAACGTCGATAACCGGCTGGTTGGAGCGGATGTGACCCTGCGCAAGTCCGCGGCGTCGTGGATCAAACTCGAAGCGGGGCATACCAAAGGTCCGGGCGTTTTGGCGACGAATTCCGTGGACGGCGGTTTCGGTTTCGGCACGGTGGGCAGCTTGCTCGACAATACCGCGGAAGCGCCGGCCTATCGCGTGGATGCCAGTTTGGGCCTCAAGGACATCTTTGAAAACGCGCGCGGGAAGGTCACCTTCTACCTGCAGGATCTCGAGGCAGGCTATTCGGCGCCGGGCGTGGCCACCGCACGGGACCTGACCGAATACGGGGGAACGGCAGAGATACCGTTAACCGACCGTCTGAGCGCACAGTTGAAGATGGACAAGCAGGATCAGCAGGAAGGTCTGGAGACCGAAAACGAGGAACTAGACCTCAAATACCAGATAGACGAGCACTGGACCCTGGGGTCGGGGGTGCGTCACGAAGAGCGCAAGGACAATTCGGTGGTGGTTCCCGCCACCCAGGAAGAGGGCGACCGGACAGACGCAGTGGCCCGGCTGCAGTACGATTCCAATGCACGATGGAAGACCTACGGGTTCGTTCAGGGCACGGTTCAGTCAAGCGGCACCATTGAGGACAATGACCGCGTCGGTGCCGGCGGCAGCTACCGTTTGACCGACAAGTTCAATGTCACCGGTGAGGTTTCCGGAGGAGATCTCGGGCCAGGCGCCAAACTCGGGACCGAGTATCTGTATTCCGACCGGACCACCATCTACAGCAATTACACGTACGAGGACGAACGGACGGACAACGGTTTGCTTGCCAGGAAGGGCAAGATGACTTCCGGTTTCCGGACTCGTTATTCGGACAGCGCCAGTGTTTACCTCGAAGAGCTGTATACCCACGGCAATGTCCCCACGGGCCTGACGCATTCTGCCGGTGTAAAGCTCGTGGTTTTCGAGCGGCTCAATGTCGGCGCCAATATCGATTATGGAACCCTCAAGGACCCACTTACTTCGGCTGAACTCGAAAGGAAGGCGGTGGGCGTGAGCGCCGGCTACGGATTTGACAAGCTGAAGCTTGCCAGCGCCGTGGAATACCGGGTCGACGATATCGAGCAGACCGATCTCAGCTACTCCAAACGTACCTCCTGGCTGTTGAAAAACAGTTTCAAGTACCAACTGTCAGAGGATTGGAGGCTTTTAGGCAAATTCAATTACGCTGTGAGTGACAGTTCGATGGGAGATTCCTATAGCGGTGACTATACGGAAGCGGGACTCGGCTATGCGTATCGCCCCGTCAATAATGACCGACTGAACGCGCTGCTCAAGTACACCTATTTCTACAATGTGCCGGCGTTCGACCAGGTGACCGGAACCGGTACGCCGGCCGACTATATCCAGCGCAGCCACATCGGAGCTGTGGACGTCATGTATGACCTGACGGACCGTTGGACCGTGGGAGGCAAGTATGCCCACCGGTACGGGCAGGTGTCCCCGGATCGGATTAATCGGGAGTTCTTCACCAGCCGGGCCAATCTGTACGTGCTTCGCGCAGACTGGCACATCGTCTACAAATGGGATGCATTGGTCGAAGTGCGCAGACTTGACCTTCCCGACGCGGACGACAACCGCAGCGGGGTGGTGGTGATGTTGTACCGCCACGTGACCGATCATATCAAGGCGGGAGTTGGCTATAACTTCAGCGATTTCTCGGATGATCTGACCCAACTGGATTACAGGTACCAGGGGCTGTGCGTCAACCTGGTCGGGAAGTATTAGAGCGTGGGGGCTTTGCCCGATGGATGCGGAATACAAGGAAAAACGGATTTCCGAGATGTGAGGAGGCCAACATGTTTAGCTGGCAGCGAGGCGTCATTATAGGGATTTCAGTGCTCTTTTTAAGCGCTGTCGCTTACGGGCAGGAAATCTCGAAGGAACAGATCAAGGGCCTGGATGAACAGGTCCAGGAGGTCAAGAGCGATGTCCTGAGCATCGCGGCGGAATTGAACCAGCTTGAAGAGAAGCTGCTGTATCCGTCCAACACGCAGGTCGCGGTATTCGTGTCGCTGGCCAACGGCGAGACCTTCCGTCTCGATTCGGTGGAGATCCAGCTGGACGGAGAGCCGGTCGCCTACCACCTTTACACCTTCAAGGAGCTTGAAGCCCTGCGGAAGGGCGGGGTGCAGCACATTTACACCGGCAATGTCCGGTCCGGCGGGCATGACCTCCAGGTTCTGGTCCTCGGCAAAAACGCAGGGGGGACCGATTTCAAAAAATCGGGACGTTTCACGTTCGATAAGGACGTGGGCCCGAAGTTCGTGGAGATATCTCTGGCCGGCAAGGACATCACCATGAATGACAGGTAGACCATGAAGAGGCTGATAGTTTCATTGACCATTCTGATATTTTCAACGCCTTCGGCGTCGGCCGGACCGTCCGCTCCGAAGGAGCTGAGGGACCTCCACTTCGGAGAGGCCCTCTATTGCGCGTATCAGGGAGATTGGTTCGACGCCATCTCAAGGCTCGACACCGAACTCATGCAGCACTATGGGGTGGACGAGCCAGAACGCGACATCCTTCATTATCATGTCGGCGAAGCGAAGTTCGACGTGGGCGATTTCGAGCTGGCATACCGGATGCACCGGCGGGCCGGGCGCGCCTATACGGCGGTCATCGAGGGCAACGTCGAGGAGCCGGTGCGCAACGAGGCCATTTTCCGCTTGGCGCGGCTCTACTTTCAGAAGGATCAGCCGGTCAACGCCGAGGACGCAGTGGAGAGCATCAGGGGGGACGTCCCGCCGGAGATTCGCAACGACCTGGATTTCCTGCGCGCCCAGATCCACATGGCCAATGGCCGGTATCCCGATGCCGTGAGAATTCTGAGGGGCCTAAAGGATGCCAAGGGCCTCCAGGGCTTTGCCACATACAACCTCGGCATCGCCCTTATCAAGGACGGAAAGGAGCTCGAAGGCCGCCAGGTTCTCGACCACACGGGCCAGATAAGCGGCGTTGACGATGTCACCCTGGCGATCAAGGACAAGGCGAACCTCGTCCTCGGGTTCAAGCTGTTAAAGGAGAAGGATTTCGAGGGTGCCAAGCTGGTGCTTGACCGGGTGCGCCTAAACGGGCCGTTTTCCAACCGGGCGTTGCTTGCCTCGGGATGGGCGGACGCCTCCCAAGGACGATTCGAGAGGGCGTTGGTGCCCTGGAGCACTGTCGTGACGAGAGAGGTCACGGACGCCTCGGTGCAGGAGGCCATGCTCGCCGTCCCTTATGCGTATGGCAAGCTGAACGTGAACAGCAAGGCAGCGGTGATGTACGACGGTGCGCTCGAGAAGTTCGATGCTGAATTCGACAACCTCGGGGCGTCCATCAAAAGCATCCGCGAAGGCAATTTTCTCCGGGCTCTGACGCGGGAGGAACTGAAACAGGACGCTGACTGGGTCGTCAAGCTGCGCGAGCTCCCCCAGACTCCCGAGACATATTACCTGCTTGACCTGATGGCCTCCCATGATTTCCAGGAATCCCTGAAGAACTATCTCGACCTGGAGCAGTTGCGCACGAAGCTTTACTCCTGGGAAAAAGATTTGGACGCTTTCGAGGATATCATTGCGCAACGCTGGGCATATTACGAGCCGCTTCTTCCAGTCATCGACCGGGAGTTCCGGCGGCTTGACTCACAAATGCGCCTGCGCCTGGAGCAGCGGGACCGCATCGAGCAGCGTCTTACGGCCATGCTGGTGGTCCCGAGGCCCGATTATTTAGCGACCGCCGAGGAAAGGGTCATCGGTGAGCGGATCGCGCTCTTGGAGCGAAAGCTGACTACGGGTGGCACAGCAGTACCCGACGAGGTCGACGCCAGAATCAACCGTTTGCGGGGAGTGCTGCACTGGAACGTCTATACGGAATACGACGGTCGCTTCACAGAGGCCTATAAGGATCTACGCGACCTCAATCGAGAGGTGGACCTGTTGAAGAGGCAGTACTCCGCCTTTGTCCGCACCCGCCAAGCCGCCACCCAGAGCTACGAAGGATACGACGACGTGATCCGTCGCCTGAGGTCGACGATAGGAAAGGCCCGGGAAAAGGTGGGCCAACTGATGGCACGACAGGGCCAAATGCTCGAGACCATGGCCGTCAACGAACTCAACGCCCGCCGTGATCGGCTTGCCAAGTTCCAAACCAAGGCAAGTTTTTCCATGGCGGACAGCTATGACCGCGCCACCAGGGCCCAGATCAAGGAAAAGGAAAAGGGTGAGTAAATGAAGCGGATCCGACTTTTCCTTTGCGCGGCGCCATTGATGCTGGCCGCATGTGCCTCGGTAAGCAACAGGGATACCATTGCCACGTTGCGACATGAGCATATCGAGATCAAGGAGGAGAAGATCGAGGGCGGGCTTGAGAAAGCGATGATGAGTTACAAGCGTTTCCTGAAGGACAAGCCGGACTCCACCTTGACGCCAGAGGCCATTCGTCGTCTGGCCGACCTGAAGATCGAAAAAGAATACGGCACCTTCACGACGGACGCCGGGACTACCGGGTCGGCCCGGGCGTTGCCCCCCCCTGAACACGTGACGCCTCCCGAGTCCTCTCCGGTCGCCGGAGCAGCGCCGGAGCAGGCAGTGGCGCATATTCCGGTCCACGACGAGTCTGAGGCGGACTTTGTAGATCGTGCAGCCCACAGCCTGGCGGCGGACAGCACGGCGACGGCCACTGACAGGTCCGTCGGAGGAACCGGCGATCTCGAACGGACTGGCGCCCGCGAGGCCATTGCGCTTTACCAGAAGCTTCTCGATGATTACCCCCTTTATGAACGCAACGACCAGGTGCTGTACCAGATGTCCCGAGCGTATGAGGAACTGGGGCAGACCGAGGAGGCCATGGCGGTCATGGACCGGATGGTCCGCGAGTATCCACAGTCTCGGTATTTCGATGAGGTGCAATTCCGGCGCGCTGAATACTACTTCGTGCACAGGCGCTACTTGGATGCCGAGAATGCCTACGAGAGCATCGTGAATATGGGCGCCGATTCACAGTTCTACGAGCTGGCCCTGTACAAGCTGGGATGGACGTTCTACAAGCAGGACCTCTATGAGGACGGCCTGCAATGGTTTATCGCCCTAATGGACCACAAGGTGTCGGTGGGGTACGACTTCGAACAGACCGAGGACGAGCAGGAACGAAAGCGGACAGACGACACCTTCCGGGTCATCAGCTTGAGTTTTTCCAACCTCGGCGGAGCCGATTCCGCGGTGGAATACTTCTCGAAACACGGCAAGCGCAGCTACGAGGACAGCATATACAGTAACCTCGGCGAATTCTACTTCGACAAGCGCCGTTACGCCGACGCCGCCGCGACCTACAAAGCCTTCGTGGATCGCAACCCGTACCACAAGGCGGCACCGAACTTCCAGATGCGGATTATCGAAATTCACGCTGCCGGCGGATTTCCCACTCTCGTTCTTGACTCCAAAAAGACATTCGCCGCGGCCTACGGTTTGCAGGCTGATTACTGGAAGTATTTTGCTCCGGGGGAGAGGCCGGACGTCCTTGGTTATCTGAAAACCAACTTGACCGACCTGGCGAACCATTATCATGCCTGCTATCAGGACCCCCGGCTGGCCAAGGGAAAAATCTGCAAACTTCGAAGAGGCGCTGCACTGGTACAGGGAGTTTCTGACCTCGTTCCCCGCGGACCCCGAATCGCCTGCTATCAACTACCAGTTGGCGGATCTACTGATGGAAAACCGGTCGTTCGGAGAAGCGGCCGTGGAATTCGAGAAGACCGCGTACAACTATCCGACCCATGCAAAATCCTCCCAGGCTGGCTTCGCGGCGGTCGCCGCGTACCGGGAGCAACTGGCCGCCGCCGCTCCGGAAGACCAGGACGCGGTCAAACGGGAGGTCGTTCGCAGTTCGCTTACGTTTGCCGATACCTTCCCGGAACACGAAAAGGCTGCGATCGTTCTCGGGGCGGCCGCGGATGACCTGTACGGGATGAAGGAATATGAACAGGCGCGCGCCGCCGCCAACAGGCTCATCGAGGCGTTCCCCAGCGCAGAAACTGACGTCGTCCGCGAGGCCTGGCTGGTCGTCGGCCATGCATCTTACGAACTCTCGCGCTACGGCGAGGCCGAGGGCGCCTATATGAATGTATTATCGTTGCTTCCAGCGGAGGACACATCGCGCGAAGCTCTGATGAACAATCTCGCGGCATCGATTTACAAGCAAGGGGAGCAGGCCAATGCCGCCCAGGATTATAGAGCCGCAGCGGACCACTTCCTGCGGGTGAGCCGCGTGGCGCCGACCTCGAAAATCAGGCCGACCGCCGAATATGACGCTGCCGCGGCCCTGATCCAGGTCAAGGACTGGGAGGCGGCAGCATCGGTGCTGGTTGGATTCCGCAATACCTTTCCCGAGCACCCGTTGCAGCCCGAAGTGACAAAGAAGATCGCCTATGTCTACAGGGAAAACAATCAACTTTCCCTCGCGGCCATCGAGTATGAACGTATCGAAAGGGAATCCCGGGACGACGAGACCAGGCGGGATGCTCTCCTGGTTGCGGCGGAGTTGCATGAAAAGGCAAACAATAGCGCCCGCGCGCTTGAGGTGTACCAACGCTACGTGGGCTTTTTCCCGCAACCGGTGGAGCTCAACCTGGAGACGCGAAACAAAATTGCCGGGATCCTGAAGGCACAGAACGACCGCACATCCTATCTTGAGGAACTCGAAAAGATCGTAGCCATCGACGCCTCGGCGGGGAGCGAACGGACCCTGCGGACCCGCGAACTTGCCGCACAGTCCGCATTGGTGTTGGCCGAGCAGGCATATGACGCGTTTATTGCCGTCGACCTGGTACAACCCTTTGAGGTCAATCTGCAGAAGAAGCGCGAGCTGATGAAGATTGCTACACAGAAATTCAGTCAGCTCGTGGATTACGAGATTGGGGACATCACTGCCGCGGCGACGTTCTATCTGGCCGAGATCTACGCCAACTTCAGCAAGGCCCTGATGGCGTCGGAGCGTCCCACGGACCTGAGCCCCTTGGAACGGGAACAGTACGAACTGGCCATCGAAGAGCAGGCCTATCCGTTCGAAGAAAAGGCCATCGAGGTCCATGAGAGCAATCTCAAGCTGATCTCCCGCGGGGTATACAATGCGTGGATCGAAAAGAGCCTTCAGAAACTGGCGAAGTCCGTGCCCGCGCGATATGACAGGCCGGAAGATGCCAGCGGCATCATCAGTTCGGCGGACACTTACGTTTTTGCAATCGACAGACCGATTCCAGCGTACTCCCACGTGGCGAAATCCGTGGGGTCCGTTAATGCGCCTCCCGCCCAGGCTCAAGAACCCGGATCAGTAACGGAGTCTGACATTGCAGCACCTGCCCAGGCCGGAGAACCCGTCGCTACGACAGAGCCGGAAACAGCGGCGCCGGCCCTGGTCGAAGAACCCGGATCCATAACGGAGTCTGGCACCGCACCGCCTGCCCAGGTCCAGGAACCAGGATCTGAGACGGAGTCCGACACCACGGCGACTCCCCAGGCTGAACAACCCCGACCTGTGATGGGGCCGGACACTGCGGCGCCCGCCAAGGCCGAAGAACCCGTATCCGTGATGGAGCCGGAGACTGCTGCACCTGCGCAAAGCGACCGCATGGGCCAGCCCCCGATAAGAACGGGCGATGCAACAAGGAGGTAAGCGGTGCACAGCATGCATATAAGAATGTTGCGAAGGATACAAACACGAACGTGCGCCGGATTCGCCGTTCTTGCAATGGCGCTGGCGGTTCTCGCCGGGTGCGCAACTGGTGGAAAGGTCAAGGCCCCGGATGCTCATGAACCCTCCGCGGTTAAGGGCCCCTCAGTGGCGAGACTCGCGGATGGCCGGGAAGGGTTCATCATCACGGAAGTCCCCACGATGGATGAGGCGGCGCGCAGGGACTTCGATCGCGCCGTTGCCATGCTGAAGGACCAGGATTATGAACGGGCCATCGACCTTCTTGAAAAGGTCATCGAGCAGTCGCCGGGCGTCACGGCGCCATATATCGACATCGCGATTGCCTATCAGCGCATCGGCAAGCCGGAGCGGGCCGAGGAGCATCTTCGCACAGCGCTGACGCTATTTCCCGGGCACCCGGTGGCATGTAATGAATACGGTCTCTTGTATCGCAAGACCGGACGGTTTACCGAGGCGCGGGAGATTTATGAGAAGGCAATCGAGCGCTTTCCGGATTATTATCCGGCGCACAAAAATCTCGGGATTCTCTGCGACCTGTATCTGAATGATCCGGCGTGCGCCTTGGAGCATTACGAGATATACAGCATCGCCAATCCGGATGATACGCAGGTCACATTGTGGGTCGCGGATTTGCGCGCCCGGCTTGGACGCGATTAAGGAGGGACAGCGATGCGTCGCATTTTGGTCCTGTGTGTGTGTTTGGTACTCTTCCCGGCTGTCCTGCCGCAGCCGGGGATGTGGATAGCGAAGAGCAATCGGAAGCCAAGGAGCTATCCGGCATGTCGATCGTCGGCAATGACGAAGCACCGAAATCCCTTTACATCGTTCCCTGGAAAAGCTCGGAAATCGGCGCGGAGACCAGCCTGGACACGATGTTGAATGAAGGCGATGTGCCGGTGGACCGGGACGTTTTCAAGCGGCAGCTTAGATTTTATCAAGTCAGCACGAAGAAATAACTTTGTTGTCTCGTTTGGGGAGAGGAGGAAAGCGATGGGATTCTATTCAATAGTGGCGTTTTTCCAGAAGGGTGGGGTGTTCATGTACCCGATCCTGCTCGTGTTTGCGGTTGGGATGGCCATCGCGTTTGAACGCTGGGTTCAGTTGAACCGCATCCGGGGCGTAAATCAAAAGATGTGGGACATGCTGCATCCGGTGCTGGTCAAGGGAGAGTTCGATAAAGCCCGGGAAATGGTCAGCAAGGACAAATCCAGCATGGCGCAGATGCTGGGGATGGGACTGGCGCGCCAGGGCGCGGTCCGGCGGCGCGAAGACATCGAAATCGCCATGGAAGAGAGCATGATGGAGATCATCCCCCAGCTGGAGAAGCGCACGCCCTACGTGGCGCTGCTCTCCAATATCGCCACCCTGCTGGGGTTGCTCGGCACCATCATGGGGCTGATCGAGGCCTTCACCGCCGTTGCCAATGCCAACCCCGCCGAAAAGGCCGACCTGCTCTCGGCCAGCATCTCGGTGGCCATGAACACCACCGCCTTCGGACTGATGTCCGCGATTCCGCTGCTGCTGTTCCATGCCAAGCTGACCTCGACCGCCGGCCAGATCGTGGACAGCCTGGAAATGGCATCGGTCAAGACGCTGAACACCATCTCCAATTTCGCCAAGCGTCAATTCGAGAGGAGCTGACCATGACCAGACGATATCATCACAAAAGGGGAAGGGAAGAAACATCCGGCCTGGACGTCACGACCTTCATGAACCTGATGGTGGTGCTCGTCCCGTTTCTGCTCATCAGTGCCGTCTTTTCGCGCGTGACGATCATGGAGCTGAGCGTTCCGACCAGCGCCGGCGGAGCGGCTCGAAAGAGCCGAATTTCGCCATCGAAGTGATTGTCCGTAAAGCCGGACTGGAGATCGCCAACGGATCGTCCGTGGAGGCCGCAATTCCGAAAAAAGACGGTCACTACGACATGCAGATGCTGCACGAAATGCTCATGCGCCTGAAGGCACGTTACCCGAAGAAGGATGACGCGACAGTCCTGATGGAACCGGATATCGAGTACGACTATCTGGTCCAGGTCATGGATGCGGTACGCGGCGCCGAAGTGCGGGCGGAAGGGAGCGAAGAGGTCAAGAAAATAGTTCTCTTTCCATACATATCGATAGGAGACGCGCCATGAGAGAAACCAGACGCATGAAACGGATGGGGCGCAGCAGGAAGAAGATTACAGGTCTGAACCTGACGCCGCTGATGGATGTTTTCACCATTCTGGTGTTTTTCCTGCTTTTTCACTCGTCCGGCGGCGATATTGTGGAAGCGCCCAAGCAGATCAAGCTGCCCGATTCCGTCGTCGAGACCAAGCCAAGGGAAACGGTTGTGATCATGGTCAGCCCCGAGGTAGTGCTGGTCCAGGGCGAAGCCGTGATCGGCACCCCCGAACTCCTTGATGACCGGATCGGGTCGGTTGCTGCGAATAACAGAGCGGTTGACGCAGCTTGAGCGCAATATCATCGGGATCAGCACCAAGACGGTTGCCGAAAACAAAGAAGTCACGATCCTTGCGGATAAAACGATTCCGTTCAAGGTACTTAAAAAAATAATGTCAACCTGTACGGACTCTGGATACGGAAGGATTTCCCTGGCCGTCATTCAGAAGGCCGTCCAGGGCTAGCGAGGATGCCGTGAAAACATCCATGTTAGCGCAGGAATTGGCGCCTCTGGAGGCGCTTATCGGGCAGGCGCGGCAAAGGAAAGATGCCCTTGAGGGTGAGTTGCGCGCCGTCGAGGCAGAACTCGAAACATTTTCCGCCGAGAGACAGCGGTTCGATGCGTTGCGGGACATTTGCAATGCGTTCGACAGGCTGGGGGAACTGAAAGCGGATGCACTCTTTTGGGAAGGAGTCGCGGAGGGCCAGGACACCGCCGGACACGTGGAACGGGCGAGGAACCGGGTTGCCCGCTTCGAGGGGGAGATCGGCGGGATCCTGGAAAATCAGGCATCTCTACAGGGGCAGATCAAGCAATGTCTCGACGAATTGGACATCCTCTATGAAGAAGTACGTGATGCGTACGACCGTGAAGAGCGGCGGAAGGAAGAGTTCGTCATAGAGCGGGAGATATCCCCTGTTCCCTATCGCGCAATGGTCATGCCATGGACCAAGGAGGCCGAGAGCGAAAGACGCTTCAATCGCTCCGTCCTCGTGGCGCTTTCCATAAGCTTTCTTTTCGGCGCTCTCATTTCCCTGATAATAGTGCCGATACCGGACCGCTCGGTCGCCGTTGCGGAAATTCCAAAACGATTGGTCCAGCTGGTCAAGAAGGAGATACCAAAGCCCGCGCCGGCGCCGAAGCGCGAGCCGAAAAAGGTCGAGGAGGAGACAAAACAGGCGAAGAAAGAGCCCAAACCCAAGGCCGATGAGCCTAAGCCGGAAGCACCGCCGAAAGAGGCGAAGCCGGCGGAGAAACCTACGAAAACGGCCGCCAATGACGGCGGGGCGGCGGCATCGAGGAAAAAGGCCGAAGGTGTCGGCGTTCTGAAGTTCAAGAACGCCTTCAAGGACTTAATGAACGAAGTTCCCGTTGCGAAGCTTGGCACCGAGGCCCGTCTGAGCAAGGAGAGCCCGCGGACGAAAGGACAGGCCGTGGCCCAGCGCTCGCTTGTGGCCATGCAGGGGGTGGGCGGCTCCAGCGGAGGTATCGGCGGCGCAGGCGTCAGCCGCAACGTTGGATACGGCAATGCCGGCCGGCTCGGAGGCGGCGGCGGTATCGGCAGCGGCGGTGGCAGCGGAGTGGGCTTTGTTCGGGTAGAAAGCTCCATAGCAAATTTGGAAGAATCGTCGAGGCCGACGAGCGATGGAATGGCCGCTGGACGAACGGATGAAGAAATCCAGATTGTATTCGATCGGTACAAGGCGGCCCTTTACCGGATCTACAACCAGGAACTGCGCAAGGACTCGACGCTACAAGGGAATATATTGATGCGAATCAGCATCGAACCGGACGGCGCGGTGTCCTTGTGCAAGGTGGAATCAACCGACTTGGCTTCAACCAAGCTGGTAGACAAGGTTGTGGAGCGCATCAGAAGGTTCAACTTTGGCCCGAAGGAAGGTGTTCAGAAGGTGACCATCCTGTACCCGATCGACTTTTTACCCGCTGGTTAGAAAAGCGGAGGGGACGGGGTATACGTTTAAGGACGGAGACCACCGAGTGTCCGATTATAGGAGGAAACAATGGGAATGATTGCGTTTTTCCAAAAGGGCGGGTTGTTCATGTACCCCATTCTGCTGGTGTTTGTCGCCGGTATGGCCATTGTGGTCGAACGCTGGGTTCAGTTGAACCGCATCCGGGGCGTAAATCGAAAAATGTGGGATATGCTTCATCCCATACTGGCCAGGGGTGAATTCGACAAAGCGCATTCGATAATCGACAAGGACAAGTCCACCATCTCTCAAATGCTGGGGATGGGACTGGCGCGCATGGGTGCGGTCCGGCGGCGGGAGGACATCGAAATCGCCATGGAAGAGAGCATGATGGAGATCATCCCCCAGCTGGAGAAGCGCACGCCCTACGTGGCCCTGCTCGCCAATATCGCCACCCTGCTGGGGTTGCTCGGCACCATCATGGGGCTGATCGAGGCCTTCACCGCCGTTGCCAATGCGAATCCCGCCGAGAAGGCTGACCTGCTCTCGGCCAGCATCTCGGTGGCCATGAACACCACCGCCTTTGGGCTGATGTCGGCGATTCCGCTTCTCCTGTTCCATGCCAAGCTGACATCGACCGCGGGCCAGATCGTGGACAGCCTGGAGATGGCGTCGGTAAAGTCGCTGAACAGTATTTCTGATTTCAATAAGCGCCACTTCGAGGCGAAATCGGAGCCCCCGGCCGGAAAGCAGCAAGTTGCCACCCAGGAACCCCAGCTAGGGACAGCATCGTAATGTCCGTTCAGGGCACGCGGAAACGATGTGTCAGCATCAAAAGAAAGGAGAAAAAGGGATGAGAAACAAGGGATGGTTGGCTATCGCTCTGGGAGTGATGTTGCCGGTTATGTTATTCACGGTTTCATGTGCCAAAAAGACGGTGGTCCAATCCCAGCCGGAATCGATGGCTGGATCGGATGTCCAGAAGGCGGCAGTCCAGAAGGCGCCGGACAGACCCGCCGAGGAAGCCAGGCCGGACGGACGGCTTGAAGAAGACCGATTTCGGGCGGAAACCGCTGCCCGTGAAGCCGCCTTGACGGCGTTCGTCGGCGAGAATATCCATTTCGAATTCGACAGTTTTCTGTTGTCGGACCAAGCCCGGCAGATTTTGGTCAGCAAGGCCGAGTATCTGCGCACGAATCCGGATATAATGGTCACGGTGGAAGGGCATTGCGATGATCGCGGCACGAGTGAGTACAATATCGCCCTGGGCGAACGACGTGCCGAATCGGTCAGGATGTTCCTCGGTGATCTGGGCATCGGAACCAATCGGATGAATACCGTGAGTTACGGAGAAGAACGGCCCATTGCCACGGGACACGATGAGGCTTCCTGGGCCGAGAACCGCAGAGCCCAGTTCGTGATCAATTGATTTCCGACTAATCGCTTGTCCTTCAAGAACTGATCATGTGGGCACATCACGAGGTGTTTGGCTTGGAAATCCGCCGGGCAATCCATCGGCAGGCAACCGGCAATGCATCATTGGAATGTCGGGGTAACCCCCGAACTTCCCGGAATAAGACGACTTCGGAAGAACCCGGATAGGATAAGGGAAAAACAGGGCATTTCAGCAAAATTTGGCCAATATACGGGAAACATAAGCGAGAACGTGCGCAATTTCATTGGAGGAGGTCGGTCGATGAATGCGATCCGGAAGGCAGGCTGGTTTTTCTCCTTGGTGTTGATGATGGCATGCGTAATGGGAGTACTCGGGTCGATCCGGGGAGAGGCAGTGGCGGGCGTCATCGCATCCCACGGCACGGACAGCGTGGTTGCTCGGAACGTGGACATCACCAAGGTCCAGTCATTCCTGGAGCAGAAGATCGTCCTGCAGAAGTTCTCCGACTACGGGGTCTCCGCGGACGAGGCGATGGAAAAGGTCCGCGCGATGAGCGACCGGGAGGTGCATCGGCTCGCTGCCCTGACCGACCGGGCGGCCGAAGGGACGGACTCCGGGCTGGGCCTGCTGATCGGGCTGGCGGTCCTCGTCCTCCTGATCGTCGTGATCCTCAAGCTGATGAATAAGGAAGTCGTCGTTCGCTGACAATGCAGTCGAGCATGTTATCGGGCGCCGCCCAGGAATATTGCGGCGCCCTTTTCATGTAACGACATTTTGTGAGCGCACTCCCGACCTTCCTCTCTGAAACTCTCATACGGTTCCGAGGTGTTTCACACATCAACACCCTCTCGGCAAGCCCCCCTTTTCATCCAGAAAATGCCAGTTGTTTGCACTGATTTGCAGTCCGTTCGGACTCACTAAGCGGTACTTAAAGAACTTATGATCATCCGGCGCTATTGGAGTGAATGCGGACAGGGCACTACTTGGGCATACAGGTCTCTGTCGGGATGAGGATCGTATGCATTGGAGAAGTATGCTTGGGTGTCTAGGATCCCGATGGGATTCACTTCACGGAGATGGTATCTGTAAGCCCCCTAGAATAGCATTGATATTGGTTACATTCCTGTCTCGATTCCGCATTCCGCGTCATATTTGTTGTTATGGCATGATTCATGAATTACAAGTTTATTGGGTATTCGGGGCACTAAAAAGAGCGTACTTCCGGACCTTTTGGGGGCGCAGGAAAGGAAAGGTTTCGAAATCTTCCGAGCGATACCAAATGTGTAAATTCCCGAAAGAAAAATCTAAGATGCGGGTGGAGCAATCACGGGTGATTTTCAGGATAGGCAGTGAAAAATGCAACCTCCTAACGGGGCAACAATCACAAACATTGGAAGAAGCCTGAGAGGATGACAGGGGGAGGCAACAACATGAAAAAGTTGCTATTGGGGACAATTCTTTTAGCGTTGGCAATTGTCGTTCCGATTCCAACAATCGCAGGCGTGAATATAAGTATTGGAATTTCTCTGCCGCCACCCATTGTATTTGAGGCACCTCCGGATGTGATCGTGATCCCTGATACGAACAATGTGTACGTTGTTCCTAATATAAATGTAGACTTCTTTTTCTGGAATGGTTGGTGGTGGCGTCCATGGGAAGGTCGTTGGTATCGCTCCCATTATTATAACCAGGGTTGGGTGTATTATGAAAATGTTCCAAGTTTTTATTTTGATGTAGACCCTGGTTGGAGAAGATACTACAGAAGCCATAATTGGTACGGACATAGGTGGTACTATGAACGGATCCCTAGTCGACAGGTTGAACAGAACTGGAAGCGCTGGGAAAATAATCGATATTGGGAAAAACAAAGAACATGGGGTGTGAAGAACTATAAACCTCGGACGCAATCACGGAGAGAAGAATTACGACATCAAAGACAAGTGCAATATCAACGGAGGCCCGAGGTTAAGCGACATCAGCAACAGATGCATCAGCAGCAAAGGCAAGGACAAGTTGGGCAACCTCAGAGACAACATCAGCAACCACAAAAAGAAAGACAGCGGAAGCAACAAGCTCAAAGTCAGCAGCAACCCAAGCAGCAGCAAGGTCAACCTCGGGGCAAGCAACAACAGGGGAAATCACGACTACAACACCCTCAAGAAAAACCTGATAGAGAGGACGAAGGACAACGACGGTAGGAAAACCAGGGGAAGTCCATTTCAAGGGATATTGAAATATCTCATGCTGTGAGCATCTTATGGAAGAAGACTACAATCCTGACATCCTAAAGACTATCGAGCTTTTATCAACCCTCTCCGACGAGGAGGTCGAACACGTCCGCGAGCGGGCCGTGATCAAAAAGTTCTTGAAGAACGAGACCATTCTTCATGAGGAGGACACGAACGAATTTCTCTACATGATTCTCTCCGGCAGCGTGAAGGTGGTCCAGACGACGCAGGACGGAAAGGAGATGGTGCTTGCCATGCACCGCTCGCGGGACTTCTTCGGCGAGATGTCGCTGCTTGACGGCAAGACCGTGCCTGCGACCGTGGTGGCGATGGAGGACTCCCTGGTGGCCATCATGTCCAAGAAGGACTTTTACTCGGTGCTCTTCTCCCAGAGGGCGCTTCTCGAGGCCGTCCTCAGGATCCTATGCAGTCGGCTCCGCGAGTCCTGGGAAAAGGTCCGTCTGCTAACATTCAAGGACACGGCTCTCCGTATCAAAGCCCTCTTCCTTATTCTGTCCAGCGAGTATGGAGAGGAAGGTGACGAAGGATTAACGCTCAGAATCACGCTCACTCACCAGAGCATCGCGGACATGACAGGCCTTGCGAGGGAGACCGTCACGCGGATGCTCGACAAGTGGCAGAGAGAAGGGGAGATAACCATCCTCAAGGACAAGTTCATTCTCATGAACCACGATTTTCTTAAGAAGGACTTGGATAGTTTCGCCGATTTCAGCGACAAAAAGGCCGGATCTTTTGAGTCTCACCTTATTTCTTCGTAGGTCGCTGTGTTCCGCCAAACCAGCGCGAAACCGTCTTAACATAGACACCTATGCTGGCGGCGAACGCTTTCTGCTGTTGTAGTTTGGAGTTCATGGGTTCTTCGTTGCTCCGGGTTAATTCATCCTATGGATGCTTCGGGTAACCCTTCTTCAAAGGTCTGTACGGATACGGGGACATAAAAAAGGAGAGGAAGCATCCCCACCCCGTAGACAAGGAAGGGGAGTACCGGCATAAAAGCAGCCGGGTCTTCCTCCAGTTCTTCTTGTTTCCCCTTCGGGCCCATTGCTCCTCCATCCGTTGTAGTCGGTCAAGCATCTCCTGCCTTTTTCCGGTCTTCCATAACAGTCGGACCAAGGAGACCTGCGTGGGGAATTCGTCCGGGGCAAGGCTCAAGATCTTTTCCCCTACCGCGAGAGCCTCTTTCCGATACCTCTTCCCCCGGAACGCCTTGCGAGCCGCATCGAGAACGTTGCGTGCGTCGCCCGCGTGGTCCTTCCCAAGGTAAAGGGCAGCAAGATGCAGGTACGCCTCCAGGTTGCGACGGTCGACCGTCAGAGTCAGTCGGAGCATCGCGATTGCTTTCTCATTAAAGCCCTGCTTCTCATACGATGAGATGACTTGGCGGAGCGAATCCTTAGCCTGTTCTTTCTGTCCCACCCGGATGTAGAGCGGTGCGACCTTCATGTGAACGTCGATATCTCGTCGATCAACCGACAGGATCTTTTCGTATTCGCGGATGGCTTTCCGGATTCTCCCTCGCGAGCGGTGTTTCTCTGCAATGCGGAGGATTTCGCCTCGGTCATAGGAGGATGTAGCCCCCGAGAGCTTCATCTTGTAGGATTGCCCTTGATCCTTTTAGAGTCTTATAACTTTATCGGCAAGATACGGTCCCAGATTTAGGAAGAAGCAGGCCGGTGACCTGGCGCCGTCCTGGTCGGCATTGACGTGTCTTCGCCTGTTTATACCTAGCCGGAAGGAGGTTGGAATATCGAAGAAGCGGACCGTCCCGAAGAGATCATCGGCAAACTGCGGGAAGCGGACATAAGGATAAGCGCTGGAGTAAGAATACTTCAGGCGGTCGTTGTATCGCCAGGCGGGGAAATTGGGCGGAGTGGACGCTCGAGTAGACCTCGGGTTCGCCGGTGGCATGACCGGTCAGTAGAGGGCGGCACATTCGGGGAGTCATATGTTCGAACCGTTATATTGTGATTCACTACGTGATTGTACTAATATATTGCTATCGGTTCTGGGGGTATTATTGGGGTATATATACATCCTAACGTAGATACATTGGTATACGGCATGTTGCGGAATCATCGACTCCCCCCGCCTCGCTGGGAATCGTTCATCTGTCATGTGGAAAGAACCATCACTCCGGTGATCACTGACGAAGGAGGAGACGATGAAGGGCAACAAGAAACTCATCGAGGTGCTGAATTCGCTGCTGTCGGACGAATTGACCGCCATCAACCAGTACATGGTGCACTCGGAGATGTGCGCCAACTGGGGGTACGAGAAGCTGCACAAGCATTTCGAGAAGCGGGCCATCGAGGAGATGAAGCACGCCGAGAAGCTCATTGCAAGGATCCTGTTCCTGGAGGGGACGCCGACGGTCAGCAACCTCGGGAAGATGATGATCGGCGCGGACGTGCCCAAGCAGCTGGCAGGCGACCACGCGCTCGAACTTGGTGCCATCAAGGCCTACAACAGCGCCATCGTGCTCGCCGGCGAAGTGAGCGATTTCGCCACACGGGAGATCCTTGAGCATATTCTCCAGGACGAGGACGCACATATCGACGGGATCGAGGAACTGCAGGACCAGATCGGGCACATGACGCTTCCCATATTCCTCACCACGCAGGTCGGATAGCGGCAGGAGTACCTGTTCGGCAGAATATCCGAACTTCGTTCCGAACCAGGGGGCAAGGCCCGGGATCGTTTTCCCCGGGCCGCCGTGTCCCGCGCTGCGATATTTCATCAAGGGATCCCTCTGGGATCACCGGGGAAATGTGCCCTCCGCAGAAGCGAAGGCTTTTGATTCAAACCCCTATGATTACCCCGGTCGGATCGCCCCGCTCACTTCCCATATTCCCAATGGGGGGATTCAGGTAGGATTTATTTGTGACCAAACAGGCAACCGAACTCAGGTACGCTGTCCGGTTTCGTGTGATCATAAAGTATTTCGGACAGTTGTGCCTCGTGCTCGCCGTGCTGACGGTGGTTCCCCTGGTGGTGTCGCTGATCTTCGGCGAGAGCAACATCACCCTGCGATATGCCGTTGTGGTTTGCGGGCTCGCAGGCCTGGGGTTGGGGACGGCGCGCCTGCGGGCTCCTTCCGGTATGCAGCCCAATGAGGGCATGGTGGTGGTGGCCCTCATTTTCCTGCTCTCGCCGCTTGCCATGAGCTACCCGATGATGAGTTCGGGACTGGGTTTCCTGGATGCTCTCTTTGAAGCCATCTCCGGCGTGACGACCACGGGACTGAGCACGAAGGCGACGCTCGTTGGCGCGCCGGCGACGTTTCTTTTTTCCCGCGCCTGGATGCAGTGGTACGGAGGACTGGGCATCGTCGTACTCTCCCTGGCGCTCGTGATGCAGCCGGGACTGGTGGCGAAAGGCCTGGCTGTCACGGAGACCGAAACCGACGATCTGGTCGGTGGCACGCGGGCACGCGCGCAGCGGATACTGAAAGTCTACGGCGCGTTGACCGCCCTGGGCATCATCGGTTCCTTGCTGGTGGGAGTCGGGTTTTTCGATGCGGTGCTGTATACCTTTGCGGCGGTCTCGACCGGGGGGTTTGCCCCGCATGACGCAAGCCTCGGGGCCTTTGGTTGGCTCGCACAGGGGTGGATCACGCTGCTCTGCCTCGCCGGTGCGATCCCGCTGATGATCTACCACCGGATGGTACAGGAGAAGCGGCGCGTTGCAGTGGATATCCTGCAACTCCAGGCCGTCGTCATCGCTTCCGTGATCGCTTCGCTCGCGGTAGGCGTCTCCATGCGGCTTTTTGCCGGCATGGCCTGGCCCCAAGTGCTCCATCACGCGCCCTTGCTCGCCTTTTCCGCGCAGACAACCGCGGGTTTTTCCTCGATGCCGTGTTCGCAGCTCGATGCGGGTTCGAAGCTGGTCCTGATCTTCTCGATGCTCGCGGGCGGCGGCCTGGGATCGACCGCGGGCGGATTCAAGCTCCTGCGGCTGTTGATGGCAGCGAGCGTGTTTCGGTTGATCCTCCTGCGGACCTGCCTGCCGAAGCACGCCGTCATCGAGCCCCGGCTGGCAGGCCGCCGACTGCAGGACGAAGAGATCCGCGCGGCCCTGCTGCTCATCCTGCTGTTCGTCGTCGTCGTCGCGCTGTCCTGGTTGCCGTTCGTGGCGATGGGATACGGCCCGCTCGACTCCCTGTTTGAAGTGGTTTCGGCGACGGGAACGGTGGGGCTTTCCGTGGGGCTGACGAGCGCAACGTTGCCCGCGCTGCTCAAGGGGATTTTGTGCGTTGACATGCTGATGGGAAGACTGGAAATTATCGCGTGGTTGGTGATGCTGTATCCCGGGACCTGGTTCGGCAGGAGAATGGAGGGAACATGAGAACCGTTTTTGTCGGAGCCGGAAATGTGAGCATCGGAACGGCCAGGGCGCTCATCAAGAAAGGCCACGAAGTCGTCATCATCGAGACCGACAAGGCCAAGATCGATGAGTTGTCCGAAGAGATGGACTGCAGCTTCCTGCAGGGCGATGGCAGCCAGCCGAACATCCTGCGCGAAGTCAATCCCGCGCAGACCGACCTCCTCTATTGCCTTACCGACAGCGACCAGGTTAACGTCATCGCCAGTCTCGTCGGCCGTTCCCTCGGTTTCAAACGGATCGTGACGAGCATCCGCGATCCGCAGTTCGAGGGCATCTGCCATGAGCTGGGGCTTACGGACACGATCATCCCCTCCCGCACGATCAGCCGTTACCTGGTGGACATCGTCGGCGGAACGGAAACCGTTGATCTTTCCACGGTCATCAAGGACGAGGCCCGGTTCTTCATCTTCACTGTCAAGGAAGAAAATGCGGTGCCGGTCAAAGAGCTGAAGTTGCCTGCCGAGGCCCGTGCCGTCTGCTATTACCGGGAGGGCCGGTTCGCGCTTGCCGACGAGGGGACGAAACTGCAAAAAGGCGATGAGGTCGTGGTTCTCACGCACAGCAAGAATATGCCCGCGTTGCAGGAGCGTTTGCAGCCGAAGCCGACGCAAGAGGAGCCGGCGGATTCGGCCTCCAGGAAGAACAAGTAAGCGTGGAGCGGTTTACGCCGCGAGAGCAGGGGACCGGGAGGGTCTATCCGGAGAGGCGCCGGACGTGGTTGTCCTGCCGGGGTCGCATACCCCGCACGGGGGCAACTTGCGGCAGGACATCGTTTACGGACGGGGAGCACGGGGGCGACACAGCTACCGGATCGGGGATGCACCTTGGGAGGGCTCGGTCATTTATCACCGACCAGTCGCCGGGTTTTTTTCAGGTACCGCACAACCGAATAAAAAATCGTGGCTGCAACAAATGATAAGGACGAGAACCAGATTACGGGCCCGCTTAATTCGTGCCCGTAACGTATGTACTGATTTTTGACGATCAACAGGATCATGACGGTTATCCAGGCATATGTCGTCCCATACTCTTTTACAAGGAGACGCCTCCAGTTGAACGTCATGCTTTTCAGTGTCGTCCCGATCCCGGACAGACCAGGGATAAGGCTGTTGACCTTTCCGCAGTATTCCCTGTATTCCTCTCCGAACTTGCCGGAGAGGTAATTCTCCTCCGCCTTTATGATTGCCATATATGCCAGAACGAAGAAGGGGATTCCGATGAAATAGAACACGGCTGAATCTGCGACTACGCCGAGCCCTGAAACGATCAGGATATTCCCCAGGTACAACGGGTTTCTGCAATGGGCGAATATCCCGTTCGTGACCAGGGTATCGGCATATACTTTTTTGTCCCTGCCCCCGCGAACGATGTAGGCAAGCCCTATGGTCAAAGCTCGTACGAGCTGTCCGCTCAGGGCGATAACGAACCCTGCGAGATAAATCCATGTTTCCGTTTGCCTGTTGCCCAGGAATGGTTTTGTGCCCAATATCATAAGGAAAAAGAGAAGAGGGAAAACAAGATTTCTGTACTTGAAAAGAAAATTTCCGAGGCGGATCATCTTGCTACTTTACGGCTACCATTTTTGGACATTGGCGGATCCGATCGGAAGTTTTTTTCGCTCGCGCAACGCCGCATCCGGCAGCTTTTCTCCATCAGTATACGCGCGGTGGGATGGTGCGTGCAATCCGAAATCCACGCGCACGCCGAATGTCGGCCGGCCCTATCGATATTGAATCTTTTTGATCCCTTCGAACTGCTCGATTGCCCCGGTCAACTCTCTGCCGATGTTACCCTGCCGCTGCTTCAGCACCATCTTGAGGAAGATTTCATTTTTTTCCAGGTCCACCTGGGAACTGACCTCCGAAATCCTCAGCCCCCGCTCATCGACCAATTGCCGGAGATCGTCGTACAGGGAATCGCGCCGCCTGGCGGTAACGGCCAAAAAGAGGTAACGGTCTTTTTTTATGGTCAAATCAAACTGTTTCAGAAAAAGCAGACCCACAAGGACGGTAATGGTCGAGAGGGCCCCAAGAGAGAAAAATCCCATGCCGAACGCCATTCCGAGCCCGGCAACCACCCAGAGGGTTGCGGCTGTCGTCAGTCCCCTCACGGTGGCCCCCTCCTTGAGGATCACTCCCGCGCCAAGAAAACCGATACCGGTCACAATCTGCGCCGCCGTACGGGAAGGATCAAGGCGCAAGAGGGACTGCGCATTGTATGCACCGTATTTGAGGAAAAACGTCTCGGAGATGATCATCACCGTACAAGCGCCGACCGAAACGAGCAGGTTCGTGCGCAACCCCGCAGGACGCCCCCGTTTCTCCCGTTCCAAGCCGACGAGCCCACCCGCCAGGGCAGAAAGAAACAGCTTCAGCAGGATCGCCAGTTCATAACTTCCGAACAGCCTGGGGTCGAAAAACATGTCTCACCTCTCGGGCAGGAAGGAAATCCACGGAGTTCCCCGGCCAGGAACGGTCACAGACATTTCCTGGTCTGTATTATCCCCGAATGTTGATCGCATGTCCCGAATTTCGAGGGGGCACGCCGAAAACCGGGAGTTTCGCAGGCAGGCGGCGTCCCGGGGTGGATGCGATGACGAAAAAGCGATATCCTGTCTTCTATCCTTGTCAACCGTATCCGCAAGGGAGAAAAAATCGACGCTCCGTCATCGGGATGTGGGGGAAGACGATGGAAAGCCCGGGCACGATGATTTCCTGGATGGTCGAGTCGATCACCAACCTGTCTGCATACCTGCTCGATCCGAAATACGAGGGGCTGCTCTTTGTCCTGTTTGTCCTGGTGGTTTTGTACTCGATCATTTCATCCATCAACCGCCTGAAGAGAAAAATCGAATCCTTCTCCTCGGAGTTGTCGGCAATCCGGTCGATCCTCAAGAGAATCGAACGGTCCCTTGACAGACCCGAGGGGGACCGCTCCCCAGTCGCAAAGGAGGACAAAGCCATCCGGGACCTTCTTTTCCGATTGGACAATGACCCGCCGGGAAAGAATCGTTGATCGGGATCCGCTCATCCCCGGGAGCGCTCTGCCTCCGCGGGGACGTTCAACGTGAAGCCGTCTCTCCGGTGAAAGTCCGGTCGGGGGCCGGGATGGACGCACGCCCAGTGGCTTGTATTGCCCGTAATGGTCTTGATGACGGCGCAGACTGCGGCCTCGATCGCTTTCCCCGCCGGGAGGATCTTTCCGATGTCAAGCTCCAGGGAAAGACCGATTGTCCCGGGGTCCGCCAGGACACGGAAGGGGAGTGACCCAAAGGCCGGTTCCTCCCGCATCCCCTTCCGGTACGACGTGAAGCGATAGACATTCCAGTTTCCGGCCGGCGAGAGGTTGAATTCCCAATAGCGTACCGAACCCTTTTCCGCGAGAAACAACTCCAGGCAGGTTTCCTTCCAGAGCCGGTCCCGTCTTCCCGGCGAACCGGTCGGCGAGGGGATCGCGACCCCCGAAAGGTCCCCCAGGAGCGCGAAGCCGAGGGATAACGTGTTTCCGCGCCGCCCGATCGTCCCCGGGATCGTGAGATCAGGCCGTTTTTCCTCTCCGGGAAACGGCTTCAGGGTATAGCTCTGGGGATCCATCCGTTGTCCCGGTGTCGCGGGAGAGGGAGGCAGCGCCCGTTTACGGGGCGTACCGAAGATGCCGGGCCCGCCGCTTTGCGAACGCCCGCTCCTCGCGCGCCCACGCCGTCGCCAGGTCGCGCCACACCTGCCCTCGCTCGATCGCCTCCCGCTCCCGGGCCGAGCCGCACAGGAGATCGATGGCGGGAACGTGCTTCACGAACTCGTAGGCCTCGGTTCGCCATCGGAAACGCGCCGGGATCCTGGGCGCGGGCCGCAGCGATGCACGCGATGCCGGTGCGAAAGGGACGAAACGTCTCCCGGTCGACGACGACTTCGACGCCGTGGCAGCGCGCCCCGGCGTGCTTGTCCCAGGTCGGCACGAAGCTTACCGGCCGGAACCGGGCTCCCGGCAGCCGTTCGCCCGCAAGCGATTGAGCCAACCGGTCGCGGTCCAGCCATGGCGCCCCGAACAGTTCGAACGGCCGCGTGGTGCCGCGCCCCTCGCTCAGGTTCGTGCCCTCGAGAAGGCACATCCCGGGATAGACGAGCGCCGTTTCCGGCGTCGGCATGTTGGGCGAGGGAAAGACCCACGGCAGCCCGGTGTCGCGCTGGTGCATTCCCCGGCGCCAGCCGCGACAGGGAATCACCGTGAGCGCAAGGTCCAGTCCGCGCTCCTCCCGGTACAGCCCCGCCAGCTCGCCGACGGTCAGGCCATGCCGGATTGCCACGTCGTGCACGCCGCAGAAGCTCTCGAAGCCGGGTTGGAGTGCCGGTCCCTCCACGGCGAGCCCGCCGATAGGGTTCGGCCGGTCAAGGACGAAGAAGGCGATCCTCGCGCGGGCTGCGGCCTCCATGCAGAAGAGCATGGTGGACTGGTAGGTGTAGTAGCGTGCCCCGACGTCCTGGATGTCGAAGACCAGAGCGTCGAGATCGCGCAATACCGCAGGATCGGGACGAAGCGATCCGGCATTCTTTCCGTAGAGCGAGTGGACCGGAACCCTCGTCCGTCCGTCGTTTTCGCCCTCCACGGGGGCCATATACTGGGTGTCGCCGCGGACGCCGTGTTCCGGACCGAAAAGAGCCTTGAGCCGAACGCCCCGCGCATCATGCAGCAGGTCCGCGGCATGACGCAGCCGCCGGTCCACCGCAGTGGGGTTGCAGATCAGGCCGACCGCAAGCCCCCGCAGGGGGGCGAAGCGTTTCTCGACGAGCACGTCGAGGCCTGACGCGACCCTCCTACTCATTCCCATAATGAAAGGACGATACCATATCCCGCGCGGTTTGTTCTGCGGCGTCGGCAGGGTAGTAGGCAGGGTGTCGGGCGGCTCGACGCCGGCCTTCAAGGAGATAAGACCAGGGGAAATAAGCGGGCGAGCACTTGCATATCCGAACGCCGGCTCGAGAACGACCTCTGTCCGGATGGAGTTCGAGACGAGGCAGTTTTTCTCCGCCTTGTGCAGGATCTCTTCGGCCTGTTTACGGTCCTCTCCGGGAAGTAGCGCGACCCGGGGACGGACGACGATCTTCGTGAACAGGAACCGGCCGTCCACGAACTCGAGTAGCCCCTCAGCCTCGCTCTCGTATCCTTCGAAGGCCAGGCCCGCCCGCTCCAGCGAATGCCAGGAAAGTCGTCATGATGCAGGAGTTCACGGAGGCGACGTAGAGGTCCTCGGGCGACCAGATCCCCTCGTGCCCCTTGAATTCGGGCGGGGTCGCCACTTCCACGGAGGGCTTCCCGGAGACGTCCATCATCCCCTTTTTCTCTCCCGTCCACCGGACGGATGTCGTGTACCGGAAGCTCTTGGGGCGAGTCGCCATCTGTCGCTCCTTTCCCGGTCAGTATACGAGGCGCACCCGGATCGTGTTGGGGATCGCCTCGAGGTCCGAAAGGATTCCCGCGTTGCACGGGCCGTCCACGTCGATGACCGCGTAACCGACGCTACCCCGGGTCTGCAGGTGCTGTCCGGCGATGTTGACATGTCGTTGCGCGAACACGTCGTTGATGCGGGCGAGCATCCCGGGGATGTTTTCGTGGATGTGCGCGAACCGGTGAAGATAGGCCTTGCCCAGCGGCTGGTAGGCCGGGAAGTTGACGCTCGTGACGGTGGAGCCGGAGGCGAAATACGCCGCAATCCGCTCCGCGACGAAGGTGCCGATCCCCGCCTGGGCCTCTTCCGTAGAGCCCCCGACGTGCGGTGTCAGGATCACGTTTTGCAACCCCTGCAGGGAGGAAGAAAAGGGTATCTTGTTGCTTTCCGGTTCCAGCCGGGAAGACGTCGACGGCGGCCCCCCTGACTCTGCCTTTTCGGACCTGGCGCGCGAGCGCCTCCACGTCCGCCACGAATCCCCGGCTCAGGTTCAGGAAGATGACCCCCTTCTTCATCGCGGAGAATTCCTTCTGCCCGATGAGGTTCCGGTTGGACTCCCGCCCGTCGACATGGACCGTGACGATGTCGGAGCGGCGCAGGAGTTCCTTGAGGGGGACCTTCCGGGCGTTCCCCAGGGAGAGCTTTTCCTCGATGTCGTGGTACACGACTTCCATCCCGAGGGATTCGGCGAGGATGGACAGCTGGGAGCCGATATTCCCGTATCCGATGATCCCCAGTCGTTTTCCCCGGATCTCGTGGAACCCTTCGGAGGACTTCTTCCATACGCCGCTGTGGAGCCTGCTGCTGTTTTCGAACACCCCCCGAAGAAGCATGATCATTTCGCCCAGGGCCATCTCGACGACGCTGCGCGTATTGCTGTAGGGGGCGTTGAAGACCGCGATCCCTTGCGCGCTGCAGGCGGAAATATCGATCTGCTCGGTGCCGATGCAGAAGGCGCCGATCGCCGACAGATTCGGTGCCCGCTGAAGGATCTCGGGTCCGACCCGGGTCTTCGACCGGATCCCGAGGACGTCCACGTTCTCCATCATCCGGGCAAGAATCTTTTTCCCGGGGCTGTGGGGCAACATCTCCACCTTGAACCCCGCCGCCTTGAATACCCGGATTGCCCCGGGGTGGATGTTCTCCAGGAAGAGCGCCTTCATGCGGATCACTATACCATCCGTTGCGGCCGATGAAACCCCGCTCTTCGCTGCTTGCCATATGTACCCCGGCCCGCAATAATGAAAATGCCCTGTCAGGGATGCTCCCCGACTAAACCTCCGCGGCTTCGCGGCGCAATGGCAGTTTGTTTCGGGCCGGACCGTACCGGTGACGGGAAACGAACCGCTCTGGACCTTCGGACAGGAGGACATCGTGAAAGCGCAAATGCCTGCCATCGGCAAGGTATCTTCCGAAATATTCGATGAAATCATCCTTCCCCACCTGGGACGGAAACGCCCGGAAATCCTGGTGGGGCCCCAGCATGGAGTGGATGTGGGGGTTGTCGACCTGGGGGACGGCAAGGTGATGGTGACCACTACCGATCCGATTTTCGTGGTGCCTCCTTACGGATGGGAACGTTCCGGCTGGTTTGCGGTCCACATCCTGGCTTCCGACGCGGCCACGTCGGGAATCCGGCCGACCTATATCACCATGGATCTGAATCTTCCCCTGTCGATGACCCGGGAGGACTTCGAAGCGTTATGGGCGGTGATGCACCGGGAGTGCGACAGAATCGGCATGGCCATCATCACCGGACACACCGGCCGCTATGAAGGGTGTGAATACCCCATGATCGGCGGGGCTACCGTGATCGGTATCGGCCCGAAAGACCGGTATGTGACCCCGAATATGGCAAAGGTGGGAGATTTCATTATCATCACCAAAGGGGCGGCCATCGAGGCCGCCGGATTGTTCGCCGTAACCTTTCCCCACCGGGTGGCGGAACGATACGGGGAAGATGCGGCACGGGAAGCCGAGGAGATTTTCTGGCAGATGTCCGTCGTGGAGGATGCGCTCACCGCGGTGGAAGCAGGCGTGCGGGAAGACGGAGTCACCACCATGCACGATGCGACCGAGTGCGGGGTATGGGGCGGTCTGTTCGAGGTCGCCCAGGCCTCGGGAGTCGGGATGACCATCGACAAGGAGAAGATCATCGTGCAGGACGCGGTCCGGAAGGTGTGCGACCTGTTCGGCATCGACCCGTTTTCCTCGATCAGCGAAGGAACCCTGATTCTCACCTGCCGGGCGCACAAGGCGCAGGAAGTGGTCCGGCGGCTGGGTGACAAGGGGATCCCTGCCACCATGGTGGGGGAAATCGTGGAGCGGCAGCGGGGGATGCGGTTTTTCGAAAAGGGAATTTCCCACGAGTTGGTCCATCCCCGGGTGGATCCGTTCTGGGGGGCTTTCGGAAAGGCCGCGTCGCAGGGGAGGTGACATCGGTGTCGAAACGTTCCTTTTACCAGGAAATGCGGCATGCGTCCGATCCCCTCTGGCAGGCGATTCTGGCGCACCCGTTCGTGACGGGGATCGGAGACGGCACCCTGTCCCGGGACCGGTTCGAGTTCTACCTGAAGCAGGATTACGTGTACCTGATCGATTTCAGCCGGGTCTTCGCCCTGGCGAGCGCAAAATCCTGGCATCTTCAGGATATGGGAACCTTTGCCACTTTGCTTTCCACCACCCTGAACGTGGAAATGAATCTCCATCGGAAAACGTGCGCCGCTTTCGGGATTCCGGCGCAGGACCTGGAACAGACCCGCAAGAGCATGATCACGTCCGCCTATACCGATTTCCTGGTCCGGACCTGTCACGAGGGGAACCTGTCGGACATCCTGGCGGTGCTGACGCCCTGTGCCTGCGGGTACGTCGAGATCGGCCAGAAGATGAAATCCCGTGGCCTCCCGGACAATCCGTTCTTCCGGGACTGGGTCGAGACCTATTCCTCCCCGGAGTTTTGCGATCTTGCCGACTGGCTTGTCGGAAAAGCGAACGAGTACGGCGGGGACGCCCCTGCGCAGCGCAAGGAGTACTGGTACCGGCTCTACGAAACGAGCACCCGCTTCGAATACCTGTTTTTCGACATGAGCTGGAAGAAAGAGGAATGGCCGGCCGCAGCCACGTATTCTTCCGGGGGATTCCCCATTGATTGACAGGGTCTCTCCCGGCCGCTGGCGCCTCTATGTCATCACGGACGAGTCGGTAAGCCGGGGCCGGTCGCATATCGAGATCGCGGAGGCCGCGATCCGGGGCGGAGCCGATGTCATACAGCTGCGGGACAAGACCGCCTCCGGGGGAACGCTTTACCGGGTCGCGCTCGCGCTTCGAACGCTCACCCGGGAGGCGAAGGTTCCGCTTATCGTCAACGACCGTATCGATATCGCTCTGGCCGCCGACGCCGACGGGGTCCACCTCGGCCAGAAGGATCTGCCTGCGTCCGTGGCGCGCCACATCATGGGACCCGGCAGGATCCTGGGGGTTTCCGCGGAGACGCTGGAAGAAGCCCTCCTGGCGGAGAAGGACGGGGCGGATTACCTGGGGGTGGGCCCGGTGTTCGAGGCCCGGAAAACCAAGGCGGATGCCGGGGAGCCTCTCGGCCTGGGACGGATTGCACGTGTCCGGAAGCATTGCCGCCTCCCCATTGTCGCGATCGGAGGGATCGACGCGCAAAACGCGCGGCAGGTGCGGGAGGCGGGGGCGGATTCCGCAGCGGTGATATCCGCGATCGTCGGGGCGGACGATATTGCCCGGGCGGCAGAGCAGATGAAATCCCTGCTCCGGTTGCCGGGGGAAGTCCCGTGAGAAAAGGGCGGAAAAGCGTGGGGGAGATCGGGGAATTTTCCCTGATCGACAGGATCGGGAAAATCCTGCCCGCCACCAGAGCCAGGGATCTGCTGATCGGCATCGGAGACGATACCGCGGTGATCCGGATGGACAAGCGGCGGGCGCTGCTGGTGACCTGCGACATCCAGGTGGAAGGCCGGCATTTCCGGTTCGACCGCATCACTCCTTACCAGCTGGGTCGGCGTGCCATGGCGGTGAACGTAAGCGATATCGCCTCGATGGGGGGAAAGCCCACCTTTGCCCTCGTCTCGCTGGGACTCCCGGGCGACTTTTCCGTCACAAGCTACGACCGGCTGTTCGAGGGGATGCGGGATGAGCTGAAACGCCACGGGGCCCGGATCGTTGGGGGGAACCTGGCCCGGACCGAAGACGTGCTGATCGTGGACATCACCCTGATGGGGGAAAACGATCTGTCACGGGTGATGACCCGCGGCGGCGCCCGGGTGGGCGACCGCGTGTTTGTCACAGGGAGACTGGGAGCGTCCGGCGCGGGGTTCCAGGCGCTGAAGGCGTTCGGGAAAAAAGTACCCGCAAGGTACCGCCACCTGGTTGCCTGCCACCTTGTTCCCACGCCCCGGGTTACGCTGGGGCGGCGGATCTCGCGCGCCGGCGTAGCCACCGCAATGATCGACCTGAGCGACGGGCTGGCCGGCGACCTGTTCCACATCTGTACCCGGAGCAAGGTGGGAGCGGAGATCTATCCGGACCTTCTGCCGCTTCCGGAACGGATCGGGGAGATCGCGGCAAGGTCCGGCAAATCGGTGATCGACCTTGCCCTGCACAGCGGGGAGGATTACGAATTGCTCTTTACCGCGCCGCCCGGCGTCCCTGCGCGAACGATTCGGTCCCTCTCCCGCGATCCGGGGATACCGATCACCGAAATCGGAAAAATCGTGGGGCGGAAAGAAGGATATTGCCTGGTCGATTCCCAAGGGATCAGAACCCCCTTGACCCCGGCCGGCTGGGATCATTTCCGGACACCGGGAAGATCGCGAAAGGAAACGAAACGATGAAAAAGGCGCTCACCATCGCCGGCTCCGACAGCGGCGGAGGAGCAGGCATTCAGGCGGACCTGAAAACGTTTACGGCATTCGGGGTTTACGGGATGTCCGCCGTCGCTGCCTTGACCGCCCAGAACACGGTGGGAGTGCAGGGGATATTCGACATCTCTCCCGACTTCGTCCGGGAGCAGATCCGAAGCGTCATGACCGATATCGGTACCGATGCCGCCAAGACCGGGATGCTCTCCAACGCGGCTGTCGTCAGGACCGTGGCGGATGCCGTCCGTACGTTCCATATCCCCAATCTGGTCGTCGACCCGGTGATGATCGCCAAGAGCGGCGATTCCCTGCTGGCGGCGGACGCCCGCCGGGCGATCCGGGAGGAACTGCTGCCGCTGGCCACGGTCATTACCCCTAATATTTTCGAGGCCGAGGCGCTTCTTGGGTGCAAAATCGGGGATCTGGACGCCATGCGGGACGCCGCGCGGGAGCTCCGGGAAATCGGGTGCCCGTGGGTGGTCTTGAAGGGCGGGTGCCTGGATATCGAATCCCAGGCGATCGACATCCTTTATGACGGGAAGGAATTGGTTCTCCTGAAATCACCTCGCTTCGATAGCCGAAATACCCACGGCACCGGCTGCACCTTCGCTTCCGCCATCGCCGCCGGACTGGCGAAGGACCTCCCGCCGCCAGAAGCCGTCAGGCGGGCGAAGGACTACATTACCGAGGCCATCCGGAGCGCAATCCCGATCGGAAGCGGACACGCTCCCCCCAACCACCTGACCGGCGTCCACAGCGAATGGGCATAAACCGTTCCGGTTTGCTGCGGGAAGAGACGTGCCGCCGCCCATATCGCCGGGCGTTTCTTCGTACCGGTTGTCCTTTCCGCGGCGCCTCGACCGGGACGGGCAAAGGAGAAAGGGAATGAAGACGCATCGGAACGGGCCGCGGTACAGGGAGCTCAGGAATCTCCTCTCCGGGTCGGAGCGGCGAGCGAAAGAGAATCTCGACTGGCTGATGGCCAACATGCACCCGGTGTTCTTCGAAACGATGCGCGGGGAGCAGGGAGCCGTAGCCACGCTGTGCCGGGAGCTGGACGCCTTGAAGGACAACCGGCACCTCCTCCTCGCGGAGCGGGAGAAGGCGCTGATCGTGGCGCGCCTCGACGTCCCGGGGTCTCTCTACGAGACGATCCGCCATATGACGGAGCGGGAGATCTCCTACTCGGAGATGTCCCACTCCTATGCCCCCCTCCCGGGGACCGGCTTCTTCCTGGAAGTGCAGAGATTCGAGCTGGACCGGAAAGAGGAACGGGAAATCGCGACGTATGATGGGCCGGCTTTGCCGGAGTCGATCCGGCGGCGTGTTCTCGCGGTGGTCCGGAGGGAATATCCGGAGATCCCGCCGAAAGCCCAGGGAAGGATGCTGGAGATCCTCTGGAGGAACAACCCTTCCTTCCTCCGCTTCTCCCCGCCGCTGCGGGTGGCCCGGATGGTCTGGCTCCTCCACCAGGGAAAGGCCAACGAGGGGGTATTCCTCGGTCTCCAGGACCCCGGGGGATCGGAGGAGTGGGGGGAGAGCCGGATCCTCCTGGCCGTGTCGAATCCGCCCGACCGGGGGTTTCTCGCCCAGATCATGGAGGTCTTCAACCGGCTCGACCTGGGGGTGCGCCGGGCCTACACCCATGCCATCAGCTCGGGGGTCCAGCCGTGGTTCATGGGGACCTTCTACGTGAAGCAGCGGGGCGAGAGGGTTCTCCTCCTCCCGGAGAAGGAGCGGTTCCTGAGGCTCCGGGCGGAGCTGTTCAACACCCTGATCCTCTCGAACGCCTCACCCATCTACAGGGAGTTCGTCGTTCCCCGGAAGATGACGGGCGACGAGGCGTCCCTGCTGAACGCCTTCATCGCCTTCAGCCACGCCAGCCTGGCCCACGTCGATCCGGACCGGTATGACTACGACGAGGTCCACCGGGCTTTCTCTTCCGACCCGGAGATGGCGCTGCGGTTCGTCCGCCTCTTCGAGCTCCGGTTCGCCCCCGAGGTGGAGGGACGGGAAGAGGGCGTGGCGCACGGCCCTTGCCGAAGCGGATAGGGAGATCGAGGAGTACAACACGGGGCACAGGTTCCTGGACGACTTCCGGCGCACGGTCTTTCGCGCCACCCTGGCCATGATCCGGAGGACGCTCAAGACGAACGCCTTCGTGGCGGAAAAGCACGCTCTCGCCTTCCGGCTGGATCCCCGGTATCTCGACGATCTCGGGGAGATGTTCACCTCAGGCCTCCCGCCGGAGCGCCCCTTCCGCGTGACCTTCTTCTTCACGCGCAACGCCCTGGGGTTCCACGTCGGCTTCTCCGACATCGCCCGGGGGGGGTGGCGGACCGTCATCACCCGGACATGGGACGACGTCGTCACCGCCGCGAACACCCTGTTCCGGGAGGTATACGTCCTGGCCCACACGCAGCACATCAAGAACAAGGACATCTACGAGGGAGGCTCGAAGATGGTCACCCTCCTCTACGCCCCGGAGACCCATACGCGGGCGCTCCTGGACCAGCGCCTCTACCAGGCCCAGCTCGCCTTCGCGAACGCTTTCCTGGATCTCTTCGTGACCGAGGACGGCAAGGCAAGGGACAAACGGGTCGTCGACTACTACGGGGAGGACGAGCCGATCGAGCTGGGGCCGGACGAGAACATGCACGACGCGATGATCGAGACGATCGCCGAGCTCGCCGTGCGGCGAGGGTACATCCTCGGAAACGGGATCATGTCGAGCAAGAGAGTGGGGATCAACCACAAGGAGTACGGGGTGACCTCCACGGGCGTGGTGACGTTCGCCGAGGTGGCGATGCGGGAGGCGGGCGTCGACATCCGGACGGACCCGTTCTCGGTGAAGTTCACCGGCGGGCCGAACGGGGACGTGGCGGGGAACGCCATGCGGATCCTGCTTTCCCGCTGCCCGGAAATACGTATCCGCCTCGTCCTCGACGGGACGGGAGCCCTCGTCGACCCGGGGGGGGCGGACCGGAAGGAACTCTCCCGGATCGTGTTGAAGGACGACGTCGAAGGATTCGATCCGTTCCGCCTTTCCCCGGGCGGGTTCCTCCTCTACCGTAATGTCCGGAAAACGGAGGGGCTCAAGGAACTCTACCGCAGGGTCGACCGGACGGCGGAAGGCGTAAAGGAGACGTGGCTCACCGTGGACGACTTCTACCGGGAGTTCGAAGGCCTGATCTTCACCGTCCCGGCGGATCTCTTCATCCCCGCGGGAGGCAGGCCGGAGACGGTGGACGGGAGCAATTGGCGCCGGTTCTTCCCGAAAGAAGGCGATCCCGCCGTGCGCCTGATCGTGGAGGGGGCGAACTCGTTCCTGACCCCCGAGGCGCGCCTTGCGCTCCAGGACAAGGGTGTCGTGATTCTGCGGGACGCCTCGGCGAACAAGTGCGGGGTCATCTCCTCCTCCTATGAGATCATCGCGAACCTCCTTCTGTCGGAAAAGGAGTTCTTCGCCCACAAGGAGGAGTACGTGGCGGGGGTGCTGGAGGTCCTCGAAAAGCGGGCCTCGGACGAGGCGGAGCTGATCTTCCGCCGTTACCGCGAGGCGGGGGGGAAGGTGCCGTATACGGAGATCTCCGGATCCTTGAGCCGGGAGATCAACGACTGGTACGCAAGGATCTTCGCCCATTTTCAGGCGAGCCCGGATCTTACTCTCAAGAATCCGTTCCGACGGGCCCTCCTGGCCCACCTGCCGGCGCTGATCCGGAAGACCCCGAGGTTCCGCGTCCGTGTTCGCAAACTCCTGCCGAAGTACCGGGCGGCGATCCTGGCGGCGGAGATCGCAGCTACGATCGTCTACCGCGACGGGTTCACCGCGGATTTCGGGCAGAATCTGAAGGCCTACGTGGCCCGGACGTTCGGGAGGCGCGGGAATGGCGAGGTTGGCTCCTTCTGACCGGAGTCCACGGCAAATGGTAAGGTATCTGCCTGTCCATGGCATCGAGACAGGCAATCATCCCCATCAGGGAAGGAGGAATCATGGAAATTTCGGAATTCACCGAAGTGCTGCTGGAAGCCAAGGAGGACAAGGGTCTTTCTTTCGCGGCTCTTGGCAAACTCGTCGGACGCAGTGAAATGTGGGCGGCGGCCCTGCTCTACGGCCAGGCCCAGGCCACGGCGGAGGAAGCAGGGAAAATCGTCTCCAAACTCGGATTGGAGGAAGAGAAAGAGGCGTTTCAATATTTTTTGACCTCTTTCCCGAGCAAGGGGCTGGGGCCGGTCGTTCCTACCGACCCCCTCATTTACCGTCTCTATGAGATCATGCAGGTTTACGGTCATCCTTTCAAAGCGATCGTGCACGAGAAATTCGGCGACGGCATCATGAGCGCCATCGATTTCACGATGGATGTGGTAAAGGAGAAAGACCCCAAGGGAGACCGGGTGAAAGTCATAATGTCCGGGAAATATCTTCCCTACAAGATCTGGTAGCCCGGAATCGTATCCCCCCTCGTATCGCCCGGACAGGGAAGGGATTGCCGCAAGGCGATCCCTTCCCTGTCCGGCCTGAGTGAAAACGCGAAAGGGAACGAGGTGCAGCGGTTATGAAAGTCTTCCCCTGGCAGGGCAAGGTCCTGGTCCTGTGCTTGCTGGTCGCATTCGTATTCAACGCGGCGCACTACGCCGTATTCCGGGACAGCAATTATGTTTTCATGTTCATCCTGGCCCAGCTCGGTTTTCTTCCCGTCTCGGTGTACCTGGTTACCATCGTCATCAACCAGCTTCTTGGCAGACGGGAAAAACAGGCGATGCTGAAAAAGCTCAACATGGTGATCGGCAGCTTTTTCAGCGAGGTCGGCACGGACCTGCTTCGCCGGATCACGAAAAGGGAGCCGGACAAACGCACGAGCCGGGCGCATCTGCTGGTCGGTCAGGAATGGGGTCGGTCCGAATACCACCGGGCTCGGGCCCGACTGGTGGAAGGGGGCGGCACGCTCAGCCAGGAGGCAATGGACTGGGAAGGTCTGCGCTCTTTCCTGACAGGAAAACGTTTCTTCCTCCTGAGCCTGCTGGGAAACCCCAACCTGCTGGAACATGAGTCGTTTACCGATCTTCTCTGGGCGGTGTTCCATCTCGCGGAAGAGCTTGGAAACCGCGACAGTGTCTCCTCGCTGCCGGAAAGCGACCAGGAACATCTCATCGGCGATATCAGGCGGGTAAACGTCCTGCTTTCGCTTGAGTGGCTCGCTTACATGCAGCATCTGCAGGAGGATTATCCGTATCTTTTTTCCCTGGCGGTGCGCACCAATCCTTTCGACCCGGACGCCAAAGTGGAAGTCGTGTAGGATCCCACCCCGCCCGTTCTCTTCGGTGTTATATCGACAATGTGGCAATATGTGGCCATACTGCTAAAATTTATGTGCCTCCTTGACGGGAAAATCAGCGTCCGCCAGTGATCTCATACAGTGTATTTATGCATAGATAACAAATGGTTACAAAATGGGGATGTCACGCCTGCCCATTGGCACGCTCCTTGAGTCTTACGTTGTCGACAGAGATGATGTTCAAGGACAGGGGGATTCATCCCGGTGGGCAATGGGAAAGGCAGGAAGGGGGTGGCGTCATGGAAGAGGGAAGGCTAAGAGACCGTGTATGCGGGGCGATGAAGCCCATCTGCACCTGTTTCTCGGTTGCCGCCAGGCAGGCCAGAGAGGCAGAGATCGACGTTCCTTCGAAGAGGCGTTTCCGCCAGGGGGCATTATCCGGGGAAGCATCTTCGGCTATTCCGCCGGGTGCGGGCGCCGGCTTGCATGAAGTGGCGGCGCGCACGGGGATCGGGGTGCGGACATTTCTGGAATGCATGAGCGATGCCAGAAAACGGGTCGAGCAGAGCAGAACCGATGGCATCTTACGAATGTCCTACCGGAAATTGCCGGAATGAGACGGACCCGCGGACCACGGGAATGACGCTTAACCCGTGCAGCACATGAACGCCGGGGGGTCGATCCGACCCCCCTAGCTCTTGGTGATTCCCCGTTTTTTCATCCGCGCCGTGAAGGTGGACCTCTTGATCCCTGCCCGGCGGGCCGCCGCCGCGATATTCCATTTCGTCCCGTCCAGAAGCGAGAGAATGTAGTCCCGTTCCAGCCCCTCCCAGGAGTATGCCGAGAGCAGAGCGGCATGTGGTTTCTCCCCGAAGCCGGGGGAAGCCGTGCCCGGGCGGGACTCCGGGACCTCGGACCGGCGCTGGCCGAAGAGCGTGGGGAGGTCGGAGAGCTGGATGGTGTTTCCCCGGGCCACGGTGAGAAGGAACTTCACCGTGTTTTCCATCTCGCGAATATTGCCGGGCCAGTGATATCCCATCAGTTTTTCCATCGCCTCGGGTGCGATCCTCGGGGATTGCCTCCCGGATACCCTGGTGAACTGCTGAAGAAAATGATTGATAAGCAAAGGGATATCGTTTTCCCTGTCCCGAAGTGGCGGCATCACCAGGGGCAGGACGTTGAGGCGGAAATACAGGTCCTCCCGGAAATGCCCTCTCTCGATGCCACTGGTCAGGTTCCTGTTCGTGGCCGCGATGATTCGCATGTTCACCTTATGGGACTCGGCGCTCCCCAGCGGTTTGATCTCGTTGCTCTGCAGGACGGTGAGGATCTTGGCCTGCAGGCCCAGAGGCATGTCCCCGATCTCGTCAAGGAAGACGGTGCCCCCGCGGACGGCCTGGAACAGCCCTACCTTGTCCTTCGTCGCTCCGGTGAACGCCCCCCTCCTGTATCCGAACAGTTCGCTCTCCAGAAGGGTGTCGGGAATGGCGCTGCAGTTCTGGGTCATGAAGGGCTTGTCCCTCCGGGAGCTGTTCCGATGGATCTCCCGGGCGATAAGTTCCTTGCCGGTCCCGCTCTCTCCCGTGATCAGGACCGGGAAATCTTCATCGGCATAGGCCTCGGCGGTCCGCAGGACCGAAAGCAACGCTTCGCTCCGCCCGATGATGAGCGGCGGGGACCGGACCTCGTCCAGTATCCTCCTCAACTCGATGTTCTGTTTCTGCTGATCCTGCAGGGCCAGGGAGGCGCTCAGGGCGATCCCCCCGGTGGTCACCAATCCTTCCAGCAGACCCAGGTAGTCGGCATCCAGGTTCAGCCGGCCTCCTCCCGCGCTCGTGTCGATGATCTGCACGGCCCCGTAGACGGCACCGTCCTTCAATTTCAGGGGAATACAGAGGATCAGGGTACTCTTGACGTCCAGGGAGTGCTCGATCTCCTTGAAGTGGCGGGGGTCCTTCCCGGCTTCGGCGATGATCGTCCTTCCCGTCTTGAACACGGAATCCACGATGCTCCGGTGCCCGGCGTTGATGGCCAGCCCCTTGACCTTGTCGCTTTCGGGACCGGCCGCCTCCGTGCAGATGTACCTGTCCCCCCTCCGGATCCACACGGACCCCCTCTCCACGTTCTGGATCTGCATCAGGGTTTCCAGGAACTGAATCTGGAATTGGTCGGGATCGAGCTTATCGAACAGGGACTTGATGAATCGGAGTGGTAACTTCTCATCCATGGGGCGGCTCCATTTTTTTTCTACCTCTCTTCCCGGGAGAGCGTCAAGCGGACGTTTCCGGCGAGGGTGACCCGGATCATTTTTTTGCCCTGACGACGAGAAAGCACCCCACGCCGTGCCCTTCCCGGACCGGACCCGTCTTTTCCCTCCCGCCCGGATCCCCCCCGGCGGTCCTACTCCGCTCCTCCCTTGCCCGGCCAGGGACAAGCGTTCGATACCGTGATCACCATGACCGCGTGACCCTTGGCCGCGGCCCCGCGGAAAGCGTCGAAAAGGGCCGGGAAGACCTTCTCGTCATCGCCCCACACCAGGGTGCTCATCGCCCCGGTCTGTCTTTCGATCCCGTGTTGCGCAAACGTCTGCGTCACGGCGTCGATGGAGGGGGAGAGATCATCCTGCCCCAACGGGTAGAGGCTTACCTGCGCGGAAATTCCATACATGTCGCTCGACCTCCTTGTGGTAGGCGCCTCCCTGCCGTCCATCCGACGGGCACGGATGACTCCCTGGAACCTAGTGATGTCCCCCGTGCTTTTCCAGAAGGCGGAGGATGTTCTCGTAGCCCCTGTGGTCCGCGTTCTGCAGTGGCGTAACGCCGAATTTGTCCCTCGCGTTCACGTCGGCCCCCTTCGCGATGAACAGCCTGGCAAGGTCCTCGTATCCCTTCAGGGCGGCCAGGTGCAGCGGCGTGATTCCGTAGTTGTTCCTCGCGTTGACGTCTGCCCCCTTCGACACGAGCAGTATCGCGACCGGTTTGTGGCCCATGTAGACCGCCTTGTGCAGCGGCGTGTCGCCACCCTGGTCCTTCGCGTCCAGGTCGACACCGCGCGCGAGAAGCTGTTTCATCACGGCCTCGTTTCCCGTATCGGCCGCGTACAGCAAAGGCGTCTGCCCGAATCTGTCTCTCGCCTCCACGTCGGCGCCGTTCGCGATCAGGAGTTTCACTACCTCTTCCCGGTTTTTCTCAACGGCCTTGTGCAACGGCGTTCCGTCATTGGCATCCTTCGCGTTCACATCGGCGCCGCTTTCGATCAGGAGATTCGCGATGGCCCCGTTTCCCGACTCGGCTGCCCAGTGCAGCGGCGTTCTGCCGAGGTTATCCCTCGCGTTCACGTCGGCGCCCTCGGCGATGAGCTCCACCGCCAGCAACCAGTTTCCGTCCATGGCTGCCAGATGAAGAGGCTCCGCGGATACGGGAGATGCGGCAATCGCGATCGCGGATATCAGAATTCCGACCAGGAGAAAACGAACGGCCACGGGTTTGCTCCTTTCCGGCCCGGACAGGGTAACCCTGCTGCTATTTTTACACGTAACGTGCCGGAACCGAAGTTCCGATACACAGGACGTGAGGAGGAAGATGACCATGACGATCGATGTGGACCCGGACGCCGGCGAGATCTTCGTCAAGGATGATGCCGGCAACGAGCGCCCGGTGAAGTCCATCGTGGCATCCCGGCGCCTGGTAATATTGTGCCCGCCTACGGATAGTTTTCTCCGTAATCCGTCGTTTCCCGGAGAACCTTCTCTTCCAGACGAATTCGCTGCCGGAGCACGACAAGGTTGGCCAGGGAAAACGCGACGAGCGTGAACGGCGCGCGCAGAAGGAGGGGAAAAAGGAGAAACTCCAGCACGATGACGAGGTAGTTCGGATGCCGGAAGAACCGGTAGGGGCCGGCCCGGGAGACCTTGCCGCCCGGGACGGAGACGATCCGTGTCGTCCACCTTCCCCCCAGCGCCGAGATGCTTGCGTATCGCAGGGCGGTAACGGCGACAAGCCCGGCAAGGCAGGCGGTTGTCCTCGTGTCCAAGGGCACGCGCCACGGGTACGACTCCCAGGCAAGGGAAAGGAAGAAAAACGTGTGGAGGCTTACCATGACGGGATACGTTTCCGGGTAGAATTCCTTCCCGCCCCGGGCGATCAGGGCACGCCTGTTGCGCCGGCAAAGCGCGAGCTCGCCCATCCGCTGGAGAAAGAGCACCGCCAGGATCCACGCGAAGGACATGACCCCTGCCGCTCCCCCCGAACGTGTTAGAATCCCACCTATTATACGAGGGATAACGGCTCATACGAGGGACAACAGCGATTCCCCCGGGGAGTCTCCCGCCACGATGACGTTTCCCCGCTTTTCGAATTTCCTTTGCCGTTTCTTCGTCCTGTCGCGGGAGCCGAAACGATCCGTCAAGGAGACGCCGTTCATGATGAAGGTGGCGAGAATGGCGGTTGTTTTCCTTCTGGTGCTTGCCGCCTCCGCCCGGGCCGGGGAGCTAAAGGGTACGTGCTCCTTGCGGTTCGCGGGGGTTTCCACCCTGCACGATTTTACGGGAACCGTCCGTTGCCAGCCTTTCTCCGCGGACCTTGTGATGGGCCCGGACGGGGGGACGAGGATTCCCCACGTGGAAGTCGACGTCCAGGTACGGGAAATGGACACCGGGAACGATACCCGGGACGGACAGATGCGGGAGATGTTCCAGAGCGACAGGTACCCGGTTATCCACGGAACCGTCAGAGAGATCGACGTGGACGGGATTCGGCGGGATATCGGGAAAGAAGGGGGAGGAAAGGCGTTCTTCGATCTGACGCTCGGGATACGGGATGTGGAAAGAACCATCCATGCCGCGGTGACAAACTTCCGGGAAGAAGGGAACCGGGTCGGCTTCGACGTGGAATTCCCCATATCGCTTGCGGATTACGGCCTGAAGGCCCCGTCGTTTCTCGGGATATTCAGGGTTCGCGACAAGGTTACCGTAACGGGGAACGTCCGGCTGGAAGTTTCATCCAAGCAGTAGGACCGCAGAGGGAAACGCTGGGCGCCGGGGGTAACGTTCATGGCGGTGTGGATTCATCGGATCGATTCGCTTCTGCCGGATTTCTCCTTCACCCAGGAAGAGGCGAGCGCAAAGATGCAGGAGTGGGCCCGGGACGAGCGGGAAAGGCGTCTCATCCGGGCCATCTATCGGAGCTCCGGCATCGAGCGCCGGCACGCAGTCATAAGGAATTACGACGGCGATGCCCCCGACAGCTTCTTCCGGGCAGGTCCCGACGGGAGCATGAAAGGGCCGGGCACCGCAGCGCGAAACGCCATCTTTGCCTCCGAGTCCCGGCATCTCTCGGTAGCCCTGGCGCGAAAAACACTGGACAACTGCCCCGGGGTCGATGCGGGAGACGTAACGCACGTCGTCACGGTCTCCTGTACGGGCTTCTACAACCCCGGGCCCGACTACTACATCGTGCGCGACCTCGGGATGTCCCTCGGCACCGAACGATACCACCTGGGGTTCATGGGTTGCTACGCTGCCGTCCCGGCGCTGCGGATGGCAGTCCGGTTCTGCGAGGCGGATCCCGGCGCCGTCGTCCTGGTCCAGTGCCTCGAATTGTGTTCCCTGCATCTCAAGCTGTCCGGCACGGAGGACATGATCCTCGCGAACTCGCTTTTCTCGGACGGGGCGGCCGCCGCGATCGTAAGCGCGAGGGAGCCGGCCCCTGGCCAAAGCGCGTACCGGATCGACGGATTCCACAGCACGCTTGTGCCCGGCGGCGAGCAGGATATGGCCTGGCGCATCGGGGACAACGGCTTCGACATCGCTCTTTCCAGCTACGTTCCGAAGATCATCGGCGCCAACCTCCGGGAGTTCGTCGAGCCGTCTCTTTCCGTAACCGGCATGTCGATCGCCGACGTGGACCTCTGGGCCATCCACCCGGGGGGGAAATCCATCATCGACCAGGCGCAGAGGTGCCTGTCCCTGCGGCCGGAACAGGTTCGGGAGTCGCGCGAGGTGCTTCGCAAGTACGGCAACATGAGCAGCGTTTCCATCCTCTTCGTGCTCGCGGAGATCCTGGAACGGCAGGGCGAGGCCGGCGAGGAAACGGTCTGCGCCGTTGCTTTCGGCCCGGGACTGACGGTGGAAATGGCCCTCCTGTCGGTCCTTCGGACCGCGTCCGGTATCCGGGACGACCGGGCGGGAAGGGAACGTTCGGCCGTCAAGGTCTGACCTTCCCGATGCATACGCGGAATCCTTCCCCGCTCCCGGTCTTCCGAAGGAAGGGGAATGTTGGAAAGGGACAGCGTACAGGGAGGAGGCGTCATGAGGCTTTCCGTCGCCACGAATTTCGACCCGGCGCTGGTCGAGGCGATGAACGGATATCCCGTCGTGGAGCTTTTCGGAAAGCTCCGGGAGGACGCCGTCGGCGGAGGCCGGGCGCCGTACCAGCTGGCTCGCGTGTCCCGGAAGCGCCTCGCGGACCATGTGCGGCAGGCCCGCCTGGCCGGGATCGAATTCAACTATCTCCTGAACGCCTCCTGCCTCGGGAACCGGGAGATGACGAGAGCGGGGCAGAGGGAAATCGAGGAACTCGCCGGCTGGCTCTGCGGGATCGGCGTCGCCTCGGTGACGGTATCTTCGCCTTACCTGCTTACGCTCATCAAGACCCGGTATCCGGGACTCAAGGTCCGCGTTTCGGTCTTCGGCGGGGTGGACAGGGTGCGCAAAGCCCAGATGTGGGAGGAGCTGGGAGCGGACTGCATCGTGCTCGACAGCATCCTGGTCAACCGGGAGCTCGGGGTGCTCGAACGAATCCGGAAACGTGTCCGGTGCGATCTTGCGCTGCTGGTCAACAACAACTGCCTGTCGGGATGCGCCTTCTCTCCCATGCACATGAACGCGCTTTCGCACGCCGGACAGTCGTGGAACGGGAACCGGGGATTTTTCATCGACTGGTGCTTCCTCCGGTGCACGGAGATGAAGCTGCGCGACCCGGTCAACTATCTCCGGTCGGAATGGATCCGTCCCGAAGACCTGCACGTGTACGAAGATCTCGGGTACGACCTGTTCAAGATCGCCGAGCGCGACATCCCGACGCCGCTCATGGCAACAAGGGTCCGGGCGTATGCCGGGCGAAGGTACGACGGAAACCTCCTCGATCTCGTCCAGCCCTATGCTTTCCAGGGGGTGGAACAGAACGACCGGTATTACCGGCGCGGCCCGGCATGGATCCTGCGCTTTCTCCTGCGTCCCTTTCTTGTGAATCCCGCGCGGATGATGCTCCTCAAGCGCGTGGCCGATCTGCGGCACATGACGCGGCCTCTCACGGGGGAGGCTCCCGTCCATATCGACAACCGGGCCCTCGACGGGTTCCTGGATCGTTTCCGGGAATCCGGATGCCGCGACGTCGAATGCGAGGAATGCCGGTGGTGCCACGAATTCGTCCGGAAGGCCGTTCGGATCGACGAGGCCCACCGGGCGCAGGTCCTCAAGGCCTACGAAACGTTGTTCGGGGCGCTCGACGACGGGAGCATGTGGAGGTATCTCCCCGGAAGGGACGGCGGGGAAGGGCCGCTTTTCCCCCGACCCTCCCTGGCGGGGGCGAGCGACGGGGGAGACGAGGAAGGGTGATGGCGCGGTTCGACCTGAAAAGCAGGGACTACCTCCGCGTCCCGGAGAGAAAAAAACTCTACAACGAGCTTCATTTCGCCGAGGCGGCGCCGCGATACGACACGGCCACGCGCGCCATGTCGCTGTTTCGCGACGCAGCGTGGAAGAGACGACTCGTCGGCTCGCTGCCGGAGATCGCAAAGCCCTTGTGCGTGGACATCGCGTGCGGGACGGGAGACGTCTCCTTCCTCCTGGCGCAGCGGTATCCGGAAGGCCGAACCGTGGGACTGGACATCGCCGAGCCGATGCTTGGCATCGCCCGGGAGCGAAACCGGTACCCCAATCTTCGTTTCGCAAGGCAGGACATGTGCGCGATGGAATTTCCGGAAGGATCCGTCGACGTCGTCACGGGAAGCTACGCGCTGCGCAACGCGCCGGATCTCCCGCGCGCCCTGGGCGAGATCCGGCGGATCCTGAAGCCGGCCGGCACGGCCGCTTTTCTCGATTTCTCGAAGCCCCGGTCGGCGATATTCCGGATCCCCCAATACCTGCTCCTGCGGACGTGGTGCGGCTCCTGGGGGCTGATCCTCCACGGGAACCACGAGATCCACGGGTACATCGCGGCAAGCCTTGGGGCGTTCCCGGACAGGGGCAACCTTCTCGACCTCTTCGCGCAGAGCGGTTTTGCCCTTGTCCTGGCGAAGCGGTTCTTCCTGGGGATCACGGAACTTCTCGTTTTTCGGCGCGCGGTCCGTAAGACGCAAACCAACCGGCCAACCTGCCTGCCTATCGGCCACGGTCAAGGTCCGTCCGGCCCCGGCATCCGGCGGACGCCGACCCGCACGGGAGGAGGGTAGCCCCGCTCCTACTTGATCTTGAGCTTCTCCCGTTCCTCGTGGACCTGCTCCGAGGTGAGCTTCTTTCCCCGCAGGGCCTTGACCTCGGCGGGTGTGATCTTCTTGTGGCCTTTGGGCAGCAGCTTCTCGTTTCCCCAGCTGGACAGGACGTAATTCAGCACCGCTGCGATCTCTTCGTCTTTCAGCTGGTCCCCGAGAGCGGGCATCTCGCCGTTGTACTTCTTCCCCTCGACCTCGATCTCGCCCTTGAGACCGAACAGGACCACCTGGATGGGAAAGGATCGCCTGGCGTCGACAAGCTTCGCCGCGTGCCCTGCGAGGGGCGGGAAGACGCCCGCGATGCCCCCTCCGGTCGACTGATGGCAACCGAAGCACCGTCGATAGACGGCGGCGCCGTCCGCCTTGGCCAGGGCCGGGGCGGCCAGGGCCAGAGACAACACCAGAACTGCCAGAAGAGTCCATGGTTTGCGCATGAATACCTCCCGAAACCCGCCCGGGACGATGCGGGGATGATAATCGAACGATACGCCTGACGAACGGTGAAGGCAAGGATGCTGTTTTCCCGGGGTCACGTTGTCCGTGCCGGCGGCGGGGATCTCCTCCCCCACGGAGATGCGATAGTAGCGATTCCGGAATATTCCTGTGGTAATTTTAAAACGGGCCGGGCAAAATTCCATACCTGTCGTGATAACAAACAATGCCGGAGCACGGGAAGAGAGATGAGGAACCGGGACGGGCGCAATGACGGGAAGCAGATCGACCACGCGATCGCTCATTCCCTTTTCTGGGATGACGAGCGGTACATCCTGCTGATACTGCGAGAAGACGGCAGAATCATCGACGCCAACAAGAAGGCCGTCGTGTCCTATGGCTATGACAAGGACGAGTTGCTCTCCCTGCGCATCCATGACCTGCGGGATACGGCCACCGTTCCCCTGGTGGACGAGCAGATGGCCGTGGCGGCCCGCGAGGAGGTTTTCTTCGAGACCGTGCACCGCCGCCGGGACGGGAGCACGTTTCCCGTGGAGGTCAGTTGTCGCGGGGCGGTTGTCGGGAAGGGAAAGGTCCTCCTGAGCATCGTCCGGGACATCTCCGCCCGCAAGGAATCGGAACAGCGCATGGCCGAGGCTCTCGAGTTCAACCAGAAGATCATCGAGTCGTCCCCCCTCGCCATCCTGACCTACGACGCGTCGGGACAGTGCATTTCCACCAACGAGGCGACCGGGGCGATCATCGGAGCCTCCCGGGAGCAGATCCTCCGGCAGAACTTCCGCACGGTCGAACCGTTCCGGAAGAGCGGGGTGGTAGACCTCGCCGAAGAAGCACTGGCCAGCGGGACGGAACGTCGGATCGAGTTCCACACCGTGAGTTCTTTCGGAAAGGAAGTCTGGCTCGATACCCTCATCGTTCCTTTCACCACCCGCGGCAAATCGCACCTGCTTATGCTCTGCGCCGACATGACGAGGCGCCGGAAGGTGGAGGAGGCTCTGCGAGCCAGCACCGAAACCCTGAGGGCGCTGATCCAGGCCGCACCGCTTGCCATCGTGGCCTTCGACCCCTCGGGAATCATCCAGTTGTGGACCCCCTCCGCCGAGCGAATGTTCGGGTGGACCGAGGAGGAGGTTGTCGGGAAATTCCATCCGATCGTCCCCGAGGAAAAGCAGGAGGAGTTCCGGGCCATCCGGGAGTCCGCGATGCAGGGGAAGACGTTCACGGGCATGGAGCTTCGGCGCCGCCGGAAGGATGGCTCGTTCATCGACATCAGCGTTTCCACTTCTTCCCTGCGCGATGGCGACGGGCGAATCACCGGCATCATGTCCATCATCAACGACATCACCGAGAAAAAGAAATCCGAGGGGGCCCTCCTTCGCCTCGTGACGGCGGTGGAGCAATCCGCCGAGATCATCATGATCACCGGCGTCAACGGCGCCATCCAGTACGTAAACCCCGCCTTCGAGCGCATCACCGGCTACCACCGCGACGAGGTTCTCGGAAAGAACCCCCGGATTCTGAAGAGCGGCAGGCAGCCCCCCACCTTCTACGAGGAGTTGTGGGAAACCCTGAAAAGAGGCGACGTCTGGTCGGGCGTGTTCCAGAACCTGCGGAAAGACGGAACTCTTTACGAGGAGGAGGCGGTCATCTCTCCCGTGCGGGACGGAAGCGGGGAGGTGATCAATTACGTGGCGGTCAAGCGGGACGTGACGAAAGAGCGGCAGGTGGAGGAACAGCTTCGCCATGCGCAGAAGATGGAGGCCGTCGGCAAATTGGCAGGAGGTATCGCCCATGATTTCAACAACTTGTTGACGGCCATTGCCGGGTACAGCGATCTGTTGTTGCTGCATCTCCCCGAAGGCGAAGCGGCGCACAGGGAGGTGCTCGAGATCCGGAAGGCGAGCGACCGGGCGGCTGCGCTCACGCGCCAGCTTCTGGCGTTCAGCCGGCGGCAGGTCCTCCAGCCGAAGGTGCTGGACCTGAACCAGGTGGTGATGAACATGGAGAAGATGCTTCACCGCCTGATCGGCGAGGACGTTGAGCTGATCACCAGCCTCGCGAGCGACCTCGGGCAGGTGAAGGCCGACCCGGGCCAGATCGAGCAGGTCATCGTGAATCTGGCCGTCAACTCGCGGGATGCGATGCCGGAAGGGGGGAAACTCATCCTGGAGACGGCGAACGTGGAACTCGACGAGCACTATGCAACGCGGCACGAGTCTGCCCTCCCCGGCTCCTACGTGATGTTTGCGGTCGCCGACTCGGGATGCGGCATGGACGAGGCGACGATGTCCCGCCTCTTCGAACCGTTCTTCACGACAAAGGAAGTGGGGAAGGGGACGGGACTCGGGCTGGCGACCGTCTACGGGATCGTGAAGCAGAGCGGCGGGTACATCCGGGCGTACAGCGAGGTGGGGCGCGGAACGACGTTCAAGGTATATCTGCCGAGGGAGAAGATGGTTGCCGAACCGGTGGAGAAGGAAGATCTCCCCCTGTACTCGCCCGAGGGAGAGGAGACCGTCCTCGTCGTCGAGGACGAGAGGATGGTGCGGGACCTCGTCCGGGAGATCCTCTCCCGGCAAGGGTACGAAATGCTGGAGGCGGGCCGGGGGGCGGAAGCCCTCGAGGTGAGCGAACGACACAAGGGGCCGATCCACCTCCTGATCACCGACGTCGTGATGCCCGGGATGACCGGGCCCGAACTGGCGCGGCACCTGACCGCCCGTCGGCCTGCAACGAAAGTTCTCTTCATGTCCGGGTACACGGACGACGCCATCCTGCACCACGGGGTTCTCGAGCCCGGCACGGAATTTCTCCAGAAGCCCTTCACGGCGGGTTCCCTGGCTGCCAAGGTTCGGCACGTCCTCGATGCATCCCGGGGCAGGAAGGCATAGGCGGCGGACTTTCCTCGTGCCGTCGGTCAGAACTCCTTGAGCGCCGCGATCAGCTCGAGGACCGCCTTTTTCCCGTCTCCGAACAGCATGACCGTGTTGTCGGCGGCGAACAGGGGATTGGGGATCCCGGCAAACCCGGGGCTCAGGGAGCGTTTGATCACCACGACCGTGCGCGCCTTGTCCACGTCCAGGATGGGCATCCCGGCGATCGGGCTGTCCGGATCGGTGCGCGCCAGCGGATTCACCACGTCGTTGGCCCCGATCACGAGGGCGACGTCCGTCTGGGCGAATCCGGAGTTGGCCTCGTCCATCTCCTTGACCTTGTCGTACGGGATGTTCGCTTCCGCCAGCAGTACGTTCATGTGTCCCGGCATCCGCCCTGCCACGGGGTGGATCCCGAACTCCACCTCGCACCCACGTGATTCGAGAAGGTTGGCCAGGTCTCGCACGGCGTGCTGCGCCTGGGAGACAGCCATCCCGTACCCGGGGACGATTACCGCCCGGCGCGCCGTGTCGAACACCATCGCGACCTCCTCGGGCGAGGCCGACTTGACCCTCCCCTCGTAGATCTCCTCTCCCGGAACAGGTCCCGTTCCCACCGTACCCCCGATGCCGAACAGGACGTTTCCCAGCGACCGGTTCATCGCCCTGCACATGATGCGGGTGAGGATGATCCCGGACGCCCCGACGAGCGAGCCGGCGATGATCAGGACATTGTTATCCAGGACGAACCCCGTGGCTGCCCCCGCGAGCCCCGAATAGGAGTTCAGCAGGGCGATCACGACGGGCATGTCCGCCCCTCCGATGGGGATCACGAGGAATACCCCCAGAATGGATGCGACTCCCACGATCGACATGTAGTTCGCGGGGTCGTCGGGGTGCACCACCAGCAGTCCTCCCAGGAACGCGATGACGATCCCGATGGCGGCGTTGATCGAGTGCTGGCCCTTGAATACCATGGCCTGTTCGGAGATGAGCCCCTGAAGCTTTCCGAAGGCGACGAGGCTTCCCCAGAAGGTGATCGAGCCGATGATTCCGCTTGCTCCGACGGCCACCAGGAACCGGTCGGAACGCGGCTCGCCCAACGCGATCGCCTCCAGGAAGCTTGCGCCGGCCACCAGCACGGAGGCGCCGCCGCCGAACCCGTTGAAGAGGGCGACCATCTGGGGCATGGCCGTCATCGGCACCTTCACGGCGAAGGCCGCGCCGATGGCCGACCCGACCAGAAGGCCCGCGGCAACGATCTCGAAGCTTACGATCTGGCGGTCGAGCAATGTTACCGTCACGGCGAGGAGCATCCCCAACGCCCCGTAAAGATTGCCCCTGACCGCGGTCCGCGGGTGCGAAAGCCCCTTCAGGCAGAAAACGAACAGTGCCGACGCGGCAAGATAGGAGAGGTTGATCAGGGCGCCGCTCACCGGTCCTCCTTCTTCCGGAACATCCCGAGCATCCGGTGGGTGACGAGGAATCCCCCCACGACATTGACGGTGGCGAAGACCACCGCGACAAAACCCAGAACGGTCGTGAGCAGGGTATGCTGGTGGCCGGCCGACAGCAATGCGCCGACCAGGGTGATGCCGGAGATGGCGTTTGATCCGGACATGAGCGGCGTGTGAAGCGTCGGCGGCACCTTGGTGATCACCTCGAAACCTACGAAGATGGCGAGGACGAAGATCGTAAGGCTTGTGATCAATCCCTCCATCAGGTGCTCCTTTCCGGGGAAGTGGTTTCGCCGACGGGGAGCCCGAGGGCGGCCCTGACACGCGTGTGGACCACGTCTCCCCCGCGAGCGACGAGCGTCTCCCGGGTGATCTCGTCGGAAACGTCCTGCGCGAGCTTCCCCTCTTTCCCGACGTGCAGCAGAAACGCGGCGGCGTTTTTGGCGTACATCTGGCTGGCGTGGTACGGCACGGTCGAGGGCAGGTTCGCGGGCCCCAGGATCGTCACGCCGTGCACGGTGACGGTCTCGCCCGCGCGCGTCCCTTCGCAGTTTCCCCCCTGTTCGGCCGCGAGATCCACGATCACCGACCCGGGCCCCATGCCGGCCACCATTTCCTCCGTGATCAGCAAGGGGGCTTTCTTTCCGGGGACCTGGGCCGTGGTGATTACCACGTCGCTCGCGGCAACGACACGGGTCATCGTTTCCCTCTGCCTGCGGTAGAACTCCTCGTCCTGCTCTCTGGCGTATCCGCCCTCTCCCTCGGCGCCATCCGCGGGAAGCGGGAGTTCCACGAACTTCGCTCCCAGGCTTTCCACCTGCTCCTTCACTGCGGCGCGAACGTCGTATGCTTCCACGACGGCCCCCAGCCGCCTCGCCGTGGCGATCGCGGTGAGCCCCGCCACGCCCGCCCCGACCACGAAAATGCGGGCGGGGGAGACGGTCCCCGCGGCCGTCATGAGAAGCGGGAACATCCGGGGCAGTTCCGCTGCCGCGAGCAGAACCGCCTTGTACCCGGCCACGGTGGACATCGACGAGAGGACGTCCATCGACTGCGCCCGGGTGATCCGCGGCAGGAGCTCCAGGGAGAACAGGGTTACACCGAGGCGGGCCGCCTCCCGGATCGATTCCGGGGCCCCGAGAGGATTGCAGAGGCCGATCACGCCCTGGCCGGCGCGAAACAGATCGTTGTCGGCTTGGCTTGCCACGGGATTGGCGCCGAAGGCATGTACATGGAGAATGACATCCGCGCCGCCGAACAGATCGGCTCGCGAAGCCACGATTTTCGCTCCCTTTTCCCCATAGGCGGAGTCCGGGTACCCCGCGGGGGTCCCGGCGCCCGATTCCAGCAGGACCTGGATTCCCGTTTTGCCGAGCGAGGGGAGCACGCCCGGCACGAGGGCGACGCGCCGCTCTCCGGGGAACGTTTCTTTGGGAACACCCACGATCAAGGAAACACCATCCCGGTCAAGAAATTGCCCTTGCGAGGGGCTTTGTGGCCGTATTCCGCGCGACTATACCGTATGATGCAGAAAAGCGGGAAAAAGGGTTCCCCGGGGGGCGATTTTCCCGGATAATCTAATATTTGCCGGTAAGGAGCACCTTGTGGCGAGTTGCCGGGAGAAGGGGGAGGATGAAGGGGGATGCGCGCAGGCGGGAGAAAAGCGGGGGATCTCCGGAAGATCCGCGTCACGGCGGGCCTGCAGAAGCACGCCGAGGGGTCGGTGCTCTACGAATTGGGAGAGACGAAGGTGGTTTGCGCCGCGTCGGTCGAAGACCGCATCCCGCCGTTCCTCCGGGGAACGGGTAAGGGCTGGGTGACCGCCGAGTACGCGATGCTGCCGCGGGCGACGAACACGAGGACCCAGCGGGAAGGGCGTGCCGGGAAAGTCCAGGGTCGAACGCAGGAGATCCAGCGGCTGATCGGCAGGTCGCTTCGCGCCGTTGTGGACCAGGGTGCCCTGGGCGAGCGAACGATCACCATCGATTGCGACGTTCTCCAGGCGGACGGCGGAACCCGCACCGCGTCGATCAACGGGGCCTGGATCGCCCTGTGGCAGGCATGCTCCCGGCTGGTCGACAGCGGGGCAATCCCGGGAAATCCCGTCCGGGAACCGGTGGCGGCGGTCAGCGTGGGGTTGATCGGGAGCCGTACCCTGGTCGACCTCGACTACGCGGAAGACTCGAATGCCCAGGTCGACATGAACATCGTCATGACCGGGAGCGGGAATCTGATCGAGATCCAGGGGACGGCCGAGGGGGCGCCGTTCACGCGGGAGCAGCTGGACCGGATGCTCGAGGCGGCGGTGCGTGCGGGAAAACGGATCCTTCAGATCCAGAAGAAGTGGAAGGGGGGCGGCCGTTGAAGCTGTTGATCGCTACCCGGAACCGCGGGAAGGCAACGGAGATCCGGGCGTTGCTCGGGTTGGGGCTGCAGAAAAACGTCGAGGTCCTGACGTTGCCCGACCTGCCGACCGGAAGGGATCCGCGCGAGATAGGGAAGACCTTCGCGGAGAACGCGAAGATCAAGGCGTTCCATTACGCGAAAGAGCACAATCTCCTGTGCATCGCGGACGATTCCGGCCTCGCGGTGGAGGCATTGGGCGGCCGGCCGGGCGTACGGTCGGCCCGCTACGCAGGCGAAGAAGCGACCGACGAGAAGAACATCGCGTTGCTTCTCGAAGAGCTGAATCCCCGTCCCAAGCCATGGAACGCCGCGTTTCTCTGCGTGGCCGCGGCCGCTCTCCCCGGCCGGATGATCGCCGAGGCGACCGGCCGGGTGGACGGGGAAATCGTATCCGTCCCGCGCGGGGACAACGGCTTCGGGTACGACCCGGTCTTCCGGGTCAAGGGCTCCTCGAAGACGATGGCGGAGCACACCACCGAGGAGAAGAACAGGATCAGCCACCGGGGGCTGGCGGTGCGGCGCATCATCGAGGAGCTGAAGAAAAGCGGGGTGTTCGGGTAGGGTATATTTACCGAGTCGGGACGTAGCGCAGTCTGGTAGCGCACTTGCCTTGGGAGCAAGGGGTCGCCGGTTCAAGTCCGGCCGTCCCGACCAATTTTTTCAATTAGTTACAAATTTCACCTTCCTGGATGAACATTCATTTGTGACTGATTTGAGACGTTCCGGTGTGAAGTTGCCCCTCTTTCGGCCGGACACGCATCGTTTGTGAACGCCTTGGTCCTATTCATCCGAAAGATTTTTCGTGTGATCACCTGATAGGGGTGATATCATCACCCCTATGAAGGCTACCTTGATCCGCCATTCCCGATTACGTTTCGCTGACGGGGGAATGATCGAGGTGAAGCTATGGAAGGTTCCACAATCGGCGTACGCGCCTCACGGCTACAAGTATTCCCTGGTTTATATCGAGGGGAGGAAACGGGTCATAGGCTATGACAACGGTGAGCGGCGCGGTGACCATCGGCACTATGCCGACACAGAGGATTCCTACGCATTTACATCCATCGATAATCTGATCCGGGATTTTCTGCGAGACGTCTCGAAGTGGAGGGCGAAGAAATGAAGATCAAGAAACTGAACATCGGGATCCGGAGCGTCGATCAGGTCATGGGCGATTTCGCGAAAGCGGCCAAAGCATTGGAGCGGGGAGAGCCGGTGTCGAAAAAGGAAGGTCTCTATTTCATCGATCTTCGTGCTTTCCGGCGGGCCCTCACCGACCAGCGACTTGCCATCCTGCGTACGATCAAGGAACGCAATCCGGACTCGGTCTACGAGCTGGCCAAGATCATCCAAAGGGACGTCAAGAACGTTTCGGCCGATCTGTCTATCCTGGAAGAGTTGGGACTTGTCGAACTCAGAAAGACGAAAACAGTGCGGGGAAAGGTCAAGCCATCGGTCCCGTACGACTCGATCCATCTGGACATCGCGGTATGACGGCTGGATGAGCGTTCATTCATCGTTTGTGACCGATTTGTGACCATCCGGTGCCTGGAATGCTTGGATGGGGTGGCCCGCGGGGAAGGTGTGGACATCGCAACCCGCAGATTTTCCTAGGGTCGCATTTCTGCTTGTTTTTCAGAAAGTTAGGCTGCCCAACTTGGGAGCAAGGGGTCGCCGGTTCAAGTCCGGCCGTCCCGACCAGTTTTTTTTAAGGTACGTTGTTTTCGGGCATCTCTTCTTCTCGCTCTATTCGAGTCGTGTCAAGGGGGGCCGGTACCTGATCGACCATGCCCAATAGGCCGCCTCTTCTCCTGGTGGGATTCGGATTGACGTGTGTACGATGTTGGTCTATTATACCAACATGAATGGCGAGCTCTTTTTTACACGAAAAGATTACGGACGAGCTGGGCAATACGGTAGAGATAAAGATTTGGCGGGTTCGGGTTTCGGAGCACACCCGCGCACGATTATAAATACTCTCTCGTATACGTCGGGGACGGGGAGCGGATCATAGGTTTCGACAACGCGGAGCGAAAAGGTGATCATCGGCATTTCTTGGGACGCGAAGAACCTTATCGTTTCCGAGGGCTGCCGCAACTCGTCCGGGATTTTCAGGGGGACGTTGCACGGTATACGGAGAAGCGACATGAAGGTTAAGAAGGTCATGATCGGCATCAAGAGGGTCGAGGCGGGCCTGGGGGACTTTGTCCGCGCAGGGGAAGCGGTCGAGCGCGGCGAGAAGGTGAAGAAGGAATCCGGGATCTACATCACGAGCTTGGATGCGGTACGGAAGGTGCTGACCCCGCAACGGATGGCTCTCCTGCGCCTGATCCGGGAGGAGAAACCCGAATCGCTGCATGAACTGGCGAGGCTGGCGCGACGGAACATCAAGAACGTCTCCGACGACGTCCGGTATCTGGCCCAGGTTGACCTCATTGAACTCAGGGAATCGGACAAGAAGGTCTCGGCGCGGGTGAACTACGACACGATTCTCCTGGAAATTGCAGTGTGACGTAGACCTCCGGCGGTGAATCCGCGAGGAAGTCGAGGAGGGAAGCAATCCGGTGACGACCTTTAGGCCTCTGTCTCGAACGCGGGGGCGAACACGTTACGAGCGAATTCCTCCAGCGTGGTCCTGGTCGAGTTCTCCGGGCTTCGCTTTTGTGTCGGGACGATCGCGCCCGCGTTGAATCCCCGCTCCATCTCGAGCATCGCATCCGCCGCGCTGGGCGACATGCCCATCCCGATCATCTCCCCGCGCGCATCCTCCTCGGGGAACTGGACGTATTGCAGGTCCGGTTTTCCGATCGCCTCGCCCAGGATCCTGGCGGCCTCGGTCATCGTCAGGTCCCGGGGCCCAAGCAGGTACCGGACCGCGTGTCCGGTCACGGATTCCTCTCGCAGCCGCCGCGTGGCCTCCTCCGCGATATCCCGGGTGGCGATCATGGGAATCGGGACGTCGGAGCGGGTCGGGCTCCCGCTTATCCCGTTCGCCCGGATCACGGGTATGCTCCAGAGATGGTTCTCCATGAAGTAGCCCGGGCGCAGGATGACGACCGCGGCCCCCTGGAGTCCGCCGAGCTTTCCCTCCATGTCGTGCAGGCCCAGGATCGGCCCCGTTCCCCGGGACAGGTGCGCCCCGACGGAGCTTAGGGCGACGACGCGCGGGACCCGGGCAGTTTGCAACGCGGAGGTCAGGCTGTCCGCGATCCGGTTCTGGTATCCCCGGTAGTCCGGGGCGTCGTATCCAGGGGGGATCAAGACGAAAGCGCCCCGGGTCCCTGCGAATGCCTTTGCGAGGAATTCGGCATCCCCCAGGTCGCCCGACCACGGGTCGGCGCCCTTCGTCTCCAGGGGACCAAGGCGGGTCCGATCGCGCCCGACGGCGCGAACCGGTTCCCCGGCGGCAAGAAGCGTTTCGACTACACGGGAACCGATATTTCCCGTCGCCCCGCAGATCACGATCGGAGATTTCATTTACCCCTCCTCGCCCCGAGCGACGAAATCGCAATCGACCCCAACGTCCCTGCACGCCAATATTTTCGCCATGAGGAACCTCCTTCCGTTCCGTGGTCTGAGGTGATACCGTTTCGATGTCCATCGGCAGAGGCGGGTTTCCATGAAGCGGAAACGCTTTTTCCGCCGGGTCGGTTCCGGCCGGGGCGCGCCGGTTTCCGCGTCCCCGGCGGCGGACGCCCGCCCCTCCGGGTGTGGATTTCGACGCATTCCCTGTGGTATAGTCCCCCGGATGCATCCTCGCGGAGCGTCCCGCGGGAGGAGGGCTTCTTGAACCAGGACGCCATCGGTACCGCCGCCATCGGATGAAACGAAAAATCATCATCGGTCTGGCAGTCTACTCGGTCGTATTCCTTTCCGCCGGAGCGTACATCGCCGTCACCATCCACTCCGCCACGGTGGGCCTGGGCCGGTTGATCGAACTCCACCAGGTCGAGATCCTGAGAGAGCACTACCTGAGCCAGATCAAGGGTGTGCAAGCGGACCTCGCGCTCGCCGACATGAACGGATCCGGGCCACGCGATACCGTCGTGGCGAAGATCGCCAATATGGGTTTTCTCATCGATACCTGCTTCCGGTGCCACCATTCCTCGCAGGGAACGGAACGGCTCAAGGGGTTGAGGAGGCAGACGCAGAAGTACATATTCGCTCTGGGCCGCGTCTCGGATTCCGGTCTCAGCCTCCCCGCGTCCACCGCCGAGAGGGAGTCTGCAATGGCGATCGGCGTGGAACTGATCCAGGAGGTCCGGGAGATGATCGACGAAACCGCCCAGGGTCTCGAGAAAACCACAAGAAAGGCAATGGTCGAGATTGCGCACACGAGGTACCTCCTCTACGGGCTCCTGGTGCTTGCTCCCCTGGTGTCGGCGCTGCTCGGGTTCGTCTTCATCTCGGACCTGACCCGTCCCGTCAACGTCCTTCTGGAATCCACCCGGAAGCTCCAGGGGGGGGACCTGGACCACCGGGTTACGGGGCTGCGGGACGAATTCGGCGACCTCGCGGCCTCCTTCAACGATATGGCGGCCTCCCTCAAGGAGCAGATGCAGAAGACCCAGCGCGCCGAGCAGATGGCGGTCTTCGGGGAGCTGGCGGCGGGCCTGGCGCACGAGATCAAGAACCCCCTCGCGGGGATCAAGGCGGCGATGCAGGTCCTCTACGAGGAGGCCGAGCTGTCGGAGGAGGACCGCGGAGTTGCGAGAAGGGTCACCCAGGAGGTCGGACGCCTCGAGACCCTGATGAAGAACTTCCTGAATTTCGCAAAGCCGGCGAAGCCGCGCCTGACGGAGATGAACGTCAACCGGCTGATCGAGGCGGTCCTGGCCTTCTACGGGAGGTCCGACACGATCCATCCGGACCGCAAGGACGAGATCCGCATCACGAAAGTCCTCGGGCTCGTCCCGGAGACGATGGCCGACCCGATGCAGATGCAGCAGATCCTGTTGAACATCGTCCTGAACGCCGTCGATTCCATGCCGGACGGCGGCACGCTGGACATCCGGACCTCCTTCGACAAGAGGGACGGGCTCATCCGCATCGAGGTCTCGGACACGGGAAGGGGAGTGAGCAAGGAGCACGCGAACAAGATCTTCCATCCGTTTTTCACGACGAAGCCGAAGGGGACAGGGCTGGGTCTGGCCATTTCCCGGCAACTGATCGAGCAGCATGGAGGATCCGTCACGGTCACCCCCAATTCTCCCCGCGGATCCGTATTCCGGATCCATCTCCCCTTGAAGGCCCCGCCGGCTGTGGAGACGACATGAAGGCGAAGGGACGGATCTTCCTGCTCGACGACGACGACCTGATCCTCTCCATGCTCGCGAGAGCCCTGAAGGGAGAGGGGTACGAAGTCCAGGCGGAGACGAAATCGGAGGAGATCCTCGACAAGATCCGGTCGTTCGCCCCCGACGTCGTCCTCCTGGACATCAAGCTGCCCGGAAGGAACGGAATGGAGATCCTCGAGGAGCTCGTGGAGCAAAGGGTCGGCGGCCAGGTCGTGATGCTGACGTCGGACGACAGCGCGGAGACCGCCGTGAAGGCGATGAAGATGGGGGCGGTGGACTACCTCACCAAGCCGTTCGACATGGACGAGGTGAAGATCGTCCTCGCCTCGGTCCTGGAGAAAGGGAGCCTGAAGCAGGAGGTCGAGTACCTGCGGAAGATCAGCTCGCCCCTGACCAGCCAGGAGATCATCGGGAGCTCGGACGTCATCCGCCTGGTCAAGGAGAAGGCCGAGAAGCTGGCGAGCGCCGGCGTTCCCATGGTGCTGATCACCGGGGAGAACGGGACCGGAAAGGAGGTCTTCGCGAGATACATCCACAACCGGATGGGCGGCGGGAACGCCGCAGGGTACCTGCCGTTCATCGGCATCAACTGCTGCGCGCTGCCCGAGCCCCTGATCGAAAGCGAGCTCTTCGGCCACGACAAGGGATCCTTTACCGACGCCAAGTCCGAGAAGAAGGGGATCTTCGAGCTCGCCTCGGGCGGGGGCATCCTCCTGGACGAGATCGGGGAGATGAAGTGGGACCTCCAGGCCAAGCTCCTGCGGGTGCTGGAAGAGCGGAAGGTCCGGCGCGTGGGGGGAAGGCACGACATTCCCATCGACGCAACGGTGTTCGCGACCACCAACCGGAACCTCGATAGGGCGGTGAAGGACGGAGAGTTCCGGATCGACCTCTACTTTCGGCTGAACATCTTTTCCCTCCATATCCCCCCCCTCCGGGAGCGGCGGGAGGATATCATGGATCTCGCCCAGCATTACCTGGAGCAGTTCTGCGGGAAATACAACCGGCCCGTGATCCCCCGCATCCGCCCCGAGGCGGAGAAGCTCCTCCTTTCCTACAGCTGGCCGGGAAACGTGCGGGAGCTTCGAAACGTCATCGAGCGGATCGTCGTGCTGGAAAGCGGACAGGCGGTCCTTCCCGACCACCTTCCGAAGGAGATCCTCTTCTCGAAGGAGCAGGGAAGCGCGTCCCCTTCCTCCGCGGGATTCACGCTCCCGGACGCGGGCCTTTCCCTCGACGGGGTGGAAAAGGACCTCATCCTCCAGGCGCTCGAGAGGTCCGGGAGAAACAAGTCCCAGGCGGCGAAGCTCCTCGGGATCACGTACGACTCCCTCCGGTACCAGATCAAGAAGTTCGGGCTGGAATAGCCTCAGGCCGGGAATTTCAAGCCGGCCGTGATACCGGGCTCATCGGGAACGGCCCACACGACCTCGGCGGCGGCGCGCTGCGGCATATCCTGAAGGAACGGGTCGTTTCCGGCCGGGATCCGGACCACGAGCCTCTGTCCCGCCTGCAGGGGATATTCCGTCCAAAGGCGCACTCCTCCCAGGCCGATGTCGACCGCCGTGCCGAGGATGTCCTGGGAATCGGAAAGAGATTCCCCCGGCGCGAGAGCGATGACGGAGAATTGCACGGGGAGACGACACAGATGCCTCGGATGGATCCGGATCCGGGAATATTCTCCCGTGGCGCTTTTGAGGATCCGGCGGAAGTCGGAGAGGTCGAACGGTTTTTCCAGGAACTGCAGGGCGCCTCCCGCGAGCGCCCGCCTGCGGTTGCCTTCGCAGGCGTCGCAGCTCATGACGATGACCTTCGTGTCCGGGGAAATCCGTTCGATTTCGGGGAGAAGCGCATTTCCGTCCGAATCCGGAAGGTGGATATCGAGGAACAGGAGGTCGTACGGCTGCGTGGAGAGCTCCGAGAGGGCGTCCGCGCCGGTCTCGACGGCATGGGGGGCAAGACGGAGACCGGCGATTTCCTTCTCCAGCGCCCAGCAGATCAGCTTGTCATCATCGACGACAAGGACCCTTTTCCCCACCATTTGCTAGTCCTTTGATGCGGAACTCCGCATCCGTCCGGTCGATGAGGCGCGTTCGCAATGTCGTCTCGCCAGATCTATATAGCAACTAGCGTGCCTCGAAAGGATATCCCTCCTCCCAGTGCATCAATGCTCTATCGATATGCCGGAAGCGTTCCGGGGAGGAGGGGGAATTGTTCCGGGATATTCCGATGATGGCGGCTTCGCCGCCGGAGGCTCCGCCGGGCCAGGCGATCGATCCCGCCTTGCCCGGAATTCCCTTGGCGAGGATGGAGAAGCGGTGATATCCCCGACCGCGTCCGGCTTTCCACCGGGTAAGAGCGGTACGGGTTCAGTGCCTGTCGATCCCGTGGAGCATGAAGAACAGGTGCTCCATCGTCTTCGTGATTTCGGACAGGTACTCCGAGACGGCCTTGACGCTTCCGGGAAGGGTGTAGACGACGGTCTTTCCCATGACGCCGGCGACTCCCCTGCTCAGGAGGGCATTGGGCTTTTCCATGCCGTACTTCACGCGGATCAGCTCCATGATCCCGGGAATCTGCTTGTCGAGCAACGGAGATACGGCCTCCACGGTCACGTCCCGCTCCCCGATCCCCGTTCCTCCCGTGGTGAATACGAAGTCGGTCCCGCGTTCCCTGCATTCGACCAGGATCTTTCGCAGGGCGTCCCCGTCGTCCGGGATGACCGTGGTTTCCATCTCCACCGGCTGCTCCCATCCCGCGAAGAAGGCGTCCAGGATTTCCCGGACCTTCGGGCCGCTTCGGTCCTCGTATTCTCCGCTGCTCGCACGGTCGCTCAGCGTAACGATCGATACGTGGAACACCTTCGGGAGATGCAGGATCCCGTCGCCCGGACGGATCGCGCCCGCTTTCCGCACGCGGCAGAAGATCCCTTCCTTCGGCATCACGCAGTTGCCGACCTCCTTGAAGATCGCGCAGGCCGTACCGTGGCATTCCTTCCCGATTTGCGTGAGCTCGAGCTCCGCGTCGCCGATCCGGAAGCGATCGAAGACGCGGCACTTGGCGAGATCGATCCCCTCGGTGGAGATATTCTCCGCGAATTCGCCGAAGCGGATCTTCCGCTTCGCCTCTTTCGCGAATTTTTCGATGCTCTCGCCGGCGAGCATGCTCACCTGCCGGTGCCAGGTCCCGGCGTGGGCGTCGTCCTCCACCCCGGTATCCGTGACGGTGATCGCGTCCACCGGGTGTTTCACGGTCCCCTTCCGTTCGGAGATGTTCACGGAAAGCACCCTGGCATGCTTCATCGCGTCACCCGCCGATGCGATGGAACGGGGTTCGCTGATTTTCCGTCCCGTGCTCGGGCTTTGCATCCACGGCCGACCGGATCGCCCGCTCGGCCCCGAGCGTTCTCACGTTGAACGAGAGGTCGCTGAACAGGCAGGGACGCAGGTTCCCGTCGCTCGACAGCCGCAGCTTGTTGCACATGCGGCAATCGCCGCCCGTCCCCCCCTCCACGACCGCAAACTCGCCGGCCGCCAGGTTCATCTGGTGAATGAACCGAACGTTGAAATTCCTGCTTTCGCAGAACGCCTTCACGCGGACCGCGTCCTGTTCGCTGGAGGATTCCTTCACGACGCAGTTGATCTTGATCGGCAGGAGTCCCGCCCGTTCGGCGGCGTCGATTCCTTCCATGACGTTCCGGATCTCTCCCACCCGGGTGATTTTCCGGTATCTTTCCGGGTCGACGGTATCGAGACTGATGTTCACCCGCTTCAAGCCGGCGTCCTTCAGCGGTTTCGCAAAATCCTTCAGCAGGATCCCGTTTGTCGTAAGGGACAGGTCCCGGATTCCGTCGATGCCGGCAAGCAGACGAACCAGGTGAACGATGTTCTTCCGTACGAGCGGCTCTCCTCCGGTAATGCGCACCTTGTCGATTCCCTGTTCCACGGCGGTCCCGGTAAAGGAAAATATCTCCTCGAACGACAGTATTTCTTCCCTCTTCAATAGTTTTGTTCTGGCTCGCGGCATGCAGTAGAGGCATCGGAGGTTGCATCGATCCGTCACCGATATCCTGAGATAATGGATTTTTCGGTCAAACCGGTCGTACATCTACGCCCTCGCCACGAGATATAAATGGGTAATCCGGATACATAAAGGAGGAATCGGCCGTCTCTTCCGGTAGGCCGATTCAAGATGAGCGGATTGGGATCCCATTTTTCCGGCAATCGAGACTACCATCCGGGCGTTTCGATGTCAATGATCGACGAAGGAGAAAGGAGGAAGGAGGAAGGAGGGAATGGTGAAATCACCAGACCGGATCGGTTTTTCCACGGTCCCGGCCGGATGGCCAGGCGATCCGCGCCTCTAATCATCTAAATTTAATGAGAATCACTAATCTTTACCGGCGGCATGTTCCTTGCTCCCCTCGGGCGTGTGCCACCCTGATCCCAGGCGACGGCAGCGGAAGACAACATCCGAATACACCGCGGGTGAAAAGGAGGAGGCAAATGACGGACGTACGAAGGAAGGTTCCCGTAAAGCCCGGTGAAGACGTATTGTCCGGTAAGGTTGCGGAGTACATCCACAAAATCGTTACCCGGCGAGCATTTCTGCAGGGGACGGGCGTCGCCGGTCTCGGCATCGCCACGTTCTGCGTTATGGGATGCGGAGGGAGCAGCAGCGGGTCCGCTGCCGCGGAAACGACGCCGCGACAGATTTTCGTGGCCAACTCCCTCGGGATGATCGTCGCCGAGCCGAGCCGCTGCGTCGGATGCCGGCGTTGCGAGCTGGCGTGTTCCGAGTATAACAGCGGCAAGTCGCAGCCCTCCATCGCCCGGATCAAGGTCGGCAGGAACTACAATGTCGGTCCGCAGGACACGGCGGCGGGATTCGGACGGGGGGACGGAACCTGGGGCAACCACCGCATCATTCAGGACGTTTGCCACCAGTGCCCGCACCCGGTGCCGTGCCAGCTCTCCTGCCCCAACGCCGCGATCGAGGTCATCTCCCCGGTCAACGCCCGGGTGGTGAACGTCGACAAGTGCCAGGGGTGCGGCATCTGCACACAGGCGTGCCCCTGGGCGATGACGTCCCTCGACGGACCGATGGGAGGGCCGAACACGAAGGCGACCAAGTGCACCCTCTGCAACGGCAACCCGGAGTGCGTCCAGATGTGCCCGGTGGGGGCCATCCAGTACATGCCCTGGCAGGACATGACCGACGCCTTCCCGCCGCGCCAGATCGTCCCCGCAACCATTCAACTGCCGGAGGACGTCGCGAAAACTTGCCTCGATTGCCACTGACACGAAGAAACCGACATAAGACCGTTTCCCAAGGAGGAGAAAAATGGGCGGATGGACCGGCAGGGTACTGAGGATTGATCTGACAACAGGCGTGATCACAAAGGAAGACTCGACCAAGTACAGACCCTATTTGGGAGGGACCGGCCTCGGGTACAAGGTCCTGTGGGATGAGGTTCCTCCGGGCACGAAGGCCTTGGATACGGGGAACAAGATCGTATTCGGGGTGGGGCCGTTGAGCGGCACCGGGACTCCGCTCTCCGGACGCGTATCGGTCGTCTCGCTGTCCCCGGTCTCTCCGCTCGATCTGCCGGCCGCAGGTCACATGGGAGGGCACTGGGGGCCGGAGCTCAAGTATGCCGGGTACGACTCCCTCATCATCCAGGGCAGGGCCGCCTCTCCGGTGTGGATCTACATCAAGGACGACGTCGTCGAGATCCGCGACGCGGGGAAAATGTGGGGGAACGGCATCTTCCGGGCCAACGCGGAGATCATGAACATCATGGGCCCGGAGGCCCACGTGGCCGCCATCGGCCAGTGCGGGGAAAACCTGGTGCGGTATTCCAACATCATGTGCGACCGCTCCCACTCCGCGGGAGTCGCGGGCGCCGTGATGGGCTCCAAGAACCTGAAGGCGATCGGGGTCATCGGCACCGGGTCGGTCGCGATCGATTCGACGATTTCGGAATGGAAGGAACTCGTCCATTACCAGAACACGCTTCTCGGGGCCAACGCGGGAGGGGTGGTGCCCAACACGTTCCAGTCGTGGCAGCCCGACGGATATTACGGGGGGACGCGCTGGACGGCGGCGAACGGACTGTACTGGGGCGCCGCCACCCCGCCGGTCCACACGGGCGAGTGCACCGCGGACGACCTGAACAGCATCGGGCTTCGCACGTTCAAGGGATACGCGGACTTCGGCGCGGGCGTGGGGGACAAGCACACGGTGAAGATGGGCGGCTGCCACGCCTGCCCGATCCGGTGCCACATCGCGACCGACGTCCCCGCGCTGGAGCAGTTCGGCTTCTCCCGGTACCAGGTGAATACCTGCATCGGGAACTCCTCCGCATCCGGCTTCTCGCAAGGCATCGCGGGCAGGACGGAAGAACGGATCATCTCGTCGCAGGCGGGAGTCGCCCTGGCCGATGATTACGGCTTTTGGAACGACTACGGGCTGGTCACGGCGGACTTCAACTGGCTGGCGTCCCACCTGCTGACGGCGGAGGAATGCACGGCCGCGGGAATCGATCCCGTAAATGTCGGCCTGACTCCGTACCAGGTCCGCCTTGACCCGGGGGAGTACGCCAGGATCCCGTGGGACAAGTACAACGGAACCGATATTACGGGGAAGGTCGAGTTCATGATGTTCCTCATCCCCGAGATCGCGAGAAACCTGATGCTGGACGGCACGCCGGCGACCTGGGAGAAGATGCAGGCGGGCGAGCCGGCGACGCTGGGCGCCTACATCGCCGTAGGCGCCGGGCGGCTGGAGCAGTTGTGGCCGGAGCTGGGCCACGAGCACCAGACAAACGAAGGCGGCACCAATTACGTCAAGCTGGGCCATATCAAGCACCACTTCCTGGAGACGACTGAAGTGGTCCAGGCCGCGGCCCTGATCAACATGCTGATGAACCGCGACCCGCAGTGCCACACCCACCAGAACTACTAGGGCAACGGCCTGCCGGTGTCGCTGAAGAACGAGATCTTCAACGAGCTCTTCGGTCCCGTCACCGGCGATGCCGTCGATGCCGCGCTGGTGGACGGGTATCCTTCCCCCATGAACCAGGCCAAGGCGGTCTTCGCCAAGATGTCGCTCATCTACCTCTTCCTGCACAACTCGTTGATGCTGTGCAACTACACCCTCCCGGGGTGGGCGTCGCCGCTGAAGAGCCGCAACTACCGCGGGGAGCGGAACCTGGAAGCGATGTTCTACTCGGCGGTCACCGGCGACACGGTCACCACGCAGCAGATGGAGGATCTGGGGCTGAAGCAGATCACCCTCTTCCGGGCGCTGACGGCCCGCATCATGGAAAACCGGAGCCCGGGCACCGGCCTCGACCAGCGCAACAATCACGACCTGATGCCCGAATGGGCGTTTCACGCCCATGGCAGCTACGGCGTCCTGGACCCCGCGGACTGGGAGGTCGCCAAGGACATGCTGTACGACGAGTTCGGCTGGGACAGGACGACCGGCATGCCGACCCAGGCGACGTATGACGCCCTGGGCCTGAGCGACGTGGCGGCCGTGATGAGCGCAGAGGGGCTGTTGCCGTAACGACGGGAGCGCCCCCGGCGGACGCCGGGGGCGCATTCCCATCAATTTCAGGAGCGAATATCATGGAAAACGAGGAACTGCGAAAGGAACCGGCCGAAGCTCCCCGGGTCGTCTTCCGGAAGGATCCTGCGGAAGCGGCGGCAGGGGAGAAGGCGGAAGAGCCGACGACCGAAGAGATCAAGGAACGGATCGCGGCGAAGGTAAGGGAGGATTCCGAAGAGCACGCCGGGATGACCCAGGCGGAAACCGTCTTCGCCCTCGTTCCGCGTTCGCGCAAGGACGACATCACCGCCATCCTGGACGAGATGGCCAAGGCTGAGCCCTATGCGGACATCAAGGCGGTCACCACCCCTTCCGGGATGGTCTTCTTCTTCTCGACCGCCCGGATCGATCCGGAAATTGCGGTCGCGAAGAGCCGGAGCGAAGAGATCAAGATCACGATCGCGAAGAAGGTGCGGGAGGACTCCAGGGACCGAGCGGTCCTTTCTCCGGAAGCCGGCCTCCTGTCGCTGATGCCGGACGCGGGCCGGGAGGAGGTCGAAGCCGCCCTGGAGGAGATGCTCGAGGATGCGCGGTATGACGACCTGAAGTCGGCGACCGCCGCTACCGGGGAGCGGTTCTTCCATTCGAGTCGGCATATGAGCGGCTATTACGCGGGAGTGCTGTGCCGGCTGGCCGGGAAGGACCTGTCCTCCCTGATCGCCTCCGTGGTCCGGGACGAATCCCGGATCTACCCGCGGTCGACCTGCCTTCAGCTCTTCATGGAGAAGCCGTTCGAGATCCCCCCCTGCGACATGAAGGCCGTCGTCGAAGAGACGCTTTCGAGGCCGGAGTACGGCGATCTCAAGATGATCGTCCATCCCTCGACGGGGGGCGTCTACCTCTATTCCGACCGGTACCTGGACGAGCGTTCGGCGGCGGCGTACATGGATTGGCAGGAGGTGGGACAGGACGAGAACCCGTGACGCCGTTCGTGTTCCGGAAGGCGATCGATGACGGATATCGCGTGAGCGGGAAAGGCGACCCATGAGAATGACCGTGACGTACCGCAACGGGAACCTGGAGCGGGAGGAGACGGGGATCGTCCGGGAATACCCCCTGAAGCTCGTGGTCAACGGCCGGGAAATCGCCACCCTCGTCTGCTCTCCGCACGACCTGAAGGTCCTGGCGGCCGGCTTTCTCCGGATGCAGGGCTTCGTGCAGAGCGTCGAGGATCTTCTCATGCTTTCCGTATGCGCCGATTTCGGCGTCGCCAACGTGAGGATCCGGGGAGAGGTGCCGGAGAAGCTCCGCCCGGTCCTCACGTCCGGCTGCGGATCCGGGATCAGCTTCACCATCAACGGACCCGCGGGCGGCCCGTCGGGCTCGCGTGGATCGCCCGTGCGGATCCATCCGCCGTCGGAGATCTTCGGAACGATGGAGAAGCTCGCCCGCCTGGCGGAGCAGTACCGGAGCCACGGCGGCATCCATTCGGCCGCGATCGGGGACGGAGATTCCATCCTGCTGTACGCCGAGGACGTCGGCCGCCACAACACCATCGACCGGATCGCCGGTGAGGCGCTGTTTCGGGAGATCGATCTTTCCGGCACGTTGCTCGTCACTTCGGGAAGGGTTTCCGCGGAGCTTGCGGCGAAGGCGGCGATGCTGGGCATCTCCGCGATCGCATCCCGGACCTCGCCGACCGACATGGCGGTGACGATGTGCGAGGAGGCGGGGATCGTCCTTGCCGGATACGTGCGCGGCGGCCGGTTCACCGTCTACTCCCACCCGGAGCGGATTCTCTTGCCGGAAGAACCGGCTCGTCCTTCCTCCCGGTCGGCCGCGTCGCCGCCGGAGCGGGAAGCGGACAGCCAATCCTTGACGTAGAGGTCAGCCATGTTCGGACTCGGCATGCCGGAACTTCTCGTGATTTTCGTCGTCGTGATGGTGATCTTCGGTCCCAGCAGGCTGCCGCAGCTCGGCCAGTCCCTGGGCGACAGCATCCGCGGCTTCAAGAAGGCCAGCATCGAGGAGGACGACCCTCCGAAGAACGCGCTTTCCGAAAAAGACGAGGAGCCTCCGGAAAAACCTTGAGCAGGGGGGCGATCCGGGAATATCTTCCTCGCGGACCTGCGCGATGGTGACGAGGAAGCGATGAAAGGGCGGATCGCACCGCTTGCCCTGATGGTGGCCGTGCCGTTTCTGCTCTACGGATGCGGTTCCGGAAGCGCGGGGCCGTCGGACGATGGCGCTTCCGGGGGCGGCGTCCCGGAGACCGGGACGATTTCGGGGACGGTCACCGATGCCGCGAACTCCTTCTCTCTCCCGGGTGTCGCGGTGACGGCCAGTGCGGATGCGGCCGGAGGATCGGTCCTCGCGACGACCGTGACCGACGACCTGGGACGGTACACCCTGGCAATCCCCGTCGGGGGCTGCTACCTCCGGTATTCCAAGGAGAACTACATTACCTCGGATGGACGGTTCGTCGCGGTATCCGGGGGCGCCACTGCCACGGTGAACGCCGCGATCACGGACGCGGCGTCCGGGGACTGGAACGTCCTCGATCCGGCGGATTTCGACCGCCTCATGGCGACCGGGAACTGCCCCGGCTGCCGCCTGTACGGAGCGGCGCTCGGCTCCGCATCGCTTTCCGGCGCCTGTTTACCCTCCGCGAACCTGGCGGGCGCGGACCTTCGCTCCGCCGACCTGTCCGGGGCGAACCTGACGGGGACGTACCTGACCGGCGCGGACCTGTCCGGCGCGAGCCTGTCCGGGGCATATCTGACCGGGGGGAAGCTGGTCGGCGCGATCCTGGTCGACGCGGACCTGTCCCATGCGGACCTGACCTTCTGGGCGGACCTGTCCGGCGCGGACCTGACGGGGGCGGACCTGTCCGGCGCGGACCTTTCCGCGGGGTCCCAGTACCTGTCCGGCGCGAACCTTACCGGGACGATCCTGACGGGAGCGAACCTGTCCGGTACGATCTGGACGGACGGAAGAGTATGTGCTAGTGATTCGATCGGAGAATGCAGATAGAATACGGAGAGGGCGATGATCATCGGAATCTACGGATACCAGGACTCGGGAAAGACGAAATTCGTCGAGCGGCTGGTCGACGCGCTGACCGGCAAGGGATACCGGGTCTCGTCGGTCAAGCATACCCCCCACGAAAAGACCGTCGACCGCGAGGGGAAGGACACCTGGAGGCACTGGCAGGCGGGATCCGATCCTGTGGTGTTCTCCTCGAGCGTGGAGACCACCTTCATCGAGCACCGTGCGACGCCGCTGGAGGAGATCGTGAAGCGAATCCAGCAGGACTTCGCTCCCGACGTCGTGATCGTCGAGGGGTGCAAGAACGGATCCTTTCCGAAGGTGGCGATCGGCGACGTCGAGCCCCGGGAAGGGACCGTGCTCGCGAACCCGAAGTTGTCCCGGCTGGTCGCGCATATCGAGGCGAAAGTCGCGGTCGAACGGGTGCTCGCCGAGCTTCCGGGCCTGGACTGCGGGAAATGCGGCCTTACCTGCAGGGGCCTCGCCGAGAAGGTCGCGAAGGGGAAGAAGACGATCGGAGACTGCAGGGAGCTCTCCGACCTGGACGTCTCCCTCCTCGTCGACGGGAAGAAGATCCCGGCGGGCAAGTTCGTCTCGAGCGTCGTGAACGAGACGATCCGCGGGATGCTCGGCGCCTTGCGGGGCGTCGAGCCGGGAAAAGACGTCGAAATCCGCCTCGGGGCGAATCCGCGGCGGGCGAAACGCCGAACCGGGGGCGCTTGAGCCCGGCGCTCATCGCGCGGGCTTCCGTCCTTCCACAGGAAGGAAGAATGGGCAAGAACCCGAAGGCAAAACAGATCTATCCGCAACCGTGCATCCGGTGCGGATCGTGTTGCCAATCGGAGATCTGCCCCCAGGGCGTGATCTTTCTTTCTACGGCAACGCCTCCCTGTCCCGCTCTCGAGGAGCGAAACGGGGAGTATGGTTGCGGATTGATTCTCAACACGCCGGAATACGTCTACCCGGGTTCCGGTCTCAGCGAAAAGCTTTATGAAAAAATACGGAAATACCTGTTGGAAGAATTTGAATTCGGCGTGGGTTGCGATTCGAAACTGCGTTGCCCGGAACTTGGGGCCGGGGAAAAGGGAGCGAAGAGGAATGTCCGCGGGAGGTAGGGAACTCCCGTGGTTTTTTTTGGAAACCGTTATATAGTTCATGATATAACGCTTCCTCGATGCCCAAATACATCTCGGGAAAGGAGACACCATGTTCGGGTACCGTTCGCGTTCCGAAGGAATCGGAAGGATCGTTGCGGCCGTTGCGGCCGCGTTCCTCGTCGCGGCCGCCCAGCCGTCCCATGCGGCGGAACGGCTGAAGATGTCCACGACGACCTCCACGGAGAACTCGGGCCTTCTCTCGGAACTCCTGCCGCCGTTCGAGAAGGAGTGCGGATGCAAGGTCGACGTCATCGCCGTCGGGACCGGGAAAGCGCTCAAGCTCGGCGAGGCGGGCGACGTCGACGTCGTCTTCGTCCATGCAAGGAAGCTGGAGGACAAGTTCGTGGAAAACGGCTACGGGGTCAATCGCCGGGACGTGATGTACAATGACTTCGTCCTCCTGGGCCCCCCGGACGATCCCGCGGGAGCCGGGAAGGAATCCAGCGTGGCGGCCGCGTTCCGGGCGGTCTCGTCGAAGCAGGCGCCGTTCATCTCGCGGGGAGACGAATCGGGGACGCACCAGAGGGAGAAGGCGATCTGGGAGTCCGCCGGAATCGTTCCCAAGGGGGCGTGGTACGTGGAGGCCGGCCAGGGAATGGGGGAAGTCCTCACGATGGCGAACGAGAAACGGGGATACACCCTTTCCGACCGCGGCACCTACATCGCCTTCCGGAAGAAGTCGGACCTCGTCGTCGTCCGGGAGGGGGACAAGAACCTGTGGAACCCGTACGGGATCATCGCGGTCAACCCGAAGAAGTTCCCGCACGCGAAATACGACCTCGCGATGAAGTTCATCGATTTCGTCACGGGGCCGAAGGGCCGTTCCATCATCTCGGGGTACAAGCTCGAGGGGCAGCAGCTCTTCTTCACCTATGGGAAGGACGCCCAAAAATAGGGCCGGGAAGGGACTTCGCCCCCGCCGCCTGGAGGGGGACGCCGTGTCGATCACGGCGGCCCTCTCCATGCGCAGGGCGGACGAATCGTTTCTCGGCGGAGACCGGATCGGCCTGCTGGAGGCGATCGACCGGTTCGGTTCGATCTCCCGGGCGGCCCGGGAGGTCGGGATCAGCTACAAGACCGCCTGGGACGCGGTCGACGCGGTGAACAACGCCGCGGATAAACCGCTCGTGCGCCGTACGAGCGGCGGCACAGGCGGCGGCGGGACGGTCTTGACCGATGAGGGGAAGGAAACGGTACGGCTGTACCGGGTCCTTCACAAGGAGCACGAGACCTTCCTGCGTCGTCTCGAGGGGCGGATCGGGGACCTGGCGGGATTCTATTCGCTGATGAGAAGGGTGGCCATGCGGGTCAGCGCGCGCAACGTGCTCACGGGAACGGTCGCGGCTCTTCGAAAGGGAGCCGTCAACACGGAGGTGACCCTCGCGCTCAAGGGAGGCGAATCGATCTGCTCCGTGATCACGAACGAGAGCGCAGAGGCCCTTGGGCTTGCGAAGGGGAAGGAGGCGTACGCCCTGTTCAAGGCGAGCGTCGTAATCCTCGGCAGGGACCTCCACAACGCCAGGGTCAGCGCCCGGAACATTCTGTGCGGGACGGTGGCCCGGATCGAGCCCGGGGCGGTGAACTCGGAGGTCCGGGTGGCCCTGCCGGGGGGAGCATCCTGACGGCTATCATCACCAAGGAGAGCGCGGAGCGGCTCTTCCTGGCCGAGGGCGAACACGTCTGCGCCCTCGTCAAGGCGTCCAGCGTGATCCTGGGCGTCGACGCCTGAACGCGGGACAGGGAGATTTCGGTTGGACTTCCTCTTCTCCTCGTTCGTCGCCGCCCTCGCGATGATCGGCGACTTCTCCCCGGACGTCGCCGATGCGGTCCGGACGTCCCTCTCCGTCGCCGCGGGGGCGACCGTCTTCGCCTCCCTCCTCGGCGTTCCCCTGGGCCTGTTCGTGGGCCTCGTCGACTTTCCGCTGAAGCCGGCCGTCGTCACGGTCCTCAACACCCTGATGGCCGTCCCGACCGTCGTGGTGGGGCTGGTGGTCTACGGATTCCTGAGCCGCCAGGGTCCGCTGGGGGCGCTCGGACTCCTGTTCACGCCGTCCGCCATCGTGATCGGCGGAGTGCTCCTCACCGCGCCGATCTCGGCGAACTTCGCGATGTCCTCGGCGAAGGGGGCCGATCCCCGCGTCCTGCCGACCGCCCTCACTCTGGGGGCAGGGCGCTTCCGGGCCGTCGCTACGCTGGTCGGCGAGATCCGGTTCGGCATCCTCGCGGGAGTGATCGCCGGTTTCGGCCGGGTCGTCTCGGAAGTCGGCGTTGCGATGATGCTCGGCGGGAACATCCGGGGATACACGCGGACGATGACGACCGCAATCGCGCTGGAGACGAGCAAGGGGGAGTTCGCGTTCGGCCTGGCGCTCGGGATCGTGCTCATGTCGGTCGCCCTGTTCGTGAACCTCTTCCTTGGATTCCTCCAGCGGAGCAGCCGTTGAAGTCCGTCTACCGCCTGCGATCGGTCCGCAAGGAGTACGGCGCGAAGACCGTGCTCGACATCGATCGCCTGGAGATCTTCGGAGGCCGCCTCTACACGCTGATCGGGGCGAACGGTGCGGGGAAGAGCACCCTGCTGGGGATCCTGGCGTTTCTCCTTCCCCCGACGGCGGGGGAGATCCTCTACGACGGGGAGCGGATCGACTGGAACGGCGCCTCCCTGGAGGAGCGGCGCAGGAAGGTCACCCTGCTTCACCAGTCTCCCTATCTCTTTGGCGGGACGGTCTTCGCGAACGTCGCCTACGGCCTGAAGATCCGGGGGATCCACGGGGAAGAGCAGCGCCGGATCGTCGAAGAGGCGCTCGACATCGTCGATATGCGGGGATTCCGGGACCGGAAGGCCCGACAGCTGTCCGGCGGTGAAACGCAGCGCGTGGCGATGGCCAGAGCGCTGGCGCCCGCTCCCGAAGTTCTCCTGCTCGACGAGCCCCTGGCCAACATCGACCGCGCGACGACCGGCCTGCTCGAGCCCGTGATCGCATCGCTGCCGTCGCGGGGGACCACCGTCGTCATGACCACGCACAATCCGGAACACCCGAAGCGGCTCAACGGTGAAACGATCTTCCTGGAAGGGGGGAGGCTCGCTCGTCCGGACCCGCCTGTCTGAAAGGGGAGACGAGGGCGGATCACCCTTTTCGGATGATCGTCCCCACCGGCTCGCCGTTCAGGGCCTTCGACAGGTTTCCTTCCTCGAGGCCGTTGACGATCTGGATCTTGTCGATGACCTCGCTGTTCCCGAGAATGTCGAGGCACGGCCGTTCGATGACGAGATCGTCGAAATCCTTCTCCTGGAGCTCGCTGGCGCGGATCTCGGGAATGAACACGGCGTTCTTCCTTTTTTTCGGGTCGTCGGTGTAGAGGCCCTTCTCGTCCTTGACCAGGATGCAGTTTTTCGCGCCGATCAGGTCCGCCAGGATCATCGTGCCGAAGTCCGAGTCCTTGTTGTCCGTATCGTCCAGGCCGATGTACGCACGCATGATGAGGTAGATGATAGCACGTCGGCGACCGGCGCAGGAATCCCGGACGACATGAGGATTTCCGGGACGTTATCGGGCTCGTATGGGGTATACTGGGCGGACCCGGTGCGGACAGTTCTCCCGAAGAGGACCTGCCATGCCCACGTTCGAGGAAGCGCGAAAGATCATTCTTGCCGAGGTCGCCCCGCTCGGAGCGGAGCGGGTCGAGCTCCTGTCGGCGCTGGGCAGGGTTCTTGCCGAGGACGCGACGGCTCCCTGGGATCTGCCGCTGTGCGACAATTCCGCCATGGACGGGTTCGCGGTACGCGCGGCAGACTGCCGGGAAGGGGTTTCGTTGCGGGTCATCGGCAACATCCCCGCCGGCGAGACGCCGACCCTTTCCCTGGAGCCCGGGTGCGCCGTCCGGATCATGACCGGCGCCCCCGTTCCGGCCGGCTGCGACGCGGTCGTGCCGATCGAGGAGACCGACGGAGGGGACGGAGTCGTGACGCTCCGGGCGAAGGTGAAACCCCGCCAGCACGTCCGCTTCCGGGGGGAGGACGTCCGCAGCGGCGACGCGGTCCTTGCGGCGGGCACCGCCATCGGCCCTCCGGAGATCAGCCTGCTCGCCTCCCTGAACCAGGCGGTCGTTCCGGTGGTGCGCAGGGCCAGGGTGGCGATCGTCTCCACGGGAGACGAGCTGATCGAGATGGGAGTGCAGCCGTCGGGCGGCAAGATCGTCAACAGCAATTCCCTATCACTGGCGGCATCGGTCCGCGGCGCGGGGGCGGAGCCGGTGAACCTCGGCATCGTCCCCGACGACCGGAAAAGCCACCTGGAGAGGCTCTCGGAGGGGCTTACGGCCGACGTCCTGATCACCTCCGCCGGGGTGTCGGCGGGCGACCGCGACCTGGTGCGCGACTGCCTCGCCGAGCTCGGCGTGCGGCAGCTCTTCTGGAGGGTGGACATCAAGCCGGGCGGGCCCCTGGCCTTCGGGGTCAAGGAGGGGAAGCCGGTCTTCTCCCTTCCCGGCAACCCGGTCTCCGCGATGATCACGTTCGAGGAGTTCGTCCGGCCGGCGCTCCTCCGCATGATGGGACACAAGAGGGTGATCAAGCCGACCGTGCGGGCGGTCCTTCGTGGGGAGGTGCGGAAGAAGCCGGGGAAAGTGCAGTTCCTGCGAGTCCGGGTCGAGGTGGAGGACGGAGTCTACCGGGCGGCCTCTGCCGGCGATCAGAACACCGCTATCCTTACGACCATGGTCCGGGCGAACGGCATCGCGGTGCTGGCGAAGGAGAAGACCGTGTTCTCCGCCGGGGAGGAGGTTCCGGTGCACTTCTTCCGCGATGGCGCGGAGATGACGGAGGAGTAGCGCATGGCGTTCAGCCATTTCGACGCGAAGGGCCGCGCGGTCATGGTAGACGTGAGCGACAAGGGACCGACGCTGCGGACCGCCGTGGCCGAGGCCTTGGTCGTCATGCGCCCGGAGACGCTTTCCGCCGTCCTCGAGGGCCGGATGACGAAAGGGGACGTGCTCGGCGTGGCCCGGATCGCGGGAATCGCCGCCGCGAAGCGGACGCCGGAGCTGATCCCCCTGTCCCATCCCATCGCCGTCCACCATGCCGGGATCGATTTCTCCCCCGATCCGGAGAGCGGGACGATCGCCGTCGTCGCGACGATCCGCGCATTCGAGCGGACCGGCGTGGAGATGGAGGCGATGATGGCCGTGTCGGTCGCCGCCCTGGCGATCTACGACATGTGCAAGGGAACGGACCGGTCGATCGTCGTCCGCGAGATCTCCCTCCTCTCGAAGGAGGGGGGGAAGAGCGGAACGTACCGGAAGGCGGGCAGGGAAGGCGGCTGAAGCAGCCGGCGGCCCCTCCTCGTCGGGAGCGACGACGAGCGTCGTTCCGTCCAGGTCCGGACCGCAACGAATTCGCCCCGGTCGATCGCGCGGCCGCCGTCCCCGCGCCCGGGGACAACGCGGTCGTGACGCTCACGTTCCCCTCCCAGTCTTCCGGCACCGCGCACTACAAGGTCGGTCCCGGCGGTTTCGCCGAGTTCGCGGGGGCGACGATCAACACTGACAATGTCGTCCTGTTCCTTACGGACGGCGGGAGCGGAGACAACGACAACACGGCCGACTCCGTGATCACCGACCCGGGAGGGCTTGCCTCGCCGGTTCCCTCCTCTTCCGGCGGAGGGGGCGGAGGATGTTCCGCCACGGGATCGGGAACGGCATGGCACGGCGGGAACAAAAACCACTACAAGCGCTAGAAGACCAGCAGGCGGAGGAATTAGCACGGCGGACAGCGCGTCGTCGATCTGGACGTCCGCCCGGGGGACGGAGCGGGGAGGAAAGATCCCCTCCATATCGCCGGAAACGGTGTAATATAGCCAATTGTCGATCCGTTCATCTGGAGACAAGGGGGAACCAGGAACATGCCGGGGATCCGTCAGGACGTCCGAATCCACGACCTTCGAAGCGCCATCGGCAACACGCCTCTCGTCGAGCTTCGATCCGTCAATCCCAATCCGCGTGTCCGTATCCTCGCCAAGCTCGAGGGGAACAACCCCGGCGGGTCGGTCAAGGATCGACCCGCGTGCTTCATGCTCCTGGGGGCCGAGGAACGGGGGGACCTGACCTCGGGAAGAACGATCCTCGAGCCGACGTCGGGGAACACCGGCATCGCCCTTGCCATGCTCGGTGCGGCGCGGGGCTACCGTGTTCGCCTCGTCATGCCTGCCTGCGTGAGCCTCGAGCGGCGGTCGGTCCTTGCGGCCTTCGGCGCGGAACTCGTGCTCTCGCCCGCCGAGGAAGGGACCGACGGCGCGATCCACCTCGCCTACCGGATCCTCGAGGAGGAGCCGGACCGCTACTACATGCCGAACCAGTATGCCAATCCGGACAACGTCCGGGCGCACCGGGAGACGACGGGCCCGGAGATCTTCTCCCAGACCGCCGGGGACATCGACTGTTTCGTGGCCGGCATGGGGACGGGAGGGACGCTCATGGGAGTCGCCGGGTATCTCCGGGAGACGAAGCCCTCCGTGAAGGTCGTCGGCGTGGAACCCACGCTCGGGCACAGGATCCAGGGGCTCAAGAACATGAAGGAGGCGATCGTCCCCTCGATCTACCGGGAGGAGAACCTGGACGGGAAAATAGTCGTCGACGACGAGTCTGCCTTCGAGACGGCCCGAAGACTGGCGGTCGCGGAAGGGCTCTTCGTGGGCATGTCGAGCGGCGCCGCGGTGGCGGGCGCCATCGAGATGGCGAAGCAGATCACGGGTGGAACGATCGTGACGCTGCTCCCCGACCGCGGGGACAGGTACCTGAGCACGAACCTGTTCCGGTCCACGTGCGCGAGCTGCCCTCCGTAGACCGGTTCGAGTGTTTGCCCGCGTTTCCTCCACCGCGTCTCGTCGATTCCCGCGAAACTGACCGCCGATCCGGCCGTTCCGACCGGATATTTCCGGTAGTTGGCAGTATGCCGCGTTCGCAAACCGCTTGATCCCGGTCAAGGACGCGCCGCGCGTCCTCGGGGACAATGGGGCCAAACGAAGAAGGAGGCCCCATGGAGCGGTTCCTGCAAAGCCCCATCAAGGAGTTGATCGGACGGTTCCCGGCGCTCGGGAAGATCCTCGAGGACTACGCCATCGGATGCGTCCCGTGCAGCGTGGGCACCTGCCTGTTGCGCGACATCGTCGAGATCCACAACCTCTGCCCCGGGGACGAGGAGGAGCTGATGGGCAGGATCGCTGGCGTAGTGGCCCCCGGCCAGGAGGTGGCGATCCCGCGGTCGGGAAGAGACCGGGCGGCAGGCCCTCGGAAGGTCTCCTATTCGCCGCCGATGAAGATGCTGGTGGAGGAACACCGGCGGATCCTGCGCTTCGTCGCCCTCGTCCCGGCGCTTGCCGCGGGGCTCGATGTGGAGTCCGGCGAAGGACGCGGGCGTATCCTCGACGCGGTGGACTTCATACGCTCCTACGCGGACCGGTTCCACCACGCGAAGGAGGAAGAACTCCTCTTCGCCCGTTTCGACGAGGAGCTGGATATCCTCAAGGCGATGCACGAGGACCACCGCAGGGGCAGGGCCTGCGTGCAGGGCGTTCTCGACGCGCTCGGGCGCCGCGACGCGGAGGGAGTCTCGAGGAACCTGGCGGAGTACGGGGAGATCCTGACGGAGCACATCCGGAAGGAGGACGAGATCCTGTACCCCTGGATGGACCGGAACCTGACCACCCGCCAGGTGGGCGAGCTCTATGCGCGGTTCCGGGAGGTGGACGAAGCATTTCTCGAGGCGGGGGAGCGGTACGAGGCGTTCGTAAGCGATCTGGAGGGACAATATCTCGATACAGGTGCGGAGGTGGTACGATGAGCGGATTTTCCGGTTGTCCGGGTTCCCGGATGTTCGAGTTCAAGAAGGAGGACGCCCCCGAGGGAGCGGCGGATGTGAAGGTCGCCTCGCAGCTGCGGCAGTGGCCGATCCAGCTGCACCTGGTCTCCCCGGCGGCGCCGTACTACCAGGAAGCGGACGTTCTCCTGGCGGCCGACTGCGCGGCGTTCGCCATGGGCAATTTCCACAACGAGCACCTCAAGGGGAAGGCCCTGGCGATCGCCTGTCCGAAGCTGGACGGGGGACAGGAGACCTACGTCGCCAAGATCAAGGCCTTGTTCGAGGAGGCCCGGATCAACACGTTGACGATCCTGATCATGCAGGTCCCGTGCTGTCACGGTCTGGTCGCGCTGGTGAGCGAGGCCCTTCAGGCGAGCAGCCGCAAGGTGCCCGTGCGCTACGTGGTGGCGAGCCTCCAGGGCGAGGTACTGCAGGAGGAATGGCTCTAGCCCGGCCGGCCGGGCAGTCAGCGGGGCCCGGGCGATGACGCCGTAGACGCGCCGCGACCGCTTCGGACCGTTTCCCGGACCGGCTGCCGCTTCGAGACGTCCACGACGAGACCGCTTCGCTCCCGGTTCGCCTTCTTCACCTTGCCGGGATCGATGCGATCCGCCAGGCCCTTCGCGTTCAGCAGCTTCTGCGCGTCCCGGTAGAGGTCCCGGCCGTCCCCGTAATCGTGGACTTCCAGAAAGACGCGGTCTCCCTCGGCGGCGACCTTCACGGGCTGGTTGACCACCACGACCGGCGTTCCGTTGTCCACCATTCCGAACAGGCGAGCAATGTCTTCCTCGTACAGCCTGATGCAACCGTGGGTGTTGCGAGTCCCGATGCCCCACGGCCGGTTGGTACCATGGATCAGCACCGTCCCGTTCGAAAGGCGCAATGCGCGGCTTCCCATCGGGTTGTCCGGGCCGGGGGGGACCACGGCGGGAAGGTCGGGCCGTTCCTTGCGTATGCTTTCCGGGACGTGCCACGGCGGGTCTTTGATCTTGTCTACGACGGAAAACTTCCCGACCGGCGTCTCCGTACCCTGGTCGCCGACGCTGATCGGGAAGGAGGAGATCGTTCCCCAGTCGCGGGGAGGAATAAGAAAAAGCCGCATTTCCGCAATGTTGATGACGATTCCCCTCCGGATCGGTACGTCCGGGAGAATCCATTCGGTGGGGAGCACGATCCTTCTGCCCGGATCGGGGACGAACGGATCGACGCCGGGATTGGCGGCGGTAATCGCCGTGTAACCGAGATCGAATTCCCTGGCGACCTCGAAAAGGGAATCATCGGCCCTGACCGCGTAGGCCTGTCGCGCGCCGACCAGGGCCCCGTCCCGCCGATATTCCCCGGCAGCGGAGCGCGTCGGCGTCGACGTTGCGGTCAGGATCGCCAGCGAAGCCACGAACAGTACTTTTCTCAAGAGACAGGCCCTTCTTCTCTTGCGACGGCAATCTAAGTACTCCGTTTCACAAATACGGTTGCATTCGAGCGCCGCTGCATCCGCTCCAGCTTCGTTGCGCTCCTTGCGCCGCGTACTGCTACGAGTACGGCTCATTCGACGCGCCGTAGCAAGACGCGGCGCATCGACGCTCTCGGTGCGACACCGTATTTATGAAGCGGAGTACTAAGGAGGGACCGGGCGCATCCCGGCCCCTCCTCGTCCTGTCCCGCTCCCTACTTTTTCTGCTGCAGCCGGAACATCTTTTCGGTCTTCGCGGCGGCTTTTTCGGCTGCCTTGGCCGCCTGCTCGGCCCTCTCGGCCGCAGCCTGGGCACTGGCCGTGTTCTCGCCGGCGCGCATCGCTTCGGCTTCCGCCTTGTTCGCCATGTCCATGGCCTTTTGCGCCATGCCCTTCGCTTCCTCGAGCGCCGCGCGATCGGTCTTGGCCATCTCGGCGTCCTTCGACATCTGGACGAGTTTCGCGTCGATCGCATCCAGTCTCGTCTCGATCCGCCCGATCCGTTCGGAGAGCGGGTCCACCTGTGACTTGACGTACGCCTTCGTCGCGCACCCGGTCGCGAACGCCAGAGCGACCGATACGACCACAACCGCAAGCTTCCTCATACGTTTTTCCCTCCTGCAGCGGATGAATTTGGCCTCGATACCGCCATCATGACGCAGCCGATTCCCGGGTGCAATCCCGTTTTTCGCGGGAATCGACGAAGCGCGAAACGAAAGCCGACCGTCAAGGGAAAATGCCGTCGTCCGGAACGAACCGAACGCATCACCCAGATAAAAAAGGCCCGAGTGAGAAACGATGCCAGGGTCTGGCTGCATCGTATAAGAAGATAACGATCACGATCGGTGAGAAAGGAGATACCAATAATGAGCCACAGCCTGCCTTCCCTCCCGTACTCCTTCGATGCGCTGGAGCCGTACATCGACGCGAGGACGATGGAGATCCATCACGACAAGCACCATGCGGGTTACGTCAACAATCTCAACAAGGCCCTCGAGGGCCATCCCGAGCTTCAAAAGCTTCCGGTCGAGGAACTGCTCGCGCAGATCGGCAAGGTTCCGGAAAACATTCGCACGGCCGTTCGCAACAACGGCGGCGGCCACCTGAATCACTCCATGTTCTGGAAGATCATGAAGAAAGGCGGCGGCGGCGAGCCGTCTGGGGATATTGCCGGCGCCATAAAGAGCACCTTTGGCGGTTTCGCGGAATTCAAGGCGAAGTTCTCCCAGGCTGCGACGACGCGGTTCGGGTCGGGATGGGCGTGGCTGCTGATCCGCGGCGGGAAGCTCGTCGTCGAGTCGACCGCGAACCAGGACAATCCCGTCCTGGACGGCGGCAAGGCGGTCTTCGGCATCGACGTCTGGGAGCACGCCTACTACCTGAAATATCAGAACCGGCGCCCCGAGTACATCGAGGCATGGTGGAGCACGATCAACTGGGCGCAGGTAGCGGAAAACTTCGCGCAGGCAAAGAAGTAGCACGCGCCCGGCGAAAGGTTGAGACCTTCGCCCGGCCCCGTTTCGCCGGTGTGCCCGGGGGGCCGCGAACGGATTCCCCCGGGAAGCAACCGTAGAAACATGGAAACCGGCAGGAAGATCACCCCGGACCAGCTGATCGCGGAAATGCACCGTACGGTGGACCGGCTCGCCGAGGACGGGGCGGACCGGGGGGACATCAAGATTCTCGCGCGGGCCCTTCGGGAATTACGGCACTCCTTCCGACTGCTGTCGGAACACAGGGCCCTGCGGAAAGTCACGGTGTTCGGTTCCGCCCGGTGCCTCCCCGGATCGCCATCCTACCGGCAGGCAGAGGCGTTCGGCCGGGAAATGGCCGGGAAGGGATGGATGGTCGTAACGGGAGGCGGGGCGGGGATCATGGAAGCCGCCCATGTCGGCGCCGGCAAAGGCCGGGCGATGGGGATCAACATCCTTCTTCCCTTCGAGCAGGGGGCCAACCGGATCATCTCCGGCGATTCGAAGCTGATTCACGTGAAATATTTCTTTACCCGGAAGCTGCTGTTCGTCAAGGAGTCCGACGGCGTGGCGCTCTTCCCCGGCGGGTTCGGCACGATGGACGAAGCGTTTGAAGTGCTGACCCTCCTGCAGACCGGGAAGAGCAGGATGTTCCCGGTCGTTCTTCTGGACGATCCCGGGGGCGACTACTGGCGTATCTGGCGGGAGTTCGTCGAGGGGCACCTGCTCCGCCGCGGGCTGATCTCCTCCGAGGACCTCTCCCTTTTCCGCGTCACGGACAGCGTGGCGGCGGCCGCCGACGAGATTTCGGGTTTCTACCGGGTCTTTCACAGCATGCGGTACGTCGGAAAGGAGCTCGTGTTCCGGTTGAGCCGTCCCCCGTCACCGGATCTTCCCGCCCGGATCGGGGCCGGCTTCTCCGACATCCTCGCCTCGGGGAAGTTCCGGCTGGGGAAGAGCCTGCCCGATGAGGAAAACGAGCCCCACCTGGCCGACCTTCCCGGCTCATCTTTCCCTTCAACAGGAGGAACTTCGGGAGACTCCGGATGCTCATCGACTTCCTCAACCGGGATTCCGCCTAGGCGGAGAGGAGATTGACCGGGTTCTCCAGCAGCCTCTTGAGTTCCTGCAGGAAGCGCGCGGCCTGCGCGCCGTCGGCCACCCGATGGTCCACCGACAGCGTGGCTTTCATCATCCGGGCGATCCGGACCTCCCCTTCGACCGCGATCGGCCGGGGAGTAACCGCTCCCACCGCGAGAATGGCGGCTTCCGGCGGGTTGATGATCGCTATGAATTCCTCCACGTCGAACATCCCCAGGTTGGATATCGTAAACGTCCCGGAGCCCAGGTCCTCGGCGCGCAGCCTGCCGGCGCGCGCGCGCTCGCCAAGCTCCCTGGACCGGCCGCAATCTCCCGCAGCGATTTCCTGTCCGCATTGCGCATCACGGGGGGGATCAGCCCGTCCGGGAGCGCTACCGCGATGCCGATGTCGACCCGGGAATGCTTTTCGATGCTGTCGTCGCGATACGTCGCGTTCATCTCCGGAAACCGCGCCAGGGTCCGGGCGGCCGCCGCCACGATCAGGTCGTTTACCGAAATCTTGTCGGACTCGGAGGCGTCGCGGTTCAGCTGTTCCCGCATCTTCATCGCCTCCTCCATGTGGATGTCGGCCGTGAGGTAGAAATGCGGCGCTTTCGCCTTGCTCTCGGCCATCCTTCGGGCGATCGCCTTTCGCATCCGGCTCATCGGTACGGGCTCGGCGGCGGAAGGGCCTGTCTTGGCTTCCGGCTTGGCCGAAGCCGGTTTTTCGTCCATCGCCTCCCGCACATCGCGTTCCAGGATCCTCCCTCCGGGGCCGCTCCCCTCGATCCGGGACAGGTCGATCCCGGCTTCCTCCGCCATCCTGCGCGCCACGGGAGAAACCTTGATTCTGCGTCCGGGCGGTTCGGTTTTCCCGGGCTCCTCCTTCCGTTCCTCCGTCGGCCGTTGCACCTTCCCGGGGGCCTTCTCTGGTTCTCCGCGACCGGCGCGGAAGGAGGGGGCTTAGGTTCCCGCCGCTTCGGCTTTTCCACGGGCTTCTCCTCCGGGGCGGCGATCGTTCCGATCACCGTTCCGACCTTGACCGTCTCGCCCGCGGGAACGAGGATCTCTTTCAGGTTGCCCGAGGCGGTCGCCTCGACCTCGACGGTCGCCTTCTCCGTCTCGATCTCTACGATCGGCTCTCCCTTTCCCACCGGATCCCCTTCCTTCTTCAACCAGCGGGCCACGGTTCCCTCGACCATGTCGAATCCCAGGGAGGGCATGATCACCTCGGTCGCCATGAATACCTCCTTTTCGCTGCCGGAATGAGAATCGCTCCAAGCGTGACCGGATCCCTGCCGCGCAGGTGCGATGCCGGCGGAGAGGTTTACGAGAGCATTTTCCGGATTTTTTCGATGAGCAGCGCCTCGTCGGGAAACATCAGCTCCTCGAGATTCTTCGCATACGGCACCGGCGCCTCCACCTGGCCGAGGCGCTCCACCGGGGAGTCGAGCCAGTCGAACCGGTCGCGACCGATGCGCGCGGCGATCTCGGCCCCCATCCCGCACGTCGTCCAATCCTCCTCGAGAACGACCGCGCGGTGGGTCTTCTTCACCGACTCGTACACCGACGACAGGTTCAGCGGCCGAAGCGTCCTCAGGTCGACCACCTCGCATTCGATGCCGTCCTTCGCGAGAATCTCCGCCGCCCCCAGGGCCACGTGCACCATCCTCGAATACGTCACGATCGTCACGTCCCCCCCCGTCCGTTTGAGGTCCGGGACGCCCATCGGCAGGGTGTGCTCTCCTTCCGGAACCTCGCCCTTGAGGCCGTACAGGCGCGCGTGTTCGAGGAACATCACCGGGTTCTCGGACCGGATCGCGGTCTTCAGCAGCCCTTTTGCATCGGCAGGAGTCGACGGGACGACCACGGTCAACGGGGATGTGGGCGGACCAGGCTTAGAAGGACTGCGAATGGGTCGCCGCCAGCTGCCCCCAGCCGGAGGGGGCGCGGAGGACCATGGGAATGGTCATCTGCCCCCCGAACATGAAGCGGATCTTCGCCATGTTGTTGACGATCTGGTCCATCGCCACCAGGCTGAAATTGATCGTCATCAGCTCCGCGACCGGGCGCAATCCCCCCATCGCCGCCCCGACCGCCGCCCCGACGATCGCATCTTCGGCGATCGGCGTGTCGACGACCCGCTTTTCCCCGAATTCGTCCAGGAGGTCTCGGGTGACCGCGTACGTTCCCCCCCAGACGCCGACCTCCTCTCCCAGGACCAGCACGCTTTCGTCCCGGAGCATCTCCTCGCGCAGCGCTTCGCGGAGGGCATCACGGTAGGTCATCAGGGCCATGGGACCGCTCCGATCCTCGACCACGACGTCGAAGCAGAGTTCGGACGCCTCGGGTGCGGGGCTTTCCTCCGCAAACCGGACGGCCTCTCCCAGTTCGGCCTCGATCTCGCCGGCGATCCGTTCCAATTCATCCTCCTTCGCCAGATCCCGTTCCAGGAGGAAGCGCCGCCACCGATCGATCGGATCGGCCGCCTTCGCCGCTTCCACCTCCTCCCGGTCCCGGTATCGCTGCGGGTCTCCCATCGAGTGGCCGCGGAACCGGTACGTGATCGCCTCGATCATCTGCGGCCCGCCGCCGGAGCGCGCCGTGCGGGCCATGTCGCGCACGGCGTCCCGCACGGCGAGGACGTCGTTCCCGTCGATCCGGACCGCCGGGATGTCGAACGCGCTTGCTTTCCGGTACATGTCCTCGACCGCGGAGGCGCGCCGCACCGCCGTGCCCATCCCGTACGGTTTTTCCCGACGATGATGACCAGCGGCAGTCTCCACACCGCCGCCATGTTCAAGCTGGAGAAGAAGGTGCCGATGTTGGTCGCCCCGTCCCCCAGGAAACAGGCGACGACGCTCGGCAGGTTCCGGTACCGGTGCGCAAGCGCCATTCCCGCGGCGACCGGGACGTGCCCTCCGACGATGGCGTAGCCGCCCCAGACGTGGCGCGTGACGTCCGCCAGGTGCATCGAGCCGCCCTTGCCCTTGGAGAGCCCGGTCGACTTGCCGTACAGTTCCGCCATCACCCTCCTGGGATCGACCCCGCGGGCCAGAACGTACCCGTGGTCCCGGTAATGCGTGATCACGTCGTCTTCCGGCTCCAGCCCCGCGATGGACCCCACCGCGACCGCTTCCTCCCCGATGTAGAGGTGGAGAAATCCTCCGATCCTGCCCCGTCCATACGCCTCTTCGGCGAGCTCCTCGAACCGCCGGATCAGGGTCATCTTGCGGAACAGGGTCAGCGCTTCCTCCCGGGTCACGCGCATCCGGTCCCCTTCCTCCCTGGAGAGAATTGTCGGCCTCGCATCGTTCATCTGCCGTCTCCGCCGTCCTTCCGCGGTGTGGGCAGGGGAAGATCCTCCTGCCGGGTCATGTCGTGACTCGTTTCCTTTCTCCGGGTTTTCCATGATCTACCATAAGGATTCCTAATTACCTGAAAAAGTTTCCTTTTCCGGTATACCCCGGGAGATCCGGCGGGGTCTCAGGATCCATTCGGGGTCAGTTCTCCACTCTCCATCCGCATTTTCGAGAAATCAACCATGGAGATGCCGGGAATCCTGCAGCGGGTTCGGGAATATCGCCGCGGACCGGTCGAGCAGGGGTTCTCCGGGCGGCGGGTCACCGTACCTGCAGGACGATCTTGCCGCGGACGTGGCCCGCCTGGCTCCGTTCCTGCGCGGACCGCGCTTCCGGCAACGGCAGGACCGTCTCGACGACGCCCCGGACCTTCCCCGCGTCGATCAGCGTTGCGATCTCGGAAAGCTGCTCCGCATTCGGCTGCACGAAGGTGTATCCCAGGCGCTTCCCCGGCGGGACCGCCTCTTCCGGCGGCGGCGTGAGAATCGTGGACAGGATTCCGCCTTCCCGGAGCGTCTTCCAGGAGCGCTGCTGCGTGTCTCCGCCCATCGTGTCGAGCACGACGTCGGCGTCGCGGACGGCCTCCTCGAAGCGCGTCGTCGTGTAGTCGATCGTATCGTCGGCGCCCAGCGTCCGCAGGAAGGCCTGGTTGCCCCCCGACGCCGTGCCGATCACCCGCGCGCCCTTCCATTTCGCGAGCTGGACCGCGAAGTGCCCGACGCCGCCTGCCGCGGCATGGATGAGCACCGTCTGCCCCCGGCCGAGTCCCGCGGCGTCGAAAAGCGCCTGCCACGCGGTAAGCGCAGCGAGCGGAACGGCCGCGGCCTGAAGGTGGTCCAGGGACCGCGGCTTGCGGGCGGCCTCCGACTCCCGGACCACGAGGAATTCGGCATATGCTCCGTCCCTCGCGATGTCCGGGCGGCTATACAGCTCGTCGCCCGGCTTCCATCGGGTCGCGCCGGGGCCAGCCGCCTCGACGACCCCGGATACGTCCCATCCGGGGACCAGGGGAAGCGCGTGTTTCAGAAAATCCCTGGCGTACCCTTCGCGGACCTTCCAGTCCACCGGGTTCACGCCGGCTCCGTGGACCCGGATCAGAACCTCCCCCGTCCCGGGTTCCGGGCGCGGGGCCTCCTCGTACCGCAGCACCTCTGGTCCTCCATACCGGTGGATTCGAACCGCGTTCATCGTCGACATTCCCATGTCCTCCCACCCGAAATCCGGCCGACCGGGCCGTCCGACGTTCCAGATCCCGGCTTCGGCGCATGCCGGGGTCGCCCGCCATGTTCGTTCTTTTTAGATGGGAGTTCGGCCGCGCGAGGTGCGCGGGAAATCCGAAGCGGCCGGGAGACGCCTAGTCCAGCGTCCGGCGATAGCGCTTCACGCCGACGAACAGGGCGACTGCGGCGAACAAGGCGATGGGGCCAACCTGCGGAGCGACCTCGTGGATCCCGTTTCCCTTGAGGAGGATCCCGCGGACGATCCGCAGGAAATGGGTGAGCGGAAAGACTTCGCCGAGCACCTGTGCCCAGCGCGGCATGCCGCGAAACGGGAACATGAATCCCGAGAGCATCAGCGACGGAAGGAAGAAGAAAAACGACATCTGCATGGCCTGGAGCTGGTTCGTCGCCACGGTCGAGAAGGTGATCCCCATCGCCAGGTTTGCGACGATGAACACGAGCGTCGTCCCCAGCAACAGCATCAGGCCGCCGGCCATGGGCACGTCGAAAAGGTAGCGCGCGGCGACGAGAATCAGCCCGGCCTGCACGTACCCCACGAGGATGTAGGGGACGATCTTGCCGGCCATCACTTCCAGGGGACGCACGGGCATGGAAAGGAGGTTTTCCATGGTGCCCCGCTCCCGCTCGCGGGTGATCGCCAGCCCGGTGATGATGACCATGGTCATCGTGAGGACGACGCCCATCAGCCCGGGCACGATGTTGTACCGGGTGGCGCCTTCGGGGTTGTACAGCGCGTGGATGCGCAGGTCGATGGGGACTTCGCCGCCGGCGAGCCAGGCGAGCGGTCCCCGGAGGTCGTTCCGCAGGGCGGTGTCCGCCAGGACGCGCAGGGCCCCGAGGGCGTTGCCGGTGGCGGCGGGATCGGTCGCGTCCGCCTCGAGAAGGACGGCAGGATGCTCTCCGCGCAACAGGGACCGGGTGAAGTCCACCGGGATGTTGACCACAAACTGGACTTCGCCGCGCGCGAGCGCCTCGCGCCCCTCCTCCTCGGTGTCCACTTGCCGGACGAAGTCGAAGTAGCCGCTGTTCCGGATCGCCGAAAGCAACGTGCGCCCCTGGGGACCGTTGTCCGCCAGGAGCACGGCGGCGGGCAGATGCTTCGGGTCCGTGTTGATGGCGTAACCGAACAGGACGAGCTGGAGCAGCGGGATGCCGATCATCATCGCGAAGGTCAGCCGGTCCCGCCGCATCTGGATGAACTCCTTGACGACCACCGCTCCGAACCGCCCAGGTGAAAGGACGCGCTCCCGTGTCAAGAAGACGTCCCTCCGCCTGAACGCTCCATGAGGTGAATGAAGACGTCCTCGATGCCGGCCTGGATCCGCCGCCACCGGTGGTGTTCCGTGCGGAACGTGGCGATGGCCCGTTCCAGGGCGTCCGCGTCGTCCCCGCTGACGTGGAGCACGTTGCCGAAAACCACGACATGGTTCACGCCGGGGTGGCCGCGCAGGCGTTCGGCGAGCGCGGGCAGGTCCGGGCCATCGACCGCCCAGGTCGAAAGGTGTGCCTCCTCGACGACCTCGGCCACCGTGCCGCGAGCGAGCATCCGGCCGCGGAATATGTAGGCGAGCCGGTGGCAGCGCTCGGCCTCGTCCATGTAATGCGTGGTGATGAGGAACGTAAGCCCCTGTCCCGCGAGCCGGTGGATCTCTTCCCAGAAATCGCGGCGCGCCTTCGGGTCCACGCCGGCCGTGGGCTCGTCGAGCAGGAGCAGCTTCGGGTCGTGGATCATGCACGCCGCCAGGGCGAGGCGCTGCTTCCAGCCGCCGGAGAGCTGCCCGGCGAGCTGGTCCCGCCGGTCCGCGAGTCCCATCCGTTCGAGGGTCTCGCGGACCGCACGCCGGCGGTTCTTCAGGGAATAGACGCGGGCGACGAAATCGAGGTTCTCGGAGACGCTCAGGTCCTCGTAGAAGCTGAACCGCTGGGTCATGTAGCCGACCTGGCGCTTGACCGCCTCGCTGTCCCGGATGATGTCGCGGCCGAGACACGTGCCGCTGCCCGCGTCGGGGCGGAGCAGCCCGCAGAGCATGCGGAGGAAGGTCGTCTTTCCGCTGCCGTTGGGGCCCAGGAACCCGCAGACTTCCCCCGTCCGGACCCGCAGGTCGACCCGGTCGACGGCCGTCAGGTTTCCGAACCGCTTGGTCATCCCCGCGACGTCGATGGCGGTGTCCCCGGCCATCGGTCAGGATCCGAACCGGACGTCCACCGGCTGGCCCGGATGGAGGCGGGCCGCCGTTTCGGGATCGAATACCGCCTCGACCAGGAAGACGAGCTTCGCCCGGCTTTCCCGGCTGTAGATGACCGGCGGCGTGAATTCCGCCCGGGGCGAGATGAAGCTCACCCGGCCCCGGAACGGTTCCCGGACGCCGTCCACTTCGACCAGCACGGGATCGCCCGGGTGAATCGTGCCGATCCGCGCCTGGGGCACGAAGACGCGCAACTTGATGTTCTGCGGCGGCAGCAGGACGACGACCGGCCGGCCGGCCGGGACCCACTCCCCCGGACGGTACAGCGTGTCGAATACCCGCCCGGCCCGGGGCGCGGCCTGGCGCTTCTGCGAGAGGTCCCATTCCGCCCGGGAAAGCGCCGCCTCCTGCGCCTTCACGTTGGCCTCCGCAGCGCCGACCTGGTCGGGTCGGGCGCCAAGCCTGGCGGTCTGGAGGTCGGATTCGAGCTGGGCCGCCCGATGAAGGTCCTGGTCGTGCGCGGAACGGGCGCGGTCGACGGCCTGCTGGGGAACGGCCCCGGTGCGGAACAGGTTTTCCTGTCGGGAAAGCTCCTTTTCCGACAGGGCGAGCGAGGCACGGGCCCGCGCGACCTGCGCCCCGATGGAGGCGAGCTCCGTGGGGCGCCGGCCTTTCTTCAGGTCCGCCAGGCTCGCGCGGGCCTGCGCAAGCCGACGGGCCGCCTCGTCCCGGACCGTTCTCTCCGGTACGCTATCCAGCGCGAACAGGGGATCGCCCGCCTTGACCTGCGCTCCCCGTTCCACGTAAAGGGAAGAAAGCTGCCCCGCAAGCGGAGACGAAAGGTAGAGAAACTCCCCCTCGATGTACCCCTGCACCCGATCGGAGGCCGGGCGGCCGCACCCCGCCGGCAGCGCCAGCAGGCAGAGCGCGGCGAGCGTGACAGCGATGAAACGGGCCCTTATCGGAAGAGCCGGAACGGTCATGGTCCCACCAGCATATCGATGAACATCGGTGCTCCAGACTATAATCCATAATGACCCCGGAAGGTATCCGCCTGGCCCCGGCCTTCGAGCCGGACCGGATCCTCCGAAGCGGGGGCAGAGAATATCCCGGGCAACCGGCGGGACCTAACCGGCCCTCTCCACCTTGATCGTTGCGCCTGATCTGACCGATCCGAGCTGCTTCACGTCGCCCTGGGCCTTGCCCCAGATATTGGTCCGGGCCGCGAGACGGATCTCATCGCCGCGGGATACGGGCGTGCGGCCGAAGCCGATCGCGATGGAATCGCCTTCCACCCAGAAAGCAAGCTCGCCGGGCTCGACGACATCCCGCGCGTCGGACTCCCGTTTCACCTTGACCGGGGTGGAGAAATACACTTCCTCGCCCCAGGTGTTCGCCCTGGAGGTGAACGGCAAGGCATTCCAGATTGCCTCCGCCGTGGGCGTCTCGAGGAGTTTCGCCTCGAGCACCACGGAACCGATGGTCATCTTGACTATTCGCATGGGTAACCCCCCTGATTCTCCTCAGGCATTAGGAAAATACCACAACTGTTCGAAGGTCGGCACGAGAAGAAACCGGAGCATGGGAAGCGCGATGGATCCCGGGATCCAGGGGATACCTGGCCGCAGGCGGATTCCGCCGTTGACACCATGCATTGAACCAGATAAATATAGTCCGAAATGAAGATCTCCCGGGAAACGGACTACGCGATCCGTTGTCTTCTCTTCATGGCGAGGGATCCGCTCCAGGTCTTCTCCGTGGGGAAAATTTCCGGTCCCCAAAAGATGCCGCCGAGCTTCCTGGCGAAGATCCTGCAGAAACTCACCCGGGCCGGGATCACGACGTCCACCCGGGGGGCCGGCGGAGGATTCCGTCTTACCGAAAGCCCGGACCGCATCACCCTCCTGTCGGTCATCGAAGCCCTGGAAGGGCCCCTGAAACTGAACGATTGCCTCGTGGACGGAACGACCTGCGTTCGGGCGAACGGGTGCTCCGCGCACTCCGCGTGGATGGAAGTCCGCGGGGAGATCGTCCGCACCATGAGGAGATACACCCTCCGGCGGCTGCTGGACCGGGAAGAGGGACAGCGGGCCGGGGAAATCCATCCGACGGGGGAAGGAACATGAGGAACGGAGAGAATGGGGACGCCGTCGTCAGGGGATTCGCTCTCTCGGCGGTCTTCTGGCTGATCATCGGCCTGGTCGTCGGCCTGTGGATCGCCGCCGAGATGGTCTACCCCGGGTTGAACATGGCGCCCTGGCTCGCCTTCGGGCGCCTCCGCGTCGTGCATACGAACGCGCTCATCTTCGGGTTCACCCTGGCGGGGATCTTTTCCTTAAGCTACTACATGCTTGAAAAACTGACCCGTTCCCCCCTGGCGTTTCCGCGGCTGGGAAAGGTCCACCTTGTCCTGTTCAACGTCGCCATCGTCCTCGCGGCCCTCTCCCTGTTCGCCGGCATGAACACGTCGAAGGAATACGCGGAGCTCGAGTGGCCCCTCGACGTGGTCGTCGTGATCCTCTGGGTGATGTTCGCGGTCAACGTCTTCGGCACGCTCGTGAAGCGCAGGGAGAAGCAGATGTACGTCTCCCTCTGGTTTATCATCGCCACCGTCGTGACCGTGGCGGTGGTCTACATCCTCAACAACCTGGAATTCCCGGTGAACCTCGTGAAGTCCTACTCCGCCTACGCGGGAACGAACGACGCGAACGTCCAGTGGTGGTTCGGGCACAACGCGGTGGCGTCCGTCTTCACCTTCCCGATCCTGGCGATGTTCTACTACTTCCTTCCCCGGTCGACCGGCCTGCCCATCTACAGCCACCGGCTGTCGATCGTCGCCTTCTGGTCCCTGGTCTTCGGATACCTGTGGACGGGCGCGCACCACCTGATGTTCACCCCCCTCCCGGAGTGGATCCAGACGGTGGCCCTCGCGTTCAGCATCTTCCTGATCGCCCCCTCCTGGGCCTCCGTCGTGAACGGGTACTACACGATGAACGGGAACTGGGACCAGATGCGGTCGAACTACCTCGCGAAGTTCTTCATCCTCGGGATCACCTTCTACGGCTTCCAGACGATCCAGGGCCCCACCCAGGCCCTGCGGACACTGACCGGGTACTTCCATTACACCGAGTGGGTCGTGGGCCACGTCCACATGGGGACGATGGGTTGGGTGACGATGATCATCTCCGCCTCCATGTACTACGTCGCCTCCCGGCTGTCCGGCAGGGAGGTCTACAGCGTGACGCTGGCGAACACGCATTTCTGGCTCATCCTGGTCGGACAGCTCGTGTTCACCGTGACGCTGTGGATCGCGGGCATCATGCAGGGGGCGATGTGGAAGGCGACCAACGCGGACGGGTCGCTCACGTACACCTTTCTCGACTCGGTGACCGCCCTGTACCCCTTCTGGAAGATCCGCCTCGCGGGGGGCGTCCTCTACTTCGCGGGAATCGTCGTGTTCGCGTACAACCTTCTCATGACCTTCGGCAGAAAAAAACCTGCGGCCGCCTGACCAGGGGGAACCGATGAACATCTACGAAAAACCGATCCTGTTCGCGATCCTGTCGGTCGTCGTCATCTCGGTCGGCACCCTCGTCACGACCTTCATCCCGCTCTTTCTCCCGTCCACCCAGCCGACCAGCCGGTACATTACCCCCTACTCGGCGATCGAGGTCGAGGGGAGGGACATCTACCTGCGGGAGGGGTGCAACAACTGCCACTCCCAGACGGTACGCCCCCTCCGTACGGAGGTTGCCCGCTACGGGGAATACTCCAAGCCGGAGGAATTCGCCTACGACAGGCCGTTCCTGTGGGGGTCGAGGAGGACGGGGCCGGACCTGGCAAGGATCGGCGGGAAGTACCCGGACTCCTGGCACTACCAGCATACGGCGGATCCGCGAAGCATGTTCGGGAAGTCGAACATGCCCGCCTACGGATGGCTCGCGGCAAGGAGGCTCGACACGACCTGGACGCGGAAGAAGGTGGCCGTCCTCGGCTATGGGTACGGGGATGAAGAGGTGGACCGGCAGATCGATGCATTCCGCGGCAAAGTGACTTCCGTGGACTACGCCTTCGGCCCTGTGCGGGGGACGGTGACCCCCGAGCCCCTCCGTGGGGAGATCACGGAGATGGACGCCCTCGTCGCCTATCTTCAGAAGGTGGGCAGCGACGTGAAGGCCATCACAACGAAGGAGATGGGCCTGGTGGCGCAGGCGGAAGCGGCCGGGGCGAGCAACCCGCATGCGGGCAGCCGTGAGGCCGCGGAGGAGGGGAAGGCCATTTTCGAGGCGAATTGCCGGTCGTGCCACGGCGAGACGGCAAAGGGAGGGTTCGGCCCGAACCTCGTCGACAAGGAGTGGATCTTCGGCGGGGGAGACAAGGACGTGTTCGCGTCGATCTCCAAGGGAAGGCCTGGAGGGATGCCCGCCTTCGGGGGAACGCTCGGGAAGGACAGGATCTGGAAGGTGATCGCCTACTTGAGGAGCATCGGAAACGGATGAGTACCTCCGCCTGGGCCTATTTCGCTTTCACCGTTCTGCTCGTTGCCGTGTTCGCCGGGATCATCGCCCACTACTACTCCCGGAACCGGCGCGATACCGTGGAAGCACCCAAGTACCGGATGCTCACCGAGGAAGGGGAGTCGTCCGATGCCCCTGAAAAGGACCGGAGGGAACGACGATGAGCGAAACGTTCAAGGACATGGAACGCCACAACAGGATCCCCCGCTTCTTCCTGGTATTCCTTTTCGCCCTCATCGCATGGGGCGTCTATTACATCGCCGCGTACACCCCGCAGATCAGCGGATGGTCGCAATACGCGGTGCTGCAGAAAGAGCTCGAGGCGGAAAAGAGCGCCGCGTCGGCCGTCTCCGTAACCGAGAACCCGTACGAGTCCGATCCGAAGGCGGTCGCGGAGGGAAAAGGGATCTATGCCGAACACTGCGCGGGATGCCACGGCGACACCCTCAAGGGAGAAGTGGGGCCCGATCTGACGGCCCACCTGAAGTATGGGGAGACGGACAACCTCAAGTTCGAATCGATCGCCAAGGGAAGGCCCGGCGGGATGCCGTCCTTCGGGGACCCGCTGGGGCGCGACCGGATCTGGAAGGTGCTCGCCTACATCGACTCCGTCCGGGAGTACGGGAAACAGCCATAGGAAAGGCGCGGGGGGCGATGTGGAAGAACCGGCGAAGAATGGCCGCCCTCGCGCAGGCCGTCGTGATCCTCGGCCTGCCGTTCCTCCGGGTGGACGGGGAAAGCGCGCTGCGATTCGACATCCCGGGGCTGAAACTCCATATCTTCGGCGCCGTGCTGTGGATCGACCAGTTTCCCCTGGTTCTGCTGGGGACGCTTTTCGCGCTCCTGTTCGCCGCGGGCGCCACGGTCCTCTTCGGGAGAATCTGGTGCGGCTATGCCTGCCCCCAGACCGTGATCCCGGAACTTGCCGCGTGGGGCGCCTCTTTTCTTCCCGCGCGGTGGAAGGCCGCAGGGAAAACCTGCCTCCTCCTTCCCCTCTCGGCCGTCGCCTCCCTCTCGCTTCTCTGGTACTTCATTCCCCCCGCCGAGGCCGTGAACGCCCTGTTCCGCTCGAAGATCGTCCTTTCGTTCTTTCTCGTGCAGGGCGCGGTGATCTTCGGCATGCTGGCCTTCGCCGGCGCGGGTTTCTGCCGCACCGTTTGCCCGTACTCGATGCTCCAGAACGCCCTGTTCGACAGGGACACGCTGACGATCGCCTTCGACGAAGACCGGAAGGACGAGTGCCTGCGGTGCGACCTGTGCGTATACGTCTGCCCGGTGGCGATCGACATAAAAAGGGGGCTTGCGAGGGAGTGCATCGCCTGCGCGGAATGCATCGACGCCTGCCTCCGGATGACGGGGCCGATCGGGATCCGGCCGTTCATCGGATACCGAGGGAAGGTCGTGCGGGGAAAAGCGCTGCTGTTTTCCGCCCTTACCGCCCTGGCCTGTCTCGCCTTCGTCGGCATATGGTTTCTGCAGCCCCCCGTCGCGTTTTCCGTGCAGTGGACGGGAAAGGAGTCCGGCGTCAATGCGAACGTCTACCGCTACCTGGCCAGGAACAACCGGGGGAATCCTCTCGACCTCGCCCTGGGCGTCGAAGGGGGCCGCATCATGACAGGTGAGCGCACCATCCGCCTCGGACCGCACGCCCGCTCCTCGGGGGTAGTGGCGGTCCGGAAGGGAAGGGAACCCGGAGGGCCGGTCACGTTCGTCGTCACGGGCTCCGGCGTTCACCTGCGGCAGGAGGCGGGATTCCCATGAAAACCCTTCTCGCCGGCTTGTACGTTCTTTTCGCCGCCCTGCTCGGGGTGACCTTCTACGTCGCCGTGCGCGCGAACGACGGGCTCGTCGAGGAGGATTACTACCGGAAAGCGAACGACTATCTGTCCCTGAAGGAGACGGAGGAGAACCTCGGGCTCACCATCCGCGTGCCCGGACGCCTCGAGACGGGGCGCAGCCGCCTGTCGGCGGAGGTCGCAACCGCGAAGGGCCCTTTGCAGGGCGCTCGGGCCACCCTTCGGGCGATGCGGCTGTCGGGCCCGGGGCAGGACCGGACCTTCCCCCTTCGCGAGGAGGCGGCGGGCACATATGCGGCGAATATCGAAATTCCTTCGGGGGGGAGCTGGATGCTTCTCCTCGCGGTGGAAGGCAGCGGTGTCCGAACGGAGAGGAGATGGATCGCCACCGCGGACGGCCGGGATGCGAGGGGGATCGGGGAGGACATCCACGCGGGACCGGTCTCGGGACGCGCGGGAGGGCAGATCGTCGTCCTCGACATCTCCCCCAAGCCGGTGGCGGCCATGAAGGAACTTTCGTTCACCGTCGAGCTTCCGGGCTACGAGGGGCCCGAAGCTCCCGTAATCGACCTCGATATGCCGGGGATGCGCATGCCCCCGAACCGGGTGCGCCTCGTCCGGGACGGGCCGGGACGGTATCGCGGCAAGGGAGTCATCGTCCGGTGCCGCAGCGGGAAGCGGCGATGGACGGCAACGGTGACCCTCCCCGGGGGGGATAGCGCGGTGTTTCCTTTTGACGTCGTTTCCTGACTCCACCTACCTGCTCGTCTTCGCCGCCGGAGCGCTGGGGTCCTTCGGTCATTGCATCGGCATGTGCGGTCCCCTGGTCGCCGCCTTCTCCCTGCCCCTCGGGGAGAGGCGGATTCTGCCCGCCAACCTCCTCTACCATCTCGGCCGGGTCACCACCTACAGCATGATCGGCGGGGTGACGGGGCTCACCGGGTCGTTCGTGGGGGTCGCGTCGCACATCGAGTCGTTCCAGAAGGTCGTCATGACGGGCACGGGACTCCTTATCGTCCTCATGGGACTGGTTCTCGGGGGATGGGTGCCGGCCCTGCGCCTTCCGGAAAAAGAGCCCGGGCGGCATCGCCTGGTGGGACGAATCTTCCGTCTCGTCTCGGAGGGCGGAAGCCCCGGCGCCTTTTTCCCCCTGGGACTGGCTCTTGGCTTCCTCCCGTGCGGCCTCGTGTACGGCGCCCTGCTCTCCTCGGCAAGAGTGGGGATGGAGGCGGGAAGTCTTCCCGAAGGATTTCTCAAGGGGTTTCTCATGATGGCGCTGTTCGGGGCGGGCACGGTTCCGGGGCTTCTGATCGTCGCGAAAACCGCAGGTCTCCTGGGAGGAAAGCTCCGGGCGCGTCTCTACCGGGCCGCCGCCGTCCTCATGATCATCGTCGGGGCGGTGTTCGCGGTGCGGGGGGCAATGCTTTGATGGAGGGGGAAGATGCCTGCCTGTGATCACTGTCTTCTGGAGATCGCTCCCGGAGACGCCATGGTCGAGGATGTCGGGGGGAAAGAGGCCGTATTCTGCTGCCCCGGCTGCAGGAATATCCATGCCCTGCTCCGCAGCGAAGGGCTGGAAGGATTCTATGCGCGGCGGCGGGGATGGACTCCCGGGCCGTTCTCCGTTCCCCCCGTCGACCCGGAAATCTTCGCGGCGAACGCCCGGCAGTCCGGGCCCGGTGGCGACCTCGAGATGGACATCGCGATCTCCGGGATCCGGTGCGCATCCTGCGTCTGGGTCATCGAGAGATACCTCGCGAAAAAACCGGGGGTCCTGTCCGCTCGTGTCCATTACGCCACCCATCGCGGAACGGTCCGCTGGGATCCGGCGCGGACCGACGCAGGGACGATCGCCGGCTGGATCGCGGATCTCGGATACGCTCCCTTCCCCGGGGAAACCACGGAGATGGAGGAATCCCGGGCGAGGGAGAAGAAAGACCTCCTGCTTCGCCTGGGGACCGCCGCCTTCCTCTCCACGCAGATCATGATGATCACGGCCGGTCTCTACGCGGGATACTTCCAGGGGATCGAGCCGTCCACCAGGACGCTGTTCCACGTGGTCGCCCTTTTCCTTGCCACCCCCGTGCTCTTCTACTCGGGGTATCCGTTCCTTGCGAACACCCTGGCCGCAATCCGGCGCCGGGCGCCGGGGATGGACACTCTCGTATTCCTGGGATCCTTCTCCGCCTATGCCTACAGCGTCGCGATGATCTTCACGGGGGGGAGGTCTATTTCGACACAACGGCGATGATCATCACCCTGATCCTCCTGGGAAGGTACCTCGAGGCCTCCGCGAAAGGCAGGGCTTCGGAAACGATCGCGAGGCTCTTCCGGCTTGCTCCCGTTCGGGCAAGAAGGATCCCGCCGGGAGAAGGTGCGGCGCCGTCGGGGCAGGTCGTCCCCGTCTCCGCGATCCGGGCCGGAGACATCGTCGAGGTCATTCCCGGGGAGCGCGTTCCGGCCGACGGCGTCGTTTCCGAAGGCGAGTCCGAAGTCGATGAATCGATGCTTTCCGGGGAGGCCCGTCCCGTCGACAAGGGCCCGGGGAGCCGGGTCTTCACCGGTACGGTGAACGGCAACGGCCGCCTTCGGATCGAGGTGACGGGGACGGGCAGGGACACCGCGCTCTCGCGGATCATCCGGGCCGTCGAAGAGGCGCAGGCGAGGAAGTCCCCGGTGCAGGGGATTGCGGACCGGGTCGTAGGCGTATTCGTCCCGGCAATCCTTCTTGTCTCCCTGATCGCGCTCGGCGGGCGCATCCTCGCGGGGAGTCCCGCCGTGCCCGCCTTTCTCGCCTCGATCTCCGTTCTGGTGGTCGCGTGCCCCTGTGCCCTGGGTCTTGCCACTCCGCTTGCCGCCTTCCTGGGTTCGACGGAAGCGCAATCGCTCGGCATCCTGGTCAAGGGCGCCGACGTTCTCGAGAAGGGGAGCAAGGTGGACACCGTGTTTCTCGACAAGACGGGCACGCTGACGCAAGGGAGCCCTCGCCTCACGGACGTCGTCGGCTTCTCCCTGCCGCGCCGCGAAGTCCTGGAAATCGCGGCATCCCTGGAAGCGTCTTCGGAACACGCGATGGCGAACGCGATCCGGCGGGAGGTTCCGAGGAACGAATGGAGAGACATCACGGGATTCCGCGCCTACCCCGGAATGGGAGTGGAGGGAACCGCGGCGGGGAAGCGGTATCTTCTCGGGCGAAGGAAATTTCACGTGTCCCGGGATGTGACCGCGGCCGAGGAGCAGCGGGAGATCGCACGGTCACTGGCCAGGGAGGGAAAGACGGTCGCCTGGCTCTCGGAAGGCAGGTCGGTATCGGGCCTTCTGGCCGCCGAAGACACGCTTCGACCCGAATCGCCCGAATGCGTCCGGCGGCTCACGGAGAAGGGGTACACCGTCTGGATGGTAACGGGGGACGGCGAGGCGGTGTCCGCGAGAATCGCCGGGGAGGCGGGGATCGTGCGGGTCCTCTCCCCGTTGACTCCCCCGGAAAAGGCGGAGGCCGTGCGAAAGGCGCGATCCGAAGGATCCGTCCTGCTCATGGTCGGCGACGGGATCAATGACGCGCCGGCGCTCATTGAGGCCGACGTCGGGCTGGCGATGGGCAGGGGGACCGACATCGCTCTCGAAAGCGCGGACGCCGTCCTCATGAACGACGACCTGCTGCTCGTACCGCGCTTCCTCGCGATCTCGCGAAACACCATGCGCATCATCCGGCAGAACCTGTTCTGGGCGTTTTCCTACAATGCGGTCGCGATTCCCCTGGCGGTGGCGGGCAAGCTGCATCCCATCGTTTCCGCCGGGCTCATGGCGATCAGTTCCCTGGTGGTGGTGGGAAACTCCCTGCGGCTGCGAAGGGGGAACTCCTGAATGTGGACGACCATCCTCCTCCTGTTCCTGTCGATCGTCCTGGGGCTGGGGGCGTGGCTTCTGTTCGTCTGGGCGGTCAAAAGTGACCAGTTCGACGACCCGGAAGGCGTGAAGCACAGGATATTGGACGACGACGAGTAGGCCAAGGCCGGTCCTTCGGGGTTCCGGCCTCAATCCGTATCTCCTTTCAAGTGTAAGATTTCTTTATAGTTCATAATTCCCTTTTTATCTTGAGTGGTTGGGGAATAACTGTAAGGTTTGCTTACAGTTGTAGCGTCCGGCAAAGCATTGGCGGCCGAGATATTTTCTGATTAAAAATCATTATGTTACAGGATAAAAGGGGGGCGGCATGATGTTTGCCCTATAAAGGAGGCGTGGGCGACAAAGAGGGTAACAGGCAACAACCGGACTTCGGGTGCGGGAGGTCGCCATGAAAGAGAATCCGAGAGTGCTGGTAGTGGACGACGAGGCATCGATCCGTCGCAATCTCGCGGTCGGCATGGCCCAGCGAGGATACGAGGTCGACGCCTGCGAATTGGGATTGTCCGCGCTGGAGAAGATCGAGGCGGCGAGGCGGTCCGGGGTTCCCCACAACTACGTGGTCCTCGATATCCGGCTGCCGGACATCGACGGGCTTCATCTCCTGAAGATGATCAAAGACGTGTATCCGGACCTGCCCGTGGTGGTGATCTCCGGCTACGGCGACGAGCAGACCGGGGAGCGGGTGAAGGAACGCTGCGGCAGCGCCTACCTTGACAAGCCGTTCGAGATCGAGGCGCTGGAAGCCGAGATCCTGAGGATCGGACCGTCGGAGGAGGAGAAGTCCGTCCCACGGCCGGAAGGCAGAATCGAGGAGTTGCGCAGCCAGAGCGCGTACGTCTTCCTCCGTGGCAGGCCGGACGCCGATCTGTCCGGGTGCTTCAACGCACTCTACTTCGCCGAAGGGGTCTTTTACTGCGACGCCGTGACGGGCGACTGGGATATCGTTCTTCTCGTCCAGGCGCCGGACCAGCGGGGAATCCGGGAATGGGTCGAACGGACCGTCAAGCCTCTCCCGGAGATCGAGGAGTACGAGATCCACCATTCCGGGCGCCCGTTGCTGGGGAAGGACATCGAGTCGTTCCTCCGGCATTACGAGCTTATGCAGGCGGCCGAGGGCCTTGACGAAGAGGCGGGCGACAGGCGAAAAAGACAGCTCCTCTCGGCCTATGTTCTGCTGGAGATCGACAGGTTTTGCGTGCCCTCCCTGTACGCCACGTACTACTTCGACGAGGACGTGGTCTATTGCGACATGACCGACGACTGCGCGATGGCCATCCTCCTCGTGCAGGGCCGTACGTGCGACGCGATCCGGCAGGCCGTCTCCCGGCTCCGGTCCAGGCCGGGAGTGCTTCGGGCCAGAACCTTGAACATCGTAAAATTCCAGGGCGTTTAGCGTGGTGGGGAGACGATGGCAACGGAGGAGGAACGCGTAAAGGGCGTCGTGATGCCGGCGTTCGGCCGGATGCTGTGGCGCCACGGCGGCGAGCCGGGCATGCTGATCCCGCTGCTCCAGGCGGCCCAGGATTCCTACGGCTACATCCCGCCGCTGGCGATCGAGCAGATCGCCATGGCGACCGGCATTCCGGCCAGCGAGATCTACGGGGTCATCACATTTTACAGGCAGTTTCGCCTGCAGCCGCTGGGCCGGTACGTGATCCGCATCTGCAAGGGGACCGCCTGCCACGTCCAGGGGGCGGAAATGATCGGCAGGACCCTGGAGGAGGAGCTCGGAATCCACGAGGGAGAGACCAGCGAGGACGGACTGTTCACGTTCCTGTACGGTGGCCTGCCTCGGATGCTGCAGTCTCGCTCCCGTGGTGATGATCGGCGAACAGGCATACGGCAGACTTACTCCCCAGACGCTCCGAAGCGTTCTCCGAAGGTTCCGACGGAAAGCGGTCGGGGGCGCATGACGTTTCTTCCGGCTTCTTCAAGGAGGACCCGATGCAGGCGGTGATGGTCGGACTGGGATCGTGCGGCATTGCCACGGGGGGGCTGGCCGTACAGCGGCGGTTCCAGGAGTTGCTGGGACCCGAAGACGAGGGGGTGACGCTCAAGGAGACCGGGTGCATCGGGCTGTGTCATCGCGAGGTGCTGGTCGAGATCGTCGAAGATGGCAGGCGGAGGACTCTCTACGGCGAGGTGACACCCGACCGGGTGGACCGCATCGTCGCGGACCATCTGCGCGGGGGGAGGGCGATCACGGAATGGGTCGTGGACCGGGAAGCTATGCTCGCCGGGCAGAAGCGGATCGTGCTGCGCAACTGCGGCGAAATCGACCCATCCAGCATCGAGGAGTATCGCGCCCGGGGAGGCTACCTGGCTCTTCGTCGGGCCGTCACCGAGATGACTCCCGGGGAAGTCATCGCAATGGTCGCCGATTCCGGCCTGCGCGGAAGAGGCGGGGCCGGTTTTCCCGCCGGGACCAAGTGGAGACTTGCCCGGGCTGCGCAGGCGACGCGCAAGATCGTCATCTGCAACGCCGATGAAGGGGATCCTGGCGCCTTCATGGATCGCAGCGTGCTCGAGGGAGATCCGCACTCCGTGCTGGAAGGGATGGCGATCGCGGGTTATGCCATCGGCGCCAAGGAGGGCATCGTCTACGTCCGGGCGGAGTACCCCCTCGCGATCCGCCGGCTGCTCGAGGCCATAGCCGGCGCCCGGGAAAGGGGACTCCTGGGCCCCAACCTGTTCGACAGCGGTTTTTCCTTTTCCATCCGCCTGAAGGAAGGGGCCGGTGCGTTCGTATGCGGGGAGGAGACCGCGCTGATCGCTTCCATCGAGGGCAGACGGGGAATGCCGCGCGTGCGCCCGCCGTTTCCCACGGAAGCCGGCCTGTGGGGGCATCCCACCTGCATCAACAACGTGGAGACGCTTGCCAACGTGCCCTGGATCCTTTCCCACGGGGCCCGGGCCTTCCGATCCTGCGGGACCGCCGACTCCAAGGGGACCAAGGTGTTCGCCCTGGCGGGAAAAGTGAAACGGGGAGGCCTCGTGGAGGTTCCCATGGGCACCACCATCGACGAGATCGTCTACGGGATCGGCGGCGGCACCGTCTCGGGGGGTCCGTACAAGGCGGTCCAGATGGGGGGTCCGTCGGGCGGATGCATCCCCGCCTCCCTGGGGAGCACGCCCGTCGACTACGAACAGATCACCGCCACCGGCGCGATCATGGGCTCGGGCGGAATGGTGGTCATGGACGATTCCACCTGCATGGTGGACGTCGCCCGGTTTTTCCTGCACTTCACCCAGAACGAATCGTGCGGGAAGTGCACCTTCTGCCGGATCGGCACGAAGCGGATGCTCGAGATCCTGGAGAGGATCTGCGCGGGGGGCGGGAATCCGGAAGACGTGCACACGCTCGCGGAGATGGGCGAGCAGATCCGGACGAGTTCCCTGTGCGGACTCGGCCAGAGCGCTCCCAACCCGGTGCTGACGACCCTGCGGTATTTCCAGGACGAGTATGAAGGGCACATACGCGACGGGAAATGCGCGGCAAGGGTCTGCCTGGCCCTGGTGGAATTTTCGATCGATCCGGACAAGTGCACGGGCTGCGGTCTGTGCGTCAAGGCCTGCGACGCCGGGGCGATCAGCGGCGCAGAGCAAGGAGGTCCACCGGATCGACGGGAGCCGCTGCGTACGATGCGGGAACTGCCTTACGGTCTGCCGTTCCGAAGCGGTCCGGAAAGGATAGCGAAAATGCAACGGAAAACGGACGAGGACCGGTCGTACCTGCCGGTGGAACTCACGATCAACGGGCGGGCGGTCGTGGCGCGCCCCGGACAGACCATCCTCGAACTGGTCCGGGAGCAGCATCTGGACACGATCCCGACACTTTGCCACGAGCCCGGACTTCCGCCGTTCGGCTCCTGCTTCCTTTGCGTGATCGAGGTCAAGGATGCGCGCGGGCTCCTGCCTTCCTGCACGACCCTGGTCCGGGACGGGATGGAGGTCATAACCCGCAGCGACCGGATCACGCGCGCCCGGAAGACCGCGCTCGCGCTGCTCCTTTCCGATCACTATGCCGACTGTGCGTGTCCCGGACAGCTGGCCTGTCCGGCCGGCGTCGACGTCCAGGGATATCTGGGCCTGGCGAGGCTCGGCCACTACCGGGAGGCCCTGCGCCTGATCCGGGAGCGAAACCCCCTGCCCGTCGTCTGCGGAAGGGTGTGCGTGCGAAAGTGCGAGGCGGCGTGCCGCCGCAGCCTGGTGGACGAGTCCGTCGGGATCAACCACGTGAAGCGTTTCGTGTCCGGTCACGCGAGTGTACACCCGGAACGGCTGCCCCCCACGGGGAAGCGTGCCGCGGTCGTGGGGGGCGGTCCGGCGGGCCTGACCTGCGCGTACTACCTGTCCCTGCGGGGTCATTCGGTCACGATCTACGAGGCGATGCCTCGTCTGGGGGGGATGCTCCGGTACGGGATTCCCGCGTTCCGTCTTCCCCGGGAGGAGCTGGACGCGGACATCGACGTCATCCTTTCGCTCGGCGTAAAAATCGTCTGCAACCACAAGCTCGGCAGGGAGTTCACGCTGCTGGGGCTGCGGGAGGAGGGATTCCACGCGATCTTCCTGGCTCCGGGCGCGCCCCTTGGCAAGAAACTGGGCATACCGGGCGAGGAAGCCTTGGGGGTGGAATCGGCCCTGGATTTCCTGAGGGACACCGAACTGTACAGGCCCCGGGATCTGTACGGAAGAGTTGTGGTGGTGGGGGGAGGCAACTCCGCCGTGGACGCCGCACGGACCGCCATCCGCTGCGGCGCGGAAGAGGTCATACTCCTGTATCGCCGGTCCCGCAAGGAGATGCCGGCCTTCCACGAGGAAGTGGAAGCTGCGGAGCAGGAAGGAGTGCGTCTCACGACGCTCGTCGCGCCGGTGGAGGTGATCCGGGAGGGGGTGACCGGCAGGTTGATGGGCATCCGGTGCGTCCGCATGGAGCTCGGCGAGCCCGATCAAAGCGGGCGGCGCAGGCCCCTGCCCGTCGAGGGATCCGAGTTCGATGTCCCGTGCTCCTTCGTCTTCCCCGCGCTCGGCCAGGATACCGATCCGGATCTCTTCTCCCGGGAACCGGAAGGCGGCCGTCCCGCCGTCGCCCCCCCGGGCACCATCGAAACGGACGCGGCAACGATGGCGTGCCGCCTTCCCGGCGTGTTCGCCGGCGGCGACGCGGTAAGCGGCCCGGCCGCGGTGATCGACGCCGTTGCCCAGGGGCGGCTGGCCGCCGAGGCGATCGACGGGTACCTGCGGACCGGGGAGGTGAACCGGTCCGACCCCGCTTTCGTCTGCCGGCGCGACGATTTCGGCCCCGTCCCGGATACGCTGTACGAGGATGTGAAGCGGGTTCCGCGCCGAGCGATGCCGCAGCGCCCGGCCGGGGAACGGAGGACCGACTTCCGGGAGGTGGAGCAGGGCTATTCCGAGGAGGCAATGAGGGAGGAGGCCGTCCGGTGCATGGAGTGCGGCTGCAAGGCCCTGCACACGTGCGACCTCCGCAGGTATGCGGTCGAATACGGCGTGGATGTCGGGGGCGTGGCCGGCCAGGTCCGGCGTCACAAGGTGGACGACAGCCATCCGCTGATCGCCTACGACGCCAACAAGTGCATCCTCTGCGGCCGGTGCGTCCGCGTCTGCGAGGATGTCCTCGACCAGCCGGTACTCGGATTCGTGGGAAGGGGATTCGACACGACGGTAAAGCCTGCCATGGGGCGGCCTCTCGCCGAGAGCGCGTGCATCGCCTGCGGCGCGTGCGTCGAGTCGTGTCCCACGGGGGCTCTCACGGCCAAGCTTCCCTACGGGCGGCAGGGGCCGTGGCGGACGACCCGAATTCCTTCGGCGTGCGGCTTCTGCTCCCTGGCGTGTCCGCTGGACCTGCACGTGGTGACGGACGGCCTGCTGTGGGCGGCTTCCCCCGTGGATGCCCTCGGAAGGAAGGGGGACCTGTGCGCCAAGGGCAGGTTCGGAATCGGCCTGCTCCATTCCGGAGACCGGATCCGCGCTCCCCTGGTCCGGAAAAACGGCGGGCTGGAGCAGACCCGTTGGGAGGAGGCGCTGCGGGAAGCGGGGCGACTCCTCTCGGACTGCCGCCGCCGGTACGGCGCCGGATCGATCGCCGTCCTGGCCGCCGACCGGATGACATGGGAAGAGAGCTACCTCGTCGGGCGATTCGCCCGGGAGGGCCTGGGCACCGATCACGTCGGCAGCTTCGGCACGTTACGCCGCGGCGGCATCCGGCGAGACCTGGACGATTTTCTCGGCCGGACCGCTTCCACTTGCCTTGTCGAAGACCTGGACGACGCGGACGTGATCGTCGTGGTCGGGGCCGATCCCGGCACGTCCCATCCGGTGCTCGGCATGAGGCTGCGGCGGGTGGCCCGGAAGGGCGCCGCCATCGTGGTGGTGCATTCGAGCGAGATCGACCTGGTCCGCCCGTCGACCCTTTGGCTTAATCCCCGAAGGGGAACGTCGGGAATCCTGCTGGCGGACGTCCTGCGGCGGATCCTTGCGAGCGACGGGGTCGACGAGCGGTGGACGGGCGCCGGTGGCGACGAACGGGAGGCGCTCCGGGATCTGCTGGAAGGCGCCGCCCCTGGCGGAGCGCAAGAAGCGTGCGGTGTCGACTCCGGGAAGTCGAGGGCGCTTGCGCAAGCCGTAACCGGCGGGAAAAAGGTGGTCGTCGTATACGACCTGGAGGAAACGGCCGAACGATCGGAGGGCGATCTGGCTCTCCTGGCCCGTATCCAGGCGGCGACCGGGCACCTGGTTCCGCCCGCAGGCGGTCTCCTGCTCCTCGGGAGCGGCTGCGACACGGAAGCGGCCAGGCCGGCGACCCTGGGGGAGACGAACCTTCTGGATGCCTTGTCTGCGAAGCGGATCCGGGGAGCCGTGGTCCTGCTCGAGGACCCGCTTTCCGACCCGGAAGGAGAGGCCCTCCTGGGCGGCCTGGAGACGCTTATCGTTGCGGACCATTCCTGGACGCGCACCGCGAAGGCCGCGCAGGTCGTGCTCCCGGCATCGACCCTCGCCGAAACGGAAGGGACCGTAGTGCGCTTCGACGGGACGCTTCGCCCGGTGGAGAAGGCGTGCGCGCCCCCCGGCGGCCGCACGACAGCCGGGATGATCCGCGATCTCGCGGAGGAGTTCGGGTGCAAGATCCCGCCGGCCCGCCCCGACGCGATCCGCGCGGACCTTTTCCGACCGCGGGGGAGTTCACCCGACGACGCGGGAAGGAACCTCGTCCCGCGAACGCTCGACATCCGGAAGATCCGCCTGTCCGGAAAAGCCATGTTGCCGGGCAGGCGTTCCTATGCCACGATGAACGAGGCGGTGCGCGGCAGGCTGGCGGGCCGGGAAATACGGGGGGCGTTCTAGCTCTAGGGAAAGGAGCTGTCCGGTTGCCGGATCGTTCCCTGCGGGAAGAAGAGCTTCTCGTTCGCGTCGGGTGGATCGTCAAGGTCCGGTGGCTGTTCCTGGCGGTCCTGGCCGTCACCATCGTGACCGGTCGCTACGCTTTCGGGATCCGGTTCCCCGTCGGCAGGGTCCTCCTCGTATGGGCCGTCATCCTCCTGTACAACCTTGGCTTTGAGCTGTATTACCGGTTCCGGAAAAGCGAGTCGGCCCCGGATCTCACCGTCAGCCGGATCGAAACGTATCTGCAGATCGGAATGGATCTTCTGGCCCTGACGTTCCTCATCCATTTTACCGGGGGGGCCGAGAACCCGTTCATCTCCTTCTACCTGTTTCATGCGATCCTGGCCAGCATGCTTCTCCCGCGAGCGGAGGCATGGCTCCTGGGTCTTGTCTCCTACTGCATGTTTCTCTCGGTCGTCGCCCTGGAATACCTCGAGATTGTCCCCCACTATCAGCTGGAAGGACTGTTCCTCCACTCCCGTCACGGGAACCTCCTGTTCCTTTCGGTGGTGAGCCTGGGCCTGTTGATCACGCTGGTCATCACCATCTACCTGTCCTGTACGATCGTGGGCAGCCTGAGGCTCCGCGAGAAGAATCTGGTACTGACGCGGAACATGCTGGAGAAGAAGTCGGGAGAGCTGACGGAGGCGAACGCGAAGCTGGTGGAACGGCAGAAACAGCTCGTCCAGGCCGAGAAGCTTGCCTCGATGGGGCAACTGGTGTCTGGCATCGCGCACGAGATCAACAATCCCGTCCAGTTCATCCAGGGGAACATGCAGATTCTCCGGGAGGCGATCCGGGACATCCTGCCCGTCCTGGACGCGGAGGCGAAGGAGGACCGCGGCATGAAGATCGCACGGCTCCCGTACCCGTTCTTCCGGGAGCAGGTCCAGGTCCTTCTCAAGGACATGGCGGACGGCGCGGGGCGCATCGGTAACATCGTCCGGGACCTGAAGACGTTCGCCCGGCGGGACGAGGGCCGTCTCGACGAGAAGGTGGATGTGAACCGGGTGGTCGAAGCCGCGACCCGGCTGGTGCACAACAAGATCAAGCGCTTCCGGCTGGAGCAAAGCCTGGCGGAGGGGCTGCCCGCGCTCAAGGGGAGCCTGGTCCAGCTGGAGCAGGTGGTGGTCAATACGCTCATCAACGCGGCCGAGTCGTTGGAAGATCGTCCCGACGCCTGCATCCGGATCGCCACCCGGCTGGAGAACGCCGGCCGGCAGGTGCGATTGTCCATCGCCGACAACGGCCCGGGGATGACCGACGAAGTCAAGGACCGGCTGTTCGATCCGTTCTTCACGACCAAGCAGCGCATCGGCGGCACCGGGCTTGGCATGTCGATCACCTACGGAATCATCGAGGAGCACGGAGGGTCGATCGAAGTCGACACCCGACTCGGAGGGGGGACAACGTTCCATTACCTCCTGCCGGTGGCCCGGAGCGCGTCGTGAACCGCATCCTGATCATCGACGACGACAAGGCCGTGCTGAACTATTTCCTGGTGCTGCTCCTCCAGGCGGAGCGCTTCGAGGTCGAGGCGCTCGCCGACAGCACGAAAGCGTTCGACACGATCGATTCGGGGAAATTCGATCTTTTGCTCCTGGACATGGACATGCCCGGAGTGTCGGGAAAAGAGGTGCTGCAGTACGTGCGACGGGACCATCCCGAGATGGAAGTGGTGATCATCACCGGGGTGGAAGACGTGGAGCTTGCCGTCGAGTCGATGAAGATGGGGGCCTACGACTATCTCTGCAAGCCGGTGGACGACAGACGTCTGCTTACCACGCTGGACCGCGCGCTGGAACGGTCTCGCCTGCGGGGGGAGATCGACAAGCTGCGTGACCGGATCAGCCTGGAGGGACTCCGGCACAAGGAGGAGTTCCGTGGGATCCTGACGCAGGACGGGAAGTTCCTGCGAACGCTCCGGAAGGTCGAGCAGATCGCGGAGAGCGACAACAACGTGCTGATCTGGGGGGAAAGCGGCACCGGGAAGGAGCTGGTGGCGAGGGCCATCCACCGGATCAGCAAGCGCCGTGACAAGTCGTTCGTCGCCGTGAACGCCGGGACGTTCGCCTCCGAACTGTTCGCCTCGGAATTCTTCGGCCACGACCGGGGATCGTTCACCGGAGCGGCCAGGGACAAGGCAGGGTTGTTCGAAGAGGCGGACGGCGGAATCCTGTTTCTCGATGAGATCGGTGCGCTCGAGCTGCCGGTCCAGTCGAAACTCCTGAGGGTCCTGCAGAGCGGCGAATACTTCCGGCTGGGCTCCACCCGGGAACGGGGGTCGGACGTCCGGGTCATCGCCGCGACGAACAAGAACCTGGAAGCGGAAATCGAGCACGGCCGATTCCGCAGGGACCTGTATTATCGCCTCAACATCAGCTCGATCTACCTGTCGCCGCTGCGGGAGCGGAAGGGGGACGCGGAGCTGCTCGCCCACCATTTCCTCGAGAAGCACAGCAAGCTGAACGACAAGTCGATCGCCGGGATATCCGACGACGTGTTGAGCCTGCTGGAGGCGTACGACTATCCGGGCAATGTCCGGGAGCTGGAAAACATCATCGCCAGCGCGGTGGTGCTGGAGAACGGCCGCACGCTGACCCGGCGCAGCCTTCCGCCGTATCTTGTCAAGGCGGTCACCCGTGCGGGGCTGTCCGTTCCCCGGGAGGTTCGGAAGACCCTGGCAGAGCTCGAGGCGGAACACGTCCGGATTGTCCTGGAACACACGGGCGGGAACCGGACGGCGGCGGCGGCCATCCTGGGCATCTCGCGGGTCGGTCTTCTCGCGAAGATGAGGAAGTACGGCATCGACGTGGAACCGCCGGGAAGAGGGGGTGGCCGGCGGCCGGCCCGGGACGATCCCGCCGGGGACGAACCATCGCAAAGCTAGAACAGGAACCGGCCCATCGACTCAGCCGTTCCAGCGGTACCCGACCTCAGGGATGGAGATATCGCTGTCGCGGTTATGATCGGTCATGAACCGGAAAAGCATCCCCTTTCAAATAAATGAGAGTTGAGGGGGATCTCCCTTGCTGTGGAGGCGGGACGTCCCCGATGGAGCAGGTAGAGTTGCATGCTCGCAACCATTGATTGAATAGATAGTCGCGATGATGCGACTGTCTTGGTCTGAGGCGAACTCCCTGTCGTAAAGTAACATATTGGTTCTATTCATTGTATAGATCCGCCATCCCTCGTTTCCCAACATGGCACGTCTGATGCACAAATATATGATGCCGACTAGGGGAGTGGTCCTTCACAGATTGTCCTTGCAGTCCCGAGAGGGGAACCCGGGACCTGAACCGTCAACACGTTTCGACCCTTTTTCAGCGGAAGGGAGGGGAACCATGAGTTTTCTACACGGGAGAAAGTCCTTGGTGTGGATGTTTGTCATCGTCCTCTGTCTCGTTCCCATGATGCTTGGGTCCGCCGGGGCATGGGAACCGACCAAACCGATCACGGTGGTAATCCCCTATTCCCGCGGGGGAGCGGACATCATCGGCCGGTTCATCCAGAGCGTCGTGGGAAAATACGGGTTCTGCAAGCAACCCCTTGTCGTCGTCAACAAGGCAGGCGGGTCCGGAACGGTAGGGATGAAATATCTCCTGGATCAGAGGGGAGACCCTCACTTCTTCATGGTCAGCCTGTCAAGCATCGTGACGACTCCTCTTCACACCAACGTCGGTTTTACCTGGAGAGACCTGACCCCGTTTTGCCGGTTGGCCCTGGACAGGCATGCCCTCTGCATATCCACGAAAAAATACCCCGACATGTATACGCTCGATCAATTCGTCAAACTTGCCAAGGAAGCGGAGAAACGAGGTGACCTGCTGCAGTGCGGCGGGACCGGAGTCAAGCAGGAAGACCAGATCGTCATGATCATGCTGGAGAAAGCTACCGGGATCCACCTGAAATACATACCCATCAAGAGCGGGGGGGAGGTGGCCAAAAACCTGGTCGGGGGGCACATCGACCTTTCGGTGAACAACCCCTCCGAGTTCCTGGGCTACACCTTGTCCGGGGACATGAGGCAGATCGTCGCCTTTGACAAAAAAAGGGTCATCGGCTACATCAACGTTCCGACCATGCCGGAACTGGGATACCCGGATGCCACCTACCAGATGTTGCGAGGGCTCTTCATGCCACCGGATATCAAACCCGAGCAGGTCGAATACATGACCGGCCTGATCAAAAAGGTGATCGCAACCTGCGAATGGCAGACCTTCCTGAACAGGGTCATGCTCGACGGCTCCGAGCCTATCTTCGGAGAGGAATTCCGGAAGTGGATGGAAGAGTATGACGCCCTGCACGTGAAGTACATGAAGGAGGGAGGCCTTATTCCATAGATTATTGGGTTCCCCCGGCTCCCGATCACGGGAGCCGGGGGAACTGCCATGCAGGAATGCTTACACGCAAGGACGGTTCCCATGAAGAAAGCGGAAATCTACATGGCTACTTTCTGGGCAGGGCTGTCCATTGCCATCATGATGGAGATCCAGGTAATTCCCGGCACGAAGCAGCCTATCGGCTGGGCAAGGGGCGTGGGTCCCCAGTCCGGTTGGTTCCCGTTCTATCTCGCCTTGATCATGTTGCTCTGCAGCCTGGTCGTCCTGATCCCGAAGCTTGTTCAAGCGGCAAGGGAAGGCCTGGCGGACAAGCCCTTTGTCAGCATGGATGGTCTGAAGGCTGTTCTCCGGGCATTCGGCCCCATGCTCGCCTACGTTTGCACCCTGCCGTGGCTCGGGTTTTACCTCGGGTCCACGCTCTATCTCGTCTATGCACTCCGGTTTGTGGGAAAGCATTCCTGGACGCTGTCGCTGGCGACCGGAATCCTTTTCAGTGCGGCGATCTTCACAATCTTTGAAAAGTATCTCCTGCTTACGCTGGCCAAGGGAGTTTTGGAACCGATTTTAAATAAGCTCCTTTAGAAAAGGAGTCGATGTCATGGCAGACATCCTGTCAGGTCTTGCGACCGGGATCGCTGTTACGTTCACTCCTTTCAATATGATGATTGGCTTTCTGGGGGTCGTTCTGGGAATGCTCTTCGGAATCCTTCCCGGACTGGGGCCCCTCAACGGCGTGGCGATCCTCCTTCCCGTGACCTTCGTTCTGCCCCCCGAGTCCTCCATGATCTTCATCGCCGCCATTTATTATGCCGGAACCGCCGGAGGCGCCATTACCTCCATCAGTCTCAACATCCCGGGAACCCCCATGGCGGCGGCCACCTGTCTGGACGGGCACCCCATGGCCAAGAAAGGCGAGGGGGCCCTCGCCATTTTTACGGCCGCGACGGCCTCCTTGATCGGAGGGCTGCTGGCCTGCGTCGGATTCGTCTTCCTGGCTCCGCCCCTTGCCCGATACGCCCTTTTCTTCGGTCCGCCGGAGTTCTTTTCCCTGATGATCGTCGCCTATGCCTGCTTCGCGGGACTGGGCGGAAAATCGGTGGTCAAGACCGTCATCATGACCGTCTTCGGCCTGATTTTAAGTTGCGTGGGAATGGATTGCATGACGGGGAATGTCCGATTAACCTTCGGTTACATGGGATTTTACAATTCCATCACGTTTCTCACGGCTGTCGTGGGAATGTTCGGAATAGGCGAGGTTCTAACCACCGTGGAAAAAGGGATAAGAGGACAGGTCATCCATCCGAATGTAACGTGGAAGGATTACACCCTGTCCTTGAAATTGATCTGGAAGCATAAAATCCTGGTATTGACCGATACCGTTCTGGGATTTCTGGTGGGGGTTCTCCCCGCGGCGGGTGCCACGCCAGCTTCTTTCATGGCCTACGGGTTCTCCAAATCGATGTCAAAACGACCCAAGGAATGGGGCACGGGCATACCGGAAGGCGTCATGGCCACGGAGTCGTCCAATCACGCTGCCAGCACCGGCGCTTTTGTTCCCATGGTGACACTGGGAATTCCCGGCTCGCCGCTGGCAGCCATCGTGCTGGGCGGGATGCTGATCTGGGGGCTTGTTCCGGGTCCCCGCCTGTTCATCGAACAACCGAAATTCGTATGGGGGCTTATCGTCTGCGGATTTGTCGTGAACATCCTGACCTACGTATTCGAGATTTCCCTGGTTCCCTTTCTCATGAAGGTCCTGAAAACCCCGTTTACCATCATGACCCCGATTATCGCCATTTTTTGCCTGATCACCGGCTACGTCCAGAATTTCGGCATGGTCGAGGTGTGGGAGGTTCTGGTGTTCGGCGTGCTGGGATATTTCTGCAAGAAGCTGGATTATCCCGTCGCCCCGCTCATCCTGGCCCTGGTTCTCGGCCCCATGACAGAGGAGTCTTTGCGTCAAAGTCTCCTCCAGTCCGGTGGGTCCCTGATGATCTTCGTTACGCATCCGATCTCTTGCGCTCTTCTGCTGATCTCGGCTGTTCTCTATGCGGTGCCGATCACGAAGAGCGTGCTGGATGCGAGGAGAAAAAAGCAGGAAGCCGCATAGATTTTTAGAGATTTCGGATTACCATTGGTATTGAGGAGGAGAGTGTTCGTGGAACCGATCAAAACGTTTGCCATCGAGCCTGTCGACGAGGTCAGGATTTACGACCTCCTGGGAGATTATGCCGGCGTTCAGGGGAGCCGGATCGAGGACAGGCACGGCAATGCGATTGTGAGATCCTTCGGGAACTACGATCTCTTTGGCCCGGAGAAAAGCTTCCTGGGGGCCCATGCGTTTGCGACGTATATCCGGGTCACCAGGAACGGGAAATCCCGGTATCTTCTCTTCGACGTCGGCCAGAACGAAATTGCCTTTGCGTGGAACGTGAAGATGTTCTCCGCTCTCGACGGGGATTTCGACCCGCAAAAAGCGGAGATGATCCTTATGAGTCACGGTCATTCGGATCATTTCCATAATCTGAACAAGGCCCTGGAAATCGTGAATCCCGGCGCGAAAAAAGAGATCCCGATATACGTCAGCGGGGAGAGCTTCTTTCGACCAAGAGCCAAAGTGTCCAAGGAATCCTTTCTGAACACGAAAGAATACATCGTTCTCGCTCCCGATAAAAAAGAGGCGGAAAGGCGCGGGGGGAAATGGATCACCTCGGACGGCCCCGTTCTTCTCATGGACAATTCGGTGCTCTATCTCGGGAGCATTAGGCCCGCAGCCAAGAGGATGGGGATCGCGAAGGAGTACGAGATGAAACCCCGTCCCTGGCCGAAGTTCTTTGCATGCGATGAAAACGGCGATGTGATCGACCGAAGCACCGAAGATGACGCCGACGAGGACACCTCCATCGTCTTCCGCGTGAAAAACAAGGGGCTGGTTGTCGTCACCGCATGTTCCCATGGCGGGGTGAACACCTCTCTTCTCTATGCCAAAACCGTGGCCGGTACGGACGACGTCTACTGTTACTACGGAGGGTTTCATCCCAATTCCGACGGGAACGCGACGGGAAAAGACCTGCTCTCCCAGGGGATCCGCTACATCATCCCGACCCACTGCACTCCGTGGCCCCTTGTCAATTTTCTCTGGCAGGAGAACCGGAAATCGGAGGTCCCGTTCATGTTAACGAAGAACCACCTGGCCCCTGTCGGGAATGTGTATACGTTTTCCAGTTCCTATGAGGATCCCTGAAGGATTTTCATCTTTTCTCCCCAATTCCATTTCCCCCGTAGCGGATGCGGGAGATCGATACACGCCACTATGAATATTTTAGGAGCAAAGCGGATATGCAGAAAAAGCCATTCGACGAACATGCGGAACAATACGATTCATGGTTTCTCCAGAATCGAAATGTCCTCGAATCGGAAGTTCTTCTGCTGAAACACTTCCTGAAATCTCCGGGAAGGAGCCTGGACGTCGGATGCGGAAGTGGACTGTTCGAGCATCTCCTGCGTACCGAACACGATATCGATATCCGCTTTGGGGTCGAACCGTCGGAGGAAATGGCACGCATTGCGGAAAAACGGGGGATGGAGGTAAAGCCCGGCGTCGCGGAGGAGCTGCCTTACGGAGATGGGGAATTCGACACGGTCCTTCTGAATGGCACCCCGAGCTACATTACCGATCTGGGGAGAGCCTTTCGGGAAGCGTACCGTGTGCTGAAGCCGGGAGGCCATATTCTGGTGGCGGATGTGCCGGCCGAAAGTTCCTACGGACTCCTGTATCAGGTTGCTAAATCCTCGGATTCGTGGGAGGAACCGTATCTCAAAAAGGTTGCTCCGGAACACCCCTACCCGGTGGAATTCACGAAGGCGGCGAATTGGAGAACCACGGAAGAGAAGGCCGGCATGCTCACGCATGCAGGGTTCGTGGATCTAGAACATGCACAGACGTTGACCCGCCACCCAAAATACTCGAACGATCTGGCGGAAGAACCGGTAGCCGGCTTTGATCGCGGCGATTATGTGGCAATTTATGCCCGGAAACCGTAACGGCTGGGCTTGGACCGATCCGGCCGGGGACGAACCGCCGCGAGACGAGTGCATCGTCTCGGAGTTCCCGTGTGCCCACGCGATCGACATCGCAGGAAACATTCTGACGTCAGAATCAAAATCGGCCCGATATTCGATTCCTTCCTTTTCCGGTATCTTTAAGGCGTGGAAACATGACAGCCGAAGCTTCCCGCAGTGAGGTTTTTTGACCCATTGACCGGGCACTTTGCCAAGAGCCCCTGATATCCCAGGAAAGGAGGGATCTCATGTCTGCCCAGGTTTCTCTCCATGGTAAACGCGGGGTTGATCTGCTGCACGATCCGGCATTGAACAAAGGAACAGCCTTCACCGAGGCGGAGCGTGACGGGTTGGGCCTGCGCGGCCTTCTTCCGGCACGCGTGTTCACGCAAGAGGGGCAAGTGGCGCGTGTTCTGGAGAACATCCGCCGAAAGACCAGCGACATCGAGAAGTACATCTTCCTGGTCTCGCTGCAGGACCGCAACGAGACCCTGTTCTACCGCGTGGTCATGGAAAACGTCGAGGAGATGGTACCTCTCATCTACACTCCGACGGTAGGGCAGGGCTGCCAGGAGTTCGGACACATTTTCCGCCGTCCGCGCGGGATGTTTATTACACACAAAGATCGGGGGCACGTCCGAGACCTTTTGAGGAATTGGCCCTACAGCGATATCCGCATGATCGTCGTCACCGACGGTGAACGTATCCTCGGCCTCGGCGATCTCGGCGCGAACGGCATGGGAATCCCGGGAGGAAAGCTCTCGTTGTACACCGCCTGCGCGGGCATCCATCCCGCGCAATGTCTGCCGGTAACGCTGGACGTCGGCACGAACAACGAGTCCCTGCTCAAGGATCCGCTTTACATCGGCCTGCCGGAGCGGCGCCTGCGCGGCGAGGCGTACGACGAATTGGTGGACGAGTTTGTCACCGGCGTGCAGGAGATTTTCCCGAAAGCCTGCATTCAGTTCGAAGACTTCGGCAATGCGAACGCCTTCCGGCTGTTGCATTGCTACCGGGACCGCGTCTGCACGTTCAATGACGACATTCAGGGTACGGCAAGCGTCTCGATGGCGGGGGTGTACTCGGCCCTGCGCATCATCGGAAACAAGTTGTCCGATCACAAATTCCTGTTCCTCGGCGCGGGTGAGGCCGGCATCGGCATCGGCGACCTGATCGTGATCGGTATGATGAGGGAGGGGATGTCGGAGCCCGAAGCCAGGCGCAAGTGCTGGTATGTGGACTCTAAGGGCCTCGTCATCAAGAGCCGGAAGGACCTTGTCGAGCACAAACGGCCTTACGCGCACGACCATGCGCCCGTCACCGATTTCCTGGCGGCCGTCGAATCGCTCGAGCCGACCGTCCTCATCGGCGTCTCCGGCATGCCGCGCACGTTCACGAAGCAGGTCGTCGAGGCGATGGCGCGCTTGAACCGGCGCCCGATCCTCTTCGCCCTCTCGAACCCCACCTCGAAATCGGAGTGCACGGCGGAGGAAGCCTATTCGTGGTCGGAGGGCCGCGCGATTTTCGCGAGCGGAAGCCCGTTTCCGCCGGTCACGGTCAAAGGCAAGACGTTCGTGCCCGGGCAGGGAAACAACGCCTACATCTTCCCCGGCGTAGGGCTTGGCGCGGTAGCCAGCGAAGCTACGCGAGTGACCGACGATATGTTCTTCGCGGCCGCGAAAACGCTGGCGGACCTGGTCTCGGAAGACGATCTCGCGGAAGGCCGCATCTATCCCGGCCTCGGCCGTATCCGGGAGGTGTCCGCCGCCATCGCCACGGCCGTTGCGGACGTCGCCTTCCAGCGCGGCTTGACAACGATGAGACGGCCGGCCGATCTGGCCGCGCATGTCAAGGCGAAGATGTACGACCCGACATACGTGGAGTACGTGTAGCGAGGCGACAGGATCGCAGCGAAGCGGATGATACGGCATCGGCCGTCGTGTATCGGGGGGTCGAGGTCCCAGGGGGGTTGGGAAAAGGGGGTGCAAGTCGTCCGCCCTTGCACCCCCGTGGGAAATTCCCAAGAAAGCTACTTTATCCAGCCTTGCGCCTTCATGATCTCGGTGTGCTTTTTCTCGTAATCCTCGCAGAACTTCATCAGTGCGTCGCCGGTGATGAACTCCCTCTGCAGACCGGTTTTCTTTGCGAATGCTACCCAGTCCTTGTCCTCGGAGATCTTCCTGAACAGCCCCACCATTCCGTCCTGGGCCTCCTTGGAGATGCCCGGGGGAGCGAAGATGGCCCGCATCATGTTGTAGCTGAAATCGATCCCTTCCTCCTTGGCGGTGGGGACATTCTCGTAGCCCGGAATATCCAGTCGCTTATCCTGGAAGACGACCAGGGGGCGCAGGTAATCCGGGTAGAAGGAGCCCGCCTCGCTGACCTGGTTCACGGTAGCCTCACACTGTTTGCCCACAAGATTCATGGCCACTTCGCCGCCGCCTTTGAAGGGGACGAACTTGAAGGGCTTTGTCTTGCCGATCTTCTCAATGGCACGGAAGACGATCTCATCCTCCTGCTTGGATCCCGTCCCGCAGACATTGATGCTCCTCTGCCTGGCTTCCTTTAAAAAATCGGCAAAGGTTTTGTACGGGCTGTCCTTGTGGACCCAAAGGGGGAAGTTATCCAGAGCCAGGAGTGCGATAGGGGTAAAATCACGGAACGTGAAGTGCAGATTCTGGAACAGGGGAGTGGTGATGAAGCTGTTCAGGGTGATCATCATCTGATAATCGTTTCCCTTGTTTCTCAGCACCGACTGCATGGCCACGGCCCCGGCCCCGCCGTCGAGGTTGACGGGGAGAATCGGCTGGGGAATATATTTGTTTTTTATGTTAAGACCGATCAGGAACCGGGCGTATTGGTCTGCTCCTCCTCCCACGCCCGCGGGGATCACGAATTCCACCGGTTTTTTCGGCCAGGCAGCCTCTGCTACCCCACCGAAAACAAAAAGAGATGCAACGAGAACCAGCAGCAGAACAGAACAGCGGGATCTTAGCGCTTCCATCTTCCCCGACCTCCCCTTACATAATGTGTGGAGCATGGACGAGAGTATTCAAGAATGCTGCAAGGGAATCAAGTTATATTTTTTCTTTAAATTCGGGAGTTTGAAGCGGATTCAGGGCCGGCCGTCCTGACCATGTATTTCGCGTACTTGCAACGTTTTCTCCTGTTTTATTCCTTGATCCGCAGCATATTCCCTTTGATTCCGGGCGGATTTCGGAAGGATGCGGATGGTGCAGGGTCCAAGGCGTAGCGCATGGGCCCGGTGTTGCCACAAGGCCGGAATGAAGGGAAAATCGATCCTATGGACCCCCGGCGTATCCCGAAGAGGAAGAAACTCCTCGTATTGAGCGATATCCACGCCAATTACCCTGCGCTGAAGGCGATCGAAAAGCATGTCGACCCGGACCGGTTCGACCGGATCGTCTGCGCGGGCGACCTGACCGTGTACAGCACGTTTCCGAACGAGACGATCGAGTGGTTTCGCAGGAGAACGACACCTGTCTGCATCGCGGGGAATACCGATAAACGGGTGCTGTCGATTTTGAAGGGGAACCCCCCGGGGAAACCCAGGAAGGAAGAGAAGCGCGTAATGTATTACTGGACATGCGAAAAGCTTCTTCCGGATAATAGGGAGTACCTGAAGTCCCTGCCGGAGGAAGCCGTTGTCACGATGGAGGGTCTCCGCATCCGAATCATCCACGGTGACTTCGACGGGGAAGAGGAAAACGCCTCGTCCCCGGGCAATCCGGAAAGCCGTTTCCGGACCCTGGCGAAAGAGTCGCCGTTCCAGGCGTATATCCTGGGGCACACCCACATCCCGTTCCATTCCATCGTCGACGGCGTTCACTTCATCAACCCGGGTAGCGTGGGGCGCCCGTTCGACGGGGACCCGCGTTCGTCGTTCGCCGTACTGACGGTTTCCTCGGGGAAGATAACGGTGGAGCATTTCCGCATACCGTACTCCGTGGAAGAGGTGGTCAGAGGGTTGAAAAATAACGGGCTTCCGGAGAATATATGGGAAAATGTACCGGACAGGAAGAAAATTGAATTAGCCGGTACCGGAGTGGCCATGAAAATCGCAAAAGGACAGGGTGGCCAGTCGGCGCAGATCATGGATGCGGTCAGGAAATCGGCGCCGAAAACAAAATCCGCCGATTCGAAAAAAAAGATTCAGAACATCCAGGATCTCTTAAAAAAGAAGGAAAAAGAGGAAATCGTCAAGCAGGCATTGAAATTCCATCACGAAACGGAGGAGTTGAAGCCGTATCAGGCGGAATTGATCAAGCTGCAGCGCCATCTGGAAAAAAGCGGAAAAAAAATGGTCATCCTGTTCGACGGGCGGGACGCATCCGGGAAAGGCGGAACGATCCGGCGGATCACCCGGTACATGAACGAGAAACGATACCGCGTGGTCGCGCTGGGGAAGCCGACCGAGGACCAGAAAACGGAACTCCACATCAAGCGGTATATCGAGCACTTCCCGCGTGCGGGGGAGATCGTTCTGTTCGACAGGAGCTGGTACAACCGGGCCCTGGTGGAGCCGGTCATGGGATTTTGCACCGAGGATCAATACCGGAGATTCCTCAAGAAGGTCGTCACCTATGAGCAGAATTTCCTCGAGGATGCCGGCAGGACGATATTGCTGAAACTCTATTTTTCGGTCACCAGGGAGGAACAGAAGAAGCGTTTCGAAAGGAGAAAGAACGATCCCCTCCGGCAGTGGAAACTATCGGAAGTCGACCTGCAGGCGCAGAATCTCTGGGATGAATTCACCGAAAAGAAATTCATGCTGCTGAAAAAGACCCACACGAAACAGTCTCCCTGGTGGATCATCCGGTCCGACAACAAGCATCTGGCCAGGCGGGAGACGATGAAGCTGATCCTCAATTCGGTGCCGTACAAGGGAAGAAGCAGGGAACTCGATTTTACCCTGAATCCGGCGATCGTGATCCCGGGGGACAAGGAGCTGCGGATCATGAAGAAACAGCTGAAAAAACATGGGAAATTACTGGCATGATTTCGAGCCGTTTCGGGCCGTCGAAGAGGATTGCGTTGTAAAAAGGGGGGCAAGATGGCAAAGGGAAAAGCAGGGAAAGACAAAAAGAGGCACAAAGACGGGAAGGCGAAAAACCCGGGGAAAATTGCAGAGGTTATCGGGATAGAAGAGAAAAAGGCTGCGAAAGGGGAAGAGGGAAAAAAGAAAGAAGGGAAAAAAGGGGAGACAAAAGGGAAAAAGCGGAAGAAGGCATTAAAGGAACACACCGCGATAAGCTTCATCGACAAGAAAAAAGGAAAAAACCGCAAGGCTGTCTGGGTGAGTAAATTCACCCTCAAATACGAAGAGGAACTGCAAAAGTTGCAGATCGAGCTGTTGAAATGGCAGAAACATGTCATCGCGAAAGAGCAGAAGGTCCTGTTGATTTTCGAGGGGCGCGATGCCGCCGGAAAGGGCGGGACGATCAAGAGAATCGTGGAGCATCTGAATCCACGGGGCGCCCGGGTCGTCGCACTGCTGACGCCGAGCGACAGGGAACGGACGCAATGGTATTTTCAGCGATATTTCCAGCAGCTTCCCTCCGGTGGAGAAATCGTGCTGTTCGACCGCAGCTGGTACAACCGGGCCATGGTGGAGCCGACGATGGGATTCTGTACGGATGAGGAACATAAACGGTTCTTGAAAGACGTGCCGTTGATCGAGGAGATTCTGGTCAAGAACGGGATCATCTTGTTCAAATTCTTTTTCTCCGTTTCCAAGGAAGAACAGATTCGCCGGTTCCAATCGAGGATGAAGGACCCCCTCAAGCAGTACAAGATCTCCCCGGTGGACAGGGAAGCCCAGGAAAAGTGGGATGATTACACCATAAGGAAGTTCCAGATGCTCAATGAAACGAACCGGACCATTTCCCCCTGGACCATCATCCGTTCCGACAACAAGAAAAAGGCGAGGCTCAACTGCATCAAGCACATCCTTTCCAAAGTCGAGTATGACAACAAGATCCCGCAGGAAGAACTCGAGATCGATCCCGAGGTCGTGGTGTCCGGCATCGAGGAGATCAAATACATGGAAGATCACCTCATGACGGGAATGGAATTGCCGGGATAATCCCGGGACGACAGAGCGGGTTTCAGGAGCCGACGGGATGATCGCCCGATGAAAACCGTCTTCCTGGTGAGACACGCCAAATCGAGCTGGAAGGACAGCAGCCTGAAGGATTTCGACAGGCCCCTGAACAAACGGGGAAAACGGGATGCCCCCTTCATGGGGAAAAAGTTGAAGGAAAGGCAAGTGATGCCGGACCTGATCCTGTCGAGCCCCGCGAAGAGGGCGAAGAAGACCGCCACTTCCATTGCCGCAGAGATCGGGTATCCCAGGAAGAGGATTCGATACGACGACAGGATGTATCATTCCGGTGCAAGGGCACTGCTCGAAATCGTGAGAAACCAGGATGACGGTCATGGCACCATCATGCTGTTCGGGCACAATCCGGATCTGGGTGACCTGGCGAAAATGTTGCTTGAAAAATGCCCGGTATATACTATCCCCACCACCGGCGTGTACGGCATCCGGTTTGCGGTATCCAGTTGGAAGAACGTACGCGAAGGAAAAGGGGAAACCGTCTTTTTTGATTATCCGAAACGCCACCTGGTGGATTCCGTTTGACCCGGTCGTTTCCCCTCAGTCCCCGCAGGAACGCGACAAGAACCCTCTCTTCGACGAACAGAGGTCCCCGGAATGCTCCTTCCCCTGAAATGCCGTTTTCCGGACGGGTATGATATCGGGCGATTGATCCGTGAACTGGCCGACCGGTATCCGGTTCGAACGGAGCAACCCCGATCGGAGACCATTTCGTTCTACGATACGTTTGACTGGCGCCTGTATCATCGGTCGCTGGTATTGTGTACGGCCGGATCCAGGCTGTTCCTGCGCAGACTGTTCGAAGACGCACCCATCCACCATGCGGAAGTCACCGCTCCTCCCGTCTTCCTCCGGGATATTCCCGACGGTGTTCTCAAAAAAAAGCTGGCACCGATCGTAACTGTCCGGGCACTCCGGAAACTTGCGGAACTGCATTCCCGGTCGACGCCGTATCGTATAACGAACCACGAGGGGAAAACCGTGGCTCGTATCCTCCATGAGGAAATTCGAATCCCGCCGGACACGGACGCCCCGGTGCTGGCGGAAACCCTTTGGTGGAAACCGGCGAGAGGAAACATGGGGGAATCCCGGGAAGTTCGCAAGCGGTTGGAGAAAGCCGGATTCACCGCACACGAAAGGGAAGATGTCTTCTCCGCTGCGATGAAAGAAAGCGGGGAAGAGCCGGGAGGATATTCCACGAAACCGGACATACCGCTCGATCCCGGGATGCGCTCGGACGAGGCCGTAAAGACCGTGCTGCGTTTCCTGCTGCGGGTAATGCGAGTCAACGAGGAAAACCTGGAAAAAGACCTGGATACGGAATTTCTCCATGATTATCGGGTGGCTCTGCGTCGCACCCGTTCGGTCTTGAGCCAGATGAAGCGCGTGTTCCCGGCAGAGACGGCCCGACGGTTCCGGAAAGAACTGTCTTCCGTGGGGAAGATCTCCAACCCGCTGCGGGATCTGGACGTCTATCTCCTGAACGAAGACGCCTGCAAGGAAATGCTTCCCGCATCCCTGCGGGACGACATCGATCCGTTGTTCGATTATCTGCGAAAGAAACGATCCCGGGAATTCCGCGAGTTCATCCGGCGGAGCAAGTCGGGAACATTCCGGAAACTGTTTCGGGAATGGGGCGAGTTTCTGCAGAAACCGGGAACGGATGTTCCGACAGCCCCCGATGCCGCGCTTCCCATACGCGACGTGGTGCAAATAAGGATCCGCAAGAAATACGAGCGTGTTCTCAGAGAAGGGAACCGGGTCCTCGACGACCCGGAAGGCGAGGGGCTGCATCTTCTTCGGATCGAATGCAAGGAGCTGCGATACCTTCTGGAATTCTTCTCCCGCCTGTTTCCCCCCCGGAAGATCCGTGTCCAGATCGGACAATTGAAGAAACTGCAGGACCTGTTGGGATCCTGTAATGATCTTCGTGTCCAGGAACGATATCTCCTGGATGTCGCCCGGGAACTCCGGGAAACCGGCAGGCAGGCGAAAAAAACATCGTTGGCCGTCGGCAGCCTGGTGGGAACGCTGAACCGGGAAAAGCAGACGTTGCAAGGTGCCTTCGCAAAAACGTTCGCCGAATTCGCATCGCCCGCAAACCGCAAGTCTTTCCGGGATCTTTTCCCTACGGTTTCAGAACCATCCAGGAAGGGGGCAGGCTGACCGTCATTGCGGCGGCGGCACCGTTCCCGCGTAGAACACCTTGCACTCCCCGCCCGGGGCGGCCTCCGTCGCCTCTCCCGCAGGTGTCTCCCCGGTGGGTTCTTCTCCCTTCGCGGCGATTGTCTTCGCGATTCGGGGAAGGCGGAAAGCTCCCTGTATGGTCTGCCCGGCGCGGGCGCAGCCCCTGTCGTCCACGAGCGCGACCGTGATGTTGTCGAACTGCCCGCCCGGGAGGTCGATCCTGCCCGTGAGCGCGACCCGGTGCTCTTTCGTGGCGAGGGCTACGTCCTCCGCCTCGAACCTGCCATTCTTTACGGTCCAGTTCGACACAAGCGTATCGACCAGGCCTCCTTCCCCCTCTTTCCCTACCCTGGCGTCCGGTCCGAAAAGTCCCTCGGCGGCCGCCGTGAAGAGCGGGCCGGGCAGGAGGAGGGCACCCATCCGCGCGAGAGGGGCCGGTTTCCCTTCACGTATTGCCGACAGGAGCGCATCAGGATCGAAGTCCCGGACCTTGAGATCGCTCCCTTTCCAGGAGATGTCGCCCGTCATCGTCCCGGCCAACGCGCCCGGATCCGCCCCTTTCATGAACAGGTTCCAGGAGAGATCCGCCTTTCCCGCAAGAAGACCTTGCTTCCCGCCGGCGGCCATGGACAGCTGCTCGATGTCGGAACCCGTTTGCACAAACCGGATATTGACAAGGGGAGTCGACACCGCGAGATTGATCCACAGGCTTCCCTCCCCGGTCCCGCCGAACGCTTGCAGGGTAATCGGGTGAATCTCGAAGTTCCCGTTCTTCGCCGTCAATGCGAACGCAAGAGTCGAAGCCTCCCAGGTTCCGACGGCCGTTCTCGCCGCCTTCACGTTCCCCGAGAGGGAGACGGTACGGAACGGGTCCTCCACGGGCGGTTCCCCGAACGTGATGTCCCGCACGACCAGTTCGAGCCCGTCCACTTCGGCCCGGATCGAGGAATCCTTGCTTTCGTAGGAGACTATCCCCCCGGATACCGAGAACCGATCGACGCTGTCTAGGGTACCGGGCAGGGTCTCCCTGGCGATTCGAAACGGCCGGGTAAGATAACGCTCGAAGTCGAACGGACCGCTTCCGGTCCGCAGGAGGAAAAGCTGCGGCCGGACAAGTTCCACTTGCCGGATGCGGACCTGCCCCCACAGCAGGGGGAGGATTTTCAGGCCGACCCGCATCCTTTCCGCGCGGACGACGGTTGCCCCGCGACGTGCGACATCGATATCGCCCAGCGAAACCCCGAACGGGGGGAAGTACTCGATCTTCATCTCCCCGCGGATTTTGACATCCAGCCCGAGGATCCGGGACGCCTCGGTTTCGAGCCTTGGCCGGTACTTGCCGATGTCGACAAAAAGGACGAGAGCGAGGATGGCAAGCGCCAGGACCGCAAGAAGGCCGGCGATCACGCGCAACGCACGGTTTTTGCCTTTTCCCTTCCTTCCGGAAACCAGTTTACCCGTCTCTCTCCTCCGTTTCCACTATCACCAGGCGCCCGCGCGCGGTATCACCTCATGGTTCGTGTCGTGATTTCGTCCAGGAGGAATGGATAGAAAAAAAATTCTCCCCGTAAAAAAGGAGGACGGGAGTACTGGATGCGCTCATCTTTTCCTTGTCGAACAGTGGGCTATTCTTCCAGGATCTTTTCGGCCTCTTCCCGGTAGGCGCTCATCACGTACGGGATGCCGGATATGCGCTCCGCCTCCTCCGTGAGCGACATCAGGTCCCTGCGGGAAAGGGCGGAGACCCGGAATTTCCGGCTCCCCGCCATCAACTGCTGGAGCCCGACCTCCAGTTTCTTGCTGAAGGTGTAGATTCCCAGGGCGCCCAAGGGGATGTTTTTCGCCTCCTTCCCGTATTTCTCCACGAGGTCTTCGTACAGGATGAAGATCTCGTCTATTTTCTGCCCGTATTTGGAGACGGTCTTCGGCAGGTTCCTCTCCTTGACCCACGTGCCGATGTTCTTCCCCACCATCCCGGGGATCATGAGGCCCCTGCCCATGCAGACCGCCCTGAAGTAGGGGCTCCCCATGGCGAGGACCTTGTAGATGCCGTCCTCCGTGGAGAATCCGCCGGCCATGGCAAGATCCGGGACCCTTACCCCCCGGCTCCGCAGTTTTTCGCAGAACTCGTAGGCAAGGGCCTGCAGGTAGAACGTCGGGATCCCCCACTCGTTCATCATGGGCCACGGGCTCATCCCGGTGCCGCCGGGCGCCCCGTCGATCGTGAGCAGGTCGATTTTCGCCTCGGCGGCGTACCGGATCGCCATGGCGAGCTCCACCATGGAATAGGCGCCGGTCTTCAGCGTGACCCGCTGGAACCCGAGGTCCCGAAGCCGCTGGACCTCGGCGAGAAACGCCTCCTTCGTCACGAAGCCCAGGCGCGAGTGGCGCTCGAACTCCTTGAGGGCGCCGTCTTCGAACGCCCTCTGGATCTCGGGATGGGTCGGGTCGGGCAGAACCAGGTAACCCCGTTTCTTGAGTTCCTTCGCGCGCTTGAGCGTGTTGACCTTGATCTCGCCGCCGATGCACTTCGCCCCCTGTCCCCACTTGAGCTCGATGGTGTCGAGCTTGTGCTTGTCGAGCACGTATTCGGCGACCCCGAGCCTCGTGTCCTCCACGTTCAGCTGAATGAGGATCTCCCCGTATCCCTCGTGGTACTTCCTGTACGTTTCGATCCTCCTGTCCATCTCGGGGGATTTCTTCACCTTCCCTTTCCCCGTGCGCTCCAGCCCGGGATCGATGCCGCAGACGTTCTCCCCGCATACCAGGGTGACCCCGGAGATGGCGGCCCCGACGGCGAAATGCTCCCAGTTGATCCGGGCGATGTCCGTCGAGCCCAGCGCACCGGTGAAGACCGGAACCCGCATCCGGACCTTCTTGTCCCAGCCGTATTCCGTTTCGGTGTCGACATGAGAGAAGATCGCCGTATCCGGCCCCAGCTCGGTCCCCTCGGGGAGCCCATGTGCCCCGGCGGCGTATCCCTGGATGTTGAGGTGAGAGTAATCGACGGGATAGTTCTTGTCCGCGCCGGCCGTGATCTCCCCGAACGGGCCCGGGTAGATGACCTCCCGGCCACGGAAGGAGGCCAGCCATATTTCGCATCCCCCCTTGCAGCCGTCCAGGCAATCGCTGCAGATTCCCGACATGGGGACGACGCTTCGGGAACGGTTAAATGTTCCTGTGGCGCTGTTTGCGTTCGGTCTGCGCAGGTTTCCCATAGTTGCGCCTCCTGTTGTTGAAAATCGGGTGCGGGTGCTGTGCATCGAAGAAAACCGGCAACCGTTCCCAAACCAGTGAAGATTTTCAAGGTAGCAAAATACTTACGGATAGACAAATGCGGGTTTTCCCGGTCTTCGCCCTACGCTTTCCGGTTCATCGAGGACGCGACAGGATTCCTCCCCGATCGAAGTCTTTTGAGCAGGCTCCGGCAGGGCAGCGTGTTGAGGACGTCGCCCGCAACCGCCCACCCCCTCCGCGCGGTCGCCACGCCGTATTCCATGTAGTCGAAATGGGTGTTGACGTGGGCGTCCGTGCTGATGACGAGAGGGACGCCGTACCGTTTTGCCATCCTCACGTGGTAGTCGGATAGGTCCAGCCGGGCGGGATGGGCGTTGACCTCCATCGCCACGCCCCGGGCGGCGGCTTCCCGGAGGACCGCTTCCATGTCTGCGTCGTACGGGTCCCGCTTCCCGAGGAGCCGTCCGGTGGGGTGGGCGATGACGCCGACGAGGGGATTCCGGACGGCCGACAGGAGCCTGGCCGTGATCCGCTCCCGGGATTGACGGAACCCCGAGTGGATGGATGCCACGACGATGTCGAGTTCCCCGAGGATGCCGTCGGGAAGATCGAGCGTTCCGTCCCCCCGGATATCCACCTCGATTCCCTTCAGGATCCGGAAGTCCCGTAGGGACCGGTTGGCATCGTCGATCCGGGTCATCTGATCGCGCAGCCTCTTCTCGTCCAGGCCGCGGGCGATCCCGAGTCCTTTCGAATGGTCGGTGATCGCGATGTACCGGTATCCCTTCCGTTTCGCGGCACGGACCACCGCGTCGAGGTCGTGGGCGCCGTCCGACCAGTTCGTGTGGACGTGGAGGTCTCCCCGGATCTCCCCGACGGTCAGCGCCCGGGGAAGTTCGCCTTCCGCCGCAGCCTCGAACTCCCCTCCGTCCTCGCGCAGTTCGGGCGGGATGAAGGGGAGCCCGACCGCCGTGTAGATCTCTCCCTCCCGCCGGCCCCCGACCCTTTTCCCGTCGGCTTCCCGGAATATGCCGTATTCGTTGCACAGGAGGCCGGCGCGCGAGGCCATCTCCCGGAGGCGGATGTTGTGCTCCTTGCTGCCCGTGAAATACTGGAGCGCCGCGCCGAACGAGATTTCCTTCACGACGCGCAGGTCGACCTGGATTCCGTCCGTCGTGCGGATGGATGCCTTCGTCGTACCGTGAGAAAGGACCTCCGCGACGACCGAAAGGCCGGAAAAAACCTCGATGACCTTCGCCGGTTTCACCGACGTGGCGACGATGTCGATGTCCTTGACCGTTTCCTTCCACCGACGGATGCTGCCCGCCAGGGAAATCCTGCCCAGGGGGGCTTTGGCCCGCAGTTTTCGGACGATGTCGTCCGCGACGGGCAAGGCCACGCCCAGGGGGTGACGTTCCCTTCCCCTGCGCAGGGTGTCGATCCCCTTCCGGATGTTCTCCTCGGTCTTCTTCTGGATCCCCGGGAGCCCGGCCAGCTTCCCCTCCCGGCTCTGCGCCTCGAGGTCGTCCAGGTCCCGGATCCCCGCCTTCTCGTAAAGGATCTTTGCCGTCTTCGGCCCGATTCCGGGAACGTGGAGAATGTCGAGGACGCCCGCCGGGATCTCCCGCTTCAACTCCTCGTGGAGGTCGATGTGACCCGTTTGGAGAAACTGCCGGATCTTTCCGACGAGGTCCGGCCCGATCCCGGCGATGGACCGCAGCGCATCGTCGGCCATCCCGGCCACGTCCTGCGTGTGTCCCCCGATGTTTTGCGCCGCCCGCAGATACGACCGGATCCGGAACGGGTTCTCCCCCTTAAGCTCCAGAAGAGAGGCGATTTCGTTGAAAACGTTGGCGATCTGCGGGTTTTTCATCTTTCTTCCCCGGGATTGGTTCTTCCTTCCATTTCTCCGGAAGATGGCGATGCGTCGGCAAGGGATTCCGCGGGGGAGTCTGAGGGTAAACGCCACGGCTGCGAAGCTCACGGCGGACCGGGTAGGCTCCTCGTGCCAGACGTCGTAGTCCAGCACCGTCCCGCGTATTCCGGGCAGAACGGCCAGCAGGGTCCACAGCGTGGAGAATCCGCAGATCCGGTATCGGTTCCGGGAGCGGGCTCCCGCCAGGAAGAAGGCGGAGGCGTCTCCCGCCGTGAGCGCTCCCAGAATCTCCCGGTCGAAGGCCGTGAATTCGGGCTCGATCGAGCGGCCCGTATGGGGGTCCCCGAACTTCTGCCCGACGTGGGAGAGGTCGACGCCCGCAACGACGAGCTTCCTCCCCGGCGGTTCGGAAATCCAGGCGGAAACCGCCTCGACGAAGGAAGCGATGCCCGGGGCCTCGAGAGGGGAACGAACCGTTCCGAAGAGGTCTTCCATCTGTCCGCAAAGGACGGGAAGGATCGGGACCTGTTCCATCGGAAAAAGCCGCTGGAGGAACAGAAGCTGGAACTCGAGTGAATGCTCGTTGCGGTGGGCGAAGTCATCCGGGCAGAGCGCCCCGCCCGCCGCGGCCCGGATCCGCGCAGTCCCCTCCCGGTCCGCCGGGACACGGCCCAGGGGAGTCGTGAATGTCTTGTCGGAGATGCTGTAGCGGGTCCTCCCGAGGGCGTGGCCGGTCCCGAGAAGAAGGATCGCGGAAGGAGCGAGGTCCCGGATCGAGCGGTACGCCGCCGCGTAGGTCCGCTCCGCCACCCGGAGGTCGATGTGGGGGGCCGCCAGCGCACAGGGGGGGCCGGGGAGGCGGTCGGCGGGGGTCGCCGGGAGGGAGAGGATCCGGTCGAGCACGGAGGCGGCCTCTCCGGGTTCCGAAGGGTAGGAATTTCCGGCAAGAAACGCCTCCCTCTCCGGGCTGTTCGCGAACTCTTTTATGATCCGGTCCTTTGCCGCCCGGTACGAATCCGTCTGGAGGATGCCCAGCCGGGAGAGATCCTCGACGATCCGCTCCGCCGCGGAACGGAAGACGAGGGAGCCGCCCTGGTGGCGCATCATGATGATCTGCAGGTTGCCGATAGAGGTGGAACCGTCGAAGAGCGGGAGGTACGGGGCAATTTCGGCAGAAAGGGCGGCGTTCGGGGAGACGATCCCCAGCGGGTCCCGGACGAGGATCATGTCTCGCCCCTCGTGGCGCACGGTAAGGAAGTCGATGTCCGTGCGAAGCGCGGGCAGCGTGTCCATGGACTCCATTGTACCCCGTGGAACCGGTCCGCGGCGGGCAGCGGTTCGGTCTCGGCTCCCCTCCGGTTACGCCGCCTTGAGATCGGACGTGCAGTGCCCGCACCGCGTCGCCTTGATCGGAATGGTGGACAGGCACAGCGGGCATTCCTTCGTCGTCGGCACGGCAGGCGGTGCCTCTTCCTTCATCTTGAGGTTGTTGATCCCCCTGATCAGGAAGAAGAGGGCGATGGCGATGATGAGAAAGTTCACGATCGTGTTCGTGAAAACCCCGTAGTTCAACGTGACCGCACCCGCCTCTTTGGCCGCGGCTACCGTTTCGTAGGGACCGAGCGACTGTCCTTCCTTGAGCACAAGGAACAGGTTGGAAAAATCGACGTTGCCCACCAACAGACCGACTGCCGGCATCAGGACGTCGGCAACCAGCGAACTGATGATTCCCCCGAAGGCCGCGCCGATGATGATTCCCACCGCCATGTCGACCATGTTGCCCTTCATCGCGAACTTCTTGAACTCCTGGAGCATGTGCGAGTCCTCCTTTTTTCTCTACCGCGTGAAATGCCACAGGTTCCCGGCTTCCATTACCGAAATATATAACCCAGGCTGCGGGCCTGGTCGTCAGAAATTCGCCACCAGCGCCACTCCCAGAATCTTGTCCGCTTTCTTCAGGTTTCCGACCGGGTCGTTGTCGTATTTGATCTGGTAACTCGCCTTCAGCGAAAGCCAGCTGTTCAGGGCGGACAACACCGCCGTCTCCGAGTTCAGGTTCCAGTTGTCGAACTCGCTTGCGTCCAGAAGCCATTCGAGGGACTGGGTGAACCTGTTCTTCTCATTGAAATGGTATTCATACTTGCCGAAGAGCCGTCCCCCGAAGAAACCGTTGTCCGTGTTGTCCGTGTAATCCTCCTTCGTATAGGTGAGGCCCGCCTCGCCAAGCAGGAAGTGCTTCGGACCGGAGAAGAACTTGTACCCTCCGCCCGCGCCGAGATAATACCGGGCGTCGATTCCCGCGAAATCGTCCTTGAACCATCCCCCGTAGCCGAACGAATAGAGCTGCTCGGTGTACGAATGGTCAACGCGGACCTCGGTGAAGTAGTTCTCCGCGTTCTTTGTGCCGTCGCTCTTGCCGTAAAGCATCCCCAGTTTCCACGTTGCCACCGTCTTGGCGGCGAACGGGACGGTCAGCGTGTTCTTCGCCGAAAGGGTGGTCACCTCCGTGTTGCCGCTGGTGTCGACGTACATGAGTTCCGCTTCATCGTGCCACTTCGGCTCCTGCGCCGGCGCAACGGCATTCATCCCAAGGAGAAACGAACCCGCTGCCGCAAAGAGACAGAAGTATTTCATCATTCCCTCCTTCTCCGTTGTTTTTCCGCCTGGAAAGTAGAGGCTCCCTGTCCCCTGGGAGTTTGCTTTCCGGTGCAACGGAATCCTCCCCGGAAAAATTCCCTGATTTGCCTTGTGTTCCGGTTTGATGCGGGCTCCCGGGGTTGGTTTCCGTAAATGGTTCGCGGGACAGGATGCGGCAAGGCGCCGAACGGATTGATTCGTAAAGAAATCCCCCGGGTCGTCCGATACGGGAAATGTATTCGCTTTTAAGGGAGGGAAAGATCGGATGGCATACTGCCCGGTCACCGGCGACTGGCGTCACATCCTGGACACCATTCAGGACATGGTCATGGTTCTCGACCTCCAGCAACAGGTTCTCTGGGCGAACCGGTCGTTCCTTACGTTCCTGGGCATTCCGGAAGGAGACGTCATAGGTCGTCCCTGCCGCCTTCTGCTGCATGCGGGAACAGGTCCAGGCGATGAGTGCCCCTGCGCGCGGATGGTGAAGAGCAAACAACGGGAGTCGTTCGATATGGACCTCCCGGACCGGGACATGCGGGTACGGATCACTGTCGACCCGCTCCGGGACGGGGACGGGAACCTCGTGGGAGCGATTCACATACTCTCCGACGTCACGGCGGCCCGGCGTTCCGAGTTGCACGCCCAGCTCCAGTCACGGCGTCTTACGCTGCTGACCCGTATCGGCACGTCGCTTCTGGAGGACTTCGACATCAAGGCGGTGCTTACCGAAACGACACGCGATCTGGGCCGGTTTCTCGGGGTCACCCGTTGCGCAATCTTCCTTTCCGGATCCGCCGGGGAGACGGTCGAGTATCACGCACCGGATTCCCCGTCCGCCCTCGCGTGTTCCGGGAGCTGTCGAATGCCGCCGAATACGAGGGAGGCGTTCGAGAGCGGACGTTCTCTCGTCGTCAACGATATCCGCCTTTGGCCCTATCCCGAAGGAAAGGAGGGGTCCGAGACCATTCTCCCGCGGGCCTTCATCGCGGTCCCTCTCTGCGATCAGGAGAAACTCTTCGGGGTTCTGTTTCTCGATCGACCGGAATCCCACGAGTGGACGGAGAACGAGATCGAGACGGTGGAAACGGTCGCGCGACAGGTCTCCCTTGCCGTCCGGCAGACGGGGGCGCTCCGGGAGCAGCAGCAGCTTCCCGGCCGACTCCTTTCCCTCATGAACAACGTTCCCGGAGTCGTTTACCGGGGCCTTCCGGACTGGTCTCTCACCTTCGTGGGAGCCGAGGTGGAGCGGCTCACCGGTTACACCGCGGAAGAGGTCCTTCAGGTATCCGCCAGATGGCGGGAAATCATCCATCCGGATGATCTGCCGTCCGTGAAGATGGCCTTCCGGAGCGCGGTGGGGGAGCAAAGAAAGGTCCTGTGCGTCGAATACCGCATAAGGCACCGCGACGGCGAATATCGTTGGTTTGAGGACAGGCGCCAGCTCATATACAACCCGGACGGTTCGCTCGATCACGTGGACGGCCTCCTTCTCGACATCTCGGAACCGAAGCGGGTGGAAAAGGAACTGCGAGCGTCGAACGAGGCGCTTAATGTCCTCATCGAGTCATCGCCGCTTGCCATCATGGCCATCGACGAGCAGGGATACGTCACCCTGTGGAATCCCGCCTCGGAGAGGATGTTCGGTTGGACGAGGGAGGAGGCGATCGGCCGTCTCAACCCGGTCGTGCCCGAGGAGAATATCGCGGAGTTCCACAGTCTCCGCGAGCAGGTGTTGCGTGAAGGGGGATTCTCCGCGAGGGAGCTTCGACGGCAGAAAAAAGGAGGTATCCCGATCGAGATCAGCCTGTCCACTGCGCCGATGCGGGACGCCCGGGGAAACATCTCGGGGATCATGTCCGTCATGGAAGACATCACGGAGCGCAAGCAGATCGAGGAGGACTTTGCGCCAGAGCGAGGAGCAAATTCCGGCAGGCGCAGAAGATGGAGGCGGTCGGGAAGGCTGGCCGGCGGGGTCGCCCACGACTTCAATAACCTCCTGACGGCGATCCGGGGCTACTCCGACCTGCTGCTGCACCGTCTCGACGCCTCCTCCCCGTACCGGAAGGACGTGGAGGAGATCCACAAGGCGGGGGAGCGCGCCTCGACGTTGACCCAGCAGCTGCTCGCATTCAGCCGGAAACAGGTATTGCAGCCGAAAGTACTGGACCTGAACCAGGTGGTGGCGGGTATGGAGGAGATGCTCGGACGCATGATCGGCGAGAACATCGATCTGATCACGGTGCTTCGGCCGGATTTGTGGAGCGTCAAGGTGGACAAGGGCCAGCTCGAACAGGTGATCATGAACCTCGTGGTGAATGCCCAGGACGCCATCGATGGCGGGGGGAAGGTCACGGTCGAGACGGGCAACGTGTACCTGGACGATGATTACGTGTCCCTCCATTCGGTCGTGACGCCCGGCGCGTATGTCATGCTCGCGGTAAGCGACACGGGGAGCGGGATGGACGACGAGACCGCGGCGCGCCTTTTCGAGCCGTTTTTCACCACCAAGGAACAGGGAAAGGGTACGGGACTCGGCCTTTCCACCGTCTACGGCATCGTCAAGCAGAGCGACGGGTACATCTGGGTGTACAGCGAACCCAATCAGGGAACGGTGTTCAAGATCTACTTTCCCCGTCACGACTCTCCGTCCTCCGTGGAAAATCCGGAACGGTTGCCTGCCGACTCTCCCCGGGGGCATGAGACCATTCTGCTCGTGGAGGATGAGGTGCTGGTGCGGGTGCTGGTGCGCGATGTTCTTACGGGGCACGGGTACAGCGTGCTGGAGGCGAAGGACGGGGCCGATGCGATGGGAGTCGCCGTGTCCCACCGCGGCCCGATCCACCTGATGATCGCGGACGTGGTGATGCCCAACATGGGCGGCCCGGAAGTAGCGGTCTCCCTGGCGCCCCTGCTGCACGACATGAAAGTTCTGTTCATGTCGGGGTACACCGACGAAGCCATCGCGCAGCGCGGCATTCTTCGCCCGGGGACCAGTTTCCTTCAGAAACCGTTCCGACTCGACGCCCTGCTTCGCAAGGTCCGCGAGGTGCTGGACGGGTAGCGGCCGCGAAAAAATACGGTATGCTGGGAGTTGCGCCGCAAGGCGCGACTCCCGTTTTTATTCCCGGGGGGGGGTGTCAGGGGAGGCTTGCTTATGCTGATCGGGTTCCACGGCGTCGTACCGGTATGTCACGACAGCGTGTTTTTGGCGGAAGGGGCGATGGTGATCGGAGACGTGGAGATCGGAGAGGAATCCAGCGTCTGGTATCATACCGTCATCCGGGGGGATATCCGCCGCATCCGGATCGGGCAACGGACCAACGTACAGGACCACAGCACCCTGCACGTCACAAGGAAGGACCCGCTTGATGTGGGGGACGAGGTCACCATAGGCCACGGGGCCGTGGTGCACGGTTGCACGGTGGAAGACCTCTGTCTCATCGGGATCGGGGCGGTGGTGCTGGACGGAGCGGTCATCGGGAGGGGAAGCGTGATTGGAGCGGGGGCCGTCGTGCCCCCCGGGACCGCCGTCCCGCCGCACTCCCTAGTTCTGGGAGTCCCGGGGAAAGTGGTGAGGAATCTCGGCCCGGGCTCGGTGGACGGAAACCGGGTCACCGCGGGGAATTACGTGGAACTGGCCCGGGCCTACCGGAAAGGATGAGGAGAGTGGGAATGGGACGCATCGGCGAGATCTGGGAGGGGGACCGGCTGATCCAGGACTTCGGGATGAAGCTGCTCGATACCCGGGAAGGGTACGCGAAGGTGTCGGTGGAGGTGAAGGAGCGATTCCTGAACGCCCACGGGATCGGGCACGGAGTGCTCCTCTTCGCCGTCGCGGACGCGGCGTTCGCCCTCTCGGTAAACGCGGAGATCGACGCGGTGGGGGTCCAGTGGAGCATCAACGTCTTCCGCGCGGCGAAGCCGGGCGAGGAGGTGATCGGGGAGTCGAGGATCATCCACAGGGGCCGTCAGTCGATGGTCTGCGAGCTTACGGTCACCGCCGGGGACGGCCGTATCCTCGCCCGGGGGCAATCCACCGCCCTTCCCGTCGGGCGCGGATCGCACAAGGGCTCGGCACCCCCGGACGTCGGGAAGGAGTCCCCCCCCGCGGCGGAATAGCGGCGAGGCGGGGCATGCCCCTGGTAGCTTTCAGGTCGTTCCCGCCAGGATCGCCTCGCGCTCGCAGACCTTGGGCTGTTCGGCGGCGAGATAGTCGCTCACCCGAATCTGCACGATCTCCCGGTGGGTCCCCGCGGTGAAAACGATCTCCTCGTTCCCCGTGAGTTCGTGGGACACGAGCACCGGGATGTTATAGAGGGACCCGAAGATCGGCATCGCCCCGATGTCGCAGTCGGTGAACAGGGGAGAGAACTCCGACTCGCTCGCGAGGCGGATCTTCTTCGCTCCGAGGCATTCCTGCATGCGCTTCAGGTCGACCCGCTCCGTCGCGGGGACGACCGCCATCCAGATCTTCCCGTCGACATTGACGATCACCGACTTGGCGAAGGAGTTCCCCGCCACGTGCGATGCCTGGGCAGCCTGCTGTGCGGTGAATGCCTCGGGGTGCGTCTTTGTCCGGAACGGGATCTTGCGGTCCTCGAGGAACCGGGCAAGATTCTGCGGGATGCTCATCGGAATCCTCCTTGGCCGATAAAGGTTCACCGCGACCGTTGCGTTGCTTGCGTTACGAGTTGGCGAAGGAGTGGACGAATGACCGGCCTGCAACCGTTTCCAGTATACCGCAAATCCGGCGGGCGGGAAAATTCCCCCGCGGCGCGGGGGGATCAGTGCCCGGGGGGCGGGGGGCCGTTCTGGTGATCCGGCCGTCGCATCAGGAGGATTAGGGGAAGGACGCACGCCATGAGAACGGAGAGGATCAAAAAGGCGTCGTTGAAGCCCATCGCCGTCGCCTGCCGGATGGCCTGCCCGTAGATCATCTTCATCGACGCCCCCTCGGCGACGGATTCCGGGATCCCCCTTCCCGGCAGCATCGCCCGCCCCCAGGCCACGGCGTCGCTGAATCCCCGGTCGAACCAGGTCAGGTGTTCCATGAGGTGGCTCTGGTGGAACTGGCCCCGCCGGGCGAACATGGTCGTGGAGAACGCCACGCCGATCGACCCCCCCAGGTTCCGGAGCAGGTTGTAGATGGAGGTCGCGTTTCCCATCTGGGGCTTGGGGATCGAGGAGAGGGTGAGGGTCGTGAGCGGAATGAACAAGAGCCCCATGCCGAACCCCAGGTAGATCCGCGGCCACATGAGGGATGAGAAATCGGACGTGAGATTTAACCCCGCCATCTGCCATGTGGAGAAGGCGCACACGAGGATCCCGAGCGCGAGCAAATACTTCGGATTCTGTTTTACGATAAGCTTCCCCACGACGGGCATCGTGATGAGCGTGGCGACCCCGCCGGGGGAGAGCACAAGGCCCGCGAGCGTTGCCGTGTACCCGAGAAGGATCTGCGCGTAAAGGGGAAGAAGAACGATGCTTCCCAGGAGATTGAAGAAGGCGACGAACATCACCACGTTGCCCGAAGAGAATGAGATGTTTTTGAAGGCGCGCAGGTCGACGATCGGTTGTTCGGCGAAAAAGAGTTCCACGATCACGAACGCGATGAGAGAAAGCACGGAGATTGCACAGACGACCAGGATGAAGTCGGAGTTGAACCAGTCCTCGCGCTGCCCCTTGTCCAGAATGATCTGGAGGGCGCCGATTCCCACCGTCAGGAGCGCGATTCCCCAAACGTCCACGCGGATCTTCTCCGTTCTTCTCATGTAGGACGGGTCGATGATGAACATCTTTACCATCGCGATGGCGAGGAGCCCGATGGGGATGTTGACGTAGAAGATCCATCTCCAGGAAAGGGTGTCCGTGATGTAGCCGCCCATGAGGGGGCCCGCGATCGGACCGAACATGATGCCGATCCCGAAGAGGGCCATCGCCATTCCGTGTTCCCGGGGGGGAAGGTCTCCAGCAGGATCGCCTGGGAGATGGGCTGGAGCGCTCCGCCACCGATCCCCTGAATAACGCGGAAGAAGACGAGCATCCCCAGGCTGGTGGACGCCCCGCACATCAGGGACGCCCCGGTAAACAGGAAGATCGAGAAAAGGAGGTACCGCTTCCGCCCGAAGGTGCGGGCGAGCCACCCGGTCATCGGGATGATGATCGCGTTGGAGACGAGATAGGAAGTGAGGACCCAGGCGGCCTCGTCGATTCCCGCGGAGAGGGACCCCCGGATATGGTCGAGCGAAACGTTGGCGACGCTGATGTCGATGATCTCGATCAGCGTCGGCAGCATCACGGTGACCGCGACGATCCACTTGCTCACGCCCATCGCGCCGACCGCGTCGTCGCCCGGTTTCTCCCCGCTCATCAGGCTACCGGACGAGCACCGTGGGCACGACCGACATCCCGATCCGCAGGATGTGACCCGGGTCCTCTCCCCGGTCAATCACGATCTTCACCGGGACCCGCTGCACGACCTTGACGTAGTTCCCCGTGGCGTTCTCGGGGGGGAAGAGGGAGAAGGCGGACCCGGTCCCCGCCATGATGCTTTCCACCTTTCCGTGGAACTTCTTCCCCGCGAACGTGTCGATGCGGATGGAGACCGGCTGGCCGGGACGGATCTTCTCGATCTGGGTCTCCTTGTAGTTCGCCACCACCCACACGTCCGAAAGATCGGCGATCGCGAGCAACGGCTGCCCCGGAGAGACGACCTGTCCTGCTTCCACCGCTTTCCGGGTCACATATCCGTCGACCGGGGCGACGACGTCCGTGTACTGCCGGTAGAGCTTCGCCTCGGCGAGGGCGGATTCCCGCTGTTGGACGAGGGCGTTCTGCTGTCCGACCCTGGCCTCGCGCTGCGACAGCGCCGCCTGCCGCTGGGCCAGGATGGCCTTCCTCTGGGAGATCTGCGCCTCGTGGGTGGGGATGGCCGCCTCGGCGAGCCGAAGCTCCTCCTTCGCGAGGTTGTAGCGGGCCCTGCCCACATCCAGCTCGGTCTGGGTCTTCTCGAACCGCTGCCTGCTGATCGACTGCCTCTCGTAGAGTTTGCTTGCCCGCTCCGCGTCCCGCTCGTCCTGGGCGAACTGCGCCTCGGCGAGGGTCAGCCGGGACCTGGCCGCCTCGACGGCGATCCGCGCCTGGGCGAGCTGGGCCTGCGCCGCCGCCACGTCCTGCCGGGCCGCCTGAATGTCGGCCTTCGCTGCAGTGATGTCCGACTTGGCTCCGGTCAGGTCCGCCGTCGCGGCCGAGACGGCGGACCCGGCGGCGGCCACCCGGACGGCGTACGGCTCCGGGTCGATCCGGAGCAGCGGCATCCCCTGCTTCACCGGCTGATTGTCCTCCACGAGCACCTCGACGACCTTGCCCGAGATGCGGGCCGCGATCGGATGGACAGGGCCCTCGACGTAGGCGTCGTCCGTCGAAATGTGCGCCTGGCGGTACCACCAGTAGAACACGCCGGACCCGACGGTCACGAGGGCGGCGACGACGAACAGCATCATCGCCTTCCTCCGACGGGAGTTTACCGGCGGGACAGCGCCGATTCCGTTTTGCCCCTCACCCATCGTTTTTCTCCTTGCGTCGACTCATTCCCATGACAGGGTATTCTATTCCAAACCGGTTCGGCCGGGGCAACGTCTGATATTCCCGCGGGGAATCCCCTGTAGACCCCCGGGGCGCCGCTTCGCGTGCAAGCGGGCGCGGGTCGACGGCCCTGCCTCATGCTGTCCTTGGCAAGCCGGCCTGCCAGGGGAGCGGGAGCATCGCCGCGAACAGCGCCCCGATGATCGGCAGGAGATTGATCAGATGCACCGCGGCGGGGACGCCGTACCGGTCGGCCACCAATCCCAGGAGAGTCACGCCGATTCCTCCCGTACCGATGGCGAACCCCGCAATGGTTCCGGAAGCGGTCGCCATGCGCAGAGGGAAGATCTCCTGCGCCATCACGATGGTAACGGAGAAAGTCGATACGATCGTCGCACCTACCGCGGCGGCCAGCACGAAAACGGCCCACCCGGTTGCCGAGAGAAACAGGAATATGAGGGGAACCTGGAGCACCAGCGAGAGAAAGAGCATTTTGCGGTGGCCGATCCGGTCGGCAATCGGCCCGCCGGCCAGCGTTCCCACCGCTCCCGCGCCGAGGAACAGGAACAGGAGAGTGGCCACGAAATCCGGGTTGCGGGTCAGTTCCTCCCGGTAGAGGAACGGGATATATGCGGCGAGCCCGAGCTGCGTCCACGAGCGGAACACGACGATCAGGACGATCAGGGAGACGGCGTACATCGGCCGCCTGACGCCGTTGTCGACGGGGGAGTACGCACGCGCGGAGGCCTCGGTGATGCGCTTCCGGATGTGCGGCAAAGCCGGCAGGAAAAGGGCCGCCGCTATCGCCGCGGGGACGATCAGCGCGGACGCTCCCGGAAGGCCCCATCGGGAAACGAGGAAAATGGCGGCGGGTGCGCCGATGGCGAACCCGAGGTTTCCCCCGACAGAGAAGAAGGACATTCCCGTCGCCCGTTTTACCGAGGTGATGCAGGCGGTGGCCTTGAACCCTTCCGGGTGAAAGGCGGCTGTACCGATCCCCAGGAATGTCACGATGGTGATGAGCCATGGAAAACTCGGGGAATACGGGAGCAGGGCGATGCCGATGCCGGAGACGAGGCACCCCAGGGACAGGAGGATCGGGAACGGCCTGCGGTCCGTTACGTATCCGAACAGCGGCTGGATCACGGAGGAGGTCAGCTGCGCGGCAAGCAGAATCGTACCGGTGGCGGCGTAGGACAGGGAGAACCGGTCCTTCAGATACGGCAGGAGCGCGGGGAGGGCTCCCTGGACCAGGTCGGTACACAGGTGGCCTAACGAGAGGAGGAAGAGAAGCAGGGGGCCATTGTTCATCGGTAGGTCACGTCGGCGATCGTCTCTTTCCCCAGGAGGAGCATCACCAGCCGGTCCATCCCCAGGGCCGCTCCGGAACAGGGAGGAAGCCCGGCCCGCAAGGCGGCAAGAAAGTCCGGGTCGACCGGCAATTGCACCCCTGTTTGACGCGCATGGCGGGCAACAAGTTCCCGGAGCCGTTCCTCTTGCTCCCGGGGGTCGGTCAACTCCTCATATCCGTTCACAATTTCGACCCCGGCGACATACCCCTCGAATCTCTCGGCGATGTCGCCTCTTTCCTCTCGTCTCCGGGCCATTCCCGCGAGGGCGGCGGGAAACCCCGTCAGAAAGACGGCGCCCCTATCGGCAAGTTCCGGCTCGATGACGTCCAGCACGGCCCGGAAGAAGAGGTCTTCCCACGTCTCGGCCGGGCCGGGCCGGATTCCCTTCCCGGTGAGGGCGGCCCGGAGCGTCTTTGCGTTATCTACGGGGGAGTCGAGGAGTTGCGCGAACGCATCGGAAAGCTCCCACCGCATCCAGCGGCGGGGGAGCGATATCCGCTGTCCTCCCCGCCGGATCTCCTCCGTTCCGGTCGTTTGACGGGCCAGGTTCCGCAGGAGATCCTCGACGTCCTCCATCACCGCACCGGCCGGCTCCCCCACCCGGTACCACTCGAGCATCGTGAACTCCGGATGGTGCAGGGGAGATCCTTCCCGGTCGCGGAACACCTTGCCGAGGTAAAAGATGTTTCCCGCTCCCCCCGCGAGGAGTTTCTTCATCGACAGCTCCGGGGACGTGTGGAGATACATGCCGGACGCTTTCCCCGCCGCGTCGGAGACGCTCACCGGGAAAACGTTGGGATCGATGTTCGGGTACGGCTGCGCGATCGGCGGGTCGACCTCGAGAAAGCCGCGCTCGCGGAAGAACGCACGCGTCGATTCGAGAACGCGGGAACGCCGGGTAAGCGTCTCCCAGGAAAGCTCGCCTTTTGCCAGTCTGCCCCAAGTCATGGAAAGGTTGCCGCCGTCTCCCTGCCCGCGTTTCCCTGAACGGGTAATTTCCCTATCCTATGCCATTCCCCCCCCGGGGCGAAAGGGCGCCCGGTGGATATAGAGCGGGAATCCGTGCAAAATGGAAAAATCCGGAAAACGGGATGGACTTGGCGGGGCGAGAAAAAAGGAGGAGGAAGCGATGCCATTTCCCAGCTGGGGAGAGACCAAGGAAGGTCACGACATGCTGTACGAGGCGGAGGAGCAGCTCGCCCAGGCCGTGAAACTTCTCAACCTGGACCAGAACCTGGCCAACCGGCTCCGGTACCCGAGGCGCGCGCTCGTGGTCACCGTGCCGGTCAGGTTGGACAATGGGAACGTTGCCACGTACACGGGGTACCGGGTCCAGCACAACATCACCCTCGGGCCGGGCAAGGGGGGGATCCGGTACAGCCCCACCGTATCCCTCGAGGAAACGACCGCCCTCGCCATGTGGATGACGTGGAAGTCGGGCCTCATGAACATCCCCTTCGGAGGCGCCAAGGGGGGAGTGTGCTGCAACCCTCTCGAGATGTCCCGCCGCGAGCTGCAGGGCCTCACCCGGCGGTTCACCACGGAGATCGCGATGCTGATCGGCCCGGAAAAGGATATACCGGCGCCGGACATGTTCACCGACGAGCGGACGATGGCGTGGATGATGGACACCTATTCGATGCAGATGGGCTACTCCGTCCCCGGTGTGGTGACCGGAAAACCGCTCGTCGTGGGGGGCTCCGTGGGACGACGCGAGGCGACCGGACGGGGGCTGGTCAATCTCATCGTCGCCGCCATCGAGCGGCTGGGGCTTCTCCCCGAGAAACTCACCGCGGTGGTGCAGGGGTTCGGGAACGTGGGGTCCGTCACCGCCCTGGAGCTGGCGGAAAAGGGGGTGAAGGTGCTCGCCGTGAGCGATGTGTACGGGGCCGCTCACCACCCCGACGGGCTTCCGGTGGCCAGCATGATCCGGCACATGGAGGGGGGGGGAAAGTATCGGAATACCCGGGCGTGACGGCGATGTCGAACAAGGAACTGCTGGAGATCCCGTGCGACATCCTGGCGCCGTGCGCCACCGCGGGCCAGATCACGGGGGAGAACGCGTCGCGGATCCGGTGCCGCATCCTTGCCGAGGGGGCGAACGGTCCGACCACGCTGGAGGCCGAGGAGATCCTCGGGAAACAGGATGTGTTCATCATCCCCGACCTCCTGGGAAACGCCGGCGGGGTGACGGCCTCCTACTTCGAGTGGGTCCAGGACACGCAGAAGTTCTTCTGGGACATCGAGGAGGTGACCCGGCAGCTCAAGCGCATCATGCTCGGGTCGTTCCAGGAAGTCCTCGATCTGGCGCATAAGAAGGGGGTGTCCAACCGCATGGCTGCGCTCATGATCGGCATCTCGCGCGTGGCGGCGGCGATGCACTACCGAGGGCTGCACCCCTAGGTGGCAGCGGGACCACGAAACCCGGAGAGAGCAAGATGGGAAAACACATGGTTTTCACGGGCGGCGGCCACGTCCACCTGACGGCGTTGCTGCGCCTGCGCGACTACGTCCGGGCGGGGTACCGCGTCACGTTGATCGGTCCCTCTCCCTACCACTACTATTCGGGAATGGGCCCCGGCCTGCTCTCCGGGATATACCGGCCCGCCGAGGCGCGCTTCCACGTGAAAAAGATGGCGGAGGACAGGGGCGCTGCGTTCCTCGAAGACCGCGTGGTCAAGGTGGAGCCCGCGCGGCGCACCCTCATCCTCGGGTCGGGGGAGGAGCTCCGGTACGACGTGGTGTCCTTCAACACGGGAAGCGAAGTTCCCGCGGATATCGTTGATCCGTCCGCGGACAACGTCTTCCCCGTCAAGCCGATCGAGAACCTCCTGGCGGCAAGGAGGAAAGTACTGGACACCCCCGGGAAAACGGGGCTTCGCGCCATCGTGGTGGGTGGAGGAGCCGCGGGCGTCGAGATCGCTTCCGCCCTGGGACGTCTCGGAAGGGAGAGCGGGCGAATTGCGTTGATAACCCTGGTTTCCGGGTCGAAAGTGCTGGAGGATTACCCCGCGAAGGCCCGGGCAATGGCCCTGCGCTCCCTTGCCCGATGGGGGGTCGAACGGATCGAGGAGGTCGGTGCCCGGTCGATCGGCGAAGGAGTGGTTCGACTGGAAAACGGAGCGAATCTCCAGGGAGACATGGTGTTTGTCGCGGTAGGGGTGAAGCCGTCTCCCCTTTTCGCGGATTCGGATCTTCCCACGGGGAAGGACGGGGGATTGCTCGTGAACGACAGCCTGCAGTGCGTCCGGTATCCCGATCTGTTCGGAGGCGGGGACTGCATCACGATTGACGGAACTCCTCTGGAAAGGGTCGGTGTATACGCCGTCCGTCAGAACCGCCTTCTCCACCGGAACCTGCTGGCGTTCCTCGACGGAAGGCCTCTGCGCAGGTTCGATCCCGGGGGCGTCTTTCTCACGATATTGAACATGGGGGACGGGAGCGGGATTTTCCGCCGGAAGGGGTTCGTATGGGATGGCCCGATAGCCTTCCGACTGAAGGATGCCCTTGACCGGAGATTCATGAGGAAATTCCAGGTATCCGGAGAACGCAGCGAAATCCACTGGCGGGGCATGAGACAGGGAGGGAGGGAGAAGGATGGGAATATTCGACTATTTCAAGTCGGTTTCCACTATGACGGCCGACGATGTGAGAGCGTTCCTCAGGGAGAGGAGCGCGGACTCGTACAATCTCGTCGATGTCCGGCAACCGGGAGAGTACGAGAGCGGGCATATCCCGGGGGCCCTTCTCATTCCGGTGGCAAAACTCGGGGATCGCCTCGATGAACTCGACCGGGACAAGCCGACCATCACCTATTGAAGGTCCGGGGTCCGCAGCCGTGCCGCTGCGGCTACCCTGGGGGAGGCGGGGTTCTCCCGGGTCTACAGCATGGCGGGAGGGATCGACGCCTGGAACGGCCTCGTGGCGGAAGGGGACTACGATTCCGGACTGGCGTATTTCTCCCGGGCCTCGGGGGCGGAAGAGCTGATTTCGCTTTCCTGGGCTCTCGAGGAAGGGAACCGCGCCTTCTACGAGCATATCGCCGGAGAGGCGGGGGAAGGGGAAGACGGCGCGCTCTTTCGTTCCCTGGTTCTCGCGGAGGAACGGCACAAGGAAACCCTTCGCGAACTTTACGTCCTGTCCTCCGGAAGGGACACGGAGCCCGCACCGCCGGAAGGGGTGGGGGCAGGGGATTTTCTGGAGGGAGGGATTCCGTTGGGAGAGGCGCTTGCGTGGACCCGGGGAAAGACGCTGCGGGAGATTCTCGAACTCTCTATCGCTATGGAAGCGAACTCCCTGGACCGGTACATCAAGATGGGGAGGGCGGTTTCGGACGAGCGGGCAAGGAAGGTCTTCCTTGCACTGGCCGGGGAAGAACAGGCACATCTCGGGCGGATGGCCTCTTTTCTGGATCGTCTTTCGAAGAAGGGATGACCGCCAGGCCGGCAACCGGAACCGGTCCCCGGCGGAGAAGTCGCTAGGCTCTCCCGGGGGGGCGCGGGTTCTCTTTTCTTTTCGACGGTCGGACGATTTTGCCCGGGTCGATGAGAACGACGGTTCCGTCTTCCCGGGTAAGTGTCCACCCGCTCGCCCGTTTGCCCCTCGTCGGTTCGACGGAGGGAACCAGGAGGAGTTCCCCCTTGATCACTTCCATCTTCAGGCCGGACAGGGTCGGATTCCCGCTCTCCGGGAGTTTCTGACCCGTAGCGAGGACATCCCTTGTCTTCCGCACAGTTACGCCTCTCTCCATCTCGGAGGATGCGATTCGCGCCGCAACCATCGCCATTCCGATATCCAGGTCTCCCATGCCTCTCACCTCCGGGGGGAACAGTATCGTTGGTTTGATGAACTGACGATGGTTTTCGTTTCCTTGCCTCTTGTCAGCCGCCCCCCTCGTTGAGCAGTTGCGAGAGGAGGTGGACGAGCAGATACCCGAAACCTCCCAGGAACAGAAGCAGCATATAGACCATTGCGATATGGCTCGGACGGGGATACGCAGAAGAAGAGAACCTGCCCGGCAGGCGTGATTTGGCCGGGGCGGACTTTCCCGGGTCCGGCGTATTGTCCTGGGCAGCAAGGGGAGCCTCGAAGGGTGCAGCGGCGATGCCTTCTTCCTGCCAGGGTATCGCCTCCTCGAGGAGACTCGACCGTATGCTCCTCAATTCCTCCAGGGGTTCCGCAACCGCAAGGAATCTTTCCGCGGACTCCCGTTCCGCGGCGGAGGCGGGCGGATGCGGAAGGATCGATCCGGAGATGTCGAAGCCCCCGGTCGGTAATTTTTTCGGATGTCCCCCCCGAAACAGGTCGAGGGGATACACGTTGTCGGGGACGGGCTCGGCGGCATCGGGTTCTTCCGCGAGCGCCGTGCGTGTCAGCGTCTTTCCTTCTCCTCCCGCCAACCCGGGCCTGGCGTGTCCCGCGGACGAATCCTGCCGTGCGACCGGGGGACTTCCTTATCCTTTAGGGGACGGGGCCCTCCCGGCCGGTCACCCTTGACCTTTACCCCCGGGGCCCGTGAGGTTGTCCCGGGGGTCAGGACGGCGATCGTTGCGCCGCACTTGCGGCAGCGTACCTCCGCTCCGCGGAACCCCTTCATCATCGATTCTTTCATCCGATAACGGGCCTGGCAGCAGCTGCATTCGATTTCCATCACCATAACCCCTGTGGTCGGTTTGGAGGGAAAGACGGCAAGCGCTACCCCCTCGGGCGGGCCGGAATGAAAACCGTAACCTCTTGCGATATCGGCCTGAATCGATATCGCATTTCCGTCAAGGATGAAAGCAAATGTATAAGAAAGAATATACCGTGTCGGCGGACCGTTGACAAGTCTAACTGCCGTGCCGAATCGCTGACGCGAGGCAAGACACGGACAAAGACCGGGGCACAGGTTCCGTTCAGCCGCGGGAAACTTCCAGGATCTTCCGCAAGAGGGCGCCGGACGCTTCCGCGGGGCCGTCCTGCTCGTATCCCGGGACGGCCAGGCGGGTCCGAAGCTGTCCCACGAATGTCCCCGTACGGAAGGCGGCTTCGAACGTCTTTTGGGCCAGCTCTTCGTGCCGGTCACGGTATTGGGGGGGACCGAAGATGTTGGCGAAATAGCTGTGCCCCAGTCCCGTCGCGGTAGTTGTCCCCTTCGCCATGGCCGCCCCCTCCCGGAACACCTGCAGTGCGGCCTCCGGCGTGGGCAGAGGATCGATGACGGGATGGAACTCGTCGACCTGCTCGTAGTTGTTTGCATACAGGAGGTAATCCACCGGGTATCCGGGGAGAATCTCCTCCAGGGAAGTGACGGGGATGAGGACCCGGGCATTGGCCTTCTGGGGGCTCATGATGATGGCCCGGTCCACCTGGCCGAACGCATAGCCCCGCTGCAGGTCGTCCAGGCGGATGAAGGCGCCGATCTCGGTCCCGTAGCCGATCACGCGGCCGTCATCCCGGAGGGCGAGGGACCCCATGTCGTCCGCGATGATCGTCATCTCGCGGATGGTGTCCCGGGCAAGGACCCGAAGGGCCTCCAGCGTCTCCGACTTGCCCGTGGCGGTATCTCCGATGACCAGGACGTTCGCGGAGATTCCGTTTCGGAGAAGGATCCTGGTCATGGCTCCGTGGAAGGGCATACGGCCCCGTTTCATCATCAGGACGTTATGCAGGGTCAGGGCCATCTTCTTCAGATAGCCGAAGTAACCGAAGCGGTTTTCGCCGGGAATGGCCGCCACCAGGGGGCCGCCGTTCTCGTTGTCGTAGAAGACGGTCGGAACGTCACCGTAGGCGGACAGGTGACCCGGATCGACCCCGTACAGAAAGAAGGCGTCGGGGCCCCGGGAGATCTGCTCTTCCGTGGCCAGCTCGAACAGGTTGGCCAGGGAACATCCCAGCCCCATGAACATCTGGTGGAAGTAGACGAATACCACCACAGGACCCACCTGAGCCGGGTAGCACAGCCATTTGCCTTCCCCCAGGGGAAGTCCCGCGAGCGGGTCGGATTCGATACGTAGGAACTGGCCGGTCCGACGGTTTTCCGGGGGGTCGATGATCAGCGGCGGATTGATGAGGACCTGTCGGATGAACGGTATGTTCCTCAAGATCTGGGCGGTGGGGATTACAGGATCCCACTTCTTCTGCACGGCGATCAAACCTACGTCCGCGCCGGCCGAGACCTGCCGATAGATCCGGCAGTGGTCCCCCGTGATGTTCTCGCAAAGGTCCCGGTAAAGGCCTCTCGTCAGATCCTTGAGCCGCTCGGCGGTAACGGTAAACGTCCGGTAGGGACGGATATCGTGGCTGTGCGGCCCCTGTTCGGAGTGGCAGATAAGATACCGGTCGAAGGACCGCCAGAAATCGTAGAATTTTTCCACGAACAGGTGGAGGGTGCGGGGGGTGTCCGCGCAGATCCGGGTGCCCGGGACTGCCTTGACCGCGTGTATGAAGGGGGTTTCGGACAGGCGACGGAGAAGCGTGAGCAGGCTGGATCGCCCCTCGGAAGATCCCACGTCGGACGCCAGGCCGTCCAGGATCGTGTCTTCCTTTTCGATGAGGTGGTCGAGGAAGATATTCAGCATCGCCTGGAAGGCACGGCTGCTTACGATCTCCGTGGTCGTGCCGCAAAGTATCCCGTCCGTGTGCAGGATGATCTGGTTCCCGACGAAGGTAAGCTTCCTCAGGAACTGGTCGTTGATGGCGGTATACTCGTTCTTCATGGGGTTGTATCATCTCCTCGATTCGCCCTGCGGGGCCGGGCGGGGCGTATTCATTCCGGGTTCACTCATCTATTATGACTTCCGAAAGATATCCGATATTAAAACAAGGGACGATTATAAATGAAATCACGATTCGGTGCGGTTCCGGGAACTGGATCATACCGTAACAGGAAGGACTTGGCCAAAGCATCCAATTTCCAGGAGGCATCGGGGCCAGTGAATGTTCCCACGAACCACAATTTAGCCGCTCGGTCCGTTCTTACGCAAAAAGGGAACTTGGCGTGGGACAAAATTTCCTTACGAGGATTGCAATGGTGCCGAAGGGGGGACTCGACTCCCCACGGGCTTCCCCACCACCCCCATAGATGGCGTTGTTTGCGCGGGGTTTGCGGTCCGTTTATCTCTCAATGAAATTTTCCGCGTTCCAGAGAAGGCGGCGAGGCGGCTCTGGGGACCGGAAATGTGAGGGTGTTGTATCGGGGGCGTCCCTGCCGCTATGATTTCGGGTAGGGAAACAAGCGCTGTCGGAAGGAGCGCCCATGGTCCGAAAGTGGGGTGGGAAAATTGGGGAGCCAGACGACGCCACGCGCGCGACCAGGTACCTCTCGCCGGAAACCGCGGACTTGATGACAGGGAGTTCGGTCGTCGACGACGGCCGGGTGGCATGATGATGGACCTGCTCTTTTCCCCGTTGCGCGTGGGAGGGCTTGAGCTCGGGAACCGCCTCGTCTTCCTTCCGTTCTACCTGGCCTACCCCGATGTCGACAACCAGGTGAACGACCTTGTGCTCGATCATTACGAAGAGATGGCCGCGTCGGGCGTGGGGTTGGTGGTGGTGGAAAACGCTTCCGTGGAGCCGTGCGGCCTGGGGCTGCCGCGTACCCTTCTGGTGTCAGACGACCGTTTCCTGTCCGGCCTCGCCCGGCTGGCGGAGCGCATCAAGGGCCGGGGCGCCAGGGCTGTGCTCCAGATCCATCATGCCGGGAGGTATGCCCACCGGCCGGACCGGATCGCCCCTTCGGCGGTGGAGACTTGGGGTGCCCTCCCCAGGGCGATGGAACAGGCCGACATCGAACGCGTGAAGGCTGCCTTCGCCGCGGGCGCGCGGCGCGCGCAGAAAGCCGGTTTCGACATGGTGGAACTGCATGGGGGCACCGGATACCTGCTCCCGCAGTTTCTCTCCCGCCGCACCAATCTCCGCGACGACGCCTACGGCGGCGACCCGAAGCGGCGCATGCGGTTCCCGCTGGAGGTGGTGGAGGCAGTTCGCGAGGCCGTGGGACGGGATTTTCCCGTGGGTTACCGCTTCATGGCCGACGAATACATGCCCGGGGGCCTGACCCTGGACGACACGATCCCATTCGCCCGCGAACTGGCCAGGCACCATCCCGCCTATCTGTCCGTCATGACCGGCTGTTACGACTCCTTCCAGGCCTCTCCGTACAAGGAGGACGAGCTCAAAGAGGCCTTCATGGCGCCCTTTGCACATGCCATAAAGCGGGCTGTGCCGGGTATTCCCGTCATCGCTGCGGGCCGCATCCAGAGCCCCGCAACGGCCGAGCGGTTGCTTCAGGAAGGCATGGCCGACCTCGTGGGGCTGGCGCGCGTGCTGCTTGCGGATCCCCTCTGGCCCCGCAAGGTCCGGGGAGAAATCCCGGGGCCCATCGTGCGCTGCCTCCCTTCCTGTTCCTTCTGCACGAAGCGGATCATGGACAGGAAACCATCCTATTGCACCTGTTGGTCCAAAGAGCGCCGGGAGCGTTTCCTGCGTCGGGTGGGGGGCTGATTCCGGACGGTACCGCTTCTTCGGCATGCCGGCCTCTTCCTCGAATCAGTTTGAAAAGCATTACCACATCCCGGACCGAAACGCTCTTAACTCACTGCTTTGATCACCAACACCGTCTCAATCGCTGCCGTGAGCACCAGCAAGGGGAGAATGATCTCGACGTATTTTCTGAGAGCATGTTTCATCTGGCCCTCGATAGGGAGCACCTTGCGACCTCGGGCCCTCCGGATTGCCGTCATGCCGATCCATAGGCCATAGGAAGCTGCCAGGAGCAGAGCCGGGATCTCGAACACGCCATGCAGGAACACCTCGAGGGCTGCGTTACCGTATCCCTCTATTTCAGCCGCATGGCGCCACAAGATGCCAAGGACCAACCCATTCGACAGGACGCCAAAGAACGGAACGATCCCAAACGCTACGCCGAGAACGAGCATGAGAATCGTCGCTATGAGATTGTTGGCGAGAATGAAGAGGAAGAGCACACCGCCGCTCTGGTTGGTATAAGGCTCCGCAGCGGCCATAAACGCGTCCGCCAATCCATTCCGCAGAGCCGGCGGCGCATAAACTCCGCCCAGAAATGCCGCAACGTAGAGGCCCGCGGCGACGGCCAAGTATGGGCGGATCGCCGGTTCGGGAAGATACGACGATAGGCGAGATCCGGGGAACAAGGCGTGTGTGCTTACTTCGCGAGAGAATCTAAATGGGACAAGATCTTTTTCTCCTGTTCATCCGCGAACCAATTTCTTTTCCTGAGGATCGTGCCGAGAACCTGGTGCCCATTGCCGGAAACATTGTCTCGATTTGTTCGGTGAGAGCCTGCTGGCCCTGCCACAGGGACACCCATCCAAGCTTATACGCTGCGTTGCCATAACGATGGCTGTCAGCTTTTGCGCTCGGTCGAGTGATATTTTCTCCATGCACCTTCCCCTCTTTAACAGGTTTGTCGGTAGTTCGAATGTATCGCAAATTCATGCTTCTTCGCTATGCCGGCCTCCTCCTAAATTCCGACGGCGACAATGCAGGATGAGGCAAGAAAGGAAAGAGCACGAGGAATCGATCGACAACCTACTTGTATCATTGAAGAAGGGGAAAACTGCAAACCAGGTGCAAACAACCGGGGTTCCTGTGGATGGCGTTTCCATAATGTGCCCCGGAAACTCTTGATACTGAATGAAGATA